>OOHK01000008.1 GCA_900315845.1 Candidatus Avelusimicrobium luingense
TAGGGCGTTACAATCCGTTAGTGGTGGCCAACACGGTAGAAAGCGTAGAAATGACAGAAGCCATGTTGAACTTGCGTAAAGCCGTGCAAGGCAAACTTACGCAGGGCAAAGTGGAACAAGTTTTAGCCGAAAATAATGTAGGCCCTTCTGTACGATTAGAAAATAATCTTTCGGTTTCTTCTAATGTAGCCAATGGACAAACGCCTGTAACAATTGACGGCGGCGATTTGACTATTGGCACAGATGCTCATTCTTTAATTATTCCCCCTGCCGCTGATATCGTTACGGTGACTCCTCAGGTTCGCGATGTCGTTCCGGTGGAACCTGTGCCGAGTGCCGTAGTGGAATATCAAGAACCTGTCGGGCAAGAATGCAGCGGATTAAATCCTCGTTGGATAGATGAAAATGGTGTCTGTCATGAAGGAACCGGTGGTCCTAATGAAGAAGTGGTAGTTGCTGAACCTGCACCGAAAGATAATTTATGGAATCGTATAACTAATAAAGTTAAAGGTTGGTTTACTCCTTCTCCTAAAGTGAAATCGGCCGAACCGGTAGCGGCGGATGCTCCGCGTGCGGAAGAAGCAGCTGATGATGCTGCGCAAACGGTGACTACGCAATCGTCCCAATCGTCATGGATGCAAGGGGTACGGGAGACTTTGAATTTACGTATCACACCGCCTACGATGTTGAAATCAATGGGCCTTGGAATTGGTACCCTTGTAATAGGTTCTGCTATTGCAACTACGATGGGTGTTACCGGCGTGGCGCCTGAAGCATTTACGTTGGGAACCGGTATGTTGGCTAGTATGTTCCCCTTCTTCGGTGGGACCAAAACTTCTATTTCTAAAGGGGCTTCTTTGGCAGGCGGAAGCGCCGCTGAAAAAGCACAATTTGCTAAACAAGCCAAGAAAGTCGTGGACGATATTGAAAAAGAAGCCGGTGTAGAGAACGGTGGAGCCGAAGTCTCTGCCGCGGCAGAAAAAACCGGTTTAACCTTGGCCGAAGCACGTGTGTTAAATATCGCTAAAAAGGCGCCGTTACTTGCTATCTTATACTCTTTCATGATTACAGGCTTTGGAGATTTCGTATCTCCGGCGGTTGCTTTGGCAAAAGATACCTTTGGTATTTCCCAATTTATTGCGTCACTTATTCCGTTAGCCGGGTTCTCCATGTTTGCGTTCTCGGTACCGATTAGTGTGTTGCAATCTAAAATCGGTAAAGTAAATGTGATGAAATTAGGGGCGGCTACTGCCGCTATCGGTACTGCTTTGCCGATGTTCTTCGGTATGAGCGGGCATTTTGAAGCCACCAATATCAGTCAATTCTATGCTATGTTAGGTTCTATTGCGCTGATTTGTATGGGTTCTACCATGCTTAAATCCGGAGCCAGTGCTATTGTAGCAGAAGCCTCTGCCACCGATGCCGCTATGACCGCGAACTTAACCAAAGGGGATGCTATTAAAGGTATTCCGATAGCCCTTGGTTTTATCGCTCCCGGTTTGCTCCCGATGCTCGGATTTGACTGGACGGCTTTGTATCCTGTCTATACGGCGTTCTTTGCAGGTGGTTTAGCGGTGTTGTCAACCGTTAAGATTGCCGAAGCCAAACCGGCGAAAGTATCTTCCTTTACTGAAACATTTAAAGTATTAAAAGATAAAGATATCGCCTTATTAGCCGCTGCCGGGTTTGCTTACATCGGTGCGGAAATCGGTGTGTTGTCTTCTACACCGGTCATGTTAGGCGAATTAGGTATTTCGTCCGAATTTACCGGAACGGTGGCTTTCTTAACCACCATGTTACCAATTATTTTAGCCCGTACATTTGCTCCGGCTATTTTGAAAAAATGGGGTGAAGATAAAACGTTAATCGGCTCTACGATTTCCGCCTTAGCAGGGTTAGGTCTTGTGTTAACCGGAAATGATATTGCCGCCTTAACCGGGCTTGTATTAACCGGGTTAGGTTACGGAAACATCTTCCCTGTATTATTAGGTAAAGCCCAAAAGAAAGATATTTCTAAAGTGAACGAAATTACCGGTGTCATGTTAACAGCCATCGTGGGTGGAGCCTTTATTTCCCCCGGTATGGCAGCGTTAGCTGATGCGGCCGGCGTTATTACCGGATATCTTGTCCCGGCGGCTTGTATCTCCTTCATTATGGGTGTAGCCTACCGTGAGATTATCCATGGACGTGGTATGGGTGGAAAAACCGGTATTGACGGAGCACTTGATGTCGGTATTAACGAATTAGGTAAGAAAATAGGGAATCGTTCTATTAAATTAAAAGATAATTTCACGTTAGAAGGCCCTGAAATCATGGAAAAAATTAAAGCCTTCTTTGATCGCCTTAAATCTGATCCTAAAGCCTTTGTTGCCTTGGCAGCGACTGCTGCTGCGGCCTCTACGTTAGCCGGCAGTGCAGATATTCCGGAAGATTTTGCTGCCGCTTCTATGGCTGCAGTAACCGGAGCGGCTATACCCGGCGCTATCGGTACCAGTGGAAAAAGTTCCTCGTTACTTGATATTTATTCCAAAGGTGCAGAAGGCCCGATCACAATCCCGGCAACCAGTCTGACGGGGAAATTATATCGGAACCAAGCCAAAACCGGCACGGCTGAGAACTTATTCTTGGCACAATCCTTCAATTTACTACCCGAAGGATTTGTAGAACCTGGATATGCGTACAGAGGGATGAATTTCCACCTGATTAAAACACCGGAAGATTTGCGTAAAATTTTGGAAAACGGGTTGCGTAAAGGGGATACCCGGTATGATGCGGTCTCCTTTGATGATAATGTGGCGCAAGCCATCCGTTATGCGCAACAGTTTGCCCAATTCGGTCATACTCCGGTTTTAATTAGACGTCCGGTTAATCATACGTCTCGGTTGAATTTTGCCGATGTCGCTCCGGATCAAATTTCAGACGTGTTGGTGTGGGTATCTATAGATGGAAAAGCCGGTTGGTGGAGAGCCTCGTTAGATCAAAACCACCAAGTGGTGTTAACCTATGCCAAATCTATTAAAGAAGCACGTGAAGCAGCTGCCGTACCGTTGGCGGATCCGGCTGCGCCGGAAATGGCACCGAATGCTGCGGTTTCGTCGGAGACGGCAGGCACTGATCCGAAAGGGTTTAAAACGACTGATGTCAAAACCAATAAAGCACAGGCTCCCCCTTCTCCGGAATTAACTATTTATGGTAGCGAAATCGGACAGGCTGTTCCGTTTAAAGCAACTGATATCCCTCAATTATTTTCTAAACAAGCGCCGGCTGCCGGCAGTGTAGTGCATGTCGGATTTATGAGTGATATTCATGGCCGGATGTTCTCTAAACCGAATCAGAAAGACGGTACTGTAACCGGTGGTATTGCCCCTGCAGTGGAAGTTAATACGCAAATGGAAGCTCTTGATCCAAACTATACTTTCGTAACTATTGGTGACGAAACGGGGGCTGCTGAAGTCAATAATCGTCCGTTACTTATTGCCCGCAACTTACATTATTTAAAAGCAAAATTTTCTACATTGGGTAACCATGATTTGGATGATAAGGGTTCCAGTGTGCGGGATATTCTTAAATTCATGCGTAGAATTCATGATCCCTTTGCCTTGTTAGCCACGGACGTAAAACGTTTAGTTGGTATGGAAGATTTCTATCATCCTTGGGCTATTAAAGAATTCCCGGCTCAAAGAGAAACACCGGAAGGCAAATTGGTAGCCGATAAACCGGTACGTATTGCTTTTGTCGGCATCCCCATGGAAGGGCCCGGTACAACCGACGCTCCTGCCGGTATGGAAAAGGGGTTTGCCACTGCCCGGGAAACGTTAGATAGATTCTTTACCTCCATAAAAAATGGTAATGAGGTGGATGGTGTAATTATTATGGCTCACCAATCTCATTTAGATACTCGTATCGGTGATCCGACAAACAACTCCGTCTTAGAAGTTATTAAAGATTTGCCCCCGCAAGATAGAGCCAAAATTATTGCCGTTTTTGGTGGACATAAGCACCAAATGATGGCAGATTATCCGTTGGGAGCAGACGGCCCGCTGTTTGTGGAATCGGGGGCTTATGCCGAAAGCATGGCAATACTCACCTTTAAATTTCAGCCACGGGCCGCTGACGGAACCATGGGTGCCCCGCAGGTTCGCCACGATATTATTTCTTTAAGCAATGTATCGCTTCAAACTCCGCAAGCCAAAGATGTGTGGGCTTATACGGAACGGGTACGCGATTTGAAGTTAGATGATGTCATGGTAATCTTTGATGGAAAACCGTTAACAAACGAAGTAGGCGTAGATGCCGTAGGCATTGATGCTACCGGTCCGGATCAATTAGCCAATATTTTACAACAGGCTGTTACCCCCAGATTGGTTGAAGACGGTATTTCTGCTCAAGATATTATTGGTACGTCCAGCAGCATGAACTCCGGCCGTGCTAAACGTGATGACGGTACCCCCTTCTCCGGCAAAGTAACGGCCAGAGAAATCGTGCAAGATGCTCCGTATCAGGAATTCCCGAGTGTGTTGCCGATTACCGGTAAACAATTCGAAGAGTTTGTTCGCCGCAATATTAAGATGTCGTATGTGGATCCGAAGAACAAAACGACGCCCAAGCAAATTTTTGCTAACTTCGCTTATTCGGATAATGTCTTGGTATCATTTACTCCCAAGTTGGACAAAAAAGGTAAAGTTGTAGTAAATGCTGCCGATCAAGTTGAATTGAACACGTTGCAAGTGTATATCCGCGTAAACGGACAATGGCAACCGATTGATCCTAAACATACTTATTATATGACGGCTTTGGATCATATGTTGCGTGGTTTCTTTGAAGCCTCTACGATTAAGGGCATTGAAGGACTGGAACAAGCAAGCCATCGATTTGATGGTTGGATCCTTAGTTCTGTGGTTAATAACTACTACAAATCCCTTAAAGTGAATGGCAATCCGTTGCACGTCACTTTAACACAAGGTCGTATGATTAACGAAAACGCCTGGGAAACTGCTTTGCAAATGTATCGTACCGGGCAATATACGGAAGAACAAGTGGAATATTTAAAGGATGCCGCGCCAACAGTGTTGTTCTCTCGTTATGTGCAAACCCATCCGCAAGGGTATTCACAATCGTATGAAGACTTTGTGAAGAATGATGCGGTGATTAAGAACTATCCGCAAATTATTCAGGACGTAATGTTTAACGCCGCGCGTAAAGCGGATGAAGCCGTTGCCGCAGCCCGCGCACACTAAGTTGTTTTAAGTTGGTTTTTAACTCCCCGCGAAATAAATTCGTGGGGAGTTTTTTATGATAAATTTTCATAAAAACAGATCGGTTAAAGGAAAAAATAAATCTTCTTTTTCCCCCCTTTTTTATGCTTAATTTTTAAGGCCATTTTTACGAGTAAAAATTGACGTGAAATTTTATTGACACGCACCCGGAAAACTGATACACTAAACTCATAAGGAGTAAAAATCTTACAAAGAAGAGGATACTATGGAAAATAAAAAACCAGTAGTAGTCGGAGTTGGGGAACTCCTTTGGGATGTTTTCCCCACAGGAAAACGTGCAGGTGGCGCGCCAATCAATTTTGTGTATCATGCCACGCAACTTGGCGCTGAAGGTTATGCAATCAGTGCGGTGGGTAATGATCCGTTCGGTACGGAAATTTTACAAGAATTGGACAAAAACCACATCGCTTATTACATTGATACTCTTTCCTCCTACCCGACGGGTAGCGTAAAAGTAGAATTAAATAACGGTATTCCCAGTTATACCATTATTGAAAACGTGGCGTGGGATCATATCCCGCTTACCCAAAACGCGATTGATCTAGTCAAACGGGCCGATGCGATTTGCTATGGTACTTTGTCCTTGCGCAATCAAGATTCTAAGAACACTGTTACCACGCTTTTAAAATATGCCCGCCCCGAAGCCTTGCGTTTCTACGATATTAACTTACGCCAACATTATTATTCCAAAGAACTGATTGAAGAACTCTTGCAACTAGCCAATATCTTCAAAGTCAACGACGAAGAATTGGAAGTCATCAGCAAGATGTTCGGTATCAGCACCAATGAAGAAGAATTCTGCAAATTCTTCATGGATAAATATAACTTGAAATATGTCATCATTACGGCCGGCGATAAATACAGTTACGTCTATTCCAAGACGGGAACTTCTCGTATTGATACGCCCAAAGTAACCGTAGCCGATACCGTCGGCGCGGGTGATGCGTTCTCGGGCGCGTTTGTACAAGGCATTTTAGCCGGTAAATCGCTCAAAGAAGCACACAAACAAGCCGTAGAAATATCCGCTTTTGTTTGCACGAAAACAGGGGCTTGGCCGGAATATGAAAAAGCACCCTGTGCAAAATAAATAGGAGATTATATGACCGAACAAAAAAATAGTTCATTAGTTGCAAAACTAGTTCCGGTAATGCTCGCTTTCTTCGCTATGGGCTTTGTCGATAGCGTGGGCACCGCTGCGAACTTTGTTAAGAAAGACTTTGCGTTGAATAACTTCCAAGCCTTTCTTTGCTCGTCCGCCGTATTTTTCTGGTTCTTAATTTTCTCTGTTCCGACAGGGATGTTGATGAACAAAATCGGCCGCCGCAAAACGGTACTCATCAGTTTGTGGGTAACCTTAGGCGCGCTTTTGTTGCCGCTTATCCCGGTAAAGAGTTTGGCCCTTTTGATGGTGTCCTTCTCGTTACTCGGTATTGGTAACGCGCTTATGCAAGTATCACTCAACCCGTTAGTGTCCAACATTGTTACGGGCGACAAACTCGCCAGCACGATGACCTTTGGTCAATTCGTAAAAGCCATTGCGTCGTGGAGCGCTACGGTAATTGCTCCGTTTGTGGCTGCCAAATATAACAATTGGGCGCTTATGTATGCCATCTTCGCCGTAGAATGTGTGCTCGCGTTGATCTTCTTGGGTAAAGAAAAAATCAAAGAAGAAGAAATCACCGGCAAACCTTCTACGTTTACCGAATGCTTGGCCTTACTCGGTGACGGCACGATTTTACTCTGCTTCATCGGTATTATGTGCCACGTGGGTATTGACGTAGGTACCAACACGGCTGCCCCGCAAATCTTAATGGACAAAGTAGGTCTTGCTACCGAAGCCGCTATGAAAGCGACGGGGATTTATTTCATCTTCCGTACGATTGGCTGCTTTACGGGTTCGTTCTTATTGTCCAAGATCTCGGCCAAAATTGTGTTTGCCGTCAGCGTAGTATTTATGCTGTTGGCGATGGTGGGCTTGTTCGCGTTTAACACGCAAGGTGCGTTATTTACCTGTGTAGCGTTAATCGGGTTGGGCAACTCCAACATCTTCCCGATCATCTTCTCGCAAGCCATCTTGCATAAACCGGAGAAAAAGAACGAAATTTCCGGCTTGATGATTATGGGCCTTATCGGTGGTGCGGTATTCCCGCCTATCATGGGCTTTATGTCCGATATGATGGGTTCCCAAACGGGTTCCGTCATTGTAATTACGGTAGGTGTGGTGTATTTGTTGGCGTTAATTGCCAAAATCAAAAAAGCCGCTTAACCTGACGTCTTTGTAAGACAAAAACTCCCCAAAGAAATTTATTCTGCGGGGAGTTTTTATTTGAACTTCCTCTCCAAAAACGATACAATAGAAATAAGATTGCCAGACGGTAGTCTTATTTTTTGTGTAAAGGAGTTATATGAAAAAAGTAATTTTAGCGGTTTTATGTGCGTTATGCACGACTGCCGCACTGGCCCAAGATGCTAAACGGGGCTGGCAAGTAGAAATTAAAAAACTCGCGTTTGATCTGACTTCTACCGAAGTGCAAAACGCCCAAGATTATCAAGGCTTTTCCGATGCTCGTCTTACGTCTGATTCTCAAACAGCCGTACGTGGCAGTTGGGATTCTATCGCCGATTACCATGCCGAGCATTTTTTATGGAATAACGAGTTAACTATGGATTATGGCCGTACAAAAATCCGTCCGGTAAATGGTGAAACTTTAACAAACGAAAATGCTGATAAAATTTTATTCACCACCGGTTATACGCAGCGCTTGTGGCACGTAGATGATTTTTTAGGCGGTTTTGAAGCCGGCCCATTTGCTAATATCGGCTACGAAACGGAATTTACCAAGCCTGACAATGCCCCCCGCACGCGCATTTTACGTGCGATGGCCGGCGCCAAATTGTTTGAAGGGAAATATCTAAAGAGTTTATATGCGGCTATTGTCGGTGAACGCGATTTTACCTATGAGCCGTATGCCTCTAAATTGGCGTGGGAAACCGGATTCAAATTGGAACTTCCGGTGCGTGAAGGTGTTATTTTTAAGTGGGATGCTATGTACCGCGATTATTTAGATACGACCGAAACCCACCCTACCGATTTAGATTGGGAATTTGAAACAAACGCGCGTTTAGATGTACAAGTGTATAAGAACTTGTATGTAGCCCCGTTTGTGAGTTATTATACAGCCCAAGGCAAGTATATCGGCCCGCGCGGTGAAAACGTGTATATTGGCGTTTCTGTGTCGTTTAGCCACATCTTTCACGCCGCTAAATAAGATTAAATTTATTATTGATGAAAAACCCCCACTTTTTAAGCGGGGGTTTTTGTTAGTCGGAGGTTTTAGTTTCATACGGTGTAATCACGAAGTGCTCTTCTTGTAATTGCACCAGACACCAAGTGGGTTTATCTTCTATATTCATCAATACCAGCATGCCTTCTATATGATCGGCCGGAATATCATGGGTTACTTGTTGAACGATTTTCCCGTTATCTTCAGATCCTGTTACTATCACAATAGCGGGAATCCCGTTTTCCACATATCGCGAATTTCGCAGCGCATAATCTAAAGCCAATTTGGGTTTTTTGGTTAAATTGGTATATTTGATAGATGTTACCGCTGCCGCGCTGTGGGCCGAACTGGACATTGCCAGTAACAAACAGTTGGAGTTTCTCCCTACATCACAAATCCGTAAGCCGTTTTGAAAGATATTGCGCATCTCTTCTCCTTGTGCAGATAAGCCTAAGCCCCGGTATAAGTACCCCGGACGTGTTAAAGCCGGCAAAGGCGGCATTTGTTGCGTTGAAATTTGTTCAATGCGGTAAGGAGTCAAATCTGTTGCTTGAAAAGCACTTTCCACACGCAATTGCGGAAGTGCGGCGATTGCTTGCCGCAATATGGCCAGTTGCGCGCGTTGCTGCTTTAATTGCCAGGCTTTGATATTACGCCGTTGTTGTTCCAACCAAGAACGTTCTTTCGTTTGCGGGGCCGGTTCGGGAAGCGGTACCGTTTCTACCCAGACTCTGGTCGGCGTTAACGGAAGGGACGGTGTAAACGCCGGGGCGATAGCCGGAGCGGCTGCTAACCCTTGCATGGTGTTTAACACACGTTCACTGGCGATAGCGCTAGCATGGGCCACTTGACCGATGGTTTCGGCGGCCTGTGTAATTGCATATTGCGCATGCACCGGTAATACTCCGGCGATACACAAAAATACAGTAATTTTTATTTTAGGTGTCATTTTCCTCACACAAAAAAACACCCGGACTTGTTAAGTTCAAGTCCGGGTGAGTATATTATTTAATTCAAATTTTATCGGTCTGTAACTAATAACCTTCCGGACTGAACTTTACATTTAATAAGTAGAGCGGCCAAGGAAGCACGCAACGCAACCATCGCCGCCGTGGTAATAACCACGTCGGTAATCAGGGTAATAAACATCGTTGCGTTTTTTTGCATACGTATTATTGTAACTATTTCAAAAAAATTTTGCAAGTATTTTTTTAATAATTATTTTTTTCTCATCGGAATGTTGAGAAAATTTATACATGAAAAAAGTTTTTTTATATAAGAACCCCCGCTCTAATGAGCGGGGGCTTTGTTACGAAATGCTTACGCAAACTTATTTGTTTACGCTGGCCATGTGAGCGATTAAATCGAGCACTTTGTTGGAGTAGCCGATTTCGTTATCGTACCAAGATACTACTTTGACGAACGTGTCGGTCAAATATACACCGGCATTGGCATCAAAGATAGAGGTGCGTTTGTCGCCCAAAAAGTCGGAAGACACAACGGCATCTTCGGTATAACCTAAAATACCTTTGAGTTCGCCTTCAGCGGCTTTTTTCATTGCGGCGCAGATAGCGTCTTTGGTAGCCGGTTTGGCCAAGTTAACGGTCAAGTCCACTACGGACACGTCCAAGGTCGGTACGCGCATAGAGATACCCGTTAATTTACCGTTAAGTTCCGGAATAACTTTACCTACGGCTTTAGCAGCACCGGTAGAAGAAGGAATGATGTTGCCGGAAGCGGCACGACCGCCTCTCCAGTCTTTCATAGACGGGCCGTCAACCGTTTTTTGGGTGGCGGTGGTGGAGTGTACGGTGGTCATCAAACCGTTGACGATACCGAAGTTATCGTTTAATACTTTGGCGATAGGAGCCAAGCAGTTGGTGGTGCAGGACGCGTTAGAAACAAATTGCGTACCTTTTACATAGGTTTTTTCGTTCACACCGACTACGAACATCGGGGTCGTGTCTTTAGACGGAGCAGACATGACTACATATTTAGCACCGGCTTTGATATGGGCTTGCGCTTTTTCTTGCGTCAAGAATAAACCGGTAGATTCTACCACATATTCGGCACCGACTTTGTCCCAAGCCAAGTTGGCCGGATCTTTTTCGGCGGTTACGCGGATTTTTTTACCGTTGACGATAAGTTGATTGTGTTCAACGTCGGCTTCAATGGTGCCTTCAAATTGTCCGTGCATCGTATCGTATTTGAGCATATAAGCCAAATAGTCAACCGGGCACAAGTCGTTAATACCGACGATTTCAATGTCTTTGCGTTCTTGAGCCGCGCGGAATACGAAACGACCGATGCGGCCAAAACCGTTAATACCTACTTTAATCATAATGGTACATCCTCCCTAGATTTTTACTTCTCTTATATTTTACAATTTTTTTACGCGTGCGATATAGTATAATTTAGACACGATAAGGAGTATTTATGGGTTTAATTTTCCCCCCCGTTAGAAAAAGCCGTTCTGCCGCCTACGTTACCCCGAAGTCTTATGTAGACACGGTGGCCCGTGGTTTGAAATTACCGTCCAAAGCGGTGGTGTGTCCCCTTACGCCGCTGGTGCAGGCGCTTGTCAAACAAGAAAATTGGAAAAAACGGTTTTTAGCGGCAGATGTGTATGTGTCGCCCGAAAATGATTTTTGTTATATCACGGGGTTTGGTTGCGGTGGGCCGTCGGTTGTGCTGGCGGTTGAACAAGCCATTGCTTTGGGCGTGCAAGAAATTTATTTCGTAGGACTTGCCGGCAGTTTGCAAGAAGAAGTCTTGCCAGGGGATATGGTAGTGTGTGAAGAAAGTATTTGTGCCGACGGTACTTCTCCCCATTATACGCATAAAGAAATCGTGCGGGCAGATAAAAAACTAACCGCACGGCTCATAGGCCAACTTCGCGGGAAAAATATGAATTTCCACGTCGGAAGAAATTGGAGCACGGACGCGATTTTCCGTGAAACAAAAGCCGAAATTAAGCACTACCAAAAAAATCACGTTTTGACAGTAGATATGGAAACATCGGCGTTATTGGCTATGTGTGCACGGCGTAAAATACCGTGTGCGGCGGTATATGTGATCAGTGATTGTTTAGGCGGACAAACGTGGCAACCTAATTTCAAAAACCCGCAAGTATGGCACCAGTTACGCAAATTATTAAATACTATAAAATCAAGGAGTTAAAATGACTATTAGAATGTTACTAATCCCGATTATGTGGATTTTATTTGGACTTATAGGTTTCTTTGGTTTTGCTCGGTTTGTCTTTCGATTTTCTGCGTTAGCAAGTATTGGAATATCTTTGGGGATATTTGTGCTAAGATTCGGGATCGTATCCTTGTTATATTCAAAGCAACATCTTTTGACGGGAGAGATCCTTTCGTGGCTTTTTTTGTTATTGGCTTTGGTTGGGTGGATTGCCGGAGGTATGTATTATGTTCGTCAATGGAAAACTGCAAAAACAGATATTTCAATTCAAACCATGCATACGGGGCAAATAATTCAAAACACCAATCAACTTGAAGAACCTTCCCAAAATAAAGAGATCGTTTCTCCGAAAAAAGATATCGGAATGAGTTTGGTACGGTGTATCATGCTTGTTGGGGGAACATTTGTCATTTCCTTATTATTGATAATAGGTGTATTTTTATTAAGTAAGGATCAATTATTTATGCTTGGTGCCAGTATAGTATGGGGATTTTTGATAGCCATATTTGTTGGTATTGCTGTAATAGTGGAATTTTGTTGCGGCTTGACGAGCGGATTGTCATGGACACGTTGGTGGATCTTGCTAGGTAGTAGCAATTTAATTCCGGCCGTAATTGTATGGATAATGTCTATAATGGCCCCGCCTTCCAATTATACGTTTTAATTAAAGATTTTTCGTCGGGGAAATGGCTTGAGTTACGTTGAGCGTATTTTATTCGTAACGACTGACCTGCTTGCTTTGTGATTTGCGAAATAACGACGAAAACGCATGGCTACGCGCATATAATAACTGTTTGCGCCCTTCGGGTGTGCGGGTAAAAATCAAATCGCATTCGCTGATATATTTTTTCCACAATTGATAAAAAATCTGTGCATGTTCCTTCTTCTGCGAAATTACCGACGGAACCGCAAAAAAATCTTGAGTAGGCCAAATGCCGAAAAATTCTTTTCGTACCAGTAAATAACGCGGATTTTGTATCGGATCTAAAATCTCTCGGATGGACTTCATAATCAAATTGTTTTCTTCGGGCGATACGTTTCCCACCGATACGAATATGCTTTTGTCTAACGGACATGTTTCGCAACGGATATTGATTCGTTGCAAGTTGGCTTTGATTTGTTTCATGGCGGCCAACGTTTCTACCGTTACAATAGCAATTTGCCGTATGATTTTTTCGGGGCTGGAACAGCGCAAGTAATACCATGTCGGTTTAATCATGATAACGAAAAAAGCCCCTAAAAGTAGTAAGGTGATGACGGGTTCTGTTCGCAGCAAAGGCAAAGACGATAAACCAAATATCATCGCCCAAATTGTGGCGATAGAAAAATAGCCCCGATACGAAAAACCGCTGATTTTGCCCGTATGACGCACCCCCTTGCGTAGGGATAATTCGGCATTGTTGTAGCGTTTTACAAAGCCTTCCTGCCATAACCAGCGCGTTTTTTCCCGATTGGCGGCGCGGGACATCATGCCTTTGTTAAGCCCGATAAATAAATCTTCGGTAATTACTTTAGCGGACAATGTGTTTAATTTCGTTTTGAAAAATTCCGGCAAGATGCGGTCTATGCCGTTTTCAATGGTATAAGGGGCGTCTTCGCCGGGGGCTTCGTAACCTTGAAAGCGTTGGCAAAGTTGTTGATAGTCGTGTAATTGCACAAGGGCTTCATCTTCGTCGGGTGTGGCGGTAGCGGTAGAAAGCCGTTGCTTAATAATTTCCCAATCGGTCATAATTTTGACGGATGCCAAATGCCAGATGTTAGATACTTTATCGGGGTTGTTGCGGTCTTTGCGAATAGCACGTCCGCGCATTTGGTTAGAGAGCATATACGAACTAACCGTGCTGGATAAGATGAGCGAATTGATGCTTGGCGCGTCCCACCCTTCACCTAAAAGTGCTTGCGTACCGACGAGTACTGTTAAATGCCCTTCATTAAACAGTTGGGTAATTTCTTTCACTAAAGCCGAACGGGAACTGTCCGACGCGGTTACTTTTAGGAAATTTTCATCCCGCTCAAAAGGCGTTAAATTAACACGTAAGCAGTTAAAGCGTTCGGTTAAAAGCGGACGTAAATGGCTGGGTACTAAAATAATACTTCCCGTCAGAACACCCAGTGAAATATCCTTATGTTTTTTGAGTGTTTGCCAAATGGGAATAACTCCCAATGCCGAGCAATCGGTTACGTTGTATTTAATGTAATCAGCCAGTACGACGAGCCGTAAATCTTTTCCCAGCGTTTTGGCTTCCAGCGCAACAATTTCTTCAATGGAGTCTAATTTGCCTAAACTGTTGGCAATGGTGCGTTTGATTTTGGGGTCGTCTATCGTAAAAACGCTATTTCGCACGAGTACACCGGCTTCTTTGGCCTGTTGGGTAAGCCCGGCAAAGAAATCTTCCTGTCCGTCCGTTAAGAAAGCATCTTTTTTCAGAAACACAAATTGTAAAAACAGTTGTTGATAATCGGGCGAAAACGTGGGAATTTGATTTTCTTTAATATCAAAATACGTTAAAAAATTAGCCGGAACGGCAAACCCGGCATGACGTAAAAACGCGGCCAGCGCGATATGCGTTTTGGGTTCGTCTAAAATTGTTTCTACCGATTGTTGTTCCAAATAGGCATAAAGCGTTTGGATAAGTGTATCATTTTTCAAAAGCGACGTTAAAAATTCGGTAATGCGTGCCGTGCGTGCACGAATTTCGTCGGACTCGGTTTTGCGCAAACGCGAGAAGTGAATGAAATCTTGGTGCGGGCATAAATCGCCGTTTTGCACGAGTTCGGGAATAGAAATCATTTCATCAATCGGCCCGCATAATTCGCTATACCGTTGCCATTCTGCCCCGTCGGCATCATAAGGTGGTGTGGCGGTAAGAGAAACGGTTTGCCGCGGAGATAAATGTTCCATTAAGTAGGCTAACGCTTTCCACCATTCTTTACGTAAATGGTGGGCTTCGTCAAAACACAAAACGGAAATCTGGGCTTGTTTAAGTAAGGTGATAATTTCTTGTGCTTTTTGGGGAGAAAGACGGCTTAATACTTGTTCGTTGGTTGTTTCTTCCTCTTCTTTGGGAGTGTCTGTAGCCTCTTCATCTTTCCCGCAGAAAGCCGCCAATAATGCCTGATAAGTAATTACGGTAATGAATTTAGGTGCACGTATATTGACCGATACAATGTCGGCGGCGTTCTGCCCGTTCAAAAACGAATCAATTAAGCGTTGTTTCCACTGATCGCGGATGGTAATGGTCGGGGTTAAAATCAGGGTTGGAGTATTTAGGCGGGCAATAATTTCAAGCCCGAGTGTAGTTTTTCCCGCTCCCGGTGCGGCAACGACGTGTAGTTTTTCGTCAGATAAGTGTAGTGATAAATTATCTAAAATACGTTGTTGGTAAGTGCGCCACGTTCCGTTAAAGTGTAAGACCGATTTTTCCATATTATTTTAATTCCGCTTGGCTTTATAAAAATTAAAGCAAAATAACGCACAACCTACCAGAGCACCCAGCGTGTCCATAAGCATATCTTTTTGGGCGTCCCAAATGTCGCCTTGTGAACCCAAAAAGGCAAGCCCTGCACTTCCACCGTCCACTTCGGCATATATCCACTCTACAAGTTCCCAAAAATTAGCCAGTGCCATGATAAAAATGATGCCTGCCACGGCGGCCCATTTGAACGACGGAATAATTTTTTTACGCCACGTAAATTCGCTGATGAGTAGTCCGCTGATGCCGATAGTAAAATGGGCAAGCCTATCATAATGGTTTCGCTCAAAACCAAAAAATTGTGTTACCTTGTCAAACGGCACGCGTTCAAACGTATAACACGCCCCGATAATTTGCAAGACACAAAATGCGAAAATAACGAAGTAAGACAAGCGAGAAAATTGAAATTTTTTATAGGTTAGACCGAAGAATGCTATAAAGAAAAATACACTCGCCATTTCCGTCCACCATACTTGCATATCATAAGCAAAACAAAACGACCAAATTGTTTCTGCTATTAAAATAGTCAATAAACACCAGAGAAATTTAGGGGATGTTTTCATACATTTATTAAAGAAAATTGAAAAGGGTGTCGTCAATTAGGTTCATAAGAAACAGAGCGATAACTTAATGAGATGTTCTGGGCCGATGAAGTTGCCGGACAAGGTGTATATAATTATAAAAATTAGGGCGTTTCAAGTTCGTTAAATTTTGTTATAATATATAAGTCGTAACGATTTGGAGAGGTGGCCGAGAGGCTGAAGGCAGCGGTTTGCTAAACCGCCATACAGGTTAATTCCTGTATCGAGGGTTCAAATCCCTCCCTCTCCGCCAGTTAAAAAGCACCTGAAAAGGTGCTTTTTTATTGGCAGAGAGTGGAGCGGCATAAACTGCTTTATGCCGCGTCGGGATTTGAAGCCCGCAGCGATGTTTTTGTTTGCGAAGCAAGGCAAAAACCGCGAGGGCGGGCCCGGGCGCAATTTCCGTCAGGAAATTGACGTAG
>OOHK01000006.1 GCA_900315845.1 Candidatus Avelusimicrobium luingense
CATTTTGTCCGAAAGCATAATACGATGTGCCTTTAGGAAGGGCTAACTCTAAGGTAGTGGCGGCTACGTCCATATGGGCGGCTGCCGCATGGGCAGGCAGTTTTTTACCGGCTACCGACGGCCCTATTAACACGAGTGGTACCGCCACCCGCTCATAATCAGACGGGGAAGGATCTAACGTCCATCTATCGGCATGATCACCGGTAATAATAAATAAACTGTTAGGATATTTGGCCATCATTTTTTCCACAAACTCGGCCAAATATTTATCAGCATATGCAAAATGCCACATACGATCCGCCGTCAATGATTTGTCGGCCGTTTGGGCAGGCAACATTTTTTCCAATGCATCCACAGACGGCAAATCAGGTTCGCGCGACATATCCACTTTATAGGGCGGATGATTAGAACTGGTCAAAATAAGAACTGGTCAAAATAAAGTTAAGGGACTTTTCGGGGCCTACTTTTTCGGCCACACCGTCCAAAAATTCGCGGTCGGGCACTCCCCACACGCCCCCTTCTCCGCCGAAATCAGCCGCATAAAAACTATCGTCAAATTGCTGGTTTTGCATAAACAAGCCCACGTTTTCCCACGAAGGAAACCCTCCGTAGAAAAATCGCGTTTTGTATCCGTTTTTACGCAGTTGCACCGACAGGGCCGTTTCATATGGTTTTTGGGCGGTGGGGCGGTTAGACGCCTGCAAATTGAGTTCAGCAATGCCTAATAAAACAGAGGTCAACCCGAATATCGTACCGTTAGACGCCGGTAAGAAATCGGACATCAGCACCGCGTCTGGTCGCTCCAACAGCCGCCGAACTCCTTGCGCCAACGGATAGGCCTTATATTCATCTAACAAGGGCCACATCATATACGTTTCGGCCACAAAGACAAAAATATGATCGGGCGGTTGTGTACTACCCTTTGCCGTACGCGCCAGCAACGGTAGCAAATCGGGGGCTGTATATTCGCTTTGCCCCATCAATCTAGCGGCCGCCACACGCACATCTTGGACGTTCAAATCTGATATGGTATCGCGAATATTCCGGTAAATGCGCCGTGCCCGGTACAAGGCCTGTATATCGTCTAAAATGGCCTCATTAAGCAAATGTTGTTTCATCCGCGCGGCATTCTTCCAATAAATAGATCCGTAATAAGTAAAACTTCCCCCCTTACGCACAAACACCGCAAATGCCGCAATAAAAATACAAATAATGACTATTGCGATCCATGGACGGCGTACCTTCAAAAACGGGCGTGAGAGTAACGGCGTCAGTTTTTTAAGCCACAGACGACATAATACACACAACACGGCTGTGCAGACAAATGCACCTATCGTACGCCATACGGCATTGTATTGGCTGATAGAGGTGCTGACAATCGCGCCCACATCATCATGAAATGTATTAAAAATAAACGGGCTAAACGCGTTATGAAATTCGTGGTAATACGGGATACGCATTTGAAACAATATAGACAAGATGAGTAACACCACGCACGTCCAAGCGAAGCGCACTTTCGGGCCGGGATATTTTAGAAAAGCCGCTTGCGCCAACGTAGCAAATACAAACGACGGCAAGATACACGCACCCGCCGTTTTTAGGCTAATACGCAACCCATACCACATAGTCAGCGCAATATCTCCTACCGGAGTATTAGGCGTCAGCAAATCAGCAAACACCCACAAGAATGCGGCACGGAAAACAGATAATACAACGAGCAAAAATACAAATATAAGCCCGTCTTGCACGAGATTTTGGATAAATAAAGAATAGCGGGAATTTTTCATCATCTTAAAACCGCAGCGTGGCAAGTGTTAGCAATTTTCCTTAATAGTTTGGGCCAAACGTTTCAAGCCTTCTACAATTTGCTCGTGAGTAGCGTACGAGAAATTAAGCCTCAAATCATTTTTGACGTTGGTATCCGGATAAAAATCTACCCCCGCCACATAAGCGACTTTACGTTCAATGGCTTTTGAAAGTAGGGCCATGGCGTCCATATGTTTGGGAAGTGTCAACCACAAGAAAAGTCCCCCTTCCGGGCGCGTCCATGAAACGCCTTTGGGCATTACTTCTTGCAAAGTTTTAAGCATTAAATCGCGTTTTTGGCGATAGGCCGCAATCAAGTCTTTAATATGCGCTTGCAAATGTCCGTTACGCAAGTAGGCGGCCGTAGCCACTTGCAACAGCGGCGACGTGCACAAATCAATGGCTTGTTTCAAAATCACAAATTTGCGGATAACTGTTTCCGGCCCGACGATAAAACCCAACCGAAAACCCGGCACAAGTATTTTGGAGAACGTAAACATAGTAATTACATTCCCGTTTCCGTTATCCAACGCGTAAAAAGTACGCGGAGATTTGCCTTCAAAACGAATTTGACGGTAAGGGGAGTCTTCCAAAATAAATGTATTGTATTTACGGGCAAGGGCTAAAATTTGCACGCGGCGTTCTTCAGGGATAGTCGTGCCGGTCGGGTTTTGGAAATCAGGCACGAGATAAATAAATTTACAGGGTTTGCCTTCTTTTTGCAAAAAGCGCAGTTTATTTTCAATATCTTCGGCAATGACTCCGTTTTCGTCGCTAGCGGCCCCTAAAATTTTAGCACCCGCGGCGTGAAAGGCTTGCAACGCCCCCAAATACGTTGGAGAAGCGGTAATAATATAATCACCCGGATTAACAAACGCACGAGAGGCCATATCTAACGCTTGTTGGGAAGCGGATACAATTAACAGTTGTTCGGGCCGCGCCGTAATATTTTCAGTTTCTAAAAGCAATTTAACAAGTTCGGTTTTGAGTTCGGCTTGCCCTTCGGTAGCCCCGTATTGCAACGAAACTTTGGGATCTGTTCCTACCACATCTTTCATAATCGCGGCAATTTCTTGCGCCGGGAACAAATCGGGCGACGGTAATCCTCCCGCGAATGAAATAATATCCGGTTGGGCAATCACCTTTAATAATTCACGTATTGCAGACGCTTTGGAACGACGCACGGCATCCGAATACAAAGAGGTATAATCCATTTTTTCTACTTCCTTTTACTTGATATATTCTACAATTTTAAGACTTAAATCTTTCGCGGGCACCGAGTGCGTAAGCGCACCCATAGAAATAACATCTACACCCGTTTTACAATACATTTCTAAATTCGTTTTATTGACGCCGCCGGATACTTCTATTAAAGCCCGCCCGGCGATTTCTTCTTTGCAACGCATAATCTCTTGCGGAGTCATATTATCCAACATAATAATATCAGCCCCGGCGGATAAAGCCTCTTTTACTTCATCTAAATTGGTTGTTTCCACTTCTACTTTAGGCGTATGCCCGATAACGGCTTTGATTTTGGCTACGGCTTTAGTAATAGAACCGGCAGCCGCAATGTGGTTATCTTTAATCATCACACTATCGGCTAAACTGATACGATGGTTACGCGCCCCGCCAATGCGTACGGCATACTTATCCAAACGGCGCATACCGGGTTGTGTTTTGCGGGTATCGGCAATCATTACCCCGTATTTGTTACCGATAGCGGCATATTCACGGGATGCCGTTGCAATACCGCTTAAGCGTTGCATAAAGTTTAAGGCAGTGCGTTCGGCTTTCAAAATAGAAAGCACCGGGCCGGACAATTCCAATACTTTTTCACCCTTTTTTACTTGATCGCCTTCTTGTTTAAGCGGCGTAAAAATGACTTGCGGATCCACGGCATTAAATACTTCTTTGGCCGTAGGCAAACCGCACAACACTAAATCTTCTTTAGCGGTAATTACCGCGCGGGCCTTGTCGGCGGGAGTAAAAATCGTATCCGAGGTAATATCTCCCAAACTTAAATCTTCTTCTAAAGCAAGTTCAATTATTTTGTCTAAAATCATTGGGCTAACTCAAACATTTTTTCAATAGATTTCCGGGCTTTGGCAGCAATCGTTTCGTCCACCTTGACGATTTGCTCCGCCCGCGGCTCCACCAATACTTCTAGCGTATTGATTAGCGAATTTTTCTTCATGTAAGCGCACATTCCAAACGGCCAAACGAATTGTTTATCCGGATGTTCCGCTTCCAACCGGTTCACTAAGCCTTGCTCGGTCAGCAAACCGAAAATCTTATCTTTTGAGGCGGCTACGTACGACGCCATTCCTTTGGTACTGCCCACATAATCACAAAGCGCACATACTTCGGGCGCACATTCCGGGTGGGCCAGCACGCGGATAGACGGATAATCTTTACGCAACCTTTCCACGTCGCCGGGGCGGAATTTATCATGCACACAGCACGAACCGCCGTCTGCAATAATTTTTTTAGGTGTACCGCGGCGTTTTAACTCAATAGATAAATTTTCCGCCATGAGCATATCGGGAACAAAAATCAGTTCGTCACCCGGCATCTTTTGGGCAATATCAAATACATTCCCCGATGTTACACACGCATCACACGCGGCTTTGACTTCGGCAGAACTGTTAATATAACACAACGCCGGCACACCGGGATGTTTAGCCCGTAGCGCACGCACTTGTTCCCCCGTAAGCGAATCGGCTAGCGAACAACCGGCTTTTCCCGCCGGAATAAGCACTTGTTTAGACGGGTTAATAATTTTAGCCGTTTCCGCCATAAACCATACGCCGGCAAACACAATGGTATCTGCCGATGATTCACGTGCTTTTAACGCGAGTTCGTATGAATCGCCCCGGAAGTCTGCCACACCGTACACCAAATCGGGCGTGGTATACGAATGGGCAAGAATCACCGCATTTTGCTCTTGTTTGAAACGGTTAATAGACAACGTGTACGGAGCGGCGGCTATACAGTCGTCAAGCGACCATTTTTCCGCCTTGGTTTTAGACACATTACGCAAAAGCCCATACAAACGTTGGGCTTCTTGCATAACAACTGCCTGTTTTTCCACCGTACGAAACATAGCGTCTCTTATTTCGTCGTTGTGCTGATGACAGAACCGTCTTTGGCGTAGGTGGTTGTAGTCGTAGTAGTGCTAGCCGGAATATTCGGCGCGGAATCTACGTAGTAAATGTTCGTTGTGTTGGTAACTTTTTTCTGTCTGGTGACTTTGCTGTTTGCAGCCACATCTGCCGATTTAGCAACAGCAGCAGCCGCTACTTTGGCTTGCGGTTTTTTAAGTTTTTCCGCCGGCGGCAAATAGGAAGAACCACAGGCTTGCAATTCATAATCGGATAAGGAATCGTAGTCGGAATCCGGGGCTAACATATTGTCAAATTCTTGGTCAATGATTTGGTATTTACCGTTTTTAGCATTAGCGGCATCGGCTTCGGACATGGTATAATAAACCGTTTTTCCGTCGGCAGAAGTACCGATAACATTGTTTGATTTAGCGCAAGCGGCTACACAAGCGGCGGCTGCGAGTAAAACGAAAACTTTTTTCATAAGGCTTTTCTCCTTAACACTAATTTATCCAACTATACAAATTTATTATACCATATTGGGCCCCTTTGGGATAACCCAAATCTCACTATATATTTAGTAAAAAGAACGTCACCCGAACAAGGGTGGCGTTCTTTTATCCGAATATATATCGTTTATTTACGTTTAACGCTTTTCTTTTTGGCGGGTTTTTTTACCGCTTTTTTGACGGCCTTTTTCGGTGCTGACTTTTTGGCCGTTTTTGTTCCCGTTGCTTTAGACTGTTTAGCCGCAAATTGCGCCCACCCTTCTAACGCCAACGGCAACACTTCATCCATATGTTTAACAGGAATGAGCGTTAAATCCTTGCGTACGCGCTCCGGAATTTCCGACACGTCTTTGGCGTTGGTGTGCGGGTACAAAATAGTTTTGACACCTTCGCGGTAGGCGGCTAAAAATTTCTCTTTAATTCCCCCCACCGGAAGCACGCGCCCCGTGATCGTTACTTCACCCGTCATGGCTAAATGTTTTTTAACGGGAAGTCCGGTCAGCAAACTCGTCAGAGCCGTTGTAATCACGCTACCTGCCGATGGGCCGTCTTTCGGTACAGCCCCTTCGGGGAAGTGTATGTGAAAGTCGGTCTTGTCAAAATCTACTTTTCCGCCGTACCCGCGGCTGCGTGCATAGGTAAGCGCGGCGCGGACAGATTCTTTCATCACGTTGCCGAGCATACCTGTTAAAATCAGTTGGCCTTTACCGGGCAATTTGGTGGCTTCAATAGACAGCGTTTCGCCGCCCACACTCGTCCAGGCCAGCCCCGTAGCAATACCGACACCGTTTTCTTCGGTAGCAAAATTAGCATACCGCGGCACACCCAAAAAATCGTGTAAGTTTTCTTTGGTTACCGTGACTTTCTTTTTGCCTTCCACAATCAGTTTGGCGGCTTTGCGGCAGAGCGAGCCGATTTCGCGGTCCAAATTACGCACGCCGGCCTCACGCACATACTCACGCATTAAAAGCGCTACGGCGTCGTGTTCAATTTCCACTTGCCCCGGTTTCAGTCCGTGCATTTTAAGTTGCTTGGGCAACAGATAATTTTTGACAATATCGTGTTTTTCATACTCGGTGTATCCGTCAAAATCAATAATTTCCAACCGGTCGCGTAGCGTAGACGGAATAGCCCCAAGCGAATTGGCCGTCGTAATAAACATCACTTTAGACACATCAAACGGCACGTCTAAAAAGTGATCGGTAAATTCTTTGTTTTGTTCGGGATCTAATAACTCCAGCAACGCCGCAGCGGGGTCTCCGCGCCAGTCCGAGCCCATCTTATCAATTTCATCCAACAAGAAAACGGGGTTGGAACTTTTGGCTTTGCTTAACCCTTGAATAATGCGACCCGGCATAGACCCGATATACGTGCGGCGATGGCCGCGGATTTCGCTTTCATCACGCACACCGCCCAAAGACATACGCACGAATTTGCGTCCGACTGCACGCGCAATAGACTTGGCGAGCGACGTCTTCCCCACGCCGGGTGCACCGGCAAAACATAACACCGGGCCGCGCAGGCCATTGGTCAGTTTGCTAACGGCCAAATACTCCAAAATACGGGTTTTCGGTTTTTCCAAGCCGAAGTGGTCTTCATCTAAAATTTGTTTGGCTTTTTTAAGATCCAGCACATCCTCGGTCGTTTTGTTCCAAGGCATATTGAGCAGCCAATCTAAATACGTGCGCGAAACCGTTGCTTCCGGCGAGAACGGTGCCATTTTGGAAAGGCGGTCTATTTCTTTTTCGGCCGCTTCTTTGGCGTGCAAAGGCAACCCGTTTTTTTTGATTTTGGCGCGCATGGCATCTAATTCTTTTTGGAAATCGTCCTTTTGGCTCAGTTCCTTTTGAATAGCCTTCATCTGCTCATTGAGATAATACTCTTTTTGGTTTTTTTCAATTTGCGCGCGGACTTTAGAATGGATTTTTTCTTCCAACCCCAAAATTTCCACTTCGCTGGTAATCAGTTTTAAGATTTTTTCCAAACGGTCTTTAACGTGTACGGCTTCCAAAATTTCTTGCCGTTTAGCGGTTTTGACCACCATATTAGAGGCAATCGTATCGGCCAATTTAGACGGATCATTGATTTGCCGCAAGAACGATACCCCTTCCACCGCAATCCGGCGTGAAACACGTGCATAGTGATCAAACTCATCTAACACTTTGCGCATGAGTGCTTGCACGACCGGCGAATTATCGTCTTCTTCTTCAATATATTCCACGTTGGCAAACCAGGCGCCGACGGCATTATTTATTTCCAAATGATTGACGCGCGCACGCACTAACCCTTGCAAGAAAATCTTTAACGAACCGTCGGGCATTTTCAAACTTTGCGTGACTTGTGCCATCACCCCGAAATGATAAATATCTTGTGCGCGGGGATCGTCAATTTCCGCGTCTTTTTGGGAAACGGCTAAAATGTATTTTTCGGGCGTGTTTAACGCAAGTTCCACCGCCGCTACCGATTTAGCGCGGTCTACCGATAAAGGCAAACTCATCCCGGGAAACATCACCACATCACGAATAGCAACCGCCGGAACGACCGTCGGCAAAGAAAGCGTTGTTTTTTTAATCTCTTCCATAAAAAATCTCCTTATGCGTCTGGGATACGCAAACGATTTTTCCCCCCGTTTGCGCGTTTAACATATTGTAACAAATTGTGTGAAAACTAGCAAGATTTTACCTTGATTGCTAATTTTAATTTATAAAGCAACACTTTTTCCGTCAATCATTTTTATTTATACAACAGGGCGCGGAATTGTGCTGTTTGATTTAGGCCTTTGAACATCCAACCTTTTTTGTCTTCTTGGTAGAGAGATTCCACATCTTTGAAATTGCGTTTAAGGGCTTTATCCAAATTGGCGTAGGCTTGTTTGCGGTCTTTTTTCCCTAACCAATATACTCCGGCCAAATTGATGTACGGCGTCGGCACGGAAGGTTCTAACGAAATAGCCGTTTCCAAATCTTTTTGGGCCGCGTTCCACTCTTTTAGGTGCATACGCACAAAGCCGCGGTTATTATACGGAATAGCCCATTTGGAATTGAGTTCTATGGCGTGGGTATAATCTTCTTCCGCGCGGTCATATTGACCAAGCTCTTCGTAGATAAGACCGCGGCGGTTATAAAAAATTGCCTCGGGCTGCAGCGAAAGCAACACGGTATAATCAGCCAACGAGGCTTCCAATTCGCCCATATCCTTATAGGCATTAGCACGGTAGCGGTACGCCGGAGCGAATGAATCGTCACGGTTGATAGATTTACTGAATGCGGAAACGGCTTCATCCAATTCGTTACGACCCAGATACACACGTCCGCGCCAATAATGTCCGGCAGAAGTATCCGCATCGGCGGAAGAATCTAATAAAGTGAGTGCTTTATCGTATCGATAAGCCCCAATATACGCAGGCATCATTTCCAATACGGACGCATTTTTCGGCAAGGTTGATCGCCCTTTTTCGTAATCAGATACGGCGGCTTCAAATTTGCCCAAGCGGAGTTGAACGCGTGCCCGTTCCAAATAAAATTTTTTATAAGAAGGTTTGAGCGAAATGGCCGTATTCAAATCGGTTAGTGCGGCTTGCCAACGCTGCATATCTTCATATAATAGGGCACGCGCATAATAGCGAAAGGGTTCTTTTGGACGCAAGTTAATTGTGCGGGTATAGTCATCCAAGGCGGCTTTATGTTTCCCAAGTGCTCGGTAAGCGTCCCCACGGTAATGGTAAGCATCCGCCAGTTTAGGCGATTTTTCTACCGCTTTGGTGAGAAGTTTAATTTGTTGTTGCGGATCGGGTTGGCGTTTTGCTTGCTTAAGTAACGCGACCCCACTTTGTCCCCAAAGTAGCGGTGAAATACTTAACAAGAAAAATATACCCAACAGTTTTTTCATAGTTCTATTATATAAACTCCTACGACAACATAAAACCTAACATTAAAAATAGGAGGATTCCCCCCACCCCATAAATCACCCATAATAAAAGTGTAGTGAATAAACGTAAATTCAAAAATACCGCCCCGACGATGCTGGCTTTACCTGCAAAAATTTTACTCACTTTAACGGTAGCCCCCGCCAGTTTGATAATACGCGCCGTCAATACTGCGCGCACTATTAACATAAGTACCCCCAAACACAGCACCATAAACCATCTGGGAAGTGCGGTAGGCGTACGCCTAGCCGATTGAAAAACTTCACGCACGCTTCCGCGCACGAGCACTTTGGCTTGATCTTTGGCGATGCCGTCTTGCAAATTTTCCACATGCGCGAGCAGATTGGCTTGCACCTTATCAATAATATCATCAATAAAATCTTCCCACGCTCCGCACGCCAAGTGTATGGCGTATATAAATGATGCAAGCAGCGCATAACCGAAACAAAATCCCCCTACCGTCACAAGTACCAGTAGAGACAAAACGGTTTTAACCGTTGAAGAAAAAGAAGATAACCATGAGAAGTACAGGGCCAAGCCACACAACAAAAAAAGTCCCAACCCGGCGACAACATGCGGTAAAAACACCCGGCGGAAAATTTGAACGGCGTAAAGAATGCCTTGGGTAAAGGCGGATGGGTTAGTCGTCATGACAACCACAATGCCCGCAACAGCCGTTGCACACGTGACCTTCGGCTTTGTGAACGCCGGGCACGCGGTCGGAAATTTTGACGACTTTGCCTAATTTTTTATCGTAAATATAAGTACCCGTAGTATTATTTTGGCTCATACGGGTATTATAGCAAGTTTAGAACACTAGACAAAAAATCAATATTAAATTTCATCAACAAAAGATTATCTTGTTAGTAAAAACAAGAAGGAATTATTGAGTAAAAAAATATTTTTTGAAAAGATTTAGAAAAAATGTTACAATAATTAGGTAGTAAAAAATGAGTTGTAAATTTTCCGCGCAAATGCGGCGAATAAAAAACTGATTTCCGCGCCCATAGCTCAATGGATAGAGTGTCAGCCTGCGGAGCTGAAGATACAAGTTCGATTCCTGTTGGGCGCACGTCTTAAGAAATTTCCGCTCTCTTTTTGAGAGCGGATTTTTTTATCATTTATCGACGACAAATCCCCAATTTTTACTCACTTTCCTAAAACCCGAAAAATCGCTCATTTTTGGCACAAAATGGCAGAATTTTGGACACTATAATTTTGCCATTTTCTCGACGAGGATTTCTAATTTGTCAGGCAAAAATGGTGTACAATTTGGACACTAAAAAAGAGCACAAAGCCAAAAGTTCGATTCCCAGTATAAATATAGAATTGTTTTAGTTCTCGACGAGAGCGTTAGCAACATAAGCAACATTATGTATCAAAAACTATAAAACCGCTCGGCAGAAAAATGGCAGAAAAATTCTTAAAGTTCTATGCCTATTATAGGAATCGAACTTGGTATTTTATTCTGCCATTCTACATACTTTTGGCAGAATAATTACTCTAGTTTAGGATTGGCTCTCCCTATGAATATCATATTCGGGGTGATGTTTTTTCATGCGTTTCTCATAATAAAATTTACCGATGTTGGAACCACCGCATACTTTCCGTATAAGATAATCCCACTCTTTTTCCGTAAGTGTCGCTTCCAACCTGTCTCGCTCTCTCAGGAACTCTTTGGTACTTAAAATAGGGCTAATGAATTGCTCTAGCACGAAGTGTTTCCTAACCCGCCATGGAGCATTATTATAAACTTCTTGCCAATACTCACTCCACTCCGGACCTAAACGCATTCTAGCCATTTTGTTTACTATCTTCTGTATTCTTGTGCTCATAAAAATACCTCCATGTGGTTGTATTATTTATCCCACAGAGAGGCAAAAGAAAACCCATCGTAAAGATGGGCTTAAATTCGTATATTCCCATCTTCCAAGCATTAGCACCTTGCCTTGCGGTAGGTTGCTGTGTAGTCATCGGGCTTGTCCCTCGTACACTCTCTATGGTAAGTATAGTATAGCAATTTTTAGTATCGCTTTGGTTTTATCCTTTAAAAACTGATTTCCTATGAAATTCGAGATATACTTTCCTGGCTTCAGTAATTGGTAATGCCTGAAAAAAATCATTGTCATGAATTCCTATACGTTTCCAATTTTGTGCAGAAATCCAGTTGGAAAGTTGGACATGTTTATCATCGGTAAAAGTGATAAATCCTCGATCAAACAATTTGTCATAAAGAGGAGAAAGCATAAAACCATTTTGTGGATCTATTTTTTCTTTATCGGTTGAAACAGCCCAGGGTTTAATATGGCTGGCAATCAATAAGCGGTCGTCGCTAATCATAGTAATTGGGCAGAAGGGGCATTCTTCTAGCAATAGCTCTCTGTACTTCCCCTGCCCAATGCGTGCTTTTCGGATTTCTTGATTTTTAGGACTTTCTTCTTGCTCATTCTCTTGGCCTTTATTAGCTACACCCTTTCCATAAATAAAAACCAAAGGCCCATTCTTCTTTTCCGCAATAGCATCAAAATCCACAAATAATTTCCAGTAAAAGAGTGAATGTCCACTGGAATCTTTAATTTCCATGGCGGAAATATAGCTTACTAAAGGAAGAGATAGTTCACGTATTAACTGATACCCAAAATCTGACGAGTTAATGTACCCCCGAGGACCTTGTATTTGAGTCTGATCGGTAACATTAAATGGAATGACTTCTGGTAAGGTTTGCACTTTCTTCATGCGCTCAGCCCATAACGTAGGAAATTCCTTTGCACCACGATAAGGTTGAGAAGGATGCATATATTCTTCTTTGAGTGTCTCCAAATACGTAATTAAATCTTTCTTCAAAACGAAACAAGGAGCCACAAATCCTGCTTTTCCAAAAAAGGATCGCATTTCTTCTTTGGTTCCAAAATAGAGTTTGCTTTCTCCATGGCCGCCACCTAATTTATTGTCTCCCAATACTATACAATCAGGAACAGTTACGATATGATCAAATAAATTTTCGACTTTAAAATTTTGTCCGTTTATTTGCATGATTCTACCCCATATTTGGTAATATCCATTTGTTTTAGTAAAGCTATTAAGACATCTACCACGATACTATTACCTGCTTGTTGATACATGGAAGTATCAGAAACCGCAATTTTGAACGAATCTCGGAAGCCCATTAGTCGCAAGCATTCCCGAGGAGTTAATTTGCGGATACGTCCCGTATGGGTAACATAATTATCAACGCCCGCACGATGCATTTTATGCATAGTTTGTAGCAGGGGGCGAGCGATATTCAAATCGGTTTTAACCGGAGTGCTGAAATTTTTGGTACCAGTGGACAGCACATATTTTTTCACTTTATCGGACAAATAGTATTTTTCTTCTACTTTTCTCACATCAAACACAAATTCATCGCTATCAATTTTTTCCTTGCCAATAGAGGGATGAAAAACAAAATCTCCATGCCAATTAAATTGCTGATTTCGTTTTTGGCAGAGTGCGATATCCCCATTTATTTGTGTATAGCGTTTATTGCGATTTTTATGACTTGTTACAAATTTGACTCCTTTATCTTTGAGAAAATATTTAGTGTCTATATAATCTTCCAAGAAGTCATACATTTTATATTTCAATGGAATCGGGGCTGGGTATTTAAATTTTGTGTCTTTGAGAAAACCAATACAGAAAACTCTTTCTCTATGTTGAGGAATGCCATAATCTTTGCTATTTAGAACTTGATAATATACATGGTATCCGCAGTATTCGGTAAATGTATTATATATTACATCCCAAGTGGTCCCTTTATCATGCGTTAGAATTCCTTGCACATTTTCAAAAATGAACACTTTAGGTTGACATTCCTTAACCACACGTGCAAATTCTCGAAACAAAGTACCTCTAGTATCTGCAAATCCTCTTCGTTTACCTACCATAGAAAACGCCTGACATGGGGCTCCACCAACGAATATATCAACTTTTCCACGGAAAGGTTTGGCATTAAAAGAACAGATATCTGAATGCCATTGTTTCTCAGTAATAGGGTAATTGGCGAAGTATGAAGTTTTACATTTCTCGTCAATATCTCCAGCAAATACAATTTCCGTAGATAATCCCAAGCGTTGAAATGCATGTTCTATAGCTCCGATACCACTGAACGATGTCGCCAAACGGATAGTCCGATTAGGATATTTGAAAGTTTTCTGCGTCCATATCGGTTGATTTGTATCAAGATTAGCGGGTGTATTTTGGATCATTTTCAATTTATTGTTCATATG
Source organism: Candidatus Avelusimicrobium luingense (assembly GCA_900315845.1). GTDB lineage: Bacteria > Elusimicrobiota > Elusimicrobia > Elusimicrobiales > Elusimicrobiaceae > Avelusimicrobium > Avelusimicrobium luingense. The sequence goes on from OOHK01000006.1 coordinate 13,607, forward strand.
ATAACGGGTCTCTGTTTGTATTTTAGCAATTTAGCAGTATGAAAGAAAACATATTGCTGGACAATTAATCTTAATGTCAGGGAGAAAAGGGCACTAAATGCCCCAAAATCGGCCCACAAACGGGTTTTAGAGTCTCCCGCATTTGGCCCTTTTCAAACTCGTAGGGCCGAAATAGCAATACTTCGATGCGCTGTTGAAACTCGAACTATAAGACGATGGTAATATTTTCTCTGCCAAGGTCTAGATTACTATTGGCAAAGCAGGAAAATATATGGCAGAAAATTCGTACACGTCCGTCGGTAGTACGAGGCTTGTTGGGCGCACGTCTTAAAATATACCCGTTCTCCGTCGAGAGCGGGTTTTTTTCTTATACTTTTCCGACGACGTTCCCAAAAGCAAAAAACGCAAAAAAAGCAAAAAAGTGTATATTCTTAGTGGACCCTGTATGGTGTACAGTAAACGCTAAAATTCTTCTTTTTCTCGTCGAGAAAAGTGTAAATATACACGATTTTTCTGCAAACTATATCCGCACAACCTAAATTCCCGAAAATTTTTGTCATACTATAATTATTAGTTCTCGTCGAAGAAGTATAAAAACTACTAAAAAATTTTTCGAAAACTATGAATATACTGGGCACAGTTTGGACACTATAACGCTACGCTTTTCTTTGTTGTCCTGCAAAATCCTTGCGGCTTTTATTATGCCCAAACTACATACTTTTGGACACTATAAAACCTGCCAAAGTAAAGTGCGTTTACTCTAAAAAGAAAGTACCTCGTTATCTTCCGGGACATGTACATTAGACAGGCCCAAAGAACGGATATCTTGGCGCGTAACCGTTAAATGGCTGACGGTATCCATATGGCTGGCAATAATTTGTGCTTGCGGTATATAGGAGGCAAGATCTTCTATATCTTGCTTGTGCATAATCAAGCGTTCTCCATTGCCCACAAGTAAACTCGCTCCGCAGGCGTTAATAAGCACCACTTGGGGCTTGTAAGTGTCTAATGTATGCTTTACCTCTTCGCACCAAATTGTGTCGCCTGCCACGTAAAGCGTTTTTTCCGCAGAGTTCTTAAATACGATTCCCATGGCATCATAAGGCATGCCCATTTTTTCGCACATGGGTTTTACAATTTCTTTTCTCCCATGTTGACAAGGCGTTTTATAAAGAGTGATGCCTTCAAATAGAGTGCCTGACTCGGACAAAATACACACATTGGTAAATCCGTATTTTTCAATAATGGTTTTATCGGTTTGTGACTGCACAAAAAAGGGGATTTGCTTTTGGATATGATTGGCGGCCATCTCATCCCAATGATCGGGATGAACATGGGTCAAAATAACTGCATCTGCTTTTACAATTTCCGCTACCGGCAAAGGTAGTTCTACACGGGGTTGACGAACCTCACTATGAAAAGCCCCTGCAAAACCGGGCATGGCTTCTTTGGGTAGTAGCCAGGGATCCACTAAAAAAGTTTTTCCTGCATAGGTTATTTTAACGGTGGCATTGCGAATCTGATGAATTTGCATTACAATCTCCTTTATTTTATTGTAGCAATTATGGGGTTAATTAACTTTTTATTATGCCAACCTACATACTTTTGGACACTATAAAACCACGATTATTTTGGTTAACTTTGACAACTTATGTATCCAATAGCGTATAAGTATTTGCAGAAAAGAAAATATTAATTTAACTTGGCTTTGAAGTTTTTATAGGCAGTGGCGGCGAAAAGTTTGGCGTTTTGCCATTTTTCGGCCAGTTTTTTTTCTACTTCCTGCGGTTCATACGCTTTGGGTAACATGTTTTTTATTCCTCGGTTTTTTAAATTGCGTGATGTGACTTCACGCGTAACCTATCTATATTTTATCAATTATAAAGGGTAAAAAAACGCCCCGGCTTGTTGAGGCCGGGGCTAAACGGTTAGTTTTTGCGGGGAAGCGGGTCAATGCGGCATTCTTCAAAGAAGTCTAAGTTTTTATCGTATGCCGTGCTGTCTACTTCCATTAACGAAAGAAGCGAGTGGGAGATGTTGTCGTGCGAGAACTGGCCTTTCGCCGCTTTTTTCTTTAAACATTCGTAATCCAAATGGTCGGACTTTTTCATAACGTCGCTCATCCAAATCACCATGGGGACGGCCGTCTGTTCTTTAGGGGCGATGAAATACGGCAGACCGTGCAGGTAAACGCCGTTTTCACCGAGCGATTCCCCGTGGTCGGACACGTACATCATGCCGCTTTCGTATTCGGGGAACTTTTTGAGAATATCGATTACGCTCGCGGCGATGTGGTCCGCGTACAGAATGGTGTTGTCGTACGTATTTTTGATTTGTTCCTGCGTGCAGGTTTGGATTTCTTCCGTATCGCAGGTGGGGGTAAATTTCTTAAATTCCGGCGGATAGCGGCGGTAGTACGTCGGGCCGTGGCTGCCGATGGTGTGCAGAACGATAAATGTGTGGCCTTTGATGTTTCTTAAGTATTCTTCCAGGCCGTCGAGCAGAATTTCGTCTTTGCAGTAGGTGCCGTCGCAGAAGCGTTTGTCTTTCAAATCCATTTCCACATTGGGCACGCGCTGGCAGACGCCTTTGCAGCCGTTGTCGTTTTCTTTCCACAAAATTTCATACCCGGTTTGCTGTAAGAGGTCCAGCAGGTTTTCGGTGTATTTGGCGTCGGTGGGGCTGAAATCTTTGCGGGACGTAAACGAGAAAATCGCCGGAACCGACACCGCCGTTGCCGTGCCGGCGGACTGGACGTTTCTAAAGTTGACGATATCGTGTTTTTTAAGTTCCGGGTTGGTTTCTTTTTCGTATCCGTTTAACGAAAAATTCATTGCGCGGGACGTTTCGCCCAGTACTACGATAAATACCGTTTTTTCTTCGTCCGGGTACGGTACGTGTTCCGCTTCTTCGTCGAGTTTGATAAACGGACGTTTCTTTTGTTGTTCAATCTGGAAATAGCGGATGGTGGCGTACACGTAGTTGTGCGGGTTTACCAGGCGGCGTACTTCGCGGTTGTTGCGGCCGAACGAGGCGTATTCTTTATACACAAACGGCGCTAAAACAAGCACGCACAGCAAAAGGATACCGCAGCGCGCCAGGCGGGCGGTAACTTCTTTCCAGAAAGGTCTAAAAACGATTTTTACGCGCGCCAGCCACACGGCGGGTACAATACCGCCCAGCGTCAGCCATAATACGGACAGGGGCGTGATTAAATCTTTCACTTCGCCGGGGTGCGTTTCAAACGTGTTGCGGATCATATCCGCGTCGATAAACGTACCGAATTGGAACATCAGGTAGTTGGTCGCGCCGGAAATGATAAGCAAAAGTATCATCAGCGGTTTGCCTACATACGGAAGGAGCAGCAGGCTGAACGCCAGATACATCAGCGTAAACACTGCAAGTGGGATGGACAGCATGAACAGTGTGTTCGTAAAACCGGAAACTTCGGTATGCGTCCACACAAAACGCCAGAAACTGCAGTTTAAGAACAGCAAGAACCAGGCGGACAGTAACGCCGTCACGCGGACAGCGGGAATTTCGGGCCTTTTTGCCAAAAGGGAGAATAGTTTTTTCATATATAATATTTTACATTTTTTCCTTCTCGTAGCCGTTATTTACGTCTTCTCCGGCTTCTATAAGCATTTTTACGCATTCGGGGCAGAATTTCCAATAGTCACTAATCCTTGCTATGCACTTGTGAAACTCGAACTAGCCAAAGTGCCAAAATAATAATGGGGAGTGCTAAAACTGAGTATAAGAACTATGGTACACTATAATGGACACGCTCTCGTCGAAGGTTCTGTGCTTGTTGGGCGCACGTCTTAAAACATACCCGTTCTCCGTCGAGAGCGGGTTTTTTTCTTATACTTCCTCGTCGGTGTTCCCAAAAGCAAAAAACGCAAAAAAAGCAAAAAAGTGTATATTCTTAGTGGACCCTTTATGGTGTACAATAAACGCTAAAATTCTTCTTTTTCTCGTCGACAAAATCTAAATTATACGCTCTTTTTCTGCAAACTATATCCGCACAACCTAAATTCCCAAGATTTTTTTACATACTATAATTAGTACTTCTCGTCGAGGAAGTATAAAAACTACTAAAATTTTTTGCGAAAACTATGAATATACTGGGCACAGTTTGGACACTATAAACTATAAATTTTATGGTACACTGCGAAGCGATTTTTCGTGATTTTTATTATGCCAACCTACATACTTGTGGACACTATAAAACCTCATTTGATTCTGCATACATACTTAAACACTATTTATCAAAAATTCTCTTGATATAGTTCTTGTCACTTTGAAATAGAAAATGTCGTTCGCCAAAATCTTCCACTTCCCAGTCTAAAGCCCAATTAATTAGTTCTTTATCGGTAACAGATAAGATGAAGGAATCTAAAGTAATAGAAGAATCTTTTAATTGCCTTTCTATCTCTTTGATTCGTTGATAGAACATAATTTTAGGATCTTTTTTACCGTTTAAATTACGCGTACCTTTAGGGTCAATAAACACAACACGTTGTGCATTGCCTTTAATAATCCAAAGTATGAAATCCGGGAAAAAGCCACCTTCTTCAAAAAAACCTATACCCACTTTACTACGGTTACGCAAAAGGTATACTTCTTGATCTTTTAGCTCTTCCTTATGGGATTGGCAATACCCTCGTAAATCCGTAACAAATTTTCCTTCTCCTTCATTTAGAGGCACTGGTTTTACTTCTAACAGCTCATTTTTATTGGTTTTTAGAAGCAACGGATTATATAGATGTTTATCGAAGTATATTGCGGAAGCTAAAGTCATATCAAAATCCTTAAATTGCTTGGATTTGATAAGGTTTTCCAATTCTTTTATCCGCGCAATTACATCCTGCTCGGAATCACGCACATAAATCTTATATTCTTCAATAAAATTATTATCATCCGGCTTGATCTCACAATATTCTAATTTATCCTTTTCCCAATCGGATTTTTTGTAAGTATAAAATTTATCGCAATACTTCTTTACCAACGTTAGGGAAATATCATACACTTGCTCAAAATCAGCAAAAGAAGTAATTCTTAAATCTTCTCGTGGAATATATAATTCATACCAGTCATTATGCTTATTAAATAATTGCTTGATATCTTCCACATTCAGGTTTAAATTGTACCACGATTTTTCGGCCTTATATTCTTCCAATTCCAAATATAACCGCTCCCAATCCATAAACGCTAAATGAGCCGGCGTCAAAAGATTTGTTTCTTTTTTCAAATCTCGCTCACTATCCTTAATCTCCTCGCTCTTTAGCGCTTGTATTTTAGGATACCAATCTACCTGTACTTTGTTTTGTTGTATGTATGGGACATATTGCAAAGTCGGTTTTTCTCCATTTTTCTTAAAATCTACTCCGCTTTTTAGACGAACAATTTTCAATTTTTTATTAGGCAAATTTTTAAGAACAGGTATAACGAACTCTATTTTTCTTCCTGTCGGCATACCCTCGCGCTTTAAATAATCCTCAAATTTTTCCATATAATTGGCCTTCACACCAAATATATTTAAGGTTTCCATGCAGTTTACTACCTCTTTGTGGTAAGGCCCCCCCCGATATTCCGATCTAGAAGTCCTCTTTAAACGTTTTTGGTATCCTTTTAAGCGCACACCACGACCAAAAAGTTGAATGATTTGGGAACCTTCCTGCTGGCCGACATGCATAAGCCCCATCGTGCTTACTCTAAAACAATCCCATCCCTCCATAAATTTCTTTGAACCGATTAAAACATTTACCTCAGAATCTTGCTCTTTTATGGTATCAAACAAAGACGTTGAGAAATTTTCCTCCCCCAACACAAACAACCCGGTATTTTGGCACTTTTCCAATAACATTTCCGGTTCCCCTACGTTAATGACGCCGAACGGTGGATTGTTTGCTATCCTCATGGATATTTCTCCTTCTATGCTTTTTAATTTATTTAAGTGCAGTGCGCCCGACGCCTGTGATTTAAAGATTAACCGCAAAATATCGTTATACACATCTTCCCCTCGTTTGGTAATAAGCGTAAACGTATTGGCAAACACATCTCCTCCAGATTTGAATTTATTTTCCAGTAATTGGTTGATATGGTCTATACTTTGTTGTTTATTGTGTACAAAATCAGCCAAAAAATGCAGAATATCCATCGCATCAGATATTTGTTCCGCCTGATTATTTTTATTTTGGCGTCCGACGACGGTAGCCCCTACAAAGACCAACAAAGGTTTTTCCCAATTAAACTGCTTATATTCTGCGGAATGATTATCCCATGTTAGTAACTGTTGGTAGAAAGCGAGCAAACATCCCGTTAAATAAATTTTGCGATACTCCTTATTCGTATCGTCTTTCAAGTTCATGATACGATAATCTTTGCCATAGCCGTCCTTATAAAACCACGAATAGGAATAGTCAAACAGCGTGCATTTACAATACTCATAACGCATATCTTTCTTGTCGGCTGCTTCCACCGCTTGTCCCAGTGTAGCGGAGTACTCAAAGGCAAATCCTTTAGAAGACAACTTGTCACGTGTATTTTTAGTAATTTGTTCATCACTGCGTGCGCCTTTATGGGCCTCATCCACAAAAACCAAATTATTATTTTCAAAAGAATTAACGTCTATTGTTTTAGCATCTTTTCCTTTCCCTACTTTCCCCTCTTCTTTTAACTTATTGATATCAATAATTTGTATCGTATCTTTGGCAAACAAACTACCTGCATTTTTATCAAAAAACTCAGCAGAAATTTGTGATAAATTAAAATTATCTAAATGCTGTCTAGAAAGCCCTTCGTTAGGGGTAATTAGCAAAATCTTATTCAAACTATCTTCTTTGTGGTGTTTTGCTAAATAATACTTGTATTGCAGTAAATTAACATGCATGAGGAGTGTTTTGCCCGAACCAGTAGCATTCCAAACAGCCACTTTATTGATGTCTTCTAGCGTGTATGGTGGAATATGGTTCCATTCCGCATGGCTTTGTTTAAAAGCATTTAAATCTTGGAGTAATTTTTTGCTATCCGTAAAAAATTTGTCCAAAAATATCTCCGTAAACAATAAGCATGCCCATTGGAAATACTTCCATACAATAGGATCTGGCCGTTTACCTTGCATGGCTTTGGTATGACGGGCTATGTTCATATCATAGCCGAGTAAGGTGTCTTTATCTATTTGAGCATTTGAGAAAAAGGATGAATTGATTAAAAAGTCATAAAAATAACTGCTTCCGTCTTCTTTCCATCCTTCTTTGGCGGGTTTTAAGGTATTAGACAAGTCTTTAAAATCCTCAAAACCGATTTGATTTAATAAAAAGCGGTTTAAGATTAGCTCATCTGCAAAACGGATTTCATTTTTCTTTGTCGTTTTTCTAGCCATAATTATGCTTCCTGCACATCAAACATGCGTTTTAAGAATTCCGCTTCTGTTAGGCGAACTTTCCACGTTTCATCTTCTTTGCGGAGGTTTTCTAGGTTATTGTCGCCATTTACATAGATGATGTCAAACTCGTGATCTTGTGTGGAATAAGCACGTTTTTCAAACCATGTGTTTAAGGCCTCATTGTTTGTTTTGGCTACATCACGCCATAAAACGAGCACTTTTTCCCCATTGCGCGTAACACCTTCTACGGACACTACTCCGCGCGATTCTTGTATATTGTGCACTTCTAAGCCAATCAAGTAGTTAAAAGTTTCCACTAAATCAACGTTTACACGTTTGGTTTCACCGTTACGGGTAATATTTAGTGAATAATCAAACGGATGGTTAAAATCGTGTACCGTCAATAGAGAGCTCTTGGTTTCTAAATCCATCATATACTTGAGCGTATATTCTTCTTGGATGGATTTGTTTTCGGAAAATAACTGCTTTTGGGCAGCTGTTCTCTCAAATGACAAATTATCTAACGCATCTTCGTAAGATTCCAAACGAATATATTTAAATAAACCACCATATTGATAATCACTTATTCCACATTTTTCTCCATGCAATGCTTTTTTAATACGCTGAATAACAATATTATCAAAGTATTTCCCCATTTCCACCAATATTCCTTTCCGGCGAAGTTTATAAGCAGCAGCAAGAGTCGTCCCGCTTCCCCCAAAAAAATCTAAGATCAAGTCATTTTGATTAGATGATGCTTCTATAAAAAATTTTAATAGAGCCTCAGGTTTTTGGGTCTTAAATTCTGGAATTCTCTCCGGATTTGTCGACGCCATTGTTGGAATATGAGAAATGACATCATTGGCATGTTTACCACCTTCCTTTGGATAAACTTTTCCATAATATACTTCTCCATTGGTTCTAGTGCGTTTTACCAAAGCAAACTTCTTCCCATTTTCATCAATTTGATTGTACCTTCCTAAATTTTCGTCTTTATATGGTTGTGCTGGATTGTTCCATATAGCATTATCAATATTATTTTTTAAGTAAAAAACAGTGTCATGAGAATGTTGATAAATATTTTTAGATTCTGTGCCTCTAAAACCTTTATTCCAAATTATTTCGTTGGTCACGTCGGTAAATATGTTCTCTAACAACAATCTTCCCAGGAAATCAGCGTTTTCATCTAAATGAAGGTAACAAGACCCTTGCGTAGTAATTAAAGGTTTCATTAACTGAAAACGACTACACATAAGGGAGAGCCACGAAGATGTTTGATAATTATCCTTATACAAAAAATCAGTATCATTCTCCGTGTTAAATGGCGGATCTATATAAATACACTGCACTTTTTCACGGTATTTTTCTTGCAGCAAGTTTAATGCTTGGAAGTTTTCACTATGAATGAGTAAGCCGTCGCAATTTTTGTCCAAATCATCAATACGAGCAAGCAGCTTATACTTGAACTCTATACTAAAGAATGCTGTGTCTAGCACCAAAAATGGGTTTTCCTTCAAAAATTGAATGGTCAAGGGCACGCTATAGCCCACATGGGTAGTATCTTGTTCAATTTCATTAATGGCAAACAGTTTTACCCATTCTTCACGTTGGGCATCATTTTGGGCAATTTCTTCGTATAGCTCTTCGGGTACACGGTCTAGGGTAATACAATAGTTTGTCTCTAGTACGAACTTCTTTTTAAGCCATAATTTCTTTTGGAAATCTTCCAAACTGGCCAAAAAGGTAATAATTTTACCCGCAATTTTGCGGAAAACCTTAATTTTAGCCAAATACTGCTCTACACGCAGAGCATTTTCGGTTTCTATATCGTCCAAGTGCATCATTTCATTCTTGATATAGAAGTCTAACTCTCGCCGCAAAAATTTACCCAAATTCTTGTGGATAAAATAGTCAAAAGTATTTTTGGCTGTAAAATCATCTAAATGCTTACCCAATAAGGTACTTTTGGCCTTTCCAGCCCCTCTTTCCGCACGCAACTCTTCCCGACAATCAGCCAATACACTATTTTGTAATAGTGCTTGCGCGGCTTGCTCATTAAGTCCTTTTTGATTGGGTTTCTGCGGGTCTGACAAATACGAAAAAGAGATAATATACTCCCCGTTTTCCTTGCGTACAGGGTTGGTTTCCAACAGTTTAAATCGTCGGTCATCTTTTCCTTTATTGTTATTTTGTTCAGTAGTGGCATCGGTTACTTCAAAGCGGATTTTATGTGGACCCGCCTTAAACGTATAATTGGTCAAAGTTTCGCTGGATTTTATATAGTATTGGTCCGCATTAGCCCAATACAATTTAACTTCTTCGCCTTCATACGGCAAGGCATATACACCCTCTTTATAACGGCGCAACGATAAAAAGTCACCTTCTGAATAATAGCGTTTAAAGAAGTTATACAAATCAGAGTAAATTTCAGTTTCCGTCTTTTTAGCATCAAAAGATTGCGCAAGTTTGGCACGTAATTCCTTAATTTTGGGAAGTTCCTCAATATTTTTCACCCCAGTTTCTTTAAGCGTGGCAATTGTTTTTTCAAGTTGTTCTTTAATCTCTTTGTTATCATTTGCCGTATAATTTTCCAACTCGCTTTTTACCTGGGCAAGTAAATCATTGTCGATAAAAGAGGCAATTTCATCCGCTTTTAAGTTCATAATGCGGTAAATACCAAAATCAAGTTCCCGTTTGTCCAACTGGAAAATCTCGTGTAGTTTTTGTTTTAACTGCTCAAATGCGGTCATATTATCTCCTATTGTAACTTCCATTTAAATGTGAATAAATGTTGCGTTGTCATTTTTGAAACAAGACGTTTTTTAAGTGTGTCTATTAATTGCTGACGCTCTTCCATAATCTTGTCTTCTATGTCTTCAGCTTCACGGCGCAGGCGGCGTTTCTTACGCTCCAAGGTAATGATTTCATCTTGCAGGGCTGCCTTACGAGTCATATTATCGGCTTGAGTTTCTTCCCTAAGGAGCACCTTTATACGCTTTTTGACATCATCTAATTCCTTGTCCACCATGTACAATTTGTCTTCTATATACTTGTTAATCTTTTCAGTTTCTTCTTTAAAGAAGCTCATGTTTCGATTTTCGGATTGCTGTTTGGCATGTTCCAAATTTTCCTTTTCTAACTTGGCAAGCAAATCCTTTTCTACGGGTTGCGGAATTTTTTCTTCATAAACATCCGCAGCCGATAAACGAAGCATTTCTTCTAATGTTTCTTGGTCTACGGACTTTTGATAATTATCAATTCCTGTAAGTACGATATATTCTTCTTGTTCGAAACTGTGAATGGTTAGCAACTGGGCCGAGCACCATCCAAACAAACGGTCTTTTTGCATTTCTTCCAAATACTTGTGCCGTTGCTTGGCATGTGAAACGTCAAAAGTTATCTCTGCTAGGTGGCTGGTATCCAAATCTTTAGCCGTTTTAACAATATATTCTCCTAACGGAGACGATAAACGGAAAATAAAGGAAGATTCTATATCTTGGTGTTTATCGGTTTGTGTTAAGAAATAATATTTGCCACACTTGCCTAAAGAAGGGTTTTCTAACGTGAAAGAGAACTCCTGCTCGTCAAACACACCATCCTTTTTTAGGATTTCCTTAGCCAATGCCCAAAATAGTTTTTGGCGATCCGTTAATTGTATTTTGGTTTGTTCCAAATTAACTTTTAGACGTCGGTGAACGTCAGCATCAAAATTGCGTAATAATTCCTGTTTAGTACGACGAAGTTTTTGATCAATCGTACTTTCCATTTCTTTTTGTAAGTTATCAAATGCTTTGTCTATTTCTTCCGGTGTACGGCAGGTTTGATAAATATCTAAAATCTTATTTTCAAAGTCTACACCATCTTCAATAGACCCCAAAATTTCATCAGAAGCTCCAAACACGCCTTCAAACAATTGGAATTTTGAGGATAATAATTCAAACACGCGTTTATCAGCTGCATTTTTTTGATTTACAAAGTTAATAACAACTACATCGTATTTTTGACCATACCTATGGCACCGCCCAATACGTTGTTCCACACGTTGAGGATTCCACGGCAAGTCATAGTTAATAACCAAAGAGCAAAATTGCATGTTTAACCCTTCGGCGCCCGCTTCGGTGGCAATCATAATACTGGCATCATTTTTAAATTGCTTTATAAGTTCATTACGCTGTAAACGATTTCCACCGTGAAATAGCACTATTTGGTGTGCATATCCGTGAGCAGACAGGTAATCATATAGATATTTTTGTGTTCTACGGCTTTCTGTAAAGATAAGTGCTTTTTGGGGAGCCCCCATCTTTTGCATTTCAGCAAAACCAGTTTCTAATGCTTTCACTAATTCTTCAGTTTTGTTATCTGTGCCTACTTCTTTGGCTAAAGCGATGTAAGATTTAATCTCGGCTATTTCCTTGTCTAATACTTCTGTGTCTACATTTTGGTTTTCTTTATCTGAAATAGCAATATCTTCCTGTTCATCTTCTAAATCAGCTTCTATGATCAGATCATCAAATTTTTGATCTTCGACGACAGTACTTTGCCCCGCTTTAATTTTTTCCATGCGTTCTAACATGGTAGAAAGGGTACCGCAAATAGCCAAAGACGAAGATGCCAACAACTTATATAAAATCAGTGAAATTAAGTGTTTTTGACGATGCGGAATAGCATACACACTTTCTTTTTGTAAGAATTTTGAAACCTTTTCATAAAGGATCTGCTCTTTTGTAGAAGGCACAAAAGGAAATGTAATGGGTTTGCGCTTCGTGTAGCGTATGTACTCTAATACATCAGAACGAAGTGTACGTTTACAAAAAGCAGCCAAACGTTCTTTTAACTCCTTATAGTACCCTTGGGTAGTTGTGTATTGAGCACGGAAGGATCTGTCGTCTCCGAAAATATTAGGGTCTATTAGCAAACTAAGGCCATATAGTTCCATCAAGGAGTTCTGTAACGGAGTCGCTGTGAGCAAAATCTTTCTACGCCCATTTAATGCTCTTTCAAGTGCCCGACCGATTTTATTGCTTTCACGATATACATTACGTAATTTATGGGCTTCATCCAACACAACCAAGTCCCACGATACTTTAACAAGTTCCAATTCTTGCTTAGCGGCAAAATTGTACGACACAATAATAACTTTGTCGGTTAAATTAAAAGCACCAGTAAAATATGTCTTGGAATCTAAAATAATGGCGGGCAAATTAAATTTTTCTTCTAATTCTAGTTTCCATTGCTCTCGCAAAGCAGCCGGACAAATAACCAATAAATGACGTTTCCTTTCAGCCCAATACTGACACAATACAATTCCTGCTTCAATAGTTTTTCCCAAACCGACTTCATCAGCGAGCACAACCCCTTTTGTTAGAGGGGACTGTATGGCAAATGAAGCCGCTTCTATTTGATGCGGATTGAGATCTACTTGGGCATCAAGCAATGCTTGGGAAAATCCGCCTAATTTTCCCGTTTTATCTAATCTTGTAAGTTCGTAAGCAAAATATTTACTTTGTTGTTTAGACAACATAACGATTCCTTTGAGCCGTTAATGTTGTCAAATTGGATTTGTAAACAAAAACGGCTGAAGTCGGTACTCCAAAGGCGGGTATACCAACAGCAGCCGTGTCACATAATCTTAAATAGAAGATTCTATATCAAGAATATGCGAACATTTGGCAGAAGATAGAAGGGCTCATGACTTCCCAAATATCTTCTACCGAAATGGCCGCTTTTGGACGCCTTTGGACATTGAGTGTACTCAACAACCATCCTATTCTACATAGGATTCCAAAAACAGTACTAATTGTTTATAAGCCACATTTAAGGCTTATTTTAAGTTAAAGTCTCCTTTAAAACTGATACTTTTATTTTAGCAAACCTGCGGTAATAAACGTAAAAAAATCCCTAAAATGGGAGATTAACATTAAATTATTCTTCTTTTTCTATACGACAATGATAAATTTTCTACAATATATATAGATTTTCTAAGAGGAGATTTTTCAAGAACTATGTGTGTATTAACTTTCTTACAACAAAATGCAGAATGGATGTGTGCAATCGCAATTGCTTATTTCGCTTGGAAACAGTATGCCATCACACAACTCCAAATTCAACAAGATTTGCGCATGCGCCGTTTGGAATTGGCGCAAAAGCTAGATGAGGCATGTAAGGAGTTCCCTCAAGATAAAACGTCTACAGACAAACTACTGGAATGGTGCATGTCACATCAAAGCGAATTTATTTTTCTTCTGCAAGGAAAAGATGGTGTTCCTTTCGCTCGATTAATGAAATTGGCTATTGATTTGCGACAAAAATATATGGCAAATTCATCTGTAGTAACTGAGTCTGATGTCAAACAATTGTATACATTGGTTGAACAACTAGACTATGCTTTAGGGAACGCTAGCTACGGTTTAACCGAAATCAAACAAAACAAAAGACAACAATAGATTTGTTGTAAGATAGAACAAGTATGAAAATTTGTTATATTGACGAAAGTTATGATAAAAATAAACGAATTGTGGTAGTGGCAGCAATTATGTTTGATATTACCCGCATGAAAAAAACAAAAACTGAATGGAATGCCTTGCGGACAATTCTATCTAAACACTTGGAGCATAATTTAGAAGAAATACATACTACTGATTTGTATAGAGGTCTCAATATATGGAAAAAAGTTCCAAGGGAACGACGATTTAAACTAATAGATGAAATCATTAAATATATCAACGAGAGAAAACATAAGATTTTGTTTTCTGCGGTTGATTCGGAAAAGTTAAGCGCCGTTGAGCAGAATGAAAATTTTAAGAAATTATTAAAATGTAAAGGATTGCATGATAGCACGGCAAAAATTGAAATATATCGACTAGCAGCCATGCATTTGGCCCTTTGCGTACAAAAATTAAATATGAATGAGAAAAACAACAAGGGAGACTCTCTGTTGGTTTTTGATGAGAAAGATAACACCATTATTGATTTAATATGGAATCTTCCGACTTGGGCTCATGAATATTATCTAACGGGGGAAAAATATAAAAAAATGGCATCAACAAATTCTTTTCACTTGCCCAATATTGTAGATGTTCCATACCATGCGGACTCTAAGAAAGTATTAGCTATCAACATTGCAGATTTTTATGCTTATTTTCTAGCTTTATATACTTCTCTAAAGGAGGGTATACAGAAACCCGATTCTCGATTTGATGAAATTAAACAAGTAACAAAATGGATACAGCAAATGACCATATCTTTCGTAGATGACAGCAACCGGTGGGTTATAAAAGGTAGGAATAATTGTGAGGATTTTTTTTACCAAATTGCACCTGATGCACTTAGAACCATTAAAAAAGATATGAAGATGAAAACTGTTACTTATACAGAATAAACACTAGAAACTTCCCAAGCATAATAAAGAAGGAAAGTGAGGAATATTTTTATGAAAGATATTTTAATAGCAATTTTTTCGGCATTAATTGGAGCCATTTTACAAAAAAGGCATCGTGGTAAACTCCTATGGTTGCTGAAAAATGAACGTTTAATTACCCCAGATATTGGAGATCCTGCAATCAAGATATACTATAAAACAAAAGTTATTAAAGGCTTGTCTATTGCTAAGATATTAGTTGTCAACGATGGACAGGTTCCATTAACTCAGCAAGATTTTGTAAATGGAAAAGGAATTGTTATCGAAGGGAAAGAACATTGCCGTCTGCTACGAATTGATGTTATTGAACACACCGATACAGGCAATGTTTATACTACCTGTATTAGTAAAGATCGCAAGAGCGCTATTATTAAATTTCATCACTTCAATGCCGGAGATGCTTTCTTGTTACAAATTTTTCATACAGGAAAGCAGGGAAAAGATTTGGAATGCTCGTGTTCAGCAACAGGAATCTCTGCAACAGAAAGGATTTCTATTATTGGACACACCTACTGCGATCTTATAGTTACTACCATACTACAAAGCGTATTTTGTATAGGGATATTTGGCCTAAGCGTATCGTGGATTGCACAAGGAGGAATAAAGTTATGGTTGAGTCCAATTCTATTTCTTTTAATTATACTTGTTGTCATGGGATCGATTGCATCTTGGGAATTCGAATATCGTTTTAAAGGTTGGTATAAGATAGCAAGAAAAAACGGGTTTTAGAAGGTATAAGCAAATTCTATAACCCGTCCCCGGTCACAATCCGGGGATTTTTAAATTATTTCTTTTCGAAAAAATTCAAATACAACTTGACTTCTCTCCCTATAAGAAGCGTGAATGTGTATGTAAAAACACTTCTTACAGGAGAGAATTATGAGTGTACACAAAATCAAAAAAGGGCCGTACTATTACGCAGATTATTACGATTTTAATGGGGTTAGAAGACGTCTCTCGCTCCAAACTGAAAATAAACAAGTAGCCCTGCTAAAATATCAGGAACTTATTCGCCGCCGGAATGCTGTTAAAGAGAGGATGCCTGTACATATTACTTGGGATGCATTTAAGGCCAAATTACTCTATCACATGTCTATTGATAAGGCCCGTAATACGTGTAACCGTATGAAATTGGCTATCCGCTATTTGGAAGAAATGAAAAAGCCTCGTTTTTTACAGGATATTACTCCCGAGTTACTACAAACCTATAAAGAGCATCTTATTAAGAAAAACATCAGTGCCAGGCATATCAATAGCTTAGTGATATGTATTAAAACCGCTATGCATAGGGGTGAGAAATGGCAATATGTGCCCAAGCGAGATTGGACTACTGTCACAAAGATTAAGACAGCCCGGGGTAGAGTTGTGTTCCACACCCCGGAAGAAATAGACAAACTATTAGCCGCTTGCCCCTCTGAAGCGTGGAAGATTGTGGTGCTACTAGGGGCAGATGCCGGACTACGCAGAGGAGAAATGTCTAATTTAAAGTGGGAAGATGTTGATTTTGCCAATAACCAACTGTATATTGCCCCTAATAAGACAGAAAACCACCGCTTTGTACCCATGACACAAGACCTTAGAAATGCCCTAGAAAAGGCCCATAAACGCGCCAAACACGAATACGTGGTCACTGTATGCCAGCCCATGAAAGGGAACCGCTGTAACCCCGATTATTTAACAACCTTTTATCAAGAAGTAGCCAAAGCGGCAGGAGTGGATAGTTTCCTGCACAAACTGCGCCATACATTCGCCAGCCAACTCGTCCAAAACGGGGTGGAACTCTATACGGTATGCAAGTTACTGGGCCACCGGACCATCCAAATGACCGAGATTTATGCCCACCTAGCCCCCGACAACTTACACAAAGCAGTATTTAACCTGCCCAAGCATGGCATGCAACTGGTTGGCATGGAAGAAAAGACTGTATGCGAAGGAAACAAAGCATGCAGACAAATAGGTGTGGACTTTGGGGATTTGATGAAATAAAAAATTCTCAAAAAATAATGTTGTATATAAAATTCTAAGCATACAACATCTTACTTCATCATTTGTTCCATAAGATGCGTATATCCCTTCTTCATAGATAACAATTTTGTTTTTTCATCATAGATTTTGCGGTCAACAAACCATTTCGCAGTTTCGCAATAATTATTTTGCAAAGCAACGAATAAAATATTAAGACAATCTTCGACGTATTGATTCAAAAAAGTGTCCTGCATTTTGCTCAACAACAATAATACATATTTTTCTTCATACTGATTGGAGATAATGAGATTCAAGGATGAAAAAATATTTTGATCTAACGGTATATTATCAATGATTTTTTTAGCAACGTCAGCCAAATTCTTTTGTATTGCAAGTAACAAAGCCTGTTGCCCATAAGCACCATTTTCAAGAAGAAGTTTTGTCATTTCGTCGTACTTATTTGATATTGATAAAAATAATTCAGAATGTTTTTTTTCTTCATCAACAGAAGAATTCCCACAAAAATTAAATAATGCGCCTTTTTTAAGTAATTGTTTAGCGATCTCTAAACAATTACTTCTTACAGCGCACTCTAATGGAGTAGTAATTAACATAGAGGTATAATTGAGAGGATTTATTTCACCGCCTCTATCTATCATGAGATCAACAACTCTAATAAAATTCTTACTAATAGCTTCAAGTAAATTTTCCCCCGTAAAGCTTGCTCCCCGTGTCAAAAGCAATTCCAGCATTTTTTCATTTTCACATTGTAAAGCAATGTCTACGGGAGTTTTGCCATCTATATCCGTTACTGTTAAATTTATATTCCTATTTGTATTCAAATAAGATTTAACTGTGTCAAAATTTTGGCTACTCAACACCGCCCATAATTCTTCATTTTTTTTATGCCTACGTCCATCAACAATCCATAAATAACGAGCCAGCCCTATTACTGTTCCACACAGTAATCCTACACACCAAAAAGGCACCTTACCCTGAATGACCGGATACAAGAACCCAAAAAGGACACAGAGTGCCACACTGGTATAACGATGGACGAATTGTATTCGTATTTTTTTAGAAAAGATATCCATAAATATAAAAATTACGAATACTACAAGGATATAAATCCCTAAACAATACATCCCAACTTCTTGAGAAAATGTCCCCGGGTTACCCCATGAATATAAATTATTTTCCATTATTGGCTCCTTTTAACGCTATTCTACAATATTTGCATGATTATAACACCTTCAAATATCTCGCTAATTGCGGGGTTTTTTATCACAAAAATGTTAAGATTTATAAAAACCTATCTTAGACGATAAATAAGCATAAATGTTAAGATAAAAATTCCCGAACGGGAATATTTTTCCAAATTTCCGCCATTTCTCTTAAAATATTCCCGAGCGGGAAAAAATTAACAAAATTATCTGCTCTACATACTCTTACTGTTTTATAAAAATCCTTAAATTTTAAGCATTTTAGTAGTTTTTGTATAAGAAATAGGGGATGGAACGAGGACTAACTTGTCTTTGTATCGCCGAGACGTTGGGCGGGATTTTGATATGCCTATTGATTAGTACATTAACATTATGCGTATTCTTGTCCTTGAATTTCACATTAGCCAAATATCCTTTGAATTGGAACGTATTGATTATAGTATAATAATATTAAAGACGAGATGTGAATATGCTTCAGCATTCAAGGTCCGGCATTAAAATACCGTGCAACCTCGTGCAACAATTCACACAATCCATGTCCCTCTGTAAATTTTTGGAGATATGGTATTTTATGAAGAAAACAATATTACTTACTTTTTCACTCTCCCTTGCTTTGCTAATTATGAATGTATCCGCTTTTGCAGCGGACGTCAATTCCTTCTCGGATTTGGCTGCCGGCGGTGATTTGACCTTTGCGCAAGACATTGTGGTTGAGTCCGCCACCCCCTCTGTTACGTTGCCAGATGGAACTGTGGTAGACGGAGCCCATCACTCCTTAACGGGCGTACAGGGGACCTACCTAAATATCGGTTCAAACACTTCCACGGTCACACTCAAAAACGTAGGAGCCATACAGGACGGATCCAGCACGGATAATACCTTTTCTTATCAAAATGCCGCCGGTGATACCGTGTATAAAAAAATTACAAATTCCTTTAACGGATTTCACAAAACAGGATGGAGCCAAAATAAACTTCTGGGCACTGTAAATATAGACAATTCCGTTTTTTCCAACAATGTGTCTGACGAAGATGCCGGGGTATTTTTTGATTCAAATGCTTTGCTAACTATTACCAATTCCACTTTTTATGATAACCATGCAGCCGCAAACTGGTATGGCGGCGGAGTGACACAGACACTCACTAACTCACAACCGATTACCATAGATTCTTCCCTTTTTGTCAATAATACCGCTGGGGAAGGCGGCGCCTTGGATACCAGCGTACAAACCTATATTTCCAATTCCGTATTTGCCAATAACCAAGCAATCGGGCTTGATGGCGGCGCTATTTGGTATGGTATGGCAGCCGTTGCCGCCCACTATGTTAATTATCTCATCAATTCCGAATTTGTTAACAATACGGCTACCGGACTTGGGGGTGCTTTGTCTTTGGACGGTCTAAATGACGGGATGAACATCATAAACACTTCGTTTAGAGGCAATCAGGCCGCATATGGCGGAGCCATTTATGCCATCAAGTTTCGCGACGGTATTCCCCTCTCCGTGGTGGATTCTTCTTTCACAAACAATACCGCTAATGAAGGGGCCGGCATTTACAGTAAAAATATTGATTTGAACATTTTTGCCGTCAATAAAGATGTTGTTTTTGACGGAAACACAGCCACTAACGAAACAGCCAGTTATAATGCGGGTAGTGATATTTATTTTGACGCGAGCGGAAATGATGCTACTTTATTCTTGAATGCGGCTAGCGGTAAAAAAATTATTTTTAACGGTAGCATTGCTTCCTACACGGATAATACCGTAGCATCCATTGATATCAACAAATCAGGTTTGACTTATTCCCCCGATACAGGCATCACGACCGAAATGGTCTCAGATGCAAGCAGCCAAATTCAATTCAATAACCGAGTGGGAGATGATACCTATAATTTTGATATCAACTTGTACAACGGCGTACTGGCTATCGGGCAAAATCCGACCATCAATGCCGGTGTAGATAACCCGGACGGTTTTATTGATGGCAACAACTTACATGTAATGGCAGAGTCCACCCTTTACACTATCAATAACGTCATCGGCTCTGTCAATTTGAAACAATTAGATCTTTCTTCTAATCTCAACATCCAAGCTGATGCAGATTTAGCTACCTCTACGATGGACACCATCCATGTTGACACCGTGACAGGCACAGAGAAAATCGTTTTATCCGGTGTCAATGTATTATCCGATACGACGGGAGATAGTACCGTAGTTCAATTTACAGACACCAATTTGGCCGACTACGTAGCGGTGAAAGATGATTTGCAGGCCGTCTCTCCCGTCTACAAATATACGGTAGCCAATAATGGGGATGGCTCCTTAACATTTACCCGCTTTAACGATAATCCGGACCCCGACGACCCGAGGAATTATAATCCGGCCGTCTTTGAGCCGACCATTACGGTAAACACCGTTTCAAACGTCCAGGATTATATCAATAGTTTAGTGTTTCGCGATTTCACTTTATTTGAATATAATGACTTCAAACAACAGGGCAAAGCAGCCGGAGATTTTGGAGAAGGAAGAAATGTCTGGCTCAAGGCATATGGCTACAATGACAGAACGGATTACAGACATTTTTCCGACGTCAAAACCAGAATGGCCATGTTCTTTTTAGGGTTAAGCCAAGACATCAATTTCTTTGAATCCGATGACTCCAAACTCAACGTTTATACCGGTTATCTGAACGGAAACATCCGCTATGATGATATCCGCGTAGATCAACCCGGAGAGTATTTGGGTGCCAACATTGCCACCAAATATGAAAACTTTATGGTAGCCCTTAATATGACTGGCGGATACATCCATCCGAAAACGTACGATATGTATGGCAAACACCGCACGAACAATCCTTGGGGCGGTATTGCCGCAGATATCGGCTATCAAATAGAAGTTTCCCCTTCGCTGATGCTGATGCCCAGTTTTGTCACTTCCTACACGTATGTCCACGGGGATGATTACACCAATTCTGCCAATATCCGTGTAAAATCTGATGACCTGCAAGTGTTTGAATTTGTGCCAAACCTGCGTGGGGATTACCGCTTAAACCAACGCTGGGAACTCTTTGGAGATGTGCGCTATTCCTTCAGTCACAAAGACGGTGGAAACTCCCGCGTTGAAGGCGTGGCGATTCCTACGCTCAACATGGCCAGATTCGTAGAGTATGGTTTGGGAACAACCGCTCATTTCAATGATTACGCGTTTGAAATTGCCCTCTATCGCAGAGATGGCAGACGCGAAGGTTGGAACGGATACATCAACCTACGCTATCACTTTTAAGCAAACTTCGTATCAAAAGGCCCTTACTAACCAAGTAGGGGCCTTTTTTGTAGAATAACAGATATGAAAAAATTATTCTTACTAGGATTATTTTTGCTAACTTCTTGCGCTACGGTGCCTGTGCCCCGTGAATTTGCCTACAAACCGATGCAAACCAATCAATACCTGTTGGCCTCTTGGCAAAAAATAACCGATTCGTCCTCCCCCATCCGCATTTACCTGGAAGGAGATGGCAAGGCTTTTGATTACAGAGGGATACCCACTCAAAATCCGACTCCTAAAAATAAATTTTTACGCAACATGGCATTTAGCGATCCCCACGCTAATGTGGTTTATCTGGCTAGACCCTGTCAATTCGTCCAAGATCCTCACTGCAAGGTGGAGGATTGGACTGTGGGCCGCTTTTCCGAGCAAATTGTGGAAGACACCGCCTTGGCTATTAAACAAATTTCGCAGGACAGAGAAATTGTTTTAATTGGATATTCTGGGGGAGCGCTTTTGTCTGGTCTTCTCATCACCAGGCATCCCGAATTAAAAATACAAAAGTGGATTACGATTGCCGGCTTATTAAATCATACCGATTGGACACAATATTGGGGAGATACGCCGCTCTACTTATCATTAGACTTACAAACACTTCCTTCCGTAGAGCAACAACATTTTGCTGGAGCTAGAGATAAAGTCATTCCGCTGGAACTATCTAAGAAATGGGTAGGTAAAAATAATTTGGCAATCTTGCCCCATGCGACACATAACAAAGGTTTTGCCTGTAATTTCTAATCGTTAGCGGCAAGGTTGCGAGTAGTAAATGTTCCTTCAACGAAACACCCCTTCAATTGTTTAGAGCTAGTAGCAATAAAGATAATACCCTTGTTATAAAGGAAATGCTAATTTAATTTGGCTTTGAAATTTTTATAAGCAGTGGCGGCCAAACAAGATACTGAAATATTGCCAAAATCAACGAATCTCGCCGTAAGGTATCAAATTCGGGGCTGTTATCCACATTAGGCAGATATAACCCCGTATGCGGCATCCAAGCAATAATTTTTTCAAATTTGTTCATCTTATTTGCTCTTTACTAAAAAAATGCGATTGGATGGGAACACCTTAAATAGCACATCTGTATCCCATTGGTTATGCGCAATATCTTTAGCAATTTCAGTAATGCGTTCTAGGGACATATTGGCAATATCCAGGGTTAAAGACTCCACATTATAGACATTATCCCGATATGGAAACTTGCCTCCAAAACCTCTATTCCACGCATATTCCACGTTGTACTGGTCCACAAAAGATAAGTCCCGAAGTCCCAGTTTAATGGTGCGAGGAAATACTATCATCCCGCCGCCATAAAACCCAACTTGCCGATAAAAAGACTCCGCATTTTTGCCTGTGTTATATGCCATCATCCCATACACACCCGGATAATGAGGCCCACACGCAAAGAAACATTTGGTTATTTCTTCTATGTCTTTATCTATTTTAAAGGGGCCGTAACATCTTTTAAATTTCTGATTATTTGTTTCAAACATTGCTTACCTCTTAAAATAACTCCATATAGAATCTACATAGCCCTCTTTATTTCCCTCTTTTTTGAACCATTTCTGCCACCACGGTTTTCTATAGGCATTCGGGTTTTGTAAATAAATATCCAAACTAGCCCACTCTTCTCTCTCTAGCCCAAAATACCGAGATGAAGGACAAATTTCCAATTTTTGTTTCTGCATTGTGAAACTGGGGCGTAATTTTACCGCGCAACCATTACGTTTTAATAAGTCTGCCACAAAAGATAATACGTGCTTATGACTATAGTGCGCCCGCAAATAAATCACGTTTTTACATGCTTGGGCCGTCCGTATGTTAATTTTCCACGTAGCATCTTGAGCGGGAACGAGCGGATAAGGGCCAAATTGCGTAGTAATACTTTTAATGGCGCGGGTAGGCAAGGCATAGGGGCCGTCCTTTAACTCTTCCGTCTTAAATCCTTCAGTTACTTTGTAGCGTTCATTGGTTACGTGATTACTAAAAGGCGTGTGAATAGAATATTCAATTTCTTTATCCCGAAACGGCATATAACTTACCAGTTTATCTACTTGCTTAAATAAGTTGTTAAACCACGGATGCACGTTAATTTTACCGGGAACCCACACGGTATGTTGTGGCGGCACAACAGTGCGGTGGTCTTTGAATTTCTTGCGTTGCACGAGTGGATCTTGTTCCGTGATATGATAGGGGCTCTCCACTATGGTACGGTAGAGAAGTGTGTCTCCCTCATAAAAAGACACATAACTTCTTTGTTCATCTACAGATACTTTTACTTGATACATAGTTCCTCCTCTAGCTAAAAATCTTCCTCAATATCCGCTCAAAACCGCGCCCGGTGAACATATCTGCGCCATCGTATATATAGGTCAAAGAATCTCTATAATCTCTACAATCTTCATTAAGCGGACTTCGCACATGATTGTTATACTCTTCTTGCAAAGCCCACATTGATTTTTTATAACCGAGCGTTTTGTATAAGCTGTATAGAGCGCAATAAGACTTAGTGCCGTATTCCTCGTATTCTATGGCTTTTTTCATATCGGCAATAGCATGCTTGTTTTGTTTCAAATCCTTGTAACAAATGCCACGATTTACATAGAGGTCTTTGACATCTCCTCTGCTTAGAGAATACGAATTACGCAATGCTTGCGAAAACAGTTTTTCGGCCTCTTCCAAATTATTCTCTCTCCAGTAAATCACACCTAAATTATTAAGCGCATATACATCATCCGGCACGCGGTGAAGATATTCCTGAAAGTTGCTTTTGGCTAACGAATATTGCCTTTGCTCTAAATATTTTTGAGCACGAATATTGTATTGGGGCGGCCTGCTAAAAAGTCCGCAAAATAACCCCAAGCATATCGTTAAAGCAATAAGTGTTCCTTTGAGCGGGAATGACCCTTTCCCCAAATCATATTCGCTCAAATTAGGCAGTTGGTAGTTTTCTTTTAAGATTTCTTCCACTTGGCTAAAATGAGACGTAATATCCGCTATCGTACTTAGCCCAACGATAAAATTACGTAGTTTAATACACGTAGCTTCGTTTTGCCAACCAAATACGTGGGCCCACTCAATTTTATGATCAGGGGTTACACCTACAACGGCATTTATTGTGTTACGCTTACCGTTTTGCCAATATTGTTGCCAATATATGCCTTGCGCGGATGTGGCATTTTCCAGCAAGATGAAATTTAGTTTTATGTTTTTTTCACGACTCCAACAGTTATAGTCCCGAATTTCATCTTCTAATTGCTCCGCGTCTTCGCCCTTTACGGTGCCGTATAATCCCTTGCGGCCATAGGACTGCAAGTGATACGTTTTAATGGTTTGTTCATCCAATTTTTCGCTTGCATATACGTTGGAAGAACGCAAGGTAGGGTTTTTGTACGAGCGGTACACATACTCGTAACTTGCGGTTTCATACGTACCGGGCCACGTAGTATATGTGCTATATCCAGGGTCTATAATTTCTCCTTCTGCTTCGCCTTCGTGGTCGGCTTCTTTCTCGTCTTCGTTGCCAAAGAGGGCTACATATTCCTGATATTCTTCCTCGTCAATCGAAAACGTATCCCCTTCGGCCACGGTTATTTCCCACTCTTCATCGTGCTCTACGGTTTCATATGTTTTTTTGCCTGTTTCTTCATCCTCGTGTTCTATTTTCTCAGTCCACGGTTCGTAATAGCGGGCCTCGGTTACGTACGTGCCCAAGATTTCTTCGTCTTCCGTTTTGCCCGATTCGCACACTTTGGCAAGGCCGATAACCATCCACGCCCCCAGGCAGCCCACCACTATCCCGAATATACCAAAGGACTCATAGCCCATTACGTGCGGCACTACAAGCAAAAAGCCAAGCGCATATAAGAACGCTATGGACATTAGATATTCTCCTTGCCGGTGGCATATACGTCGGCTGTATGGTCCGACTTAATGACCGTAATTTTGATTTCCTGCGCGTTAGGCAATAATACACACGCGGGAAAACTTTGGATAAACGTTTTATGTTCATTATGGCGGGCTACCAGTAACCGCTGATGACTGAAAAACTGTTCACGGTTAATTTCAATAGCCGTGGCTAATTGACGCAAAACAGACGTATCAAGCGGCGGGTTATGCTCTACAATAAACCGTATATCCTTGCTTTGGTAACGTCCGGAAATAAGTTTGGGATAAATCTCCTTAAACGTCTCTAAGTACGTATCGGACACGTGCGTGATTTGCTTAATAACCTTCCACATTTTGTCAAAGTTGGCCTCGCACACTTCCTGTTGCGCTTTGACCAGATTGCGAAGGCGGATTTCCGTGTTGCTCACGGAAATGAAATACCCAAGTGCTACTACTGCGACTAATAAAACAACTACCATTGTTGCTGTCATTTTGTTTCTCCTTATATTTCAATTTGAACTTTATTTTCCAAAAACTGTGCTTGAAATAACTGCCCCACTTGCTGATGTAACCCGCGGGCCCCCAAGTGCCGCTCATAAGCCTCATTGAGGAGGTTTTCAATGATTGTAGGCGACACTTGGGTGGAGGTATGCAACAATTCTTTGTATTGTTGCAAAGGCCCATTATGCGGGTTGAGTAGAATTTGACGCAAATCGTCTTTTTCAAGCCCCTTTAACTGCACAAAGTACGAAAACCGCCCAATCAGTTCCGGCATCATTCCATAGGCAATATAGTCCTCGGCGGTCAATTTGCGACCTTTGGTAACAGGTTCTTGTGTAAAACCAACCGATTTATCCGCGTGTTTTACTTGTAAGTTTTCAAACGCACCTCCTACCACAAAGAGCACTTGGGAAATATCTAGTTTATGAATAGATTTCCCTAATGAAAGTTTGGTTTCTAATCTGTAAAAATTGCTTTCTATTAACCGTAACAGTTCGGCCTGCACATTGGTGGAGGCCGCTCCGCCTTCCCGTTCACTTCCCTGACGGATCTTATCTATCTCATCAATAAAGACAATAGAAATGGGTAATTTGCCCGCTTTGGCTTCTTTGGCTAACGGACGCAACACATCGCTTACATCCATTCCCACATATCCTGTTTGCGTGTATTGGCTAGCATCGGCGTGCACAAAAGGAATGTTTAAGATTTTTGCCAAGCACTCACACATATAGGTCTTTCCCGTTCCCGTCGGGCCACTGATAAAGATGTTGCTCTTGTTAAAAGTTTTTCCGTTTTTGGCACTAGCACACTTGACTAAATGCTCAAAAACGCCCGCCACTAATTGTTTTTTGGCCTCATCCTGCCCGATAACATACTTGTTTAATTGGGTTAGCACGCGCTGTGGGTTTAACGTGCGTTTCTTAGTTTTACGCTTTTGAGAAGTTGCCAGTGCTAAAAAGTTCTTTTTTAAGTCAATCCGTCCACCTATGGCGGCAAATATTCCTTCTGTAAATAACGCGCTTTTACGGTCTATCAAAATGGAGAGTAGTTCTGCACGTTTACCGATTATTTGCCCTTTTTCCAAGAGCGTATTTACTTGATAATTGCCAGCTACCATTATTCGTTGCAAGTCCAAGGCCGACAAGCGCAAGAGTAAAAATACTTCCGTCTGTGATAATTTATGCTTTTGAATAAACTCTACTAATGGGAATTTATCCGCATTAGAGCGTAAAAGACGTGCGTAGATATCCTTAAACGTTTGCACATATTGGGCCTCCCGCGTGGGTAAGCCTGACCAATCATTCCAGGCCAGTATATTTTCCACCAGTTGGGCTCGGGAAGTGTATTTTGTTAGTTTTTTAGTTGTTTCTTGCATAATTTACCTCGTAATATAAGTTCAAAAATCTTATTTTGTATACGGAGCTTTTATCCGTGATAAATCTCCCAATCACTATATCCAAAAGAATCTTCCTTCATCGGTTCTGTCTCTAACTGCGTATAAGGAACCACCCATACTGTTACATTGCGATTTTGCTTACATTTTTTTGCCATAAAAAACACCTCTCCTTTGGATTTCCCATTGGAGAGGTGGATAAAAAAAGAACCCATTGTCTCCAATGGGTTCTAACATACTTCAAATTTATTCTAGCTCCCATTGTGTTCGAGCTTTAGCACCTTGCCCTTTGGTAGGTTGCTGTGTAGTCAACGGGCTCGTCCCTCGTACACTCTTAATGGAATTTCCGTTATTTTCGGAAGTCCCCTTATCCTATTCTTACGTCGGTATCTATCAAGATACCATCTCTGTCTTTTGTTAGGATTTGGGGAACCTTATAACTGTGCAGTCGTCTGCACTATAAATCTTCCTCAAAATAACACTAATTTTTTGATAAAACGACCTATTTCTGCCGTCTTATCTTATAGTAATAATATAGCAATTTCGTCGATATTTGTCAATACCTCAATCTTGCAAACAATGTCCAAACCGCCGCCATTTCACTAATTTCCTTTGGCATATTATCCATCCTTGATACTTATAGTATATTATACGAAAGCGACAACATGTTGTCTAATCGGCATATTTCCTTATAATGCCCCCATATTCATAATTTCTTCAGAAGTATTTGCAGAAAAGGAAATGCTAATTTAATTTGGCTTTGAAATTTTTATAGGCAGTGGCGGCCAAAACAAGTGCCATCCCCAGCAAGATACTGAAATATTGCCAAAAGAACGAATAATCGCCACCTTTTAAGATGATGTTGCGGAAATTGGTACAGGCATACATGAGCGGGTTGAGGTAGCATAGCCACCGGAAGCCTTCCGGGATGTTGGCTACCGGGAAAAACACGCCGGACAGTAAAATAGCCGGCAGTAATATCAATACTCCCCCCATCATGGCTTGTTGTTGGGTGTTGGCAATGGTACTGATGAGGGTAGCCACGGATAACGCACAAGCGGCCAACGCTATACCGTTAAGGGCGAATTGCCAAACCGTTCCTCGGTATGCAATGCCAAATCCTAACACGCCTATAGATAGCATTAGCATTACTACTCCAATACCGATAAAGAAGTACGGTAACACTTTCCCTAGCAAAATATCTGCCGTAGAAGCCGGAGAGGATATCAGTTTTTCCATGGTTCCCATTTCTTTTTCTTTGGTAATGGCCATGCTCCCTACAATCATCAAAATAATAAAACTGGTCATGACAAGAAGTGCCGGCACCATAAAAGCCGCCGTGCTCATTTGCGGATTAAACAAAATACGTGTATCTAATACAAGCCGCGGCTGCTCGCCCAACCGGTACCCGTGGCTGGCCGCTACACGCGCTAAAATTTGGCTAATATACGCATTTACCTGTTGAGCACGCTGGGCGTTGGTAGCATTGATAAGCAGTTGAATAGGTTTATTTTGCCGCTCTAAGGCATATTCAAATCCTTGCTCGGGGGCCACCAATACCGCTTCTGCCTTGTAAGTGGTAAGCAGTGCGGTAGGATCAGAAACATTAGTTCCGTCTATGTGGTGCACTTGCTTAAACCAACGGGAAGCAACTGCCCGCGTTTGCACTTCCCGTGCAATCGCAGACGGTTTGCTGACAATCACCATTTCTATATTTTTTACTTCACTGGTTAGCGCAAGCCCAAACATGGTTAGTTGAACTATCGGAACAAAAAAGATAGCCACAATCATCTTAGGATCACGAAAGATTTGCACAAATTCTTTGCGAATTAGCCCTCTTATAATGCGTTTGTGTATCATGGCTCCACATCCGTTTTAAAGTTTCGTACGGCTAGCGTAATCATTCCTGTCATAAACAGAAACAATGCAATAAAAGGAATCAGCAAACCACGTAGTCCCGCCCCGCTTAAAAATAAGGCACGGCTGATTTGTAAAAACCACCGTTGCGGAAATAACATGGTTACATATTGGAAGAATGCGGGCATATTTTCAATAGGGAAAATAAATCCCGAAAACATAAAAGAAGGGAGCAATCCTATGGCGAACCCAAACTGAATGGCGGATTGTTGTTGGCGCGTTATGACCGATATAAGCAACCCCAGCGCCAGCGCGCCCATAATATAAAACAAACAGGCTGTTAAATAGAGCACAAAACTGCCGTGAAACGGGATGCGAAACACCAGTAATGCCAGCGCAAATACAAGCAGTACATCAAAGAAGGTAAGCAGAAAATACGGCAGTAACTTGCCGACTACAATCTCTAGCGGACGTAACGGTGTAGAAAGTAGTAGTTCCATAGAGCCGTTTTCCCATTCCCGCGCTACTGTTAGGGCCGTTAAAATAATGGCTAGAAATCCAATAATAACGGTACTCAGTGCCGGAACAATAAACCAACGGCTGTTCAGTTCCGGATTAAACAAATAACGCGTGCGTATTGCGGCAGAAGGCGGCTCGTGCGAAGATAAAATAGATTGTTGGGTGGTCTGCACAATACCTTGCATATAGGTAGTGGCTAAGGCGGCCATCGTATTATCTGTACCGTCTATCAAAAGTTGCGCGCGGGCAACCTCTCCGTTTGTAAAGGCAGCATGAAATCCGGGCGGGATAATCAGTAAGCCGCGCATACGGTTTTGTTGGAGTTGTAATTCTGCCTCTGACGGAGTATGCGCGGCGATGATGTCAAAATACCCGGCCGCGCTGGCTTGCGTTAAGAGTTCTCTTGAGGTGTGGCTTTGGTCGTTATCGCGCACGGTAAGTGGAATATGATGATAATCTAGGTTAATCACAAACCCGAAAAATACCACAAACACCATAGGGAGCACCAACGCTACTGATAACGTAAAAATATCACGTTTAATATGCTTTGCCTCTTTGCTGGCAATAGCCATAATGTGTTTGACTAAGGTGTTCATTTCGCCCCCGATATGGCCTTTAAAAACACGTCATCAAGCGTAGGTTCCACCGTGCGTGTGGTAAAATCAGCGTGATGCTTTTGGCAATATTTTTCAAATGCCGTATTATCCGTAACATTTACACGTAATTTGCTGCCAAAAACGGATACTTCCCCCAAGGACAAACTACGCATTTCTTGAGAGATAATTTGTTGATTACCTTGCGTAAAAGTAAGTTCCACGGGTTTTTGCGGAAAATAAGTTTTCTTTAAGTTATCGGGGGTATCTGTTGCCAAAATATGCCCGCGTTCCATGAGCACAATGCGGTGGCAGTACTCGGCCTCGTCCATATAATGCGTGGTTACAAATATCGTTTTACCTTGCGAAGATAAACGACGAATAAGTTCCCAAAAGGCCTGACGTGTTTGGGGAGAAGTCCCCGCAGTCGGTTCGTCTAAGAAGATAAGTTCCGGATCGTGCAAAATAGAGGCCGCTAGCGCAATCATCTGTTTGGTTCCGCCCGAAAGTTGCCGCACAGGCCCTTTCGGAACGTTTGTAAGCCCGATAAATGAGAATAATTCATCTCGGCGTTGGTTAATTTGGGCCCGAGATAATTCATACAAACTGCCTGCAATATCCATATTTTCTTGTACCGTCAAATCCGGATATAGCGTGAATTTTTGAGACATATACCCAATATGCGGTTTGAGCACCGAGATAGAAGCCGCCACATCGGTTCCGTTTACAAACACTTGCCCGGATGTCGGATTTAAAATACCGCACAAGGTGCGTATGGTGGTTGTTTTTCCGGCGCCGTTAGCCCCTAAAAAGCCAAAAATTTCTCCGCGGCGAACTTCAAAAGAAATATCGTTCACCGCTTTAAAATCTCCAAACGCAATGACAAGATTTTTTACTTGTATAATCGTATCATTCATGTTTCAAAAATAGTTCTGCAAAATTCGTAACGTGTAAATTTTCCATGACGCTTTGCGGTTGGCCGCTGGCAAGCAATTTCCCATCTTGCAGCACATGTACCTTGGCGCAACGTTCGGCCTCATCCATATAAGACGTGCTTAAAATGACGGTCATTTCCGGGCCGGCCACACTATAAACGATGTCCCATAACTCTTGGCGCGAAACAGGATCTACGCCGATTGTGGGCTCATCTAATAGCAACAGAGCCGGATGGTTTAACAGTACGCACATCAGCCCTAATTTTTTGTACATTCCCCCCGACAATTTTCCTGCCGGGCGGTCCTTAAACGGAGTCATGCCGGTGGCGGCTAATAATTCTTCTGCCCGCTTATGAAAATCAGACTCGTCCAAATCGTATAAATCGCGGAAAAACTCTAAATGCTCCCACACGCTTAAATCGGGATATAAACTAGGTTCTTGCGGAAAATATCCTGTGCGGCTTATGGCTTCTTGCGCCGGGCATGCCTTGTCACGATAGGTAAAGTTAAAAGTGCCTTTGTTGGGTTTTAACAGCCCTTTAATTAAGCGTAGCAGCGTGGTTTTTCCGGCGCCGTTCGGGCCTACAACGCCATGCACGATACCGGCTTCAAAAACAGTGCTTACATCTGTCAAAGCCACCGTCGTATTGAGCGTTTTGGATATATGTTCTGCCCGAACTTCAATAGACATTATTTTACAAACTCCGTTTCCAACGTCATGCCGGGTTTAATGGTTAAATTTTCATCATTCTCAAAACGTGTTTTCACCCCATATACAAGCCGGGTGCGTTCATCCCGTGTTTGTACGTTTTTGGGAGTAAATTCGGACTGGTCGTTAATCGCCAAAATGCGACCCTTAAACGTTTTATCTGCTTCCGGCAAATAGCCGCTTACTTCTTGTCCGACAGACAAATTGGCCAGTTCATCATGCGGCACATACACCCACACATCAAGTTCTTTCAAATTGGCTACGGTAAGCATTTTTTTACCCGCGCTGATAAATTCATGGGGCTCATAGTATTTATAAAGCACTTGCCCGTTAAGAGGGCTGGTAAGCGTGCACCAACTTTGCTGAAGTGCGGCTTCGTCATACTGATGTTTTTTGATATCATAGTTCTCTTGCGAACCGGCCGTCGTTTTCAAAAGTTGTGCTGCCCGGTTAAATTCTGTTTGCGTAATTTCTTTTTTAAGGTTTGCCGCGTCACACGTCAAACGTGCTACTACTTGTCCTTGCGTTACCGGGGATCCCTCTTCCACTAAAATTTCTTGAATGGTATCACTCAAACGGGCAGAAATATCTACGGAAATAGCCTCGGCCACTCCGCTATAATGAAACGGCGTACTGCGGAAAAACGTCAACGCCACGATTACTAAAATTAAAAGTACCACTACGGCTATGATAATTCTCTTTTTCATAAGGTCTCCTTGCTTAAACTATTTAAAATGGCTAATTGATTGAGTTGCTCTACTTGCACATCTGCCAAAGAAAGTTGGCTTTCGAGCAAATCTAAATTGGCCCGATCTACTTCAAAAAAAGTAACGGCCCCGGCTTTATAGGCCTGATACGTAAGGCGTGCCGTTTCACTGGTTTGTTTAATAGTATCTTTGAGTAAATTTTCTTGCACTTGTAAACCGTACAAGCGATCTTTGGCCGATAAAAACAAGGCCGTCAATGTTTCTTGTGTATCCTGTTTTTCATAGGTTTTGGCGCGGGACAGTTCCTGTTGTGCCTTGGCTTGCTGACGGTCTTTGCCGCCTTCAAATAATGGGATAGAAACAGCCGCTCCCGCACGCCCTAAAAATACATGTTCGCGGATGGCTCCGTTGGGGTATTCAAAGTAAGCACCGCCTTGAAGTGCCACGCGCGGATAGAGCGAAGATTTATAACTGTCGGCCAAATAATCATAATACTGGGCCATTTCATCCAAAGCGGCCAATTTAGGAGAATTTTCATCAAACTCACTTTGCCCGTATAGGCGGAACAATTGAAGCGTATTTTCTAACGGATCCGTATCTAATACGGCGGAGGTTTTATTTTCTTCTTTAGCGTTAGCAAGGCGTTTATCTGTTGGGTATGAGGGGTCAATGTTGTAATCAGTTCCGGTCAACTTAAACAGCGTACGTAATTGCCCGGCCAAGGCACTGCGTGCCCCACTCATAGCCGTTTGTGTTTTTAATACTTGTTTGCGGGCGATAGAAACGTCTAAATTACTTTTAGAACCGGCTTTGTAAGCGGACTCCACGTCGGAAAGTTGCTTTTGCACCACTTCCAATTGTCCGTTCAACAGCACCAATTGTTGTAAAAGTTGTTGCACCGCAAAATACGATTGGCGCACTTGCAATAAAATTTGTTTCCGGGCAAATTCATAGGACTGTTCTTGCGCGCTGGCCGCTTTAGAAGCACTTTTTTTAAGAGAACTGCGTGCCCCGTTATCAAATAGCACCCAACTGGCAGTCGGCCCGACAGAATACCCCCAAGTATCGCCAAATTTTAACTCTTGCCCACCGAACTTGAGCGTGGGAACTTCCGATACCCAAACTCCCTTTGCATCTAATGACAAAGACGGATAAAGAGACGACGACACGCTTTTTTCCTGTGCTTGTGAAGAACGGACTTGTGCTTCTAAACCTTGCAGTTGGGCGGAAGATTTAAGCGCATCCCGCTCACAATCAGCCAAGGACAAAGAAGAAACATCCAACCCATAAAGTACGGTTGTGATAGTAAATAGTACCAGTAACCCGAATAGTTTTTTCATATTTTCTCCCTATTATTATTTTATCACATTAAGAGAGAACACTCTTCGGAGATTGGATACATATTATTAGACATTAAAAAGCCTCTTACGCTTATGTAAGGGCCCAAAACCAACTCTGCTAACTTTCGCTTTTAATCGGCAAGTCGTAATCTACAATACGCACGTTTTCTTTTTGCTCTTGCCACACGGTAACAATGTCACATACCGAAGTACCGCCAAAAGTGGAATATGCTTTAAGCAAAACCGGGCACTCCCTTAAACCTGTACTAGATGCCATGGCTACTTGGGGCGAAAAGTATAGGAAAACCCTTACAAAATAAAAACCCTAGTAAAGGTCACTAGAGTAGAAACTGAACACAGATTGACACTGTATCCGCGTGATTTTCCAGGTGTTATGCGGTTAAATTTCGCGCTTTTATTATGTCTTGTGCGCCTTTGGGGCACAGTATTTTGCGGTCGTGACTAAGCAAGATAAAGCAGATAAACTATACCAAGCAAGGACAGAGTTTGGACACTATAATCTTAAAATTCGATGCGCTAAATATAAATCGTATCTGCCCAAATAAGTGTCCATTCTATATACTTTTGGCAGAAAAAACCACCCTCTAGTTTGCGCTAAAGGGTGGCTATCTAACAGAGGATTTCTATCCCCTAAAACTTTCCTGCGTTCTGTATGGCAAAATTAGCGGTGTCCTGTGCGGCATTGGATAATCCTTGTAAAAGAATCTGACCGAGACCACCGCTATTTTTGTTTTCGGCTGCTTGTTGAGTTGATTCTGCTCCACTGGGCTCTAAGTTGAGTTGCATTCTCTGCTGCATAATTGGCAAGAGCCGCTTTTCGTATGGCGTTAGCTTTGCTCCATGCATTTGTAAAAGTTTTACACAAGGACCCATATATGGGTTAACACTTGCATGAAACAACGCACTCAACCCTTCATAATCACGCACATTTACGTCCGCTCCAGCACTTATATACAGTTTGATTTGTTCTTCTTTAGCCCCGAATAACGGAGTTCTACCGTACATGTTGCGAGCATTTACATCTGCCCCGGATTGGATAAGTAATTTTAACTTTTCTATGCTGTCCTTATAAAAGTTGTAATGTAAAACGGTAGAATAAGAACGGTTACGAGCATTAACATCCGCTCCAGCTTTTATCAATGCTTCTATCATCTCCACACTTGCATGACGATCTATTGCGACCATTAAAATGGTTTCGTAATGTTTACTGTTATGAAAATTTGGATCTGCTCCTTTCTCTAAAAGGGCATTTACTACGTCTATATTTGCCTTTTTTGTTGATATTGCTTTTGCTAGTGGCAAGAATCCATCACTACCTCTACCGTTCGGATTAGCCCCTTGTTCCAGTAATTTCTTTACTTTTTTTACATTTCCTTGTTCTGCGGCAGCACACAACTTGTCATTTAATTTTTGTTGGGCTTTGTCCGGTTTATTCCATGCCTCTAAACGGCCGAAATTCTCATCTGCGCCATTTTTAAGTAGCATTTCTACTGCACTTGCGTCATTAGAATCGCGTGCAAAAGATAAGGCAGTAGCAGGATTAGGCTCGTCACATTTTGATTTATTATGCCAAAATTGGTCTTCGCCCCACAAGTAAGATCCCCATAGGCGGTCTTCCGATTTACAACGCGGTAAATTCATCACCGCATTTACGTCCGGTTTGGCTTTGAGTAAGCGTTCACGGATTTTTTTTGCTTCCGGTGTAACGATAGAGAAACTGTTAATTAAAGCGGTAATCCCGTTCTCGCCTCTAGCATTTACATCTGCACCTGCAAAAAGTAGCATATCCACAGACGCTAGGTTTTCTTTGGCTGCATAGATTAAAGGTGTGTTTCCGGCCTCATCCGTAACATTGGGGTCCGTACCTGCCTCTAATAAACCCCTAACTTGGGAGGCGTTTCCGTCTTTAGCGGCGTTAATTAAAGCACGCTCGTACTGTGTGGTAGCTTGCTTGGCCTGTGCTAACCCCACGAGAAAGAGTACGGCAAATAAACTGGTTACTATTTTTTTCATTTATTCTCTCCTTGTAAATTTAAAAGTTATATCCGGACGTTGGACCGAATCTGCAAAGACAACCTGCAGGTCTGCCACCCGACGAGAAAGCACTATAGCTTGCGGGTTGCATTAACGGACGACCGAAAGATTGACAGCATTGGTTACATTCCATAGAGTTACTGGGTTTATGGTTCACACAATACTTACAGGTGTTCCCTCTAAAGTATGTACCCATGTAAGAACAAGTCAAATTGGCGGCATTTTGTTGTTGTTTGGCTTGATTCTTTGCGGCTTGTGCTTGCGCTTTAGCCTGCTGAGCAGCGGCTTGGGCCTTGTTGTATTCCATCTCCGCTAACAATTGCTCGGCTTCCATTTCCGCTCTTGCTCTGGCATCCATCTCGTCTAATTCTGCCTCACTTGGCAAACTAGCTTCGGGTATTTCCACGTTCCCATACATTGTAGGAACACCACCATAGCCATTTAACAAATTCTTGCCTTTGACAAATTCCTTATTAGCACCAAAGTCCTTACGTTTGGGAGTGTCCACCGTATCTAACTTTGCGGTTCCTTGCTTGGCAGGGGTTGCAGTTGCCTTCACACCTTCCGGAATAGTAGCTTCCGGTAACTCTACACCTGCACTGGGTTTATAACCTGCCAACTTATTCGTGGGCTTTGTTTCCGTCTTTTCTTCTTCGCAGGTGGTCTTCCCAGGCAAAGGTACGCACTTGGTTTTAATTCCATATTTAAGCGGTTCTGCAGGGATAATTACGCCATTGCCTGTCATGGTCGGCCCTGTGGGAGTAGAAACCTTTACGGAAGTACTACCTTTACCCGTTCGAGTAGGTTTGGTAGCTTTAGCAGGCTTTGGGGCTTTCTTGGCTTCTTGCTCTTTATTCCATTCCGCTTCCGTGCATCTTACTTGCTTCCCGTTTTTATCGCAAAAGAATTCTACTTGATAATCTTTTAAATGCACCTTCTTGGGTCTAGCATATTTCTCGTCCTGAATAGGAGCAGGGGCTTGCGTTACAGCCGTGGGATGTATTTTCTTTACTTCTTCCGCTGTAAGTTTCTGTTCCTTGGGTGCAGGAGTTACGGGAGTTGTGGCTTTTACTTGTGTGGTTTCCGTTTGTGTCTTGGCTTTTACTTCCACCGCAGGTTGTGGCTCGGGTTTGCTAGAGGGTACCATAGGCATAGGTTTCCCTTTAGGCATAGCGACCTTCGGGGAAGAATTGTGCGGAGTAACCACTTTGGCCCCACCTTGTAATTGCACTTCCTTGGGGTTGTTAGTAGGGGTTACATTGGTAGGGACTCTTTGTGCAGGGACAACGGCTTGGGTCTTGGGCTTATTTACTTTTGTGCCCTTAGTACCACCGCCAACATCCACCGCATCCCTATAATCTGCATCTACAGGGTCACTTACTTTGGGGACTACAACGTCCTCTTTGTAATATCTCTCGTCTCCTGCTTGGAAGTATTGCACTTTATCGGCAGGATTATTTGCCGCCCACATACAAATAGGCAGGAAGAATAAAACGGATAGTTCTAGTGTCTTACGCATATATGATTCTCCCTTTTGTTCCTACTTAAAGGTATTGTAGCACATATTGCGTATAGGCGACTAAAAAGCCGCCCCTATTGCTAAGATCGCTGTTCATGGCTTTTATTATGCCTTGTGCTCTTTTTGGGCACAGTAGTTCTGTAAATATTTTATAATGAAAGTATGAAAAATATACCGGATTCCAACAAAGTGTTCCCGAACGAGAAGCTCCCCGACCTTTGCTATATTAAAAATGTAGTAAAGAACCCGAATATCATTATCGGCGACTATACCTACTATTACGGTGACGACGCCGACCAATTTGAAAAACACGTCACCCACCACTATCCGTTTATCGGGGATAAACTGATCATTGGCAAATTCTGCGCGATTGCTAAAGGCGTGGAGTTTGTGATGAACGGCGCTAATCACCGGATGAACTGCGCAACTACTTATCCGTTTTATATTATGGGTGGAGATTGGGGCAATGCGTTGGCGCCCGTAACCAAAGAACTCCCTTTAAAGGGCGATACCGTCGTTGGAAATGACGTATGGATTGGGCAGAACGTTACGATACTCCCAGGCGTGCATATTGGCGATGGGGCGATTATCGGCCTAAACAGCGTGGTAACCAAAGATGTGCCGCCTTACACCATTGTGGCCGGAAACCCTGCTAAAGCCGTCCGCAAACGCTTTGATGATGAATTGATTGACCTGCTGCTCAAACTTAAATGGTGGGATAAGAGTGTAGAAGAAATCAATGCACTTATTCCGCTTCTCTCTTGTAGTGATTTAGCCAAAGTAAAGCAAGAAATTAAAGTCCTTGTGCATTAAAGCTACCCCGCCTGCTTTTGGACACTAAAAAAGCCCCCTACACTTAAGTAAGGGGCAAACGAAATACAAATATAACTTGTATTTATTTAACTAATTTTTTGCCACTATTCCATGCTTGACCTACTTTTTCACCAATTTTGTAATAACCGCCTTGGAACTGGTCAAACACAAAAGCGTTTAATTTCGTAGGATCTACGGTACCCTTATCAGTTACCACCTTTTCATCTGCAAGCACATTGACAATTTTACCCACCACACGGAATCCATCCGGTTGGATTTCTGCGACTTCGCATTCCAACGTAAGCGGAAATTCCTCTACAATGGGGGCATCTACCCGTGTACTTTTAACCGCATGCAAACCTGATTTCTCAAATTTATCTTTGACAGTATTAGCAGAAACGATACCAAAATAGTCCGCCGCTTCCAAATGCTCCGTATCGGCGATACTAATTGTAAATGCCTTACGTGCTTTAATGTTGGCTACCGTTTTATGGCTTTCTTCTAAGTTAAGAGCTACTTTGTCATGGTCACAAATGCCACCCCACGCCATGTTCATTACATCTACGGTGTCATCCTCGTTATACGTGGCTATCAGCAGTACCGGCATAGGGAATAAAAATGGTTTTACACCAAGTTCTTTTTTCATATTTCCTCCATATAAAATTATTGTAGCAATTATGAGACAAATCGCCTTTAGTATGCTATCTACTTTTGGAAATTAAAAACCTGCTCCATACAAGTATCTTCCGATAATTTCTTTCTCATTATTTATCCATATCTACCAAGGTATATTTGCCCGTTCCCATACCTAATTTTTTCATATACGGAATTTGATGCAACCCTTTGCGCGATTCAATACGTTCCTTCAAATCGTGTGATTCTTCTTCCGGCAACGCATACACCATATCCAAAGAGGCTTGGTCCACGGCCACAATATTCGTAGAGGCCAAAATGCCGATATCACGCGCTTTGGGTGTGGCGGCGGAAGTCCCCGCACAATCGCAATCAACCGACATGCGGCGCAAGACGTTAATGTACACAATCTTCTTGCCGAAGTGATCTACCGTGGCTTTGGCAGATTCAGCCATGTTCTCTTGGAAACGGGCTCCCGTATAGCCCCATTGCTTATCGCCTTTTTGGTGGATCATCTTTTTGCCGATTTTGCCGTCAGCCATACCGATAGCAATATTTTTCATACTGCCGCCGTAACCGCCCATGGTGTGACCCTTAAAGTGAGTAAGCACTACCAGCGAGTCATAATTTAATACATGGCTGCCCATGGACATTTCTTTGAAGTGTTTGCCGCCTTTTACAGGGAGCATAACCGTACCGTCTTCGTCCAAGATATCCACTTTGGAAAATGTCCATCCGTTGGTTTTAAGCGTTTCGCGGTGGCCTTCGGTCGTTTGGCGCGGAGAATTGTAAAATACATTCGTTTCCACGAGCGTACTGTTGGGGATATGTTTCCACAGGGCTTTTACCATCGGAACCGGTAAAATGTTCGGGCCGTGCGGCTCGCCCGTATGGAACTTAATAGCCACTTTCCCGTCAATGTTGTTAGAGATTTTGTCATAGATTTTAACAAGACCTTCGGGGCTGATATCCCGCGTAAAATACACCACATCTTTGTCTTGCGAAGTTTTTTGTGTCGTTTGCACAGTTTGGCAAGCGGACAATGTTACGGCTCCTAATAATACGACAAGTAATTTTTTCATTATGTTATCTCCTTTTAGCATTTTTTGCCCATTTCATAGGCTTTCTTATAAGCGGGCAGTTCTTTTACCTCGCCTATTTGCCAAGCCCCTGTACCGTAAATAATGCCTTTTTCGTTTGTACCGTCCAAACAATCGCGCGTAAAACCGCGTAGGCCTTCTATCGTAGGAGCCAAATTGTTTTTGTCGGTATCGGCGGCAGAAACAATAAAATAGACATCTTTATCGGAAATTTCCGTGTACCGGGGTACGCAACGGTCAATAAACGTTTTAAGTTGTCCGTCCATGGTGTAGAAATAAACCGGCGTGGCAAGTACAATTACATCGGCCTCCACCATTTTACCCAATAACGCTTTCATATCATCTTTTTGCACACATTGGTGCGTGTTATTACACACACCGCAACCCAAACAATAGTTAATTTTATGATTGCGCAAAAAGATTTTTTCCACGTCGTACCCGGCTTCTTTAGCGCCTAACAGAAACTGGTCACACAACAAGTCGGAATTGCCCCCTTTGCGAGGCGAAGCAGATATAATTAATACTTTTTTAGTCATATTTTCTCCTATAAATTGTTTAGCCAATGCACAATTTTGTTGTGTACGGCTTGGTTATACTCCGGGCCGACATTATTAAAATTGGCATACGTGCCCACTTGAGCATTTTGAACACCGGACGTAAAATCTTCCAAAAATGACCTGGGGTTACTGCCTTGCGTGGAAAACGGTATTACTTTCTTATTCTTAAAATCCGTTTGATCCAAAAAGGAATATAAGGGAGTAGCCATGGTGTACCACCACACCGGTCCTCCTACAAACACCACGTCGTAATTACTCACATCCGGCAAATTACCGGCTAAAGCGGGATAAATTTTGTGGTTAAGTTCTTTTTTAATGCGTGCATAAAAAGCCGGAGAACTCTTAAATTCTTCCTGTGTTTGAATACGGTAAGTGTCCGCTTGTGTGATGGCGGCAGTTTGCTCGGCAATGTCTTGCGTATGGCCTGTCCAAGAATAGTAAATTACCAACACTTTACCCAACTTGGCGGTATAAGGAATTTCTTGCGTAAAATTGGCGAGTTCTTTTTTATTGCGCTGGGCTACCCGTACATGGTGTACCAGTGCCATTATTCCGCCGATAACTGCTAAAATAAGCAAAATAATAAGTATCTTTTTAATCATACACCCCCCTAGAATTTAAGTTCCTTGTCTTTAGATGCAATTGCTTTATCGTATACAGAGATTTTATAATCTAACCGTTTAAGCGTCTCTTGCATTTCTGTCAAACGTGCTTGCAGGGCTTTACGCTCGGTAACTAACAAGTCCCGCCGGGCCTTAAGCGTACGTTTGCCGCGCTTAAAGAGTTCAAAATACTTTCGCAGTATTTCTATGGAAAGTCCGGCACTACGCATGCATTTAATAAACGCTATTTGCACGCAGTCTTGCTGCGTATAATTTCTTATTCCGCCGGGCGTACGGCTTACATTAGACAGCAATCCCTCTTTTTCATAATAGCGTAACGTATCGGGCGAAATGTCACATTGTTTACTTACTTCGGAAATAGTCATAATCTCTCCTGTAAAGATATTGTAGCAGTTGGAGTCAACTCCAAGTCAAGTTAAAAATTCAACCGATCTTCTATATAAATAGGGCCATATAGGTCGCCCCGTAAGAGAATGGTGTGTTATAATATAACATAAGGAGATGAATTATGAAAATAACAAAATTAGCAGTCCTAATTGCCCTATTGGGGACTTGTGTTTTCGTTGAAGCACAAGAGTACAAAACGCGCGAAGTACCAAATGCGCCCGCTTTTTCCGCCATTGAAGTGAACGGTGGAGACGTAAATGTGTCTTTCTCACAAGGGCCAAACCACGCTTTTGCCATCAGCGGACAAGCCAAACTGGTAAAAGCCACCAAAATAAAAGTAAAAGATAATACCCTTATTATCGAATATAACGAACCTTTCTTTACGGGGGACGATAATGATGTCAACATTCGTGTAACGGCCCCGCAATTGGTTCGCATACGTGTGGCCGGAGAAGCGGATTTTGAATCTAAAACTCCTTTTCAAGGGCAAGACTTAACTATTAAAACCCGTCAAAACGGCGAAGTATCCATGAAAAATGTTTCCGTTTCTAATCTCAACTTGGATGCGAAAGGAAGTTCCTCGATTGATATGGACTATATCAACGCTAACAAGGTTCGTGTTTCTTCGTTAGACCGCGCGGAAGTGGAACTTTCCGGTAACACCGAGGTGTTTGAAGTAGCCAAAAAAGGCATGTTTGCGGAAATTGACACCAAAAAACTGATTGCCAAACAAACAAGTGCCGCCGAAAACGGTGCAGCCGGGCAAGTAACCAAAGCAGACGGAAGTGTTGAATTTAATTTTTAATACGTTCACGTGATAATCAAAGCCCCGCAAGCAGCGGGGCTTTTTTCTAGTCTATTTTCTAGTTGTTTTTTGACTTTCTTCTCTAGATTGTTGTATGTTTTCTAGTTGTTCTTTATCTATAATTTTTGGTATGAATACCAATATTGGGACCACATGATTCATTTCGTTTTTACTTTCATACTCAAAAACCCCAACATATGTAGAGCAGGTACCACTTGGCGGAGTTAAAATCTTTTTATCAAAGTACAGCTCATCTTTTTGTTTCGGATACATGAAGATTTTGCTATTAATTGTCTTGCATTTATCATATTCCGTAATCTCACAACCATTTGCTAAAACAAAATCTGATAATACTTGAAATACTACATAGGACTTATATTCACTTTCGCAGTATGGATTTTTAACATATAATCCTAAATTTAGAAATTTATCTATTTCTTTTTCAGTATATCCAAATTGACTTGCGATTCCCATTGTTAGAACATCTACATAGTTAATATCCCGTTCCGCGTATTTTAGTAGAATCTGTATTCCTTCGTCCTTTTCGAGATCTTTTAATTCTTTAAGCGTGGCCTCCTCTTCTTTTGTGAGAGTTTTCTTTTCTTCTTTTTCTTGTAAATCTTTTATCGTCGCAATCGCATGCTTTTGGATTTGATACAAACTTGGACGTTGATTAGAAGCACAAGCTCCTAAAAATAATCCTAAACATAAAATACAAATCAATTTTTTCATAATTTCTCCTTTTGCGTAATAAGAATATCAAACCGTATCCTAATCACATTGCCCAAAGCGTCTAATGGGCAGCCGCTTGGGTATTATTTACTTTATATTGCGGTAAAAAAATTTCTACTTTAGATTTTTGTACCAAATCTTTCACTTGTTGTTGTATTTTTTGTTGCAACGCTACCGATATCAGATAGTTAATGATATCCTGACGGAGTTGCCCGTATGTTAACGTATGGGCGGCCCGTTTTTCATTCACGCGTAAAATATAAATTCCTGCCTGATCGGTAATAGGGCCAAACACCTCGCCCAAACGCGCTTCAAATATTTTTTTATCTATATCTTTGGGTAATGTCCCGCGTATTAAAATCTTTTCCCCATTTGTTTGTAAGGCACTTTTATCGTCGGAATAGGCTTGTATGGCTTGTGTAAAAGCAATTTTATTATCCTTTAATTCTCGGGCGATTTTATTAGCCAAATCTTTTTTATTCGCAATCATTTTTTCATCCATATCATCGGAAATCGCTAAAAACACAATGGAAGCAGCCACCCGTTCCGCACTAGCCTTTTCCACGCCCGCCGCAAAGGGAGCAATTAATGCCAAATCTTCCTTTGATAAAGAGGTAATTTTATGTTGATTTTTAGATACAACCGCCATGGTATCGTCATAAAATTTTTTTAAGGTTTCTTCACTCAGTTCTATTTTCTGTTTATTTGACAAATCTTTCAAGAAAAGTTGCACGCTTAACTCTTTACGTATATTGGCTTTTAATTGTTGTAATGTAACACCGTCCGCTTTCAATTTTTTATTAAATTTATTCTCTATTTGTCTTTTATCGGTAATG
Organism: Candidatus Avelusimicrobium luingense; assembly: GCA_900315845.1. GTDB lineage: Bacteria > Elusimicrobiota > Elusimicrobia > Elusimicrobiales > Elusimicrobiaceae > Avelusimicrobium > Avelusimicrobium luingense. The sequence goes on from OOHK01000006.1 coordinate 57,426, forward strand.
GCCTTGCCGTTTTCGTCAACGGCAAGAAGTTGTTTAAGATTATTGATGCTTTGATTTACGGCTTCATTTTTAACGGTAATGTTTGCCTTGCGAGCTTCTTGGGCCAATACTTCATTGGTAATAATTTGATCTAAAGCGATTTGCCCCAATAATAAACGAGTCTGCTCATTATCGACGAAAGCAGGATTGTTTTGTGTTTGCTGTAATATCAAATTATCCAACGTACTTTCATAGGTTTTCCGGGTTATTTTCGTCCCATTTACGGTAGCAACGACATTTGTAGAATCAGAACAAGCGACTATCCAAAAAGCCAAAACAGTAAATAACAGAATTGCATTTTTATGTATTTTCATGATTATAATACCTCTTTTCACCAACCTATAAAACTTATATATATTATATCCAAATCCGACTGACAACAAATACATTGGGCACTATAACGTATGAAGTTCTATATGCTAAACCCAAATCTCATTGATACGTATAGTGCCCAAAAAATTATATGGTATTTCGTTGATTCGTTGCGGCTATGTTTATTTCCCTTTTCTTTGTTGCATGACTATAATGAGTAATAAAATCATACCGCATACAAGCACCATCGGCCAATTGCTACCGTTTTTCGTCCCGGTGGCAGGTTCTTCTGCTTGGGAAGCCGACGGTTCTTGATTGACATCCTGTTCTTTGGCAATCGGCTGTTCGGCCTTCGCAACTTTTTGGTCTTTATGGATGTCCTGTTCTTTGGCAATCGGTTGTTCGGTCCGGTTTTCTTTCTGCTCTTTACCGACCACCGCATTTACAACCGGCTTTTCGGTTTTTATATTTTGTTGTTGGGCAACACTCCCCTGTTCAACCGTTTCCGGCGCTTGGATATCTTTCGGTGTTTGCTGCATTTCACCAATCGCCACGACCGGCCCTTCGGCTTGCGGTTCTTGCCTATTTTCGCTCACGGTCTCATTTTCAACGGCAGGGTTCATCTGTACAGCCCCGGCATTGTGGCCGCCTTTACCGAAGGCCCAGCGGATACCGCCGACCACATCTATACCGTTTCTGCCACCGTTGTAGCCCATGGCTTGTACAAATGCGGAGAATCTGTCATTAAATGCTTTTTGCACACCCACATCATACCGCATATACGGTTTGATGCTCATTTCAGGCAATTCCACCTCATTAGCAAGCACAGATGTCTTATTCATTAAGTTATAGACCATTCCCACGGAGGCATACGGTTGCCAACCCTTTACATTACCTACTAATCTCAAGGTGGGATTTAATTGGACGGTATGTAACGGTTTAGGAGCAATCTTTACTCCCGCGGCATTGGTATAATCAAACGTCTTAATCATACTGTAATTCATCAACCAAATAGGCTGAATGATAAAATTGCCGTCGCCCAGTTCAATATTATAACCGGTTTGAGTACCCACTCCGGTGGCAAACAAGGTGGAATTTTCGCGCCCGTACATGGTACGCGTGTCCACAAAACTGGTTCCCACATTAGCGGTAACACCTGTCCAGAAATTATTTTTGTAGAACGTTTGGGTCAAGCCGAACATTCCGCCGTCCATAGAGGAACTAACTTCCGGATAATCCGTATTAGCACCGTTATATCCGACGTACCCGGTGGTAATTCCATACCAATCGCGGCCCCAATCTTGGAAAGTAGAATCAATTCCCACCAAAGACCCATACGATTTGACATCGGCTTTCGGCCCTTTGCGTAGCGGGACATCTTCAAAAGCCGCATACGATTTAAACCATATCGCCAATTTATCTTTATCTTGACCGGTCAAAATCCTTTTGCCATAGTTTTCTCCCTGTGCCACCGCATGGGAAGTTTCATCAGACATAGAGAATCTTTCATCCGCCGGGAATTTGGTGTACCAATCCGCATGTTCGTAAGCATGTTGGAAAGTATTAGCCATGATGGTCTGCATGCCGGCCTGTGAAATCACCGGCGTAGCCAATACAGCCGGGTTAAAATCAGATACATCCGTTCCGGATCCGCCCGAGTAGGTTAACCAACCGTTTGCGATGCGTCCGTAAATTCTGCGAATAGGTGTCATAATAGACGGTAATTCAAACGTTTCGGAAGTCACATTGGCTTGACCTAATTGTGTCATATCACCCAAATGGATGTTGATGTTGTCTTGAGTGGTAGTGCCAAACACATTGACCTGATTTACATTAAAGATACCGCCATTATTAGTAACCGTTGCACTAAAAGAATCGGAAGTTAAGGTACTTAAATCTAAATCAATACCGATATTGGACAGAGCATTCAAGTTGACCGTTCCGAGGTTGGTAGAAGTAATACTTCCGTCAATCATATCCATTCCGCCGCCGTTGACATTGAACGCCGTAGCGCCCGAAATATCACCGTTACTACCGAATCTCACGGTTGAATTATACAAGTCAACATACGTGTTTGTAATCGTATTATCAATGGTGAACGGTGCATTGGTTGTTAATGCTACACGAGAGCCGGCACTGCCATCACCCGTAATATCACTGACAGTTTGACTTCCGGCATTATACACCAAGGATCCGTTATTAGTAATACCGCTCGTCGCTACCAAATTCTCTGAATTGGTAGTGATGGTGCCGGTATTGGTAATCGTATTTTGGGTGATAGTATTGCTATTGGTAAAATTACCACTATTAGTAAACGCTCCGCTTCCGGTAATGGAGCCTGTATTATTACCACCGGCTACCGAAATCGTACCGTTATTTGCCACGGTTCCGTTGTTTTGAAATCCGGCCGCAGCGGTAATAGTAGTGCTGCCGTTATTGGTTAACGTTTGGCCGCTATTAACCGTTAAGGAACCTTGTGTTATATTGGCTGAATTTTGAACACTGTTCGTAACGGTTAACGAACCGGATCCCAAAATGTTTGCTGCCAAAGTACCACCCGTTAATTCCAATGTGCCATCGTTATTGGTGGCATTCGTCAAGGCAGTCGCATTCGTATTTAATGTAGCCCCGTTTTTTACATCCACCGCGTTAGCAATGGTATGATCGGCACTGTTGGTTACATTACCGGTGATATTGGTCGTTCCGCCGCTACTCAATATGTCACTGGAGATATTCCCGCCGGTTAAATTCAAGGTACCGTTGTTGGTAATTCCGTCCGTTGCCGTAAGCGTACTTGCATCAGACGTCAAAGCACCGCCGGCGGATACGCTTACTTCTTTTTGAGAAATGGTACCGCTATTGGTTAAGGTGCCGGTGATGTTGGTCGTTCCGGCCGTATTGCTTATAGTGCCGGCATTAGTCATACCGGTGCCGGCTAACGTCAACGTGTTGCTATTATCAATGGTGCCGTTATTGGTGAGCGTGGTCTTTACCGTGATATCACCCGTATTAGTCAACGTGGTGCTTGCAGCAGTTGCCAACGTTCCTTGAGAAATCGTTCCGGCGTTACTCGTGGTAGCATTGATGTTTAACGTGCCCGAATCTCCGACAATAGAGCCGTTATTATTCAAGGTACCGTTTACAGTAACTGTTCCGCTATTAGTCAACGTAACCGAGGCGGCTGTGGTAATAATTCCTTGCTCGATAGTCCCTGTGTTGGAAGAATCACCGTTTATCACCAAGGAACTCGTTCCGGTACCCGTTATGGTTCCCGCGTTAGTTAAGTTCGTATTGGCGGTAATGGTGGCATTATTGTTCGTTAAAGTATTTTCGCTTGCTACGGTAATATTATCTTGTTCTAAACTATTGTTTACCGTTACAGAAGACGCATTTCCGGCGGTATCTTTCGTGATATTTACGGTACCTGTTCCTTGGGCATTATCCAATATAACCGTACCGGACATATTGACGGTGCCATCGTTATCAATATCCGTCGTATTACCGCTTAACTTCGTGTTATAGAGATTGATTGTTCCGCCCGTGGCATTGGTCAGCGCGGTGGAAAAATTATTCAATCCGGCTCCGGTCACATTGCCGGAACTATCTACCCCTATGTCGTTTAAGGACAAGGTTTGGCCGCTTCCGACCGAGATCCCCGCACCGGTATCGCCGGTGATAGAATATCCATTTGTGTTTCCGTTTACGGTTAAATTGGTACCGCCTAATGCCGGGGTACTTGCCAACGCCGCATTATTACCCAGCGTATAGGCTTTTTCCGTTACCGTAGAGGCAATGGCATTTGCCAAGGAGTCATATTCAAACTTCAAGAAACCCGCATTTACACTTTCGTGGGATGTTTCATACGTAACAAGATAACTTTCCGTGCCCGTTATCGTTATATTTGCATTGCTTCCTAACCCCGCATTATTGCGTAAATATTCATCGGTCACTTGAACCCATAAAGGTATTTGAGTATCGGCATCATTCATCAGGTTGATATTTGCCGATGAAAATACAAAACTGCCTGTTCCGCTAACGGCTCCGGCTGCGCTGATGATATCCGCTACCGGGGTGGCCCCCGCTAAATTAACATCTATCGCCAAATCTACCGTACCGTTTATGGTGGTGCTTTGCCCTAATTGATAGGTTTCTGTCGCGCTGTTGCGTAAATCTAACAATCCGCCGCTAGCCGTAAAATTCGTCGCGTCTTCTACACTATTAGTCGCACCCAGTTTTAACGTGCCCGAGTTTAACGCCACGCTATTGCCGGCCACGGTATCATTAAACTCCACAATGCCCGCACCACCCAACACAATCGCGCCGTTTGATCCGGTGATTTTATCGTCAAATGTAATAGAACTATTCGCCCCGGCGTTCATATTAACGGTTCCGCTGTTGTACAATGCATTTGAAACGCTGTTGGCTTGGTTGCCGCTAAATACGGTGTCTGCGCCATTGGATGAGGTAATAGTTACGGTGCCTGTATTGTAAATAGCGCCCCCGGCGGTTGTAGCACTGTTGGAAGTATAGGTGCCTGATAAGTCGCTGATGGTTCCGGTATTATAGATAGCGCCGCCGTTTGCCGCATTGTTAGAAGTATACGTACCCGCCAATGCGGTAATCGTGCCGACGTTGTTTATCGCACCGCCGTTGCCCGCAGCGCTATTGGAAGTATATGTACCTGCTAAATCTGTAATCGTTCCGGCGTTATAAATAGCACCGCCGTCGGTTGTTGCACCGTTATTTTTAAATGTTGAAGCGGTGTCTACGGATACGGTTTGCCCCGCGGTGTTATAAATAGCCCCCCCATAATCGGCCATGTTACCGTCAGACGCATTATCTCCGCCGAAAGTAGCACTTATGGCATTAGTAATCGTACCGTTATTATATAAGGCGCCACCGTTACCCGTAGCGCTGTTAGCGGTATAAGTACCGGCAAATGTAGTGATTGTTCCTGTATTGTTTATTGCACCACCGTTACCCGTAGCGCTGTTAGTAGCATACGTACCCGCTAAATCGGCAATCGTTCCGGCGTTATAAATAGCACCGCCGTCGGTTGTAGCCGTGTTGTTCTTAAATATGGAAGCGGAATCTATGGATACGGTTTGCCCAGCGGCGTTATAAATAGCACCACCTAAATCGGCAACGTTACCGTCGGCTGCATTATCACCGCCGAACGTCGCACTAATGGCATTGGTGATTACACCGTTATTATATAAGGCACCGCCGTTACCCGTAGCGCTGTTAGCGGTATAAGTACCCGCTAAATCTGTAATCGTACCCTCGTTATAAATAGCACCGCCGTTACCTGTGGCTGTATTAGCAGTAAAAAGGGAATCTGTTATTGCCCCTATGCTTGAACCGCTTGCATTGATGATGGCCGCACCGGATGTATCGGTAGTATTTTGGACAAAGGTTGAACCAGAAATGGTGTTTACGGTGCCGCCGCTTATGTTATTTAGGGCAGATCCGCTTTGGTTATTATTGTTATAAAATATAGAATTTAATATGGTGCCGATCGTTCCACCGTTATATATTGTTCCCGTTTGCTGACCGCTAGCTGTAGAAACTGTATTGTTACCGATAAACTGAGAACCGGAAATAAGGTCTATCGTTGTGGTGATTTTATTATAAATAGCACTGCCACCGCGATTCTTCACTTCGACTGAGCCGGAAGCCGGAGCGGTGGCTATATTATTATAAAATATAGAATTTAATATTTGAGTTATTTTATTTGTGCTATCGTTATGAACTGTACCTTGCGGCGAATTGTTCGCGACAAAAACAGAACCGGTGATAGACATGGTCCCTTCTTCTCTGTTTTGTAATACGCCGTATTGACCGCGGTTATTAAAAAAGACAGAATCAGTAACGGATGTAGTCCCCGCTGATCTGATAAATCCGGCTCTGTCAGTTGTTTTGCCAAAATTGTCCACGGAATTTCCTACCGCAACGCTGGTAATAATATCCATCCCATCGACGATAGAACTTGAGGTGGTTGTAGTATAAGTGCCGAGATTTTGCAAGTTAAGAGTTTGGGGATTGTCTACAAAAATTCTTACTTCGTTGGCTGTTGAAGTATTATGTATTCCATAGTGTCCGGTTCCACCATCGATAGTGAGAACAGAATTCGTTCCCCCAATATCTCCCAAGACAGTTGAGGATGTTTCGTTGGCATCAAGCGTGTATGTTCTCGGCGTATCTGTTGCTTTTATTGCGTCCAAAAGCGAAGCATATTCTGCCCCCCACAGGCTATTTACACCGGAAAGGCAGAACGTTTGTATAGTTATTATTACAATTAATATTTTTTTAAATTTTTTTTGAAAATCTCGCTTCATATTTTTTGTGACGAATTTACATCCCTACTTAAAATTTACTTATATATTATATCATATTTCTCGTCAATCTATCGATAAAAAAATGATTATTTGGAAAAATCTTATTAGTGAGAATTTCTCAACAGGCGCAGCGTGTTTATTTAGCCTTACCGATTACCATATGGGTTAAGGAAAACAAGGCAAGCACGTTCGGAATAACCATGAGATTATTAAACATATCGGTCAATTCCCAAACAAAATCACTGGATACCAGCGAGCCCAACATCACAAAACAAAGCGAAATTAACGTGTACACCAAAACGGCTTTTTTAGTATTTCTTTTTCTGAATAAATAAAGGGTATTTATCTTGCCGAAGAAATTCCAACAAAGAATAGAAGAAAATGCAAAAAAGCAAAGACAAATCGCCACAAATATCGCCCCAGTCTCCGTGCCCATAATACTGCCGAAAGCATGTTGCACCAGATTTGTGTAGATAATATTGTAAATAATATAGCCAACAACCCGGTTGTGGCTACGGTCGATAACACAATCATCGGCACCCATATTACCAAGAAAGATATTGATTCGGCCTATATAGAAGTCATATTTTAAGGGCTCTCTCGCTATTTCAAACCTTCTATCCCCCATCAAAAACCGATACGCAACTAATTTGTTGCAGTACGTACCCGTATTAAATTGATACAATATAAGAGTAGTAATGAGTGATGCGGCTTTTATAGCGCGCAAATACTAGGAGAATCTATGAAAAAATATACTGCCGAATTATTAGGTACGTTTGTTTTGACTCTCTTTGGTTGCGGTTCTGCGGCCATTGCGGGTGCAACGCTGGGCACCTTAGGAATTGCCTTTGCGTTTGGGTTGTCTATCGTGGCGATGGCTTATGCCATTGGCGATATTTCCGGTTGCCATATCAACCCGGCTGTTTCGCTAGGGGTATGGATGAGCGGAAAAATGACCGCCAAAGATTTTTGGGGTTATGTTCTCGCGCAATGTGTGGGTGCTTTGTTAGCCGCCTTGGTATTAGCCGCCATTATCAACATGACCAACTTGGGTGGTATTAGTGTAACCGGTTTAGGTGCTAACGGCTACGGTACTGCCTCGGCAGTCGGTTTAAGTGCGTGCGGCGCGTTAATCGTGGAAGTTATTTTAACTTGTATCTTTGTGCTGACCATTTTAGGCGTAACCTCTAGTGAAAAAACCGCCGCTATTGCCGGATTGGTTATCGGTTTGACGTTGACCTTTGTGCACATTATGGGTATCCCGCTGACCGGCACTTCCGTCAACCCGGCCCGCAGTTTTGGGCCCGCCTTGGTATTGGGCGGACAAGCCCTGTGCCAATTGTGGGTATTTGTGGTTGGCCCGTTTATCGGGGCTGCGTTGGCGGCGTTAATCTGGAAAGGATTTAACAAAGCCAAATAAACCGGTTTAAGTAAGCAAAACCCCCGCTTATGAGCGGGGGTTTTATTTTGCACAAATATCTTTTCAAGTCTCAAGGCGAGCCTTATCCTCAAAAATTACAGTCGTTCCGCGCCTTGAGGCAAGCGGTTTTTCATTTCTTTTCTGCGATTATAAAATTCGCCGTCTGCAAAGAAAGTACCGTCCCCGTTAGCATGGATGACGCGGCGCTCTTTTTTACGCGGGTTTTCCCATAGTTGCACACCGTCCAAAACAAGTATGCCATGTTTTTCTACGTAATCTATCACTTTACATTCTACGGCGGCTAAACAGTCCGCAAGCAGTGGGGATTTTACCTTAGCGGCTTTCTGCTTTTTAAGTTTGAAATGTTTGAATTTATCACATTCGCAAGCGTGTACCGTACCAATACCGACGGCAGTATCTAACATATCCACGGCGGGCACGCATAGCGTACATTGTTTAGTGCGAAGAATTGTCTTAAAAGATTCGTTCCAACTGCCTGTGCAAATGGCAATTCTCGGTGTAAAATCTAATACCATTTGCCACGAAATCGTCATCACATTATCTTGTTTGCCGTCATGCGTGGTAACAAGCAAGACCGCACCGGACTCCAAGTACGTGAACGCTTTTTCTAATTTTCCTTTTCGCATATTATTCCTTACCGGGCACAAGTGCGGAAATTTTTTCGTGCAAGGCGGGCATTTCTCTTTTTAATGAAATAATTTTGCCGTTCTTGATAAAACAATGCCCGGAAGAGGCCGTAGAGCAAAGTTGATGGGTTGTCTTATTGAAAAACTCGTAAGCAAGCACCAACTTTACAGAAGTATATTCTTTCACGGATACGTTAATTTTCACTTCGTCGGCAAAGCGTACAGGAGCCTTGTATTGCACCGCTATACTGACCACCGGAGAAAAGACCTGTTCGTTTTCTACTTGTTGATATCCCAGGCCCAATTCTTCCAAATATGCCAAGCGGGCTTCTTCCATCCATTTCACATAATTAGCGTGGTGGATGATACCCATTTGATCCGTTTCGTGGTATTGTGCTTTTTTAACGTAAGAGAACATATTATCCTCGTACTATTTTAAGGTTTCTATCCACGCTTGTAATTCTTCTACCGACGGATTACCGTTTAGTACATTCCCTTTGATAATTGTAGTGTTGGTACTTACACTCGGTTTCAAATCTTTATCGGAATTACCCAGACCGCTACTGCCGGACGTAGCAAAAAGGATAATCGTTTTATTAGAGAAGTCTTGTTTTTCCAAGAAGGTGGCTATGATATGCGGAGCCGTCCCCCACCAAATCGGAAAGCCGAGAAACACCGTATCATACCCCTCAACGGAAAAGTCATCGCCCAACATTTCCGGGCGGGAAGTTTTGTTATTCATTTCCACAGACGTGCGGGATTTACTGTTTCGCCAATCCAAGTCCGCATCCGTATAGGGCACCGAGGGTTTGATTTCGTAAATATCAGCACCGGTAACTTTTGCTAAATTTTCGGCTACTTGTTTAGTCGTTCCGGTAGCCGAAAAATAAGCCACTAATACTTTTTGATCTTGTATCGTTGATTGCATTTCTATTCCTTTGGTATGTGTATTAGAATCACAGGTCGCAAAAAATACGGCGGTTACTAAAACTAAAAGTAATTTTTTCATAAATCCTCCATACGGACATTGTAGCAGTTAGTAGGCTGCTTGTGTAAAAAACCGCTCCATAGGGAGCGGTTTTTGATTGACTGTTTAGAATGATTATTTACCCTTTTTCATTTTGGCTATCATATAAGAAGATAGCATTACCATCAGCACAAACCCCAACGGCCACGCAATTGTTGCAGGCAAATGCAAACACTCCGGCGCGATTAAGAAATAAGTTATACTTACCGTTGTCATAAACATAGCCGGAATTAACGCAATAAAATAATTGCGCTTTTTGCCATACAGATAGAATGTAGCGGCCCACAGGACAATCATCGCCAGCGTCTGGTTAGACCAACTGAAATAACGCCAAATAATATCATAAGGAAGTTGGCTGATAATTACACCTGCTAAAAGTAACGGAAGGCTCAAATACAAGCGTTTTAAGAAAGGTTTTTGATCTACCTTAAACCAATCGGCAAGCACCAACCGCGATGCGCGAAACGCCGTATCTCCCGACGTAATCGGGCATACGATTACCCCAATCATTACAAATAAAAGTCCAAAAGAAATAGTACCCCATTTCAAAGGCCCGATTGTTTTTAAGCAAATATCATACACGACGCCTGCTTGCCCGCTATGTTGCAACATTTCTTGCAAGCCCGTCATCAGACCGCCGGTGCGCTCATAAACGGCACAACCGGCCGCCGCCCAAATCAACGCAATAACGCCTTCTAAAACCATCGCTCCGTAAAACACCTGACGGGATTGATATTCACTCGTAACACACCGCGCCATTAAGGGCGATTGCGTGGCGTGGAAACCCGATATAGCCCCGCACGCTACCGTTACAAACATAAGCGGCCAAATAGGCAAATGCGTGGGATGTAGATTTTGTAATGTAATCTCGGGGATTTGATATCCTTGCGCAAACATCCCCCCCGTAACGCCAAGCGCCATCAGTATCAAACAAATACCGAATAACGGATAAATCCGCCCGATAATTTTATCAACCGGAAGGAAAGTAGCAAAGAAATAATACAGAAAAATAAGTGCGAGCCAAAAATATGCGTTTACCAGCAGGCTGCCTTGTGCCGCGTGCCCCTTAAATAAAAATACGAGTAAATTAGCGGGCCCTACCGCAAACACAGTTCCTACCATCACCAGCAAAATTACGCTGAAAATACGCATAAACATATTGATACGCGGCCCTAAATAAATACCCGTCACTTCGGAAACCGATTTTCCGTCGTTACGAATGGATAAAAATCCGCACGCGAAATCATGTACGGCCCCGGCGAAAATGGTTCCCAGCGTAATCCATAAAAACACACAAGGTCCCCACAACGCACCGGCGATGGCCCCAAACACAGGGCCGAGCCCGGCAATGTTTAGCAGTTGCACAAGCACCATACGCCACAACGGCATAGGTACATAATCCACTCCGTTAGCAAACCGGATGGCTGGCGTTTGGTCCATAGATGGACCGAAAACGCGTTCCACATATTTGGCATACGTGAAATAAGAAAGGATCAAAAGTCCTAAACAAGTAAAAAAACTAATCATAAGTGATTGCTCTCATGTTACCGTGTTTGCAAAAATTGTCCGAAAGAATTTTTTAAGATTTATCTCTCTTAGCACAGTTATCTCTTTTTAGGCAGTTCTTCGTACTGCGCGGAAAGTGGCTGCAAGATAAAATCTGAGTAGTTTTTGCTAGACGGCATTTGATACTCCTTATTTTCATTTTACTATATTACCTACACCAACGCCGCCGAAGATTCAAATTTTCTACAATAAAAATATGAAAGCATTATTATATATCCACGGAAAAGGCGGAAACGCCGATGAAGCCGCATATTACAAATCGCTCTTACCAAATTATCACGTCGTCGGTTTAGATTATCACGCCACTACCCCGTGGGAAACGAAAGACGAATTGCTGTCATATTATCATTCTTTGGCACGGAAATACGCAAGCATCAGCATGATAGCAAACAGTATCGGAGCGTACTTTGCCATGAACGCGCTGGGAGCGGAAAAAATCGAGCAGGCCTTTTTCATTTCGCCGATAGTAGATATGGAAGGACTGATTTCCCGTATGATGAGTGCCGCACAAATTACGCCGGAAGAATTGGAAAAGAAACAAGAAATTCCGACTGCTTTTGGGGAAACGCTGTCTTGGAAATATCTTTCGTATGTAAAATCACATCCGCTTATTTGGCGCGCGCCTACGCATATTTTGTACGGTGAGAAAGATACCCTGATACCTTTAGAAACAATTGCTGCTTTTGCGCATCGTATCCGCGCTTCGCTTACGATTATGAAAAACGGAGAGCATTGGTTTCACACCGACGAGCAAATGGTTTTTTTGGAACATTGGCTCAAACAATACGTGTGAAACAAATTGATTTTCAATTTTTTACAACTTTATATTTCTTGTGCTAATTTGGCAAGGCCAACCAAGGTTTCGTCTGTTTCGGCAGATAAGCATACCGACATAGCCAATTCTTGCTCAAAGAATTTAGCCAACGCGGGAAGTTTGGCTAATTTGCCGCCGCTTAAAAGCAATTGTTTTCTGCGAGGAGCAAAGCAATCGGCCGCCTGAATATATTGTTGGGCAAAAGATCGGAATAATTCGGCCCACAAGACAGGCTCCTTCAAATCAGTCAACGACAATCCGGTTATACCGCCGCCGTTCGTATAATTCCAAGCATCTTGAAAAAAGCCCAAATTAAACCGCCCTGATGCTTGTTGAATTTTCTCCAACGGAACTTCCGTAAAACATTTCCACCCGTCTTTACCGGTTAATGTATGATAAAAGTCTATCAAAGCGGTCAAAACCCGTCCTGCCGGGATATGGGTAATGGTTTGCAATTCAAGCCCGTTTATAAAGTGTCGGCGCTCGGTATCCGAGGTGTTGGGTGCTTGCGTGCAAATGGCAGATACCTGTGAGCCCGTACCGATATTGAAAGATAACGTTTCCAACGTATTTCCCGCACCGAAAACGGCACATTGATGATCGCCGATAGCCGTATATACGGGAATATCCCGGTGGTTGATGGTCACTGTTCCGGCGGGAACGGTTTGCGTGGAAACGGTATTAAATACAATATCGGTCACTTTACCTTCCCGACGCAAAAAAGCACACATATCTTCATCGGGTTGTGCTGACGAAAAACCGATCATCCCGCTTCCTGCGGCCATAGTAATATGCACTCGGTCGGCCGGACGGCCGATAAGTAACAGGGCTTCGGGCAGAGAAAGCACTTTAATGTAATCGGTAGGATATAAGCGTAAATAATCTAAAATTTTAACAACCGGAAAACAACTGCGTAAGCGCATACCGGTTTTTTCTTTAAACGTGGTGCCAAAAGCCCCGGCGAACAATTCCCAAGAACTCGGCCCCGCTTTGTGGGGCAACCGGGCGCGTTCGTCTTGCCAACTGATATATTCGGTAAGCGGTTGGTGGTGTTTATCACACAACACAAATCCGTGCATTTGGCTGCACACAAAAATCCGTTTGAAGTCCTGCGAAGCGTATAATTTGCATATTTCCGAAAAATCGCGCCAGAGTCCCGCCAAAGGAATTTCAAAATGGGTATCGTGGCAAACGGCAGGAGTGCACGGACGGCTTTGCACGTTTTGTATCTGTCCGGTAGTATCATCTACCAAGGCCGATTTAATGCGCGTGGCGCCAAAATCCAATAGCAAACTATATGACATCAAATTCTCCGTGCATACAAGTTAGCAATTCTTGGATCAACGTCTCATTTACGTCCAATTTGACAAATACCGTTTCTCCCGGTTTTTTAATAAATACAAAATTAACGGCATTGCCAATACTCTTTTTATCTTTAAGTAACAACGAAGGCAACTCGTTGACAATGTTTTTTGACAGCCGGGCCGTTTGAAATAAATTCCGTGCCAAACGGCGGATAGCGTCACAATCTTGTTGGGAAAGCAACCCGCGGCGGCGGCTCATTTCGTTGACGACAAGCACCCCCATCGTAACGGCCTGCCCATGCGGAATCGCGTAGTCCGATAAAACTTCAATAGCATGCCCTAGCGTATGCCCGTAATTCAGGCTTTTGCGCAGATTAAGTTCAAATTCATCTTTTTCCACAATTTGTTTTTTTACGCCAAGAGCCCCTAAAATTAAATACCGGAAAGACTCAAAATTATTGACTTCCCCGTCGGCAGATACATATTTGGAAAAGCGGGCTAACAATTCCGGTCCGCCTGTAATAAAAAGTTTTAGAATTTCCCCCAAGCCGGATTTGATTTCCCGCGCATGCAACGTACGCAAAAAGGCCGGACAAATAATCACTTCGCGTGGGGCCGAAAAAAGGGCCAACTGATTTTTTGCTTTGTGATAATTGATACCGGTTTTCCCGCCGATGCATGAATCACACATGGAAAGCAATGTCGTCGGAAAAAACCGCCATGCAATTCCGCGTTTATATACGGCCCCCACAAAAGCCCCGATATCTTCGGTTACCCCGCCACCGACGACAACAAGAGTTTCCCCTTTACCAAATCCGTTTTTTTCCAAAAAACCGAGCGCTTGTTCCACTCCGTTATGCAACGTTTTGAATTCTTCATTGGCCTGCACGAACATGACGCGTTTTTCGTCTATGTGCGAATCGGCAAGATACAAGTTCCATACATTTTGGTCAATCAGTAACAGATTTTTCGGATTTTCGTCCATCATCCGTTGGATAAGTTCAGCGGGATGATCTGTTTGGGGCAACAAAACCCGGTAATCCCGGGGAACAGAGCGGACGACAAAGGAATCGCTTTCCAAAAAAGCGGAATCAAAAGAAAATGCTTCGTTTTCTACGGTAAATTGATAGGTACTCATACATGCTGGAAGCCTCCCGCCATAAATCCGCCGTCCACCACAATATCTTGGCCGGTAATATATTGGTTTTGCTCACTACATAAAAAATAGGCTACGCGCGCGATATCTTCCGGCGCTGCTAAATGCCCAAGCGGAATTTGACGAGCCAATGTTTCTATCATTTGCGCAGTATTATTCTTTTGCGTCATGGGCGTCATGACAAACCCCGGGGACAGCGTGTTGCACAAAATACCGTGCGGGCCCAGTTCCAACGCCAACGTTTGAATCAGCCCGTTCATAGCATGTTTAGACATCGCATACGCGGCCCGCCCTTCGCGGCTGATAGAACCATACAAAGAAGATATACCCAAAATATATCCTTTCTTTTGCTGTTCAAATTGTTTGCGTAAATGCGCCACTAAAGTAGCAAAACTGGCCGTATTAATTTGATAAGTTTTTTGGATTTCTTGGTTGGTCAGTTGCCCGATCGGAGCCGGATCGTTATGTCCCGCACAAAAAATCAGGGCGTCCACCGGTGAGGTAAATTTCTCCATATAAGAAACTATGGCTTGCGAATCAGATAGATCCAATTCCCGGCTACGCGGAGCCAAGACCGTGTACCCTTGTTGAATAAAAAGCGCTTTTATAGCACTGCCGATAGCCCCGCCACCGCCTAACAGGAATAAAGTTTTCATAGTATCCTCCCAGTGTTACTCACCTTTATTTTAGCAATTAAAGTCATACAAATCCTAGTAGTAAGTGTTATTTTTCAAAAGCGATGCGAGGCATAGTATCCTGAACCACATGGATGATACCACAACGCACAAATCCCAATTTTAACAGTAAATTTTGCATGATTCGGTTATCGGGATGAGTATCCATGCGCAAGTGTTTACACCGTTGATAACACCAATCAATACAGAACGCGCCTATCCCTTTTACGGAGCCATCCCCCGCTATACGATGGATCACACCGTACGGGCTATCATTTTGCCATTTTCCGTCTGATATTACAGCATACGTTGGCTCTATATCTTTGCCTTGATTAAAAAAGAAAGTTCCCACAATACGCCCGTTATGTTCGCAAACATAACTGTGTCCGGTGACTATATCTTGTTTTACGAGGGAGGACGGCGGCCAAGAATCACGCCATTGGAATGGGTTACCGCTTGCGACCATAAAGGCCCGCGCCGATTGATATATTTCCAATAAGCGCGGCAAATCAACAAGGGTTGTTTTCCGTATTTGCATAAAACCTTTTTGATGGTAGCATATCCCCCGCCGGCGGCAAAGGCCCCATTTACGCGAGTCGTCGGAGACGGACTGCCAACCCGGCAAGATCTTATTTGAAAAAAACTGTTCCGCGTTATTTTTGAATCAGCCGTTGGGCAATTTCTTGACTGAGTTCGGCTAATAATTGGCTATAACCCTGCACTAATTCGTCATACGTTTTGCCAACCGGAACGTCCCGTTTGAACTTATTACGAATTTGTACCTTATCGGCCTTATCTTTTACCACATACCAAGCCGTAATTTCCGCCTTTTCGCCCAGAACAGCATCCATATTAACAATTTCTACCGTAACAGTTCGGTCAAATTCTTCCCCTTTGTATCGGTTTTGTTTAATTTGCGCAGACGGAAGAAGCACACTTAAATCTTCCGTTAATACCCGGGTTGCCAAAATGGAAAGAGATTCCACCCACCGGTGATATTCGGATATGTTAACTTGAGTAGAATTTTTGCGCTGTACTACGATTTGCGGGCGCTCTACATATTTGGGAAGTTGCACCCGATTCACCCCCACAAAAGTTACATAATCGGCAGAAAGCGCCGGGGTGTCGGTAGGGGTCAGTGTATAAAATTCGGCATTTTTACTTGTTCCGAATATACAGGCATTAAGCAATAAACAAGGAATAATGATTTTTACGATTCGCATATTATTCTCCTTTTTTTCCTCTGATAAGCGATTCCGGATGTTGTTCCAAATAATCCGCTAAATTCTGAACGGACCGTGCCGCTTCGGAAACTTCGTGCAACGTTTCATTTAGATTGGAAAGTGTTTCCTCGCTGCTATCCGCCACCCTTTCCAATGTTTGATCTAAATTTTTAGAACTGTTTGTTAAAGCGGGTAACAAGATAGGCAATTCTCTGCCCAGCACTTCCGTTACATGGTTAAATTGCGCGATCGTTTCTTGAATTTGAATTCTGTTAAGTCCGCGCGCTAATTCTTCTTTTTTTGAAAAAACGGTCGGAATTTGTGCGAAACGATCGTTTTTGTGATATTCCATTTTAACTTCCGTATCCGGCAACATCACTAATTCAATCATCAGTTGGCCCGTCAGATAACTTTGGGTAGCGAGCCGCGCCCGCAGGCCCCGGTTAATCAAATTACCCAATAAATTTTCCTTTTTCCAAAATTGTGTCAAAATGGAACCGTCGCTCATAATTCCCACCTGTTTAATGCGAGCATAGACCGCCACATTAAACTGCATATTGTTTCTATCGGTTACCAACATAATACGCGTCACTTTACCGACTTCCACCCCTTGGAATAACACCGGGGAGCCTTCCGTCAGGCCCTGTGACGATTCGTGAAAATACATTACCACAACGTCTTTTGCGTCTGCGTGTATTTTATGAAACACAGAGTGCCCGATTAGGCCTACAAACAACATAAAACCGATGACCAGAAACAATCCGATCGCTTTTTTATTTGGTTCTTTTTTCATGATTAACTCCTCTTGTTAAAAATTCATAAACTTGCCGATTGGGCGGATTTTTTAAGAGTTCATTCGGATTTCCTTTTGCCGAAATAGTTTGAACGGTTTTATCTAAAAAAATACTATTTTTCCCAATAGCAAAAATGGAAGGCAATTCATGCGTAACTACAATGATAGTAGTGCCTAATGTCGCGTTAATTTGTAAGATCAAATCATCTAAATTTTTAGAACTGATGGGGTCCAAACCGGCAGACGGCTCGTCAAAATAAACAATTTCGGGATCCAACGCTAAAGCACGCGCCAGCCCTGCGCGTTTACGCATACCGCCGCTGATTTCGGAAGGGTAGTATGTTTCATAACCGGCCAACCCCACCAACGCCAACTTAAACGATACAATTTGGTTGATTTTATCTTGGGAATATGAAGTATATTGCTGCAAGGGCAGGGCCACGTTTTCCGCTAACGTCATAGAACTAAACAAGGCGCCGCCTTGATACAAAATACCGCTACGCTTCATAATTTCCAATTTTTCTTTCCGGCCGGCCTTTATAAAATCAGTGTCATGTATCCGAATTTGCCCGTTTAGTGCAGGGATCAGCCCGGTCAGTGTGCGTAACAGCGTGCTTTTTCCGCACCCGGAACCGCCCATAATAATAAAGATATCCCCCTTGGGAATATCAAAGGACAAATCCTTCATGATTATTTTATTTTCATAACCAATGCTCAGATTTTCTACACGGATTATTGAATTTTGTTTCATCATATTCCTAACCCTTGCAAAATCACCGTCAGCAGTCCCGTCATAACAATCATCCATACGATAGCATATACCACCGCATGCGTAGTGGCCGCGCCTACGCTATCGGCATTACGTCCGCAATGTACTCCAAAATAGCACCCGCATAACGCAATAATATAGCCGAACACAATTCCGTGGAAAACGCCCACCAAAAAATTCGTTATGTTAAAAGAATTGACGGTATACTTAATATATTCTCCCAACGGAATTTCCCAAAATACCACGCACACAAAACATCCGCCCAAAATACCCATGAAATCCGACAGCAACACCAAAATAGGCATAGAAAGCAGCAGTGCATTTACGCGGGGCAACACTAAAAAGTCCGTTCGTGAAATTCCCATAGTTTGCAAGGCGTCCAATTCTTCGTTGACTTGCATAGTACCGATGGTGGCCGCGTAGGAGGCCCCTGTCCGGCCGGCCATAATAACCCCCGTCATAATAGCCCCCATAATGCGCGTCATACCGATAGTAACCAAACTAGCCACATAAACCTGTGCTCCAAAGGTTTTAAGTTGTATGGCTCCCACAAAAGCCAAAATGAGCCCCACCATAAAACTAATGAGTGATACGATAAAAATAGATTTGGGGCCGCAATCGGCCAGAATCATCCAGAAATCTTTACTGCGGTACACTGCTTTCCCGACGATTTGCCTTCCCCATGAAGATAGCGATTCATAAATAAACGTTCCGCCTTTTTTAACGCAACGGCAAAAAATAATTCCCCCCTGTCCGATACGTTCCAAAAAAGAATCTTTCGGGCCAGAAACTTCCGTTTCTTTAGCGGGAGTTTGAAACGCCAAGCGTAAAAGTTCTTCCATTCCTTCCGGTAACTGCGAATAAGTGATATTATCTTTAGAAATATGCTTTAAGGCGTTGAAAAGCGTAATGACAAAATCGGGGTTCCACGATTCAATATTTTTCCCCACCAATTTTATTTTCTTATTATCCAGTTGCGACGAAGACAATTCAATGTGTTCTGTGCCATCCAAAACACCTTCTAACGTGCAAATGACAGTATCGCTCTGTGTTTTTACTTCAACCATACAAACATTTTAGCAGTTATCAGCGCAAAATAGAAGTTTTGTATTTGAGGCCATGGCTTCTTATATAGGGTTCGGCCCGCAAGAGTATCCCCGGCAAGACGAAAGCGGTTGCTATTACGCCAACAGAATAAGTACAATGTAGTATCATTTTTTATTAGGAGCGCCCCATATGGCCCAACGTCAAATAGATCCCGAACAGACAGTCCTTTCTTGTAAATATATAGAATCCGGCGTTCGTTTTGTAATTGACGGAGTACGTTGTTGTTGTGCTAACACGTATCAATCTCCGTTAATTTTATCTGCGGATGAAATGAAACAGGGAAAAGTAACGTATGATTTAGTCGTGCAACGCCGCCGGGAATTGTTTGAGGCATTAAACGGTTGGAACAATAAAGACATCGGTGATTGCGCTCATTGTCAGTTAAAGTATAAGACGAAATATAAAAATATCAGTTTTGATTATTTGGGCGGGCATGGATTGGCGTTAAGTTCGGGATTTAATATCCAGCACTTCACCCAATGCAACTTACGGTGTTCGTATTGTTCCTTTACCCAACAAAACGATTTCAGACCGCCGGTCTACAACAACATTATTGATTTTATTGAATTATTCAGAAAAAAAGGCAAACTTAAAAAAGGCGAGTGGATTGAATATAACGGCGGAGAGCCGACGCTACTGCCTAATTTTGAAGAACTGCTTAACTACTTGCTGAAATATAAGATAGGCATGGTGGCTGTTTTTTCCAACGCGGTCAAATATAGCCCGGCGATTTATAACGCATTAAAAGCCAATAAAATCTTTTTAACCACTAGCATTGATGCAGGCACACCGGCCACTTTCAAAAAGGTACGCGGGGCAGATGCATACTATCAGGTGCTTGAAAACTGCCTGCGCTACCAACAAAGCGGTACCACAAAACTATTTTTGAAATATATTCTTTGCGACGAAAACACAACCGAAGATGATTTGCGCGGCTTTGTATTTGCCATGTGTACCATCCGCCCGGCCCGGGTGTATATCTGCCCCAATTTTTATTACGGGGACAAACAAGTAACTCAAAAAGAAGTAGATTTTGCCGCACGCATGTGGTACTTATTGGAAAAATACGGCTCGCTATCTGTATATATTCAGTCGGACGATATGAAAGGAGATCCCCGGTTTGCCGAGTTCTCCGCCCGCACCCGAAAGGCCTATGCGCAGTTAATTAAACAAGACGGCAGCCGATATTGCAACTTGCCTAAATTTTATTTAATGTGGCGGAAATTCTGTTTTTATATCAATTTTGCCAAAGGGGCCAACCTATTTAAACTAATTCGGTTAAAATTGGGAAAAATGAGAAAAAACAATGACCAATAAATTAAAAACGGTTTTTATTACCGGTGGAAACCGGGGAATTGGTTTGGAACTATGCAAAAAATTCTCCGAGCAACACTGGAAAGTATATATGGGAGCCAGAGACATTGCCAAGGCTCGCCAAGCAATTGCGTTGTTAGATCATAAAGACGCTATCATTCCGATTCAAATAGATGTGTCGGATGAAAACTCCGTTAAACAAGCATTTCTTTCTTATCAACAACTGAAAGATGAAAATGAAACATTGGATGTTTTTATCAATAATGCAGGCGTTAATTTAGATTGGCACGCGGATAACGATACCTATTGTAAAAGTTTGGAATCGTCTGCCGACATGTTGGAAACTATTTATAAAACCAATGTATTTGCTTCTATCTTCACCTTAAAACACTTTTTACCGGCTATGGGCAAAGGCACCCGGGTGGTGAACGTGGCTTCCGGCGCGGGAGAATTTTGGGACGCAAATGCCAACAAAGATTTCCAAATCGGCTATGCCCCTTCCAAATCGGCTTTAATTATGACTACTAAAAAACTGGCGGCAGCCGTCAAAGATAAGGGGATTTATGTCAACGCGGTTTGCCCCGATTGGTGTCAAACCGATATGGGCGGACACAACGCCGCTTATACAGCCGAGCAAGGGGCTCTTTCCGTTATCAAGGCCTGTTTTCTAACTGTTTCCACTCCGCCCACCGGATGCTATTTTCGCCACGGAAAACGCATCCCTCTAGATGTAAAACCTTATTCGTTGGAATTTTTTAAGATTATTTGGCACGATTATTTGTTGGGACGATTTTTTGCAAAAAAATCCATGTGGGGTTAAGCTGGCAGTTGGCTGATTAGATCTTCCCCTCTCTTCTACGTTTGGCCGTCCGCAAGGCATGAATAAACCGATCAAAGCGGCTTCCCAACAAAATTTTAAGCGGAAGAATTCCCACCAAATAGAAACCGAACGCCAGCATAAAAATAATTTTTTGCCACAGGCTGATTCCCCAAAAAATATCCGAGCAGTTATAAACGGAAAATCTATTTTCCACAAAAAAGTATATCATCGCCCAGAAAAAGGAATGGCCCGTAAAGATATGCCCGCAACATTGATAACGTAATTTCCGGTCATCTAACAATTGAAACGAGTTGATTAAACAGGTGAACAAAGACGGTGTCTTAAAACGATAATGAACAAACCGCTTAATACCGCGTGTCATATGAACTTGGGAATTGGTTTTCAGGTCCCAACCTTGATGGACTATATTTTGACTTGTTACTTGGTACGTCTTGTGTTCATTAAACAAATAGCACGCTAACGCCAAGTGCGGAAACGAATTGGAAATATTGTTATAAGCAACTTGCAACACTTCATCCGTAATATATTCCGTCTTAAAAATGGCCCCCGGCAAGAAACTCATTTCGTTAAGCACTTCAAAATCAGTCAAGGGTCTTGGCACAGAAAATGTTTTAGACACTAAAATAAAATCTGTCTCTTTTTCTATTGCCTGCTCTACTTCACTCCAAGCGGACCAATCATACGTATCATCATCCGCCAGTACCCAAACATATTTTTGGCGGGCCAACCCCAATGCCTTACAGATATTGGCATTTCCACCTATATTTTTTTCATGACGGATATGAGTAAGATTGGGATGTTTGGCAACAAATTCTTGAATAAGTTCGCTGCTGCCGTCCATAGAAGCATTATCTAAAACCGTAATCGGAAACGATTTGACGGGCGAATGAGCCGCCAAGATCTGCGTCAGCGTACGCTGCAAATAATCTTTCCGGTTATAGGTAATTAAGTATATTTCCAAAGGCAGCATATATTTTTCCTTATCTACACTTATGCTTTGTATTATGTTACAAAATTTTTGTACTTCAGATATATTTATTCCGACTTTTACCGACACACGTAAAATATATTTTATATACTACTTGTAAGGAGATTTGTATGAACGATTTAATGCTGAAAGAAACTTTACATATCCGCTACTCGGATAGCGACTGCAATGGTACCTTAAAACCGTTTTCTTTACTGAATTTCTTCCAAGATTTAGCGGCGGAAAGCGCCGAACGTTTAGGGTTCGGGTATTCTGCCATTTATCCGCAAAAACTGATGTGGATTTTGTTAAAATATCGCATTGAATTTACCGAATACCCCCACCACGTCAATCAATTAACGATTCACACAGAGCCCCGCGGATATAACCGGATGTTTGCCTATCGTAATTTTGAAGTATTGGCTGACGGGAAACCCTGCGGACGAGCATCCAGCATTTGGGCACTTGTTCACACTGACACGTTGGCTATTGCCCACGTGGGTGAAATTCTAAAAGATAATGCCAATATGATCAAATTCGTACCTAACGATACGGATTTGAAATTCGGAAAAATTCCCCCGCTCACGCAAACCGATTACGAAGAAACTTTTAAGGTGCGTTATAACGATATTGATGTCAACATGCACGCCAATAACGGTAACTATATTGTATGGGCCATAGAGCCGTTACCATACGATTGGAAACATGGAAAAAAATTGAAAAATATAGATATCGTTTTCAAAAAAGAAATTAAATGCGGCGAGCAACTTATCAGCAAAGTACAAAAGTTGGATGAGAACACTACCTTGCACGCCCTTCTGCATGCCCAAACACAGGAAGATTTGTGTTTGATTAAGTGTGACTGGATGTAACGATATCATCACGCGCCGTTGCGTTTTGCGCTCGGTCTCTTATTTTTCCACATAAAAAAACACCCCCGGATAAGGGGGTGTTTTCAAAACAACCTGTTGCTTAGTAAGTTACGTTCACCGTGTAGGAACCTTCATATTGTCCTTCGGCTTGGTTCGGGCCTACGGTTAAGGTACCACCTACGTAGATGTCCTTCGTGGCCACACCCGTTACAGAAGTATCACTTAACGTGAGCGCTACGGGCATTGTTTCGCTACCGCCCTGCTTTTGAATCGTGATTGACGCCGATGCAAAAGACACGGAGTAAGAAGTAGCGGTTATTCCGCTATACATTACTTGTTTTCTTTCAATTTCATCATACACAAATGAACGGGGCGCATGCCGGACAATTTCTAGCCAATTTACAACAAGAAATTAACCACGTCCAATATTGATATGCTATAATAAAAAAACAGGAAAACATATGAAAACAATAAATAATGCAAAGGGATTTACTCTTTTAGAAATTTTAGTCACTATATTGATTATTGGTGTTTTGGCTTCATTTGGTGTCGTAGAATATCAAAAAGCAATAGAACATTCGCGCGCTTCTCAAGCCATTGCGTTATTGCGTTCTTTATACCATGCTGAAAAAGTACATCAGTTGCAACATGGCACATTTGCCGATTCGTTGGACCAATTAGATTTTTCGTTTCAAGGGGATCCTGTCACCTGTGCGCAAAACAACAATTCGCCTTGTTTTGGGTATTATAACACCGAAGCCATACAAAACGGTAACTGGTCTATTGAGTTAGAAAAAGGAAAAAATCCTTCTATTTCCGTCGGACGCATTTCCGGGCCTTATGCCGGATCCGGGTTCTTTATGCAACTGGAACGTAAAGACGGGATACAATACCCCTTGGAACAGTTGGCTTGCATAGAAAACAACTCCGGGAAATTCAAGTATAAAAAGAAAGAAGGTTCTTATTGTGTAGATATCATGGACGGCGAATTTTACAGCAAAAGCGGAACATCCCGCAAATATGAATTAGCATTTTAGTTTCCATAAGACATAAAAAAGCCCCGCCGAAGCGGGGCTTTTTGACGGTTTATTTTAACTTATATCGCTCTCGTAAATTCGTCTTAAGTTCTTGGGCTTTATAAAGCAAATCCGTCTTTTTAGAGCAACGAATGACAAGCGTAATTTTCGGCTCGGCATTTTCGAGGCTGGAAAGCGTCCCCCCGAAAATTTTGATACCGGTATCCACTTCTTTTTCCGTAAAATCTTCCGTTTTACGCACGATTTCAAACGATTGGTAACCGTTTTCCAAACAAACTTCGGCCGCGCGCAAGAGCGCAAAATCGTTGGCTTTGCGGGCGGAAGTATTCTCGTTGCCGTTAAAGAGAACTTCATACATACCGTCTTGCAATTTTGTATCAAAAAAGCCGTTAGACGTCTCTTTCTTGGCCTGTTTGTACGGAGTAGCACAGGCGGACAGTAATGCCAAAGCACACATCATCAAAAATATTTTTTTCATCATTTCTCCTTTGTAGTATTGTAACACATTCATCAAACATATACTTGACGGTTTTATCTGATATATTGAGTATTTTATGGTTGAATTATTATAATAAATGAGAGGATATTTATGAGAAAAATAGGACTTATTGTAGTAAGCATATTAGTTGCACTACCGGTGTTTGCTCAGTTGGAACAAGGGCAACATCTCGTCAATGTAAGAGGCGGCATCGGATTTCAGTTACAAAATTCCGGCATTACCTACTCTTCCACGGATGCCAGAGCCGATTGGGGAACCGGCGGGACGGAAATCGGACTTTCTTATCATTATTTATTAACCGACCGATTAGGTCTCGGAGCCGATTTTTCCTTCGGGGATTTTGAAGGGGCGAATTTGACATTTAGTTCTTCCAACCAGTTAGAAGATTCCGTCCACTTAGTCAATTTAATGTTATCGGCGCGTTATACGGCCAACCCGGCCGACCGCATCCGTTTCTATATACCGCTCGGTGCGGGCGCAACCATTGCCCGGCAAAGTTTGGATATCCACTATTTCGGAAATTCTTATACAAACAAAAAAACCAATACGTCTTTAGGGCTATTTATCGGGGCCGGGTTGGAATTTGACGTCGGACATTCAGGTTGGAGTTGGGGCGTGGAAGCGCGTTATAATACCTTCTGGTATGACACCGATAAAATCACGCGACAAGCCCCCGCTCCTATCCACGGAGACGGCAACCGCCGATACGAGTATTTAACATTTAATATCAACATCAGCAAACGCTTTTAATAAAAAAGCCCCGCCGAAGCGGGGCTTTTTTATAAATACTTAGTTGCATTAATATACTTTTGCAATATATTTTCTATGCTCCGGACCGGCAACATACGTCACCTCTTTTTTGCCTTTGACATAACGTACTTGCTCTTTCGGTTCATTCCAACGCATCTGAACCAAATAAGACGACGTATATTCCCGACCATTTCCGTCTTGGACAAGTGTTTCCCCGTTTGGAATCAAAACGAATTGAACCGGATGCTGTGCCCAATACTCAATATGGATACCACGGGGCCCATCCAATAACACGTTTAATTTAGTCGGTGTCGTTTTCTTGGTAGGTTTGAATTGAAGAACAACTCCATCCACTTGTACTTCAGGCTCAAACACTACAATACGCTTGTAAGTCGCATAAGAAGGTAAATCAACCAGTTGCGCATTGTTAAGAAACGACGTAAACCAGACAGGTTCTGTTACTTCTTTTTTCAATACACGATCGAAGTCAAAAACTTGTGCAAAGCCGATACTTGCCAAACACATAACGGCAAATAACATCATCGTTTTTTTCATATTTCTCTCCTTGATCCCATAAATATTTCATAAAGGACTTTAATAGTATAATCGTTTTAAGAGTATATTTCAAGGGGGCTGCTTATCAAAGATTGGTATAATATGGAGGATACAAACATCTGATTCAAGAGGAAAATACGATGAAAAAACTATTATTCACTTTTATGTTCGTTGCCGGTAGTTTACTCCCCGGATTGGCCGATACTATTTCGTACGACAAAACCGGGTTTGCCCAAATCAGTACCGTCATTGATGACGCTGCCTATGATATCCGCTATTATTCCCCCAACAATTTTACGGGGAATAAAATAAACGGTTACAAAGCCCCCCGCGCTTACCTGACTAAAGAAGCATTAGCGGCACTGGCCAAAGCCGCCGATGATTTAAGAGCGCAAGGATACCGCTTGCTAATTTGGGACGCATACCGCCCGCAAAAAGCCGTAGATAATTTTGTGGCGTGGATCAATAATCCTACTGATCCGGGCGATAAAACTTTTTATCCCGCCTTGCAAAAATCGGATTTACTCGCCGGAAATTACATTATGGCAAAATCGGGCCATACCCGCGGTAGCACCGTTGATTTGACGATTATTAAAAAAGACGGCTCATTTGTGGATATGGGCGGCACGTTTGATTTATTCTCGGAAATTTCCCACCCCGATTATAAAAAAATAACGAAGAAACAAAAGAAAAACCGGAAAATCTTACGCGATGCCATGATAAAAGCAGGGTTTAATCCATTAGACTCCGAATGGTGGCATTTTACCTTGAAAGATGAACCGTATAAAGATACATATTTTAACTTTGATGTAGAATAAACAATCAAGCAAAAACCGCTCCTTACACATTGTAAGGAGCGGTTTTTTTATGAGAAATGCCCGGTTAATTGCAAATGGCACCGGTGGGGCAAACAAACCGGCACAAACCGCATCCCACGCAACGCGTTTTATCTACCGCAATATAACCGTCTTCCAAGCGCAAGGCTTGATGTTCCGATTCCATACAAATAGTTACACATTTGCCGCAACGACCGCAGACATCGTGCTTAAGTTGCGGATAAGATAACGGCGTTTTTTGCAATTGTTTATGCGAAGAAAGCAGCGAGATGGCCTTATCTTTCAGTTCCCGCACTTCCTTAAACCCTTTTTCATTCAAATAGGTCTTCAACCCTTTTACCATCGGCCCGATAACCTTATATCCGTTTAGCATGACTTCCGTACATACTTGTACGGCATCCGAACCGACCGCCATATATTGGACGGCATCTTCCCAAGTAGAAATTCCCCCCATCCCTAAAATAGGCAGGGAACTTGCTTGGCGAATTTGGGCCACGCACCGAAGCCCTATCGGTTTGACCATCGTTCCCGAACAACCGCCATAGGCAGTTTTGCCGTTGACATTAAGCATCGGTTGAAACGTGTTGATGTCAATCCCCATAAACCCTTGTACGGTATTGATAGCGGCCAAGCCGTCAGCGCGCGCATGCTCCACAGAGCGGGCAATACGGGCAATATCGGTAACATTGGGTGAAAGTTTTACAAATACGGGTTTTTGAGCCACTTCTTTTACCCACGTGGTAATTTGGGCAGACACTTCCGCATCTGTACCAATAGCCATACCGATTCCTTTTTCCGGCATACCGTGCGGGCAGGAAAAATTAAGTTCAAACGCATCGGCAGGTGTATTATTGATTGCTTTTACCAAGTCTTGCCAAGCATCTTTATTCACCGGAGACATAATACTGGCAACAATTACTTTACTAGGGTATTTGTGTTTTAAAAATTTAATACCATCACACCAATACTTAACCGTTTGATGACTTAATAATTCTATATTTTGAAACCCGATAATGCGTTTTTTATCTTGCAAAACGGCATAACGCGGGCTGGCCTCGTTCATTTCCAAATCGTCGGGCGTAATGGTTTTAAGAACGGCTCCTCCCCATCCCATTTCAAAGGCCTTGTCAATACTTTCTATCAAAGCCGTCGGCGGCGCGGAAGCAAGCAAAAACGGATTGTCAAAATCAATTCCTAAAAAAGAAGTACGTAAAGTGTTCGTCATAAAAAGACCTCGCACAGTAAATTCGTTTTATTGTATCAATTTACAGATAATATGTAAAAACTTTTTCGCTTCCATTCAAATCTGCAAGTTTCGTATCGCCCAATTTTTGGGATACAAATTATTAGCGCGCTCGCCTAAATTTTTCATAAAGCCAAGCGCATATCCCCGATATGTTACCGCCACAAACCCTTTAGGTGTATCCGGCGGCAAAACTAAACTTTCGCGGTGCAAGTAGCGACGTGCTAGTTCCAATGATAATTCCACGCGCGGGTACTGCATTGACAGGTTTAGAGAAAGGGCTTGCGCCGCCGAAGGAATAAGTTCCTTACCCTTTTGTTCGGGCGCGGCAAGCCCGTCGGACAGCAAATGAATAAGTGGGTTAGATTGCGCGTGTTTGCGCGCGGAAGCGGGCAACAAGGCGGGGCTGTACGGTACGCCGTTTTTACGAAGTATGGCCATAAAAAGTCCTTCACTTTTTGTAACGCCGGGAATAAACCGATACACCGGTTTGGCCCAATTTTCAAGTAAAGAGCCGGTAATTTGCCACGCGGAGTCAACCGCCACCGGTAAAATTTCCGCCCCTAATTCTTCAGCAATAAAACGTATGTTTTCTTCGTTTTCCTGCGTGTTAAAAGTACAGGTGCTATAAATAAGCAGTCCCCCCGGGCGCAAACAAGGCCAAATATCCTGTAAAATTTGGCGTTGGCGTTTTTGGCAATAACGGACATTATCCATACTCCACTCGCTAACGGCGTTACTATCACGGCGAAATAACCCTTCCCCCGAACAAGGAACGTCCGTCAAAATGATATCAAACGTCCATTTTGTTTTAGTAAAATCATACGGCTGATTATGCGTCACAAGCACATCGGGGTGCCCTTGCTTGAGCATATTTTCCAATAAAATGTTAGCGCGTCGGCGGTCAGGCTCATTGGTCACCAGCATAGAACCTTGTGGTAAAGCGGCACGCATGAGCGTAGATTTCCCCCCCGGGGCGCCGCACAAATCTAACGCTAACACAGGTGACGAAACATATTGGCGAAGCACCTGATCTAAAAATAAAGATCCGGCTTCCTGCACATAATACACGCCCGCATGAAACAGCGGATCTAACGTAAAATTCGGACGTTCGTTAAGCCAATAGCCATCCTTACACCACGGCACCGCTGTAGCCGATTCAAAAACCGGCTCGCCATGGTACTTAAACGGGTTAAACCGAACGCTGACGGGAGTCTCTTGCTCAAACGCTTGTAAAAAGCGTTGCCAACGCTCCGGGCCGAATAATGCGGAAGTATAATCAGTAAATTCTTGCGGTAACATAGTATTATTTTACAATTATTTACTTG
Organism: Candidatus Avelusimicrobium luingense; assembly: GCA_900315845.1. Lineage (GTDB taxonomy): Bacteria > Elusimicrobiota > Elusimicrobia > Elusimicrobiales > Elusimicrobiaceae > Avelusimicrobium > Avelusimicrobium luingense. The sequence continues at coordinate 86,857 of OOHK01000006.1, forward strand.
TAGAAAAGAGGTTTTTGTATAATAAAACATACGGAGAGATTTATGCCCATTCAAAATTACAGCCAAGATGTCTTTTTTTATCCGTGGGTAGGTAAGAACTATGGAGACGGCATTAACTTTGCCCCGGACGGCCGGTTAATCTTTTTTAATAAAGAAGATGAAAAATGGTATTATTACGACGAAAGTAATACGCTCCAAGAAGCCCAAAATATCCCCGTTAATTATCGCCCTTTAAGATTAGAAGTACTGGGCAAAGAACATTATTGCGAATCGCGTGAAGATTGTGCAGGCAACAACTTTAAGCAACAATTTGACCTAGAAATTCTAGATAAAACGATCTTAACCGAGTTAGAAGATATAAATAACAAAGGTAAAATTCGGAATTTTATTAAACATCTTATTATTCGTAGAAAGATACCATCAAGTAGAGGGAACACTCCCTATCAAGATAAATTGTATGTTTTGTATTACCTACCGGAATACAACACCTTATATGCTAAAAATAAAGGCACAGAACCAACTACATTCTTAAAACATATACATACGCAAGCATTACAGCAGGCCTTTGGGGAAATTCAGAAAGATTTGAAAACGCTAGCCGACCAAACAAAACCGCTACAGAGGATAATCTCTAATTTATCTTCTCACGATTTACATTTGTGTATGGCTATTGAGAAAATTTTGACTATATGTTCGTTATGGGGAGAACCCCGTAACGAACAAGTGGACGATCTCGTAACTTTTGCACAAAATTTTAACCGGTTTATCAAAGAAGCAGACGAACATCTCGAATGTCACATGCATGAAAAATTTTGGTGTCCTTGTTGTAAAAAGGAAGAAATAAAATGCACTTTCTGTGAACAAATGCCGATTTGCCATTATAAAACACAACGGCAAATGTACAATTACACCAAACAAAGCGAAACGGACTCCACGAGCCACAATAATTTTCGCAAGGCTCTCAATCATAAAAGTAATGATTCTCCTAAAGTTTGGAATCATGTATTATTTACTAATTTTTACCAACGCAGTATGCCCTATAAAATGAATAATTCCGCCGGAGAAATAGCACAGGCATTAAGGGCTTTTGCCGAAATTGTAATACAACATCAACCCGATATTATTATTACATGGGGAAAAGAAGATGAACTCCCCATACTTGGTTTGCAAGATCCGACGATTACGTTACGCAAAATGCCAGAAAAGAAGAAACGAAAATATTTCATTCCCCGTTTGCATATTTCCTATACAAAACAAGAAGAAAAGGATTCAAAATACAATATTCCTTTTACTGTATTAGATTATAATGGAAAACATTGTTTAGTTCTTATGCCCACACATCCGGGGACAAGTTATAGTTCCACGAAAATCAATACCGTTATCCGATGTGCTTTTAAGTATTATGGCAAACTTATCCAGTGGAATCCAACATTAAATGAAAAAAATTTATCCAACCCTATTACTTGTGAATTTTGCTTATGTGAACAACCTTGCAAGCAATATCCAACTTGTCCTCCATTAACTTGGACAAATGAGTCGGACTTTAACAAGTGCATCTAAAGCCCTAATACAGACAGCCCCGGACAAATTAGCCCGGGGCTGTTTATAGCATTTCGCACGGCTGTGTCTAACCCAACAAATGCGTTAAATCATACCATATACGCGCCACGCGAAACGGGGCTATGACCAACTGATACGCCATGCCTGATAGCAAACACACGCCCAGCCACTGTGCTTGCTTTTGCCGCGGGGCCGGCACGCAGCGTTGTGCTATAAGCAGAATAAGACACGTTACTAAAATAACCAAAATATATTCCATAGTTTCTCTCCTTAAAATAAATCTAATATTTCCTGTTCGCACACGCGGTCGCGAAAGTACGGCTCTTGCCGTTGGATTTGGCGCAATTTGACGATATCGTCCTTACGGTTATGACGTTCATAAAAAGCATACAACTGCTCATAACGCGTTAAAATACGGACGTGTTCCGAACGGTATAATTTTTCGGCCTTGTCCAAATCGCCCAACAACTCATAAATTTTGGCTTTTTCAGACGGCCGACACTCATCCACACGGCGTAGCGTTCCTTGTTCCACCAAGGCGAGTTCCGCGCGTGCTTCGTGCGTTCGCCCTAAACGGGCATAAATTTCGGCACGTTGTAAGTGATATTGGTACAAATCGGGCCATAAAGCAATGGCTTTGGCATTTTCCAGTAACGCTTTTTTCAAATCGCCTTTTTCTATCAGCCACGCCGCGTGCGTATAATACAACAAATAAAATAGCGGGCGCGCGGCGATATCCGCTTCCAAACTGCCAAGGGCCTCTTGCAAATCTTGCCTAGCGGCCGTACTATTGCCTAATTGCTTATATACTGCATAGCGCTTATAATACATATCGTGCTGCTCCGGCCGAGACAGATGTGCCAAGGCCAAATCAAATAAGCGGAATACTTCATCATATTTTTTTAACTTAAGCAGACAATCAATACGTTCGGGATCATCCGGGTGTAGTTGGTCTAATTCCACACCGATCGCACGCGCATACGTTGTTTTAGCGCCGTCCTTATTATCCAGCAAAAATAAGCAGCATGCCCTATCTTGCAATAAAATCGCACGCGGCTGGCGTGAAAGTGATATAGGCAAATAAGGATTATGTTTTATGATATCCGGTCCATCCCATATAAGTCCCAGCAACGTGGCGGCTTTTTTATATTCGCCCTTATCGGCTAACAATTGGGCTTCGTGACGCCATCGTTCCCATGGTTCTAACGGTTTGGATGCGGGTTTGGGTTCTTCCCACGCTTCTTTTTCGCAAATATCTTCTATACATTTGGCGCAATAGCCATACAGTTGGTATAACTCTTCTTGATGAGGAAACTGCGCAATCAGTTCTTTTATTTGTTGTTGCGCATCCAAGTAATTTTCTTGAGCAATGAGCGTTAAGACATTTTGCGGTGTTGTTGACATAATTTAGTCTCCTTGATTTAAGATACTATTAGTCTAACAATCCGCGCAGACATCGCCTTGTCGTCTTAATTTTTTGTATAGGGAAAAGTTTCAAAAAAGAAAACTACAATTGATAAAGAAATCCGATTTTTAGTCGCAAATATCCACATCCGGCACGATTTGGATGGCATAGTCCGGATAAGCGGTTTTGATTTCGCTTTGTAATATTTCTACGGCTTTTTGTGGGGAAATATCAAAACTGAGCACCACATCAAAACGAAGGGTTTTTTCCTCTATATTTGCATAGAAACCATGTAATTGCAACGCCCAATCGTGCGCCAACACCCTTCCTTGGATATCATTTTGCAGTTGTGCGGCTTTGCCCTGCTTTGTGTTATACGAATAGACACCGACACCCGTTAAAATAATACCCGTTTGGTGATAGACTTTTTCTTCAATACGACGGGTCAACTGGTCCACCTCGTCCACGCACATGGTATCAGGCAATTCCAAATGTACGGACGCATAATTTTTATTCGGACCGTAATTGTTAATCATTAAATCATACACGCCACGAACTTCGGGTTCGGTGCCGATAATTTGTTTGACCAGTTGCGTTGTTTTAGTATCTGCCCGTTGGCCCAAGATATCATGCAGGGTTTCTTGCAACATAGAAAGACCGGCCTTGATAATAACCAAAGAAATACCCACCCCCACATAGGCCTCTAATGAAAACTGAAATAAAACATAAATAATGGCACAACCCAAAACGGAAACGGACAATATCGCGTCAAAAAAAGCATCTGCTCCCGACGCTACAAGTGCCCCGGAACTGACTTTTTGCCCCTGTCTTTTGACATACCGGCCAAGCACTAATTTCACCACAATAGCCGCCACGACAACTATAAAAAAACTCTCTGAATAAATAGGAATTTGCGGATGAAAAATCTTTTTTACCGACTCCACAAGTGCCGCAATCCCTGCGTAGGACACAATCGCCGACACAAGCATAGCACTAATATATTCAATACGCCCGTGCCCCAGCGGATGTTTTTTATCGGGGGCTTTGTTGGCCAGTTTAACTCCGATAAGCGTAATAAGCGAAGATAACACATCCGACAAGTTATTGACCGCATCTAATATCACGGCAATAGAATGTGCCAAAACCCCCACGGCAGCTTTGAACGACGCCAGCAGTAGGTTGGTTGCAATACCGATAATACTTGTCCTTACAATGATTTTTTCCCGCGTCAGCGTATCAGTTATGGTAGTCATATGTATATTTTATCACATTAAGATCAGGCATCCTATTATATAATTCCTTTGCTTGAAATAGATTTTTTTGATAAAATTTCCAAAACAGATAAGGAGAGCAACATGATAGATAAAAATCTTTTTGTAAAGGCAATTCACGCGTTGGAAAGTGAAAAGAACCAACTGCAACATACTGCCGTATATGCCGGTTTAATTTGTGTGTTGGAAAGCGTCATGGATTGTCCATCCACTCCACAAGGAAAAACATGGTTACGCTGGTGGATGGAAGATAATGATTTTGGGAAGAAACAAGCAACGGTACGTCTAAACAATCACGAGGAAGAAATAGAAACCCCCGAAGAATTGTATGATTTCCTCGTGTTTGAAAAAATGAAAGTTAAATAATAATCATTTCTTCCATTTTTATAATAACAAGCACCCCCGGGAGATTCCCCGGGGGTGTTTCAAATGAACGTATTTGATTTATTTGCCTTGCGGAGCGGACGGTTTAACCGTCGGGAGTTCTCCGTCGGCAACTTTGCCTAACACTTGCGGTAGTTCAATACCCGCTTGTTGGGCTAAATCATGCATCGCCGGGAGCGATTTAATCAAATCGCGCATAAAATTAGCCGTCGTAGAACCTTTAGAGGAACCGGCAGCGCCGTCCCAAACGGTAATTTTATCAAACTTAATATTTTTAATCGCTTCCACTTGCTTGGCTACGATATTTTCAATCTTTTCAATCATCAAAAGACTGGTAGCAATTTCCGGCTTATCGTGCGTAGCACCGATTAAATGTTCGTACCCGCGAGCCTTGGCTTCCAATACCGCACGCACACCTTCTGCTTCGGCGAAGTACCGCGCTTTAATAGCATCGGCTTGCCCCAAAGCGATACGGCGTTGCTTTTCGGCTTCGGCGTCGGCTTGTACTTGTACTTTCAATTTTTCTACTTCTTGGCGGGCCAATTCTTCTTTTTTAAGGCGCGCTTCTTCTTGTTCTTTTTGAGCGAGTAACACGTCGCGTTGGGCATTGGCTTTGGCCACTTCCCCGAGTTTCAAGGCATTAGCCTGTTTGACGGCTAACGTAGCGTTATATTCGGCGATGTTGGCTTTAGCAATGTTTTCCCCTTCTACTGCGCCGGCTTCCAACGTAGCGGTTTTAATACGCTGTTCTTTTTGGGCGTTGGTTTTACCGATTTGGGTTGCGGCAAATTGTTCCGCCACGCGGACTTCTTTATCCCGGTTGGCTTCCGCTTCACCGACGGCACCGAATTTTTCCTGTTGGGCCACGTCCACTTTGGCTTTGTTGATGGCTTCGGCGGCTACTTTTTTACCGATAGCGTCAATATAGCCCGATTCATCGGTAATATCTTTAATGTTGACGTTGATAATTTCCAAACCGATTTTATTTAACTCGGTATTGACGTTGGCGTTAATGAGTTCCAAGAATTTTTCGCGGTCTTGGTTGATTTCTTCAATGGTTAACGTGGCAATGGCCAAACGTAACTGCCCTAAAATGATATCGCTGGCTTGCGCAATAATTTCATTTTTGCTTAGGCCGAGCAAACGTTCGGCGGCGTTAATCATAATACCTTCACGGGTAGAAATACCAAACGTAATAGTCGTCGGTACGGCTACACGGATGTTCCCTTTGGAAAGCGCACCGCGCAAATCAATATCCGTCGTCATCGGCTCCAACGAAAGCACCCCGTAATCTTGTATGAGCGGGATAATAAACGTACCGCCGCCGTGCACGCATTGGGCCGTCGTATTACCGCCGGTTTTACCATAGACCACGATGATTTTGTTGGAGGGACATCTTTTATATTGGCGAGCGACAAAAACCATCACCGCCAAGAAAAGAAATCCGAACGTAACTAACAAACTAACTAAGGCACTATCTTGTAAGATTTCCATTTAACTCTCCTTTATTTTTTAGTAATGTAAATGATATTTTGCTCTACTTGGTTGATAGTAACATCCGTAAAAGCAGGCAAATTTTCGTCCGATGCATTAGTAGCATCAACGATAGACAAGCGTTTATTTAACGTCACTTGAATTTGGCCTTTGCCTTTTGGGGCAAATGCCGTATAGGTTTTGGCGACTTGTCCTTTCAATTCGTTATAATCTACCTTAACGATTTTATTGAGTTTTTTCGTCATACGCATTAAATAGGCGGAAACAAACATAAAGAACAACCCCACCGCTATTGCTATAATCAGCGACATTCCGGTAGATAAGCCGAATTGGCGCATGGCGGCTACACCACTCCAACCAAACCCCATAAAGAAAGCCAACACAGATTGAATAGATAGGAAATTAAACGAAGCATCCGAATCATCTATCGACGAAAAATCGCTATCAATTTCCGAATCTGCCCCCCCCATCATAAACAACACCAATTTCAGCACAAACAACAAAGTGGCCAAACAAGCCACCGCAAATAAAATAGTTTGAAAGTCCATCGGATTTCCCATAATTTCTCCTAGTAGTAATGAAGATATTATTATTGTAGCACATTGTACTCAAAAAGTAAGTATTTTTTTAACGAGAGTCCTTCCCGACGATAAAAACATCAAAGATGTCCCCAAAAATTGCTACAATATAATTTCTATGAAAAAAGAGCCTACTCCCCATTTAAGAGCCTTAACGCCTCTAGCGGTATTTTTGATTACTTATGTCGGGCTGTCACTTGTTGCCGGAGATTTTTACAAGATTCCCGTTACAGTAGCCTTTGTGCTGGCAAGTGTCGTGGCTATCGCTATGACGAAACTGCCAACCTTATCTGCCCGCATTGAACGGTTTTGCAAAGGGGCTGCCGATGAAAACATTATGCTCATGGTGCTAATTTTTATTTTAGCGGGCGCCTTCGCGCAAACTGCTAAAGCCATGGGAGCGGTAGAAGCCACTGTCAATTTAACCTTAACGATTGTCCCCGGAAACATGTTAGCGGCAGGACTTTTTTTAGCAGCCTGTGTAATTTCCGTTTCGGTGGGGACTTCGGTAGGAACAATTGTGGCACTCACGCCGGTAGCGGCGGGACTTTCCCAACAAACCGGGTTACCGCCGGCGCTCATGAGCGCCGTAGTGGTCAGCGGTGCAATGTTTGGGGATAATTTATCCGTGATTTCAGATACCACCATCGTGGCCACCCGTACACAAGGATGCAAACTGGCTGATAAATTCAAGACCAATTTCAATCTTGTGATGCCGCTGGCGCTTATCACCACTATACTCTATATTTTGATTGGAAGCCAAGGGGCGCACTCGTTTGAACCGCAAGCGGTCAATTGGATACATGTTCTTCCCTATGGGGCTGTATTACTGGCCGCAGTAGCCGGAGTAAATGTGCTGGTAGTATTATTAGGTGGGCTTGTATTGTGTGGGCTTATCGGTGTACTCAGCCGTGCTTTTAGCGTCTGGGATTGGATAAGTGCTACGGGTGCCGGTATTAATAATATGGGGGAACTGATTATTGTTACATTACTAGCGGGCGGCATGTTGGAACTTTTGCGCTATAATGGCGGACTCGCGTGGATTATTCGCGCATGCACCTCTCATATTACCGGACGGAAAGGGGCGGAATTAAGTTTAGCGGCCGTTGTCAGTTTTGCCAATATCTGTACCGCAAACAATACAATTGCCCTTATTATGGCGGGCCCGATTGCCAAAGAAATCGCCCAAAAATTTCATATTTCCCCTAATCGAGCCGCCAGTTTATTAGATATTTTTTCGTGTGTGACCCAAGGCATTTTACCTTACGGAGCCCAACTGTTAATGGCAGCAAGTTTATCGGGCATATCGCCGTTGCAAATTATGCGGTACTTATATTATCCGTATATTTTGGGGATAGGCGCGCTGATAGCCATTGGGCTAAACTTGCCACGTAAATTTACGGTACACGGCGACAAAATCTAATACATACGAAATCATAATTTGATAAAATAGAGATAGATTTACGCGCTCGTAGTTCAATGGATAGAGCGTCAGCCTCCGAAGCTGGAAATGTGGGTTCGACTCCCGCCGAGCGCAAATATAAAAACCCCGCTTTATGCGGGGTTTTTGTATGTAGGCTCGGAGCAGACAAACTGCTTTGTCTGCGTCGGGAGTCGAAAGCCGCAGCCTTATGCGAGTTTGAGTTCTTGCAAAGCATGAACGAAAGGCGAGCATGGCGAGGCGGGGCCGCGAGCGCCGCGCGTCAGCAAGGCGACTTGTGGCCGACGACATAGCCGAGCGCAAATATAAAAACCCCGCTTTATGCGGGGTTTTTGTATGTAGGCTCGGAGCAGACAAACTGCTTTGTCTGCGTCGGGAGTCACTTTTCAAAATTCAGTTTTACAAATACAACACTTTAAAACCGATACTTACGCTCCAATCTTTACTCTTCCAGTTTCCAGCCGCATGCGTACCGCTATTGATGTAAAAGGCCGTCCCTTCATTTACCAGCGTGCCGAGTTCTACTTCCGGTACAAATTCCATTTTGCCGCTTTCGTGGAAATTTTGGTAATAATACCAATTTGTTTGTATCCACCATTTATTTTCGGACAAATAACTGATATTCCCGCGGATACGTCCGTAATTGATATCCTCGCGGGCATGATCGCCAATTACAGATGCATAGTGCTTATATCCTAACGCCACATAAAAACCGCTGCCATTCGTCCAGACACCAAACACCGATGGGCTGGCTTGCAACTGGCCGCTACCCAAGCGCTTATCGGTAGCGGTCGGTGTAATTAGCTCCATTTTGGCTCCATACCCCAAACTACGGTCGGTTTCCGGTTGCATCCACGTTATGGCAAACAAGATATCCCCCAACCCATTGACCGATTTTTCAGGCGATTCAAAACGACTCAACGGCACTTCTACCCCCCAGTTCCAGTTTGGGTTAATTACATGATATCCCTTAAAAGTTACCTGTGACGCAGAAACACTTCCGCTGTCATCTATAACCGTCATGGACGGGTTAACTTCTAACGACGTAATGTTATCCGTCGGCAATACGCCATATTGGCATACTTTCTGCAACTGTCCAAAACCCGGCAAGGCTGTCATTATTCCCAACAATACCCATACAATTTTTCGCATGTACTTCTCCTTAAATAAGATGATATATTATAATAATACATAGATTTTTTGGCATATTCAAAAAATAATTAGATTGGTTATATGGTTACCATTTCATATATTCCCGTAAAAACATTTTTATCTAAAAGTAAAATCTCCGGAGTAGATTATGCTATCAACCCGTATATCGGTTGCACGCATAAGTGCATTTATTGTTATGCGGAATATATGCGGAAATTTTCCGGACATGAAGAACCATGGGGCGAGTTTTTAGACGTGCGTACTTGTAATATACCTTTTCGTCCTATCCAATTATTTCATACGAATGTGCTATTAAGTTCGGTAACAGATCCATACAACCCGTACGAAAGAGAATTTCAAATTACCCGTAACATTCTTAAGCAACTTAGAGATTGCCAAGCCTATGTGCACATTTTAACAAAATCAGCCCTTGTTATACGCGATTTGGATATCCTTAAAGAACTGGCCAACAACAGCAGCGTCATGTTTTCGTTTTCTTCAGCAGATGAAACTTTTAGAGAACTGGCAGAACCGGGAGCATCGCCGATTAAAGACAAAATTGATGCGCTAAAATTACTGCATGAAAACGGCATACGAACCGGCGTAATGATAGCCCCATTTATGCCGGGAATAACCGATTGGAAAGACATTCTTCAGCAAACACGTCCCTATACAGATTACTATTATGTGGACAGTTTGAATATGCGCCCGGCTTACCAAAAGCGTGTATTAACGTTTATTGAGAATAATTATCCCCAAACATTGCCGTTATATATAGATATTTATATGCATAACAACCATACCTATTGGGAAACTCTCTCCCGAGAAATAAAATCCTATGCACTAACAGAAAAATTAGATATTTCCGTGTTTTTTTCATCCCCAAAAAAGACAAACTAAAAAACTGATACTGAATGATTGGCAGAAGTTGTTAAAGTGTTGCCGGGAAAATAAACAAGGCGGGAAAATATATATTTTCCCGCCTTGCTATTAAACGAATAACCGTTATTTAGACAAGTGTTTGGACAAGTATTTGCTCATGTCAAACATGCTGATTTGTTTTTTGCCTTCAAAAATCGGGGCCAATTTCGCATCAGAGTTGATCATGCGTTTGTTGGTCGTATCTTGAAGACCGTTCTTTTTAATGTAGTCCCACATTTTTTTGACTACTTCGGTGCGCGGCATTGCCGTCGTTCCCACTACCGCCGCTAATTCAGCGCTGGGGGTTAAAGGTGCCATAAATTTTGCATTTGCTTTTGCCATACTTAAAGATCTCCTATTTAGTTTAATTTTCTTTATTCTAGTATATTAGGGGCTTGTTATACAACCCACAAGCCCCCATTTTCAAATTACTTACGCGGCGACTTTCACTTTCGGAGCCGCGGCTAATACTTCTTTGGTGCAGCCGTCTTCGTATTTTTTGAAGTTTTCAATAAACGACCGGGCGAGTGCTTCATATTTCGCCATATAGTCTTCTTTATTGTTCCACAAGTTAATGGGGTTCAAAATTTCCGAAGGTACGCCTTCGCAAGACGTCGGGATTTGGAAACCAAATACCGGGTCGGTAATGAAATCTACTTTGGCGAGTTTGCCGTCTAAAGCAGCATTTAACAACGCACGCGTATATTTAATGCTGATGCGCTTGCCTACGCCGTACGGACCACCAATCCAGCCCGTATTAACGAGCCAGCAATCCACATTATGCGCTTGAATTTTCTTTTTCAAAAGTTCCGCATACACAGACGGGTGCAAGGCCATAAACGGACCGCCGAAACACGTAGAGAACGTGCTGGTCGGTTCTTTGACACCTTTTTCCGTTCCGGCCACTTTGGCGGTATAACCGCTGATAAAGTGATAGAGCGCTTGATCGGGCGTCAATTTGGAAATAGGCGGCATCACACCAAACGCATCACACGTTAAGAAAATGATGTTTTTGGGGTGGGTAGCGCGTTTAGATTCTACCGCGTTATCAATAAAGTTAAGCGGATAGCACGCGCGCGTATTTTCGGTTAAGGTATCGTCGTCTAAATCTAATTTACCCGTTTGCGGGTCAAACACGACGTTTTCCAACACCGTTCCGAAGCGTTGGGTGGTGGAATAAATTTGCGGTTCGGCTTCCTGGCTTAAGTGAATGACTTTAGCATAGCAGCCGCCTTCAAAGTTAAATACGCCGTCATCATCCCAACCGTGTTCATCGTCACCGATGAGACCGCGGGTAATATCAGCCGACAAGGTGGTTTTACCCGTACCGGACAAACCGAAGAAAATGGCGCTGTCGTTTTTGCTTCCTACGTTGGCCGAGCAGTGCATGGTCATAATGCCTTTTTGCGGCAAGAGGAAGTTCATAATCGTGAATAACGCTTTTTTGTTTTCTCCGCCGTATTCGCTACCGATAACGAGTACTAATTTTTTAGCGAAGTTAATTAAAATAGCGGTTTCGGAAACGGTACCGTCGGTGGTCGGATCTACATGCATTTTGGGCAAGCAGATAAGCGTAAATTCCGGCACGAACGATTTAAGTTCTTCCTGTTTGGGTTCAATGAACATATTTTTAACAAACAGGTTAGACCAAGCGCACTCGGTAATAGCACGCACTTTTAAGCGCGACGCTTCGCTGGAGCCCACATAGGCATCACGTACAAAAAGGTCTTTATCTGCGACGTATTTTTGTACTTTGGCAAAGATTTTATCAAAATATTCGGCTTTAATACCTTTATTGCTTTTGCAATAAAAGAGTTTACCATCAATTTCGGGGGTTTCCACGAAATAGCGGTCATTGGGGCTACGACCGGTATGTTTGCCGGTGCTTACGCACAACGGGCCGCCATATACGACGTTGCCTTCTTCACGTTTAAGTGATTCTTCGTACAAAGCCGGCGTGGAGTAGTTCCAATACACATTTTTAGATGTGCAGATGCCGGCGTGTTCTAATCCAAAGTCGGGCTTAAAAAAGTCCGGTGTTGCATTTACTTTTTTCATTTAGTTCCTCTTAAGAATTTTATCCCCGATTTTCAGTTCATTGGGTTGCGTATTATCCAACGCCCAGCGAATGCGGCGTACGCCTTCTATAATAGAAGCCTTATCCGCACAGAAACTGATGCGTAAATATCCGTCTGCCCCGAACGCTACCCCGGGTACTACAGCCACTAACGCTTTTTCCAGCAAGAACTGCGCGAGTTCCGCCGAAGATTTGTTATAGTGACTAAAATCTACAAATGAGTAGAAAGTTCCCATCGGTTTTTGTACCTTGATATTGGGAATCTTGGCTACTTCTTCCAACAACGTATTGCGGTTGTCCTCTAGCACGCGGCACATATCAGCAATACAGCCTTGGTCACCGTTTAAGGCAGCGCAAGCGGCCGTTTCGGACAAGTCGCTATTGCAGGAAGTGCTTTGTGCTTGCATGCGGCCCATAGCGGCAATTAAATCCTTGCGTGCCGATACGGCCCAACCGATACGAAGGCCCGTTAAGCCGTACAATTTGGATACACCGTTGATGATAACCATATTGTTACCTTCTTTGGCATATTTGCACGGATTAGGAGTTTTGTTTCCATCAAAAACGAGTTGGTGGTAAATATCGTCCATCACGAGGAAAATATCATTTTTCTCGGCAAATTCCACAATCGTTTTGATAAATTCTTCGCTATAAATTTGACCCGAAGGGTTGCACGGGCTGTTAAGCAAAATGGCTTTCGTTTTAGGCGTAACAGCATCTAAAATTTGTTGGGCTTTAACTTGTAAGCCTTCCGTCGGGCGCACGCAAACAGGTGTACCGCCGGCCATTTTAATCATTTCCGGATAACTGACCCAATAAGGAGCGGCAAAAATGACTTCGTCGCCTTCGGTTACTGCGGCGAGTAAAAAGTTAAATAACGCTTGTTTAGCCCCGGCAGAAATTAACACATTAGCCGGTTCAAACGTGCGGCCGTATTGGCGCTCGGTATAACCGATAACGGCTTTTTTCATAGCCGGTGTACCCGAAGAAGGTGAATATTTAATCTTACGGGTTTTGGCTTGTGCAATAATTGCATCTACTGCGGCTTGCGGAGCCGGATAGGTCGGCTCTCCGCCGCCTAAGTGAATCACCGGTTCGCCGGCGGCTTTTAGGGCACGCGCAGCGGCGTTGATTTTGAGTGTCGGGGAATCCCCAATCACGGTAGCAAGTTTACTTAATGTAGTGGCCATAAATATCCTCTGTTTTCATTGTACCATTTAATTACGCAAGTTGCGTAAGTTTATCTGCAAGCGGAGCAATAGCCTCCTGCCGCACCGATTCCATTTGCCCATTATCTATGGCCGTGGTAACATCTGGGTTTAACGGCAAACGCACCGCCGGAGAAATACCAAATTCATGCGCTGTTTTTTCCACTTTAGACGGCCCGAATAACGCTATCTGTTTTCCGCAATCCGGGCATTGTAAATAACTCATATTTTCCACAAGTCCCAAAATCGGCACATTCATTTTTTGTGCCATTTTGACGGCCTTGCCCACTATTAACTGCACCAAATCTTGCGGAGACGACACCATGATAATACCATCCACCGGTAAAGATTGGAAAACAGTTAAAGTAACATCCCCGGTACCGGGCGGCATATCAATAAAGAGATAATCAATATCTTTCCAAACTACATCTGTCCAAAATTGTTGCACCGTTCCCGTAATTAACGCGCCGCGCCAAATAACAGGCTCGGTTTCGTTTTCTAATAATAAGTTAAGCGACATAATTTGTATGCCGCTTGCGGTGGTAACGGGATAAATACCGTCCTGATCCCCGGTGGCGCGTTCGTGCACACCGAACATTTTGGGAATAGACGGGCCGGTAATATCCCCGTCTAAAATACCGCACGCAAACCCGCGGCGAGTCATCTCGCTAGCGAGTAAGCCGGTAACAAACGATTTTCCGACCCCCCCTTTACCGCTGACTACCCCAATAACGTGTTTAATACGGCTGAGTAAATGCGGTTTGATTTTGGGCATTTCGCCTTGCCGACTGGAACAATTTGCACCGCAACTGGCGCAATCATGCGAACAATTTTCTGCCATAAAATCCCCCTAACAATGATATATAGGTATTATAGCAAATACCACTTTTGTCTCCGTAAATATGTTATAATTTTTTCTGTTCTATTAAGAACTAGGAGAAAATATGACTTACGCAAGTTTTTGGAAACGTGTTGCCGCTTATTTTATAGATATAATTATTTACGGGCTTATTAAAACAGCCGGAGCGATATTTCTTGCTGTGCTGTTAGGGATAACAGGTATTCTTAATCACACGAATACCATACACGGCCAGTTACAAACCACGTTACTGTGGATGTTTTTTACTATAGCATGCTTTTTGTTGTATTTTGTTTGGCCGGAAAGTTCTACGGCGCAAGCCACGCTGGGCAAAAGAATCATGGGCTTAAAAGTAACCGACTCCGCCGGCCAACGCATTTCCTTTTGGCGTTCATTAGGACGCAACTTGGGGATGTATATTTCCGGTTTGATTTTAGGTATCGGTTATTTAATGTGCTTGTGGACAGAACGCAAACAATGCTTGCATGATATGTTAGCCGATTGTATAGTGGCGGACACAAAACCGGAAGAAAACTCGGGCTGTGTTGTAGCCGTTGTAATCGGGGTAGTGATATTGTTAGTCGGCACGCTTTTTGCCGGCATGATCGCCGCTATAGCCATGCCGCAATTCTTCAGGGCGGTAGAAAAAGCCCGTTTGACAGAAGCGGTTACTTTGATGGAAAACATCAATCAAGCGCAATTGCGGGCCGGCTTGCAATACGATCACTATGTAACGGACTTTAGAGAATTAGATGTCGCCCCGCAAGGAGCCCAAGGAAATGTGTATTACACCGACCTTAATCAACAAACAGGCAAACCGGGAAACGGATTTGAGGTAACCTTACACCCGCACAAGATAACTGCCCAACGGATTACTCCATCGGCAAACGGCATGAACTATGTATTGAGCCGCTATTACGGCTCCCCAAAGACATCTTGTACCGCTAATAATGAAAGCAGCGTATTTTTATGTGCTGATTTCTGTGGGTTGAACAAGGATGACCTTTCGGTAGGGGACACGTGTTGTTCCAACGGAACGGCCTATGAGTGCGACCCAAATGATGGGATAAATTTTTCTTTTGAGCAATAATAAAAAAGCACCCGCTAGGGTGCTTTTTAACTGTTCATGGATTTGCCCTACGTCAATTTCCTGACGGGAATTGCGTCCGGGCCCGCTCTCGCGGTTTTTGCCTTGCTTCGCAAACAAAAACATCGCTGCGAGCTTCAAATCCCGACGCGGCATAAAGCAGTTTATGCCCCGACGCGGCATAAAGCAGTTTATGCCGCTCCACTCTTTGCCAATAAAAAAGCACCCGTTAGGGTGCTTTTTAACTGGCGGAGAGGGAGGGATTTGAACCCTCGAAACCTTGCGGTTTACAGGTTTTCGAGACCTGCTGTTTCAACCACTCACACACCTCTCCAATTATATACACGCCGAGTGGCTGGCCCGTATATCTATATTCATTATACCAAATTTTACCGTATATGGGCGACAGGCCGTCCCCTACGAACCGGTTTTAATTTCCGATCAAGTAAAATATATGGTTGCCGGATGCGATACTGCTTGCGCTGGACATAGAAGCGCATACCGGACTAGATTGTCCGGCGTGACGGCTCGCACATAAAAGGCCATTCGGTAACCCCGGATAAGAAACGTTATCGTGAATGCGCAATAAATAAAAATCATCATCAATACAGGCCGTGGCCGAACCATGCACCATACATTCGGTACCGTCCGCAAAAGTGGCGGCTACCGTAGTGCCTTGTGTAATTTTAGTAGATTGCCCCAGACTAACGGCCGCACCGGAAATATCCAAATCTAACGCCGTCACATCATTGGGATATTCTCCGTTAGCCATATAATATAATTCCGCCCCTTTTTTAAGCGCATCCATATACGTAATCATTTGCGTTAGACGGGCTTTTTGCACCGCACGCTTATATTGCGGCAAGGCTACCGCGGCTAATATGCCTATGATAAGCACAACCACTAATAATTCAATGAGCGTAAACCCCAAATGACCGGATGATGCTTTTCTCATAACAATACTCCTTTATTTTATACTATCTCATAAATTTAAAAATCAATTATTATTATACCAAACAACCCAATGATTTCAAAAAACACCCGCTTTTTCACGCAAATTTACTATAATTTTGCTATGAAAAAAATTTATTCCCTGTTACTTGTTGCTTTTCTTCTTCCCACGCTGGGGATAATCTCCAACGCGCAAACGTATGACACGTCGGCAAATGACCCGGAAAAAATCTATCTGTTTGACTCGGATATTACCGTCCATACAGACGGCTCTATTACCGTCGTTGAAACCATTACCCTTAACGTCAAACACCAAAACATTAACCGCGGTATTTACCGCGATATTCCGTTCTCGCTCAAAGAATCGATAGAGCCCCTATCCTTAACGTTTGACGGAGTTTCTCACCCATTTTTCATTGAATTTAAAGGCAAAATCCAACGCATTAACTTCGGAGATGATAATTATATCCCGTGGGGCAAGCACACCTATACCTTTACCTATAAATTTACAGGCGCGATTGATTTTTACCAAAATCACGATGAACTTTACTGGAACGTTACCGGAAGCGATTGGGCTTTCTCCATTGACAAAGCCCGCGTGCACGTAACATTTCCCGAACAAGTACAAATACAAAAAGACGGTATTTCGCTCTATACCGGGTACAAAGGCAGCAAAGCCAATTATACCGAAGAAGTAGGAAAACTGACTTACGAAACGACCCGCCCGTTATCCCCGCACGAAGGAATGACCATTGCTATTCCGTTCTATAAAGGCGTTATACAAAAACCGTCTTCTTTTCAATCATTAAGGCTCTTTTTTGCGCCTGCTTCCATATTGGCGCTACTGTTATTAGTCGGTCTATTTATCTATTTTATCAGTACGTGGATTATGGTAGGGATAGATCCGTCTTATTTACTTGTACCTCAATACGAGCCGCCGCAAAACATATCGCCGGCGTTTATGCACTATTTATGTACACAAGAATTGGACACAACCGCCATAGCCTGTATGCTACTGGATTTGGCGATGAAAGGGTATATAGAAATTAAAGAAAACAAATCTTTTTTCGCCATGGATAAAGCCACCATTATTTTAAAGAACCGCGATACACTGGATTTACCGGAAGAAGAAGCCGGGTTGATTACGCTTTTATTCCCGCACGGTACTGATACCTTCAGTTTAGGGCCATATACCGCCCAACGATGGAAACCTTTCCACAAAGGCATAGAAAAATTGTTTAGGCAAAATGCAAAAGAATATATCATCAGCCATTCATCTTATATCAAAAAAGCCGTTATCGGTATGGTGATATTGGGGCTTGTACCGCCTTTATGTTTAGGGAAAATAGGATTTCCGCTTATATTTATCAACCTACACTTTGCGGTATTTTTTACACTGACTTCCATTATTCATTCCCGCATAGGTCTTAAAGTTATATTAGGGCTTGCAATCACGGCATTTTACTCTGCCTTTTGGATTCCGATGTCCTTGCAGGCGGGGCCGGCCGCATTGATTTGTTCGCTATCCTATGTTTTAGGAATGTGGGGGCTGTCTTTCTACGTAACGCTCATTCGCAACGTAACCGAACGCGGCAAGGAACTCTTTGCGCATATTTACGGTTTTAAGAAATATATGAAAACCGCCGAAATTAACCGTGTATATGCATCCGACCCGACCAAAGCGGAACAAATTTTCTGTGCGTTTTTACCGTTTGCGTTTGCTTTTGGATTAGAAAACAAATGGATGAAAAAATTTGAAGGGGTGCTTTCCAAAGCCATTATAGATAAATGCACATCAGCGGCCGGAGGCATGCGGTTTATATCCTCCGGAGGTCTTTCCAAAAGTGTCAGCAGCGGCGGCGGTGGCGGCGGAAGCCACGGCGGCGGTCATGCCGGCGGCGGTCACGGTGGTGGTGGCGGCGGCGGAAGATAAACCCGTCCTACCAATTTATAATAAAAGAAGTCTGCCAAAAATACAGACTTCTTTTTGCTTACGGATTTACTATAATCTTGTTATGAAAAAAATTTATTCTCTGTTACTTGCTGTTTTTTTTCTTCCCGCGTTGGGGATTGTGTCCGGCGCGCAAACGTATGACACATCGGCAAACGACCCGGAAAAAATCTATCTGTTTGACTCGGATATTACCGTCCATACAGACGGCTCTATTACCGTTGTTGAAAACATTACCCTTAACGTCAAACATCAAAACATTAACCGCGGTATTTACCGCGATATCCCCGTTTCCCGCACAGAAAAAGTGCTACCTGTTTCGTTGCAATTTGACGGACAAGAACATCCGTTTTTTGTAGAGAAAAATAACAGCATATTAACTATCAATTTCGGAGATGATAATTATATCCCCGTCGGCAAACATACCTATACCTTTACGTACACATTTATCGGAGCCGTTGATTCTTATAAGGACTACGACGAGCTCTATTGGAACGTTACCGGAAACAATTGGGCTTTCTCCATGGATAAAGCTCGCGTGCACGTAACATTTCCCGAACAAGTAAAAGTACAAAAAGACGGTATTTCGCTCTATACAGGGCCCAAAGGCGGCAAAGCCAATCATACTGAAGAAGTAGGAAAACTGACTTACGAAACAACCCGCCCGTTATCACCGCGCGAAGGGATGACCATTGCTATTCCGTTTGATAAAGGGGTTGTCTCTATTTTATCGGCAAACATGCTGGCGGATAAATTTCGTGCCGAGCGGATTTTTTGGTTTCGCTTACTCCGCGCCCCGTTACGTATTGCGATCATCCTCGGTGTGTTTTTAATTTGCTTTATGGCAATTACTTGGTGGACGAAAGGCCGAGATCCCTTTTATACGCTCGTTCCGCAGTATGAACCGCCGCGCGAGTTTTCCCCCGCTTTTATATACTATTTAGAACACTTACGAATCAATACCGCCATGCATACGTGTTCGCTACTTCATTTGGCGCTTAACGGATATATAAAAATCACTCCTTTAGACCGCAACAAAACCAAACTAACCCGGTTACGCCAAGATACGGACGGCTTACCCGTTGAAGAAAAAATTGTGCTTAAGCAGTTATTTCCCAAAGATACCGAAACGCGCACGTTGGCGCCGTACTCAGCCGAAGATATTTTTCACCACATTGACACCAAAACCGACGACGAATTTCAAAAGATGGCCGAACCTTTCATCAATCAAAATACTCCCTATGTAAAAACGGTATTTCGTCTTTTGTGTTTATTAGGATTGTTACCCGGATTAGCGGGCATACTGGGAGCCGTTACATTGATTTACAATCCCGGCGTTTGGGAAATGTTTAACGATACCGGAGTATTTATTTCTTCAATTGACGAAGGCAACATTACGCTGCTTATTTTACCGTTTATCGGGGCGATATTCTTATCCCTGTTTAATATTGTTTTAGCAACTATGCCGAAACAGATTCAACCGAAATGGGGTATCCTTCCGATGTTGTTTCCTACCCAACTATTTGCTGCGATACTTATTGCTATGCAAAACACGCGTTACAGTATATTTTGTCAACTAATATTTGTTAGTATCGTGCTTTTGTTTAGTTTATATACGTATCTCATACGTAACGTAACACAGCAGGGCCAGCAACTCTATACCGAATTGTATGGGTTCAAGCATTATTTGCGCGTTGCCGAAACGTACCGCACTTTAGCGTCCAACCCACAAAATGCGGAAACTATTTTCTGCAATTTTTTGCCTTATGCCTTTGCGCTGGGGTTAAAAAACCAATGGATAAAGAATTTCAAAGGTATTTTATCACAAGCGGTATTGGAACGCTGCACAGAAGCAGCCGGCGGGACTCATTTTATCACAAGCGACTTATCCCGCGCCGTTTCCAGCGCAAGCAGTAGCCGCCCCAGTGAAAGTAGCCGTAGCAGTGGCGGTGGCGGGAGCCACGGAGGAGGAAGTTCCGGCGGCGGTCACGGCGGTGGTGGCGGCGGCGGAAGATAAAATTTGATAAAACTCCCCGGGCTTATGCTCGGGGAGTTTCATTTTTCCGCAACAATAAATTGGTGGCTATATTTTTCCAAATTTTCGCTTACCCAAAAATCTTCAAACAACTTCCGGGCTTGCGTGGCGTAATCATTTAGAAGTGGCATTTTTAGAGTATACAAAAATCGACGCACTATTTGATAAAATTAAATATATGGTTAAACTGAACACGATTTTTTTCGGTACGCCCGATATTTCCGTGCCGTTTTTACAACGCACCCACGAACTTACGAACGTAAAACTCGTCGTTACGCAAGCCGATAAACCGCGCGGACGCGGGATGGAAGTATCCGCTTGCCCCGTCAAACAAATGGCACAAAATTTGGGGCTTCCGGTTTTATCACCCGAAAAATTAAAAGACAGTTTTGATGAAATTTCAAAAATTCCTTTTGATGTAGGTATCGTCGTAGCGTACGGAAAAATTTTCCGCCCGAATTTTATTGCGCTACCTAAATTGGGGCTGATCAATGTACATTTTTCTTTACTGCCGCACTTACGCGGCGCGGCCCCTGTACAACAAGCGTTACTGCAAGGTTATACCCAAACCGGCGTTTCCACTTTTTGGATAAACGAAGGAATGGATGACGGGCCGTTATTTCTGCAAAAAAAATTAGATATTGCCCCGCAAGACAATGCCAAAACGTTGTTTGAAAAATTAACCGCGCTTGGGTTAGAGGCTTTGCAAGAAACAATTTTACAATTAGAGCAAGGTAATATACTCCGCACGCCGCAACAAGGCGTGCCCACCCTTGCCCCGATGCTTCAAAAAGAAGATGCACTTTTGCATCCGGCCGATTTAACCGCCACACAATTACATAACCGCGTGCGCGGACTTGCGTGCGGGCCTAAGCCCAAAATTCCGTTTTTGCATAACGGGAAATCAGATTGGTTACTAGTGTTACAAACCCAACCGGAACAAAACACCGACACCCAAGCCCCCGGCACCGTATTGGCTATTGAGAGAAACCGCGGAATTTTAGTAAAATGTAAAGAGGGTGCGGTGTGGATCAGTCAAGTACAACCCGCCGGTAAAAAACCCATGCCCGCAGCAGATTTTGCAAACGGACGCGCCTTACATACAGGCGATTTGATTTTTGTAGAAAAATTATGACACAAAACGAACAAAATTTTGACGATTTTTTAAATAACAAGCCCAAAAAATCACGCCGGCTTACCAAATGGGTTATCGCCTTGGTAGTGCTTGCGTTTTTTGTTGCCTTACTTTTCGTATCGGCCGACTGGGTGATGGGCGCACTCGTGCATACGCGCAAAGAAGTGTCCGTGCCCGACTTAACCAAAAAACCCGTTTCGCAAGCATTAGGCTTGCTCGCCGCACAAAATTTAGCCATTAAACAAGCGGGCGTAGAATTTGCCCAGAATGTTCCCCCCGGCTCTGTACTTCGTCAAATTCCATCTGCCGGTTCAACCGTGCGGGAAGGCCGCGTGATTCGTGTATGGATCAGCCAAGGGGATGAAATGGTCTTTGTACCGACGTTAGTTGGCACCGACTTACGAAGCGCGCAACTAGCCGTACGTCAAGCAGGGTTAAGCGTAGGCAAGGTGGAAAATGCCTATTCGCTTACGTATGAAAAAGGGCTGATCGTCGCGCAAAATCCCAAAGCAGACAGTATGGTACAAAAAGGAGAAACCGTTTCGCTGATTATTTCCAACGGTCAACCGCCATCCAGCGTTGTATTAGTACCTAATTTCAAAGGCAAAAATTTATCCGAAGCCACGCTGTGGGCCAGTGCGCAAAACATCAATTTAATTATCAAAGAAGATCCGACCAGCGCATTTCGTAACGGCACGATTGCGGCACAACGTCCGGCGGCAGATAGTCAAACTGCCCCCGGTACAAACGTAGAAGTTACCGTCAGCCGCCGCCCGATTAGTGATGATGAAAAAGTATATCACCTGCACTACGAAATGCCGCAAGGTAAAAACGCCAGTCATGTGCGCGTAGTGCTGGAAGATGAGACGGGTGAAAATGAAATTTTGAATGAAACCAAGCAACCCGGCTCTAAAATCAATTTGGAAATTCCGTATGCGGGCACCGCTACTTTACGCATCTTTACCGACGGAGTGTTAGTACGGGAACGGGAGATTTTATAAAAATGACTTCCAAAATTCCCCCCGCAAATGGTAAAATATATGTTGCGCCGTCTTTATTGTCTGCCGATTTGTGGCAGTTAGGGCAAGACGTGCAACGTGTAGAACTGGCCGGAGCCGATTGGTTACATGTGGACGTAATGGACGGACACTTTGTACCGAATTTAAGTTTTGGGCCGGCATTAGTGCGTTCTTTGAAGAAAAACACTTCCTTACCGCTGGATGTGCATTTGATGGTGGAACATCCGGCCCGGTTTATTGAGCCGTTTACTAAAGCCGGGGCTGATTTACTGACCGTACATTTGGAAGCGCAAGATGATGTAAAAGATGTGTTGAAACAAATTCATGCGCTGGGAATAAAAGTGGGTGTATCTATTAAACCCGACACCGATGTCCGGTCCATTATTCCGGTATTGGAAGAAACCGATTTGATTTTAGTAATGAGTGTATATCCGGGCTTTGGCGGGCAAGAATTTTTGCCCGAGGCGCCCGAAAGAATACGGCAAATTCGCCAACTGATAACGAAAACAAACCGTCCGGTTTGGTTGGAAGTGGATGGCGGTATTAACGCGCAAACCGCGCGCGAAGTTGTACAAGCGGGGGCAGATGTGTTAGTAGCCGGAAATGCAATTTTTAGTGCAAAAGATCCTGCTGTGGCCCTTAAACAAATTAAGCAGGCATCTTAGTACATTTAATATCAACCTTTTGCACCAATGCAGAAGGTACATAAGGAGAGTCATACAATGGCAGTAGTAATTAGATTACAACGGGTAGGCAAAAAAGCCCAACCTCAATACAGAGTCGTCGCAATTGAAAAGAAATCAGCGGTCGGCCAAGAAGCAAAAGAAGTGTTAGGGCAATATCACCCGTGCAATCCGAACGCCGCCGAACAAATTAAACTCAATATGCCCCGTGTGGAATATTGGATGAAAATCGGCGCCAAACCGTCGGAAACCGTCGCTAGTTTGATTAAAAAAGCCAGCGCCAAATAATCAACGGGGCTTGTTATGAAAGAACTAGCCACGTTAATTTTGAAATCGCTTTCTTCTACGCCTCAAGACGTAGTTGTAGAAGAAAAGGTAGAAGACAATCGGATTTTCTTGTCCACGAAAGTGGGCTCGGCTGATAAAGGTAAAATCATTGGCAAAGACGGTTGTATCATCAAAGCCGTACGCACGGTTTTGAGTGCCGCCGGAGCCAAGCAGGATAAAAAAGTTACCCTAAAGTTGGAAGACTAATGAAAATTGACGTTATCACCGCTTTTGAAGAAATGATAGACCAAACGCTTTCCCACAGTATTGTCGGGCGGGCGCGCAAAGCGGGGATAATCAAGTTGGCAACGTTAAGTCCGCGGGTATTCACAACGGACAAACACCAAACGATTGACGATCGCCCCTATGGTGGCGGGCCCGGAATGTTAATGAAGGCCGAACCGCTGTATCAGGCGATTAAAAAGTTACGTAAAAAAACATCTTTCGTAATTTTAACCAGCCCGCGCGGGCAAACCTTTGACCAAACCTTGGCCAAAAAGTTAGCCAAAAAGCGCCACCTGATTTTTGTGTGCGGGCATTACGAAGGAATAGATGCGCGGATTTATCCGCAGGTGGATTTAGAAGTATCTTTGGGCAATTTTATTTTGACGGGCGGAGAACTTGCCGCTTGCACCATGATAGACGCGATTACGCGGTTGCAGAAAGGCACTTTTAAGAAGCAAGACGTAACGACCAGTGAATCGTTTGAAGAAGGGCTGTTAGAAGCCCCCCAGTACACCCGCCCGGAAGTTTGGCGGGGATTACGAGTACCCGAGGTTTTACTGAACGGAAACCATAAAGAAATCGCCGCGTGGAAACACGAACAGGCACTCAGATTAACAAAACAATTAAGGCCCGATTTACTAACCGCCTCTCAACCGGTAAAAAAGGCCGTAAAGAAAAAAACAATTCGGAGGAAGTAGTTTTATGAATATCAACGATATTAAACACAATCTCAAAACCAATGTCCCGTCTTTCAAAGCCGGCGACACGGTACGTGTCAAAGTAAAAGTAGTAGAAGGCGACACGGAACGCTTACAAGCGTTTGACGGCGTAGTTATTGCCCGCAAAGGCAGCGGCATTGGCGAGACTTTTACCGTACGCAAAGTATCCTTTGGCGTAGGCGTGGAACGCATTTTCCCGGTGCACTCTCCCCGGGTGGACAGCATTGAAGTACTCAAAATCGGCAAAGTACGCCGCGCTAAACTCAATTACTTGACCAAACTGTCCGGTAAAGCGGCCCGCTTACAAGAACTTAAAAAACCCACCGAGACTACCACGGAAGCCCCGGTGCAAGAGGCGAAATAATTATCTAAGGATAATTAAAAACTCCGAATATACCCCCCGGATAAACGCGTTATCCGGGGGTTTATTGTCTGTAAATTGTCTGTAAATAGTTTTAAGGCAAGGCAAACAAATGAGCATTAGAAACATATTCCGAGATCCATTTTCCACGAAATAGTTTTTGGCAATAGATTCCTTTTGTAAGCACATAAGTTCCGGCAGTCCGTTCGTAACAATATAGGGTATTGGGTGACACCGTTGACAAATTTCCTACATTTTGAAAAATAGCAAAACCGGCTCCGGCATATTGTCCAGCAGTCCGTATGGCTACGATACCCTGTACTCCCGCGGTTTCTTGAATGGCAACCCCCCACTCCGTATTAGTAGGACAACCATCGTAAAGTTGAGCACAAAGATGTTGTGTTTTTTGCGCATCGGATAGTCCAATATCCAAACTATCTACATCCGCATATGTAACGTATGTACCGTTTGCTATATGATATGCCTCTGCTGCCTGAGCCAATGATTTAACCAGTGTTATTCCTTGTACGGCTTTACTTTTTTCTACCGCTTTTTGATATTGCGGGAGTGCCACTGCCGCCAAAATACCGATAATGAGTACAACAACTAAAAGTTCAATAAGCGTAAATGCTTGTTTGTTTTTCATACATTTATCCCTCTTTTTACAAAATGTTCCAACAAATAAAATCTAGCAAAAAAAAAACGATGTCAAGTCTTACACAAGAACAAGCACACAACACAACAAAAATGCCCCGCTAAAATCAGCGGGGCATTGTCATCACAACTATCCTATTTATGTCCTAATAAATTGCGTGCCAACTGCGTTTGGTGATCTTGAAATCTACACGACGGTTCGCGCGGCGTCCTTCGGATGAGTTATCCAACGTAATCGGGCGAGATTTGCCGTATGAGTGGATACGGATACGTTCGGCATTGATACCGCGGCTGACTAAATACGACTTCATAGCGGCCGCCCTGGAGCCGGCAATCCAGTAATTATACTCATCAGACCCAACAATATCCGCATGGCCTTCAATAATCAGGTGCAAGGTAGTATCGTCTTGCAATACGGTAACCAGTTTATCCAATATAGGATAAGCATCTTCCGGCGGGCGGATAGAGTCAAATTCGTAATGCACTGACGGAATCTGTAATGTTTTGCCCATCTGTTTAGCCGATTGGGCCGACAAGCGTTCATTTTTAATTTGTTGTTCCTGAATAGCCGGGTCGGTCTTTTTCGGACGGGAAAGATCATCTTCCTCCGTTTGAGCAGAAGCACACGCGGTGAGTACCGCTGCACTTAATATAAGTAAAAAAAGTTTCCAATTCTTCATAATTCCTCCTGTGCTTATTATAGCACAATACATTAATTTGCGTAATAAAATTTATTTTATCCAAGTTATTCACATACTGTGGATAACTTGTGGATAACCCGCTTTATACTCTACATTTTAGGGGTTTTTACGATACCCCTTTTCGGCTTTATACCCGGTTTTGGACTATAGGCTGTGGATAACTTCTTTTTTCTGTGGATAACTTTAAAACTAAACCCGAAAAATAAAGGAAAATTTTATTTTCCCCGACGGAGAATTTATAAATTACCACTTTTTCCCTTTTTTTCGGTCAAAAGAAAAAACCTGTTGACAAGTCCCTCTTTTTTTGCCTAAAACAGCCTTTTTTGTGCGTTTTTCTTATTTTTTAAGCCGAATTTTTACAGAAAATGGATTTTTATCCACAGATTGATAAATTTTTACCTTGCCGGGCTCTGCTCCGGCCAGCACACGGAACACCCCTTGCATGGGATCCCATGCCAAAAACGGCGGGCTTATCCGTACCGAAACCGGAACATAGTGAAATAGCGAATTATCCGCCAGCACCGCCCAAACACGTAAAGGTATATCTTTCGGGGCAGATAACGATATATGGTTAAATAATACGTCGGCCTTGAGTGTTTTAAGTTGCACTTGCGCTTGAGAAGCCCACAAATATTGCGTATTAACCGGATTTAACCAAAACGATGTTGTATCGTCGTAACGCAAAGCAAAATCAGGGCCATAGATTTTACCGTTTTGCTCTAAAACTTGTTGAGCCCGGGCCAGTTCTTCTTGCGTACCGACCCCTAATATCCGCACCGACGGTACCGGGACATTTTCCCACACATTACCGGGATGAATAAGCGCCACCGCACCGAACAAATTCGGGTTTTGAGCGACGCGTAGTGCAATTTTAGCCGCGTTTGGCCCTTGTACGGCCAAAATACGGTTTTCCGGGCCGTTTTTTGTTAAATAGTTAGCATCGGTATAAGGAAGTATTTCATCCGATAAAAACCGTACAATTTTATCGGCTTTTTGCGTATAATCTTGCTCGGTAAAATTGATTCCCACCACAATAGCCGGATTCCCTTTTTGATAGGCGGCTACGAAAGACGCATCCTCTTTAGGCACCAATCCCAAGGCTACTATCACCGGATAATTTTGTTTAAGCGGCACGGAATCTTCCGGTAAGAAAAACGATACCGTATAGGTATTTCCCAACGATTCCGACGGGAAATTCACCATTGTTTCCCGCCCGGGGTGAATAAACAAAAGCGATTCATCTTGCGCCTGTATTAAGGGCGCGACACACAACAAACACAGTAATAAAAATAGTTTTTTCATAGTTGTATTTTAGCATTTGTCCGGCGGAATTGCCTAGTGAATATCAATTTAACCCGGCTTGCAATAATGTTATAATAAGTAAATAAGGAGTTATCTATGAAAAAATTATTATTACTTATTTTAAGTTTTTGTCTTACCGGTGTTGTCCAAGCGGCAACCCCGACCTTGCAAACTGTTTTACCGCTACTGCAAAAACACCAGCGCACCGCCGCGGAAAATCAACAAGTCTTATCGTTATTTCGCACCGCTAAAGATCCTAATATCATTTTTGCCGCCGGAGCCAGTTTAGTAAAAATTCCGCCGCAAAAAAATCAGGAGCCCGCTTTATTTAGTATTTTAATGCGCCAGCAAGATCCGCTTAAACAAACTTTCGCGGCGATTATTCTTATTGCGATGGGCAACACGCACGAAGAATTGGCCCCCACCCTAGAAACTGCGTTAAACAGTAAAGACCCCGTCTTGCGCGCTTACACAGCCGCCGCGTACGCATTTATCCAACCGAAAAACACAAACTATACCGACGAAATTGTACGGTTATATATCTTTGATAACGATTTTGCTTCGCGCGCGCTCAATGTATTAAACGGTAATGAAACCAACCCGCTTAAAACGCTTAAAAAAGCCGCTGTTTCCACAGATCCTCAAGTCCGCGCTGCTGCGGCCTCGTGGTTGGGCAATTTGCACACCCAAGCATCCGCCAAGCAACTCTTAAAAATGGCGAAGAAAGAAACGGACCCCGCCACACAAGCCGCTATCGCAACGGCTTTAGCCGCCCAACGAGAATATACATTACCGGACGTTAGCAAAGCATTAAGCAAAAATTTCAATTCTCCTTACGCTAACACTGCTGCTTTAGCCCTTGGTTTTATGACGGGCAACGGTATAGATGCCGTACGCAAAAACTTAATAAGCACCAATACCAATGCTCATATCAATGCTTCCCGTGCAGCGGCATATATGGCCAATGTTTTATCCAATCCGGATGCGTTTGCTTATTCGTCCGATCGTGTATTTGATATTCATTTGTTAAAAGGACTCATCGCTCCGTTAAAAGCACTGGAAACATCCGGCAACAACGACGAAAAAACCTTTGCGGCCAACGCACTGCGCCAAATTGAAAAACTGATGGAGTAACTTATGCAACCTGTCATTAAAGTAAAAAAATTAGATTCACAAGCCAAATTACCCCTTCGGGCCCACGATACCGATTCCGGTGCCGATTTATTTGCACTTACCCGCACCGTTTTACCCCCCCACGCCGTCACACATGTTCATACGGGCGTATGCGTGGAACTGCCGGAGCAAACTTCCGGTATTATTTGGGGAAAGAGTTCGGTAGAGAGTAAAGGTATCAAAGCCATGGCAGGACTTGTAGATGCCCCGTACCGCGGTGAACTAATTGTCTGTATGTATAACTTAAATGACACGGAATTTGTGTTTGAAGCCGGACAAAAAGTAGCACAACTAGTCGTCTTACCAACATTATATCCGTCTTTTGTGCAGGCCGAAGAAATCAGCCAAACTTCGCGCGGCAGCGGCGGTTTCGGCAGCACGGGCAGTAAATAAATTAGTTTTCATACCCACAAAAAACCCGGCCAACAGACCGGGTTTTTCGTTTTCAAAATAGTGTCTATCTTGTCTCAAATCCGGAATCCTGTAACGTTTTGCAAATGTAAGAACCCATATCCGTTTCCGACTTGCAAATGGACTTGCCGTGTTTATCTTCGGAAAAACGATTATATATCGTCAGATGATATAATTTTTCTCCTCCGGAGATACGGTCTATCTCCAACGATTTTCCGCCACTGATATCGTACACAAAATCTTTGGTTTGGAAGGTACTATCATCAATCCATTGTCCCCCGCCGACTTGAACATCTAAAAATTGTTTTGTAGTCGGCCATACATTGGGATTAGTTAAAAAAGCCCTGTTCATAGCGTCCACAATAGTTCGGGCGGTAGATAATACTTCAACCGTGCGGGAGCGCTCCACCGATTTGCTATATTGCGGCAATGCAATAGCGGCCAACATCCCGGCAATAAATACTACAATCAACAATTCTGTTAATGTAAAACCTTGTTTCATAAATTCTCCTATTAAGTAAGTTTCTTTTATGGTATAAAATAGCCGAGGCGAAAAACAAGTATTTTTTCATCATAGGAAACGGCTAAAATTTGCTATGATGTAATATATGCAAAAAACCATTAAAATCGGCACCTATCAAATTTCCAACACACGCCCGCTGGCCTTCATGGCGGGAACGTGTGTAATTGAAAGTGAAAAACATTATTTAGACACCGCCAAAAAACTTCAACATATTTTAGCGGCCACCAAACACCCGTTTATTTTGAAAGCCTCTTTTGATAAAGCCAACCGCACGTCGGTAAATGCGTATCGCGGGCCGGGGTTGGAAAAAGGAATCGCTATTTTGCAAAAAGCGAAAGAACTAACCGGACTTCCCATTTTAGTAGATGTACATGAACCGTTCCAAGCGCAGGCCGTCGCGCGCGTAGCCGATGTGTTACAAATTCCGGCGTTTTTATGCCGCCAAACCGATTTGTTACTTGCCTGTGCCGATACCGGCAAAGTGATTAACGTCAAAAAAGGTCAATTCTTAGCCCCCGGTGCTATGGAACAAGTGATTAAAAAAATAGAATCTCGCGGTAATCACCGCATTATGCTCACGGAACGCGGAGCGAGTTTCGGTTATGGTGATTTGGTGGTAGATATGCGCTCTTTAGAAATTATGAAAGGATTTGGATACCCGGTTATTTTTGATGCCACGCACTCGGTACAACGCCCCGGCGCACTCGGCACAGCCACCGGTGGCAATCGTGCGATGGCCCCGGTACTTGCCAAAGCAGCGGTAGCACTAGGAATTGCAGGGGTGTTCTTTGAAGCCCACCCCACGCCGGACACCGCCCTTTCCGACGGGCCAAACTCGTTAGATTTCAAATTAACCGCCAAGATGGCACAACAACTCTGCCAAATTGACAAATTAGTCAAACGGTTCAAATAATGAAAAAATGGATTTTCTTTAGTTCACTTCTAGTATTAGCGGCCTGTGCAAAACAGGAGCCCTTTGCACCCAATGAAAATACGGACGTGCAAATGGCACACCGTGTATCTATTTTTGAATCTAAAGATAGTCAAAAACAATGGTTGCTGACCGCCGACGCGGTAGATTTTTCAGGGCTGACTACCGCCACGTTAAAAAACCCGCAATTACTGCTTAAACAAGACGGTAAAGACAGCGCAATCGTAAGCGGCGACACGGGCACGTTTGATTATCCTAACAAACTCATTACGATTGAAGGTGATGCTAAAATTAACGCGGTTATGGAAAAAACACTTATTTCCACCGAACGATTTTTTTATGATGTGAACAAAGACCGCGTATGGTCCGACAGAAAAACAACTATTACCCGCGGGAGTGCTAAATCAGTAGCGCGCGGGGGTATAGAAACCGATTCAAAACTCATTAAAATCGAACTTAAACAACAAACCACCCGCGTTCCCAAAAACGCCAGTGAATTAAAAAGATAATGCATAAAACTTTATTATTGACATTACTTTGCAGCCTGTGTTTGGCGAGTGCTTGCCGGACGGTAAAAATAGACACTCCTGTCACTAAAACCGTTCATCCCAAGCCGACTATTTTACAAGCCAAACAATCGCTGGCTACTAAAAAACTATCCAATAGCGATATTCCCCCCGTTTTGGGCGGGCTTGTCAAAAGCGATAGTTGGGTCATCTATAAAGATAAACAACAAGAAGAATTTGTCGGCAACGTCTCTTACGATAACGGCGCCTATATTTTCCGCGCCGACTATGCCTTATCCGAACGAGCCAAAAATATGTTTTCCGCACGCGGCAATGTCTTTTTACGCCAAAATAACCCCGACGGGGTATTTTATGAAGTCCACGCCGCACGCGGATTTTACAATTACAATACGCAAACCGGGCAACTCTACGGAAATAAAAAAGAACCGGTCCGTTTAATTTACTACGACGGAAAAGGACAAACCGTTACCGCAACGGCCAAGCAGGCTCAATTTAATTTAAACGAACGCATCTATATTTTATCCGGCGATGCTTATATTTTACGCGAAACGAAGGAAGAAACACTAACGGTTACCGCACAAAAAGTAACGCTTAAACAATTTCAAAATTATGCACTTTTGGAAGGCGGAGCCACTTTAAGCGATACCAAACGCACCTTGTCCGCCGATACCATTGAATATGACGGCGAGCATAATTCCGCCGTAGCATACGGGCAACGCCCTTTATTACAAGGCGAAACCGAGCAAGGCACATTCGCCGTTATCGCCGATCAAGTACAAAGCGATAAAGACGGACAACAAATCAATTTGTCGGGAAAAGTACAAGGGTGGATTGTTTCGCCCGAAATTAATGATTCAAAAATCAATACGAAATTTTAGGAACTAACTATGCAACTACGTAGCGAAAAAATTGTCAAAGTATATAAAGACCGTATGGTCGTAAAAGGCGTGGATATTCACGTTAAATCAGGTGAAATTGTCGGCTTGCTGGGGCCTAACGGCGCCGGGAAAACCACCTCTTTTTATATGCTCGTCGGGTTTATCCGGCCCACGGAAGGGCGCGTATTTATTGACGATGACGATGTCACTTCGTTACCGATGTATGAACGGGCGCGCCACGGATTAGGCTATTTAGCCCAAGAACCCACCATTTTTAAGGGGCTAACGGTAGAAGAAAATTTGTTGGCTATATTAGAGCGTATTTCCAATGATAAACATGCCCAAAAGCACCGCGTAGAAGAATTGTTAAACGAATTTGGCTTAACTAAACTGGCCAAGCAAAAAGCGTGGACTTTATCCGGCGGTGAAAAACGGCGTATGGAAATTGCACGTTGTATGATCAGCAACCCTAAAATCATTTTGTTAGATGAGCCGTTTGTCGGTATTGACCCAATTACGGTGGCGGATTTACGCCAAATGATTTTTAAACTTAAAGATAAAGGTATCGGCGTTTTAATCACCGATCACAACGTGCGCGAAACCTTGCCGCTAACAGAACGCGCTTATCTTATTTACGACGGGAAAATATTAGTAGAAGGCGACCAAAACACCTTGCTTAATGATACCAATGCCCGCCGCTTATATTTAGGCGAAGATTTCAAAATGTAGTTCTCGCCGAACGGGCACGCGGCCTTAAACCGCTTTCTGCTTTTTTACTACCTTCCGTCAGACGGTTTGTTTGTTAGTTTACAACGATTAAATGCCGAACGGGCACGCGGCCTTAAACCGCTTTGTGCCTTTTTACTACCTTCTGTCAGACGGTTTGTTTATAACCATTAGAAGTCGGATAGGCATTTGGATACAAGGTACATAAAAAAATACCGCTTTGTTTAACAAAGCGGTATTTTTCTTTTATAACATTCTTACGGAAAAGCAGGTTCTGTACCATAGTTCCAACATTTGTGCCTTATGGGTACACATTTCTTACAATGCAAGGGATTGGCATGCATGCAAGGCATGGTAGAACGCGTTTCCCGAGTTGTATAAGAATTCCCTTTATGAGAGATTAAGTTACAAGAAGGCACAATAGGCATTAGTTGGGTAGAGCATTCGCCATTTGTTGCAGCGCCCCAATCTTCATAAGTTCTCCAATGCATACACGGTTCATAATCCCACCGCAATGATGAGGTACCCATTCCTTGATTACAGGTTGTATATTCTCTTCTAACGGCCGTTCCTCTCCATTCAGTGCTTCCTAAAGCCGCCGAACAAGATTTAGTTTGTGCAAACAAAGGCGTATGAGGAGACTCATATACTATACAATGGCTCAAATCTTCATCATTTGTCCACGTACAGGGCTCACTGTTACAATTACAAGAAGGAGTCGGTATAGCCTGCCCGCAAACGCCCATAGTCATAGGATCAACTAAACCTGTGGCACGGGTAATAAATCTTCCCGGGGCGGCTCCTTGCCAAGACACATATGTAAGGTACGAACCGAACTGTGCGCGAAATTCATGCCCAGTTTCCGGCGAATTAGCCAACGTCAATACATCTTGTAACGTACAGGCACGAGGTTGAGTCGGGCGAGTGCTTTCCTCACAACCTAAAACCCCACCACACGTTAAATATACAGACTTGGTTGTACTTTTACCCAATGCTATTTCTGCCCATTCCATCTTACCGGAACTTCCGGAATACGCAGTTTTACAAGAAGGGAATGTCTTTTGGGTAGTACTTCCGGTTAAACCAAACAATTTTAACGTGCCCGACACATACATCGTATTACTGTTCATACTATATGAATTGCTTATTTGCGGAATATAGACTTTATTAAAAAGCAACTGGGCCCCCTCACGATTGGTCGAGGAGCCGCCCCCTATTTCCACAGACGGAACTGTTTGTTTAGTAATAGCCAACGTCGTTCCTTCGGGGGCTTCTAAATTTAATGTCCCGCTTTTCATAATGAATTGACCGGGCGTTGTTCCATTAGCCGCTACCACATTAAGAGCGCGGGTAGAATTAGGCATAGAAGAACTACCCAATTCCAACTGACATTCTTGCGAAGTCAAGCCGATATCCATTTGTTGGGCTACATTTACATTGCTATACGATACATACGGTACCGGGAAGTATGTTACCATACTGATATTATTTTTTTGCTGGGCAAAACACAATACCGGTAACAATACAAAAAAGAACACAGAAAACTTTTTCATATATTCACTCCTGAAAATAAATTATACTTTCCTTAACTTATATTTTAACTAAATTTTACAAAAAATCAATATATTTTTTACAATTCCTACTAGGAAGCGTACGGCGTAGCCCCTTCTGTATACAAATCTAACGATTCGCAAACGGCTTTGCTCGACGCAATATCCCCCGGACTATAACAAGCTAGCGAGGCGCCTTTCCCGGCGGTGCCTTTTACATACGGATTCCAAATAATATAATCGTATTTACTTTCCGCTCCTGTACGTTTGGCCGTTACACCCGGGCAAGGCGTTCCCGGAATAAGCACTCCGGTAGCATCGTTAATAGAATAAGTAAAATCACGTGTCATAATCTTCGTTTCATTACCACTCACAATCGTTGCCGAAGTATGCGCTAAGGTTACAGACAACTTTTGAAACCCTTGCGGACACACATTATCCACACTACCTGTCCGCCCGGCAGAATACGTATATACAGCATCATTAAATGCTTTTAGGGCTGTCATGGCTTCCGTGGCTCTGGCACGCTCTAACGAACGCATATATTGCGGCAAGGCCATGCTAGTCAAAACACCGATAATAACCACCGCTACTAACAACTCCATCATGGTAAAACCTTTTTGATTCATATTTTCTCCTTAATTACTAAAATTGCAACTGTGCTACACGCAAAGCGGCTTGTTCGGTCAGTACCGCCGTATTAAAGGCGGTTAATCGGAAAAATCCTTCACCGCATGCGCCAAACCCCACTCCCGGCGTACCGACAACTTGCGCCTCTGTTAATAGTTTATCAAAAAACGACCATGAATCAAGCCCCTTTGGCGTTTTAAGCCAAATATACGGGGCATTTTCCCCACCGTACGCCGTAATTCCGGCTTTACGCAACGCCGTTAAAATAACACGGGCATTTTGTTGGTAACGACCGATCACTTCTTGAATTTGCATGCGTCCCTGTTGGGAATAGACGGCTTGCGCCGCGCGTTGGACAATATACGGCACGCCGTTAAATTTGGTAGTTTGCCGCCGCAGCCACAATGCATTTAAGGACGCAAGCGATCCGTCCGGCGCGGTGACTTTGACGGCTTTGGGCACCACCGTATAGGCACAACGCGTACCGGTAAATCCTGCCGTTTTGGAAAACGACCGGAACTCTACCGCCACTTCTTGCGCGCCGTCAATTTCGTAAATAGAGTGCGGAATATCATTTTGTGTGATATACGCTTCATAAGCCGAATCATACAAAATAATACTGTGATGTTCGCGTGCATAATCTACCCAGCGTTGCAGTTGTGCTTTGGTAAGTGCCGTGCCGGTGGGATTATTGGGCGAACACAAATAAATAATATCGGCGTGTTCGGCAGGAAGTTGCGGTGCGAAATTTGTTTCTTCGGTGCAAGGCAAATAAATAATACCGCCGTAACGTCCGTTTTGGTACATCTGCGTGCGTCCCGCCATGACGTTGGTATCTAAATAGACCGGATAAACCGGATCTTGCAACGCCACTTTGGCAGACGGCGCAAATAATTCCTGAAAATTGGCCACATCGCTTTTGGCGCCGTCGCTAACAAAAATTTCATCGGCCGACAGGTTAATACCGCGTGACAAATAATCGCCCTGTAAAATGGCTTCGCGCAAGAAAGCATATCCTTGTTCCGGGCCATAACCGCGGAAAGTTTCCGCTTGACCCATTTCGTCGCACGCGCGGTGGAGCGCTTCAATAACCGCGGGGACGAGCGGTTGCGACACATCACCAATACCCAAACTAATTACTTGTTTATCCGGGTGGGCTTCTTTATAAGCGGCTACTTTTTTGGCAATCGTGGAAAACAAATAACTACCCTGTAATTTAAAATAGTGTTCGTTGGCCGTTGTCATAGTAAAAAATCTCCTGTAAAAACTTCTTGGGCGGGCCCGGTCATCCATATATTTTGTTGTTCGGGCCATGAAATTTGCAAATCACCGCCGTCTAATTTAACGGTAATATCGTTAGCGGTTTTGTGGTTTAATATACATGCTACCGCTGTCGCACAAGAGCCGGTTCCGCACGCTTGCGTAATACCCGCGCCGCGTTCCCACACGCGCATACGGACGGTGTGCTCATCTAATACTTGCACAAATTCCACGTTGGTTTTACGCGGGAACAACGGATGCTTTTCCAATTCCGGCCCCCATGTGGATAGCGGCACTTTTGACATATCATCCACAAAAATGACAATATGCGGGTTCCCCATAGAAACGGCCGTCCCCGTAAAACTTTTTCCGCACGCTTCCAACGTTACGCCAATGGCTTGTTCGGTAGCGTTTCCTTGCATAGGGATTTCCCCCCGTGTAAGACGGGGTTTGCCCATATCTACGCGCACGAGTCCGCGCGCGGAGTCTATCATTTCGGTACGGATAATCCCGGCCAATGTTTCTAATGAAATTTGATTTTTTTGGCAACCCAAATGGCGGTGCAAATGTAAAGGCACACAGCGTGACGCATTGCCGCACATCTCGGCTTCGCTACCGTCTGCATTGATAATACGCATACGCACGTCGGCTTTATCTGACGGCAAAAGCAACACAAGTCCGTCTGCGCCTATTCCTAACCGGCGGTCGCACACGCGGCGCGCCAAGGCAGCCGGATCGCTAACGGACAACGCTGTTTTACCGTCTAAAAAAACAAAATCGTTTCCCAACCCGTTATATTTCGTAAAATACATAATTTTATTTTATAAAAGATGACGCTGTTTTTGCTACTATATTTTAGGGAGAACGATTATGGAATTAGAACAAGTTATCACAACGCGCCGCAGTGTGCGAAAATATCAAAACAAACCCGTTGAACGGGAAAAAATTAACGCGTGTTTGGAAGCGGCACGGCTCGCGCCGTCGGCGTGCAACTCGCAACCGTGGGAATTTATTGTCATAGACGACCCGAAAGTCAAGGCAGACTTTTGTCGCGAAGCATTTAGCGGCACGTACAAAATGAGTGCATGGGTAGAAAATGCCCCGGTAATTGTAGCCGCCGTATCGGACAAGGGCAGTTTTATCAGCCGTATGGGCGGCTTCCTACGAAAGACCGAGTTTTATTTGGTAGATCACGGTATTGCCTGTGAGCATTTTGTTTTGCGCGCGTGGGATCTGGGGCTTGGCACTTGTTGGATTGGGTGGGTTAATTCGGACAAAGCCGGAAAGTTTTTTCATCTGCCTACCAACAAACGCATTGAACACTTGATTGCGGTAGGATATCCGGCACCGGAAGCCGCGCAAGCCAAAGTTCACCCGCGAAAACCGTTTGATGAAATCGTGCATTACAACGAATATAAGAAATAAAAAACCCCCGGGCCATACACCCGGGGGGTTTACTTACAAATTCAACACATTACATGGGATAATGACGCACGTTACTTTGATCAAGTGTCATATCTTGGGCATGCATTACTTTTTTACAAAAACTTCCGGCCTCTTCCTTGTAATAAGCATGCCACTCTTGGCAATCTAATTCACCCGTTTGAAAATTTATCGCAAAGCCACACCCTTTGTATTTGCCGGATATAAAATAGGCTACCGTTGCATTGGTTTCAAACCGAACTTCAAACGATTTATTACGGACGATAACGGGAGCAGTGGTACTTCCATGCAATACCGTGCCATCCGTAAAGCCATCAAAACTGACAGCAAGTTCATCTTTATGTTGAACCCGGGTACCGTTTGCTATAAAATACGCATATTGAGCCGATGCCACACTGCGCAAAAAAGCCTGCATATTGGCTACACGACTTTTTAATACGGCTTTTTGATATTGCGGCAACGCCACCGCCGCCAAAATACCGATAATTAAAACTACCACTAACAACTCTATCAGGGTAAAACCACTTAAACGACCGGGGATTCTATTTTCCATATCAAATTCCTTTTGTTAATATGTTCCTATAATTAAACTGTAGCAAAAAAACGGCAGAAAGTAAAAAATTCCCGTTTCCTTAATCAAAAAGAAACGGGAATTTTTCAAACAGATACTTCTATATTATTTCAGCAAGTTTTTCAAACTAAACGTTTGGACTTCTTCTTGCATTTTGGCAATTACGTCGGCCACTTTTAAGGGCTGCGTATTTGTGCCGTCTTTTAAGCGCAAGGTAAGCGTGCCGTTGGCGGCTTCGTTCTTACCGATAATGGCCGTGTACGGAATACGTTCCATATGCGCTTCGCGAATTTTGAGGCCCAATTTTTCGGGGCGCATATCCAATTGCGGACGCAAACCCGCTTCACGCATTTTTTGCGCCACTTCTTGGGCAAACGGAATTTGCTCGTCGGTAAGCGTTAAGATTTTTACTTGCACAGGCGCCAACCACAACGGGAACCAACCCGCGAAGTGTTCAATGATGACTCCCGTAAAGCGCTCAATACTGCCAAACATGGCACGGTGCACCATAATCGGGCGCTCACGTCCTTCGGGGGCGACATATTCCAAGTCAAACCGTTGCGGCAAATTGAAGTCAAACTGGATGGTGGACAACTGCCACAAACGACCGATAGCATCCATTACTTTGATATCAATTTTCGGCCCATAGAAAGCGGCTTCTCCGGCGTGGGTGGTATAGGGGATATTGCTTTCTTCCAATACTTTTTTAAGTGCGTTTTCGGCACGTTCCCACTCTTTGACATCACCGGTAAAATGCTCCGGGTGTTCGGGGTCGCGCGTGGAAAGTTCCACCGCATATTTTTCAAAACCAAACGTCTTGAAAATATGTTTGGCATAATCAAACGCTTGCTTGACTTCGTCTTCCACTTGTTCGGGCGTGCAGAAAATATGTGCATCGTCTTGCGTAAATCCGCGCACACGCATTAACCCGTGTAACGCACCCGAGCGTTCGTAGCGATATACGGTTCCTAATTCACTAAAACGCAAGGGCAAATCGCGGTAACTGCGCAAGTGGGTTTTATAAATTTCCACGTGGAACGGGCAGTTCATGGGTTTGATTTGGTATTTTTCTTCGTCAATTTCCATCGGTTTAAACATACTGTCCGAATAGAACCCCGCGTGGCCGCTAATCTCAAACAAATGGTATCTCGCAATATGCGGGCTAACCACCAAATCATACCCGCGTTTTAGGTTTTGGTCTTTGATCCAATCTTCCAAAATTTTGCGCAGCATGCCGCCTTTGGGGTGCATGAGAATAAGCCCCGGGCCGATATTGTCGTTAATGCTGAACAAATCAAGTTCCGGCCCCAATTTGCGGTGGTCGCGTTTGGCGGCTTCTTCCTGTTGTTTAACGTAAGCGTTAAGTTCGTCTTTTGTGTTAAAGCACAGGCCGTAAATACGTTGGAGCATCGGGCGTTTTTCGTCGCCGCGCCAATAGGCTCCGGCAATCGTGGTCAGTTTGAAACTGTTAACTTTGCCCGTGTGTTCTACGTGCGGGCCGCGGCAGAGGTCGGCATAGTCGCCGTTAATATAAACGGTAATGTTGCCGTCTTCTAATTCTTCCAATAACTCTAACTTATACGTTTCGCCGCGTTTGGTAAAAAATTCTTTGGCTTCGGCCTTGCTCATCTCTTTGCGCTCAAAAGGTTGGCGCGCTTTGATGATTTCTTTCATTTTAGTTTCAATGGTTTTTAAGTCTTCCGGTGTGAATTGCTTGGGGCAATCAAAATCGTAATAAAAACCATTTTCAATGGCCGGCCCGATACCGAGTTTCGTACCGGGGAATAACTGCTGCACCGCTTGCGCCATAATATGGGCGCACGAGTGGCGTTTTACTTCTAGTTCGTTGTTTTCCATGTGATTTACGCTACGTGTCTGCCGGCCACCAAGACCGGGCCAGGCAACGAAGGTCCTCAATAAGATATAATAATTATATCAAAATACGAAGGAACAAGACAGATGGCACATATACTAAAACCCTTTTTAACTTCTTTCAAAACCCAGTGGAAATTACTATTGATTTTCTCTATTCCGGCCGTACTTTTAGGTATCTTCGGCTTGCACCAAGTAGGACGGCTAAACGTGTCCAATGCCGTTTCGCTTACCCTTATAAAAGGGGTTTGCGAATTTTGTTTTATCGGGTTTTGTTTGGCGGTTTTGAATTTGCTACACATTAAAAACAAATGGGCGCTGTCCGTTCTCGGTTTTTTGTATTACTTTGCCATGACGGCTGATTTTGTGCTTTTGGTTTATTTCCGCGAACGGTTCGGCGCGAAGTATTTAGACACGGTACAAGGCGGCGATTATAACTTTATGACCGACTGGCGGTTGCTGACGTATTTTGCCCTTTTATTTTTATTCTGCGCGTTTGTATTTCGCCGTTTTTTTACCGCCACTTCCGCCAAAGAAACACTGCGCCGCGCGGCGGTGTGTTTAGTCGGGTTTCTTTTACTGATGACGTGGACTCCCTTAAAATTACTGCCCGCGCCGGATAATTTTTACACCACGTATTTACTCCCCCCTTCTCTTATATATACTTATCAAACGTTACGCGCCAAAACACCGCCCGTACACGTTAACGTAGATGAACGCACCGCCGCGCTGGCACAAAAGTATCATGTTTTTTCTGCCAAAAAAACGGGCGTCGGAAAAGATTATAAACGCGTGATTTTAATTGCAAGCGAATCGTTATCCAATAAGTACCTGCACCATTTTAACCCCAATATCCCCGCCGAAGCCAGCGCACCGTTGGACAAGTTATATGAAAATTACCCATCGGCTTCACTCAAGCATGTTACGTTATCTACCTTGTATGGGCTGACGGTCATTTTTACTTCGCACCCGTTTGTGCGTGTAGTGGTGGAAAACGATTATCCCGTTTCGTTTGTACGTATGCTTAAAGAACGCGGCTTTCACACGGCTTTTTTGCGCGGCGCGAACGAAACGTATATGAGCGAAAACATTTTATTTCAAAAAGCCGGATTTGAAAAAGTAATCGGTGCGACGTATTTTCAAACGCGCCAAGATTATGCCCCGTATGTAAATTGGTGGGGATTATTGGATCGGAAACTCTTTGATTATGCGCTTGAATATTTGGGCGAACACAAAAACGAGCCGACCTTTATTACCGTTTTGACCGTGGACTCGCACGTGCCGCTGGGCCGCCTTGATTATTTGGACGAAAAATATACCGAAATTGACCACAAAGATTACAAAACCCCCACACTCCCGCGTGCGTTTGCGCGCTTCGGGCAAGACGTGGAACGGTTTTTAGACGGTCTTAAAAAACGCGGTTTGTTTGACGATAAAACGCTGGTGCTGATTATGCCGGATCACCCGTCTTATTCCAATATGCCGACGGTAGATTTATTTACGCCTTTCCAACCGGAGTACGACAATTTGCCGTTTATGATTGTGACCAAAAACAAAATTTCCGCTCCGATTACTACCAACCCGCTTGCCAGCCAATTAGATATTGCGCCGACGGTATTAGACTTGCTGAATATAGAGCCGCCACAGGCATTTTTCGGGCACAGTTTGTTTGATACAAAGGCAAAGCGCAGCGTGTTTGATATCAAAGAAGATTACGCGGTTATTACAACGGACAACGAAAAACGCGTGATGCCCTTAAACACCACGCGCTCCGACGAAAAAGAACTGCTTAACTTAATGACGACGATTGTAAGAGATTAAGGCAAAGAATATCGTTGCCAACTTCCGCTCAATACGGTCGCTTGACCTTTTTCTATCTTTTCACAAAATTTTCCTTGTAAATCATAGCCACTATGTCGGGCTTCCGTACAACGGAATAAATCTTTCGTATTTGCTTCCAGCGATCCCCCTTCAAGTAAATATTCAAACCCGGCGCATGCATAGGGGCCTGTTTTCCACACAGCAATCACTTCACTCCAATTAAAACTGGGGATCACATTCAAGACTAAATAATAATCTTTCGTTCCGCGAATACTGCCGGCCGGAGTCCCCGAAGTGGCAATAGTACATGGATTTTCCGTATTATCACCCGCTAATTCTATACCCAACTCGTCAAAATCTGTAGCATAGGTGGAAT
This sequence comes from Candidatus Avelusimicrobium luingense, assembly GCA_900315845.1. Classification (GTDB taxonomy): domain Bacteria; phylum Elusimicrobiota; class Elusimicrobia; order Elusimicrobiales; family Elusimicrobiaceae; genus Avelusimicrobium; species Avelusimicrobium luingense. The sequence continues at coordinate 129,049 of OOHK01000006.1, forward strand.
TGGCCAAAAAATACGCTTCTTGGGCCTGTACGACACTTTTAATGGCCGTTTTCAATTGCGTATTACGGCTTTTCCATACCGCTTTTTGATATTGCGGCAAAGCCACCGCCGCCAAAATGCCGATAATTAAAACAACTACTAATAATTCAATTAGCGTAAATGCTTTTGTGTCTAAACGGCCCAACAAACATCTTTCTTTTTGCATACATATCCCTCCACAGAGTTTTTGTGTAAGAATATTAAATCAAAAAAAAAAACGATGTCAAGTGTTTTTTTATCACAAGGAAAAAACTGCTTAATTTGATGACAACCGTTGTAAGAGATTAGTATTGGTACCTGCAATAGGTATCCGTACACGAATTGGCGGCACTTCTATTGGTCTCCGCTTGGCACAACCGATTGGCCATATTAGACGAAACTATCCCACTTGCAATACACTCACACACGCCCGATGATAAATTTTCCTGATAACGCACGGTTGCATTGTTTGCACTTACGTGACAAAGGACTTTAGGTTCCCACGAGTCCACAATTCCTTCTATGGAGCAACTCCCCCACGGAAATCCGCGAGCAACATCCTTCGAGTAATTACCCAACTTCGTACCCCCCACTTCAACATCCAATTCATCAAAGGGGCCATACACTCCGTTTGTCATATAATATGCTTTTTCTGCTTGTATCATACTGCGAACTAACACCTTGGCTTGTGCAAAACGGCTTTTTAGTACCGCTTTTTGATATTGCGGCAACGCTACCGCCGCCAAAATGCCGATAATTAAAACAACCACTAATAGTTCAATGAGTGTAAAACCATCCAAACGATTCCACATGTTATTTTTCATATATTCACCTTTTCATAAGTATAGCACAAAATCGTTCTATTTTCCTACACAAATAAGACGGGAAATATGCTAAAATATGTTTGTCTATTTATCTTATTAGGAGGACGTACTATGGAAGCAACAGCCCAAAGCGGTGGCATGATTACATGGCTACTGCTCATGGCAGTGATGTTTGTGGTGTTGATTTTTATGCCGGCCCGCTCGCAAAAAAAACGCGAACAGGAACTAGCAGCCAAAGTGAGTGCACTACAAAAAGGAGACGGCGTCATCTTGTCCGGCGGAATCGTCGGCACAGTGGCCGGATTCAAAGACAATCTGTTGGAAATTAAACTGGCGGAAAACGTCAAAATTCATGTACTTAAAACCGCTATTGTAGGACTTGTAAAAGATTTACAGGCCGCAAATAACGAAGGAGGAGCGAAGTAATGTCTAATAAGTTAGCCGTAAAGTGGGGACTTATTCTTCTCATTTTACTCGGGTCGGTATATTTTATTTACCCCAACTATAAATGGTACTCTAAACCCATCGCCGAACGCGAAACGTTAGATACCTTGGGCGAACGCCCCAAACGCATGTTGAACCTAGGCCTTGATTTACGCGGCGGGTCCAGTTTGCTTTTGGAGTTAGATGTATCTAAACTCAGCGACAAAGAACCGCTGAACGAAGCCATGGCGCGCGCGATTGAAATTATCCGCAACCGCATTGACCAATACGGCGTGGCCGAAACATCTATCACCAAACAAGGCGACAAATGGATCATGGTACAACTGCCCGGTGTTTCCAATCCGCAACGTGCCGAAGAACTTATCGGCAAAACGGCTATGTTGGAATTCCGTATCGTCAAAAATGATACCACCGAAGCCCAAAAAGCCTTTGAAAAGTTGGAAACGACCGAAGAACCTTTTGACCAAGACGGCAACCTGATCCCGGAAATTGCCAAACTCGTTCCTGCCGGCTCGCAAATTATGCGTAACAAAGAGGGCGGATATAGTTTAGTAACCGATACCGCCACCGTTACCGGGGCTGATTTGGAAAATGCCCGCGTAGTCATGATGAGCGAAAACGGTTATCCGTCGGTATCTTTCACATTTAACGCCGAAGGCGCTAAAAAATTCGGTCAACTGACCGGGGCTAACCTCAACAAACAATTAGCCATTGTATTAGATAATACGATTCAATCGGCGCCCGTCGTACGTGCCCGTATTACTAAACAAGGTGAAATTACCGGTTCCTTCTCGGCCGAAGAAGCCCGCTCACTCGCCATCGTACTGAAAGCCGGTGCGTTACCTGCTCCGGTAAAAGTCATTGAGAAAAAGACCATCGGGCCGACCTTGGGCGAAGACTCTATTAAATCGGGTCTGTTTGCTTCCGCGCTCGCGCTGGTGTTGATTTTGTTCTTTATGGCGATTTACTACAAAGCCGCCGGCGTCATTGCCGACGTTGCTTTGTTGTTAAACTTCGTGTTCACCGTAGCGATTATGAGTTATTTTTCCGCTACGCTTACGCTCCCCGGTATCGCCGGTATGATCTTGTCACTCGCCATGGCTATTGACGCCAACGTGCTGATCATTGAACGTATGCGCGAAGAAAAACGCTTAGAAAAACCCGTCTATGAAATTATCAACTTAGGGTACGACAAAGCATGGTCAGCCATTTTTGACTCCAACATCACCACCATTATCGTCGGTGCATGTTTGTTGCAATTTGGTACCGGCCCGGTGAAAGGTTTTGCCGTAACGCTTATTATCGGGTTACTCGTCAGTTTGTTCACCGCCGTATTTGTAACACGTGCGATTTACGAACTCATTTTAACTTCTAACACTAAGGAGATCAGTTTATGATGAATTTATTTCCTAAAACACATATTGATTTCCTCAAATACCGCAAAGTGTATTTCTCGCTGTTTGCGGCCGTCTTGGTAGCGGGCGTAATTTCGTTCGCCACCAAAGGGATGAATTGGGGAATTGATTTTACCGGCGGGACCATGGTACAAGTTCAGTTTGATAAGCCCGTAGATATGGGCCAACTGCGTGATGCCTTGTCTGCTACCGGTGCCAATTCCGAAATTCAATCGTACGGGGATAACGCCTTTTCCATCAGCGAAAAGAGCACCGCGCAAGAAGTCGGCGTTGTGCAAGCACGTATTGAAAAAGCGTTAGATACGTTAGGGGTACCTTATACGGTACAACAAACCAACTCCGTCGGACCGGCAGTAGGGGCCAATATGGCGGAACGCGCCGGATGGGCAATTGTGTTATCGTTGTTCTTCATCATCATTTACGTTGCGTTTCGCTTCAACGATATTTTATGGGGTCTCTCCGGCGTGGTAGCGCTGTTCCACGATTTGTGGGTCATGGCGCTTGTTTTCTCGCTCACCGGACGCGAAATTGACCTGGTGGTCGTGGCGGCTTTCTTAACGGTAGCCGGTTTCTCTATTAACGACACCATCGTCATTTTTGACCGCATGCGTGAAAATATGCACTTACACCCCAAAATGTCATTTGCGGAACTGATTAACACGTCTATTAACGAAACGCTTTCGCGTACGGTAATCACGACGGTAACCGTCTTGTTTGCCTTGTTCGTATTGTATTTCTTAGGCGGAGAAGTCATCAACTCGTTTGCACTGGCTATGCTCGTAGGTTGTATCTCCGGCGTATACAGTACCATCGCACTGACGACGCCGCTCGTCTATACGTGGCACCATGGGCAACGCAGCGATGCTAATACGCAAGCCGCACACACCCACGAACAACCGCGCAAGGAAACGAATGGGAAAGAGATGTTAACTCCCAAACGTCGTCATCACGGTAAACGCAAATAGTTTCTGTACGGAGCCCCTTTACCGGGGCTCCGTAACCGTTGATACGAACTTCCCAAGCGGGAGTTGATGTAAACGGTTACACCCTATGCGAAAAATTAAACGCTTTAAAATTTCACCCCGTCAAAAAGAAATTCTGCGCCGTTTGGTGCGCGGGGGCGGGTTATTGCGGCAAGCCGGTTTTACAACCGAGTTGGAAGTAACCAAATATATTTTAGAAGGGTTTGCGACTTTAAATCCCGGCGTTGTGTACGAATTTAACCAAGATGTACATTGGGAATTAGATGCGCAAAGCACCGTTCATAAAGAAATGTTTAGCGCCTGTGCAGTTACACTCGGCCCGGCCTTAGAACAATGGGTAGTTAGGGCCAAAGAACACAGCCCCGCGCGGGAAATTACCGCCGGAACGGTGGCTTTGGAATTTTTGAAAAGTGCAATTAGTTTCGTAACCGATTTGGTGCGCGAGCAAGCCCAGAAAGAAGAATATGAAGCGTTAGACCCGCAACTAGTATATTTACCCCCCTTCGGGGTAGCCGCCGCGCCCAAATTCTTACGCGATGGCGTGCGATTGGAAAAAACGTTGGCGGATAAAATATTACCCGTTTTATTAGATAAATTAAATGCAAGCAAAGTAGATATTGCTTTGCAAGACGGGAATGTCACTCCGTTTTATACGGCAGTATTTTTAGTACCGTGGCAAAAAGCACGTAAAAAAGGAAAAAAATAATATGGCAAAACAACCCACTCAGTATAACGATTGGAAACACGCGCTCGTGTCGGCCTTTGCCTATTATTACACGCTATTTTTAGGGTGGACAACCCGTGTGTATTGGTTCAAAACACCCGAAGCCGAAGCATTGGAAAAAGCGGGTAGCGGCGTAATTTACGCCATTTGGCATAACCAACAACTCTTTTTATTATATCCTTACCGCGGGAAAAAAGTAGCGGCACTTATCAGCCAATCCAGCGACGGAGAATATATTGCACGTTGTCTGCCGAAATTCGGGATGTTAGCGGTTCGCGGATCCAGCACGCGCGGCGGCACACGCGCGCTTATTAAACTCTTGCAAGCCACGCGCGAGGGCTACTGCCCCATGCTCACGCCCGACGGTCCGCGCGGCCCGATTTATAAAGTACAACCGGGTATCTTGTTTTTGGCTAAAAAGACAGGTTGGCCGATTGTTCCCGTAGGATCTGCCTTAAGTCTTAAATTCAAAGTACACTCGTGGGATAAAATGCGCGTACCGCTCCCGTTTGGCAAAACAGCACTTTGCTATGGGGAAATTATTCGCGTAAAAGAAGATAGTGATATGACCCGCGCGGCTGAAGATTTAGAAAAGCAATTAAATGCCATGACCGACAAAGCCGAAATGTTTATCAATCATAAACATTTTGATCCCACCGAAACAGAGAAGTAAAATTTCTTTAATTATACTGGTAAGTATTGACGACGTGATGCCCATACGGGCCGACGGCATTGTATCCGCTTCCCGTGCCGATAAAAGTTCCCACTTCCTCGCACACTCTGCTCGCCTCATCATCACCGATCTTGGCGGAACAAAGTTTCTGTCCGGAATCTAAATTCTGCATGAAGAACAACGTATAATTGGATAAACCGCAAGAAATGAGATTCCCTTGATAGCCGGACACGGCATGGCCCAAACAGCAGAACATATCCCCTGTTTTACGGCAATCATTCCCTTGCGGGCTGGTGGTCGATCCGGACGGATTAAGCGGCATTTCATCAAACTCGGTGGGCCACTCCCCCGCTGCCAAGTGATACGATTTGGCCGCTTCTACATATTCTTTAGCCAATAATTCCAATTTGGAATACCGGCTCTTATATACGGCTTTCTTATATTGCGGCACGGCTACCGACGCTAACACACCAATAATCAGCACAACAACCATCAATTCAAGCAATGTAAATCCACCCAAATGGTTTGCGGAAATATTTTTCATACAAATTCTCCTTTTACATATTTAACAAAATTTCATTTGTTATTGGTAGTTATGATAAATTCCTAAATTATTTTCCGTTTAACAACTTAATACCTTGCGCGATATTTTGCCCGCTGGGTTGCTGGTAAGCATACAGGCCAAATTCCGGCAAGACCGAAAATAAATGATCAAAAATATCACTTTGGTATCCTTCGTATTGCGTCCAAACGGTGGTGTTCAAAAAGCAGTAAATTTCAAGCGGGAGCCCTTGGGCTTCTTGTTTAAGTTGGCGCACCATCAACGTAAAACCCGGGTTATCGGTTATGACGTACGGACGAGAAGCCAAATACAATTCCGCATATTTACGAAAAGTACCGATATTCGTTAAATGCCGTCCGTTAAGCAAACTGTCTTGCGTATTATGTTGGGCGTTAAAATCGGCAATTTCCTGTTCTTTTTGCGAGAGATAATCTTTTAACAAATCAATCTTTTTAAGACGGGTGAGCATGGCTTTATCTAAAAATTTCACGGTGTCCACATCAATCAAAATACTGCGTTGCACGCGGCGCGCGCGGGCTTCATACATGCCGCTCCAGTTCTTAAACGGTTTGGAGACCAAATCGTAGTTAGGCACGCTTACAATCGTCATGTCAAAGTTTTGTACTCGCACACAGGTCAGCGAAATATCTACAATATTTCCGTCAGCGCCTGCACTATCTACGGTAATCCAATCGCCGATTTTAATCATTTTGTTCGTCGTTAATTGGATACTGGCCACAAAACCCAAAATCGGATCCTTAAAGATAAGTGAAAAAACTGCCGCCAAGGCCGATAATCCGGTAATAATATACATCGGTTTGCGCCCGAGAATAAGCGACAGGATAAACAATCCCGTTACCAAATACACCACAATTTTTAACGCTTGCACAATACCCTTTATCGGAACGCTGGGGTTACGCCCGTACAAGCGGTTAAGTGCGTTAAGGAAAGTACAAATCAGCCACGAAAAACTGAGCATGACAAAAAGTCCCGTCAGTTTCCCCATAACGGTAGCAATCCAATCTATCTCTTCACTGATAAACAAGGCATGTAAATTGATAGCCGCCAAGGCCGCCAACACTACCCCCACCGCCGTAAAAACATGGTGAGTTTGCAAGGCATCAAATGCACGCGCGGAGTGGATTTTTGCCACTAATTTAGCCAAATATTTATTGCAAAACCACGTTGTAAAACGGGCAATAAAATACAATGAACATACAAACACTACGGCTGAAACGGACTGCGCAATTACCGTATGATATTTTTGCGGTAAATACTCTATTTGCTGAACATACGACAAAATAAATTGCATACTATTTACTCCTTGTAAAAAACTTATATAATACAAGTGTATGAAAAAAGTGATTTCCTGTGCAATGTTTGTCTGTATATTGGCGGGATGTTATACCCCGCTCAATAACTCCGGCGTAGCGACGACAAAATCATGGTTGGAAATTTCGGCCCGCAAAAACGATTTTGAAGGCCGCCAATATGATTCATGTTACCGCTTTAACGTACGGTTTTGGCCACAGGAAGCCGCCAACGAATTAGATTTACAAGAGTCGTGTATCTCATCGTGCTGTTGGCGTAGCGATAAAGAAGAAGTGGTATTAGATTTTAATAAAAATTTTGAGAGAGATTTGGCCCGTTACGGCAAGGCACGCCAATACACGCCGGCTAAAATTACGCTTAAAGTAAATCACGCCAATTGGCTCAACACCACGCGCGTAACGGTATCGCCTAAAAACTCCATTACAAGTAACGGGTTAATCAAACTGGCTTACCGCACCGTAGATAACCCAACCAGAATTGCCCAACTTAAACAGCAAGAACAACTGGCTGCCGCACGTCAAGCAACCCCCAAAACCGTTCCGCAAACAACTCGTATCACCAAAACAACAACTACCACTACAAAAACTATCGTAAATACCACTTCTACCGATCCCGCCAAAACACTCGTACAACGGGTGGCCGGCTCTAAAATAGATTCGTATTTTTACGATATGAATAAACGTTATAATAAACAGGGTGCGGTATTTTTACTTAGCGAACGATTGTTACACGTCCAACCGACAAGCGACACCACCGCCCTCGTTTCCTGTACGGCTAAAGCGCGTACCGGGTTAGACGCCGAACATCTAAACGCGTCCACCTTCCCTTGCGGTCAATGGCAAGTTAATTTGACCACCCAATCAGTTACACCGTTTGACCAACGCGCCCAACTGATTTGGGGTATGTAAAAACCGGAAGCACGTCTGAAACTTTTTGCTTGACAAATCAAAAAAAAAAATACAATAGAAGTAAAATCAGATAAGGAGATTTTTATGCCAAAAGGATTTACACTTATTGAACTTTTAGTCGTCGTGCTTATTATCGGCATACTGGCCGCGGTGGCGCTACCGCAATATACCCAAGCCGTAGAAAAGTCCCGCTTTGCCACCTACCAAGCATTAGTCAAATCTTTGGCCGAATCGGCCGAAGCGCTCTATTTGGCAAACGGCACATGGGCCAATTCTTTTGATGAGTTATCAACCGAGTTACCTGCCGACATGAACATACAAAATAACAACTCACAACACGTATGTAGAAAAAATGCAAAGATGTTTTGTTGTATGGTCTATCCGTTAGCGGGAAGCAGCGGATATTCCGGCGGAATATGGTGCGGAGACAACGATTATCATATACTCTACGGAAGAACGTATGCCTCCCCCAGCGGCACGCCGGAACAAACGACAATGTGCACCGCTAAAGACCCAAAATACAAGAAAATATGTAATGCTATCAGTAACGGCGGAAGCACCCAAAGCACTTATATTCCCACGCCGGACGGATGGAAAGAAGGCTACTTGCATTATGTTATAAACTAAATTTTCCGAGCCAATTGAATTAACAAAAAAGCAACGCCTTTTAAGCGTTGCTTTTTTATCTTCTTAACAGAGAAACTATTTTTTCAGTTCCAACACTTCGTCAATCAGCCCATATTCTTTGGCTTCTTGCGCAGACATGTAATAATTGCGTTCGCTGTCTTGGCGGATTTTCTCTTTATCTTGCCCCGTGTGTTTGGCAAGAATATCCAACAAGTGTTCCTTATTATCACGCAATTCGCGGGCTTCAATTTCAATGTCCGTCACTTGCCCGGAAATACCGCCGCCCCAAATAAGCGGTTGGTGAATCATAATACGCGCATGCGGCAAAGCGTAGCGTTTGCCTTTAGAACCGGCAGCCAACAACACCGCGCCGAAACTCATGGCTTGCCCCATACAAATCGTTGTAATAGGAGCCTTGATAAATTGCATGGTATCGTAAATGGCCAAGCCCGCCGTCACAAGTCCGCCGGGTGAGTTAATATACAAATTGATTTCCCGGGTAGGATCATCCGCGTCCAAATACAACAATTGGGCGATAATCATATTGGCGCTGGCGGTATCCACTTCGCCTTCGCGGCCGCCTACAAAGATAATACGATCTTTGAGTAAGCGGGAAAAGATATCGTAACCGACATTTTTTTCAATAATTGTAGGTATAATCATAGGTATATTTTAGTATATTTTGCAAAAGAGGGCCTATTTTTTTATGGGTCTTTTTTTTGAGCAGGATTAGGTCTAACGTTTCATGCTTTTTAAAGATCGGTTTATTAGAATACTGATAGAAGCACAAATCACAGGAGGATCTATGAAACTGAGAAAGATAGTTTTAACCATAGTAGCCGTATTAGGTGTCTCTGTTGCGTTCGCCGGAAACACGTCCGACTTACGTATATATATTCAACAGTTTTTTAAAATGATTAACGTCTCCGTTTCTATGATGGCGGACGAAGAAGATCCGGAAACAGCGGAAATCACCCAAACTATCCAAGCACTCAAAAAGGGTTTGCTCCAATATGATACGGAATTAAGCGCCGGAAATTTATTAGAACAAAGTAAAATTATTGATGAAACATTTCAGGAAATTCCGGTTATACTTAACAAAATTAAAACATCCAGCAAAGAAATAGAGGAAGAGTTGGCCCCTCAAATAGAAAAATTAACTACTGCCGTTATCAACAACCAAACCGAAGTCCCTGCCGAGAAAGTAAATCATGAAATAGCCTTGGGACTCATGGAAAGTTTTGCCCAAGGAAAGGCCCTGGCCGAAGGTACGTTAGAGGACTCTGTTAGCGAAATTTTACAAATGGAAGCACTGATGAATATGTTTCAAATGTTCGGAGAAGACGACTAAACGAAAAAACAATCTGCCGCAAACAAAAATCCCCCGGGCCAATAACCGGGGGATTTTTAATTACAGAAAAAATTATATTTACTGACCGACCCAACGCCAAAAATTATCTTCAAAGTTGTCCGTGTTGTTGTAATGATACGCACGTCCCAATGCCTTTTCTACCGAGTACGGTTCATACACGGTTTTACCACGGGAATCTTTGACTAAAAAGCCGGTGGACGGATCGCGTTTAGGCTCCCCTTGGGCAATTAAGCGGGTGAATTGTTCAAATTGCATCCGGTTAGACGGAGTAGAACCACCCGCCGGATTCAATAAGAACCGCACCATGGCATACGCTTGGAAATACCAATTTTGCACGTCATTACGGCCTTCGGCTATTTCTAAAGAGCCTTCCTGCATAAATTGTTCAAACGGTACGAGATAAACAGGTTTACCGTCTCTTTTAGAAGTAAAACGCTTACCGCGTGACGAACCGAACAAGGAAGACGGCTTAAGCGACGGATTTTCTTGAGACGGATCCCGTTGAAAATTGAGCGTTTTTAAGTCGTCAGCCCAAGGGCCGCCTTTACTACCGGCGGATTGGTCTTCCATAAATACGGCGAGGCCTTCATCCAACCAAGTAGGCGTCATAATACGGCCGGTTTTGTGGCTGTCAAAAAATTGTTGTGTAAAGATGTGTGTCAGTTCGTGCGTAAAAACTTCTTGCAATTCGCGCTGTTTGCCCGGCTCATCATAAACAACGATTTCCCCCCGAGTGGGATAGGCAACCGCACGTGTCCATGCTTTAGCGTTAGGCTCATGGCGCAAATACGATTTGTGATCTTGATACACAAACACACGCACACGGTTGGACATCATCCACGGAATAAATCGCCGCAAGGTTTGATAAGCCGTTTCAAACGTCATCGTCATATTAGATGACGGGATACCTTCGGTGCGTTTTTGAGTATAGACGTCAAAATGTGTACTTTTTGATTCTTGCCACGTCACACCGGGCCGAAACGCATTCGGGTTAAATTTTTTATTAGGGGCCGGTACCTTATCAGGTTTGTTTTGCGCGGCAGAAGGTGGAATAGGACGCTCGGTTGATTGGGCTTTGGCTTTAGATTGTTCCATCATTTTAACGGCATATTCCAATTCCGCATCGGCGGCGGCTTCTTCTTCATTTAAATCTGCTTCTTCTGTGACCGTAGAACCGGGAGGCAACAAGGCGTTATCCGTTTCAATGTTCTTTTCTAATTCGGTCGGTTTAGACGTGGCCGGTGCGGCTTGCTGTAAAGAAACCGATTTTTTGTCCGCCGGTTTTTTAGCCTCTGCTTTGGCGCGTTCCTTTTTAGAAGCGGCTACTTTATCAGCCACTTTAGGCGAAAGAGTTTTCGTCGGGGCCACGGCGGTTTGTACCGATTGGGTTTCGCCCCCAACGGTAAGGGGCATATCTAACGTAACGGCCGGATTAGCCGCCGGAGTTGTTGGGGTAGATTTTTTCACCGGTTCATTGGAAACATTCGTTGCCGTTGGAGTACTGGTGGAAATAGGCGCCACTCCTACAATTCCTTTTTCGGGAGCGGATTTTTTTAATGATTGTTTGAGTAAATCTATATTAGATTCGGGCGCCGGAGCGGCATTAGACACCCGAATAGAAGGTGATTGTGTTTGCCCCCATAATGGGTTTATAGCCAGGCTGATAGTTAGTATTACAACCGTTTTTTTCATAAATTAACTTATAATACAACATCCCCTGTGGTGGAAGGTGTAAAAACAGAATTACTCACCGTACCATCTACAATAGAATAACGTAACGGACATTGGGCTAATTCAGTCGGATTTTGCGTCGTATCAAACGTAGCCGTTACTTGATAATGGATAGTTCCTATTTTAATCGGAGCACAGGTATAAGTACGAGTGGCATTCGGCGTTGTGCCTTCGTCCGTACAAGGGGTCCCTTTTAAAGCAAGGCAAGCAGAATCATCCTCTGCACATTCTACCGGTATAGAACAATGCATCCAACACTGGCTCAAATCACGAGCAAAAATCTCCGGACTTTTTACACTCCACAAGGCATTTACTTCGGCTTGACAGGCATTGATAAGCATTTGGCTTGATACGGAACGACGGGTTTGACGCGCGGTTGTTGTACGAGACAAACTACTGCGTAATAGCATTGCCGCCATCCCCGCGAGAACTACCGTTACTAATAAAACCTGTAATAAAGCAGCACCTTTTTGATTGCGCAACATATTTTCTCCTATTAACTTGGTTGAACAAAACCGTTAGGCAACATAAAAATTTCTTCTGTTACATCATTAACAACCGGCGAAGACGGCAATTCCAAAATCAATTTTACATTGATTGTTGAAGCCAAGTTCGTCGTTGATGCACCCGCATCAACACTATATGCCCCAGTATGCCCACTAATACTAAACAAAGGAACCGGATAATTGCCGGTCGCGTTGGAAGGAATCCATTTTACGTGGTTTAGAAATATCTCCGAAGAAGCAAATGTACCCGTACAAACATTAGGGGTATGATTTGTATTCCACGAAATAGCATCCGAAGAAGACTTACGGTAAATTACTCCATCATCTGTTGCGGTACTGGGTTGAACGGCCTCTCCACCGGGCAATGTGGTACGATTGCCGGCATCAAAACAATATACGATATACTCTCGGGTTGTTCCCGGAATAGCAGAGCCGTCCAATCTGACATTTTTGCCCAATACAAGTAACGGTATCGGCGTGCCATGCGTCGCACTGGCAATGGAACTGGCCGCGTAGAAAACGCGTGTAGAGTCTTGCACATCTTGACGTAATTGTCTAATAGCACGAGACATGCTATTGCGCAACATGGTACGGCTACGCCCTACCCCCCCTTCGCGCGAAGCCGCTGTTGTCAACGAGGCAAGCGCCACCCCGATAATCCCAACGACCATTACCGCCAGTAAAATTTCCGTTAATGTAAATCCATTTTTATTTTTCATAAAGTAAATCCATTGCATGTAATTTGGAAAGTAATATTTTTTCCCGTCCAATTTGCATTCGTCACATTCTCGGCCCGCAATTGAGTCGTAGCGGACAAAGCGGTATCATTAATCAACACACGATTTGCCGACACAACCTGATACGTAAAAGAGGATGTGGTTCTATCACAAATAGCCGGCAACATACAATTTATGGTATGATCGCCGCTGGTAGATAAGGGGGTATTATCTCCCCCACACAATCCTTTAGGCAAACTGGTAGACGAGATATTCTCCGGTTGTCCCACATATAATTGCAATTCCGAATGGGCACGTTCCACCGCCCAAAGCATTTCTTCTTGGAAATCAGGTCGGGTAGATTTGCGGGAGACCGATAATAATACACCAAAAGTCGCTCCGGCAGCCAAGGCCAATAACCCCAACGCAATTACCCCTTCTAACAATGTTACACCCAATTTGTTTTTTAAAATACGTTTCATAAAGACTCCGTTAATCGTTATCATACGTGTCAGTAGGATCCATGCTGTTATCTATATAAATATATCCTTTCAAAACAGTTCCCGACTTCTTAAAATATTTTTCTCCGGCTAATTTATTATTGGCAAAAGCAATGGCATATTCATTAGACGTATCCCAAGACGGCATATCCCATCCCTTTGAAACAACCGTATCTTTTGCCGTATCATGATTGGTACAAAATGTATATGGCAAACCTACAAAATCTTTGGAAGATAAATAGCCACACGCAAACAATTGTTTTGCCGTTGTCAAAGTAGTAGGAGCCGTTGTTTGTGGAATTCCCGTGGCCGAAGGATTGGAACAAGCCGTCGTCGTTTGGGTAACATCAGCATCGGTTGCATCAAAACAAGCATAAATTTTCCCTCCACGACTGACTTGATAATATGTTTTAAGGGCTTCAGCTAATTTTTTAGCCGCAACCTTAGCCTGCGCTTGACGCATTTCATAGCGCACCGATTTGAATACCGGAGCAGCCAACGTTGTCACTACCGCAAGCACTAAAATCACAGCCAATACTTCCATTAGTGTAAACCCTTTTTTCATATTAACTCCTAAAATGTTCCGTGCCGGGTTCTCCTGTAGATTTTACGCAATACCAATAACTATTTCCTATAGTACTTGACCAACGGTAACGATCCGGCACCCGCGAATTGGAACTTTTTCCTGTCATGCAGGCCCCCGTTGAACCCGTCAAAGCGGCACAAATACCGCCGTTTGAGGGAATACCGCATATCGTAAATTCCACAAAGTCATTTGTCCAACCGCCATTATCTAATAAGCCACACGAAATTAAGGTGGTGGCAGAAAGACTTTGCGTATAAGGCATACTGTCCGGACAAGTAGCCGTAGTATTAGTAATCACGCTGTTCCCCAAAGCGGCATACGGAAATTCTAACCGGAACCGTTGCACAGCACCGGCCAATACTTCCGTCTTGGCTTTAGCCGCCGCAATGCGAGCATCCGCCTCGCTGGAACGATATGAAATGGTGGCAAATACAGCCATCGCCCCAATAATCGTTGCGGCAATCAATAATTCTAATAATGTAAATCCTTTTTTATTCTTCATACGACCCCTTTTTATAGTATGGCAGACTTTTTCTACTTTTTCAATACCATCTATTCGGAAATCTGAACGATTGTTCCGTCTTGCATAAAACGCGCTCCACGATATGTCGTAGAATTTAGATTTTCCATGGTAGCAATAACGTCCAAATCATTATTGCATTGATGCTGTGTAGAAGCCGTTTCTTGCGGGCAAATGAAAAAAGTATATCCTTTATAAGTAAACCCATTATCAAACGGGATGCTCTGTAAATAACCATGTGTAAACAAAGCATACGGAAAAGTTGTACTGTTCAACGAACCAACATCTGCATATCTAGACGAATAAGGATCCGATGTCTGAAAGGTAGTAGATGAAAAACCGAAAAACGTACTTTGCGGGAACTTTTCGGTAGAACCTTGCATAGCCATATCGGTACGCAAGGCTTGTACAGCCATCCCCAAATCGGTCAATACGCCGGTCGCAGCCAAATATTTATTACGCTCTTGCGCCTTCTTATTGGCTGGCAAGGCAAAGGCCAATATAGAGGCTGCTATGACCATCACGATCAAAATTTCTACTAACGTAAAACCTTTGTTGTGCCGCATAGTAATCTCCTAGTTTCCACCGATTTGAGATAGTTTGAAAATCGGCAAGAAAATGGATGCTACAATAATACCGATAAGCGCACCGACACCGCAAATTAAGATAGGGTCAATTACCGCCGAGAAACGAGCAATAAACTGCTCTACCTGATCGGAATAGAATTTAGATAGCGTCGCAATAATACCCGGGAGTTTACCGGATTCTTCACCCATGAGCATCATTTCGGTCATTAGCCCGGGGAAAACACCCGTTGCCCGGAACGAATCGGAAATAGATTTACCGGCAGCCACTTCCGCCCGTACCATTTTTAGCGCGTTTTGAATAATGACGTTACTATCAAACGAATCTTCCAATACCAAAATAGCGTTCAAAATCGTTACACCGCTACGAAGTAATGTAGATAAAGTAGATAACATACGGTCATAATAAATATTCTTTAAGAAATTACCGAATAACGGCATGGTAAGCAAGAACGAGTGCCAACGTTTACGTCCGTCCGTCGTTTTAATATAGAAACGAAACGCAATAAAACCAAACACAATAGAGGCAATAATAAGCACACCATGGTTAATTAAAACACCGGATACTTTTAATACGATTAACGTAATAGTCGGTAATTCCAAGTTAAAATCTTTGAAGATTTGAGCGAAGGTCGGTACAATACCGATAATAAAGTAAATCAATACACCCACTGAAGATAAACCCAAAATAGCCGGATAGGTTACAGCGGTAATAATTTTACTTTTCATACCCTCTTGGGTTTTGGTATATAACGACACCTGCATCAATGTATCGGCCAACTGCCCGCCGAGTTCCCCGGCTTCCACCAGAGATAACCAAATGTGGCTGAATGTTTTAGGGTGATGCGCTAATGCCTCATGTAAAGATTGCCCGCCGGCAATATCCTTGGCGACTTGCGTCAACACATAGCCTAACGTCGGGTTAGAAGCATATTCTCCGAGCAGAGATACAGCACGTACGAGCGGTACACCACCGGCAATCAGCGTAGCCAACTGTTCGGCGAAGAACGCGAGCACGTGTCCGGGAACTTTTCCGCCACGTTTACGAGAACCGCCACGGCCGCCAAAAACTCCGCCGCCGCCTTCCCGAACATCCAACACCAAATAGCCCTTGTTTTGCAAGGCCATGATGACTTTTTCGCGGTTATCCGAAGAAATCGTCCCGCGTAGGACTTTCCCGTTTCCGTCATTAACTGTATATGTATATTTCGGCATAAATATTCTTCCTATTTTTAATCAAAATCAACTTATTTAATCGTCGTCAGATGTAGTAATACTTAAGATTTCATCTACGGTTGTTTGGCCGCGGACTACTTTGCGCCAACCATTCGCACGCAAGTTAAGCGAGCCGGAACGAATAGCCGCTTGTTTTAAGGCCACCAAATCTTGCGTTTTATAAATAATATTACGCATTTCTTCCGACATACGGAAAACTTCGTAAATAGCGCGACGTCCCATAAATCCGGTACCGAAACATTTAGGGCATCCTACCGACTTAAAAAACGTCCACGAGTTTTGGTCGCGCAGACTTAAATGACCTTCCTTAACAATGCGGTTTAAAGTGGCCGGATCAGGGATGTGCGGCACTTTGCAATACGGACATAAAATACGTACCAAACGCTGGGCCGCCACCAACGCTAAAGAGCTGGCTAAAAGGAACGGTTCCATTCCCATATCAATTAAACGGGGAATAGCACCGAGCGCTTCGTTGGTGTGTAAGGTAGAGAGCACCAAGTGACCGGTAAGAGCCGCTTTTAAGCACGCTTCAGCCGTTTCGTTATCGCGCACCTCCCCCACCAGAATGACATCCGGGTCTTGACGTAAGAATGAACGCAAACCGGCAGCGAAAGTAAGCCCAATGGCCGGTTTTACCTGTACTTGGCTGATACCGGCCAATTTGTATTCTACCGGGTCTTCCAATGTCATAAAATTGAGTTCCGGCGTACGAATCGTGGTAAGTACCGCGTTTAACGTAGTAGATTTACCGGACCCTGTCGGCCCCGTCAAGAAAATTAACCCGTGCGGTAAGTTAGCTGCTTCCAAGAAGGCTTTTTTCTGTTCCGGTTCAAACCCTAATTTATCGACGTTCATTTCCCCCGTACCTTTATCCAAGATACGAAGTACGAGTTTTTCACCGAATACTGCCGGACACACAGACACACGAACTTCAATGGAGCGGTTCTGGTAACGAATGGTAAATGAACCGTCCTGCGGCAAACGTTTTTCGGCAATATCCAATTTAGACAAAATTTTAATACGGGAAATAATGGCGTTTACAGATTCTTTGGCCGGTGGGGTACGTTCGTAAAGCGAACCGTCAATACGGAAACGTAACGAAACGCGTTCGTCAAACATTTCCAAGTGAATATCGGAAGTACGTTCGGCAATGGCTTGACGTAAAATAGCGTTTACCTGTTTTACATAGGTAGAAGAGTTAGGCGAAACTTTATCCAAGTCCAAAAAGCCGGAAACTTCAATATCCTCATCGGATTCTGCCGTAGCCGCGATATCGGCTTGCGGTTTAACCGACTCATTCATGACTTCTTCTAATAAGTTAGACGAAGAAGCATAAAATGAATCCATTGCATTTAATAGTTGGCTTTTGCTGGCAATAAACGGTTGGACTTGTTTGCCCGACATCATTTTGATGTTCTCTAACAAGAACAAGTTGGTCGGATCTAATAAAGCGACAGCAAGCACATCTTCTTCTAAAAACAACGGAACAACCATATTTTCCCGAGCAAATTTCTCGGGAATAATTTTTTGTAAATTTTGTTCCTTTTCCGGTACTAAAATGCCATTTTCTTTAGAGGCATAGGGCATGGCAAAATGTTTAGACAGCGCAATCGTTACTTGTTCTTCAGATGCAAAACCCAACTTTACAACAGATTCAGCAAACAAAATATTATTTTGTTTTGCATAAAGTTGCACCTGTTTGACTTGATCTGCGGTCAACGTGCCTTGGTCCATTAAAATTTCATCTAACTGTTTTGCCATTTCCTATTCCCCTAAATTACGTATATAGTCTGCCCCCGTCACCGGGGGCAGACTGAAAACGCTTACTATTCAGCCAAAATGGTCGGAGTAATAAAGATGACCAAATCGGTTGTGCTCTTAGAGGTGGTTTTGCTGGTAAATAACCATCCCAATATCGGGATATCTCCCAAGAGCGGTACTTTGCGGACTTCTTCCGTTTCGCGCGAAGTTAACAAGCCACCGATAACGACCGTTTGACCGTTTTTCACACGAACGAGCGTAGATGCTGCACGGGTAATGGTATCTTTCATATCATCGAACCCGGAAGCGATAACGTCCGAATACGAAGGTTGTACGTACAAGGTTACGTATCCTTCGCGGTTGACTTGCGGCGTAACTTGCAAGATCAACCCTACGCGTTTACGTTCGGCAGATTGGGTGGTCATAGCAGAACCGCCTTCACCTGAAGAACTTTGCGTAATACCGACTGCGGCATCCGTAGAGGTGGTAATCATAGCGGTTTTATTATTTAAGGTAATGATTTTCGGTTTACCCAAATATTTAGCTTCACCGCGAGTTAATAAAGTACGAAGTACCACGTTAAAAGCTGAAAAATCTAACAGACCGGCTTCATCCGTTCCGGAACTACCGGAGGAACTACCGCCGCCACCGGAACCACCGCCACCGCTGGAACCACCGCCACCGACTTGATCTTTGCTCGGGAAAATGTAGTTCCAACCTTTTACGCCTTGGCCTTTAACGTATTCCAAATCTAACACACGTTTAGGAGCCGTAGCCACAAACATCGTGCCGTCACTGCCACCATATTCAAAGCCTAAACTTAAACCACTGGTTTTGTTGACTTCTACGATTTGGGCTTCAATTAAAATTTGGGGAGGACGAATATCTAATTCCGCCAAGATATTTTCAATCGGCGGGAAGACTTCCGGCACATCCGTAATGATGAGTTTGTTTGTGCGCGCATCAATAGCCAAACGGCCAACAGGGGACATCATACTTTTGATGATGTTCGTGATACCGGCTTCACCACCGGAATCACCACCCATGGCACCTGCGCCGCTACCCATGCTGCCACCCATGCTACCGCCCATGCCGCCGCCCATGCCGCCGCCCATACTACCGGACGAACTGCTGGACACATCTTGCGGCATAACGCTGCTCATTTCGCTAGCACTGGATCCCATTCCTTGTAAGGAAATATAACTGAGCGTGTAGATTTTGGTAATCGTATCCGGCGCATCATTAGAGCGTTTGGTTACCACGTAACTATCACTCTTACCGATACGTTGATAGGCCAAACCATGCACACGAAGTAACGTGTCTAAGGCTTCACGTACAGTTACTCTGGTCAGCGAGGCAGTAACTTTTTTATTTGCGAATTCTTCGCTCATAATAAAGTTAATTTTTGCCTGCGTAGTAATACTGTTGAGAAAGACGGATATCGGTACATTGGATACACGAATAGATACTTTCCGATCTAACGGAGAAGATTCTTCGGCATCCTTATACAAGTCCGTTTCTCCCGACAGTTTTACGGTCGGTTCTTCCACAAGGGCGACAGTATTGTCGCTAGGAAGTCGCTGACGGCTTTGAGCCGATGCCGTAGTGACTAACCCTAAAGCGGCTATACCCGCCAACACGACTGCTAAACGATTTCTCATAATCCTCCTATGAACTTTATTAAATGTTACAACTGAACTTTCCGTACAAATTTGTGTCCTTTGTAAGAAAATACCACTTCATCGGGGCGCACCGCAATAATACGGGCTCCGTAAATGGAATTTCCGACGGTATATATTTTGCTACCGATAAATACTTCTTGCCCGATTACCCCGCCAATTTTAATTTTATTACGAACTTCGCGGGTGGGGTCTTTAATACGAGCCAATTCTAATTGGCGCAACCGTTCCGCTTCTTCCTGACGGCGACGTTCTTCTTCTAATTTACGTCTGCGTTCCGCTTCAATAGCGGCTAAACGTTGTTGTTCACGATATTGCAATAACAAGAAATCATCGGGAGAAAGTGTCGGATCCCGTTTAGATTTAGGCGCATATACCACTTTCGTCTGTTCCGGATCTTCTTCCTCTTCTTCTACCGTTTCCCGGGCGGTCACAAATTCCTCCCCTGATTTTTCTTCCGCAGGAGTCTCAGCCGCGGCTAAATCTTTTTCCAATGCGGCATCTTGTGCAGGTTGCTCCGGTTGGGCAGCTGCCGTTACACTTTCGGGCGTTTGCGCAGCCGCTTCTTGCGTAGGTTGTTCTTGCGGCGCTTGTGCCACCAACGGAACGGATATGCCTACCAATAAAAGTAAGAAAAATAATTGTCTCATATCTTATTTCCCCTTTTTGCGTTTCTTAGCAGCCGCCTTTTCTTGTTGTTCGGCAGCCACTAACTGATCATAATCCTTAAAAAGCGAACGGGCAATTTTCTCTTTCGGGAAAATTGTATTTAATGTCAGCGAAACTTTATTATTCCCAATCCGATTGGGGTCAGTATCTTTTTCAATAGCGAAATCCGAAATTTTAATATACGTCGGACGATTTTCAATCCCTGCTAAGAAATTAGCAAAAGTATCGTACGTCATTGTAGAAGATACTTTCATAGAGGTTGCCACATACGTCGGGTTAGTATCGTTTTCCGTTTGGGCGCCTTCAACGGAAGGTGTCAAACCTGCTTTTTTGAAAATATCAATAATTTGACTCAGCAACCATTCGTTTTTGGCTTCCACATTAGAAAAGCGCGGTTCTAACGAAATAAGCAGTTTTTTGTTAGTCGCATATTCTTGCTCATTTACCTGTTGAGCACGAATCGCTTCTAATTGTCCGTTTATGTTTTGTATCTTGGAATTAAATTTTCCTGACAGATATTTGAACAACAAGAAAATAACCAATAGCGCAATAAATTGTTTCAAAAACAATTTTAAGTTTCCTTCTTGCGCGACTGTTTGGATATCGGCAAATCCTTGTTTTAATTGGGCCACATATTTATTGGTTTTTTCATTCTTTGCCATATTATCGTCCTCCTTTCGCACAAGTCAGCGTAAACTTAGTTGCTTGTTCGGCTTTCTTCTGTTCTCCGGAACTCGTACCGGCGACTTCCGAATAACGGATAATCGGATTCGCCCCACAAATACGTTTAATAGTGGGTTGTTTGGCAAACTCGTCTTTGAACCGGTTGCCTAATGCCAAGTCGTCACGTCCGTCTTTCGTACCGGCTTGAATAGATCCTTCTAACGTTAAAGAGCGTTCTTCGGATCCGGTCCCCGGGAAGACGTCTCCATACGTAATTTTAGTAAGCCACACGCCTTGCGGGACAGAATCTGCTATTTCGGCCAAAATAGGTGTAACTACATGGTCATATTTAATCATGGCCTGTAAGTTAGAATTCTGTGTTTTAATCTTACTTAAATTTGATTGGATTTGACTAGCCGTTAACCCATCAAAATCAGCGATACGCGATTTTTGGGTGGTTTTAGCACGGGCTAATTCTTTTTCCTTTTGGTATTGGCCCCAATAGCCTTTACCAATTAAAGCCAAAATCAATACGATCAATACGGCAGCGACTTTCCAAGCAGTCAAACTGGCATTGAATTCATAAGAACTCAAACGAAGACCTTTGGTAAAATCTATATCCGGTGTTTTTTGGTCAAAGAATTTAATGCTGGCACCGATGGCCGCAATTTCGCCGGATGAACGGGTCTCAATACCATATATTTCACTCAAATTCCATTTGCGTACCGGTTTTTTGGAATCTGCTTCCAAAGCGGGAATCCATTGTTCGGCATCCACGCCGGTAATTACGGCTTCTTCAAACGGATCCCGTTCCAGTTGTTTTGCAATAAATTCCGTACAGTTGGTAATTTCAAACCGACGGCGCTCTGCCGGAATGGAACCGGAGATTTCCACTTCACGCAACAAGACCGGTGCATTTTCGTTTAAGAAAACGAAATTCGCCATATCCTTGCCGAAGAACGAATAAATGCGTCCGCCATTTCCGACGGCTTCTTTATCGCTGTCATTAAATGCACGCCCTAATGACAAACTGGACGGCTCCACCGACACCAACTCCAACCCACACGCTTTTAAGCCTTTGCGCAAACGTTCAATAATGGTTTTCGTGGTCATAGCGAAAACCACCCCTAAACGTTTTTGTTTGGTGGCTCCGGTTTCAAACTCGTAAACGTGATAAGCATATTCGGCTTTTTCAAATGGAAAATGAATATATTTACGGGCTTGAAGCGGAATGGAATTTTTCCACAATTTACGTTCAATTACCGTCGGCACAACAAAGTGTCTAAGCAGACAGAACGCCGGGGCTAAACTAACCACAACCCGGTTAGTCTTCCATTTCTTTTTGGACATCACCTTAGCAAGTGATTCTGTCCAATTATCCATAGAAAAGAATGTTTCGTTCAAATCCAGCGGCTTAAGCATATTCCGATCCACATCCGAAATCGGAACACGCACTAAAGATTCCAAGACAACACTGCCGTCCTTTCGGGCAGTTTGTGCCATGTATATTTCATCTAATCCAATATAAATACCCAAACAATCCGGATGGGCGTTCATATTTTGACCGATTAGTGTTTCTGATAATCCCATGCTATCTCTCCAGAACTATTCTTTATAAATCTTCGTACGGCATATCGTACGGATTATTCATCGGCAACACTTCGTCGGGTGTCGGATAAGACGAAGTAGGAGCCGGGGCAGGAGCCGAGGCGGGTTCGCTACCATCATCTTCCTGAATAATCGTAGTTGTATTTACCGTTTTTGTATAGGTACTAGTGGACGTATCGGTAGAAGTTGCAGACGAGGTTTGAACTGCCTGTTCCGTTACCGGTTGGCCCATTTTGCGGCCGGGTTTTTTCCATAAGCGAGCCGCTTTATAATTTAACGCTTGTTCGGTTTGTGTAGAAACAGCCTTTGTGCTGCAACTACTGTCACAAGAATTTTTTGTATCCGCACATTTTACAATAACACGGCGGCGTAAGGTTTGTTTATTTCCTTTCAAATCTGTTCCGGTGAGTACCAGCGTATATTTCCCACAAGGAAGTTCCGGCCCAATCACCCCTTTACGTCCGTTAAATAAAATTTGGTGATATACCGGAGAAAAACCTTCTAACTGACGAACAATATAGAATTTACCGTCATGACCATGTTGGACAATTTGCAATACCCAATTATCTAACGGATTAACGGTTTCTAATACAGAAAAATCAATGGCAAATGCTTCGCCTAAAGAGCGGTCAATGGCATGGCATAACGGCACAATAGCCATACTTAAAAGGGGTGCTTTTTCATCTTTTTCATTTTTTTCCATGACCGTAGGCAATTTGGAATCATAATCAAATACAATAGATAAACCATGCAAATTAGCAAACCGGGCCGGGGGTTCTTCGTCAACAAGCCCCATATTATAATGTAATTTACCTTGAGAAATACCGCGGTTAATTAAATAGGAATTTAAGCCCATCGCTTGCCGAATACCGGGCAAGGTAACATCGTCGGTGTAAGAACCGGGAGGCAAAATAACATAAGCCGAACCTTGCGTCAAGGCTAAAAGTTCATAAATACTGTTTAATAAAGGTTGTGCATCGGAACGAAAAGTAGTTTTGTCAAAAATGACTTCCGGGTCAATTTCTATGGCATCGGGACGATTGTCGCGCATATACAAGTTAACACCGGGAGTATCTGCAATTTTCTTCATAGCCGCATCCGTCATGCTGGCAATTTTTTGAGACGTATATAATTCCCGTGCTTCAATGGCTTGCGGGGACGTCAAATCGGTAAAAGCCGACCCGTTAACGGTAGTCAACATATTGTCGCGAGTGGCTTGAATTTCCGCATTAGACAAATCCGCTAAGGCTTGTTCATCGGCTTGGGCTTGAGACAACAAAGCATCTTCGCCCAATGTGGCGGCAACAGCACTATCACCGAGCGCTTCGTCTACGACGGGACGCACCGTATCTAATGCTTGTTGGCGTTGTGTTTCTATGCCATTTTGTAAGGCTTGTTGTTTGGCATCCAAATCATTTTGCAAGGCTTGTTGTTGCAATTTCCAATCGTCTTGCAAAGATAGTTGTGCGGCATCCAATTGCTCTTGCGCGGCCGCTTTTTCGTTTTCAATGCGATCGGCAACGGCTTGTTGCTGGGCAGCAACGGCATCAGCCACGTCTTGTTGGGCAGCAGCCACATCATTTTGGATTTTGGCGGCCTGATCGCGAGCGGCTTGTTGGGCTTGCTCCACTTCGTCAGAAACCACTTCATCTAAACTTTTCACTTCGCCTTCTTTGAAGTTCACATCCACTTCCACCGGGGTTTGAATACCACCCATGCGGTTATGGATCAGCGAAATGTATTTATTGGCTTGAGCGACTTCTTCGGAATTACCATTGACGAGCACATCAATAAAGTAATCCAAGGCTTTATCGTCCTTGTTATCGTTATAAAGCGAAATACCTTTCGCCAGTTGTTTGGCCGGAGTGGCCGCAACAACCACAGTCCCGCTTACGACGACTAAGCCGAACAAAAACACTACTAAACCTTTCCAGATTTTATTATTTTTAGTCATTGAATCTTCCTATTTTCCCGATGGATGCCGTCTTATTTGCCGACACTACCGGCTATTAGAATTATAGCAATTTAACGCGTTTTGTAAATAGTCTTTTTTTATTTATCTTTATTTTACAACGTAATCCCCAATGCTTTTAACCGCTCTTGCGCCAATACATTCCCCGGGTAATAGAATAACACATTGCGCAAACAACGTTCGGCATCCGGTAAATTTTCCGCTTTGTAAAATAAGGTAGACAACGCTAAATTAGCCCACAAATCGTCGGGATGTTTGGTCAAAACATTTTCCAATATCATTTTAGATTTCAAATCATTTCCCGCCAAAGACAACACCCGCGCCAACAAAATTTCCCCGTTAGTATCGTCGGGATATTGTTTAACATACGCTTCAATATCGTTACGCAAACGTTGTTGGTAATAAGGCGACATTTTGTCAAAGCGACTCACTTTATCTTGATATTTTTGCAACAAACGCGCTTGTTCTATGATGGCAGGTTTTTCCGGAGAAGCACTGTATAATTTTTCCACCCGGGCTAATAATTCTTTGTCTAACGTATCAACTGTCAGCCCACGCACATAACAATTTTTGGCTTGTTCAATCTCGCCTAATTTTTCATACGTCTCACCGACAAGACGCCAAAGTCCTGTTTCATAAGGGAACAAAGACAGGCCGCGTTCGGCCATTGCCATTTCATCACTTCCGGCGTAAATCACATTATCATGCAACAATTGTGTCAACATTTCATACGCTTGCAAATGATACGGATGCAACCGCAAATTGTCCATTAAATAATGCACTGCTTTCTTCGTATCGCCTACCCCTATCGCGGCAAGGGCAGCATGGAAATATACTTCTTCGTAATAATCAGCCGCGGAAAGCGTTTTTTCAAACACGGTTAATGCCGCCGGATATTTACCTTGCGCCAAAAGCACATTTCCCAGACGGAAACCTGCTTCGGTATTAGCCGGATACAAGTTCAGCGCAGCAGACAAATTTTCTTCGGCCTGCGGATAATCTTGCATGGCCACGGCTTTTTGTCCGGCGAAGAAACGATATTCACTCTTAAGCCAAAGCACTTGCCACACGATAATAGCCACACTCGCGGCTACTATTACCAAGGCCACCGTTTTGGTAAGTGGGTTGGCAGTAACGGGGATTTGGCGTTCTTCTTTTCCCACGCCGCTCACTTCTGCCCCGACGAGCCACCAAAAGATAAACGCTGGAACCACCGCATGCAAAGAGATGTTAAGCATATTATCTACAAGCATTCCCAAAATACCGCAGAACAAGGCTTGTAATAATTGTTTTTTGTCGCCTTCTTTTTTATGTACGGCAAAATCTTTGACTTCCAAAAACAACACCATAAACATAAACATAAATAACCCAAGCCCGACGATACCGCCTTGTCCTAGTTGAAAAAACAACTCGTTATGCGGGGCATGAGTCATTGTTTTTAGACTACGCAAATTAGGATATTTGAGCAAGGTTTTCGGTTGGGTTTGGGCAAAAGCCATTTGGAAATTCCCGAGGCCGCTTCCCATAACGGGACGGGCCAAAAACATTTCTTTGGAAATATCCCACATAAATAACCGCTGGTGCATCGATTGAAAGATTTTATCGCGGTCAATATTCAGCGTAAAATTAGAAGGAGTGACCTGTGTAAGTTCCTGGGCACGCGCTGCGACGGGGCTGTGCGTATCTTTATCGTCCCAATGTACCGATCCCCACCCGACACCGACCGCCAACAACACGAGTAAAAATACTCTGCCGCGACGATTCCAAATCAATGTACGAAGCGTGCCGAACATCCACATCATCAGCAAGGCACACGCGGCGCCCAACCAACACGAACGCGCCAACCCAAACGATAAAAATAAAATATATACAAGAACTAACAAACCGTACACGAATATATCTTTTTTACTTTCGGTACGCATATAATAAACAAGAAGCGCAGGAAGTAACATCACTACTGCCGACGATAAAAAGTTCGGATTACCAAAGGTGGAAAAGGCACGCGTGGCGAACTGGTTGATTTCAAACGGCCATAAAAATTCAAGGCCTACGGCTTGCAACACCCCATAACAACACGCCAAAAACACGGCGACAAACATCAGCACTAAAATATTTTCTTGCACCAATTTGCGCAAGACACGTACGGCAAGCCACACGCCTAATGCCCACAAAAAGATGGCATACCAATCAAACATGCGTGCAAACAAAGTGTCGGAATTTAATTGCGTTTTAATATGAGGGAAGAAATACCACAAGGCTCCCCAGCCTAAAAAGAGTAAAATGTAATTGGTTTTACTTTCAATCGTTCCGGCACAGACAATATTTTTACTGACAATGTACGCACCGACGGATACAACCACCAACAAACTGCCGTAATTAAGTAGCCCGTAAAACATGGTTTGGCGCATGGCTTGCGGAGCGGAAGATACCGCCGATAGCCACCCCACCACACAGGCAAGCACATACACAAAGAAAGCCAAATCAAAAAAAGTATGGGTAAAATCTATCGTTTGCGTACGTAAAAATTTAATGGCGAGTGTAGCGTAAATTAACGCAATTAACACATAAAGCAAACTGTTCTGAATAAAAAATGGGTTGGCCGTTAAATCCGTAAAAAAGATAAGCGGCACGACTAAGAAACACATCGTAAGGAGCACACGAACGATTTTCATGTAAATAGTTTCTTTGGTGGGTTTGGTTAAATTAAGCATAAATCCTTTCCTATAAAATCTACCTTATATTTTAGTTTTTTAAGACGAAATAGCAAAGAATTATTTTACATTATCCGTTTCGGGTAAATGCAAAAACATACCGTCCATATCGTTAAGGGCATAGATACGTTCTTCCACCGGCGGGTGAGAAGCAGCAAGACCACTCAAGCGTTCAAAGAAGTTGGGCTTTCCCGATGAGCGAGCAATACACATCGCGCTTAACAACACGGTAGAATCTAATGCTTCAATACGACTATCGGTACTGATGCGCCACAAGGCTTTCGCCAAGGCGCGCGGGTGACGGGTAATAAGCGCCGCCTCGGCATCGGCAAGTCGTTCGCGCGTGCGCGATAAACCGCAACGCAGCAACGGTGCAATTACATACCCATAAATCAAAAGCATCAGCCCGATATAGGCCAAAAAGCCCATGGGACGGGAAACACGTTTCAAATCAATTCCGTTTTCCTCGTAAATATTTTCTTTTTCCGTGCCGTAAAAAAGATATTCCCCCGTAAAAGTAAAGAATGCCAAGCACATTACAAGCACCATCATCAGGCGTGTGTCTCCGTTACGGATGTGGGCAAGTTCGTGTGCTAAGACGGCTTCCAATTGCACATATTCTAATTTTTTAAGTAGTCCTTTGGATAATACCACTGCCGAATTCTCCGGTGTTGATCCGACGGCAAAGGCATTCATGGACGAATCGTTAATTACATAGACACGCGGCACATAATCGCCGGTACGGATGCATAAATTAGTTAGAATGGTATTAGCCCCATATTCGTCGTAACGAGGCAATAATTTGACGCCGGTTAAACGGCCCAAAACAAAATCTTCTCCCTCGTTAAGCGCTACATTTGCCCAAAAAAGAGAGATTAATAAACACACCGGCAAAAGCCACTGACACGTTTCCAACGTTCGCACAAGCGCGTGGGACATGGTACTCCCCCACGTCAGATATCCCGTTGTGCTAAAATAGTGAAATACCCCGCTTAACATATAAAAGCCCCACGTGGCCAAATAGGCAAAGGCCATCGTAGAAAGCGCAAACAAAATAATCAGCAAAATACTTTTACGACGGTTGCGGGCCGAATAATCGTAAGCGAGAGCCATAATTTTCTCCTACAAAGGCAAGTGGCCGTCCATCTCTAATAGCGCGTCAATACGCTTTTGGATAGGCGGATGGGTGGCAAGCAAACCCGACAAAGCGGAAAACAACCCCATCTTTTCTAACGGATTGGCGATGCACATAGCCGCCATACTTTCACGTTTATCCAATGCTTCCACGCGGCTATCGCCGGAAATTTTATGAAGAGCACTGGCCAGTGCGCGCGGATTGCGGGTGGTAAGTGCGGCAGTCGCATCGGCCTGATATTCACGTTGGCGCGAAACCGCCAAACGAATAAGCGGGGCTATCAAATATCCATATACCAAAAAGAAAATACCCAGCAAAATAAACAACAGGCCGCCTGAATTTTTCTTGCTTCCTCTACCCGATGATAACCCGAAACGAATCAACATTTCCCCGGCAAATGTAAAAAATGAAATACCCGCTACCGTGATAAGCATCAAACGGATATCGCGATTTTCTACATGGGCCAGTTCGTGTGCAATCACGCCTTCTAATTCCACCCGTTCTAATTTCTTGACGATACCTTTCGTCAATGCGATAGAAGCGTGCTCGGGATCTCGGCCGGTAGCAAAAGCGTTTAAGGAGTCATCATCTAAAATATAGATACGCGGCAAAGGAAGGCCGCGAGTAATGCACAAATTTTCCACGAGCCGGAAAATTTCCGGTTGGTCGCTACGGGAAATTTCAATAGCCCCCGCTCCGGAAAGCATCAGTTTATCACCCATAAAATAGGAAACAACAATCCACAATACGGCTAACGCCCAACAGACGGGAACGGCTATCAAGGCCCCATGTACGAGTTGGAGTTGTTCGGGGGTAAATTCGGTCACTCCGCGTTGTGCGGCGTACGGATCCCCCATTAAATAAAACAGGATTCCCACCGTTGCGGTAACCAACAACGCAAAAGTAAGCGGAAATAAGAGAACAAGCAGCACGGTACGCCGCTTGTTCTCTTCAATATGTTCGTAAATAGTAGCCATAAAAGGCCCTAACTAGAATTTTACTTGCACCGGTTGACGGGCAGCCGCATCGGTGGAATCTAATTCAAAGAAAGGTTGTTTTTCAAAATGGAAAATTGCCGCCACAATATTGCTGGGGAATTTTTCCACTTGCGTATTAAATGCCATTACATTGCCGTTATAAAAACGGCGCGCGGCTTGAATTTTATCTTCAGTATCACGCAGTTCACGTTGAAGTTCCATAAAGTTTTGGTTGGCTTGCAACGTAGGATAATTTTCGCTCAAGGCAAATACGGATTTTAAAGCACCGGAAAGGATATTTTCCGATTCGGCTAATTTCTTCATGTCCGACGGATTTACTTGCATAGCCATATTGCGCGCTTGGATTACTTTTTCCAACGTACCGCTTTCGTGCGCCGCATATCCTTTGACTGTTTCCACCAAATTCGGAATCAAATCATAACGGCGTTTCATTTGCACTTCAATATCGCTCCAGGCTTCTTTGGTGCGGTTGCGCAATGTGATAAATCCGTTATAGACAGCAACCGCATAGACGGCGAAAATAACTAATGCAACAACAACGATTAATATTCCACTCATTTTTTCCTCGCTTGTTACCCCGTTTTAACCGACGGGAAATTAACCGACATTTTTATTGTAGAAATATTACGCGGTTTTGTAAAGAAAAATTTTACCGTATATCTTTTTCAGGAAACAAAGCACGTTCCGCCACGTTGATATCGTCTAATTCCCATCGTAACGATTCCCGTACGATTCCGGAAGAAGAAATATTCATCAACGTTTGTGTTAATTCCCGATAGGTTTTGAAATCTTGTTCTACTGCAGCCATATCCACACCGGGCATATCACGTAACGGGGTTTTGGTTTTTAGAGATTGCAAATAAAGCATTTTTAACTTTTTGCCCAAATCAATTCGATGCTGTTTATAGTTAAGGACCTGCTCAATACTTTCGTTCCGTGATAAAAAGCAATTATGTTGCAAATCTAAAATTAACACGTCAAACACTTCTTTCCCCGGCGTTTTGACATATACGGCAAAGAAACCGGCATTTTTCTCTAGGGCCTCACTTACAACCGTACGCAAAACATATTCCATATCTTCGGCGGGATACCAATGGACCGGGCTGATTCTTTCCAACCGCAAGGCTTCGGTTAACGTCGGTGAGAACTCACTGGAAAAATAAACGTTCGGCCCGTATGAAGCCAAGTAGGGCCTTATCCAATTCCATAAGGATCCCTTATTTTGCTGTTCGGCAAATTGCCACTCCTTTTGGAAATCGGCAATATATCCGGGATATCTGGGAACCAAAATTTGTTTGGCAATTAACCGTTCTAACAGGGCGGTAGGTATTCTGTCATGCATTTTCTCTTCCCATTTTACTTTGCGGGCATAGATATTGCCGCCGACTTTTGGCAATTGGGCAGATAAAAAATCATATCCCATTTCAAAATTAGAAGTTACTATTTGCGCAGTAGTTCTTCCGGCAATGGTAGCGGCTTGAGTGGCGGCTTCTGTCATTTCCCGTTCCACGCGGGCAGTTTGAGCCACGGCTTTCGCACCCATTTCCGGCAATTGAGCCTGCGCCGATAATACACTTCCCAACAAAACACCTAACAACAAATTCAGTTTCTTCATTTTACGATTACCTCAAGTGAACAAATATAAATATATTATCTCAAAAAAACAGGTATCCGGGCAAGCGTTGCCATAAAAAAGCAAACCCCCGATTGAAAAATCGGGGGTTTATTATGATATGAAGACTTATTTACCGTTTAACGATAAATTTAACTGAGAAGAAATAGCCGCTTCTAATTGGGCATCACTTTTTTGCAACGCTTCTTCTATCACACGAGCCGCCTCTTCATGGTTTCGGGAACGGGCGAGTTCTATTGCACGTTGACATTCTGCACGATTACTTACTATCTCTTCCCGTTTCAGTAATTCCCTAATAATACCAACATGACCGTACTTTGCAGCCCCAAAAAGTGCCGTTTGATCCATCGCATTTCTGGCGTTTACATCTATATCATCCCGCTTAAGCAGTTCTTGAACAACGGCAACATTGCCGTTAAGTGCAGCCACGATAAGCGCCGTGTAATCTCTCGTATCTCTAGCATTTACATCTACGTCATTGTGCTTAAGCAGTTCTTGAACAACAACCACATGCCCGTTAAGTGCAGCCACGATAAGGGCAGTCATCCCTTCTTCATTTTTAGCGTTTACATCTATATCATCCTGCGCCAATAGTTCTTTAACAACATTAACATGGCCGTACTTTGCAGCCGCGATAAGAGATTTCTCAACGTCTCTGGTAGTAACATTCGGTAGCAAACTCTTAACGGTTTTCACATCACCATTCACAGCAGCGTAATGCATTTTTTCAAAAGGGTAGACGGCCCGAACGTACTTATATTGAAAGGGGTCGGACACGGAACTAGACTGTGCGTGCACTGCTAATACATTAAAGCACACAAGCATCAATACAACACTTACTATTTCAAATAAACGTTTCATATAGAAATCTCCTTATATGAGTTAAGTGTCTCTATGTTAAAAGTATAGTGATGTTTGCTAATTAAACAAGAGGTTTTTGGTCCTAAATAAGGATAGGTCTTTATACCCATCACACACAAAACCCCCGATTTTTCAATCGGGGGTTTATTTCAATTCAAATAACGAAGTTTATTTCGTTTCGGTTTCGCTGGTTTCTTCTTCCGTTTTACCGGCAAAAGAATCTTGCAACAGTTCACCGAGCGTCGGGCGCGGGGCTTGTTTCAAGTATTGCGCCACCACTTTGCGGTTTTGCACTTGATCGTACTTTTTGATAGACAAGTTCACCACAAACGTTTCCGGATTTACCCCCACCACTAACGCGGTGATGGTATCGCCTTCTTTGGCGGTAAAATCGCGGCCCATTTCAAACGGGCTGATAAACGCTTTCGTGTTGTTCTTGCCGATTGTGCATTCCACACCTTCTTCTTCCGATACTTTGACTACCGTTGCTTTAACGGAACTCTTGTACGGATAGCGGCGTTTTAAGGCATCGGCCGGGTTTAAGAATAATTGTTTCAAACCAAATTCCAAGCGAGGAGTTTCTTTATCCAAGTTTAAGAGTTTGGCTTTGAGGCGTTGGCCGCGGCGGAAATTGGTAATGGCGGTTTCCGGATCTTTCCAGGCAACGTTGTCCAACGTAACAATGCCTTCAATACCGTGGAAGCGTAAGAACAATTTATCATTGTCTACTTTAGATACTACCACGCGTAGCACATCGCCGGCTTTAATTTCGCCCAACACTTGTTCGCGGCGGACGGCTTCATCTTCTTCCAACACTTGTTTGCGAGAAACAATAAGTTTTTGTTTTTCTTTGGAAAATTCTACCAAGACGGCTTTGATTTTCGCGCCGACGGGCAAATAATGCTTATACGCCGTATGAAGTTCGGACAAGGAAAGCGGCATAAAACCGCTGACACCAAATACTTCTACAATATACCCGCCTTTTACGCATTGTAAAATCGTTCCTTTCACGCGTTCTTTGGCTTCGTAGGCTTTTTTGCAAATATCCCAACCTAAAAATTCTAACGCTTTCTTGTGTGACAAGATAGACGGGCGTTCATCGCTACCGCGTTTAACGAGCACCGCGGAAATTTTATCCCCCACCGCCGGCATCGTTTTACCTGCAAATTCGCTTACAGCAATAGCGGCTTCTTTTTTAGCGCCCACATCTACTAAAATGTAATCTTGGTTGATTTGTACGACGGGAACTTCTACGATTTCTTTTTTGTACAACTTCTCCGATAAAGACTCTTGTTGCGCAATTAACTGATCCATTGTCATTTCGGTTTCGTTAACTGTGTCTTCGGTTTGTTTAATTTCTTCGTTTGTCATAAGTCCTTATTTACAGGTTACGCATAGGCAACCTGCGTATAACCTCCGTTATAATTGAATTGAATTTATTGCATCCATTATTTCTACAGCAAATCGTTTGTACTGCTCTTTAGGCTCTAACGATTCATCTTTTTTCAAGTGAATCGGTTGTCCGAATTTCAGCCGGATTTTGCGCACCCACGGCCAACCAAAAGTACCATCTATCCGTACCGGTAATACCGGCACGCCGGTCTTATATACTAAAAATCCGATACCGCTTTTCGGTTTTTGGGGTTTTCCGGTTTTACTGCGCGTTCCTTCGGGGAACATGACCACACTTTCCCCCCGTTCTAATGCATGGACGACTTCTTTAAGTGCGCCGAAATCGCCAATCGTACGCGCGCGATCCACCGGGATATATCCGCTACGGCGGAAAAACCAACCTAATCCCGGTATTTCAAATAACTCTTTTTTGGCTACAAATCGTGAATCCCGAACGAGCCCCGCAAAACCGCCGATAGCGGGCGGGTCCGCATTGGACAAATGATTACCCGCAATAATAATGGCCCCTGTTTTGGGGATATTTTCCAACCCTTCCACTTTAAAATCGTGGAACGTACGGAAATAACACCTTGATAATAATTTTACCAAATTAAGAAGCATGATGGGGAATTTTCTCCAAAACAGCATCAATAACTTGCTGTAAATTTAACAAAGACGTATCAATGATAATGGCATCGTCAGCCGGTTTTAAGGGGCTGACGGCACGGCCTTTATCACGCGCGTCGCGTTCTTTTATTAAACGCAAAATTTCGTCGTAATTCGGGTTTTCGCCGGCTTCTTTTAATTGCTTAAAGCGGCGGTTAGCGCGTTCTTCGGCAGAGGCATCTAAATAAAATTTAATATCTGCATCCGGGAACACTACCGTACCGATATCGCGTCCTTCCATCACAATACCGCCCGTTTCGCCGACTTCACGCATTTTTTCCGTCAGAACGCGGCGGGCTTCGCCGTTAGTAGAAACACGGCTGGCCACATTACCCACTTCTTCCAAATGAAGTTTGGCACCCAAATACTCGCCATCTACGAACATTTTAAGCGTGGCATCTGCTTGACGTGCAAAGGTAAAACGCATGGCACGCGTAGCCGCTAAAACGCCGTCGTGATCGTCGGGATCAATGTGTTTAGCGAACACCGTATAAGCCAGTGCGCGATACATTTCCCCGGTACTTAAAAACCCGTAGCCCAACTTGGCCGCTACGGCTTTGCCGACGGTAGATTTACCGGTTCCGGCAGTTCCGTCAATTGAAATAAGGAGTCCTTGTGTTCGCATATTATTCATTCATCATGGACAGGCTGTCCGTTACGCCGCGAACGGCTAACATAATGGCATCTGGGCTGGAAGCCGCGCCTTGGGCCGTTTCCAAATCGATATGTCCTTCTTTGTAAAGTTTGGCCAACGATTGGTCAAACGTGTTCATACCATAAAACTCACCGGTTTGCATCACTTTTAACAAATCGGACGGTTTGTTTTCAAAAATCAGTTTGCGTACTTGCGGCGTAGAAACCAGAATTTCTACAGCCGGGCACATACCCATATCGATACCGGGCAGTAAACGTTGGCAGACAATACCGCGGATAAGTTCGGACAGTTGCAAACGAATTTGTTCGTGTTGTTCTACCGGGAAAGCATCCACCAAACGCGCAATTGTTTGCGTAACGTTTACGGTATGCATCGTACCCAGCACCAATTGGCCGGTTTCGGCCGCGCTGATAGCGGCTTTCATAACTTCGGGGTCGCGAAGTTCGCCGATTAAAATAACGTCCGGGTCTTGACGCATAGCCGCCCGAAGCGCACTTGTGTACGACGGAGTATCAACCCCTAATTCCAACTGGCTGACGATACTGCAATTATCGTTATGGATAAATTCCACCGGGTCTTCAATGGTCAAAATATGGTTAGCACGCGTTTTGTTAATATAGTCAATCATGGCGGCCAATGTAGAAGATTTACCGGATCCGGTCATACCGGTTACTAAAATAAGTCCACGGCGGTTATCGGAAATTTTACGCAAAATATCGCCGGGCAAATTGAAATCTTCAAAAGACGGAATTTTATACGGGATGTGACGGATAGCCATACAATATTTGCCCATCTGACGAAATACGTTAAAACGGAAACGACCATATGACTTAGCATCCAAAGAAAAGTCCACCGTATTATATTGTTCAAAGATTTTGCGTTCGCGCTCTCCCATACACGCAAAGGCCATTTTTTTAGCATCGTCGTTGGAGACGAAACTATCTTCAATCGGTTTCATTTGCCCGTTCAAACGGACATATGCGTTGGAATTGCCGCGGATATGCAATCCGCTGGCTTTATTATCTACTACGGTGCGTAATAAACTTTGTAATCCT
This sequence comes from Candidatus Avelusimicrobium luingense, assembly GCA_900315845.1. Classification (GTDB taxonomy): domain Bacteria; phylum Elusimicrobiota; class Elusimicrobia; order Elusimicrobiales; family Elusimicrobiaceae; genus Avelusimicrobium; species Avelusimicrobium luingense. Next base: position 164,768 of record OOHK01000006.1, read on the forward strand.
ACTCCCATAATTTTCTCCTCTGACTATCTGTTTTTTTTACGGCGCAAACAAGCCGGAATCATCATTTCATCTTCGGGTGGCGTCGTCCGTTCTTTTTCAAAAGATGAAAATACATTCGTCGTCGTTGGCTTGGTAGATACGGATACAAACGACGGTTGCGACGGCAACTTCGGGCGTCCTTGAAACACGCGGACTTTGTCGGAACTAAATCCGGTCGCAATTACCGTTACCTTAAATGTACCGGCCAACGAAGAATCATATGTATAACCAAACATAATGATTGAATCATTACTGGCATATTGCCGAATTAAATTCATCACTTCGCCTTGTTCCAATAAAGTCAAATTTTCTTCGGCGGAAAAGTGAACAATAAATCCTTTGGCGCCACGGATATCGGCATTTTCCAACAGCGGTGAAGAAATCGCTTTTTTAACCGCTTGCAAATGGCGTTCGGGCCCGCTGGCTTCACCTATTCCGATAAGCGATTTATGGGAATGGCACATGACTTTGCGGATATCGTTAAAATCAATATTTACTTCACCCGGTTGCGTAATCACTTCGGAAATACCTTTAACGGCTTGCAAAAGCACTTCATCTACCATTTTGAAGGCATCGCGCGAAGATGTTTCCGGGTCAATGTTGGCAAACAATTTTTCGTTCGGCACGATGATCATGGAGTCCACGTATTTAGCCATTTCTTTAATACCTTCATCGGCTTGTTTTTCGCGCACGTATCCTTCAAAATTAAACGGGCGGGTAACTACACCTACGACGAGCAAATCATCTCCGTACAAATCTTTAGCCAATTTAGCCAAATACGGAGCAACGCCGGTTCCCGTGCCGCCCCCCATTCCGGCAGTAATAAAAAGCAAATCGCATTGACCGATAATGAGTTTGAGTTTCTCGGCCGATTCTTCGGCGGCCAATTTACCGCGTTCCGGGTCTCCGCCTACGCCTAAACCTTTGGTAATTTTTTCGCCCACTTGTACCAGATACGGGGCTTGGTTACGGCGCAAATCTTGCGCGTCGGTATTAACAGCAATAAAATCAACATCTTTTAGGCCGGAAGACACCATGTGGTTAATCGCGTTACCACCGCCGCCACCGACACCGATTACTTTAATTTTGGCCTTTTTCGATTCAAACGAATTGGCCGGCATAAACAAATCTCTTGTCATAACATCCTCTATCAACCGCCGAAAATATCCACGTTTTTGAACCACTTACCGATTTTGCCGAACAACGACGAGTTGTTTTCATATGTAGGACGGCCATACACTTCTTGCACCCCCGATCCGGCGGCGTAAATCACAAGCGACATCGCCGTACTGAATTGCGGGTCAAAGAAAGCATCTTCACTGGTAATTAAATCGCGCTGAACGATACCGCGGCGGACTTCTTTAAGTCCTAAAATGTTTACACAATGTTCCGTAATACCCGGCATAAGCGAACCGCCACCGGTTACCACGCCCACCACCGGGAAATTTTTATATCCCGATGCTTCCACGCAATGGGCCACTTGTTCAATCAGTTCTTCCACGCGCGGCTGAATAATATCTAACACATAACTTTTTTTAATGTTATGCGTGCTGCGTCCGTCCAACGACGGTACCGGCACTTCGCCTTCTTCATCTAAAAATGTCGGGAAAGACACGCCGTATTTTTCTTTAATTTCTTTGGCGTTAGCACGCGAAGTATGTAACACGCGCGATAAATCGCCGGTGATCAAATCGCATCCGTAGGGAATATCACGGGAAAATTTCAAAATGCCGTCAATGTAAATACCGACGGACATGGTTTCCCCGCCCAAATCCAAAATAAGCGCACCGATATCTTTTTCTTCTTGCGACAGGACACATTCGCCTAACGGTACCAGCCCGTAAAACGTATCATCAATTTTATAACCGGGGCGTTGAATGGCCTTGGCCAAATTATTCATGTGGGTAGAAGATCCCGTCGTGATATGCACGTCCACTTCCAACAAAGAACCTTCCATTCCTTCGGGGTTAGTAATGCCGCGTTGTTTATCAATAGAAAAACCTTGTGTGATTACGTTGACGATTTCATTATCGTTTTTAAGCGGCATGGCTTTGGCATTTTCTACCGCGAGGTCCATATCGTCTTGTGTAATTTCTTTATCCATACGGGAAATATTATACGTACCATGGTTGCTAAATGATTCTAAATGAGCCCCGCGCACACCGACGAACAAATTACCGATATTGCGGTTACATTCCCGTTCAATACTTCCCAAAAGATGTGTAACGGCGGCAGATGTTTCCCGAATATCCGACACCATCCCCCCGCGTATCCCCCGACAAGGCACACTTCGCCCGGCCAACACTTTTAATGTATTTGTTTCTGTATCATGAGCGGCGGCGATACACGTCAATTTTCCGCTTCCCACATCAAGTCCTGCGATTAAAGTTGGTTTTGCCATAATTTGTCCACCTGTAAGTAGAATAAATTTTAGTATAAAAAAACGGTTTAGGTCTAGTGATTTTTAGGCCCAACTTCTATTATAAATATTACGGAGCCTTTTGTGTCAAAAAAACTTTCCCATTTTCAAAATAAGCAAAGTGTAACACAAAGGGTGTCTTATATTTTCCCCGAGCAATTGCCATAATTTGGGCGGCACGCGCGGCTTTCTGCTTTAATTGTACGGCAGAGCCGAAATCAATTTCATTTCCGTCGGGCAAATGCATACGGACGGTATTGTCGGTCAAATTCATTTGTAAAAACGTAAAATTTAATTCTTTATTGAGTTTGAGTGTACTTTCCACCAAATCAATAAACTCACTGCTTAATTTTTCCGGCACTTTTCCTTCCAACGCTACCGAGGGTACTTCGCTAAGCAAACCGGGGTTCGGGTCAGCATAAACCGTACTGTCTTTGTCAATAAACGACACACTACCGTCGGGCCGAATAAATTTAGCCAATGGTACGCGATGTTTAGCAAAAACCGTTAATTTCCCGCTAAACAACCCACGTTTAACGGATACATCGGTAAGCATCGGATATTTTTTGATGATATTTTGACGAAGTTGGACAGCGTTTTTAATAGTAAAAGGTTTGTTTTGATGGACGGATGCTAACGCAAGTAAAGCCTTGTTCAAATCGCCGGTGATACCGGCAACCGCCACGCTTTTGACATGCCAATCGGACAAGCGGGCTTGCGAAATCGTGCGGTACAGTTTGCGTCCGCCCCAATAACCGCCGCCCAGCACAAGGCCGACGAGCAAGAAAAAAACAATCAGTTTCAATAAAAACCGCGCCCCATTGTTCCCGCGTCCGGTTCTTTTCCGTTTGGATAAAGAAGCCGTTGATTTCCGGGAATAGTTGCGCGATTTTATCATGTGATAACCCAAAAAATAAATGGGCGGAAAGGGACTTGAACCCTTAAGGACTTTCGTCCATACGGTCCTGAGCCGTACGCGTCTGCCAATTCCGCCACCCGCCCAAGTGTATATATTTTAGAATATTGCAACAAAAAAATCTAGTGATTTTTAGTCGTATATTTAGAAACGGATATTGTTTTTGAACGTCTGTTCCATTTCGCGGTTTAAGTCACGCTTTTTAAGTGCGTCGCGCTTATCAAACAAGTGTTTGCCTTTGGCGACCGCTAATTTCAGTTTAGCCCAACCGTTTTTAAAATAAATTTCCAACGGGATAAGTGCATATCCCTTCAGTTCGGCTTTGGCGGATAATTTACGAATTTCTTTTTTATTTAAGAGAAGTTCCCGAACACGCGTCGGTTCCAATTCGGTAAGCGAATTAAACTTATACGGTTTAACGTGCATATTATACACATACGCACGCCCGTTTTCTATCCGCACAAAACTTCCTTCCAAACTGACCTCTTTTTGACGAACCGATTTAACCTCGGCCCCCAGTAGAGAGAGCCCGGCTTCGTAATCGGATTCAATAAAATAATCGTGATAGGCTTTGCGGTTGGAGCACACGACTAAAACGGACTGTTTTTTCGGCATGGGTATATTATAGCAAATACGCACCTAACAGACAGAAAACAGGCCGGAGCGTTTGCTCCGGCCTGATGGATATTTTCACAATTAGTGAGCACAGGTGCAGTTCCAAGTTCCCGTCACACAACTGCAGTTTTTCCAGGTTCCCCAACCGCCACATCCGCAGCTCCATGTTTGTCCCGCCGGGCAGTTTACGGCCGCATAATGGAAGGAGAACAGCCGGCCATTCGTGTTATACGAATGACCTTTGTCCAACGTTCCATCAAAATCTTTATTGATCACTTCCGGCAAAACATAGCCGTTGCCACCAATATCCGCTGACGGGTAGCATCCGCAGTTACTATAGGATATACAGCACGAACCGTGCGGTTTGTTACTTTCCGAACAACCATTATATGGGGGTGTACAAGAACCACAACCATCGTAGTGATATCTCCAATTGCTCGCAGCCGTACAAGACCACTGTTGCGTTCCGGGATAACCGTTCAAACAAGTACAGGGGTCCGAACCCGGGTTTTCATCACAACAAGACGAGTTTCCACTACAAGCGGAGTATGCCGCACTACCCGTTTTCCATTTGTGAGTAGATGTATTACAGTAGTGCGTACGGGTACCACAGTTGGTCGGATAGTTGGCCCCCGATGGAGTACAAGGTTCCGTTGCATTCCCCGTACATTCTATTTCTACACATCCCGAATTATCCCAATTACCGCAAGTTTTGCCATACGAATTGGTACATGTACAAGTTCGGGTTGCTGTACCGGAATATCCGCTGGGGCAAGAACCGGTTTCCGTTGTGGTTGCTCCCGGATTACACCGACATGACCAATTAGATGCCCAGTAACCGCTTCCCTGACAGGTTTTAATGTTTGTGCCGGCTAAACCATCAGTAGAACAACTACTTCCTTCAAGGACTGCGCTTGTTCCCGTACAAGAACCGTAACCACCCCAAAAGCCATTGGAACAAGTACGAGTTTGGCTACCGCACTGGTTACATTCTCGACTTTGTTGCTGTCCATTGGTACATTCGCAATCCGCCACCGTACAAGAACCCCAAGCGCCCCAAGTTCCGGTGCTGGTGTCGCAAGTACGTGTTTGTGTACCTGAGTTGTTACATCCGCAAGGTCTCGTGTTTGTATAACCACCTTCCGGAGCGCATTCACAATGAACCCCTTGACAAGCACTCCAAGCGCTCCATTGACCGGTTGTCGTATCGCAAGTACGTGTTTGCGTACCTGAATTATTACAACCGCAGGATTGTTCACTAGCCCCCGGACAAGGAATGGGCGGGTTACAACTTTCTTCCGTAGCGGTATAATCCGCACGGGCAATCAGTTGGTTGCACGGCGGATAATCTTTATTTAATTTATCGCATTGGTTACCCGGTGCATCC
>OOHK01000005.1:0-114274 GCA_900315845.1 Candidatus Avelusimicrobium luingense
TGCCTGCCCATGCGGCAGCCGCCCATATGGACGTAGCCGCCACTACCTTAGAGTTAGCCCTTCCTAAAGGCACATCGTATTATGCTTTCGGACAAAATGTGTTTGCCCCGCAAAAAGGACAAATCCCGGTGGGGATATCGGCGTATTATTGGATAACTCCGTCGGAAATGGGGCGCGTTAATGAGGATAAGACAGAACTTCTCCCCGGCGCCGCTTCTGCCCTTACCGAACAAGAACGCCAAGCAGTGCGCCAACACGCCCGAGATATTCAAACCGTTACGGCGTGGCGTATTTTGCAAGGCGTAGAATTAGATAAATAATTGTTTTAGAATATAACCTAAAAAGCCCCCTGTAAACAAGGGGGCTTTTTTATGAGTAAATCTAAAGGTAAAAAATTTATTTTACAGCCTTTAGATAGTTTTGTAATACACCTTTGATTCGTGTTTGCATAGACGTGGGGGAAAGCACCTTAATATGCGGTAGCCAATGCAAAATAGTGGGCAAAATTTCTTCCTCTTTTGCCGCTTGGCACGAGATAACAATGCGCCCGTCTTTGAGTTCTTTTTCCAACTTTTGAAGCGGGAAATAGTTCTTTTGCTTAAAGAAATGCGCGCACTAAGTAGTTTTTCATCATAAAAATCCTGTTAGTTTAACGTTGCGTGAATGAATTTGGCGGAAAGCCAAGAGGATTTTGAGGAGCAAGAAAGAGTTTGGAACGGAATATAATATGCTGCGACGCTATGTTGTCGCGCGGGTTTATTATCCTATAAAGGTAGTTAAAACCAACTAGGAGAAAAATATGCCAGAAACAAAATACGAATGCAATAAATGTCACCAAGTATTTACCTTCGCAAACCCGACTTTGAATACCAAATGTCCGGTTTGTGGCGGTTTTTTAAGCCGCAAATACTAAGTGTGGAAAATGCCCCGGTCATCACGGTGGCCGGGGCTAGGAGATAATATGAAATTTGAATCAATTAAAGGCAATATGAAGCGTTTTAACGATCTTATCAACGCTTGTGGCGGTACACAGGGGATGATTGATAAAGGTATCCCTTGGGAACAGGTGGTGTGGGGTAGAACATTTAGTGATAACGGAAAAGATATTTATTTTGAAATTTACTCCAAAACGGATGAAAAGGGCGAATTGCACTTGTTTGCCAAAAATGGCGAAAAACTACTAGAGCGTGCCAAACGGGATTTGGCGTACTCGTGCGATTTGTACGACAAAGACGGCAAACTCCTTAACATTATGTTTTTGGGTCTTTGATGTGCTATTATAACTTTAAGAGGTGCGTATGAATTTATCCAAATCACAATACACCAAATACCGCGGTTGCCCCAAGCATTTGTGGCTGTACCGTAATAAAAAAGAGGTGCTGACTCCTCCGGATGCTGCCCAGCAAAAAATCTTTGACAGAGGGCATTTTATCGGAGAGCTTGCTTGGAAGCGTTTCCCGGGTGGAGTGCTAATCAAAGACGGCTACAAAAAACCGCAAGAAGCCATTAAACGCACGCAGGAACTGATGGCGCAAGGAGTGCCGGCTATCTACGAGGCCGCCTTCTCTTATAACGGTATTTTGGTGTTTGTGGATATTTTGGAAAAAACGCCCACCGGATGGAATTTGGTGGAAGTCAAAAGCAGCGGGCGCAAAATTGATGCTATTTACGTGGACGATATTTCCATTCAGCGCTATGTGCTGAGTCATTGCGGGATTACGCCGGAGCACTGTTACCTCATGCACATCAATTCCGACTATTTTATGACGACCGACGAGCCGGATTTGAGCCAATTTTTCCTCTTAACGCCCATGGATAGCGAACTCTTTTCAGATGAGGATATTGAGGAAAATTTAGCCGCCATTGAAAAATTGCTTGCCGAGCCGGAACCAAAAGTAGAACTGGATAAATCCGGTTGTGATGGTTGTGAGTGCCACGACTATTGCTGGAAAGATATGCCCGAGGACTCCGTATTTGACCTTTTGCGTAGCAACCGGGCGCGGGAGTATATGGCGCAAGGTATATTGCGCATAGCCGATTTGCCGCCGAATAGTTTTGATAACGATAAATACAACCGTTGGATAGAAGTGTGCCGCACGCAACAACCGTACATTGATAAATCGGCGGTGGCCGCGTGGCTAAATAAGCTAAACTATCCGCTTTATTATCTGGATTTTGAGACGACGCAACCCGTTGTGCCGCTTTGGAAATACTCGCGGCCGTATCAGCAAATCCCGTTTCAGTTTTCCTTGCATGTCCAACGCGAGCCGAACGGCAAATTTGAACATTACGAGTACCTTTCCACCGGTAAAGAGGACCCGCGCTATGGGTGTGTAAAGGCACTTTTGGAATATATCGGCAAGGCGGGCACGATTATTGCCCATAATGCCGCGTTTGAAAAGAGCCGCATTAAAGAGATGGCCCACGACTTGCCCCTGCCCGAAAAAGATGCCAAACGCTTGCAAGAGATGACCGAGCGGTTTGCCGATACGGGGGATGTGTTTAAGCAGGATTATTTGCATCCCAAAATGCACGCCAGTTGGTCTATTAAGAAAGTACTGCCCGCTCTTGTGCCGGAAATGAGTTACGAAGGCATGGCGGTTGCCAACGGTGGGGATGCCATGGATGCTTTTGACGTGTTATATGCCGGGAAATTGCCGCCCGCCGAGTTGGAGCAGTTGCGTAAGGATTTACTCAAATATTGCGAGCAAGATACCTGGGCCATGGTCAAAATCGTGGATGTGTTAAGGGATAGCATACAATAGGAGAATTTATGAAAACAAATCAAGACTTTACTAAATTGCCTAAAAAAGCAACCAAACGCAAAAATGAGGATATGAAAAAGGGGCTCTCCCGCTTAATTAAGCTGATGATTGACTTAAATCAGGGCGTGCTAAATTTGGACCACGCCGCTAAGGAATGTGGGGTAAGCCGCCGCACGATTCAGCGCGATATAGAAACCCTAGAGCAGGCCGGGCTAACGCTATATAAGCCCAATCCGCAAAATGTAAATTACCGCGTGCGGGATGATTTTGAGTGGGCTAAATTTAATATCACTAAAGAAAATGCGCTGGATTTTGTGGATGCACTAGATGCGCTTACCGGAGGACTAGGCAAACCCAGTAAATGGGTGCTCCCTATTCAAAAAGAAGTGGAAAAAGCCGGGCGCAAGGAGCAGAAAAAACGTAAAGAAGCCGCGGGAAAGTGGGAGCCGATGAACGCTACCAAGGAAAACGTCTTATCTATCTTTTTAGATGACGGGAGTTTAAATCGTGCCCCTTTGCAAATTTTACTGGCACTTGCAGAATTTAATAAGGTTGCTGATGATAAAGGTTTTAGGAATAGTGCCTATCGCAAGTGGCAAGAGCGTGAACTTCAAAAAATTATGATTCGTTTCCATTGGTTGGGGCAACAACACCGCGAGGCCTTAAAAGAGTGTGCCAAACTTATTAAGGATGACCCGAAGGATGTATGGCCTTATAAACAAGCCGCTCTGATTTGCTATACCCAAAAAGATTATAAAGGCGCGCTACAATACGTGCTGGACGGGTTTAAGCAAGACAAACATGATGATACGCTTTTTACGTACTGTCTTTATTTCGCAATACTAAATAAGCAGTACGAAAGTGCCGCCCGGCTGTTTAACGCGGGTATTAACCACAAGGGGATGCAAACACATTTTGCCGCGCTGATGTACGCAAGTGCGGGGCAATTTGATAAGGCGTTAGATGTGGTGAGCAAGGCCCAAAAAGCCGACCCCGAGAATCCCAAAGCCTACGAATATATCAAAGGGCAAGTATTAGACCTTAAGACTAAGAAACAGTAGAAACCGCTATGACGGACATACAAAACGGGTGACACTATGTCGTCACCCGCTTTTGTTATCCTAGATACAAGAAGTATTTAGGGGAAAATATGGAGATACTTTTAATGATTATTGTAGATATTATCGGCTTTGCGTTAGACGGAGCCACCGAGCGCAAAAATTAGCGCATGATTGCTATACCGAACATAGGGGGAAAATATGAGTATACTGGGTTTTATCGTATTAGGGGTTTTGATGTTTATTTTTTTTATAGCTCTAGCCCAAATTGATTTTTAGGGGTAAAATACCGGGCGGCAAGAAAATTGCCGCCCGGGATTAAGACATATTTCACACGCCTCTTTTGTTCTTTGCACTTGTGATAAGTTTTAGGATTTCCTCTTTGCTTTCATTAAAAGATTTGATAGTAGAAAAAGCAATTTGATAGTACTGTCTATATTTGCGTTCTATATCAATATGTTTGCTAGATAGAAGCTCTTCAATTTCATTATTTTCGTCGCAGTGAATACGTAATTGAACATTTCCTTTTTGCGGCACAAAAGAAATGAAATTCTTTGCAATACCATCTTTTTTTAGTCCAATATAAAATTTGTTATAGTTTAATTCAAATTCTTGACATAATGGGTTAATTTCCTTGAATATATTATCCATTAAAGTCATCATGGTAGAATTGGATCGTTGTTCCCACCACGCTCTGTTTGTAACTAATTCTTGTTCTGTATCATCATCTGCAGAACTGACGGTCAAGTCTAGTATGTTGGTAAGGTTTAACCCAACTTTGTTGTCAGGTAGAGGAATAGCAGTTAATTGTAGGGCTATCAAGGGAATCGCCCCGTGAAACAGTGAAATTACATTAAAGAAGCGTCCAGTAATATTTTCGGCTATCAGCACGGCAATATGATCATATTTGGGATAACGTTTTCTTTCTATGTCCCAGTATTCTATGGACCGAATAATATGTGTTTCATCGGTTGCTCCCAATTGTAACTCAACTTCATATCTATTATTTTCGTCATCACCAAATAATAAGTCAATTCTTCCGCCACTAAATTGTCTTTTTTCCCTTTGTAAGGGTTGCAGGTTTTTGACTCCAATCGCATCTCCTAATATTTCAGGATGGTCGTAGAGAAAATCGCGTATATTGGCTTCTGTAATTGTTTTTTCTTCAGTTAAATTCAACTGTGTCATGGGTGTCAATTTATTGTTTGTGTTGTTACTCATATTCTTTCTCCTTTAATTTCCAATCTATTTTAATTATATTTGTTGTAATTGGGTGCGTCAAGCCGTCATTTCCTCATACAAAACATACTGTGGCTAGTACCTTCTACAAAGCATTCCGTGTCGCCTAAATCGTAGCGGGTGATGTTCGCGCCGGCGTATTGGGTAATCGTTTTTACTTGTTCCATTTTGATTTGGATTTGAGCTGCGCCGTATCCAACCCCGGTGGCTAATAATAGAGCCAAAATTAAGTAAATTTTCTTCATTTTACACTCCTTAAATAATTGTTTAACACATCTTTTACACGCTTACGTAAAGACGTGGGAGAAAGCACCTTAATATGCGGTAACCAATGCAAAATGGTTGGCAAAATTTCTTCCTCTTTGGCGGCTTTGCATGAGAGAACTATGCGCCCGTCTTTGAGTTCTTTTTCCAACTTTTGCAGCGGAAAATAGTTCTTTTGCTTAAAGAAATGCGCGCACTCGGCCGATACTTCCATTTTTACATGAAGCGGGCGGTCTTGCTCAAACCAAATGTTTGTGCTGTTTCGCAAAATATCGTCTATATTTTTATCGTATTTGAATGGTTTATTTGTGGCTTTGGCCGAAGATATTTTTTCCAAACGGAATTTTAATAATTTATCGGTATTAGTCAGTGATAGTAAATACCAAAAGCCTTCCATCCACATGAGTTTTAGCGGTCGTACTTCATAACAGGCTAATTTGCCGCCCCTATAACATACATTTACCCACTTTCGCTCTCGTATGCATTCTTCCAGCGTTTTTGTGATAGGCGTATCTATATAGATTTCGCCATTATTTAGTTTGATAAAAAAAGGATTGTCTTGCGGCATGGCTAACAGACGGTTTTTGAGTATAGAAAACGTACGACCGAAATTTCCACCTAGCGACGAAGCCATCTCGTTCATTACTACTAAAAGCGAGGCTTCGGCTCCGGATAGTTTCATTCGTTGTAACGAGCAACCCGCTATAAATGCATAATCGCCGGGTTTTGGATTCCATAAGGGGAAATCCGCACTTTGTATTTCGTTCATATCGCGTTGAATGGTGCGTACATTTACACCCACTTCAGCCGCCATTTTAGCCAAATTGATGGGCCCTTTATCAAGGGAGTTAAGTTCATATAAAAGCCGGGTTAATTTATTTTGCATTTCTTTTTGCATAGTTACCTCTTATTCAAAGTATAGCACATCTGCGCGACAAGGGGGTGTCGTATGGAGCTAAAACAAAGAAATATTATGTGTGGGAAATCTATAAAAATGAATTGTGATAAAACCTAACGGAAAAACAGTTATAATAAATATAATTCGTATAAGTACATGGAGAATAGTGTATGGATGTGATTTCTTTGTTAAAAGAGTTTGAAACACTGGTGCAAATGCGGCAACGTAAATTGGGAAATTTCGGAGCCAACCCCAACCGGTTTAATTTATTCAAAGTTGTGTCCGATAAATATAGAAAAGAAAATTTACATAGTGATATTTTAGCCTATTTATTGGATAACGAGCCAAGTTTCTTGAATTTGTTTTTGGAACAGGCAGATAAGTTAGGATGTATGGATAAAAGTGGGGGTGTTCTATTAAAAGAGACATTTGATACTCATGCTAATGTATTTGTCCGTCGCGAAAAAGGCCGTATAGATATTTTGATACATAACGATAAACAGCAAGCCATTATCATAGAAAATAAATTAAACGGATTTACGGATATGGATACGCAACTGTGTCGCTATTACCAGTATGCTGTTGAACATAACTGGAAAGTCCTTGCCATTCTTTATTTGCCGCGTGAAAAAGGCAAAGTGCCTAATATCGGCAAGTATTCGTGCGAAATATGTAAAGACAGAAAACAATGTGCCGGTTATAAAAAATTCTCCTTTGAAACGCAATTGCCTAAATTAACAAAAGTAATAGAGATAGAGCCGTTGATAGATGTATTAACCCAATGGGTAGCAAATTCCGAGCCGGATGATGTAAGATTGTCCGATATGCAAATGTTTGTACGGCATTATGCCGATTTACTCAGAGAAATAGGAGTTAATTGTATGACATACGACGAAAATATAGACATTCTAAAGAAAATTTTTGAAGATAAAACCTTACTGGACACGGCCAATGTGCTTGCTTTTATTTGGCAAAATAAACAAGAGTTGCTTAAACCACTGGTGGGGAAACGTATTGCGGAAGAATTGCAAGCAAAAGGTTATAAACAAAAAGATAAAGATCCTATTTGGAAGGAAGCCGGAGGAGTCTTATATAAAGAATTGCCCGGTAATCCTTATTTTGAGTACATTATCTATAAGCCGGAGTGGCTTACATTTGCCTTAAAACCCAAGGACGGGCAAGTGGAAAAAGCCAATTACCTATTGGCAAACGAAGCCTTTGAAAAGTGTGATTACTTGTCCGAGGTGCGTGGTTCAACGGCCAATTTTAAGCACCGAAATTTTGATTTCAAAAAACTGCCCCAACCATTAGAAACCTTACATGAAATAGTGGCAAAATGTGTGGCCTGTTATGATAAATTAGAAGAACTGGTCACGCAAGAAAAATAAATTTTGTTCCTGCTTTCTCGTTCTTGCGCAGCCCCAAGCAGTTGGAGTCGCTTTCAGCCCAAATAAAAACCCACCTCTTATGGTGGGTTTCAAATGGTGGACCGGAAGGGACTCGAACCCCTGACCTCCTGCGTGTAAAGCAGGCGCTCTACCAACTAAGCTACCGATCCGTAAAGCGATAATTTATTATATCAAATTCGCTTCCACTTATACAACTATTCTTTAGCGCGAGCAATTATTTTTCCGATTTCTCATGGCAACAACCGCAAGCACATGCTTCTACTTTAGGAGTGGTGCGTTCCCATTCTGCGGCTTCCGGCCCCCATTTATCTTTGACGGCTTGTGGCAATTTGAACAAAATGCTCGTGCATTTAGCCGATACCGTACCATCGGGTAAAATTATTTCGCCTTCCACTTGTGCGCGTGAAGATCCGCCTTTAAGCAACCGTCCTACGGCACGCAAAGGTGTATTGGTAGGAGTATTTTGTTTATAGGTTACTTCCATCTTAAGCGTAACCATTAAATTATTAAAATTGTTGTTGAGCAAAACGGCACGGCCGGATGTTTCGTCCAAAATCGTTGCGATAATGCCCCCGTGTACCGTTCCGGGATACGAACAATAATTATCACTTAAGGTAAAAGTTGTTTCTACTTGTTGTTTTTCGTCGTCATTAAACCATTCCAAATGTAAACCGAACGGATTGTTTTTTCCGCATGCAAAACAATTTAACGAAGTAGGTTGGCGTAATTTTTCCATAAATTCCTCCTAACTTATATTATACTTTTTTGCTACACTACCTATATGAAACATACGGAAATTGAATTTAAGTGGGAGGCAAATTCTCCACGAGCATTTACTAACATGCGTGAAGCGCTTAGTACAACGTGTGAAAAAATTTCTTTAGCGAAGAAATGGAAAATTGTAGATACTTATTTGGAGACGCCTTCTCAAACATTAACAAAACAACAAATTGCTTTTCGGGTGCGGCATGTGAATCAAAGTTGGGAAGCCACTTTTAAAACACGTACCGAAATCAAAAACGGAAAAGCTGTCCGGCGCGAAGAAACGCTTGCATTACCTGATGTGAAAAATATATCGCAAGCATTACGATTTTTACAACATAAGAAAACATGGAAGGGTTTGCAGTTGACCGAATTGCGGCCGATTTTTACGCTCAAAAACCGTCGGGAAACATATGATATTATCCTACGCAACATGCGGGCCGAACTCGCCTTTGATACTTGCGAACTTAATGTGTGCGGGCGGCGGGTACATTTTAAAGAAATAGAATTGGAACATAAAAAAGGCTCAGCGATAATTTTTGAAAAATTGGCCGCGCAACTTACACAAACAAGCAAATTAAAACGCGCAGAAATCTCTAAAGTAAAAACAGCATTTTTATTACTGAAATTATGGGGGGAAAAGTGATTGCGGCGCTTGCTCTTTTGTTTAGTTTGATTGCCCCCGGATCCGGACACGCATTGACGGGAAATTGGACTCAGGCCATTATTATCGGTGCGCTTTTTGCACTTGGTAAAAATGCACTGTTGCCGCTTTGTTTGCGTTTGTTTAAGGTGCAAACATTGCGTAGCGTTTTGATGTTTTTTTATGCATGTAACTGCTTGCAAATTGTGTTGATTTTTTATGCATGCATCAGTGCATTTTGGTATGGCCTTCAAGCACATGAAATGTATTTTTTGCGTGCATGTTTAGTGGCAGTTGCCATAATTTTAGTACAGAAAAATACAAAAAATAAATTTATTTTTACGGCACTTTGCGGGCGCGAAGGAATGTGGGAGTTAATGCAAAAAATGCGTAAATCTCCGACGAGAAAAAAATAATTTTGTTTTTTCTGACGGCAAATAAGAGACTTGATTTTTTTGTGAAAAATTTTTTAAGACGGAAAAATAGTTGCATTTTTTTAGAATTTGTGCTATTATTTTTATGAGGTTAAAACTAATTGTCTTAGGAGAGTAATATGGCTGTTAAAAAAACCGTGAAAAAAGTAACAAAAAAAGTCGCCGCTAAAAAACCGGCCAAAAAAGTATGCGCTAAAAAAACCTGCAAAAAAGCGTGTGCTAAAAAAGTAACCGTCAAGAAAGCCGCTGTAAAAAAGACGGCCAAAAAAGTAACGAAAAAACCGGCCAAAAAAGTAACGAAAAAAGTTGCTAAAAAACCGGCCAAAAAAGTAGCCAAAAAGAAATAATTTAGTACCGAAACAAAAAGTACCGCCTGTTGAAAGATAGGCGGTACTTTTTTTATGAAAATGCTTTATGGTAATTTATAAGCGCGCCAACTCTCGGACGGCGTAGTAGACGTTCCCTTTTCTATCTTCTCGCAGAACGCACCGGTCCCCGCTGTGTACTTGCTTGAATTTCTCATTTCTCGGCAGTGCAGTTGGCTCATGTCCGGATAACTCGGATGCCACCAAATACCAAATCCGGCGCAAGCATATTTCCCCGTACTGTAATAGGCCACCACTCCGCCGGAAGACAAATCGGCCGCGGTTGCATTAAGAACTACGTAGAAGTCTTTTCCGGCACGAGAAGCATCTGTTCCTTGCGTGGATGTACCACATGCGCCGGTTCCTCCGCCTACGGTGGTTGCTACCGGAGTTAAGGGTAAGTCAATGTCTAATTCGTCAAAATTAGCGGGGTATTTCCCGTTGGCCATGTGATAGGCTTGCGCTGCTTGGGCCACCGACGAAACAATTTGCTTGAGTTGCGTATTGCGTGATTTCCATACGGCTTTTTGATATTGCGGCAAAGCAACACCTGCCAATATGCCGATAATCAGTACAACGACTAATAATTCAATAAGTGTAAAGGCTTGGTTGTTTCTCATGACTAATCTCCTGGTGATCTTTACTACTATAATTATTATAACTTTTTAACTGCCTATAGCGTAAAAAACTCCCCAAGTGAGTAAACTTGGGGAGTTATAGTTGTCTTAAAACTACTTTATTTAATCTTGCAAGATTTGGAAACAATTTCCCATGCTTCCTCGGCAGTTTCCACAATGGGGCACAGGTGCGTATCTTCTTGAGAAATGACACCGTACTCGGCAAGTGCTTCTACATTGATGACTTTTGTCCAAAATTCCTTGCCTACGAGTACCACCGGGATGTTGTTCTTTTTGCCCGTTTGGATAAGCGTTAAGATTTCAAACAATTCATCAAATGTACCGAACCCGCCCGGGAACACTACAAATGCTTTTGCGCGCATCACAAAGTGAATTTTGCGGATAGCAAAGTAGTGAAATAAAAACGCCATATTTTTGCAGATATAGTCGTTGGGGCGTTGTTCGTGCGGCAAGGTAATGTTAAGCCCTACACTTTTACCGCCGTTTTCAAAAGCGCCGCGGTTGGCGGCTTCCATAATCCCGGGGCCACCGCCGGTAACTACGGCATATTTATCACCGGCTTGTTGGGCGACGATTTTTGCGAAATTACGTGCTTCATCGTAGTATTTAGATAATTTAAGAAGGCCTTTGGCTGCTTTTAATTGCATTTGAAGTTTTTTATCTTGCGGTTTTTTAGCAAGTTCCGCTTCCAACTTTTTTACGCGTTCTTTGGCTTTGTCGGTTTCATAAATGCGGGCGCTGCCAAAGCAAACGATGGTTCGTTCAATATCAAAATATTTAAGGTACAATTCCGGCTTTAATACTTCTAATTCCATGCGGATAGGGCGCATAACATCGTGCTTTAATAATTCCATATCTTCATACGCTTTAATGTATGAAGAATCGTGCGGAAAAGATTTCGGGTCGATTGCCATAAGTTTCTCCTTTACTTCATCCAATTTGAAATTTTATCAGCCTGATGTTGCGCGTCCAAATCATACTGTGCGTACAACAAGGCCGATTTACCATGTTCTACAAATTCATCGGGATATCCTAAGCGCAGTAAATGAAATTTGGCTTGTTTATCCACTAAATACTCGGCGACGGACGAACCGAACCCGCCGGCCAGTACGTTATCTTCTACCGTTACAATATATTGTGAATTTTTGAGCGCTTCGTCAATAGCATTTGTATCTAACGGTTTAACAAAACGCATATTGACTACACCCGCTTTGATGCCTTTTTCCGCTAACAATTCGGCGGCTTTTTCGGCGGGGTGCACACGGTTTCCGATAGCAAGAATAGTTACATCTTTGCCTTTTTTAAGCCATATGCCTTTTCCTACCGGCAACGCTTTAGGTTTATCATCCATGGGTACATTAAAACCCGCGCCGCGCGGATAACGTAATACAAAAGGTGCCTTGGCATCAAACGCGGTTTTGAGTAAATGCTGAAGTTCGTTTTCATCGGCGGGAGCAGCAATGAGTAGTTGCGGAATTTCGCGTAAGAAACTAATATCAAAAACGCCATGGTGGGTGGGGCCGTCTTCGCCTACAATGCCTGCGCGGTCTAATGCAAACACAACGGGCAGATTTTGTAAGGCGATATCATGCAAGATTTGGTCAAAGCACCGTTGGGCGAAGGTAGAGTACAAGGCGACAACAGGCTTTAATCCGTTAGCTGCCAAACCGGCCGCGAACGTAGCGGCGTGTTCTTCGGCAATACCGACATCAAAATAACGAGCCGGATATTTATCGCGGAAGGCATCCAGGCCGGTTCCTTCGGGCATGGCGGCGGTAATGGCGTTGATTTTTTCATCCTTGTCCGCCAATTTTAAGAGTGCTTTTGAAAACGCTTGTGTAAAAGAAATACGATCGGACTTGCCTAAACTATCACCCGTTTCCACATCAAAAAGTCCTACTCCGTGAAATTTGGTGGGGGAGTCTTCAGCGGGTTTGTAACCTTTTCCTTTTTTAGTTACAACGTGTAAAATGACGGGGCCTTTGACATTTTTGACGTTTTCCAATACGTCAATCATGGCGTCTATGTCGTTGCCGTTGACCGGGCCGAAATAGCGAAAACCCATTTCTTCAAATAAAGTGCCCGGGAATAAAATAGAACGCGCCCGTTTGGCTAGTTTCGCGGCATTGTTGCCCAGTTCGTCAAAGCGTTGTAAGAAGTTGGTGGCTTTTTCTTCGGCGAGTTGGACGTATTTGGTAGTTAAAAGTTTGGTTAAAGCCTTGCCTAATGCGCCTACGCGTTGAGAAATAAACATTTGGTTATCGTTTAAGATAACTAACAAATCGGTGCGTAATAGGCCGGCATTTTGCATGGCTTCATAGGCCATGCCGCCCGTCATACAACCGTCACCCACGACGGCAATAACGCGGTCTTGCGAATGTTGTTGGTCGCGTGCAATCGCCATGCCTAACGCTGCCGAAATGGCAGTTGAAGCATGGCCGACACCGAAAGTATCAAATTCGCTTTCGTAGCGTTTGGGAAATCCGCTGATTCCGCCTTTGGTGCGTACCTTGGTAAATTCTTTTTGGCGGCCTGTTAGCAGTTTGTGTGCATAGGCCTGATGCCCGGTATCAAACACGATTTTATCGTCGGGAGTATTAAACACATAATGCAAGGCCGTAATAATTTCCACCGCGCCTAAACTGGAGCCTAAATGCCCGCCGTTATGGCTGGCGGTTTGAATAATTTGCTCGCGCAGTTCCTCGCAAAGGGTGGGAAGCAATTCCCTTTTAATAAGTCGTAAATCGCGGGGAGATTTGATACTGGGAAGAACTTTCATTTTTCCTCCTTAATACGTCCGTGTCTTGAAAAATTCAGCCATTTCATAGAGCGGCCACAAATTTTTCTTACGGGCGGTTTTCAGGCTGTCTAACGCCTTTTGTGCTTTGGAAATTAACAATTGGGCGTGTTTGCGGCTACCTTCCAAACCGTACAAACTGACAAATGTAAGTTTGCCGTTTTCGGCGTCGCTGTTAGATTTGCCGAGTTGTTTGGCGGTGGCGGTAACATCCAAAATGTCATCTACAATTTGGAACACCAGCCCGATACTGTTGGCATAGGTTTTAATGAGTTTTAAGTCGTTGCCTTTTACGCCGGCCAGTAAGGCGCCCGTTTCCACGCTGCCGCGGATAAGCGCGCCGGTTTTGTTGGCGTGAATATAATTCAAAATGTTTTCCGGAGTTGTTTCTTTAACAGTGGGGGGCAACATAAAATAGTGCAAGGTCTTTTTGGCTAACGGTTTAGAGGTTTTGCGGAGTTTATCGGCCCGAAAACTATGCGTATCTTGCGTGTTTACGCCTTCGGCATATACGTCGGCCGTTTGCCCGCCGACCATACCGGATGCACCCGTGCAGTGTGCAAAATTTAATAAGGCGTTTAACGTATTTTCCGCACCGATAGATTTTACTTTCCCGTTTTGCGCAAACACTTCAAATACGTAGGTTAAAAGTGCGTCGCCCGCGAGCAAAGCCAAATCTTCGCCGAACACTTTGTGGTTGGTGGGTTTGCCGCGGCGCAGATCGTCGTTATCCATACAAGGCAAATCGTCGTGAATTAAAGAATAGGTGTGGAGCATTTCCGTCGCGCACGCAGCGGGCATAACATCTTGAGCTTTTTTGCCAAAGGCTTCGGCGGTAGCCATAACGAGGATTGGGCGCACGCGTTTGCCGCCCGCTTGCAAGGAATAGTCCATGGCATCAGTTAAGATTTTCGGTGCGTTAGGAATTTTGGCGATATATTTAGATAGATTTTTCTCTACCAGTTTAGCCCGTTCTTTTAAGTAAGTATCAAATTTGTTCATAATTTCTCCCCATAAGGTATATACACTCATTATACCTTATATAGAAGAAAAAGGGGGGAGAGATTAGGGATAGATATACTTTCTTGTGTCTTTATGGTAAAACCGGAAAGGAAAGACGGAAGTAAGATTTGCTATACTAAAACTATGGTAAAGACAAATCGGCCTCATATTGGCATTTTCGGAAAAATGAACGTAGGGAAAAGTTCCCTGATTAACGCCCTTACCGGGCAACATACGGCCGTCGTATCCGAACAACCCGGTACGACAACGGACCCTGTTAAAAAAACGATGGAAATTTTAGGCATTGGCCCGGTGGTACTCATTGATACGGCCGGAGTGGATGATACGTCCGACTTGGGTACGCTTCGTATCCAACGCGCGCACGAAGCATTAGATCACGTAGATTTAGCGATACTTGTTTTTGCGGGAGAATTCGGCCCGTACGACCAAAGTTTAATGGAATCGTGTGTGGCGCGAAAAATTCCGTTTTTCTTTGTACATAATAAGGAAGATATTGAGCCAATGTCGGTGGATATTCGCGGGGCCGATGTGGTACGTTTTTCGTGTAAAGAGCCCAACGTGGCAGCCGTGTTGGATAAAATCAAACAACTTCTTCCCAAAAGTGCTTACGCGCAAGATGTGTTATTAGATGATCACGTCCGTCCGGGTGATGAAGTGGTGCTGGTCATTCCCGTAGATTCTTCCGCGCCCGAAGGCCGGCTCATTTTACCGCAAGTACAAACCATACGTAATTTGCTGGATATCGGCGCGTGGGCGGTGTGCTTAAAAGATACCGAACTGCGCGAATATCTGCAAACGCATACGCCCAAATTAGTGATTACCGATTCGCAAGTGTTTGAGTATGTAAATGCTGTGGTGCCGACAGAAATTCCGTTAACGAGTTTTAGTATTTTATTCTCGCGCCTGAAAGGTGATTTTGATATGTATTTGAAAGGGACGCGTACCATTAGCCGCTTGCAAGACGGTGATAAGGTGTTGATTATGGAATCTTGCTCGCACAGCGTCAATAAATGTGATGATATTGGGCGCACCAAACTGCCTAATTGGTTGCAAAAATTTACCGGAAAAAATTTACAATTTAATGTAATCGCCAGTTTGGACGCTTTGCCGCCAGATGTAGAAACGTACAAGTTGGCCATCCAATGCGGCGGATGTATGGTTACGCGCACGCAGATTTTACACCGCTTGGAAATGCTCGCACAAAAGGGCGTGCCTGTTTCCAACTACGGTTTAGCGATTGCCTATTGCAACGGTATCTTTGACCGTGCTACCGAAATTTTTAGGAAATAGTTATTTTTTTTGCTAGAATTGTACTAACAATCATTTACAAAAAAGGAGTTAAAAGTGAAACAGAATAATTTCGGCGGTTTTACGCTCATAGAATTACTTGTCGTTGTGCTGATTATCGGTATTTTGGCCAGCGTTGCTTTGCCGCAATATAAAAAGGCGGTGTGGAGAAGTAAAAATACGCAGTTAAAAGCATTGGTCAGAAGTGTGTGGGAAGCCCAAGAAGAATACCATTTGGCCAATGGGGAATATTCTTCCAGTTTTGAGCCGCTATCGGTAGATTTACCGCTTACGCCTAAAGATACTCCGTTTACGGGTTATGTAACTTGCGGTCCAACCGATACCACCCGGGCTGGTAAAGATTTTGAAATTATTCTCAATTGTAATACAACTGCTTCCGTGTCTACCTTGGGCATGTGGAAAGAAGGGGAATATCGCGGCCGGGGAATCGTTGCGTTTCCTGATGGGAATATGTATTGTATAGAACCCCAAAGCGATACGTCTCATTTCTGTGCCCAGATAGAAAAAACCGCTACCGTTTCTCACACGGGGGGCGGACATAACTACTACCTGTTACCTTAACAGAAAATTTTAGTCAGTAGGTTTTATTATGGAGCGCGTAAAAAATACGCGCTCTCTGTTAACAAGAGAGCGCGTATTTTTTGTGCTATAAGAGAACTTATTTCACTCTGCCGGCGGAACCGAATACGGTTTCGTTCTTTTCGGCATACATCTTAATCAAGGCTTCGCGGGCCGGGCCGAGATATTTGCGCGGGTCAAATTCGGCGGGCTTTTCGGCGAAGATTTTGCGGATGGTGGCGGTCATCACTAAGCGGCCGTCCGAATCCACATTGATTTTGCATACAGCCGATTTGGCGGCTTTGCGTAATTGTTCTTCCGGGATACCGGCGGTGTTATCCAATTTGCCGCCGTATTTGTTGATTTGTTCAACAGCCCATTGCGGTACGGAAGACGAACCGTGCAGTACAATCGGGAAACCGGGCAAGCGTTTGGAAACTTCTTCCAAGATATCAAAGCGCAGTTCCGGTAATTTTTCGCCGGGTTTTACTTTGAATTTGTATGCGCCGTGGCTGGTACCAATGGAAATAGCCAACGAATCTACACCGGTGCGTTTAACGAAATCTTCTACTTGGGCAGGATCCGTATAGGTGTGGTGTTCGGCGGAAACTTCATCTTCAATACCGGCCAAAACGCCGAGTTCGCCTTCTACGGTTACATCATGTTGATGTGCATAGTCCACTACTTTTTTGGTGAGTGCTACGTTTTCTTCGTACGGCAAGTGAGAACCGTCAATCATGACCGAGGAGAAACCATTGTCAATGCAATCTTTGCACAATTCAAAACTATCTCCGTGGTCTAAGTGTAAGCAAAGCGGAACGGGTTTGCCGATTTCTTTCATCATTTCTACGGCACCGCGGGCCATCCAGCGAAGCAAAGTAGCGTTGGCATATTGGCGCGCGCCTTTAGATACTTGCAAGATAACCGGAGAACCGGTTTGCACACAAGCGGTAACGATCGCTTGGAGTTGTTCCATATTGTTGAAGTTATACGCCGGAATGGCATAACCACCGGCCATTGCATCTTTGAACATTTGGCGCGTATTTACGAGGCCAAGTTCTTTGTAAGAAACAGTCATGTATTCCTCCTAAAAATTAAACTTCTTCACTCTTATTCTACAATTTTTTACGGCGGGTGTAACATTTTTTCTGGATTTATGAAGGTGTCAAATTCAATTTAACTTGCAAAAAAAAATGTTTGAGAGTATAATGTAAATACCAAAATTATCAAAAAACGGAGGATTTATGACGGAAAAATTAGATTTTGCTGTGCTTGAAAAACTAACTAATCTGGCGGGCGTTTCCGGCCGCGAAACCCCGGTCCGTGAATATCTTACACAAATTTTAACGCCGTACGCCGACGAAATCCGCACCGATGTTTTAGGTAATTTAATCGTATATAAAAAAGGTACGTCGGACAAAAACCTGCTTTTGTGTGCCCATATGGACGAAGTGGGCCTCATGGTACGCTATGTAGATGATAACGGGTTTTTGTATTTTGTTCCGGTAGGCGGGATTGACCCGCGTACGTTACTTGCTCAACGGGTGCGCGTACAAACTAAAAAAGGCCCGATTTTGGGCGTCATCGGTACGAAACCGGCGCACATCACTACGGAAGCCGACCGCGCCAAAGCCGTTCCTATGAATGACCTTTATATTGATACCGGTTTGCCCGCCGGAAAAGTGCACGAAATCGTAGAACCCGGTGATAGTGCCGTGTTAGACCGCCAATATGAAGAATTTGGCGACGGCCGCATTTGCGCTAAAGCATTAGATGACCGCGCGGGTGTGTTTGTGCTGGCCGAACTGGTGCGTCATGCTAAAAATCCGTTTTATAATATTTATGCTGTATTTACCGTACAAGAAGAAGTGGGACTGCGCGGGGCCACAACCGCAGCCTTTGGCATTGATGCCGACTTGGGTTTTGCGTTAGACTCCACCGGAGCGGCCGATATCCCCGGTTGCAGTGCGCCTAATTACATTGTACGTGTGGGGGGCGGGGTTGGCGTGTCTGTCATTGATGGGCGCACGATTACGCCCGATTGGCTTTTTGAAGGATTAAAACAAATTTGCCGTCAGGAAAAAATTAACTGGCAAGTGCGTTGTGCGCCGCGCGGCGGTAATGACGCGGGCGTGATTCACTTGTCTAAAACGGGTATTCCCGCTTGTGCCTTATCGCTTGCCGCACGCAATATTCACTCGTGCGTAGAAGTATCTGCCAAGGCCGATATTGAAGCAATGTTCCAACTTGTTTCGTATGTGGCACATCACGGGGTAACTCGCTCATAGTGTTTTTATATGAATAAAAAAATGGTACTGGGAAATAAACGCGGCGTTTTTGTGGATGTATCCGATTATAATAACAAAACCGGATATGCCTTGAGCGCACAAGAAATCGCCGCGCTGACAAAATTAGATTTGGCCTATCGTACGTTAGTGGCTCTCTTATATAATTATGTGCCCACTTCGGGCCACCCGGGGGGAAGTATTTCCAGCGGACGGATGGTGGAACACCTTTTATATAAGGAAATGGCCTACGATTTGAAACGCCCCCATATCAATGAAAACGATATTATTTCGTATGCCGCCGGACACAAAGCGCTGGGATTATATGCCATGTGGGCGTTGCGTAACGAGTGTGCGCGTATTGGAAATGCTACGTTGTTGCCGACGAAAAAAGAACAACAATTACGTTTGGAAGATCTGCTCGGGTTTCGTCATAATAGCGTACAAAATACGCCGTTGTTTAATAAGTTTCGCTCCAAACCCCTTGGCGGACATCCCGAGCCGCTCGTGCCGTTTGTCCGCACCAGTACCGGGGCAAGCGGAGTCGGCGACGGCTCTGCTGTCGGCCTTGCCTTGGCCGCGGCTGATGTGTACGGAAAGAAATGCCCCGTAGTACATATTATAGAAGGGGAAGGCGGTTTAACTGCCGGACGCGTTAGCGAAGCGGCGGCAGTGGCGGCTACGGCGCAACTGAAAAACGTGGTATTTCACATTGATTGGAACGAGGCCTCTATTGAAACAAACCGCGTAACTTCCGACGGGGAAAACCCCGGCGAATATGTCCAATGGAATCCGTGTGAGTTTTTCCGTATCCACGATTTTAATGTGATTTACGTGCCTGACGGACATGATTTTAATCAAATTCATCTCGCCCAGCGTTTAGCCGCGGATATGAAAAATAATCAGCCGACGGCGATTATTTACCGCACGGTTAAAGGATGGAAATACGGTATTGAAGGCAAGGCATCCCACGGGGCCGGGCATAAATTTGCCTCTGAAGGATTTTATCAGGCACTTGCCGAATTTGAAAAGACGTTTGGCGTGTCGTTCCCGCGTTTTGAAGGCGATAAAACTCCGGCTAATATAGAAAAGTATTTCTGGGCCAGTTTGCAAACGGTGCGTCAAGCCCTTGAAAAAGAAAAGACAACCGCCAAATACATGGCTAAATTACTGACGGCGCGCGCGTCTGCCCTTACAAAGGCTAAACGTACGGCGCGTAAAAATTTGGGAAATAGTCAGTATCTTTATACTAAATTTTTACCGTCAAAAATTCCGGCGGAATTTGTTTTTGAAGCCGGGAAATCATACACAACACGTGGCGTATTAGGTAATGTGCTTGGGTATCTTAATAAACAAACAAAAGGCACGTTGTTCGTCGGCTCGGCTGACTTATACGGCTCAACGGGTGCGGTGGGAGTAGCAAAAGATTTTCCCGCGGGGAATTTTAATACGCTTACCAATCCGCTTTCTCGCCGAGTGGCGATGGGGGGAATTTGTGAGGACGGTATGGCGGCGGTATGTAGCGGTATTTCGTCGTTTGGTGCGCACACGGCTGTCTGTTCATCTTACGGTGCGTTTGTGGCGTTTGAACATGTAGCCGCACGGTTGCATGCAATCGGTGTGCAAGCGGCGCGCGAAGTGGGTCTTACTCCTAATACGCTTATTTTGTTTAACGGACATGCCAGTTTGCCCACGGGAGAAGACGGCCCCACTCACGCCGACCCGCAATCACTTCAATTATTGCAAGATAATTTCCCGACGGGTTCATGTATTACGGCAACCCCGGTAGAAGTAGATGAAATTTGGCCGCTTGTAACAAAATCTTTATCGTTACATCCGGCAGTATTTGCACCGTTTGTGGCGCGCCCTTCGGCCCAGTTTGTTGACCGCAAGGCATTGGGAATGGATCCTGCGCAACAGGCCGTGAACGGACTGTATTATATGCACCGTGCTAAAGGCAAAGCCGACGGTACGGTTATTGTTCAGGGAGCAGGTGTAGGACGTATTGTTTTACAAGAAGTCTTACCTGCGCTTGCTAAACATAAATTAAATGTAAATATCGTTTATATTACCAGCCGCGAACTGTTTGAAGCGTTACCGGAAAAACAACAAGAAAAACTTTTACCGCTTTCGCTTCGTCAAACGGCTATGGGAATTACCGATTTTACCCGCCCGACATTAGATGCGTGGCTGTTAAGCCAAGCCGGGCGCAAGCATACGCTTTATCCGCATAAAAACGGAAAGTTTTTAGGCAGCGGCAGTGCTGGCAAAGTCTATGAAGAAGCCGGCATGTCCGGTGTGGATATGTTGCGTGCAATTAAGGCGTATGTTCACGATTTGAAAAAAGCCAAACAGTGGCTGTAATTGGGAGGAAATAAAACATGGCAGAAGAAAAACCTTATTTAACCGGACGGACGTATTTGTTCAAACTTCCGAAAGGGAAAGATTTGTTGGAATCTTTGTGTGATTTTTGCCACGACAATCAAGTAAAATGCGGAGTGGTTCACGTAATCGGTTCGGTAGCCAATGCCACTATCGGTTACTACGACCCGGCTAAAAAACGCTACGAAAAACAAACGGTGAATCAGCCGTTGGAACTGCTTAACTTATCGGGCAATATTTCAATTCAAGATAACCGCCCGATGGTGCATGCTCATGTGACATTGTCTGATGAGGAATTTAATGTCATCGGCGGGCACTTGATGTTAGGTACGAAAATTCACGTTTGCGAAGCGTACGTACAAGAAATTGTCGGTGAGCCGAAAGTGCGGCGTACGGACAAAGTAACCAAACTCGCCCTTTGGAACTAATGTAAAGATTATTTATAATCTCTAAAAAGCAAACACGGGCCTAACTAATTGTTGGGCCCGTGTTTTTGCGTTTTTTTGTTTCACGAACTAAAATGAGTTCAAAAAATCATGCAATTTTTTGCCGGATGAGTCTTTTTTGTACGAGAAGCATTTTATCCCTTTCTTGTGTTTCTCGTCGGAACGACGGGAAAAAATCAAAATTATCGTCTAAAATGTGTAAAAGATATCAATTTCGTTTTAGAATGTCAAGTGTATTTTGAAAAAGGGGTTGCAATTTTTTTCGCAAAGAGTTTTAATAATTAGGTAGGGTAGTTAAACTTAAACA
This sequence comes from Candidatus Avelusimicrobium luingense, assembly GCA_900315845.1. GTDB lineage: Bacteria > Elusimicrobiota > Elusimicrobia > Elusimicrobiales > Elusimicrobiaceae > Avelusimicrobium > Avelusimicrobium luingense. Next base: position 21,582 of record OOHK01000005.1, read on the forward strand.
GGAGGAAGTACTTAGCATGAAAAAACTACTAAGCTTGTTAGCCTTGGCTGCTTTGTTACCAGTCTCTGCTAACGCTGACGTATTGAAAAATGTAAACCTCAAAGGCGATATTCAAACTATCACCTCTGATGTTAACCACAATATGGTTGTGGCTGTCGATCCGATTACCGGTGAAAATGTAAAAAATTATAACGAAGGCACCAGTGTTCGTGTATTAGCCGGTTTATCCGCTGATTTAGTGGAAGATGTAACCGCTAATTTAATGTTCCAATATGCGAACGTCTGGGGCAATGATGTCTCCACCGGTAAAACCGTAAACCAATATTGGAACGATGTTCGTTTAGTAGAAGCCAATGTGGTACTCCACAATTTATTCTGCTGCTTAGAAGCGACCGTCGGCCGCCAATTCTACGGTGATGAAGACAGTGCTGTAATGTACATTGGTCCGAACCACTACAATGCCGAATTTAACGGTTTAACCAACTCGTTAGATGCTGCTAAAGTGACCTATGGTGATGACGTTAAAGCCTTAACGTTAATCGCCGGTCGCATCAAAATGGTTGATGATGACCTCGTTGATCCTACGATCGTTGTAGACGAAGTTGATGCTACCTTAATCGGTGGTGACTTCAAATTGAACTTGACCGATGCGTTGAAACTTCAAGCCTATGCTTATAACTTCAGCGATATGAAATTCACCGATCATACCGTTTTCCCGGCTCTCGTATACCCGGTAGACGGCAACGGTGGTTTCTATGGTGCTAAACTCGGCTTCGACGGCGAAGCTGTCCGCATGGCTGCCGAATATGCCCGCAACTATGGTTTCCGCAATGGTCTTTTCAAAGAAAACAAAGACACCGGTCACATGGTTAAAGTGGACTTAGCCACTGATATCAAAGCGGTAACTGCCCGCGGTGCTTTCTTGTATGCTAACGAAGGCTTCTGGGCCTTGGGTAACTACACTCCCGGCTTGCTTATCGGTCATCGCTTAGGCGGAGATATCTTTGATTACTCCAACAACGGTGTTGCCATGTTCAACCTCGGTTTTGATGTAAAACCGGCTGACAAATGGACCGTATCTTTGGACGGTTATTCCTTCCAAGATCACCGCATGGATCACTCTTCCACCTGGGAAGGTGACGTAACGGTTAAATATGCCCACAATGAATATGTGGAATTATTCGCCGGTGCCGGTTATGCCAAATACACTTCTTGGGATGGTACTGACTACAACAGAGACAACTATAACAAGGACAATGTAAAAGGCCAACTCGGTATGTTAATCAAATTCTAAGTAAATTAGAAATTTGTAAAGCCCCGCTCTTAACGAGCGGGGCTTTTTTATGTCCTATAATATGGCCAATTAAAACGCCCTGTGCGCTTGCACAGGGCGTTTCGGTATAACTATTTAGAAATACAAATCACGCTTGCCTGATTTGATTTTGGACAAATTCTCTTTAATCAGCAGTTGTATCGGAGAATCCGCCGGGAACGCTTCTTTCGCCGTGCTTTCAATCAGCGCATATCCTTTGGCTTTGAGCGGGGCAGGCGCAAAGTCTTCCAAATACTCGGCAAATGTGAACATAGCATTAGGCAAGCAGTGCGTCTTAATTAAGCCCGGTTTTGCCATATCCATAAAATCTTTGCCTACGCGTCCTAACCGGTAACACCCGGTGCAGAAAGACGGCATATGTTTGGCATCTACCACCGCGTCAATCACTTCGGCTAACGAACGGTCATCGGTTAACGTGAATTGGCTGCCATTGTCTTTATCATACGAATAACCGCCCGGGTTCACACGGGATGCCGCGGAAATTTGCGATACGCCGAGTTCCAAACAGGCATTACGCATGGCAGGGCTTTCGCGCGTGCTTAAAATAATACCTGTATAAGGAACAGCCAAGCGTAGTACGGCTACGCATTTCTTGAAATCGTCATCGGATAATACGTCGTTGGGGTGCTGGCTGAAATCACTCCCTTCCGCCGGTTCAATGCGCGGAATGGAAATAGTGTGCGGCCCAATGCCGTATTTTTGATCCAAATACCACGAGTGTTCCAACGTGGCTAAAATCTCGTATTTGTGGTCGTATAAGCCAAGCAGCGGCCCAATGCCCACATCATTGATCCCTGCTTCCAAGGCGCGGTCCATAGCGTCTAAACGGAATTGATAATCTTTTTTGGCTCCCGCAATATGCAACTTTTCATACGTTTCTTTGTGATACGTTTCTTGAAAAAGTTGATAGGTACCGATATTGCACTTTTTGAGTTCTTCAAATTCGGGTTCTGTCAGCGGTGCGATATTAACGTTAACGCGGCGGATATTTTGTCCGTTCCAGCGTGTGTCGTAAATCGTTTTAATGCTGTCATACACATATTGTAAGCCGCCGCCGGGGTATGCTTCTCCGGCCACCATTAAAATACGTTTATGGCCTTGTTGTAACAGGGCGGTAACTTCTTGTTTGATTTCATCTTGTGTGCTGGCATGACGTTTTAACTTCGTGTTAGAACGGCGAAACGCGCAGTACACACACTCGTTGGAGCATAAGTTGGAAATATAAAGCGGAGCAAATAATACAATACGATTTCCGTAAATGGCTTCTTTGACAAATTTTGCAGTATCGTAAAGTTTATTTAACAATTTGCGGTCGGTTAAGTTAAGTAATACGGCCGCCTCCGTCAGCGATATTCCGTGTAGGGCTTTCGCTTTATCTAAAATAGCCGTCACGTCGGAATCGGTATGCGATTTGGCATCTTCCAACGTTCGTTGTAGTTTTTCATCATCAATGATCATATATATATGATACCATTTTAGACGCAAAAAAACCCCGGTTTAAGCCGGGGTTTTTTAGATTATTTGGATTATAAACTGGAATCAAAATCAAAATAATCGTACGGTTCCATTTCAAACATCTTCGCAATCAGGTTGAGTGGAATTACCGTCGTAATAATGTTAAATGTGTGTGCCGTAGAATTATATTTCTTTTTGGCCCGTTGAATTTTCTGTTCCGATTGAATAATACTGTCTTTGAGTTTGGAAAAATGTTCATCGTTGGTAAGTTCGGGGTGCTTGCTGGCGGCTTCAAATACCGTTTGGAACGCATGCGTAAGTTTTGCTTCGTGTTCTACCCGTTCTTTTAACGAAAGTTTTTGCGGGTTTGGCATTTTGAACGAACTTAACTGATATGCAAATTCCCGGTCCAATTCTGATAAAGACGCCGCCGATAACGCCAACGACGGAATAAATTCCATGCGGAATTTGAGTTGGTGATCCAACTGTTGCCACGCTTTTTGGGTTTGTTTGCTTAATGAAGCAAATTTAAAATACGCTAAAATAAAGATAAGTACCAAAACGCACATGGCGCCAAATAAAAACCACACTACCATAAGTTTTCTCCTTGTTTGTAGCAAATTGCTTACTCTTTAAGTATATGTTTAACTCCGAGAAAAATCAAGCCTTTTGTAAAAGAAGTATCTTCTAAGCCAAAACTTGTTATAATACTTGTAACGAGGAACCTCTATGACACAACAACGTATTAATATTATGCAAGATACCCCTGTTGTTACTGATACCCAAGAACAACCGAAAATTATTTATGCAACCGTGGCCGAACGGTTCGTGGCACTGCTAATTGATTACGGCATTGTCTTTTTACCTAGCCAATTTATCACTTGGTTGTGGATTAAGTTAGCCAACCCGGAATTGGAATTGTGGCAGGGGGTGGCTATTGTAGCCATTATCAATGGACTATTTGTGTTGTATGAAACTATTTTTTCATGTGGCGATCGTATGACATTAGGCAAGGCATTGGTCGGCATCGCCGTTGTTAAACAAGATTTAAGCGGCTCTGTGTCGTTTGTACGGGCTTTTTTACGGGCGGTAGGTTATTACATTAGTTTCGGATTGTTCGGCTGTGGTTTTTTGTGGGCATTTTTTGATGATAGACACCGCGCGTTGCATGATTTTTTGGGTGGAAGCGTGGTCGTGCAAATTCGTGAAAAAAGCGGCGCGGAAACCTTGGTTTTACGCGGTTTGGGCGTGATATTGTTGTTGCTGTTTGCCGGGACAATCTATTTTCACTCATTCGGTGGGGGGGCTTTGGTAGATAGATGGTATATCCGCCATGCCCGTATGCAACTAAGTCAAATTGCGAAGTTGGAAGAAGCCCACAAAAAAATGTATGGTTATTACACAAATGATTTGTTGCGTTTGGCCCTTTTGTCCGGGGATCCGGTACAATTTCAACGCGATACCCGTAAGATATTGGAACCGAAAGGATTCAAAATCGGAGTGAGTGAAAACAGTTACAAAATCAGCGCGGTGGCTAAAGATAAAAAGCATACACGTGTGGTATTTGAACCGTAAAATTATTTGTCATCAAATAAACACCCCGCTTGCTTAAGCGGGGTGTTTTTATTAAAAACCGCGTTTATTTGATAGACAAATTAGTGATTGCGGTGTTCGTTGGTATGTTGACAATTGACGCAATAGCGCGCAAACGGTAAGGCTTTGATGCGTTTTTTAGGAATAGGTTGACGGCAATATTCACACGTACCGTAAATGCCTTTGTCGATTTTGCGTAAAGCCGCCTCGATTTGCTCAATAGTATTATGGGCATTACCGGAAAGTTCAAAAAGAATTTCTTTATCTAAACTGCGCGAAGCATCGTCAATCGGATCTCCTACTTCTGCTTCAGGCATATCCATGTCTTTTTTATCTTTTAACCGCGCAGCCGCTTCTTCTTTTAATTGTAAAAGATGTTTTTTTATCTCTTTGAGTTCAGTAGCGGTTAAGGCTTCTTTATTAGTTTTTTTAATCGGCATAACTGGTAAAACCCCTTATCAAAAAATGAGGCGTTCGGGCCACAAATTGCCGGACGCTGTTTGATAGTTTAGCAAAGTACGGTAGGTTTTGCAAGCCCTTTTGACTAAAAATAAAAGAGCCCCGCATTTATTCAATGCAGGACTCATTGTACCGACATGTTCATTAGTCGCTCTCTTACCTAAAAAAGTGCAGTCAAGAATTTTGTTCTGCCGCATACCGCCTGAGACGGGGTGCTCCGGCCCATATCCTTAAGGGCTCCCATTATTCGCAAATAACAGGCTTAAGGCTTGTGCACCGAACGCTGCATCCGCGCCGTCCTACTGTATCGCATCTAAACAAAGAACTCTTATTTTCTGCTACGCCCGCAACCTAAACTACGCTCTTCGCGCCTGCCTAGATTACGTTACATAACAGTTTCTCCTTTTCAGACCGATAAGCCATGCCCATCGGCCGACCAAAAGAATTTTTCTGCAACTATCTTCAGGTATAGATAGTATAATGATATTTCGGCGAAAATCAAGGGAAAATTTATAATTGGCAAATTTGCCGGGTTACTACGCCAATAGGCGAAAAATGTTGTGCCGGAAATTTATCCCCGTCTTCTGTTTCCAAAATCAAACCATTTGTTGTTCTTTTGACACGGAATAATAAATATTCTTTTACACCCATTCCAAGCATATACTTACCTGCTTTCCATGAATTGCAAGGCTGAATAAATAATAACCGTTCCCGATCCGTATCGCTTGGCAATACAAATAAAAACCGGGCTTTTTTAGCCTCTGATTGCGGTATTGTCCACCACGCCCGTACTTGCGTATGCCGAAAAAGCGGATAAGAGGTGGGTACTTTGGTAAAAACAGGCAAAGATACCGTTTTTTCTGTCGGTGTTAAAAGGGTTGTGTAAGGCTCTACTGTGTATATATCCGGACCCGGTGAATCACATAATACCCCGGTTTGTGTCGTGGCGGTAAAAGACACGGAAGTATGATTTGGCGTCATAAATAATCGTTGCACATCGGCAATAGTTGAGTTAAATAGTTGGGCCATTTTGGCAATATATCCTTTAGAAGGGCGGCGTTTGCCGGTAGTCCAAAGGGCTACGGTAGCCGTAGTGACTTGTAGGCACTTTGCTAACTTAGCTTGTGCCCCGCGTAAAATGCCATTATTCCATTTTTCCAGTTGTTTTTCAAAGTTATTCATCGTCGGTAAAAAATATATTGAAGCATTTATAAAAAATTGCTTGACAAATGCTAACAATACTTACTATACTAACAATATGAAAAACGGGCCAACTTCTTGTTTTTCATCTTGCCAGCGCATTTGAAAGTTCCTGTCTTGTAGGAAATCTCAAACGGAGAGGTCGGACTCACATGCGACTGCGCCGCTCCCAGCGGCGGGTGTGCTCTGTTGTGCGCAACTGCATAATTCTGCCCTGAACTATGTGGTTTAATTGTAGCAAATAAAAAGTTGGTTGGGTTAGCAAAGTTAACATCCGGTGCCGGCCGGCCTATATTAAAAAGTGCTTCGGAAGCGCGGGTTAACTTTGCTTCCCAGACGTAAAAAACTGAATCTGTTGCCGAAAAATATACTCTTAAATTAACCCTTTTTTTAGTGTTGCATTTGTCGCGCGGACCGTATTTTTATCGCGCGCGGGGGGATGAATGTCTGAAAGATATGCAAAAAAACTGTATTTGGAAAATTTTATTTTTGCGCGTGCTGCCTTTTTGAAAGTACAAGTTAATAGTGCGTATGGAAAATTGTATAGCACCAGTTTGGAACCTTATTTATATGTCAGTATTTTCTTATACAATACGTGTGTCGCGCAGAATCAAAGAGAACAGGATGATTTGGCTGCTATCGCCGATTGGCCGTTTGGTGGCATTAAAAATGGTTGGCTTTTGCCGATGTTAAATAAATTTGACAAAATATCAAAATTTATGCTATAATATATTTATCATTACAAAGCAACTTACTTCGCTTTGTATTTTTTTATCTTCCTTTTTATTTCCTTTTTTATTTCCGGTATTTTCAGGGCCCGTTCGTCGGGTGATTTTGTATGGGAGAAAATTTATGTCCCGTAAAAGAACAACTGCTGATGTTGCAAACAAACCTACACTTCTTCGTTATAAACCGGAATTTTGTGAGCGATTACTTGCCTTTTTTGATGTTCCGGCTTTTCGTGTTACAGAAGTGCAAAAGCGAGACGGCTCCGTCGCTCTGGTGGAAACTGCTGCCGAACTGCCCACTTTTGCTGCCTTTGCCAAACAATTGGGCACGACGTGCGAAGTACTAACTAATTGGGAAAATGCTCACCCCGCTTTTCATGAAGCGGCTCAAAAAGCGCGTGATTTACAAAGTAATATTCTTATTCAAAATAGTTTGCGCGGTAATTATTCTGCCTCGTTTGCCGTATTTACTGCAAAAAATCTGCTCGGTTGGCAAGACGGTAAAGAAACGGCCGCAATTCATACACCTATTACTGTGAGTTGGGAAAACGAATGAAACAAAATCACATTACAATTCCCTATAAACCCCGCCCGGTACAAGCCAAAATTCACGCCGCGTTGGAGACCCACCGTTTTTGCGTGCTTGTTACTCACCGGCAACTGGGCAAAACGGTTTGCGCCGTCAATCATTTGTTAAAAAAAGCACTGCAAAATTCACGTGCGCATGCCCGCTATTTTTATATAGCTCCTTTTTTGAAACAAGCCAAATTGATTGCATGGGATTATCTTAAACGATACTGCGCGCCTTTACCGGATATTACGATTAATGAAACCGAACTGTGCATTAAACTCCCTAACGGCGCGCGGTTATGGGTAGGCGGTGCGGATAACCCCGATGCTTTGCGCGGTACGTATGCCGACGGTGTTGTGCTAGATGAATATGCCCAAATTAAGCCCGGGTTGTTTGCGGAAATTATCCGGCCTATGTTATTATCGCGTGACGGATGGGTGGTTTTTATGGGAACACCTAAAGGGCAAAATGCGTTTTACGAACTTTTTAATCAAGCCCAAAAATTAGCCCAAACCCACCCTACCGTTTGGTGGAGCGGTGTATTTAGGGCCGACGAATCGGGCGTTATTTCTCCGGCGGAACTTGAGCGTATTAAGCAAGAAACGCCTGCTACCATTTTCCGTCAGGAATATCTGTGCGATTTTACGGCAAGTGCGGAAAATATTTTAATTCCCATTGATGCGGTGTTGGCAGCCATGCAGCGGCATTATGCGCCTAGCGAGTTGCGGTTTTCTCCGAAAATTTTAGGGGTTGATCCGGCTCGTTTCGGTGACGATAGAAGTGTTATTTTTCGTCGTCAGGGAGTGCAGGCCTTTGCACCGATCGTGCTGACGCAGGTAGATAATATGACATTAGCGTCTTATGTGGCGCGCGAAATAGAGTCCTTCCGTCCCGACGGAGTTTTTATAGATGCGGGTTGTGGCGGCGGGGTTATTGATCGTTTGCGGCAGTTGGGTTTTTCGGTAACGGAAGTGCCGTTTGGCGGGGTGCCGATTAAAGCCGGACAATATGCCAACAAACGTGCGGAAATGTGGGGGGAAATGGCGGCGTGGATAAAATCGGTAGGCGCATTGCCCGACGTAGCGGAACTGAAAGCCGATTTGTGTCAAACCGCCTACGATTATGATGCGGCGGGGCGACTTCGTTTGGAGCCGAAAGAAAAATTAAAAGCGCGTACCGGAAAAAGCCCCGATTTAGCAGATGCTCTCGCTCTTACTTTTGCGGCGCCTGTGTGTGCGGGAGCGGCACAACGCACAAACGAATTCGCCAAAAGTGAGTACGAAGTTATTTGAACGTAGCATCCTCTGTACGATGAAAGTTTGACATGTTTTTTTGTTAAATTTGATAGAATCAAACCAGGGGGACTCATTATGAAAAATATTAAATCAGATTGTTTAGACGGATTTACACTCATTGAATTATTGGTCGTCGTTCTTATTATCGGTATTTTGGCTGCCGTAGCACTTCCGCAATATCAAAAAGCCGTGCTGAAAAGCCGGTTTGCTACTCTTAAAGACATGACCCGTTCATTAGCCGATGCCCAAGAACGATATTACATGGCCAACGGTAGTTATACGCTAAGTATTGACGACTTGGATATTGATTTTTCCAAAACGCCTTTGAAAGTACAAGACATACAATCCGGAAAAAATAGAATCTATTTTTTTGATTGGGGCTGGTGTAATTTTATTATTGGATTAGATACTGATGATCGGGTGGTTTGTACGTTGGGCGTTCCGGGTAAATACAATGGACAAAGTACGGATTTTCCTAATATCGGTTTTGCTCATGAATTATCAGTTTCTCCCGACAATACATTCGCCGGAAAACAAGTCTGCAAGGCTATGAGCGGAACTAATCTTGTACATCAAATTTGTAAGCAAGAAACCAACCGTTCCGCGCCCAACAGTGCGTATGATTATATCTACTAAAATCAGTTTTACAAAGGACCTACTTGACAAATGATTATAATTTATGCTATAATTATAAAATCTTAGTAGTACTTCCTTTATTTTCCCGCTAAATTGATTTTGTTGTAATAAGTTGTCTGTTTTTTGCGTAAAAAAACCGCCTATTTTCAGGCGGTTGTGTATCAAACTTATCGGCTCGTTTTCTATTCGGGCCAATTTCCAAGTAGCAGTAAGGCTAACCCCGCTATAAATAGTGCCGTTAAAATTAACGTCGTCCACACCGCCGAGCGTTTGCTGTTCTTCGGAAACACTTTGCGTGTGATAATATAGAACCCCGGTACTGCCATCAGTACCGCAAAAATAAAAATCACAATTAATCCTGCCATAATTTTCCTCCTGTTTTCTACATAGTAGTAAATTTTCTTCACTTCTGCTTTCCTTTTACTGATTATGAAAAAGTTACATACCGATTACAAGCGTCAATATGACGCACTCAAAAACGAGCAATCTTCGTGGTTGCCCGTTTGGAAAGAATTGGGGGCGTATCTTGCGCCTACCCGCGGTTTCTTTGACGGGCAATTGCCTAATCAAGGGCGCCGCATTGACCATAAAATGCTACTGGACTCTGCACCGTGTCTTTCGGTAGAAGTCTTGTGTGCGGGGATGATGTCCGGGTTAACAAGTCCGTCAAGAAGTTGGTTTGATTTGTCCCTTGCTCCCGAAGAAATGATGGATTTGCCCGGCGCACGCGAGTGGATATTTGACGTCAAAAAACGGTTGGAAGAAGTGTTTGCCAAAAGCAACGTTTACGGTGTCTTGCACGGATTCTACGAAGAAATTGCGGTTTTTGGTACGGCGGCATTTTTGGTAGAAGAAGATAAAGATAAAGGCATTTATTGCCGTCCGTTTACGATTGGCGAGTATTGCTTGGGAACGGATGAAAAAGGTCGCACGAATCGCTTTGGACGCGAGTTCTTTTTAACGGCCGAGCAACTAATTGAAAAGTTCGGGGCTGAAAATGTACCGGCACAAATCTGCGCACTCCCCGCCGAACAACAAAGTGCTAAATACTACAAAGTATTTCATTTAATTACACCTAACACCCACCATTCGCCGCTCTTGCGCGATCATCACCACATGGCATTTACCAGCGTCTATTTCTTGGAAGACGGTCATATTTTGCGTCGGGGCGGATACAAAGAATTTCCGGTAATTGCCGCCCGTTGGGAAGTGAAAAATGCTTCCGACGTTTATGGTAAAGGCCCGGGGTGGAAGTGTTTGGGTGATGTTAAAATGCTGCAAAAAATGCAGAAAACAAAACTGGTTGCTTTAGATAAAAGTACCAATCCGCCCGTGATGGTTTCCGCCAATGTGCAAGGTGAAGTTAATTTGCTTCCGGGCGGAGTAACCCGCTACAACGGTACGGGGGATGGGGCGGTACGTCCGGCGTATCAAGTGCAACCCGACTTGAACTCATTGGATGCCGCTATTGAGTCGGTGCGTGCCACGATCCGTTCGCAGTTTTTTGCAGATGTCTTTCTTGCGCTTTCTGCGCAAAATTACACGGGTATGACTGCTACCGAAGTGGCCGAGCGTCATCAAGAAAAAATGCTGGTGTTAGGCCCGGTGTTGGAGCGGCTTAAAAACGAACTGTTAGACCCGCTTATTGACCGTGCATTTAATTTGCTTGTGCGGCAAGGATTGCTTCCTACACCGCCGCAAAGCATACAAGGTATGCCGATTAAAGTGGAATATGTATCTATGATTGCACAAGCACAGAAGGCAGCGGGGTTGTCGTCCTTAGTGCAAGGGTTAAATTACGCCGCGAGCGTTGCGGCCGCCCAACCCGAAATTCTAAAGCGCGTAGATTACGAATGTGCGCTGGAAGAAGGGTTAAAAGCACTCGGCGTTGCACCTGCACTGTTAAAAAGCGCCCAAGAAAACACAACCCCGGCGGGGGAGCCGGAAAATCAACCGGTTTCCCCGCAAGCGGCGGATGAAAATAAAATGACGTCCGCGTCCTCTCAGTTTGCGGAAAACTAAAGGGAATAAAAATCCGCACGCGGGCGCGTCCTTATAAGCGTTACGGCCCGGTGCGGTGCGGAAAAATAAACGTCCCGCGAACTTATTTTTCCGTTGGCTTATCACATCGGAAACGGTCTAAAACAGGCGTCTAAAATTAGCGAACGCTGTTTATGTACCGTCGGAGCCGGACTTGTCCGGGCAGGTCGGCTCCTCTATTCTCTTATGAACGAAAAACAACTTAAAAAACGAAATACTGCTGATTTGCAAACCGTTCTAAAAACGGTACAGGGTCGCCGCTTATTGTGGCGTATCTTGCAAGCCGCACGCGTGCACCAACATTCTTTTGTGCCCGGCGACAATGCGGCCACAGCGTTTCATTGCGGGCAACAAAGTATCGGGCTTTTTTTGTTGCGCGAAATTGAGGACGCTTCTCCTTCTGCATACCTGCAAATGCGGGGGGAATATCTTTCCGAAGTTACTTCGGAACAAAACGAAATTAACCGCTTAACACAGGAGTTAACTAATGTCTGAAACTACACCTACTGCGCTTGAAAATACCGATTTAACAAACTCGTCTGCTACGGCGCAAAACGCGCAAACTCCGGGCGAAACTGACAGCACTGCCAGTGCCGACCGGACTACCGAGCAGATGCCGGATACACCGGACCCGTCTATTGTTCCTTCCCGTGAAAATACGCCGTTTCAAGCGGCGGATTACGAAGTGTTTAAGCAATTGGCGCACGAATTAAATTTGTCGTCAGAACAAGTGGAAAAATGGCTCGCATTTGAGAAGAATTGCGTGCAACATTATACGCAACAGACACAAGATAAAAAACGCGAACAAGTTACCGCTTGGGCACAACAAACACGCGCTATGTATGGGGAAAAATTAGACCAAGAAATTGCGTTTGCTTTGCGCGCTGCCAATACGTTCGGCGGCCCGGACTTGCGCGAGCTTTTGGAAGAAACGGGGCTGGGAAATCATCCCGTTGTGATCCGTACGCTCAGCGGGATCGGACGCACCATTAGCGAAGATATTTCGGCAGGCGGTATGCCGTCTGCTCCGCAAGATAAAACCTTCGCTGAAGCGTTGTACGGAAAACGAAATTAAAGGAGATATAAAATGGCAATTATTGCTGATAAACAATATAGTCTAGTTGATTACGCCAAACAATTTGACCCGTCGGGCCAAGAGTTGGCGATTGCGGAAGTGCTTAGCCAATCTAACGATATTATCGGCGACGCACTTGTCTGTGAAAGTTCGCTTGACAGCGGACATGAATATGCTGTTCGCACCGGTATCCCGGAAGGAACTTGGCGTCGTGCGTATCAAGGTATTGAACCGGCCAAAGCCACCACGAAAGTTGTTGTAGAAAGTTATGGCACGTTGTCGGCTTATTCCGTAGTGGATAAATTGGTAGCCGAAAAAGGCGGTCATGTAGAAGCCGTACGTACCGGGCAATCCCGCGCAATTATCGCCGGAATGTCTAACACCATGGCGGCTAACTTGATTTACGGTAACGTAGGCAAAAACCCCGAACGCTTTACCGGTCTTGCCGCGCGTTATTGTGAACTCTCCGGTGCGGAAAGTTCCCGCAACGTTATTGACGGGGGGAGTAGCACTGCCGATAAAAACTCGTCTATTTATTTGGTCGTTTGGGATACCGATAAGGTGTTTACTTTCTTCCCGAAAGGATCTAAAGCCGGTATCCAACGGGTAGATCATGGACTTGTCAATCACGTGGATGCTAACGGAAACGAATATCCTGCCTACAAGGAATATTTTGAGTGGAAACTCGGTCTTGCCGTGCAAGATTGGCGTTTCGCCGGACGTATCTGCAACATTGATACAACCAATGTTCCGTCTGACTTGATTGATAAAATGTGCGATTTGGAAGAACGTATCCAAAGCCTTTCTATGGGCAAACCGGTGTGGTATATGAACCGTACCGTCAAAGCGGCACTTCGCAAACTGGCCAGCAGCCGCACCAACGTCCAATACACGCCGGACCAATTAACGGCTCGTCCACTTATGACGTTTAACGAAATCCCGGTACACATCTGTGATGCGATTACCGACACGGAAGCCATCGTGGCCTAGGAGGAGATTATGTTGTTAGATCAAAATAGCGTATTATCCGATAAACAAGCCGTTACCACTACGGCGGCTTCCACGAATATCGTGGACTTGAAAAGTGCCGGGAATTTTGTCCCCGGCGGGATGTTTGCCGTCTGCCGCGTGGATGTAAATTTCGCTACGTTGACCAGTTTGAAAATTGCGTTGGAAACTGCAGACAATGCGGAATTCTCTAATGCGGTGGAATTAGCATCCGGTTCGTTCTTGGCGGCTGCCTTAACGGCCGACAAACAACTGATGGCGGTAGCCGTTCCGGTGGGCGTCAAACGCTACTTGCGCGCCAAATATACCGTAACAGGTGATGCCGCTACCGCTGGCAAGATTTCGTTCTTCTTGACCGATGCGGTAGATATGCACTAAACGGTGCCTTCTTGCCGCCATGCTCCATAACTTGGCGGTGATCAAAAGACCCCGATTGGTAACTCCCGGGGCCAACCGAAAAAGGGATAGGGACGGGCGGTTTTTCTGTTCCGCCCGCCTCCCAAAAAGCCTTTTTAGGGATATTTGGATAGGGGAAAGTCCTGAAAAAATCCGCCAAGGGGCCAATTTGCTCAAAATAGGGGCAAAATTAGGGATTTCTCTGTGTAAAATGCCCCGGAAAGGGGAGATAATGAAACATTTTCTTGGTTTTTGATTTTCTTAAGGGGATTTTAAAGAAATCTAAAAAAATAACCTAAAAGAATTAGTTTTTGAAACTTTTTGTCGGTTTAAATTAAAAATGTTTTGTATCTTTTTTTATCTTATTTTGTAATCGCAAAAATAACATTAAAAATAAAAATGCTTAAAAAATAAGTAAAAATAAATTCAGCATTAAAATTTTTTTTATAGTAAATAATAAAAAATATATTAAATAATAAATAAAATTAAAATGGAGTATAAAAATGATAACAAAAATACATATTTGTAATTTAGCCTTGGCACAGTTGGGGCAATCCCCGATTTTGTCTTTAGAGCAGGAAAATGAAAAAGCCCGCCGCTTAAATTTGTTTTATGCTCCGGTGCGAGATGAAGTCTTACGCACCCATAATTGGGCATTTGCTGCGGCACAAGAGCCCCTAACGTTGCTGGAACAAGAAGCCGATAATCAGGGGCGGTTTGTGTATAAATATCCGGCAGAGTGCTTGTTTATGCGCCGTGTTTTTGATCAAGGCAATACCCGCTTGCCCTTTGAGGAGTTTTTCCGGACCGATTTACATAGCCGGGTGGTGGTAACGCCATCAGACAAGGCTTATGGGGAGTTTACCCGCCGTATTACGGATGAAAACCTGTTTGATGCGGCGTTTATCAAAAGTTTTTCATTAGCCCTAGCTTGTGATTTGGCGGTATCTTTAACGGCAGATACGCAACTGGCAGCGCAACTCTTGCAAAAATATACGATCAGTTTACAGGAAGCACGTAGGACTAATTCCTCCGAATCGTTTACCATCCGAAACGAAAAAGATGCTTTTAGTGAGGTGCGTTAATTATGTTTACCCGTCATATACAACCTTCTTTTGCCGGCGGAGAAGTCAGCCCGTCTTTGCATGCGCGTGTAGATAGTGCGGCTTATCAAACTTGGCTTAAAAATGCTTGTAATTTTTACGTCCATCCGCAAGGCGGGGCCTCTAACCGGCCCGGTACGGCTTACATGGGAACGGCCAAATATACACAAAAACCGTGCCGTCTGATTCCTTTTGTCGTTGGGGAAAACGAATCGTATGTGTTAGAATTCGGGGAGAAGTATATTCGCGTTTTTACATCGGCAGGACAGGTTCTTAACGATCGTGCCGAACCTTACGAAATCGTTTCGCCGTTCTCGGCACTTGATTTACAAACTCTTTCATATACCCAATACGGACAAAAATTGTTTTTGGCGCATCCCAATTATCCGCCTTATGTCCTTACCCGCGTGGATAACGGACGTTTTTCTTTGAATCAGCAACCCATTACATTTGGGCCGTTTCAGCCGTCTAATACCGACGAAACCCATAAAATGCGTATCGTGGCTACGGAGCAAACGGTGGAAGTAGAAGGGGTGTCGGCCTCATTATCTTTTTCTCCGGTGGTGGATAGTAGGTATTTTGTGTATGGATATTTTCAAAATGAACTCTTTTCGGTAGCGCATGGTTATGGGTTAGATATGGCCCAATTAGTGGGCGATTTTAATGCCCGTTATAATGCGTATGGCCTGACGGCACAAAATTTAGGCGGTGTGATTAAGATTACTTCTCCCCAAGCCACCGGCGGAGATTGGAACGGGGCCGTATTACGTTTGACGTATCGCGATAGTTTCGTCCACGAGCCCAGTATTGTGATTGAGCAGGCCCTTTCCGGCGGTATTAACGACGGCGGAAGCGTCTCTACCGGTGAGACAACTTATATATTGGAGAGCAATTTTGATGCATTTTCTCCATTGGATGTGGGCGGCAAATACAGCCTGACACATACCATAGAAGCCCAAAAACAAACCGGAGCCCTCGGCTATGAAGATACTTCGGCTATTATCAAATCTGCCGGCGATTGGCGGGTACAGACTTCCGGTACATGGACGGGGACGCTGGTGGTGGAAAAATCGGAAGATTTGGGAATCACCTGGCAAGCCGTTCAATATTTGCAACGTGTTAATGAAGAAGGTAATTTAGTTAAATTCGGTACTTTAGAAGATACGGGGCATATTTATTATATACGCGTACGGGCACAAGGTATTACCGGACAAGCGGGGTTTGAAATGTCGTCGGTAACTTTCCGCCAAGAGGGGGTAGTAGTGATTAGTGAATTTGCTACGGCCCGTAAAGTAGCCGTAACGCTGGAACGTCCTTACGGTTCTGCCGATTGGACCACCGATTGGGCAGAAGGCTCATTTAGTGAAAAAAACGGCTATCCGTCATGTGTGTTTTTCTATCAAAACCGTTTGGGCTTGGCCGGAACTTCGCATGAACCGCAAACCCTTTGGTTTTCTAAAACAGGCCATCATGAAGATTTTGGGCATGCTCGCGGGGCTTTAGTGGATAGCGATGGTATCAGTATTAATTTGTCGGGGAAAAAATTAAATGCGATTCACAGTGTGTGTGCCGCCAGGCGATTGTTGGTTTTTACTGCCGGAAGCGAGTGGACGATTTCTTCGTCGGGTGCGCTGACTCCGTATAATATCCAACTGGAGCAACAAAGCGAGCGCGGCTCCAGCCGGGCCGCTGGGGTAATGGTGGGAAACCGGGCCTTATATGTGCAAGCACGCGGCGGGGCCGTACGCGATTTCTATTACGATTATAATTCGGCTGCCTATACCGGAGAAGATTTAACGCTGTGTGCCAAACACTTATTTCACAATAAAACGATTGTGGAAATTGCTCATCAGCAAGAACCGGATAATGTGGTCTGGTGTGTGCTATCCGACGGTATGGTGGCGGCGCTTACTTATGTAGCCGAACAAAATGTCTGTGCGTGGACACATCATCAAACCCAGGGTGCATTTCGCAGTGTATGCGTAATTCCCAACCGTGGTTATGATGAGGTATGGTTTGCCGTAGAGCGTAATGGGAAGTATTTGATAGAAAAATTATTGCCGCGTATGGTCAGCAAAGCACCGCAAGACCAGATTTTTTTAGATGCAAGCGTATCTAAAAAATCAGATGTTACTTTTAATGAAGTGGATGGCCTGTCCCATTTGGAAGGGATGAAAGTTCGTGTGCTTGCCGACGGAAATCCGCTGGAAGAAATGACCGTAACTAACGGTAAAATCCAATTGCCTCGTGCTGTGAATTGTGCGCATGTGGGGCTTGCTTATCAAGCCAAATTGCAAACGTTACCGGTGGTATTTGCACTTGCCAACGGTATCTCTGCCGATCAAAAGAAACGGGTGGTTTCGGTTACATTACAACTGGCCGATAGCCGGGGTGGAAAAATTGCTATAGACGGAGAAACAGGCGAAGAAATTATTCAACGTACCGGTGAGCCGTACAATACGCCGTTGGCTCTGAGGACGGAAAATTATGTATTGCCGCTTTCCGGTATGCATACGTTGGGGCCGTCGGTAATTTTTACTCAAGATGAACCGTTGCCCGTTACGTTACTAGCCATACTTTGCCGTATCGCATAAGCCAACCCATAAAAACGGGCTTGCGCTTATTACACGCAAGCCCGACTGAAACAATCTGTCTGTTAAGGTAATTGCAAACTATCTACTAGGCTTTTTGCTTCTTGAAATGAAATTTCATTTTCACTTAGCGTAGAGGCAAAAACATAAGTAATAACCCCGTCTTTATAGATCGCTTTTAACCATACCGGGAACGGCCCGCGGTTTGTATACATCGTACCGTGTATATAATATCCCGGCATACCGTTTATCGTTTGTGGGCCATATTCTTCTAAGTTGAAACGACGGTCTTGTTGCGAAGTTAAAGCCGCTTCCAATTCGCCAAATGGATTGGTGGTATCTACATTTTGGGTTTGGCGTACGATGGCACTAATGGTGACCGGTTCGGTAATTTTTTTACCGGCGGCGTCTTTTTTGAAAAGATTGGTATTTATCCCTAATTTCGTTTCCACACCGGGAAAAGATATCCACTCCGAATAATCTACGCCTTCGGGCAGTTGTAACGAAAAGTTGTATACGGGATCGGTATAGGCCACGGTTTCATACCGGGGTTGCGGATTGCTTTCAATACGTTGTTGTAACGGACGGAACGGGGAAAGCAATTTACCTACGCCCCAAGCAATCAATCCGGCAACAAGTAAACAGGAAATAAATGTACTGATTCCCGCCAAAATAAGCGGCCATTTATTTTTATGTTTTTTGAATAATAACCATATCAGTTTGAAGAACAGAAAAAATAAACCGTATATGGCGGCCAGTACAAATAACAACAAAATAAGTAATCCAGTCATATATGCTCCTTAGTTATATTTTCTTTTATTATATGTTTTTTTAAGCATATTATAAATTTTATTTTTAGGTTATTTAGGAGGAATCATGCAAGAAATGTTAGCAGGAATCGGGAAAGGGGTAAACACTTTTCTCAAAGAAATAAAAACACAAAAACAAACCGAGTCTGCCTATCGTAATTTGGCTCAACAAGAAGAATATCAAGCCGCTTTGGTAGCGGCACAAGCCCAACAACAAAACGGTTATTTGTTGCAATCGGCTGCGGAAAAAGCGCGAAAAAATTATCGGGATTTTTTCCAAACTCAAGGTACTCAAAATGCCAATTTTGCAGTCGCGGGATTGGATGCATCATCGGCGACGGTGCAATATATTTTGAAAAACAGTCGTTTCCAAGCCTTGTTAGACGAGCAAATCATTGCCGAAGATTTACAAACACAAGTTGCCCAAAATAACGAACAGGCTGTCGCGCAGGTACGTGCGCTGAAACAAGCCGCGTATCAAAACCGCAAAGCCGCTAATTCAGGGGCTACGTCGTGGTCAATCGGTTCGGCTTTATCTAAATTTTTAGGAGGATTTTAGTGTATGCCGCAGGTACCTTTTTTACCACAACAAACGATAGATAAAGAAAAATTTGTTCCTAGCCCGACGGAAATACCCGCTGTATCTGCTGATAAAGAGATTCGGAAACAATTTGAGCAGTCTGTTAAACACGAAATTGCCGCCACGGGGGGAGTAACGGTCTCGTTTTTAGATCAGTTTGCCGCTTCTCATTTTGATAAGACGATGGCAGACGCTCCCGTTGTGGCAGACTATGCGGCCCTTCGTCAGGCGGCCCGGCAAGAAGAAAATCAACGCACTCGCCAACAAGCGCAACAGCAAGCATTGCATGAAGGCGAGTGGATGGTAAAAATAGGGGCTTTATTACCGGACAATGCATCGTTGCATGCTTATTTAGAGACGCAACTGCCTATGCAACAAATGCGATTAGAACAAAGCGGGTTATCTGCGCAAGAAGCCGCCGGACAAACGAATCGTTTTCGTGCCCAGACGGTAGAAAAGCATATCTTGCGTTCGCTATCTGACGATGATTGGCAAACGGCCCAACAGGTTTTAACAGTGCAAGGAGCGTGTTTAGACGATTCTGTCCAAGCCAGATGTGCCCAACAAATCCGTCATACATTTGCCAAACAACAAGCCAAGCAATTATTTCAAGCGGCCTTATCTCAACATGATAATCAGCCGCAACTGGCACAAACGCTTGCTTGCGAACAACTCCAAGAACCCGATGAAGAATTAAAGAAAGATATCCAACGTGAAATTGTTGATTTGGCCCATCAAACACGTCAGCAACAAGCATTAGCGCAGGCTGATTTGTTTGGGCAACTTTCGCAAGTTGATAATGAACAAAAAACACAGTTGCTGGCCCGCCAAACCTTGTTACGAGGGGACGATTTCGCTATTGCCTGTGAAGCCGCCCAGCAACCGGAACAGCCGGCAAGCCCTGCACAACAAGCGTGGTTTGTTAAAAATTATTTTAATTCCACGACGGATATGGAACAAGCCTATGCGAAAGGACTTTGTTCTCCACAAGATTATTTTCATCTTAAATCTGTCCAACAAAAACTGCGCGGTGGGAAAGAAGCGCGTGCCCAACATTGGTTATGCCGGGCCATAGAAACTTGGATGAACAAACAAGGGTTTTCTTCTCAAGATATAACACAAGCCTCTTATCAGGTGTTAGGCGGCTCGTCTGAAGAAGAACAACTACAAATTTGGAAACAATTAAAAACATTATTAACGTATTAGGAGAAAAAAATGACAGTTTCAATGCAACTGACTAAACGTATTTATGCGGGCAATGGTATTACCCGTCAATGGGAAGTTGATTTTCCCTTATATGCGGCGGATAATTTACAAGTATTTATTACGTCTCCGCAAGGTGTGCAAACACAAGTAACTACGGGCTATGCCTTAAATGTTACTAATGATATGTTAACGTATCCTGTCGAAGAAAGCGGACAAGAACCGTTAGCCAGCGGTTGGACAATTACGCTCGTACGTAACACACCGCCTACCCAACAAATCGATTTGCTTAGGCAAGGAGAATTGGATGCCGAAGTATTAGAGCAAGGATATGATAAATTAACCTTGATTGCGCAAGAATTATCGGAAAAAATAGACCGTTGTATCAAATATCCCGTTTCTACCCAACCGGGGGCATTAGATACCGATACTTTTTTTAATGAAGTAATGACAGCCAAACAGAGTGCTGTAACGGCTTCCGTCGAAGCGGCCGCGGCCGCCAATACGGCTTCTGCCAGCGCGGCTATAGCCACCAGCACTGCCCAGCAAGCCGTAAGCGATATTGCGATGGCGAAACAAAATGCTACCGGGGCAATTAGTGCGCAAACACAAACGGCTTGCCAACAGGTAGAACAATCTACGGCAGCGGCTGTCGGCGCTGCACAAACGGCTCAATATTATGCCGAACATACATTAGGAAAATTTGTCGGCGAAGTGTTTTATTCGCAATCTTCTTCTGCTCAAGATAACCCCGGCGGTCTTCCGTTATTTACCGGTGAAACGATTGCTAATGCCGATGAACTCTATCCGGACTTTTATCAATGGGTAGCGACACATACGGAATTACAAATCTCTGCCGCTGATTATGAAACCGCCATTACGACTTATGGCGAATGTCCGAAATATGTCATTGATACCACTAACAAGACTATCCGTCTGCCTAAACTTACCAACTATGTGAAAATGGCTAATACGACAGATGGTATCACGCAAAGTGGCGCTGTGCCGTCTGGTGCAGGTGCCGGAAATTCTTCTCAATGCGGGGCAACTCCGGCGCATACAACCTTGTATCCGTGGGTGTGTGCTTATAATGCTGCTATTCCGGCAAGCACCGCACAAGCCGCCCAGTTTCAACAAGCATTGACGGGGAAAACGGATACTGATTTGAGCAATATAGCAAATGTAAGCCAAACTGCCCGTGCAGAAATTGTTTCGTGGATGATGCCCGATTATGAATCGGCGGTGGCTATTACCGCTACGGTTGTTGGCACCTATAATTGGGTGCAGATTCCTTGCGACGCTATCGTTTGCGTACACGACCCTGCAAACCAAGACCACGATTTGTTTATTTCAAAAACAGGCAGTACGGCTGATGCTATACCGTTGATTATATTTCAAGATGCCTCTAACGGTAGTGGTTTCGGAAACGGCTGGGCATTAGTGCCGAAAGGTTGGTATGTTTCGTGTCAAGGGTTTGCGGGAACTACCGCTACTTATTATCCGTTAAAAGGAGTGAACTAATATGTTTGCAAAAATCGTAAATGAAGAAACTAAACTTTGCGAAGTCGGTTTAGGAACTAATACAAAGTTTTATAAGTCTATCGGTATGACCGAAATGGAAGTGGAAAAATCATATAACGGCTGTTGGTATGTGAAAGGTTATGCGCCGCAAAAACCGCACCGTCAAGAAATAGAAGAACAAGTGGCGCAATTAGAGTCGCAAACAGGGCTTATTCGGCCCATGCGCGAAATGGTGCTTTCCGAAAATAGCGGTGCCAGCGAGTATGTGAAAATGAAAGCGCAAGAAATTGAAGAACTCGCCGAGCAATTACGGGAATTGTTATGAACCCGGCAGATATCGGTTTAACGTGGAAAGAAGTGCTATATCTTACTTTTATGGCGGGGTTTGTGTGGTTTGAACTCAAAGCCATTCGGCGGGATATCGCACGACTTGATAAGAAAGTGGAAAAGCATAACAACTTTGACCGCCGTATTATCCGGCTTGAAACTTTGGTAGAAGTTAAGGAACACGAACAATGCCAAAATTCAGTAACGCAAGCAAACAACGATTAGCCACTTGCCACCCCGATTTACAGGCCGTTTGTAACGAGTTAATCAAGCAATATGATTTCTCGGTACTGTGCGGGCGTAGGGGGGAAAAAGAGCAAAATGCCGCTTACAGGCAAGGCACAAGTAACGTGAAATATCCACACTCGGCGCATAACAAAACGCCGTCTTTGGCGGTGGATATTGCGCCCTATCCTATTGACTGGGATAATTTAAGCCGCTTTAACGAAATGATAGTCCGCTTTGATACGATAGCCAATATGTTACGCCAAAGCGGGGAAATCACAAGCCATTTTGTTTATGGCGGTAAATGGGCCAAGTTAAAAGACTGGCCGCACATTGAAATCAAGGAGTAATAATATGGACTGGATCATGCAACATTGGAAAGATATTTTAGCCATTATCGGCGGAGTGGTAACGGTATGCTCTATTATCGTTAAACTTACGCCCACGCAAAAAGACGATGGAGTATTAGCCAAGATTATCAAAATCTTGTCGGCGTTGGGTCTTTTCAACCCCGACGGCTCCATGACGAAATAATGCAGTATTTATTAGCGTTAGTGTTTGGGTGCGGTTTAATCGGTTTGGTTGTATATTTTGCCAAACAAGACGGCGAACGTGCCGAGCGATTAGCCGCACTCAAACGAGAAATCAAAGAGCGTGAAAATGCCCAAACTATTATGGATCATGTGCGCCGTACTGATATTGACCGGGTGCGCGACAAATTACAACAAACGAAGTAACGCTTGCATGGTGGGCTTTGATTACAAAGATACGGGCGTGAACGACCAAAATGCGCGGGCATTACTCGCGCATTATTGTATATGCGTGGATGATAGTTTATGTCAATGAAATAATTGAATTGACCATAAAAAAAGCGGGACAGGGTGTCCCGCTTTTCTCTTGTTGTAAAAAGTCAATTAGAATTTACCGTCTCCGGCATGACCGTTAGTGACGGCGAAGCAGAATTTAGACGCTTCCGTACCATCATTAACATCCGCATCGGCTTCGGTAGTATCGTTTGTCATTTTTACACAAGTGCGTCTATGTGTAAATGTCCCGTTGGCTTGTTCGGTAATAACGGTTTTGAGTCTGTATTTTTGTGTACCGGGCAAATCACGGGTGGCATTGATGGTAATGGCGTTGGCATCGGTTGCTGTGGCGGTCATGGACATAATAAAGGATTTACCACGATAAACGTTACCGATCATAGGAATTTCAACATCTAATTTGGTAAATGCGGTATCACAGGAAACACTACCGCCACAGGGCCATACATCTTTTTGTAAACGATAACGTTCAACAGACCCGGCCATCGCGCTCATTAAGGTTAACGCTTCTGCGGCGCGCGATTTTTCTACAGCCGTAGTATATTGCGGTAATGCTACTGCCGTCAAAATACCGATGATCAGTACTACTACTAATAGTTCAATTAAAGTAAAACCACGACGATTTTGTTTGTGTTGCATAATTTTCTCCCTATATACTTAAAACCAACTACTCATAGTATAGCAAAAAACCGCTTAAACGCAATAGGATAAATAAAAAAATCTATAAGGCTATATAATATTTGAAATGAGAATAATTGAATATAATATCCAATAAAAAACCCCGCTTACACGGGGTTTTATATCCAGCCAAGACGGGGCCTTCGCCTTCCGGTAAAACTCCTGACGGAGTTTTCCTGCAGGCCGGGCTCGCGGTTTTTGCCTTTCGCGGCTTGCACACGCTCAAACAAAAACAACGCTGCGCCTTTCGCTCCCCCACGGATACCAAGCAGTTGGTATCCTGTCTTGATTCGGACATAAAAAACCCCGCTTATGCGGGGTTTTTATATCCAGCCAAGACGGGACTTCGCCTTCCGGTAAAACTCCTGACGGAGTTTTCCTGCAGGCCGGGCTCGCGGTTTTTGCCTTTCGCGGCTTGCACACGCTCAAACAAAAACATCGCTGCGCCTTTCGCTCCCCCACGGATACCAAGCAGTTGGTATCCTGTCTTGATTCGGACATAAAAAACCCCGCATAAGCGGGGTTTTTATATCCAGCCAAGACGGGGGATCGAACCCCGGACCTATCGCTTACGAAGCGATTGCTCTACCAGCTGAGCTATCTTGGCGACAAATTCTTAATACCCTTATATTTTACAAAAAAAGTAAAATTTTTGCACGTCTCTTTTCGGGAAGGCGGGGGTTAACGGACATTTTGTTTGGCTCGCCGGGCATTAAGTTGGGCTTGCAGTTGCAAGGCGGGGATATAATTGCGGTTTCTTTGCAAAAATTCCGGCTCGGTTACTCCGTCGGGCCCTTTGTATAATTTATCTAACCAGTTTTGGGCTTCTTCTACATTGTTTTCCAATAGTCCGATTTGTGCCAAATAAACATAGGTTTCGGGGTTTGTCGGGTTGCTTTGTAAGGAACGCTCAAACGATTGTTTAGCATGGGCCATATGGTCTATGGCTTCTTGTCTTAATTGTTGATGTTCTTCTAATGATCGCGCATGGGCGGACATTTCAGAGCGTGTCAGTGCCATTTTATAATACAGTTGGCCCATGTTGTGATACAACAGCGCATGGTTGGGCGAGCGTTTTGCAACGATTTGAAAATCGGCTAATGCGCGGGAAAAATCGTCGGATGCTGTTTTTTTATCGCCGCGGTTAGGAAGTATCGATTTATCCAAATTCCACAGTCCCATAAAGATATTGGCGCGAAATTGGCGATATTCGCTTTGTAAAGGGTTAAGCCGTACGGCTTTGGTAAAATACATGGCCGAACTTTCTAAATCGCGTACGTTGTTAAGCGCAATGGCCAAACTGTAAAAATGATTGGCTTGGAACGGACAATAAGCAATAACTTCCAACGGAAGTAATAAAAATAACGGAATAAAAGCAAGCGCAGAGCGTAATTTTTTAGCACTTTGCCAAACAACAATTCCCGCTCCGATTACACAGGCGCCCAAACATATTCCCGCCGCTAAAATTTGTAACCAATCGCCCAGTGTCTTAAAAGTCAGTACATGCACAATGTCTTTGAACGATAACAAAATCCAACCGGCCAGTCCCGCCGTCCCGACCGTTAAACCCCACCGCAAGGCGATAAGCAATTTTGGATGTTGAACCGGCAAAGGTTGACTTTCTTCCGGTTTTTTAGGATAACACAAAGCGGGTAAGACACCCATAAATAACGCAAAGAAATATCCGCTGGAAGCAAAGTGTATGCTGATATCTACCCAACTGTGCACAAACATTCCGAGTAAGGCCGCCGTATAACCTAGCAAATAATACTGCTTTTCGGGGGGGAGTTCTTCTCGGCGTAGCGTGCGCACGGATAAGTAAAACAAAAATCCCATCCACCATAAAAACACCGCTAACCCGATAATACCGCAAACAGCGGCTTGCTCTAATAATTCATTTTCGGCGTGTTGGGTTTCGGTATTATGGGAATTTTCAATATAGAAAATTTGCGGGCGGCGGTAGGCACTGTAAATGGTTTTGAAATTGCCGATTCCCACCCCTAAAACGGGCGAATCTTTAATCATTTCTACCGTTCCGCGCCATGTGTGGGTACGGAAATTGACCGATTGAAACCGTTTGGCGGTATAAAAACCCACTAATACCGCCGTGGCCACTATTGCGCATAACGTCACTACATTGATACGCAAACGGTATTTTTTGATACGTTCGTTGAAGTTGGCCCATAACAAGGCCCCGGCTGCTAACGCAACGGCATACGCAATCCACGCCCCTTTACTCTCGGTAAAAAAGAGCAGTATAAGCCCTATCCCATTTAAGAACAGGTATTTTTTTTGTCGGGTTGCCAAATAAACGCCCGATAAAATACACGACGAGAAAATAATAAAATCAGCAAAAAAGTTGGGATTAGCGTGCGTGGAAAAAATACGTTTTGTAAAAAAACCGCGCCAAGGCATGGGGTCTAACCCGGGGGAAAATCCGTCTGCTACTTGTACTACGCCATACGCAAACGAAATTACCACGGCCCAAATAATCCATTTGGTAATGCATTTGACATCTTGAAATGTAAATTCGGTAACGGCAAGAATCGTAATGAAACCATATAATAAAAACCGGATAAATTCTTCGGCGGCTTCCAAGTGTAGCGGGGCAAAGATATAGCACACGATATTCCAACCAAGATATACAAATAGAGGTAATAAAGATAAAATAGTTTGTTTGGAAAAGGGGTTTTTTCGGCGGGAAATTTGCAATGCACTCCATAACGCAAGTAGCAAAAATCCACCCATATGCAACAAGGTTAATTTCACTTGTGCCGAATCATACGTGGCCGTAAAAAAAGAAATGCTGATTAAACACCCTAATGCTCCGGTAATGTGTACCAGCGCGCGGTGAATATATGATTCTGCAGTTTGGGAAGTTGCTGCATTTTTGTGTGCTTTTTTTACCATATTTATATAGTAACAAATTATAGCGCGTCGGGTTTGAGAAGCCTGCCCATAGTGTGGTTTTTTTCAAGTGGAAATACTTGATGTTTTTTTTTATACTATAATTTAACTGTTGGAATAATTTAGTAAAGAGGATTTATTATGAAAAAACAACTGTCGGGGCGTTTAGAGGGATTTACGCTTATAGAATTATTAGTGGTAGTTCTTATTATTGGCATTTTGGCAAGTGTAGCCTTGCCGCAATATAAAGTGGCGGTAATGAAAGCGCGTTTTTCCGAAATTCGCGGGGCGGTAAGCAGTTTTGCCAAAGCATTTGAACTTTACTATATGGCTAATGGGGAATATCCGGGGGGAACGGGTTGGTCAAGTTTCAGAGATTCGTTGGATATTGATTTTGATAATTGTACGGCATCCGGCGATTATTTAACATGCCCGAATTTTACTATTGATATTCGTGAACACAGCCATCGTGCTAATTTAGGGTATGCGCCAAATTATCAGTATGGTTATGCCCAATGGTACAGCAATTCTGATTATCCGGATCGTAAGGAATGTTTGGCTTGTTCTACAAATCCTACGGCGGTCAGTATGTGTAAAAGTATGGGTAGTACGCAAGTAAGAACCATACAATACGGCGGCGGTTGTGTAATGAACGCATACGAGATTGCATTATAAAAATACCCCGGGGTTGAAGCCCGGGGTTTTTTGTTTATTTAACTTTTTCAATAAGTTGCTTTACTGCGTCGCCTAATTTCCACCGCACGGCCTCTTTTTCGCGGCGGTTTTTATATTCACACTCGCCGTCTTTGACGGTGCGACTGCTAACGACCAAACGGTGCGGCAGACCGATTAAGTCCATGTCTTTGAATTTGATGCCGGGGCGTTCGTCGCGGTCATCTAGCAAGACGGAAATTCCCGCACTTTCCAATTGCGCGCAAATTTCGTCGGTATATTTTTTGACTTCGGGGTTGGAGTCGTAATCAATGGCTACGAGTGCCACATCAAACGGGGCTAAAGGCTCGGGCCAAATAATACCGTTGTCGTCGTGGCTTTGCTCAATGGCGGCGGCTACTACGCGGCTGATACCGATACCATAGCAACCCATAATCATCGGTTGGGCTTTTTGGTTTTCGTCTAAAAAGGTGGCGTGCATAGCGGCAGAATATTTGGTGCCGAGTTTGAACACGTGTCCCGTTTCAATGCCGCGCTTAAACGTGAACGGTGCTCCGCACCGCGCGCATTTATCGCCGGCGGAAGCCATTTTAAGGTCGGCATACACGTCCACTTGAATATCGCGCTGGGGGGTAACGTTAACGGCGTGGACATCTTTTTCATTGCCGCCCGCTACACCGCTCACAATATTTTTTACGTAGTTATCAGCGTAAATTTTAACGTTCGGGTTTTTGGCTTTCAACCCTTGGGCCCCCGCAAACCCGACGGGCGAACCGGTCACTTGCGTATAGACTTCTTCGCTGGCTTTTTCCAGTTCGTTACATTTTAAGAGGGCTCTAAACTTAAATTCGTTTAACTCGTGGTCGCCGCGAACAAGTGCGATGACGGGTGTCCCGTCGGCGGTGAAAACGAGTAGTTTGATTAGTTTTTCACTCGGTACGCCCAATAGTTGGGCTACGTCTTCTACGCTATGCGCGTTAGGCGTGTTGCGCTTTTCGATAGGTTTTAAGTCGGCCATGTTAATTTGCACGTCGGCCGGTTTTAGAATTTCCGCTTTTTCCGTATTGGCGGCATATCCGCAGGCCGTACAGTTGGCAATAGTATCTTCGCCGGTGTCGGCCAGTACCATAAATTCGTGCGAAAAATTCCCGCCGATAGATCCGGTGTCGGCTTCTACTGCGGCAAATTCAAACCCACAGCGTTTGAAAATGCGCTGATAGGCGTCATACATTTTTTTATACCAGGTAGAAGCATCTTCATCGGTGGCGGCGAAAGAATAAGCATCTTTCATATAAAACTCACGCGCACGCATGACGCCAAAACGGGGGCGGATTTCGTCGCGGAATTTGGTGCCGAATTGATACAAACAAACGGGTAATTGTTTGTAAGAAGATACGTCTTTGCGTACGAGATCGGTGATGACTTCTTCGGCGGTCGGAGCGATACAAAACTCGGCCTGTTTGCGGTCTTCAAAACGCAGTAATTCTTTGCCGTAAAAAGTCCAACGTCCGCTTTCTTCCCAAAGTTCTTTGGGTTGCACCACGGGTAACCATACTTCGCACGCGCCGGCTTTTTCCATTTCTTCGCGCACGATATTTTCTACTTTTTTAAGAACGCGCAAACCAAGCGGTAACCATTCATATAGGCCGCTGGCGAGTTTGCGAATGAGTCCCGCGCGAATCATCAGTTTTGCCGAGAGTGTATCAGCATCTTTCGGTGCTTCTTTTAAGGTTGGAATATAGTAATTTGATAATTTCATAATTTATTTGTCCTTATTTAATAGAGTGATTTCCTTGTAAATCAGTACGATTAGGGCAAGTTTCCGATGATTGCGCCGGATGTGTACGATAATAACGAACAAGGCGCACATAAATATGTTCACAATACCCTTTATAGTCGCTGTAGTAGATATGATCGATAATGTTAGATTCATTTACATTAGCATGAACGACACATCTGCCTTTCATAAAGGACCACTCAAAATATTTTTTTCCATCTACGGTTTTTTCTCCGGTAGGAAGTCCTATTGTTTCAAAAGCAAATTCTTTTTTGCAACCTTCTAACCCTTTAATAATTTTGTCCACATTACGGGGAATATTATAATTTGGATAAGCAGGTTTTGCGTGGTCTTTTTGTGATGCTTGCTTCGTTGTTGAAGTGACACACGCACTCAATAAACTAGAAAATATAATTAAAACTATTATTTTTTTCATATTATTTCTCCCAAGTGTTAATTTTTTCTATTAAAAAATCTACCCATTTTTCTTGCGGGAGTTTGAACATCGTTTGTCCGTGTTCAAAGTAAAGACCTTCACCTTTGCCGCCGGCAATACCAAAGTCCGCATCGCGCGCTTCGCCCGGGCCGTTGACAATACAACCCATCACGGCAATTTTTAAGCCGGTGGCTTTTTGGCGCAAGGCACTGTCGTTATAAATTTTTTCTTCTAACGCGTGTACGGTGCCCGTTACGTCCACTTGTGTACGTCCGCACGTCGGGCAGGAAATCAAATTCGGGCCGTATTCGCGCAAATTTAGCGCTTTTAAAATCTCATACGCGGTGCGTACTTGCAAGCGCGGATCTTCGGTTAACGAAACGCGAATCGTCGCGCCGATTCCTTGTTGTAAAAGCGTTCCTAACGCTACCGCGCTCTTGACGGTACCGCTTAAAAAACTGCCCGCTTCGGTAAGCCCGATATGTAAGGGAATATCGCTTTGTTTGGCAAAAAGTTCGTTGGCTAAAACGGTGCGTTTGAAACTATCTGATTTAAGCGAAACGACGACATCTTTGAAATTCAGTTGCTCTAAAATGTTGGCTTGTTCCAGCGCCTCATTGACCATAACTTCGGCCCATTTATCGTCGGATAGTTCCATGCGGCCCTGTACTTGTTTTAAGTATTTTACACTTCCCGCATTCACGCCGATACGAATGGCCACGCCGTGGTCTTTGGCGGCACGCACCACTTCTTTGGTGTTTTCTACCGCACCGATATTCCCCGGGTTAATGCGCACTTTATCTACGCCTTGTTTGATGGCTTCCAATGCAAGTTTATAGTCAAAATGAATGTCCGCCACCAAGGGGGAGTGAATTTTCTTTTTAATTTCGCCAATGGCTTTGGCGGCGTCCATATCCGGCACGGCTACGCGGTTGATTTCGCAACCGGCTTGTTCCAACGCGCAGATTTGCGCGGCGGTTTCTTGAGGGTTGCGCGTGTCGGTATTACACATACTTTGCACGCGTACCGGGTGCCCTGTCCCTAAAGTATAAGGCCCTACTTTTACTTCTCTAGTCTTGTACATTTTTAACCTCGGGTGAAGATGTTTTTTCGTCAGCCGTCTGCGTTACAGCGGCGGCGGGTTTGGCGGGGAAAAATATGCGTTTAATGTCGGAATAAGACGCATAGACCACCAGTAAAATCAGTAAATACAGTCCGCAATTTACGGCAATATTTAAAGTTTTTTCCGTCGGTAATTTGTGTGTCAATCCTTCCCATAAATATACAAGCGCATAACCGCCGTCTAATATCGGGATAGGAAATAAGTTAAACATCCCTACCGCTACGGATAATAAGGCAATTAAAAAGATAAAATCTACGATATTGCGGTGCGCCGCTTTATGAATGACGTTTACAATACCAATCGGCCCGGCCAGTTCCGGGGCTTTTTTCTGCTTGAAACTGTGCGCTAACGACGTAAGCGATAAAGCCGTCCAATAATAACATTGATAAAACCCTAACCCAACGGCTCTCCACACGCCGACATCTTCATATTCCGGTTGCACGGTAATGCCGAGCACCTTGGGCTTATCGGCGTTGAATTCGTTGTCTTTAATAATTTTTGTTTGCGTTTGACCGTCGCGCAAAAACGTAATGGTTAAATCGCCTTCGCGTGCGGCAAGCGCGTCATTGAGTTCTTGCCAATTGTGAATATCTTTGTCGTTTAACTTTACAATCACGTCGCCGGGTTGTAAATCTATTTTTTCGGCCGGATACCCTGTAACTGTTTCGCCGACGGTAGCCGATAAACGCGTGGGATCCGTTTGCGGTACCCCTTTGAAGTAGGCCAGCCCCATAAATAACACCGCCGCAAGCAGATAGTTAAACAGCGCTCCGTTAACTACCATAAAAAATTTGGCGTACCATTTTTTAGCGGCAAATTCGTAGGGCTTAGGCGGCTCGGTGGCGTTTTCCGGGTGGAACATCGGCCCGGCCGGCTCTACAAAACCGCCGAACGGAATGGCACGGATTTGATAGTCGGTATCGCCTGATTTTTTATGCCACAGTATTTTGCCAAATCCGAATGAAAATTCATTGACACGAATGCCTGTTAAGCGGCAGGCTAAAAAATGCCCAAACTCGTGCACGATGACAATCGGACTTAGTACAACCAGAACAGCAAGAATAGAAAGTAACATAGATTCTCCTAGATAATGGCCTTGCGGTAACTTTTATCTGCCAGTATTTCTGTGGCTTTTTCGCGCGCCCACCGGTCGGCTTCTACCGCTTGGTTGAGCGTGGCATCGCCGGGAGTTTGCGGGGCTGCTTTAAGAACCGAATACACCAGTTTGGCTATATCGGTAAATTTGATTTGGCCGTTCAAAAACGATTCTACGGCAATTTCATCAGCCGCACTTAATACGGCGGGGAAAATACCGCCTTGCCGCGCCGCGGCTAAAGCCAGTTCTAAGCAGGGAAAGCGGTTCAAATCAGGTGCGGAAAATTCCAATTTGGCAACTTCAAATAAATTTAATTTTTTAACCGGGCCGGGCAAGCGTTTGGGATATGTAATAGCGTATTGTATCGGCACACGCATATCCGGCTCACCCATTTGGGCTAAAATCGCCCCGTCGTAAAATTCTACCGCAGAGTGGACAATAGATTGCGGATGAATAACAATTTGTACTTTTTGCTCGGGCAAATTAAACAAATTCATAATCTCAATAGATTCAAACCCTTTGTTCATCAGCGTTGCCGAATCAATGGTAATTTTTTTACCCATTTTCCAGCGTGGATGATTTAGTGCTTCTTCGGGGGTGACCGTAGAAAGCGCCCCTTTGCGTTTGGCAAACGGCCCGCCGGATGCCGTTAAAAAAATGCGGGAAATATCTTGCGAAATCGTAGGATAAGAATGTTCGTCTGCCATGCCTGTTAAACATTGGAAAATCGCTGACGGTTCGCTATCTACCGGTAAGATGGCTCCTTTCCAACGCTGACATTCTTTCATTAAGGTCTTGCCGGCCATAACCATGGGCTCTTTGTTGGCAAGGGCTACTGTTTTGCCCGCTTTGATGGCAGATACAAGCGGTTGAAAGCCTATGGCTCCGACGACACCGTTAATAATTAAATCGGCACTGGGAAGTGAAGCCATAAAGCAAAGACTATCAATTTCCGGCGGTAAAAGCCGGGTGCAAGTAGGTATTTGATCTTTGATTTTTTCGTAAGTGGCCGGATTCATAACGGCCGCAAAACGGGGCTTAAATTGATGAACTTGTTTTAAGAACAAATCAGCGTTGTTGTTGGCCGACAAACCGAGCACTTGATAGTTTTGCCCCAGACGGGAAATTACATCTAAAGAGGACGTGCCGATGGACCCGGTAGAACCTAAAATGACAATGTGTTTCATAACGTATAAAGTACCACGTAATAAAATAACGGTGCAAGCAGTAAATAAGAATCAAAACGGTCTAAAAATCCGCCATGACCGGGCAGCAGGGAAGAAGAATCTTTTACTCCTGCAGAGCGTTTAAGTACCGATTCGGCCAAGTCGGATACTTGCCCGATAATAGCCACTAAAAGCCCTAACCAAATGGCCGTTTTAACAGACATATAGGTCGGTAAAAATAAATGTTGCATGAGTACGGCTGCTCCGATGGCCAGTAACGTTCCGCCGATGGCGCCTTCCCATGTTTTTTTGGGGCTGACTTCAGTATTAAGTTTGTGGCGTCCAAAAAACCGGCCCGAGAAATATGCTCCGGTATCGGAAACCCAAATCGTAATCATCATAAACAACGTCAAATATTCGCCGTATTGCGGGATATCGCGCAAGTTGATTAAATGCGCCAAAGACCAAGGAATTAGGAATATTCCCGCCAATGTATTGCATACACGTTCCCAGGAGCGTTTGGGTGTAATGACTTCTAAAAATAATACGCCGCACAGCACCACACTAATGGCAAAGGGGTATAAGTTATCGGGCAGTTCGCTTTGAAGTGAGGTGCGGCCTAAAATAGCCACGGTGGCCATGATGGCACCGAATAATAATAAACTAAGTGTATGAATGGGTTTTTTACCCATGGTCAACACTAAACTGTATTCGTATAGACACAGTAAAATTACACAGCCTACAAAGACCATGTACACAATACCGCCAAAATGGATAGCGGCTAAAATAACGGGAAGGCCGATAACGGCCGTTAAAATTCTAGGTAATAGCATATTTTTATTTTACTAAATTTCCGTACGCGCGTGCGCAAGGTTTTAGATGCCGCCGAATCGGCGCGAGCGGTTTTGATAAGCGGCAAGGGCTTTTTCAAATTCGGTTTCATCAAAGTCCGGCCACAAAACGGGGGTGAAATAAAATTCACTATACGCGGCTTGCCAAAGCAAAAAGTTGGAAAGTCGCTCTTCTCCCGATGTGCGGATAATGAGTTCCGGATCGGGTAAATCGGGATGATAAAAATAGCGGCGTAAAGTATCAGGGGAGATGTCTTTTTCTCCGGCGGCGATGGCCGCATTTATAGCGTGTGTGATTTCTTGTCGCGCTCCATAATTAAGGGCTAGGTTGACGGTTAATCCGGTATTTTGCGCCGTTGCGGCGATAGCCTCATCAATTTGGGTAAGCAAAGCGGGGGGGAGCGGTTCTCGCTCGCCGCTGACCCACAAGCGAATATTTTCTTTAGCGGCAGTTTTGGTATAGTCTTGCAAGGTTTTTGACAACAGTTTCATCAGTCCGTCTATTTCTTCTTGCGGACGACTCCAATTCTCCGATGAAAATGCATATAACGTAATAAACGCAATTCCGTACTTGCGCGCGGCTTTTAACGTGCGCTCTACGGCCTTGGCTCCGGCATTGTGCCCGGCTAAACGCGGCAAATGGCGGGCTTTGGCCCAACGTCCGTTACCGTCCATAATAATGGCAATATGTTTGGGATGTGCGCTTATCATATATGATATTTTACTTTATTAGAGAGACTAAAAAATAGAGCCCTTTGGAGGAACTCTATTTTTTAGTAATTATGTATGGCGAAGTTATATCTTCATGATTTCGGCTTCTTTGTTGGCGATGACTTTATCAATCTGCGCGATGTTTGCATCGGTCGCTTTTTGGACATCACCTTCGTAGCGCTTGAGATCGTCCTCGGTAATTTCAGACGCTTTTTGCGCTTTTTTAAGTTTTTCCATGACGTCGCGGCGGACGTTGCGTACCGCTACTTTGAAATCTTCGCTCATTTTGGAAATGTTTTTGGCGAGTTGTTTGCGGCGTTCTTCCGTCATGGACGGGAGCGTAATACGAATTACTTTGCCGTTGTTAACAGGGCTGGCCCCCAAATCGGCTTGTTGGAGTGCTTTATCAATATCATTAAGCGAACTGATGTCCCACGGTTGAATTTCCAACGTTTTGGCGTCTAAAATGTTAATGACGGCCATTTGTTTAATCGGGGTAGGCGTGCCGTAGTAATCTACGCGGATGTTTTCCAAGAGTCCCGCGCTGGCGCGTCCGGTGCGGATAGTAGCCAAATCGCGTTCCAAGCGGGCAACGTGTTCGGCCATATCGGTTTTCGTTTTAGCGAGTAAAGTGCTGATTCCTTCCATAATAACCTCACAAATAAAGTTAATTTATTATAGCAATTTATTTCTTCTTGCACCCTTTTGGATATAAATCGCAATAGGTGGGTGCTCGCGTCTCTTCGGTAGCGGCGGGGAAAATCATGCCGTTATCCAGCACGGTAGCATGGTTTTCGTTTTCTTTCCATGATCCGTAATACCGGTTGGTGTGACCGTTTTTGGTTTCCGCCAATCCGTAGCGGCGCGGGGTATTTTCCGTGCTGACAGACGGCCAAATAATTTGTACATATAATTCATAATCCGCGGAAACATTGGCCGGATTTTCTGTCAGTTGCGTAAGATGTCTTACGGAAAAAGAATGAAAATGATGTTCACTGTCGTATCCGATATCTTTAATGGTTTTAGTAGCAAAATCGCGTGTCAGTTTACTGATTACAATTCCGTCCCCGTCAAAGGTAAGATCTTTATAAGGAAGTAAATTCCCGTTATATAAATGAGCACCCCACACCCGTCCGGCCAAAACAGGGCGTATTAAATGCTGATGGGGGGAATTGTAAAACGGCGGTGTATGGAAAATATAACGCGTTTGCAAAATATTTTGGTCGAAATCGTCGCGTTCGTGCAGGACGTCATCTGAAAAATAGAAAATACTTTTTAATTCTTTCGGATATTTATATTCGTAACACATCATTCCCGTTGTTTTGCCGCCCCACATGTCCGTGGTAGGGCAATCTATTTTTTTGTGGGAAACCGGGCGTTTGCCGGTAGCACTGCGGAAGGTTAAATTGTCGCGGTGTAGGGGTAATTTTTTACGCCAGCGTTCATTTTCCGCTTGAAAGAATTGCTCTTGCAATTTTTTATTGTCCGCACGGCGTTTGGCATTGTTGAATAAAATGTTTTCTACTTTGGTGGTGTCCTCTTCCATTTTGGCTAAATCGGCTTCGGACGGGTTTTCGCCGTATTTGAATTTGACGGCGGTTTGGGCGTTAACGGGTATCAGTTTCTTGGTAAATGTTATGTTGGTATTACCGAGTTTACTGAGTTTGGCAACCGTTTCGGCAATTTTCGGTGGCAAAACGGTAGATAAATCTTGCGCGTCTAATCGGTCGAGTTCTTCTTCGGTAAGCGGTTTTTGATTGGGGGATTGTGTCTGCTTACGGGAAGCCAAAAAAACTACAAGCCCGGTAAATAAAATAAAAATTCCAATCAAAGGGATAATACGTTTTTTCATTCAGATTTCTCCGGATAAAGTCAATTTTATTATATCAGTTTTGGGTTGGATGATTTGTGCCATTTGATTACATTTTTTTGCTGAATTTTTTGTATTAAAGTAAAATATGAAAAAGGAGACTAATTATGGAAAATAAAATGGCGCGTCGTTCGTATGGTTTTACGTTGATAGAATTATTGGTAGTGGTGTTAATTATCGGTATTTTGGCCGGTGTGGCACTGCCGCAGTATAAAAAAGCGGTTTTGAAAGCGCGTCTGGTGGAAGTGGATACGACGATGGATACTATTTTTAAGGGCATGCAACTGTATGTGTTAGCAAACGGGGCTCCCAGTTCGGGTATTTATGTAACGGACGAACTTGCTACGGAAGCAAAATTTACCAGTTATGATGACGCGGGCAACCATTATAATAAGTTAGGAAATTGGCGTTTTGGAATTGATAGCGGTTCCGGGTGGGTACATTTGTACGCCGGAAGTTGGATACATAACGGATATATTTCTCAATACTTATATTGGGATACGGGTAAGCGTGTATTGTATGCTGTTCCGGATAATTTGTCGGACCGAAAAGTCGTTTGCCAATGGTGGGCCGAGCGGTTTGGAGTAGATTCTATGATAGATGTCAATGGTTCTTGGGGACAGGCTAAAACGCATTGTGCCGCCGTCGGTGTTCAATAAAAATATCG
Source organism: Candidatus Avelusimicrobium luingense (assembly GCA_900315845.1). Taxonomy (GTDB): domain Bacteria; phylum Elusimicrobiota; class Elusimicrobia; order Elusimicrobiales; family Elusimicrobiaceae; genus Avelusimicrobium; species Avelusimicrobium luingense. The sequence goes on from OOHK01000005.1 coordinate 58,508, forward strand.
CATAAAAAATATCCGGAGTCTTTGGTGACTCCGGATATTTTTTTGTTTTCTTTAGTAAATTAAAGTACCGATTTCTTCGCCGCACAAGGCTTTTTTAATATTGCCTTTTACGTGTAAATTAAATACTTGTATCGGCAATTGTTTCTCCATACACAAGGCAAGCGCCGCTGTATCCATAAATTGCAAGCGTTTGGCGATAGCATCGGTATATGAAATTTTGCGAATGAGTTTGGCATCGGGATTTTTGCGCGGGTCGCTATCGTACACGCCGTCCACTTGCGTGGCTTTGAGCAAAATATCGGCATTGATTTCAGAGGCACGCAAAGCCGCTGCGCTGTCGGTAGTAAAGAACGGGTTGCCGGTGCCGCCCGCAAAAATAACGACGCGGCCTTTTTCTAAATGGCGAAGTGCTTTTCTGCGCACAAATGCTTCGGCCAGTTGGTAAATGTTGATGGAAGTTTGCACGCGGGTGGGAACGCCGGCTTCTTCAATGGCAGACTGCAAGGCAATAGCATTGATGACCGTGGCGAGCATGCCCATACTGTCCGAATTGACGCGGTCAATAACGCCGCCCCCGTCGCGTACGCCGCGCCAAATGTTTCCGCCACCGATGACGATGGCTAGTTCGCAATTGCTATGGCGGTAAGCGTCGGCAATTTCTACGGCGATTTCTTTTAAGGATTGCGGGTTAATTCCGCGGTGGCCTTCGGCCGTCAGTGCTTCGCCGGATAATTTTAATAAAACTCTTTTTTTCTTGGTGGGGGTCATAGCATTCTCCTTATGATTTTTTACAGTATAGCAAATTTGATATGATAATAACGCAATATGTTGTTGATTCTTAACAAGACTCTTGACAATGTTTTTTTTTGTTATACTTTATAAAAGTGATGTTAAATATTAAAGGAGAAAATTTATGAAGAACACAAAAGCGGGTCATTTAGACGGTTTTACGCTGATTGAATTATTGGTAGTGGTGTTAATCATTGGCATTTTGGCGGCGGTGGCGGTACCGCAGTACCAAAAAGCGGTGTGGAAAAGCCGCTACGTTCAAGTAAAAACGATAGCCAAAAGTATTGCTGATGCACAAGAAGTATATTATTTAGCCAATGGACATTATAGTAGTTCTTTAACCGATTTGGATATAGATTTGCCTGCCACGAGCTATTCTAACGGTGCTTACACGGCCTCGTTTCCTTGGGGTTGGTGTGGATTGGATATTTTATCGGATGTTGTCCGCTACGATATTCAATGTATATTAAAAAAGAACGGATCGGATTATTTAAGGTATGTACTCGGGTTTGACCACAGTGCATTTCCGTCGGATGGTGGGGGCGCTGTGTGTGTTTCTCACAGCACTAATGCCAGCGATGTGAATTACCAGGTCTGTGTAAATGAAACGGGCACGAAATCTGGCAGTAGTTGGGGCACAAATACAACGGGCTTTTATTATCAATAAACAAAACCCCCGCAAAAAATCTTGCGGGGGTTAATCTTACCACAACTTTTCAATTAGAAACGCACAAAGCGTACAACGCTCAGTTCGCAACCTAATTTTTTAGATTCTTCCTTTAAGTAGTCCGCTACGGTTTTTTTGTTATCTTTAATCGTAGGTTGTTCTAAAAGGCAGTTATCCTTGGCAAACTTTTTGACTTTGCCGGGGAGCATTTTTTCAATGGCTTCGGCGGGTTTGCCTTCGTTTTGCGCTTGCGTGCGATAGATGTCGAGTTCGCGGTCAATGACTTCTTGCGGAATATCTTTGGCATCTACCCAACCGCTTTGCATACCGACGGTGTGCATGGCAAGTCCGCGGGCGATTTCGGTCGCGGCGGCTTTGTCGCAATTACCTTTGACGGCCAATTCCAAAATGGAGGCTTTTTTATTGTCCGAGTGGACATAATAAGCCATGACGGAATTTTCGGCGGGCGTCCAGTTAAAAGCACCTTTGAAGGTGGTGTTTTCACCAAATTTCGGGGCGCGTTCGGTAATTTGGGCTTTGATGTGTTCATCATTCATGTAGTCCAAACCCGGGTGCTCGAGCACATATTGGGCGAGTTCGTCGGCGAGTTTAATAAAATCGTCGGTTTTGGCCACAAAGTCGGTTTCGCAACCCAAGTACGCCATAGCGAAATTTTTGCCGTCGGTTTTGACGCTTACGCGGCCTTCTTTGGTGTCGCGGTCGGCGCGTTTAGCCATAGCGGCCAAGCCTTTTTTGCGCAAGTACACGATGGCTTGTTCCATATCGCCTTTGCATTCCGTAAGGGCTTTTTTGCAATCCATCATACCGGCGCCGGTTTTTTCTCTTAAGGTTTTAATATCATCCATTAAAGACATGGTTATTTTTCTCCTAATATCGGCTAATTTTACGGAAAGTTCCCGCGGGGGGAACTCTCCGCAGAAGCAAAATTATTTGGCTTCTTCTTTGGCAGTTGTTTCCGCTTTTTTAGCCGCCGTTTTTTTGGTAGCGGTGGTTTTTTTAGCGGTGGTTTTTTTGGCTTTGGGTTTATCTTCCGTAGCCGTTTCTTCCGCTTTTTTAGTCGCTGTTTTTTTGGTAGCGGTGGTTTTTTTAGCGGTGGTTTTTTTCGCTTTGGGTTTATCTTCCGTAGCGGGTTTTTCTGCCTTTACTTCTTCTTTAGCCGGTTCTTCGGCGGGTTTTTCTTCCGCGCTAACTTCTTCGGCGGCTTGTTCTTTTTGTTCGGCGGCTAACATCGCGCTTTCAAAGGCTTGTGCCATGACCGGGTTTTCTACGGCCTTTTCTTCTTCTTTGGCGGCTTTGGACGGATCGGCTTCGGCGCGACCTTCTAAAATAGAGTCGGCCATCGCGGCGCAGAACAATTTAATAGAGCGAGCGGCATCGTCGTTACCGGGTACGGGAACGCTGATCATATCGGGGTCGGCGTTGGTATCGCAAACAGCGACTACCGGGATGCCTAACGTGTAAGATTCGCGTACGGCACCGGCGGTATCTACCGGGTCAATTACAAAAACTACATCGGGAAGAACCTTCATATCGCGGATTCCGCCCAATAATTTTTGCAAGCGTACCATTTCTTTGGTTAAGCGGCTGGCTTCTTTTTTGGAAATGGCTTTGAAAACACCCGAGGCTTCCCATTTTTCAAGTTCGTTCAAGCGTTCAACCGATTTTTTTACGGTTTGAAAGTTGGTTAACGTTCCGCCGAGCCATTTCTCGTGGATGCAATAAGCACCGCAGCGAGCGGCTTCGGTTTGAATGGCTTCTTGGGCTTGTTTTTTCGTGCCGACGAACAAAAATTTAGCACCTTTTTTGCTTTCTTCTTTTACAAAAGCGCAGGCTTTTTTAAGTTCTTTAGCGGTTTTTTGTAAGTCTAAGATATGGACACCGTTTCTTTCACCGAAGATAAAGCGTCCCATTTTCGGATTCCAGCGGGAAGTTTGGTGACCAAAATGCACACCGGCTTCCAACATGGCTTTCATTGATACATTACTCATTTATTTTTTCTCCTGTGGCTTGCGCCTAAATTAAGGTAGAGGATACCTCGGTGGCGTTTGCCTTGGTGATGTCGGAACAGGCATTTGATTTACTGACTTTTTTCGCCTTTCCGCTCAATTTCACCTATTACATTATATAAAAAAGGGGAAAGTGTGGCAAATTTTATATCCGTGAGAAATTTTTATTTGACATGGTTTTTTTTTTTGTTAAAATTTGTTCAATGATTGATTGTATTAAAAGGAGAAAAAAATGAAAAATACGGTCTTTGATTGTCCAAAAGGTTTTACGTTGATTGAATTATTAGTAGTTGTATTAATTATTGGGATTTTGGCAAGTGTGGCTTTGCCGCAATATCAAAAAGCAGTATGGAAAAGTCGTTTTACGCAGGCCAAAGTCGCTGCGAAAAGTATTGCAGATGCCGAGGAAGTTTATTATATGGCCAACGGAACCTATACAACCGATTTTGAACAACTGGCCGTTTCGCTGCCATCATCATGGGTGGACGAAGGAAACCATATCGTTGGTTTTTCGTGGGGATCTTGTACGATAAGCGTTAGCAATGCAAGCAGGAGTGTTGTCTATTGTGTATTGAGAAAAAATGAGAGTGATTATTTGGCGTATTATATAGACTTTCTAAACAGTGCCTTTGATCCCGGACAAATTTATTGTTTGGCATGGGGATCGGGAAGCAAACCTACAGCCTCGGATATCAATTATCAAATTTGCAAAAGTGATACCAATGACCCTTATCCTAATTCTTGGTCGGAGCAAGCATACGGTTGGAATTACTAGATAATACAAATAACACCCCCGGTTGCTGTATGAGCGAAATCGGGGGTGTTTTATGTGTACGTTAAACGGCTTGGAAAAGTCTACGGGATAGAGTCCATAATTTGACGGAGTTCTTCTTCGCTTTTATCACGCACTTCCACTGTTTTTTCTTTGCCTTTGTTCCCTTTGACAATAATAATACTTGTTTCGGGTACGTTAAAAAAATCTGCCAAAAATGTTTTCATAAGAGCGTTGGCCGGTTCGTCATCTACCTTTTTATTTTTAATTTTCACACGTAGCACGCTACCGATGCGGCTAATCACTTCGTTGCGTCCCGCGGTGGGAATTAAACGGACTTTAATAATCATATAACGACTCCTTAATTTAGGTAAATAACTTGCTGCCAATTCTCGGTAACGTAGAGCCTTCTTCCACAGCCACCATGAAATCTTCACTCATTCCCAAAGATAAATACCTTTCTTGCTCTTTTGGGAAATCCTCGTCAAACGCTTTTTTCAGCGGTGCAAATAAGGCACGTAATTCGTTTTCCGTTGCACCTTGCGGAGCGATTGCCATATACCCGCACGCTTGTAAGTTTTCTAACCCGCGTATTTGTTTAACCAACTTGCGCGCTTCTTGTAAAGACAAGCCCGATTGGGTTTCGCGTTGGGTTAATTTTACTTGCACAAGCACCCGTAATTTTTTTCCGGCTGGCGTGTGCTTATCTAAAATTTCCGCGGTTTCAAAATTATCCAGCGAATCAATAAAATCAAAAAATTGTGCGGCTTTGGCCGCTTTGTTTTGTTGCAAATGCCCGATTAAATGTTTTACTACGTTAAAACTTGCAAACTGCGGGCTTGTCCAACGTTTGAGTGCTTGTTGCACCCGCGACTCGCCGATGTGTTTTAATAGACCTTGTTGCAACAAAAATAGTACATCGGTATCAGGGGCATATTTAGTAACGGCCAGTAAGGTTATTTCTTGCCGGTTACGTCCGGCTTTTTTACATGCCGTTGCCAGGGAATTTTGCACGTCTTGAAAATTTTGGAGTAATTTTTCTTCCCTGTTCATAAAAACCCCTTGACATATTATACAAAAATTTACTTTAATACGCCATTTTTTTTAGCAAAATAAGGCGGCGCGGTGCTAAATTTCATAAAATATAACTATGCAAGCCGTTACCCGAAAAGGCATGTGGCTCGTGGCTGTAGCCAACGGAATTTTATTATTTGGTTATGGGCTGTCCTTGCCGTTTTTTACTATCTATTTAATTAGCCAGCAGCACTTGCCGCCCGCTATGGCGGGGCTTATTGTGGCATTGGCCGGCTTATCCAGGTGTGTATCCAGTGCGATTTCCGGCGAACTGGCAGATGCGTTCGGGCGAAAAAACGTGATGATGTGGGGGTTGTTTTCCCAAATTATTGCGATGTTTTCGCTGGCGTTATGTATTGAACTCCACGCACAGGCCGGGTGGATGCTGACGTGTTATTTCTTTACTACTTTTTTAGGGGCGTTTTTCCGTCCGGCGGCTAATGCGTGGGTGACCGATCACACAACATTAAAAGAACGGGTGGAAGCCTTTGGCATGATTCGTATTGGGCTCAATATCGGGTGGGCACTCGGCCCGGCCGTGGGGGGCTTTTTAGTACGTTATTCGTACAGTATGGCTTTTTATTTTACGGCATTATTGTATGCTACCACTATCTTATATTTAGGCCGTCTGATTAAAGACCGTACCTCTAAACGGGCTACCCGTTCCCGGGCACGCAAACCGAGTTTTGCCACTATGCTGACGTCGCTAGCCGATACGCGCCTTGCCAAAATCTGTTTGTATGTCGTGATGATTACGGCGGTTAATTCGCAACTGGTCGTCGGGCTATCTATCCATTGTAAGCAGTATTTACAGATGCCGGAGTATTTTATCGGGTGGTTTTTTACGATTAACGGACTCGTGGTAATTTTCTTACAACAAGCCGCCTCTAAATGGATGGCAAAACATCGGCTTTCATCTGCTATGTTTTGGGGATGTATTTTATATGCGGTCGGGTTTGGCTCGGTAGGATTTTTCGGTTCATTTTGGCCGATTGCATTAGGCGTGTTTTTGGCGGGGGTAGGCGAATTGATTGTGGCCCCCGGCGAGCAGACAATGGTTTCTAACATCGCTTCGCGCGAAACCCGCGGACGGTATTTGGGGCTTTTAATGGTTTTTTATAATATGGGTTCCGCACTCGGATTTTTTACGGCGGGGTTGTTGGGTGATTATGTGGCACCGCATTTGCTCGCCGGGCCGTGGCTGATTATCGGTGCGGTAGCGGTGTTGGCGGGAGTGGGCTTTTGGCGGATGCGTTATTCGTTAACAGATAGCGAGGACGGCAAACAAACCGCCCCGGTTCCCATAAAAAAAGATACAATAACTTTAAGTTAATTTAAGGAGACACACAATGAGAGGAATTATTTTTACACTACTGACTTTAGTATTAGGCGGCGTATTAGGTATCGGGCTGGAAAAATTAGCCTCGTTTTTACCTTCCCAAATGGCCGGTGCGTTAACCCGCGTATATAGCGTAGGTATCCACCCGCTCGGTATTCACTTAACGGTGTGTGGTTTAGTGGGTTTAATTATCGGCTATTTGATTATTTGTAAATTTGTAAAGAAATAATATGTATATCGTCTTAGCGTCCAAATCGCCGCGGCGCATTGAATTGCTTAAAAAATTAGGTGTAAAGTTTGATGTTATTCCGTCCCAATGTGCGGAAAAAAGCACCAAAAAACGTCCCGCGGCGCGCGTAAAAGAATTAGCCGTACAAAAGGCCTTTGATGTAGCGCAAAAATATCCCGCGGCGGTTGTTATCGGAGCGGATACGCTTGTTTTTTGTAAAGGCGAGATTATCGGCAAACCGAAAGACAAGGCCGATGCCGTACGTATTTTACGTAAATTAAACGGGGCGTGGCAAAGTGTTTATACGGGTGTGTGCGTGATGTGCCTTAAAGAGCAGAAAATCGTATTTGGGCATGATGTGTCTAAATGCAAAGCCCGCAAACTTTCCGACGAAGAATTATTGCATTTGGCCGGAAAACACATGGATAAAGCCGGTGCTTATGCGGTACAAGACGAACAAGACCCGTTTATTGAAAAAATTGTAGGCAGTAAAACCAATGTGGTGGGATTTCCCGTAGAATTTTTTGAGAAATTATTTAAGGAGTTTTTGAAATGACAGAACAAACAGATTTACTTATTATCGGGGCGGGCCCGGCGGGGTGCAGTGCTGCTATTTATGCGGTGCGCGCCGGACTGAAAACCGTCATCGCGGGAGGGAGTGTACCCGGTGGGCAATTATTACAGACCAACGAAATTGAAAATTATGCGGGTTTTGTTAATCCCGTCGGCGGATTTGAAATCATGGATACCATGCATAAACAATGCAAACGGTTGGGGGTGGAATTTACGTTGGAAGAAGTCGCCAAAATTGAAGGCGAAAAAACTCCTTTTACCGTTACCTGCACCAGCGGAAAAGTTTATCAGACGGCCAGCATTGTTATTGCTACCGGCGCTAAGGCGCGCTGGCTTAACTTGCCGGAAGAAGAACATTTGCGCGGCAAAGGTGTGTCGGCTTGCGCAACGTGTGACGGATTCTTTATGCGCGGCAAAAATGTGTGCGTGGTGGGCGGGGGAAATACCGCCTTTGAAGATGCTCTTTTCCTGGCGCAATTTTGCCCTAAAGTCTATTTAGTGCACCGCCGCGAAGGGTTCCGCGCCGATCAAGTAACGGTGGAACAAGCACGCAATAACCCGAAAATTGAATTTGTATTAAACGTCGTGCCGGAGAAAATTTTGGGCGACGACATCGTAACGGGGTTGCGTGTCAAAAATGTGCAAACGGGCCAAACGAAAGATTTGGACGTTTCCGGTGTGTTTGTGGCCATCGGGGCCGTTCCGCAAACGGCGTTTCTGAAAGATTCTTTGGTGGCCCTTTCCGATAGCGGACTTGTGCTGGCTGACGAACGCACACATACGACCATAGAAGGCATTTTTGCCGCCGGAGATTGTGCCGATAAATACTACCGCCAAGCCATTATTGCGGCGGGAAGTGGCGCCAAAGCCGGTATTGAAGCTGCCGCCTTTGTTAATAAACATCGGTAAAACTTGTATTTCATATAGAAGAGCCGTCACGTATGTAGCGTGGCGGCTCTTTTATGTTATTTTATGCTATTTATCTAAAACAACAGGACTTTGAGTTCGTAGGCAATGGCCGAGATAAACGCCGCGGCCGGGATGGTAATAAACCACGCCCATACAATGCGTTTGGCTACGCCCCAGTGCACGCCCGATAAACGGCGCAAGGCACCGATACCGACGATAGAACCCGTAATGGTATGCGTCGTGCTGACCGGAATTCCCAAAAATGAAGCGAAGAAAATGGAAATACCTGCCGCCGATTCCGCGCAGAAACCGTCCACCGGGCGAAGGCGCGTAATCTTTTGACCCATCGTTTTTACAATACGCCACCCGCCGGAAAGTGTCCCCAGCGCAATTGCTCCCTGACAAATAATGACGACCGAGAGCGGCACCACAAATTCGCCCGCGCGTATGGCGGCTAACTCTTGGTGGGAATAGAAAAACTCTTGCAGTGGGGCCACTTCCGCTCCGGCGAGTCCGCCAACAAGTAACATGCTGATAATACCCATCGTTTTTTGCGCGTCATTACCGCCGTATCCCAACGAATAGGCCGCGGCGGAAAAAAGTTCTGCCCGGCGGAAGAATCCGTCCACTTTAGAGGGCTTAAAGTTATTGGCAATATTAAATACGATAATGCCGATAACCGTGCTGAGAATAAAACCCAATATCGGCGAAATGAAAATAAACGCTACCGTTTTCAAAATACCGCTGGCTACTAAGGCAGAAGGGCCACCTTTTAGAAAACCTGCCCCAATCAGCCCGCCGATAAGCGCGTGAGAAGAACTGGACGGCAACCCAAACCACCAAGTAATCAAATTCCACCCGCACGCCCCGATGAGCGCACCAAACACTAAATTGGAGTCAATAAATTGGGTGTAAATGATACCTGCTCCGATAGTTTTTGCTACCGCTGTTCCGAAAATCAAAAACGCTACGAAGTTGAAAAATGCCGCCCACCATACCGCCAAACGCGGAGAAAGTACCCGCGTGGAAATGACGGTGGAAACGGCATTAGCCGCATCGTGAAATCCGTTTAGATAATCAAAAAACAGCGCCAAAAGAATTAGAAAAATAATCCAAGCCATAGATCGTTGCCTTAATTATTTTTCACCAAAATAGATTCCACCAGATTGGCCACGTGTTCGCAGTAATCGGTGGTGCTTTCGGCAATTTCGTATAATTCTTTATGTTTGATGACCATGATGGGGTCTTTTTCGTGTTCAAATAAATACGAAATAGCCTCGTCGTGTAATACATCACTTTCGTTTTCCAAACGGTTGATTTCCACACATTGGCGCAAGGTTTCGGTCATGCTTTTTTTATGGCGCAACGTAGCCAGTGCTTTTTGCAACGCTTTGGTGGTTTGCTCTAACGTGGCGGCTAACTTTTTGCTATACTCCGTCGGTGTGGTGATTTTGTAAAGATGAAAGTGATTCGTCAGTAAATAGATGTTATCCATAATATCATCTAACCGGTTGGCCAATGCTAAAATATCTTCGCGGTCAAACGGGGTAATAAATGTTTCGTTCAATTTGTTAATGGTGGTATGTGTCAATTCATCGCCATAGTGTTCAAATTCGTGCATTTTACGCACATTTTCCGGCGTGAAACTACCTTCTTCAGCAATTTTGCGGTAAAATTCTGCCGCGCGGACGATGTTTTCCGCTTGCTTGTCAAACAAATCAAAGAACTTATCTTCTTTCGGTAAAAACATGGGGTTTTCTCCAATTTTATTTAGTCTGTAAAAACGCCCGCTTGCCAAAACGCAAACGGGCGCATCATTACTTTTTCAATTCGTTTTTCAACTGCTCGGGCAAGTTTATAGCCGCTTTTAATAATTCGGGATGTTTTTTAACATCTTCTATAAACGCTGCATCACGCAGTTTGTTGCGGTAATTTTTCTCTTGGAAAATATACCGGAATTTCGTATAGACATCGTATTTGCCTTCCAAAATAGCCACGATATCTTGTACGCCGACGATTTCCTCATCGGTGGGAATTACAAAAATCTTTACTTTTGAGTTAGGCGCGGAAATCAAGCACTCTGCTTTATTGGTGCTGGCAGCGCGGTTGCGTTCTTGATCTACGATAATACCAAAGTTTTCCAGTCCCGCCAGTGAACGCGCACGGACATCGGGGTCTCTCTCTCCGATACCGGCCGTAAAGACGATACAATCTAAACTGCCCAGTTCCGCCATATACGCACCGACGTATTTTTTAATACGGTGCGCTTGTACTTGCGCGGCCATTTCGCAAAGTTCGTCGCCTTGTTCAATACCTTTGCGTACATCGCGTTGGTCGGAAAAACGGTCGCCGGTTAAGGCATACATACCGCTTTTTTTATTCAAAATCGGATACATTTCTTCGGGCGACATGTTTAGTTTTTTCATCATGTAGAAACAAGCAGACGGATCAATGTCTCCGGAGCGGGAACCCATGACTAACCCTTCCAACGGGGTTAAGCCCATGCTCGTGTCAATACAACGGCCTTTTTGTACAGCCGTTAAACTGGCACCGGCGCCCAAATGGCAGACAATCGTATTAAGTTCTTCTACCGGGCGATCCATTAACACGGCCGCACGGCGAGAGGTGTATAGCACAGACGAACCGTGAAAACCATATTTGCGTACGGCATAATCGGTGTACCATTTACGCGGCAATGCATACATGTAGGCTTCGGGTTCCATCGTTTGGTGAAAAGCGGTATCCATCACGCACACGTGCGTAACGTTGGGAAGTAGTGCGCGTGCGGCTTCAATACCCATAATGTGCGCCGGATTGTGTAAGGGGGCTAAATCGGAAATGTTGCGAAGTTCGTCAATAACGCTTTGATCTACGACGACTGATTTGGCAAATTTTCCGCCATGTACGATGCGGTGACCCACGGCACTGATGACGTTAATATCTTCAATGACGCCGTGTTCTTTATCGGTCAAGGTGTTAATTACTAAATTGATGGCTTCTTTATGATCTTTGCAGTTTTGGTTAATTTCATATTCCGGGAAACCGGGGCGGTCTTGCGTAAGGCGGGTGCCGTCAATACCAATCCGTTCTACACCACCGGCGCATAAACTCTTTTTTTGCTCCCAATCATAGACGCTGTATTTTACAGAGGAACTACCACAATTCAAAAACAATATAATCATGCTTTACTCCCTAGGGAAAAATGAGAAAAAAACTTCTCTTTTATTATTGTACAAAAAAAGCCGCTATCTGTGTGTGAACGGATTATAAGAAATGACGTGATAATCTCTTTTTGTCGTACCTGTTTGTCGGCTTATTTCATGAGATTCTTAGAAGCAAAAAACACCCTCGCAATTGGCGGGGGTGTTTTGAATTTATTGAGCCCGATTAAAAAGATTCTTTTAATTTTTTCAATTCGGCATCGCGTTTATATAACCGGCTTAATTCATCTTCTAACATATCCGGCGGTACATTACCGATTTGGAATAATTTAGCATTGAAATCGGCTTCGTTAAATTTCTTGCCTTGTTTCTTTCTAAATTTTTCGTGTGCGGCATTAAACGCATTTAGCCCGATTTGATAACTAACGGCTTCACCGGGATGGGCGACGATATATTTTAATATGTTTTCCGCCTGTTTTTCTTGTAAGCCGTGGGTTTGGGTTAAAAAGTCCATTGCTTCGGTGTACGAGTATTGGCGCGTGTGCAAATTGGCATCTGCCCATGCGGCCAAGGAACGTAAATAATTGTTCCACGCTACAAACAGTAATTCTTCATCTAAACTTAAATAACCGTTGTCTTTAGCAATTTGCTGTGCATAAACTGACCAGCCGTTAGCCGTGCTTTCAGACGGGAATAAGCGGCGAATGGCGGAATTAGACAACGTGTTTTGCGCTTGCAAATAGCGGCCCGGAACAAGTTCTTTACTAATCATGAGTTTGCGTGTCGGCGCATTGAAATCTTGATTAAATTGTTCTTGTTGGGTGCGTTTGTTCCCCGTCGGTACACGGAGTAAAAATTCCGGTTTGGGATCTAATTGGTCTCCAAACGGCGGTTGGAACAAGTAGGCATAATCATAGGCATAGTATTGCGGCATTTTGTCTATGTTAAATAACATGGCTTTTTTGGGTAGAGCCCCTTGTTGTATTAAAAACGTTAATGCTTCTTGGACATCTTTGTCTAATGTTTGTAACGGGACTTCGTCTATCTCTGCCGTCATGAAAGGCGCGGAAGCCGCATAAAAATCTTGGGCATTACGCAGTTGAAAATCTTTGTTTTTTCTTTTTTTGGCCGGTTTTTCCGTCTTGGCTTCCAATCCGTCCACGACGGTGACTTCATCGCTTTCTTCTTCCTGTTGCAAGAACGTGTCTAATGCTTTGGTAAGGGCGGTTTGGGTTGAAACAATATCTTTATCCAGTTCGCGTAAGAATTTATTTTGTTTTTTGCCTATCCATTGATATTTATTTTTTAAGATGAAGAAATATGCGTCTTTCCCTAACCGGAAATCTTGGCCGGAGGTTTGTTGGGAAAGTTGTTTGAAGTGGTCAAACATAGTTTTGACCGCTTGTTTGGCATTATAAACTAACCGCTTGGCCTGATTGACGGAATCCGGATCGGTTACGTCAGGTTGTAAAGCGGTTTCCCATTCGTCGGCAGATAAATAAGCGTAATAGGCTTTTTCCATGGCTAATTGCGCTAAAAACGGAGCCGGGTTCGTCACATTGTTTTTTGCTTGTTCGGCTACTTGAGGAAGTTGGGTTAATCGGGCGGCCAAATCGGCACGTTGTTGTTTGGGGGACGTAATAGATTTGGTGATTAAATCATAAATAGCGTCTAACGATTGAGTGTAATATAAAGGATCATTATGAAAACGGCCTTGTTCTTCTTGCCAAATAGTCATATTGATACTATCCAACAAAAGTTGATAATCGGCCTGTTTGGCTTCGGAAAGTTGTTTGACATCAATGGCTTTTAAAGATTCTCGCACTGAGTACAATACCGTCAACATTTGAGTGGTTTGTTTTTGAGAACGGGTGTTTAATTTATTGTTAGCCGAACTGAAACCTAAACGTGTCGCTTGTTCCGGGTGAAAAGACAAAATAACCGATGAATAACGCTTGGCGGCTTCATCCAGCAGATTGTCGGTGAGCATTGTATCAATGTTCTCAAAATTAAAAGAGACTTGAGCGAAGGCATTGGATGCAAAGCATAGGCCAGCGCACAAGACTCCAATAGAAATAGATTTGCAATAAGTCATGTGTAATATCCTTTTAATAAAGTAATACAGCGCATTTTTATTGTAGCGTTTATCGGGGGGAATTGTCAACCGAAAATGTTTTTTGCCTCAGAAGTATAAAAATGATATACTTTTTTTGCTTCAAAGGTACCTAACCTGCAGTTGGAATGTAAAAGTTTTACCCGTTCCTTATTTTTTGCTATAATAAAGAAGTCAACTTTTAGGGCCATTAGCTCAGTTGGTAGAGCAGACGCCTCTTAAGCGTAAGGTCGTGAGTTCGAGCCTCACATGGCCCACTTTTTGAAGTTCTCATAAATTAAAAAACAATTCGGACGGATGGCGGAATTGGTAGACGCGTACGCCTTAGGAGCGTATGGAATAATCCGTGAGGGTTCGAGTCCCTCTCCGTCCATATTTTCCGGCCCGTCCGGTTAACAAGGAGTGTATTAAGATGTCCATTTTCAAAACCGCCCAAGCGGGAGAAGTCAAAACCAAGCAACTCAGTAAAGAAGGTTGCCGGGTAACGTTATCGGTAGAAGCCGGTGCCGAATTAGTAACCAAAAGTTTTCAAAATGCTGCCGTACAAGTACAATCCCGCGCTCAAATGCAAGGTTTCCGCGCCGGTAAAGTACCGCTTGATTTAGTGAAACAAAATTTTGCCGGACATATTAAAGAACGCGCATTAGATTTAACGGTTAAAGCCGCTATCAGTTCGGCTGTGACCGATGCTAAATTGGATGCGGTTGGCGTTCCTACCTTAACCAAAGCTGATTTTGCCAACTTCAAAGACAATACCGCATTTTCATTTGAAATGGCGGTAGATGTGGCGCCGGAATTTGAAGTAAAAGATTATAAAGGTATTGAAATTACCAAAAAATCCGATACTGCTACCGATAAAGACGTGGAAGAAAATCTAAACCGCGTTTTAGATGCTAATGCCCGGTTGGAAAGCGCCCAAGAAGGTGCTACCATTGACGATAAATGCTATGCGGTCATCCATTACAAAGGCCAACGCAACGGTCAAGACGATTATAAATTAAGTGCCGATAGCGAACTGGTGGATATGTCTGCTCCGCAAACCATGCCCGGTTTAGCAGAAGCGTTAATCGGCCTTAAGAAAGGCGATGAAAAAGACGTGCAAACCAAAGAAGGCAACGATACCATTTCTTACCATGTAACGGTGGACGATATTAAAAATAAAATCGTACCGAATTTGGATGATAGTTTCGCCAAAGATATGGGTTTTGAAACTTTAGACGAACTTAAAAAGAAAGTCAAAGAAAGTTTAGATGCCGAAGCCAAACAAAACTCCCAACGCGACGAAGTGGCCCAAATTGAAAACCACTTAGTTAAAATGAATAATTTTGCGTTGCCGCAAAGTTTGGTAGAAGAATATACGGAATCTTCGTTACACAATTTCGTGCACAATATGACGCAAATTAAACCGGAACAATTAACCGCTGAGCAACACAAAGCGTTTGAAGAACGCATCCGCCCGACGGTAGAAAAAGATTTGCGTATTGGATACATTGTTCACGCGATTGCTAAAAAAGAAAACTTGCAAGCCACCGAGGAAGATTGGAAAGCCGAATTAGATAAGAGCCTTTCGTCTTCCCAAAACAAATCGGACGAGAAGAAAATTAAAGCGTTTTTTGATGAACGCAAAGAACACATCTTGGCGACGCTTACCGAACGCAAAGTGTTTGACTTCTTGAAAGCGCAAGCGAGTTACAAATAATTTCTGCGCGTTGCAGGCGCGCGGAAAAAACCGTTTTGTAGTTGCTAACTAGATAAACGGTTTTAACCTCAACCCCCGGGCATTCTGCCCGGGGGTTATTTGTCGGGGTGGGAAAAACATAAACCCTACCGGTGTATTATGGTATAATTGCTATATGAGAAATTATATCGTTTTGGGACTTTCTTTTTTAGGTAGTATCGCTGCGTGGGCGCAAGTAACTCCTGACGTGGCACCGTCTGCACAAACGGGGGCAAAGCCGGCATTGGCCGCTACCCGGTTTGTAGGGAACTTAAATGAATCAGCGCTCTATAAGAGCGTGTTGGATTATTCTTTGCCTGACGAAATTAAAGCGGTTACCCAAAAATGTATTATTGATAGTGTAGAAGAATGTTTTATTACCTTAAAAGCCTATGAAAACGCCGAAGAAGTCCCTTTGGCAACCGCCGCAAATTTGGAACTGGCCGTCCTGTCCGTGCAACGTGGTCAAATTAAACAAGCCCAACGCTATATCGCAAAAGCGGTTTCGTTGCAACCGGAAGACCCGTTTATTCAATTAACGCATGGGTGGATTTTGCTTAGTGCGGGGAAATATAAAAAAGCCCGCAAAGCGTTTGAAGATTTACTCTATTTGACGGCTGATTTTGAATATGTTTCATCGGCTAAATTAGGCAATGCACTTGCTTTGTATTTTAGCGGTAAACGCGAAAAAGCCGCGTCTGAACTGCAATATCTTTATACTTCTAATCCTTATGTCATTTCGTTTGTATCGTATATGTTGGGGCGGATTGCTTCGGAAACTAAAAACGGTAAAAAATTAGCCCCGGTATTTTTACAGCAATCTTTGTCTCATGATGAAAAAAATTATGCGGCTGCCAAGTTGTTTGCCAAACTTTCCGAGAAGGAAAAAAACCATTTACACGCGTGGCAGTATTATGCAACATTATACAGTTTAGATACCCGTAATGAACAACTCGCTAAAAAAATAGCCCAATACGAACAAGAGTTTGGCGATAAAGGTATGGACTATTTATTTTATCTGCGTTTAGAACAACCGATTGTCCATGTAATGCCTTCTACCTCATCTACGTTAGTCCGCATGGGATTATATGCTAATAATGCACGTGAAGTACAAACCTTACAAGCGGTCTCGGTACTCGGGTCGGGTGCTATTAAAATTACCGATGATAAATTAGGCGAAGTATTGCATATCCCCGGCTATATTGAAAAAACCATTGTGTTTAACCCTGTAACGGGAGGCGTAGACGTAACCGATAACCGCGGGCATGTAGAGTTTTCCGCCAAACGTCCTTTTACATTTTCATTAGTCAAAGACAAACACACGTTGCTCGTGCGTAACGTGCGTGCAAGCAGTATGTTTGCCGCTAATTTCAGTGATAAAGAATTGAAAGGTTCTCTAACGGTTGTACCTACTGCGGCCGGGTTTACGTTAATTAACAACGTCTATGCGGAAGATTTGATTCCCGCCTTGTTGGCTACCCAAGTCCAAGAAATTAAGCACAAAGAAGCATTAACGGCGCTGGCGGTAGTGTTTCGCTCGGCCTTATTGGCTACCGTAAAAGCCCGTTCTTCCGCTCCGTATCACATTACCGACAATGATGAAGAATTCCATTTTGAAGGTATCAATTTGATTTTCAAAGATTTATTAGACGCGTCTAAAACTTCCAGCCATGTTCAACTGACACAGGCTCCCGCCGGATATTATGCCGATTGCGGGGTGCTTGGGGCGGAAACAGTAAAAAACAGCGCGTCTGATCCGGGTTATGTTTTCTCACCCGCAAACGTCAGCAAATATGTTTTATCCAATCCGCCGGCGGACTTATATTCCCGCCCGCATGATCCTACCCAATGGGCCGGTATCAAGTGGATCTATTTGTATGACGCTCAAGACATTGAAAACCGTTTGGCCTACCAACAAAACATCGGCAAACTGCGTGCGATGACTCCGGTGCGTTTATCGCCTACCGGCCGCATTTTGTCTATGCGTTTTGAAGGAAGCAAAGGGACATACGAAACCCAAACTCCGCAAGAAACCGCTTTTGTGTTAAGTGCGGGGACTATGCGCTCCAACCTGTTTGATATCGTGCCATTATACAAAGGGAAAAATATCAAAAGCGTCTTGGTGCGCGGTTATGATACCGGGTTAGGAAACGGCCTTTGCTTACGCGGTGCAGACGGTTTAGCCAAACAAGGTGCGGACTTTATGGCCATTATTAAGTATTATTTCCCGCAGGCGCGCATCTTGAACACCCAAACAGGAGCGGTAAAGTAAATGGAAAAAACAAAAGTGTTGTACTTTATTACCCGCATGGATCAAGGCGGGGCACAAGCCAGTGTGCTGATGACGGTAAAAAACTTAAATAAGCAACAGTTTGAGCCTTTCTTAGCCACCGGCCCCGGCGGACGGTTAGACGGTAAAATTAAAGGAGATAAAGATCATGTCTTTTTTATCTCCGCTTTACGCCACGATACGCATATCAAATATTTCTTTCATGACTGTATTGCGTTGTTGCAAATGGGGCGTGTCTTACGCAAAGTAAAACCGGATATCGTCCATACCAATGCTCCTAAAGCGGGGGTATTAGGCCGTATCGCTGCACGTGTTTTTTGGCGCAAGGCCAAAGTAATTCACACTTTCCACGGGTTGGGATTTGCTAAAGAACAAGGTGAAAGACAATTTAAGTTTTTCGTAACGGTGGAAAAATTTTGTGCTAAATTAACAGATGTTTTGGTCTTTGTATCGCGCAAAAATGCCGACGAAGCCAAAGCATTAGGTATTGTTAAAAACGTACGTACGGAACTAATACGCGCCGGCATTAACTTTAACCCGATTTTGCCGCTTAAATTTGATCCGGTTGCCAAAAAGGCCTCTTTGAAAATTCCCGCTAATGCTAAAGTCGTGTTGGCGCTGGCCAATTTTAAGCCGCTTAAAAACCCGGTGCATTTTGTGTTGGCTGCCTATAAAGTGCTCAGCCAAATGAAGAATGTATATTTTATTTTCACCGGCGAAGGCCCTTTGAAAAAGACGGCTGAAAATTTGGCGCAAAATTTAAGTATTGAAAAGCAAGTTTTATTCCCCGGTTGGCGTAACGATCCGCTTGAACTTTTAGCCATCAGCGATGTGTTTGCCAGTGTTTCGTTGCGGGAAGGATTGCCGATGTCGCTCTTGGAAGCGATGGCTATGCGCGTGCCGGCCGTTTGCTATAACGTGGACGGTATCAGCGAAATTATTACGAATAATAAAACCGGTTTTCTGGTGCCGACAAATGATATCAATATGTTTGCCGAAAAACTTAAAGTACTCTTGCGGCACGGGGCTTTACGTTCCCGTTTTGAAAGCGCGATAGATCACCGTGATTTTTCCGAATTTTCCATTTCTACGATGGTGAAAAAACAGGAAAGATTATACCGCAGTTTAGTCCCGCCGACTAAAAAGAACGGTGGCAAACGCCGTTTCTTCCGCCGCAGAAAATCGTTTAGAAAGCCCGCGGAGAAAAAATAATGGACCACGCACTTAACGAATTAGAGCAAGAAGTATTAAACACCAGCCGCGAGTTGGTGGAAAAGAAAATTAAACCCTTGCGTGCCGAAATGGACGAAAAGGAGCAGTTTTCGCGCGTGATGTTAGACGAATACCGTAAAGCGGGCATGTTCGGTTTGTGGCTGGCGCCGGAATATGGCGGCCGCGGCGGGGGAATTACGTGTTTAGCCATGTCGTTTGAAGAACTTTCGCGCGGTTGTGCGGGGCTTGCTTTAACGACGGGAACAAGCGCTCTGGGCGCAATCCCTATGTATTTAGCCGCCACCAAAGAACAGCGCGAACGGTGGTGCCCTGATTTAGCCAGCGGGAAAAAATTATGGGCTTTTGCCTTAACCGAAGCCGAAGCCGGCTCGGACGCTACCGCCTTAAAAACTACCGCTATCAAAGATGGCGATTATTATATTGTTAACGGTGCCAAACACTTTATTTCCGGCGGAAAAGAAGCCGATTTTTATACGGTAGCCGTCAACACCAATCCCAGCCGCGGTGCGCGTGGCATTTCGTTACTCGTAATTGAAAAAGGCACGCCGGGGTTTTCGTTCGGAAAAAAAGAAACGAAAATGGGTATCCGATCTAACCCGACGTATGAACTGATTTTTGATAACGTGCGTGTGCCGAAAGAAAATTTGCTCGGTAGTGAAGGCCGCGGGCTTCTTTATTTGCAAGAAACGCTTGATTATTCCCGTCCCGGCGTAGCCGCGCAAGCGGTGGGTATTGCGCAAGGGGCGCTTGATATTACGATTCCGTATTTGCGCACCCGTAAGCAATTCGGGCAGCCGCTTATTACTTTTCAGGCACTTGGTCACAAAGTAGCCGAATTGGCTGCCAAAACCGAAGCCGGACGTGCGTTTGTGTATAATTTAACGCATCGGATGGATAAAGAATTTTTGCCGGCAGTCAGAAACGCTATCGCCAACGGCACGTCTATCCACGATGAACTTAAAAAATTAAAAGTGGCGCGTTGGACGAAATACAGCGCCGAAGCCAAATTGTTTTGCTCTAACGTGGCTATGGAAGTGGCCGACGAGTGCGTTACCCTGTGCGGCGGAATTGCATATATGCGCGATTTTCCGCTTGAAAAATATATGCGGGATGCCAAAGTAACCCAAATCTACGAAGGTACCGTCCATATTCAAAAGAACGAAATTTTGACCGCGCTTATCAAAGAATATAGTGTCAATACGCCGTCGGCAGAGCCTTCGCCGGCCCGTCAAACGGGTACGCTTGATGACCTGTTACGTGATTATCACACCAAACAAGTGTCGTCAGTCGGCAAACAGGCCGGGGAAACGGATCTCTCGCAAGCCGAAGTAATCGTGGCGGGGGGACGCGGCGTCGGAAAGAAAGAAGGATTTAATTTACTGCAAAAATTGGCCGACGGTTTAGGCGGGGTAGTGGCATGCACACAACCGGTAGTAAATAATGGGTGGATAGATAATTCACGTCAAATCGGTGTTACCGGAAAAACTGTCAAGCCGAAGTTATATATCGCTTGTGGAATTTCGGGGCAAACACATCATACGGCGGGTATTAGCGGTTCGCCTGTTATCGTAGCTATTAACAAAGACCCTAATGCGCCGATTATGAAAATGGCCAATTACGCCGTGGTGGGGGATTTATACGAAATTATCCCCACGCTGCTTGAAAAGTTGAAATAATAGCCGTTCTTATATTCAAAAAAATCTTCGGTATGAAACCGGAGATTTTTTTTGGGATGCAAAATATTATTTGACATTTGTTTTTTTTTTGTTAAATATATTTGTTCAACTAAAATCATACCAAGGAGTGTTGTTATGAAAATAGAGAGCCGTTTAAGTGGTTTTACGTTAATAGAATTATTAGTGGTAGTTTTGATTATCGGCATTTTGGCAAGTGTGGCCTTGCCGCAATATCGTATGGCGGTGGATAAAGCGCGGCTGATGAAATTGGTAGCCATGGTTAAAGGCGTGATGGAAGCCCAAGAAGCATATTATTTAGCCAATAATACCTATACTCAAGATTGGGATGTATTAGCCGTTACGTTACCGGGAACAGTTAACTCTAATGTAATTACTTCCCCCGACGGATGGACAATCGCTTTGCATAGAAATACTGGTGGCGGATCGGCCAACGGCCTTATAGCTGCTGATAATAAAATTGCCAATATACTACTCTATGCATTTTATACTAACGGTAATGAAAATTTTTCTCAATCTCCGGCGGGTGGGGGGATTTCCTGCTATGCAAAAAGTGGCGATACATATGCTAATAAATTATGCAAAAATGTAACTTACAAAACGACCCATAATTCCGGTTCGGGAACAGCGGAAAATTCTTACGCCGTCTATTATTTTAATTAAATTGTTCTAAAACAATTCCCCGAATTTAGACCAAAGCCCGTCGAGCAGTCCGGCGGGTTTTTCTTGGGTAATACCATGTTCTTGTTCTTCGCGGGCAAGTGCGTGGCTGATAAGCGAAATGGCACCGGAATAAACGGGTAAATCGGCCGGGCCGCAATCGGTCAGTAAATCATCAATGTGTGCCGGGCGAACTTTGCGCATTTCAAAAATTTGTTTACACATTTTAATCATATTTTTATCAATGGCTGTCCCGGTGAGTACAAGGGTGTTTGGGCGGTGTTTTACATATTCCGGCGATTGTAACAATTCTTTTTTTAGCGCGTGTAGTAAATTTAAATGGGCATCTTCCAACACTTCGTCCACCACTTCGTCCGTTCCTATTTCATAAGTTTTCAGAACGTCCTTGGCAGTTTCCAAATCGTTTTGCAGTAAATCGGCTACGGCTTGTGCTAAACGTTCCATGCCAAAGTCAATTTCGCGCGCGTCCATTAAAATACCTTGGTAATACAGTGCGGCAGAAGACGATTTTTGCCCGATATCCAGCAGTAACGCTCCCGCGGTTTTTTCACCGGCGGTTACTAATCGGTCTGCCTGCGCCACAATGGTCGGCCAGAGCTGAAAATCGGTGCAATCACAGGCACGAAACACATTAGAAAGGGTTTCTACATGCGACGAAAGGGCCATGGTTAAAAAGGTAATGGCCTCTAGGGTGAATCCGGTTATTCCTTTGGGGTTGATGATATTTTCGTTTCCGTCAATAATATATGATTGGGCAAATACATCCACTACATCGATTTGATTGTTTAAAGTCGTAGGAATGGAAGCGCGCAAGGCCGCTTCAATTTCGTGGGTGCCTATACGGTTGTGACGTGCACCGATAGATTCACAGCCGCTGGAGTGTTTGAATGACAAAAACGGCCCGCGAAGCCCTACCAGTACGGTTAGCGGATTGACAGTGTATTGGGCAATATCGTTAAATACGGCAGTTAATTCACGCTGGGCGCCATCCATATCGCGCACAAGGGCTCCGGCAAACGATTTGCACGATTTACGCAAAACGTGGCGCAACCGCAACGTGTCGGTTTCTTCATCTAAGGAAACAAGAGCGGCGATAATTTCGCCGCCGTAAAAATCAAGGGATAAAAACTCGCGAACCATACCGAAAACTCCGCCTTTATTTTATCAAATTTCGCCAAAAGTCAAATTTGTATTGTGCGCGCGTAAAACAAATAAAAACGGTTTTATGTATTTTACGTCGGAAAGGCACAGAGCCGTTTGTTCTTCGTCGGTATCAGACGGAGAAATTTAGTAAAATATATCTATGATAGATATTCAAAATCTTTCCTTTCATTTCGGTTTGCGTACCTTGTTTGAAGATACCTCTGTGATGATTCAAGACGGCCAAAAGGTAGGGCTTGTCGGTCCGAACGGGTGTGGCAAAAGTACGCTTTTTAAACTTATAGAAGGAAAATTCTCGCCCGACGGGGGAAAAATAGAAATTTCACGCAGTACGCAAATTGTATCTGTCGCGCAGGAAATTGAAGATCCGTCAGTAGCCTTGCTTTCGTATGTGTTATCGGCCGATACAGAAATTACGCGTTTAGAAAAAGAATTGGAAAATCCCCAAATTTCCGGTGAACATATGGCGGAAGTTTTTGACCGGCTTGAGTTTTTGGGCGCACACAGTGCACAAGCCCGCGCCAGTGCTATTTTAAGCGGTCTTGGTTTTCTAAATACCGATTTTACACGCCCGCTTAAAGAATTTTCCGGCGGGTGGCAGGTACGTGCCAATTTGGCGGCTGCCTTGTATGCACCGTCCAACTGCCTTTTGCTAGACGAGCCGACTAACCACTTGGATTTGGAAACAGCCCTGTGGTTGGAAAATTATTTAACCCGTTTGGATAAAACCGTTTTTATCATCAGCCATGACCGTCATATTTTAAACCGCCTTTGCGATAAAATTATTCACGTGGAAGATACGCAATTAAAACTCTATAACGGCAATTACGATACGTATGAACGCACCCGCGCCGCCGCCATTGAAGGCGCCAAACTGGCCGCGGCCAAACACGAACGCGTGGTGGCGCATTTACAATCGTTTGTGGACCGTTTCCGCTACAAAGCCACCAAGGCTAAACAAGCACAAAGCCGTATCAAAATGATTGAAAAACTCGGCGCTGCACCGCAAATTCCCAAAGATCCGCAAAGTCATTTTGAATTTCCGTCACCCGAGCGTTTGCAAAATGCACTGGTAACGATAGAAGGCGGCGTGGCAGGATATAATGAAACGCCCGTTTTGGAAAATCTTAATTTGCGTATTGAGCCCGATGACCGTATCGCTTTACTGGGGGCTAACGGTAACGGGAAATCTACGCTGGCCAAAATTTTATCGCACCGATTGCTTTTAATGAGCGGGAAAATGACGATGGCTAAAAAAATGAAGATTGCCTATTTTTCCCAACATCAAACGGAAGAATTAGATGTGGAAAAAACCCCGTACGAGCAACTTTCTGCCGTTATGCCGTTGGCTACCGAAACCCAAATCCGTGCGCAACTGGGCGCGTTTGGGCTTAATAAAGACAAATCGGATACGCTTATCGGCAAATTATCCGGTGGTGAAAAATCACGCTTGTTACTGGCCCTTATTACCAAAGATGCGCCTCACTTGCTTATTTTGGACGAGCCGACCAACCATTTAGATTTACAATCGCGCCAAGCATTGTTGGAAGCCTTAAACGAATATACCGGTGCGGTGGTGCTGATTACGCACGATTTACACGTGATAGAACTGACATGCGATACGTTGTGGATTGTTCGCCGCGGCACGTGTGAGAATTTTATGGGCGATTTGGAAGATTATAAAGCGCAACTCTTAAAAAATAATAATCGTAACGATTTGGCAAGCGACAAGATGACTTCTAAAGAAATGGCCCGTAAACAAGCGGCTGAACGCCGTGCCAAACTCGCTCCGCTTAAAAAAGAAATTCGTGCGTTGGACGAAAAAATTGCCCAAATGACCGCGCGTAAACAACTTTTAGAAGAACAATTAGTATCGGCCTACTCGGCTGATAGCAGTATTGAACTGGCCCTTTTAACCTCTCAATTAAAAGATGCCGAAGAAGATTGGTTGCGCTTAAATGAAGAATGTGAGGCGGCCCAAAAATGACGAATCCTTCTGTATTTGTATTGCTCCCCGAATTTTTACAAACCGCGCTGAAACGGTTGTCTATTGTTACGCCCACGCCTGTTCAAGAAGGTGCTATAAAAGATGCGTTAAGCGGGCGGGATGAACTTGTTACGGCGCCGACGGGTACCGGTAAAACTCTTGCCTTTTTATTGCCGCTGGCGGCCCGCTTGCAAGAGCGCTCTAATGAAAATGCGCTGATTTTGTCGCCCACGCGTGAGTTGGCCCAACAGACGTTTGAACGGTGGCAAGAACTGTGCGCTGATGTTGCATTACCTGCCGCGTTAATTATCGGGGGGGATAATATCCATAAACAATTTGCCGATTTGCGCCGTCACCCGCGTATGATTATCGCTACGCCGGGGCGCGTAATAGACCATTTGCAACGTAAAAGTATTGATTTGCGCCAAACCCATACGCTGGTGTTGGACGAAACCGACCGTATGTTAGATATGGGTTTTATTGATGATATGCGCCGCATTGTTAGTGTGCTTCCGGCTCCGCGTCATACTTTATTATTTTCTGCCACTTTGCCTAACGAAGTAAAACAACTTGCCAAAGAATTTTTAAGTAACCCTGTTCGTGTGCAAATCGGTTCTGTGGTAAAGCCGGCGGAACTCGTGTTACAAGAAATTGTTCGGGTGGATATCCGCGAAAAATTGCCGCAGTTGCTGCACGAACTTAATACGCGGGCCGGGTCAATTTTAGTATTTGTACGCACACGCCACGGGGCGGAACGCTTGGCCAAACAACTTAAATTATACGGGCAAAAATGTAACGCTTTACACGGTGATTTGCGCCAAAACCGCCGTCGGCAAGTGCTGGAGTTTTTCAAAAACGGAACGGTACGCGTTTTAGTTGCTACCGATGTGGCTGCACGCGGCATTGATGTACCGCATATCGCCCATGTCATTAACTACGATTTACCGCAATCGCCCGAAGATTATATCCATCGTATCGGCCGCACCGGACGGATAAATACCGTGGGAAATTCTATTTCGTTTATCGCGGGAGATGAAGATAAATGGAAAGATATTTGCCGCGCGATGCAATTTGCTTCCCCGGTACGTACGGTACAAAAAACGATAGAGCCGTTACCTGCCCCTAAATTTATAGCGCAAGAAGAAGGCACGGCCCATGCCAAAAGCCGCCGTAAAAAAATCATACAAACCCCGTCTAAAGCCACTGCGAGGGCTAAAGAACTGTTAGCGTCGGGTGAGGTGTATTTGCCGCAAGGAGAAGAACTAAAACAGGCCCGCCAACAAGCCCCTTCCAAAAAACCGCAAACGTTTCAAAAGGCCACCCGTGCCGCGCAGGTATTAGAAGAAAAATCTGCTACTTCTTTTCGCGCACTCAAAGTAGGCGCCAGTAAAAAGACGTTGCGTAACCAACAGACTGCCAAACCCAAAAAACATCCGCAAAAACCGAGTCGTTTTTCCAAACGCAAACGTCATTAAAAAAGCCGCCCGGTAATAGGGCGGCTTTTTTAAGATTTCAAGTTGCTTAACGGTCAATAATCCATTCTTTGTCATCAAGTTTTCCCGTTCCCAAAGCGTCACATATCCAATCGTATTTTCCGCCGGGCTCAATAGTGCAAAATAAATCCCCTTTTGAATTTTTGCGGATAATATGTTCTCCTTTTTCTGTTTTGTATTCAAAGGAACGTGTATAATACATGTGAAAACAATAATTTCCGTTAATGCGGCAAGCCATAATTTGATCTTTTTGAAACACATATTTAAACCGACCGATTTCAAAGGCATCCGAATCTTCATCTGTGGCATCAAAAAAGGAAACATCTAATCCTCTTAATCGTTTGGGGGATTCGGAATTGGTGGCGCGAAAACGGCGGGCCGAATCAAAAATAGTACGCAAATTCACCATGGCTTCCATGGCTTCCGCGCGGGACACTGACCGACGGTATTGCGGCAAACCGATTGACGTTAAAATGCCGATAATCAGTACCACCGCCAATAATTCAACTAAGGTAAAACCTAATTTGTTTTTTTTCATAAAAAGACTCCTTTTTTACAGTATATCGGTTTTAACGGATTTTTTCAAATTTTTTATGCGGGGCTTGCAAGTTATTCAAAAAAGGGTATAATAAAAATATATCCTTTTAACACGGAGAATTTTATGTCTAAGAAACAATCTTTTTTTCAGGCCGGGTTTACTTTAACGGAACTTATGGCGGTAGTTATTATTTTAGGGATTTTATCAGCCATTGGGGCGGGATCCTATAAAAAAGCCGTAGAACGCAGCCGGTTTTCTGACGGGCTTATGGCGGCTACTGCGGTCATGGAATCGGTCAATCGGTATTATGCAGATAATCCGTTAACTACCGATGCCCAATATCCGACCATCAATAAAACTGATATAGATTTTCCAAACCAAACCAGTTGTGGCGATTACTGTATTAAAACTAAATTTTTTGAAACAACTATTTGCAATGGCGGTTTTACCGATGCCCAACGCAGAAAAGGAACGCAAGTAGGCGATTATGCTGTTCGGGCCTATTCCAGCGAGTTTGGTAGCAACCGGCATAAACGTGCCGAGTGTATTTATTACAATGACGGCGGCAAAGATTTATGCATTTCTGCCGGATATCCGAATTGCTCGGGAACAACCAGCTCCACGGTGTGTGCAACGAGCGTGGCTAAGTGTACCAAGTAAGATCTTTTTTCTTCAGCCCTTTGGTGTAAAACCAAAGGGCCTTTTTTTGTAAAATAAAGTTATGCGGATAATTCATACCGATTGTTTAGTGATAGGGGCCGGACTTGCCGGCTGTGTATATGCGCACGAAGCCGCCAAAAACGGCTTGCATACGCTTTTGTTATGTTGTGGTGAAATGAGCCAAGCCAATAGCGATTTGGCCCAAGGCGGCATTGTTTACGAGCCTCAATTAAAATTAGAAGATTTATTAGAAGATGTCCGCATGGCTACGGCAGGCCTTTGCAATGAACGCGCTGTACGGGAATTGTCCACAGCGGGATGTAAAGCCATAGAAGAAATTTTCTTACACGATTTGGATGTAAATTTTGACCGCGATGAAAAACATGCCTTGCGTTTTACACGCGAAGGCGCACACCGCAAAAACCGTATTATTTATTCTAAAGACACGACGGGGCACGCATTATTATCTGCCTTACAAACAGCCGTACGCAAAAATCCGCTTATTACGGTGCGCGAAAATGCCGCCGCTATTGATTTGCTTACCTTTTCGCATAGTTCCACGGATATTATGGATAGGTATGAACCGTTAACCGTTTTCGGCGCGTATGTGTTGGATAACCAAACCGGTGAAGTGTTTGCCGTTACCGCCAAAAAAACGATTTTAGCAACGGGGGGAGTCGGACAGATTTACCGTCATACCACCAATGCCGCACACTCGTACGGGCATGGAATTGCCATGGCGTATCGCGTCGGTGCGCGTGTAATGAATATGGAATATGTGCAATTCCACCCGACGGTATTTGCCAAAGGAAAAAGTTTTCTCTTATCCGAAGCGTTGCGTGGCGAAGGGGCTATTTTACGTAACGTAAAAGGCGAAGCGTTTATGGAAAAATACCACCCGCTTAAAGATTTAGCCCCGCGTGACATCGTAGCGCGTGCGATTGAACAAGAACGGCTTAATACGTCGCACGATTGTGTATATTTGGATATTTCCCACCGCCCGGCCAAGGAAACCAAAGAGCGTTTCCCGGCCATTTATCACAAATGTTTGGAAGAAGGTTTTGATTTAACCAAACAACCCGTTCCGGTTGTTCCGGCCGCGCACTATTTTTGCGGAGGCGTTTATGCTACGCCCGACGGACGGACAAACATCTGCCACTTAAATGCCATTGGCGAAACGGCGTGCACCGGCTATCATGGCGCGAATCGTTTGGCCAGCACTTCTTTGTTAGAGGCGGTAGCCATGGGATATTTGTGCGCCCATGCGGACGCTCAAGAAATTGCCGCTCACGAATTTCGTATCCCGACACCGAAAGATTGGGTCCTGCCCAACGAAAAGCCCGACCTTAATTTAATTAAGCAAGATTTATCTACTTTACGCAGTACCATGTGGAACTATGTGGGCTTGATGCGAAGTGCTACGCATTTAAGTCGTGCGGAAAAAATCTTGCGCCACTTACACAACGAAATTAACGCTTTTTATAAAGGCGCGGCCTTGTGCCAAGAGTTATTAGATTTGCGTAACGGTACACAGACAGGACTTTTGATTGCATACGCGGCGCTGCGTAATAAACGTTCTATTGGATGCCATTATTTAAGTAATTAAAAACAGGAGGCTTATTATGAAAAATTATATCCAAGCATGTTCAAACGGTTTTACCTTGATTGAATTATTGGTGGTAGTGCTTATTATCGGTATATTGGCAGCGGTGGCGTTGCCACAATATCAAAAAGTTGTGGAAAAAGCGCGTATGAGTGAAGCCGTCACTTTAACGCGGGCGATTGCTAATGCACATGAAGTGTATCACATGGCCAGCGGAGAGTATTTGAATGCCGATCAAATGGAATTACTGGCCATAGATATACCCGGTACATTGATTACTTCAGGGTGGCTTACCGGGCGTTGGCGTACCAAAGATTTTATTTATTCCCCGAACGGATGGGGATCTTCTATGTCAAATCCTGATGTCAATTTAGCGGTAGCCCAGCGGGTAACAAGTGAACAGCCGAACGGCGATTTGTATTATTTTTATGTTCGTCAAGACGATCCCGGACGTGTTCGTTGCAATGCTTATCCAACGGCTTCCAATTTGCAGAAAAAACTTTGTAACCAATTTAATTCGAACGGCGGAACATTCTAAAACGGTTTTACTTTTTAGAAGACTTCCCTTTGGAAAGTTCTTTTCTTGGGTGAATTTTCAAATAATCTTTTACCGCGTCCAATTCCGGTTTTAAGTATTTGCCTGTATAAGATTTAGCGCACTTGGCAACGTCGGCCGGCGTGCCTTCACATACAATTTGTCCGCCTTTGTCGCCGCCTTCCGGTCCGAGGTCAATCAGCCAATCGGCCGTTTTGATTACGTCCAAATTATGCTCAATAATTAGCACGGTATTTCCGCGGTCGGCTAAATCGTGTAAGACGTGTAAAAGTTTATCAATATCCGCAAAGTGGAGCCCGGTTGTCGGCTCGTCTAGAATATAGAGCGTGTTGCCCGTACCTTTGCGAGAAAGTTCATCGGCTAATTTTACGCGTTGCGCTTCACCGCCCGATAAAGTTGTGGCCGCTTGCCCCAGTTTAATGTAACCGAGTCCCACATCGTTGAGCGTTTGCAAATAGCGTTTGATTTTGGGGATAGCGTCAAAAAATTCCAGTGCTTGCGATACACTTAAATTTAACACATCGGCAATGCTTTTGCCTTTAAATTTTACTTGCAAGGTATCTTCGTTAAAACGCTGTCCGTTGCACTCTTCGCACTTTACATAAATGTCAGGCAAGAATTGCATTTGAATTTTCAAAATACCGTCACCCTGACATTTTTCACAACGTCCGCCTTTGACGTTAAACGAAAACCGCCCCGGCTTGTACCCGCGCCGTTTGGCTTCGGGCATTTGGGCAAATAAATCGCGGATGTGCGAAAATACACCTGTATATGTTGCCGGGTTGCTGCGAGGCGTTTTGCCAATAGGGCTTTGGTCCACGATGATTACCTTGTCAATGTTATCTAACCCTTTGATAATATCGTGATCGCCGGGGACATCTTTGGCTCCATAGAATTTGCGTGCAAGGGCCTTGTATAAAATTTGGTGCACAAGTGTACTTTTGCCCGAGCCGGACACACCGGTTACGCAGACGAATTTGCCGAGCGGAATTTTGACGTCAATGTCTTTTAAGTTAAATTGCCGCGCGCCGTGAATCGTTAAAAATTTACCGTTGCCTTTGCGTTGCTTTTCACGCGGCAAAATCAAGTTGCGTCCGTTTAAGTAAGAGGCGGTAAGCGAAGTGTTATTTTTCAAGAAATCTTTGGTAGGTTGTGCGGCTACAATTTGTCCGCCATTTTCTCCCGCGGCCGGGCCAAGTTCTACTACATAATCAGATGATAAAATGGTGTCTTTATCGTGTTCTACAATAATGAGCGTGTTGTCCAAGTCGCGCAAGTCTTTAAGCGTAGCAATTAAGCGGTCGTTATCGCGCGGGTGAAGGCCGATAGTCGGTTCGTCCAGTACATATAAAACACCCGTCAGCCCGGAGCCGATTTGCGTAGCCAAGTGGATACGTTGCGCTTCGCCGCCCGATAGTGTTTGGCTTTTGCGGTTAAGCGTTAAATAGGAAAGTCCCACACTGTTTAAGAAATCTAACCGCGCACGAATTTCTTTAAGCACGTCTTTGGCAATAATTTTGTCTTTTTCAGATAAGTGAATTTTGTCAAAAAACGCTTTGGCGGCCGATACCTGCATAGACGTAATTTCATCTATGTTTTTGCCGTCCACTTTTACCGCTAACGCTTCGGGTTTTAAGCGTTTGCCCTGACAGACCGGGCACTCAATCTCGCGCATGAAACGTTGGGTAACTTCTTCTTTCACAAAATCACTTTCCGACTCGGCTACGCGGCGTTTTAGGTTGGTAATTACGCCTTCAAACTCTTGCTCGCCACCGGAAATAATAGAGGTATAGGTGGCACTACCGGTACCGTATAATAATAAATCACGTTGTGCTTTGGGGAGTTTTTTCCACGGGGTGGTCATGGAAATATGTTGTTGGCGGCAAACCTGTTTTAAGATATCGTAATAGTAGCCGCTCCACGAACTTTTCCAACGGTGGGTACGTGTGGTAACGGGGTTATCCCAAGCCTCTATCGCCCCTTCGTTTAAGGTTAAATTCGGATTCGGTACCACCAGTTGTTCATCCACTTCAATTTTAACGCCAAGCCCATTACACTCCGGACACGCACCATACGGCGAGTTAAACGAAAACAGCCGCGGCTCTAATTCGCTAAACCCAATACCGCAATGCGCGCAGGCGTTACTTTCGCTATACGTAAAATCAACCGGATTTTTTCCGTCCGTTTCCAAAATATGCACCAACCCTTGCGCATATTTTAAGGCGGTTTCTAAACTTTCTACAAGCCGCTCACGGTCAAATTCGTCCACATAAAATTCATCTACCACCAGTTCAATGGTATGCTTTTTATAACGCTCTAACGTCGGTACTTGGTCTAATGTGATAATCGTTCCGTTCACGCGCGCTTTGACATATCCTTCTTTTTTGAATTTGGCAAATAATTCTTCGTAGGTTCCGGCACGCCCGCGTACGACGGGGGATAAAATGTAAAGTGTTTTATCCGCAAATTTTTTCAGAATATCTTGTGCAATACCTTGTACGCTCCATGTTTCCACCGGCCGCCCACAATGCGGACAGTAACGTTTCCCTACGCGCGCAAACAGTAAACGCAGATAATCGTAAATTTCCGTAACGGTAGAAACGGTAGATCGCGGATTTTTAGACGGGTTGCGTTGCTCAATGGAAATGGCGGGGGAAAGCCCCTCAATATGTTCCACATCGGGTTTTTCCATGAGTTCCAAAAATTGCCGCGCATAAGCAGACATGCTTTCTACGTAGCGGCGTTGGCCTTCGGCATAAATGGTATCAAAGGCGAGTGAACTTTTGCCCGAGCCGGACAACCCGGTTACGACGGTCATTTTGTCTTTGGGTATTTCTACCGTAATGTTTTTTAAGTTGTGGCCTTTGGCGCCGATGACTTTGATTGATTTCATGTTAAACCCTGTTAGAAAAAAATAACCGCAAAACACTTGCGGGGAAAGTTCTTTTTTACCTTAAATAAATTATATAATTTATTAAATACTTTTTTGGAGTTTTATACTGTGAAAAAATCACTTAGATATTCCTTGTATGCGTTGGGGATACTTTTATCCTTAGGTGTGTTGGCAATAATGATTTATCAAGCCAAGGATAGTTTTGTAAAAATTTGGCAAAACGTACAGATTAAATATTTATTCCTGTCGGTTATTTCTTCCGTGCTTATTTACGTGGCGATGGGAATGAGTTTGTATGAAGTATTGCGTATTATGGGCCGCCGTATCGGCAAGGGAGCGGCTATCGGCATTGCGCTTGTTTCTACGACGGTTAACTATGCGGTTTCTTCGCTGGGAGCCAGCGGGTTTGCCTTGCGTGCCCATTTGCTCAACCGCCGCCGTGTGCCGTTCGGTACGTGTGTGACTGCCAGTATTGTTATTACGGTTTTATTGTATTTTGTGCTTGCATTGATTATCTTGTTAGGATCGGTTTTAATGTTATTTCACGCTTCAACGACGGCCGTACAACTGCTTAAAAATTTTGTTTTGATTGTGGTGATGTGTGCGGTGTGTGTAGCCGTTACGGCGTTTTTATTTAATAACGAATGGCGTTATAAATCTATCCGCAAAATTTTCCGCTTGCTTAATAAAGTATTATTTCACGTCTTTGGAGCACTTATTCCCAAAGGCCGCTACGATGATTTTATGGATCAGTTGGACGAAGGAATTGCTCTAATTCATAAGAAAAAGAAAAAAATGACGTGGACGATTGTATATGTGGGAGCAGATTGGTTATTTACGATTTTAGTCTTGTTCTTTGCTTTTCGTGCCGTTGGGGTGCATATTGCCGCGGGAGTGTTGGTTGCCGGGTTTGCTATCGGTATGGTAACTACACTTATCCCGATTTTGCCCGGCGGATTAGGGGCTATGGAATTGGCTATGACGGCTGTATATGCCCAAATGGGTATTGATTGGGATGCCGCTTTGATGGCTACGTTGATTTACCGCGTGGTATATTATGTTTTACCCGGTATGGTAAGTATCTTTATTTACTGGGGGTTGCAACTTTCCGCGGCACCCGTAAAGAAACGCAAAGGAGTTTCGTATGAAAGAACGCATTAACGAACAAATCCCGCATATGCCAACGTCCTGTTTTGTTCATAAAAGTGCGGTAATTATCGGCGAGGTGACGCTGGGAGAAAATGTTTCCGTTTGGCCTTGTGCGGTATTGCGCGGTGATATTGCCTCTATTACGGTGGGGGATAATTCCAATATTCAAGAAAATGCCTGTGTACACGTTAATTACGACGCTCCGGCCGTGATTGGCAAGGGCGTAAGTGTGGGGCATGGAGCCGTGGTACACGGTAGTAAAATCGGCGATAATTGTTTAATCGGCATGAACGCCGTAGTGATGGAAAGCGAAATCGGGCCGAATTGTATTATCGGTGCGGGAGCCGTTGTGCCGGCGGGGAAAAATATTCCCGCAGGCTCGCTCGTGATGGGTGTTCCGGCTAAAATTGTACGCCAATTAGATGAAGACGAAGTCAATGCCATTATGAAAAACGCGCGCGATTACACGCAATCTATTGAATTATACCGCAAAAATTGCAAAGAGATTTAATATGAAAAAAATAGTTATGATTGAAGATTCCAAAGTGTTGGGAACGGCTCTGTCCGGGGCGCTTAAAATAGAAGGTATAGAAGTCTTTTGGGCGCACAACGGCGTGGAAGGCGTAACGCTGGCCAAACAGGAAAAGCCCGATTTGATTTTGTTAGATTTGATGCTTCCCAAATTAAGCGGATTTGACGTGTGCAAATTGTTAAAGACCGATAACGACACTTGGCGCATTCCGGTTATTGTGATGTCCACTTTGTCCGACCCGGAATCGCAAGACCGCGCCAAAGAAGCCGGGGCTGATTTTTTTATTCCCAAACCCTACGATTTGGCAGACACCTTAAAAGAAATTAAAAAACATCTTAACTAGGAGAAAATAATGGCGAAATTTGACGTAGAAGAAATTTACGAACTTTTAGAGGTAAATGAGCCGCAAAAAGCCTTGGCGTTGCTAAAAAAAGTACGCACGAAAGACGCGCAAGTGTGGTTTTTACAAGGCGAAGCCGAACGGCAATCAGGTCATTTTGAAACAGCCCTTTTGACGTATGCCAAAGGCCTTAAAATCGCAGATGTGGCCGAAGTGCGTATGGATATTTTGCTGGCGATGTCGGCTTGTTACCGTACGCTCGGGCACGCGGCTGCCGCGTATGAATTGGCCGATGAAACGCTCCAAATGGCCAATGAGTTGGAGTATGATGATTATTCCGTACGCGCTATGCAAGAAATGGGCATGGCGTTGCGTGCATGGGGGAAATTAGACGAAGCGTTAGAATTGTTAGACACCGTTTTAGCCGCCTACACGCAAGCCAAAGATTATGCGGGTATGAGTTTTATTCACTGGGCCAAAGGCGGTATTTTCCGTCTGCAAGGACATTTTGAAGAAGGTATTTTACAATTCAAAAAATCTATTGCGCTAGCCAAAAAAATTCACGATAAAATTAACGAAGCCTACGGCTATTGCGGTCTGGCCGGTATCAGCCGTATTTGCGGAAAAATTGACGAGTGTGTTAAAAATTATAAACTTGCTGATAAGATTTTCAAACATACACAAGATGTGTTCGGCAAGGCCTACACCCATTGCGGTATGGCCAACGGCCTTCGCCAACAAGGCAATTATGCCGAAGCATTGCGCCATTATAATGTGGCCGATAAACTCTATTCGTCCATTAACGATACGGTTGATTTGGGGTTTGTTAAATGGGGCCGCGCCGACGTGTTAAAGCGCAAAAACAAAATGCAGGCCGCACTAAAAGATTTACAAGAAGCGCAAGTTTTATTTGATAATTCCGACGAACTTCGCGGACAAATTTTAACAAAACTTTCGCTGGCCCAAGTATTATATGCACTGGGCGAAACGGACAAGGCCGAAGAATTATACAACGCCGGTGTTGCACAGGCGAAAAAAGAAGGGTTACACACCTATTTGGAAAGTTATACCTGATTGTATCTTTTACAGATAAAAAAGCGGCCCAAATGATAGGCCGCTTTTTTTATGTTATTTGACTTTTCCAAATAATCTCAAATTGTGTTTAGCAAAGAACAGGTGGAGCATGTATATGGCTAGCAGTGTGGAAACCAAATCGGCCACCACCGGTGCATAGAAAACACCGTCTAACGCAAAGAACAACGGCAATATCAGCACAAGCGGAATAACAAGTAACACTTGTCGCGATAAACTTAAAAAGGCCGCTTTTACCGGCTGATTGATGGCTTGGAAAAAACTGGTTGCCATAATTTGCAGGGGGAGAATCGGCAGTAAAATGTTCAAAATGCGTATGGTGCGTGACGCCATCGTTACAAGGGCCGTATCGCTACTGTTAAAGATAGCGGCAATCGGTACCGCAAAAATCTCAATGACAATAAACCCGACGGTCGTTACACACATGCCCCACCGTAATGCCATTTTAAGCGTTTGAATAGCGGTTTTGTATTTACGGGCCCCGTAATTGTATCCGATAAGCGGTTGTGCCCCTTGCGAAATTCCCAAAAGCGGCATCAATACCAATGTATTAACACTAATTGCAATACCGACGGCAGATACGGCCAAATTCCCGCCGTATTTTAGCAAAGCATGGTTTAAGATAAAATTTAACACGCTGGATGCTAGTTGAAAGGCAAATTGTGAAAATCCGATCGCCAAACATCCCAGCACAATACGCTTTTTTACTTTGCAATACACAAGCCGCAACCGGTACATGGTATTGCCGCGCAGGAAAAAGTACATCACCCACATAAAAGAGATGAGTTGTCCTAATACGGTGGCGGCAGCCGCCCCGCGGATACTCCAGTGGAAAGTAAAAATAAATAGCGGGCCGAAAATTAAGTTGATACCCGCACCTATTAACTGGGTAGCCATGGCCGTTTTCGGACGGCCCGACGAGCGGATAAAGTGGTTCATCCCCGCGCCGATACCAAAAAGTAAATAGCCGGGAAGTACCACCTCGGCATAAGCACGGGCCAACGGTAATACTTCGCTATCGGCCCCCAGCAACGATAAAATCGGGTCTAAAAAAGCATAACTTAAAATAGTCAGTACACATGAAACGGAAGTCAGTAAAATAAATCCGTTGCCCAAAATGCGCCGGGCTTCTTCGGTTTGGTGTTCGCCTAATCGTATGGAAAATAAAGCATTACTGCCTACGCCGATAAGCGCGCTAAACCCCATATAAACAAGCCCTAGCGGGAAAAGTAATGTGATACCGGCTAATCCGGCCGCGCCTACATCTTGTCCTACGTAAATGCGGGAAATAATGTTGTAAAGTGCGTTTGCAAACATACCCGCTACCGCCGGCGCGGAAAAACGTACCAGTAGCGACGATAAACTTTTATCCTTAAATGGGTTTTTGGCTGTTTGTATCATAGAAGTTACTTCTATATTTTATCAAATAAAAGGTTTCCTTTTATATACTGCTTAATATGGTAAAATAGAAAAAAATAGGTAAGGAGATTTTTTATGCGAAAATTTTTTTCAATTTGTTTTGCTTTAGCCGCATTTTCCGTATCGTTGTCCGCAACGCCGTTACGTGTGCTTTCTGCTGCCCCCAAAGGCGATGTGTATGATGCCGGGCGGCAAGCGGTATCGGTTACATTTAACCAACCTGTTGTGGCGTTAGCCGAACAAAGTCAGTTTGATTCAGCCGAATGTGCCTTAAAAATTACGCCCGCCGTTGCCGGTAAATGCCGCTATGCGGGTACGCAAACGCTTGTGTTTGAACCGACGGAAGATTGGCCGAAAGCCACCTCTTTTTCTGTGCGTGTTCCGGCTAAATTTACTTCTCAAGTTTCCGGGGAAAAGTTAGCCGCCGATTATACATTTTCATTTGCCACTTCCCGTCCGCAAGTACGTCAAATTTATCCGCGAAAAGATGAACATTGGTTAACGACAACTCCTACCTTATTTATTGGTTTTAATTTACCTGTTTCCGTTAATACTGCCGGAAAACAAATCGTCTTGCTGGATGAAAATGCACAACGAATTTCACTTTCCGCGCGCGAAGCCACTGAGGAAGAAAAAGAAAAGAATTTTTCCTATTTACAAGATGACGGCTCTGTATTGGCTTTTACACCGACTCGTCCCTTAGAAAAAGGCGTGAAATATACGATAATCGTTCCGGAGAGTTTGAAATCTACCGTCGGGCCGCTTCCTATGGGGAAAGATTATACTTCTACTTTTGTTACGGCGCCTAATTTGCAAGTGCTGGGGGTGGAAAACAAAGGATGTTTACCTTACATGCCGCAAGTGCGTTTTTCGTCTCCGGTGCGTTTGCGTGAGTTGATGGCTTCTGTTAAAGTATCACCCGCGTCGGCTCTTAAACCGCTTAACGAAACAGAACAAGAGGCGTTAGGACGGGAAGTTGTATTGGCACCGGTTGACAAATGGTCTAAGTACGACAAAAAATACTATGCAGATTTATATACCTTAACTCCCAACGAACAAAAACAAGGGACGGCTTTTTTTGCTACCGGTTTACCCTTTTTAAGTTTAGCCGCCAAACAACCTATTACCGTTACGTTGGATAAAAATTTAACCGATATTTATGGCAACCGTTTAGGCAAAGATTATACCTTTACAATTACCAATGACGGTTATTGCCCGGCGGTTGAGTTTTCGGGTGGGTATGGTGTGTTGGAAAGTTATTTGCCTGCGCGCTTGCCGATTGAACTTATCAATACTCCGCTGTTGGAAATTCAAGCCGCCCGCTTTAATAAAGAAAATTATATTCCGTTTTTATTTTCTAAAACAGATAAATATTGCGCCGAAAAACCGCTTGCATCCACTACATATAATGGGAAATATGCATTTAATACACCCAAAGAAAAAAGCGTTAAAACCTATATTGATTTATCCCATTTTTCGCCAAATGCGCAAGATAGTTTGATTTTTAGCCAAGTTAAATTGACCCGCAATAATGAGCCGTGTTGGGTTTCTTCCACCACCAACTTGACCGATGTAGGCATTGCGTTCAAAACCTCTCCGGAAAATATTTTGCTGTGGGCTACCTCGTTGGAAACGGGCGAGCCGCTTGCTAATTTGGCCGTAGAATTGCGTGATAAAACCAATACGGTACTTTGGTCGGGTTCTACCGATATGAACGGGCTCGCACGGGCGCCGGGTTGGACGCAATTGGATATGCAAAAACCCGATTGGGGTGCCCCGCAATTATATGCGTTTGTGTCTAGTGCGGGGGGAGACGGATTTGTCAGCAGTGAACTTAATAACGGGTTAGAACCGTGGCGTTTTAATTTGAATTATACCTACAATCCGCAGCGTGAAGCGTGGCACAGTGTCTTATTTACCGACCGAGGCATTTACCGGCCGGGCGAAACGGTTTATCTCAAAGGGATTGTACGTCATTGGCAGCATAGCGGTTGGAAAGTGCCGGCCGGTTTAAGCGGAAATGTTGTTATTTCCGATGCTTCAGGGAACGAAGTTGAAAATAAAACGGTTACTGTGGATAATCAATTCGGTACGTTTGCGTTATCGTTTGCGTTGCCTAAAACGGCCAATAACGGTAATTGGGAAGTTTCTTTCAAACCGGAAATTAAAGGAGAAAAAGACCCTTCTTCCACGTGGTACTCTTTTCAAGTAGAATCTGTAAAACCGGCTGAATTTAAGGTAACGTTGCAAGCCGATAAATCTACCTATTTTTCCGGTGATAAAATTCAATTTTCAACGGCGGCAAATTATCAGTTCGGCTCGCCGTTAGCCAAAGCACCCGCACACTTTACTTTGCGTCGTGAAATGGCGTGGTTTGAACCGAAAGATTTTGACAATTACAATTTTATACCGTATTTCTTACGTGAAGGAGAATATAAAGAGAACGGTAAATTGCTTGCCAGTGCAACGCAAACGACCGATGATAAAGGGTTTGCTTCTTTCCCGGCTACCTTACCGCAAGTAAATTTCCCGGTACGTGTGTTTGCCGAGGTAGGGGTACAATCTCCGGCTAAGCAAGATTTGTTTGCACGTAATTCAGTGCTTGTGCATCCGGCATCCTTTTATATAGGTGTCAAAACACCCGATACATACGCCAAGGCACTTTCTCCCGTAACGGTAGAGGTGGTTGCGGTAACGCCCGAAGGTAAACGTATCCCGGCACCGCGCGTAACCGCGCAAATTCGCCGGGTAGAGTGGCATAGCGTACGCAAGGTGGGGTTGTCGGGGCGGTTAGAGTGGGTCAATAGTAAAGAAGAAATAGAACTGCCCAGCCAGACTTTTGATATTGCGCAAGAAAACGGAAAATTCTCGTTTGTGCCGTCTGAAAGCGGGCAACATTATATTACATTTACCACTCGTGATGAACAAGGCCGCACCGTT
The DNA here is from genome assembly GCA_900315845.1 of Candidatus Avelusimicrobium luingense. GTDB lineage: Bacteria > Elusimicrobiota > Elusimicrobia > Elusimicrobiales > Elusimicrobiaceae > Avelusimicrobium > Avelusimicrobium luingense. The sequence continues at coordinate 98,139 of OOHK01000005.1, forward strand.
ACGGGCGGTTTTGAAGTGATGGTATATGGTAAAGATGGCCCGTCGTGGGCGCAAGAAGATGATGAAGTCTTACCGCTTAAGCAAGATAAAAATACGTATCAACCCGGCGAAACCGCACGCATTCACGTAGCCTCTCCGTATGAAACGGCCCAAGCCCTTGTTACGGTAGAACGTGAAGGAATTTTGGAATCGTGGACGACTACGGTTAAAGGTGGGGCTGACTATATAGAAGTGCCGATAAAAGCCAATTATTTGCCCAATGTGTATGTCAGCGTGACATTAGTCAAGGGGCGCACGGGTGCTCCGGTCAATGAAAAAGGCGTGGATTTGGGCAAACCGCAAGGCAAAATGGGCTATGTCAATCTCAAGGTTGCGCCGCAATCTAAACAACTGGAAGTAGAAGTAAAAACAAACAAGCAAGAATATCGCCCCGGGGATGAAGTTACCGTTCAATTAACCACAAAATCCAACCATAAAGGTATCCCTGCCCAAGTAACGTTGTTCGCCGTAGATGAAGGCGTGCTTGCGTTGACCGATTATAAAACGCCTGATTTGTTTGAACAATTTTACGGGCCGCGTGCGATATCCGTCTTTACGGCCGATAACCGTTCGTATGTTATCGGGCAGCGTAACTTCGGCGAAAAAGGGGAAAACCGCGGCGGTGGCGGATCTGCATACGCTAAATTAGGCGGGGTAGATTTGCGCAGTAATTTCTCGTTTGTGCCTTTTTATAATGCACAAGTGCTAACCGATAAAAAAGGTCGCGCTGAAGTGAAATTCAAACTGCCGGATAATTTAACAAAATTCCGTATTATGGCTATTGCGGTGCGGGAAGAAGAATTTGGTGCTTCACAAACTCAAATCAATGTATCCAAACCGTTGATGATTACGGCTAATGTACCGCGTTTTGTGCGGGAAAACGATGTGTTTTCGTGTAATGCGGTGGTGTATAATTATGCCGATAAAAAAGGGGAACTGACGGTGCAAGCCGCGGCAAAAGGCGGAGTGCAACTTACGCAAACGGCCCCGCAAAAAGTGATAGTGCCTATCGGCCAAGCCCAAGAAGTTTCGTGGCCTTGTCAGGCAAAATCCTTGGGTACCGCTCAGGTAGTTTTTAGCGTAAAAGGTAAAAAAGAAACCGACGGCGTAAGTTCACAAGTCAACGTATCCGCCGTTGAAAAACCGCAAACGCTTGCGTTGTATAATCATACGGCTACCGCTCAAGATGAATTGGTCGTCCGTCCCGCTCACACGGCTGATACCGCGCAAAACCAAGTAACGGTTTCGCTGGCTTCTACGGCATTACTCAATATCAAAGACGCGTTGACGTATTTGATGACGTATCCGTATGAATGTTTAGAGCAACAGATGTCTAAAATACGTCCGGTAATTATGAGCGAGACGTTGATTAAAGATTTCAAACTCGGTGATGTTAGCCAACTTAAAAAACGTGCGCAGGAAATCTTAACGCAATTAGATATGTACCAGTATTTTTCCGGCGGACTTGGGTATTGGCCCAACAGTTGGCCGGATCCCTATGTTACAGCGTATGCGTTAGAGACGGCCTATTTGGCAAAACAAAAAGGTTTTACCGTACCGCAACAATCGGTTAACAAAGCGTTAGAATGGTTAGAAAAAGCCTTCACGAAAAATCAAACGGTAGCATTTACCTATGCGTCGCAAGAAATCCAAACTACGCGTGCATATAGTGCCTATGTGTTAGCCTTATATGGCAAACAAGCAACGGCCTTATTTAACGGCTTATATGCTCAACGCGCTACGCTGCCCATTATGGCCAATGCGTATTTATTAAAAGCAGCACATGCGTTAAAGCAACCGGCTTCCGTACAAGAAAATATTGCACAAACTTTGCGTAATCATATTGTACATACGCCGCAATTTGCGTATTTTACCGTTAATTCGCCGATGGGATGGTTGCATCAAAGTGATGTGTCTGTAACGGCGTTGGCCTTAGATGCGTTACTTTCCAGCAATATCCCGTTTGAACAAGCCTCGCAAACTGCAGCGTGGTTGTTATCTCAACGCAATGCACAAGGCCATTGGAACAGCACAAGTGAAAACGCAGCTGTTTTGGCGGCTCTTCAAACGTATGAACAGAAAGTAGAAAACCAAACGCCCGACTTTACGACTCGCGTTTTACTAAACGGTGAAGAAAAAATGAATGCGTCCTTTAAGGGGCGCCAACTCAACGAGCAAACAAAGAAATTCCCGTTTGCTACCGTTTATACGGGGGGGAATGAAGCCCGGTTTAATTTCTCCAAAGCGGGAACCGGAACACTGTTCTATACGCTCTCGCAAACGTATGTGCCGGCAGCGTATGATGCCCCGTTACAAGCCGGGTTAGAAATTTCCCGCCAAATTACAACGTTAGACGGCACCCCGGTTACACAACTTAAAGCGGGTGAGCGTTATTATGTGACGCTTTCCGTACGGAGTGCGGCGGCGCGTCATTTTGTCGTGGCGGAAGATTTTATTCCGGCAGGGGTGGAAATTGTTAATACATCCTTGGCAACGGAAACTTCCGGCGATCCAACTAAGGATATGGAAAACAACTTTGGTCGCTTGGCCCATTACGACGATCATATCGCTGCGTTTGCTTCGTATTTGCCGGCCGGAACACATGAATTTACGTATATGATAAGTGCTGTTACCGACGGTACATTTGCGTATCCCAGCGCGTGGGCCAGTTTGATGTACGACCCGGCTTTGTTCGGTCGGACGGCTACTTCTACGCTCATCATTAAAAAATGATAAAGAAATACGTTGCGTTTCTACTTATTTTTCTTCCCTGTCTGTTGCTAGGCGGGGAAGAAAAATTTTTGACGCCTTCAATTCTTGTTACCGATAAAAGCGGTGCCCCGATGCGCGGTTTTTTATCAAGTAATCAAACCTATTATTATCCGGTATTACTGAGTGAAATGTCCCCTTGGTTAATTGCCTCGGTGGTAGCTGCGGAAGATAAACGCTTTTTTTATCACTCCGGTGTGGACGTGCAAGCCATTTTGCGCGCAGGCGTTCAAAATGTGTCGTCGGGAAAGACGGTATCCGGGGCGTCCACCATTACCCAACAACTTGTGCGCGCCATAGAGCCGCGGCCCAAAACGTGGCGCGGCAAAATCAGCGAAGCCTATCAGGCCGGACAATGGGAAAAAACTCATACAAAAGAAGAAATTTTAGAAGATTATTTTAATCGCATTGAGTTTGGAAATTTAACGCAAGGTGTACAAGCCGCTTCCCAATTTTATTTTGGCGTAGATGCGGCTGATTTGTCTCTGGCGCAAGCGGCTTTTTTGGTGGGGCTGATTAAATCGCCTACGCGCTATAATCCGCTGACGCATTTTGCACGTGCGAAAAAACGGCAAGAATATGTGCTTTCTCGTCTAAAAAATGAAGAAATGATTGAGGAAGAAATGTATCAAATGGCATTAGCCGAACCCATTATATTGCAAGCCCAAACGCGCTTGTTTGATGCGCCGCATTTTATGCAATTTGTGCGTCCGTTACTGCCGGAAAACGTACCGCAAGTACGCACTACCTTGGATAAAGAATTACAACTGTATGCGGAAAAATTAGTCAAAACATATATTTCAAAATTGTCGGAAGAAAACATTACAAATGCCGCCATTGTTATCGTGGAAAATGTAACAGGTGCGGTGCTTACATATATAGGGTCGGCTGATTTTCATCATGCGAGAAATCAAGGACAAGTAGATGGAGTGCGTGCGTTACGCCAGCCGGGATCTGCTTTAAAACCGTTTGTATATGGGTTGGCATTTGAGAAAAAACAACTCTCGCCAGGTACACTGATTGCAGATGAAGATACTTTTTTTGATGACGGTTTCCGTCCGCGTAACTATGATGAAAAATTCCATGGGCTCGTTTCGGCGCGTAGCGCATTGGCCTGTTCTTATAATGTGCCGGCGGTAAAAGTGGCGGAAAAAATAGGAGCACCTGCCTTATTAAATTTATTACACGATGTCGGCTTTAGCGAATTAAACCGCACGGCTGATTTTTATGGGTTGGGGCTTTCACTCGGTAACGGCGAGGTGCAATTATTGCACTTAACTAATGCGTATGCCACTTTGGCCCGTGGGGGAAATTTCAAACCGCTTACGGTGGCGTGGGAACCTCTTGTTTTATTAGAAGGCAAACCGCACCGTGTTTTGAGCGAACAAACGTCGTATTTGGTTAGTCATATTTTAGCGGATAATCAGGCGCGTGCGGCCGCGTTTGGGTTAAATTCTGCCTTGGTGGTGCCGTTTGAAATGGCGGCTAAAACAGGAACATCTAAAGATTATAAAGATAATTTTGCACTTGGTTATACGCCGCGTTGGACAATCGGGGTTTGGGTGGGAAATTTTGATGCGTCCCCAATGCGTCGTGTGTCCGGCGTGACGGGTGCGGGGCCGCTGCTACATGATTTGGCCGTTTATATGCAGCAAAAATATCCGTCTGATCCGTTTCATATGCCGGACGGTATTACGCAAGTACAGGTTTGTACGCAAACAGGACTTTTGGCGGGACCGTCTTGCAAGCATACGCAAGAAGAAGTCTTTTTAGCAGATAATTTGCCCGCCGTTTGTGACGGAAAACACCAAACTAATAAGAACGTACGTATTGTTTCTCCGTTAGATGGAGATATTTACCAGTACGATACGGCGTTACCCAACTCTTTGCAAAAAATAAATTTTGTGGCGGTGTGTGCCGAAACAAAATGCGCATGGAAATTAGACGGTAAAAAATGGCCGCAAACATCTTGTTCCTTTTGGTATCCGCTTGAAAAAGGCAAACACAATGCCGAAGTTTTTTGCGGGGGGAAAACCGATACGGTACATTTTGAAGTATTAAAATAATTTTCGCGCGGAAATATTTATTTATCACTAAAAAACACCCCGCTATGTGCGGGGTGTTTTGCATCTAAATTATTTTTACAAACAATTAGAAGCGACCGTTGACGATGACCATCACCGGGAACCAACCGTTCTTAGCAATGTTTACTAAACCGACTTGTAAACCTTTGCTGATGTGGCGGGCATTGTTGACAAAACCGAGTTGCACACCGTGCAAATCTTCTACTTGGTTGTAGAAACCAAGTTGCGCACCGATTAGTTTACCGTGGGCAAAGTTGACAATACCAAATTGGGCACCACCAAAATGATTATCGTTGATGTCTACGATAGCACCTTGAATTCCGTAGAATTCGTTGGAGCGGGCATAGATCCACGCATCGTTGATACCAAAACCTTCATTTACTTTAGCAACACCTAATGCTGTGTTAATACCGCGAAGTTCACCAACTTTACCAATGAGTAAATCCCATTGGAAACCATAAACAGAATCCGTGTTGGAACCAATACCCACATCAATACCTCTTACAGTTTGGGTGTTATTGGGAATAGCCACGGCTATATCGTTCCACAAGGACAATTTCAAAATGCCCTTATCACCGGCAAATACCGGAGCGGCAGCAAACAATACGGCTAACAATACTGCTACTTTCTTCATGTTGTTTCTTTCTCCTTACTTAATGATTTGTCGCAACGGATATTCCGCGCGGCATGAAATTATTGTAGCACTTTTTGCGTTGCAAGTTTACTAAAAAAAATTGCTACAATACTTTTATGAAAATACAATCTGTTTTATTGTTACTGATTTTGTGCGCCATGCCATTGTTGGCAGGCGATGTTTTGCTACTCGGCCCGACAAATTTGCGCATGAGTGAAACGGGAGAGTTCTCGGCGGTAGATAATACGCCTAAACCGGAACCGTTTGATATCATGTGGGCCTACCGATTATATCCTGCCGATAAAAAATTAACAGGTCGTGGAGTAACGGTGGCAGTGGCCGATAGCGGAATTTCTTCACATGTGGAATTTAACGGCAAAAATATTCAAGGTCAAGATTTTACCCTTTCTACCTCTATCGCCGATTTGAAAAACCACGGTACGGGCGTGGCCGGGATTATCGGCGCGCAAGGACATCGTTTTACGGGAATTGCGCCGGAAGCCCAATTGATTGTTTATAAAATTGACGACGGTAGCCGTTTAATCGGCCCTCAAGCCGCCACCGCCGCTATTAATACTTTATTAGATTATAATGCTAAAAACCCCGATAACAAAATTGCGGTTCTTAATTTAAGTTACGGTGTGTCCGGTGGGGGAAATGTGCCTCTTACTCTTGCTATTAACCGAGCGTATGATTCCGGCGTGTTAGTGGTTTGTCCGTCCGGAAACTTTGGCCTTCCCGGGGTACATTATCCGGCCAATTTACCTACTACTGTTGCCGTCGGTGCGTTGGCGGCTGATGCTAAACATGCGTATGCCAATTCGTCCTACGGTCAGGGATTAGATTTTATTGCACCCGGGGACCGGGTTTATACAACTGATGCGGAAGGTGTTTATACCCTAATGAGCGGTACTTCTGCCGCGGCGGGATTTGTCAGTGCTGCGGCCGCTTTGGCTGTACAAGGGCTTAAACAAAAACTTGGCCGCTATCCTACCACAGAAGAAATCAAACAAAGTCTTATTGCCGCTTCCGTAAGTATTCCGGGTATGCCACGCGAACAACAAGGTTACGGCTTTATTGATGTGAAACGATTGGAAGAACAATTCAAGTAATTTATTCTTCGCCTTGTAATTTGCTAAAATATCTATATGGACGAAAAATCGTTTTATCAAGAGTATGATGTTCCGCAAGATTTGCAATTCAAAACCGCCGATATTTTACGCGGCGGAGGATTGCAATGTGCTTGTGTATTAGGTGAAAAAGCGTTAGAAGGATTGTTTGAAAAACCTAACCGCTTGACGAAAGCCAAAGTAGAATTGTCATTCTCGGTAGCCAACAAAGATATTTTGGTGCAAGGTAAATTACAAGGCGAGCGCGAAATTGAGTGCGCGCGTTGTTTGAAATTAACCAAACAAACCTTTAATGAAGAATTTTTTGAAACTTATAGCACGAAAGCCGAAATAATTGATATAATGTATTTGGTGCGGCAAACCTTGGCGTTAAGCGAAGAAATACGTTTTCTTTGCAAGCCGGATTGCAAGGGCTTGTGTCCCCAGTGTGGGCACGACTTAAACGAAGGCCCTTGTTCTTGCAAGCCGGAAATTATGTCGCCGTTTGCTGCGTTGAAAGGAAAATTTAAATAATTCAATTCGTAGAATCGTTCTACGGAAATAGGAGTAAATGAAATGCCGAATCCAAAGAAAAAACACACTCGTTCCCGCCGGGATATGAGAAGATCGCACAACTCGGGAGTGGAACTTCCGCAACTCGTGGAATGCCCGAACTGCAAATCTATGCGCTTGCCGCACAATGTCTGCCCGTCTTGCGGGTTTTATAAAGACCGCGTGGTAGCCGCGCCGAAAGCAAAAAAAGAAGAACCTGCTGAAACCAAATAAACTTTTGTATGAAAATAGCCTTGGACGCTTTGGGCGGCGATTTTGGTGCAAAGCCTAATATATTAGGTGCGTTGAAAGCCATTAAAAAAGATTCCAAATTGGAAGTTATTTTAGTGGGCAACGAAACTGTTTTGCGTCAAGAATTGCACGCGCTTGGGTATGATAAATTGCCGGCGCGCTTGTCTATTGTCCATGCTCCCAATACCATTGATATGGGGGCTGAACCTGCCAAAGAATGCCGTAATAAAAAAGATGCCAGCATTGTCGTATGCGCTGATTTAGTGCATAAACATACCGCTGATGCGTTTGTGTCGGCCGGACATTCCGGTGCGGCCATGGTAGCGGCACTTTTTGGTATGGGACGTATTAAAGGAGTCCAGCGTCCGGCTATTGCTACGCCGATGCCTACTTATAAAGGTGTCAGTTTATTATTAGACGGCGGAGCAAATGCCGATTGTAAGCCCATTCACCTCTTGCAATTTGCGGTAATGGGTTCTACCTATATGCAAAAGGTGTTTGATATTCCGGCCCCGTCTGTAGGGGTATTGTCTATCGGCGAAGAAGAAACAAAAGGCAATATGCTTGTTAAACATACCGTGCCGCATATGCGTGAAATCGGCGTGAATTTCCGCGGGACGGTAGAAGGACGCGACGTAAACACCGGGGATACCGATGTAATCGTTTGCGACGGATTTGTAGGAAACATTGTTTTGAAATTGGCCGAAGGGTTAGCCAAAACAATGATTCAAATGATTAAACGCGAAGTTAAAAAACGTCCGCTTGCCTTAATCGGTGCGATTTTATCAATGGGAGCTTTTAAGGCCGTTAGAAATCATACGAACCCCGATTGTTACGGCGGAGCGCCATTGGTGGGGGTTAATGGGGTGGCCATTATTGCCCACGGGAAATCTAACCAAACGGCTATTTTTAATGCGATAAAAACAGCCGCCCGTTTGGTGGAAAAAGACTTTGTCGGTGATGTAGCGTCTAAAATGGCGGCACTTAAACCGACGTTTGACAGCATTGAACAGGAAATGCACGGGGAAAATTAACTATGGCAGATTTTACAGGTAAAAATGTCATGATCACCGGTGCCTCGCGCGGTATCGGGTTTGCCCTAGCCGAAGCGTTTGCAAAAGCCGGTGCGAATTTAGCCTTGTGTGCCACACGCGAAGAAGCCTTAAAAGAAGCCGCCGGTAAATTAGCCGGATATGGTGTAAAAATTTATACCAAGGCCTTGAATATTACCTGTGCGGACAGTTGTGAAGAATTTGTACAAAATACCATTAAGGAATTAGGTTCGTTAGACGTTCTGGTGAACAATGCGGGTATTACTAAAGATAATTTAACTGTCCGTATGAATGAACAAGAATGGGACGATGTTATTTCCGTTAATCTTAAAGGAACTTTTTTGATGTCTAAAGCCGCCCTGAAAGTGATGTTTAAAAAACGCAGCGGCAATATTGTAAACATTTCTTCTGTCGTTGGAGAAATGGGAAATCCCGGGCAAGTTAATTATGTAGCCAGCAAAGCAGGGATTATCGGACTAACGAAAACGTTAGCCAAAGAATTTGGCGGGCGCAATGTGCGTGTGAATGCGGTTGCTCCTGGATTTGTGCAAACGTCCATGACGGACGCGTTGCCCGAAGAAGTAAAAGCCAAAGCGCTAGGGGCAATTGCCTTAAAACGATTTGCTACCGCGCAAGATATCGCCAAGGCGGTTTTATTCTTGGCTTCAGATGACGCCTCGTACATTACGGGGCATGTGCTTGCCGTTAACGGCGGGCTATATATGTAAGCAGTAAAGGGAAAACCTTTTGATAAAAAATACGGAGGACAATATGTCTGTAGAAAACGTACAAGAAAGAGTAAAAAATATCATCGTGGAACAATTAGGCGTTGAGGCCGATCAAGTTAAACCGGAAGCCCAATTCGTCAACGATTTAGGGGCTGATTCCTTAGATACCGTTGAACTTATCATGGCTTTGGAAGAAGAATTTGATATTGAAATTCCGGATGAAAAAGCCGAAAAAATCAAAACGGTCGGCGAAGCTATTGAATATATTGAACAAGCCGCTAAAAAATAAACGTGTACACAGATATTGAAAATATCATCGGGTACAAGTTTAAAAATAAGGACTTTTTACAGGAAGCACTCACTCATAAATCCTTCGCGGGCGAACATCGGGGCGTTAAACATAACGAACGGTTAGAGTTCTTGGGGGATAGTATATTAGGTGCCATTGTTGCAAATTATATTTACAACCAATGCCCTCATGACGAAGAGGGAGTGCTTTCTAAAATTAAGTCTAACTTAGTTTCCCGACGTAACCTGTATGTTTGGGGCAAGCAAATGGACTTGGGGCATTTTATGCGCTTAAGCCGTGGTGAACTTGCTACCGGCGGACGTGAACGCGACAGTATTATTTCCAACGCGGTGGAAGCCGTTTTGGGCGCCGTCTATTTAGATGGCGGATTTCCCGCTGCCGAACAGGTTATTTTGCCTTGGGTGAAAACGCAAGCCCTGACGCAAGACGTGCGGGATTTCAAAAGTATTTTACAAGAACATTTACAAAAACAAGGGCCGCAAACCCCGGAATATGAAGTTATTCAAACCGTTGGGCCGGAACACGATAAGGTTTTTACCGTGCGTGTAAGTTTGTCCGGTCGAACGTTGGGAATCGGTAAGGGGCATAATAAAAAGTCTGCCGAACAAGCCGCCGCCCAACAAGCATTAAACCAATTAAAAAAGTAATATGTCTTTTTTGAAAAAAAATTCTTCCCGTATTACATTACAAGGGGATAAAAAACAACCTAAAGTCGTGGCAATGGCCACCAAAAAACCGCTTGTGTCAGTACTGATTATAGCGGCTATCCCTTTATTGTTGTTAATTGCTTTTACCTTTAAGAGTGGTTTAAGTGCGGGAAAAGCCAATCAAAAATTAGTGGTACGTCAAACCTCTACCGAATTAGCCGATCAAGCCACCGAACTTTTGCAAAAACGTGATACGTCCGGATTTTTAGATATGTTAGAGCAACAACTCGGCTCTAAAGTTAATATCGTTAACAGTAAAGGGGATCCGTTGTTGTTAGTGGCCGCTACGTTAGGAAATGCCGAGGCCGTACGTCAAATTTTATTGGCCGGGGCTGATGTTAATAAACGTAATACATTTACCAAAGATACCGCCTTATTACGTGCCTTATATTATACCGAAAATCCGGAAATTGCCCGGTTGCTTGTTAATTTCGGGGCTGATATCAATGCCGTCAATAACTACGGCCATTCTCCCTTATTTTTAGCCCTTGAAAAACAACGGGGGGAACTCATTGATTTATTTTTAGCCAATGGGGTTTCGGAAGGGTTAAATTCCAATTATCTGTTCCGGGCAAGTGCAAAACAAAATTTTATAGGTGTACTTGCCATGCTTAAGGGGGGAATTGATCCTAATGTCAGCAATGAAAAGGGGAATACGCCTCTTATTATTTCTTCTTCGTTAGGGGACTTGCCCAGTGTACGCAATTTGCTCGCTTACCGCGCTGATGTGAATGCGGTTAATAATGACGGAAATACCGCGCTTATTTATGCCGCCCGTTATAATCATCCTGAAGTAGTACGCGAATTATTAAAACCGCAAACCATGCAAGCCCCGATCAATGTGAATGCACAAAATAATTTAGGGCAAACCGCCTTGTACTGGGCGGCTGCTAAAGGATATACGGATATCGTAAAACGGCTGCTAGCGGCCGATGCCGATGCTACTATTGCCGCCAACGACGGACTGGTACCGTATGCTATTGCCAAGCAGAAAAAACGTACCGAAGTTTTGCCTTGGTTTGAGAAAAATATTACCGAAGTAAAAAACAATGTAATTGAGGCCGATAATGCCGAACTGATTGCACAGGCCAAAGCGGAAGGAAGAGAGTTGCCCAGTGCGCAAAAAGAAGCCGCCGCGGTAACCGATGCCGATATTTTCAAAGCCGCAGAAACGGGCGATGTAGATTTAGCCCGCCGGGTGCTTGCTCATAATAAGGCTGTGGTAATTGATAAAAACGCGGCGGGAGATTCTCCGTTACTGGTAGCCGTACAAAACGGACACGAAGAAATGGTAGATTTTCTTTTGATGAATTCCGCCCGTTTGTTTGAAGCATCTTCCAAGGGAAATGTTTTCCATATTGCTACGCAAGCACAAAATATAGATATGCTTAAACATTTAGTGCAACTGGCCCGGCAAGAAGGGCGGTTGGCCCTTATGTTGGAATATAAAGCGAACACGAACGGCCATGGCCCGCTTACTCCGCTTGGCTTAGCGGCTGATTTATGTAATAAAGAAAGTTATGATTATTTAGTTTCGCAAGGGGCCAAACCGGGTATACTGACCGGAGCCAAAACCGGGGTGTTATCTCCGGCGGATATGATGGCTAAATGCAAAACAAAGCCAACACAAGCCAAGCAATTAACCCCTACCAAAAACAATAAGAAAAAATAATTTTTACCCCGTGCCAAAACACGGGGTTATTTTTTGACATTGAAAAGTCCTATATAAAAACTAGGTCTTTTGACCCTTGATAAAATACCATAAGAATATCATAATACTAGTATGAAAAAATATTTTATTTTACTCGGAATGTTTTTAGGTGCTTCATTAAGTTCGGCTCAAATAGTACCGGTGGTACGTACAGGGGCTGAAATCATGGCTGCGGAAACTCGGGCGGTAGAAGAGGGGTCACGTGTTGCCAAAGCCATAGAAACGGGATTGATGCAGAGTGTTAATGAAGGAATGCGCCAAGCCGAATCCTTGGAACGGGGAATACAAAATTCGCAAGTGGATATTTCAACCTCACAGACAATTGTTTCGCAAACCATTAGTCAAAGTGAACGAATTACTAGTCAATTGGATGCTTTAGAGAAAAGCAATCAGGCTCGGCAGGCTGCTTTACAAAGCCAAGCCGCTTCTTGGGAGTTGCGTAAACGTTGTTTGAAAGCGGGTCTACCGCCCCTAAAAATCGGCTCAATGACAGACGCGGAATTAGAAGCCTATTTAGCCGGTTTAGATACACCGGTTTCCGCGGAACCTGACGTAGTGGCGGCTGAACCGACGCCTACTCCGGCTCCTGCCCGTGAACCGGAACCCGCTCCCGCCAGAGAAGAGCGTTATATCAGTCCGTTTGCTGCTTTTAGAGAACCCGATTATACTTCTTATTCGCGTACCGAAGAGCCGGAAAGATGGCAAATAAACGCGGCGACCAGAGCATCTTCGTCGGGCCGTTCGTTGCAATCGGTAGAAGCCGAGTGCCGCGCAAACGGTATGCCGCAAGAACAAATTGATATCATTCCTCCCACGGAAAGATTAGCCCGGTTGGAAGAGTGGCTTTCTACATATTACTCGATGAAAAAAGGATGGACAGGGCCGTCTCGCTACGAAGATGTCGTTCGGGAAGGGAAATTGTCGGCTACCAATGTAGAGGGGGACCAAATCGCCTGGATTCGTGAGCAGGAAGATTTCAAAGCCATTAAAGATAACTATTTGAAAGATAGTTTTGACGGACCTTTTCACCCACAAGTAACGTCTATGCGTATTTTAGCAGTTAACGATATTACGAAAGAAATTGATCCGCTTAAAGACGCGGCCCGTGAAATTTCTCACAACGGACTTTCCGTAACGGTAGATGTAATGCCGACCATTGATAGTGCGAAAGGCGCGTTGGAACATGCCGTTGCGGATGGACGCGCGTATGATATCGTGTTATTAGATTATCACGGTTTGCAAGGGCAGGCCTCTGACTTATCTACTTGGATACATCGCAATAACAAAGTGTCCGTTCCGGTTATATTTTATTCGTCGGCCGGATCTACCCCGGAAGTATTGTTCAACTTCTATGTTACGGGGCGCATTTCCGTAGCCACCACGACAGAAGAAGCCCACCAAGTGCTTAATTATGCCAGTAACATTGTAGCCACCGGCAAAGCCTATCCCGACAGATAAGTAAATCATTCTAAATAGAATAAAAATGCCCTGTGTGAAAAAGCACAGGGCATTATTTTATAATTCTCTTGCGATTTTACGGATGGATTTTGTCCATCATACGGGCAAACGGGATTGTTTCGCGCACGTGTTGCAATCCGCATACCCAACGAACCATACGTTCAATGCCCATACCAAAACCGGCGTGCGGGACACTTCCGTATTTGCGTAAATCCAAATACCACGAATATCCCTCGGGGTCTAACCCTTGTTCTTTAATGCGCGCGAGTAAAGCATCGTAATCGGCCTCTCTTTCACTGCCGCCGATAATTTCGCCCGCACCCTCCGGTCCGATCACGTCCACGGCCAAAACGACTTTTGGATTTTTGGGGTCGCGTTTCATGTAAAACGCTTTAATAGCGGTAGGATAGCGGTGAATCATAATGGGGGTGTCGTAATCTTCGCCCAGTAATGTTTCTTCGTCGCCACCGATATCTCCGCCCCACGGCGTATCATTGCCTTTTTTATGTAAAATTTCAATGGCGTCTGTGTAATCAATGCGCGGAAATTTCTTTTCCACGGTGGCTTGTAATTTGGATGTATCACGTTCCAACAGTTTCAAATCAGCCGCACGGTTTTTTAATACTTGTGCGACAATGTATTTAATAAAATCTTCGGCCAAATCCATGTTGTCATCCAAATCGTTGTAGGCCACTTCCGGCTCTACCATCCAAAATTCGGTAAGGTGGCGACGCGTTTTGGATTTTTCCGCGCGGAACGTCGGCCCAAAGCAATAGGTTTTGCCAAGTGCCATAGCAGAAGCCTCGCCGTAAAGTTGCCCGCTTTGGGATAAAAACGCTTTTTCACCGAAGTAGTCGGTTTCAAATAACGTGCTGGTGCCTTCGCACGCGGCGGGGGTTAAAATGGGGGAATCTGATAAGATAAATCCATTGTTGTGCAGGTATTCGCGAATGGCAAAAATGATTTCATCACGCACGCGCAAAATAGCCGTTTGGCGCGCAGAACGTAGCCATAAGTGGCGGTTTTGCATTAAGAAGTCCGGGCCGTGTTCTTTGGGGGAAATCGGATAATCTTTTGCCATTTGTACGACTTCCAAATTCTTAACACCGAGTTCAAACCCTAACGGCGAACGTTTATCTTCACGTACCGTTCCGGTAACAATGATAGAAGATTCTTGCGTTACTTTGTCGCCTAAATCAAATTGTTCGGGGGAAACTTCGCCCTTAAACATGACGCATTGGATAATACCGCTACCGTCGCGCAATTGTAAAAAATGGAGTTTGCCGCTGGAGCGTTTATTATATAACCAACCGTGCAATGTAATTTCTTGTCCGACGTACTTTCCGACTTCGCTGACGCGAATTTTGTGTAACATAATAAGACCTCTTAATTAAAGTAAATAGTATATATTTCTATTTTATCTTTTTACGAAGGAAAAATAAACTCCGTTTGCCGCTTATCTAAAATAAACTTTTCGTAAAGATAAACGCGTAAGCAGACAGGGCCCAAATTTGTATGGGACATTTGGCCTATTGTCTTTTTGCGTTTTTTCTTGATACGATAAAATATATAGTAGGGAATGTATGAAAAATTTTGGGTATCATTTTTGGTTGGCGGTTTTAGTTATAGGAGCCCTGTACGTGGGTGTGCCGATGCCGTCGTTTGCACAAGGCCCTGTTGTTAAAGGAGCGTGTAAAGTGGCTGAAGTATCTTCGTGCATCACTCGTGCTGTCCAACCTAAAGTGCCGTCTGTGGCGGCTTGGCAATCTTTTTCCGGAGAGATAGACAAGATTATTTCTTCTTCAATATCAGTTCCGGACGCATTACCTGCGGCGCCTTCCCGCGCCAAAGTGGGCCGCCAAGCATGGTATATAGAAAAATGGACAAAAGTATCCCATTATTCAGCGTTACGCCGGGCAGTAGAAAAACTTGGCACGCAGCCTCCAAACCCTTGGCCGAAAACACAAGAAGGAGAATTGGTCGTTCCTACCTTGGACGGGTTAACATTGGATGGCTATCACGGTGTTTTACCGCAATTTCCGTTTCCTAACCGTACGATTTATCTCGTTCGGGGAATGGGATTAACACAAGAGGAATTACGTAATGTCTTGCGCGAAGGATTACGCGTGAGTGATGTAAAGCACGATTATTCAACCGATTTTAACGCACGTGTCACGTCGGCCGGTACCATGCCTTTTACCAGCGAATTATTACAGAATTGTTCCAACCATTGTATTTATTTGGCAACCGATACGGAGCGCGGTTTGAATTTTGCTTATATAAATGCATTTAAGGAAGGAAAAATACCGGTGGTTGTGGTGGTAAATTCCCGTTGGAAAACCCACGAGGGAGACCATGTTATTGCACAAGATATCCCCGCAGAGGATTTTGTGGCCATTGCGGTGCTGATACGTGGGCCCTTCGGGGATCCGGTTTGGTGTAAAGTTTCTTTGGCTACCGACGGCGAATCTTTCCGTTTCATTCCATATCAATAAATACTTCGGGGCGAAACGCGCCACGAGTTCGCCACTTCGGCGGTCTGTTCGATTCGTACACATATAAAATTCAAAAACCCTACTTGCGTAGGGTTCTTAAATTTTGGACGTGATCGGGAGTCCTGCGGACGGCGAAAACGACCTCCTCGGCTCACTTCGGGGCGAAACGCGCCCCGGGTTCGCAACTTCGTCGGTCTGTTCGATTCGTACACATATAAAATTAAAAAACCCTACTT
>OOHK01000005.1:114320-183267 GCA_900315845.1 Candidatus Avelusimicrobium luingense
CGGTCTGTTCGATTCGTACACATATAAAATTAAAAAACCCTACTTACGTAGGGTTCTTAAATTTTGGACGTGATCGGGATCGAACCGACGACCTCCTCGTTGCGAACGAGGCGCTCTCCCAGCTGAGCTACACGCCCGTAAATCGGTATTACTTCTTTCAACAACATACTTATTATAACAAATATGAAAATCTTTTTCAAAATTCATCTGTTTTTTTCTTCACTCCGTACGCGCGTATAAAATGCTAAAATATCTTATATGGCTAAATTAGTTAGAGGGTTTCGGGATATTTTTGAACCCCAAGCAAAAAATTTTACCCAATTAGAATCTTGCGCCCGCGAAGTGTTTTCTCTTTACGGGTTTAGCGAACTGCGCTTACCGACGGTAGAACAAAAAGAATTATTTGTAAAATCTACCGGAGAAACTACAGATATCGTCCAAAAAGAAATGTACGCTTTTGAGGACGCCGGACACCGCCAACTGGCTATCCGCCCGGAAGGCACCCCCGGTGTAGTTCGTGCTTATTTGGAAAATAATTTTGTCCAACAAGCACCTGTGCAAAAGTTTTATTATATCGGCAATATGTTCCGTGCCGAACGCCCACAAGCCGGTCGTTACCGCGAGTTTGAACAAATCGGTGCCGAATATATCGGCAACTCCGCTCCGGCTGCCGATGCCGAAGTAATTTTAATGTTAAAAGATATCGTTGCTAAATTCGGCGCGAAAAATTATACCGTCAAAATCAATAGTTTAGGGTGTGATAAATGCCGCCCGCTTTACCGTCAAGCGCTGATTGATTTTCTTTCCAACGAAAAAGATACATTGTGCGAAAACTGCCAAACACGTTTGGAAAAAAATCCTTTGCGTGTGTTAGATTGTAAAATTGACGGGGCCCGTTTTGCGGGGCGTGTTCCTACGATGCAACTCTGCCCGGAGTGCCAAGCACATTTTGACGAAGTACAACGCTTGCTCCAAGGTAAAATCAATTTTGTAGTAGATCCGATGCTTGTACGCGGACTTGATTATTATTCCCGCACTGTATTTGAATTTCAGGCGGGTGATGCTTCCCAAAACGCGATTGCGGCAGGGGGGAGATATGATACGCTTGTGAAAAACATGGGCGGCCCGGCTACTCCGGCTATCGGATGGGCCATGGGTGCAGAGCGTGTGATTTTATCACGTGGCGACGTAGCATTTGCCAACCCCAAAAGTATTTACTTTGTGTCCATGGATAAAACTTGCAACGAAGCCGCGTTTAATTTGATGCAGACATTGCGCGCCGCCGGCATTAAAACGGAAGGTGGACTCTTTGATAAAAACATCAAAGGGCAAATGAAACAAGCCGACCGGTGTGGGGCGTCGTACGCGGTTATTATCGGCTCGGACGAATTAGCCGCACGTGAAGTCACTATAAAAAATTTACAGACGGGAGAACAGCAAAAAGTCTCCTTTGATGCTTTAGCAAATGAGGTAAAAAAATTAGTATGAAACGAACGAATTACTGCGGAGATATCACCGCTAAATTACTGGGTACCAAACAAACTTTATGCGGTTGGGTGAACAGTTACCGCAACCACGGCGGAGTGCTTTTTATCAACGTGCGCGACCGTAGCGGGGTGTGTCAACTTGTCGTAGAACCTAATAGTCCGTTTTTTGACATTGCATATGGGCTTCGCAACGAATATGTAATTGAAGTTACCGGTACGGTCAAACGCCGCATTGAAGGCGCCGTTAACCCGAATATGAAAACGGGCGAAATTGAAATTTTAGTGGAAGATTTGAAAGTATTAAATACGTGTATTCCCTTGCCTTTTGACGTGGAAAATTCACGCGGTGTGGCCGAGGAAATCCGCTTAAAATACCGTTACTTAGATTTGCGCAATCCTAAAATGTATGCCAATTTATTATTGCGTCACCGTATCGCGCAAGCCGCACGGCGTTATTTGGATGCGCAAGGTTTCTTGGAAGTGGAAACGCCTATTTTAACCCGTTCTACGCCCGAAGGCGCGCGTGATTATTTGGTCCCGTCTCGTGTGCACCATGGAGAATTTTATGCATTGCCGCAAAGCCCGCAAATGTTCAAACAAACCCTAATGGCCAGCGGCATTGATCGCTACTTTCAATTAGCGCGGTGCTTTCGTGATGAAGATTTGCGCGCAGACCGCCAACCCGAACATACACAAATTGATATGGAAATGTCGTTTGTGACGATTAACGATATTCACGAAATTGTGGAAGGGCTCATGAAGGAAATTTTCAAAACGGCCGGCAAAGAATTGCAAACGCCGTTTATCAAACTTCCGTTTGACCAAGCCATGGATAAATACGGCTCGGATAAGCCCGATTTGCGCTACGATTTGCAACTTGTCAATGTTACAAAATTGTTTGCAAACACCGGCTTTAAGGTGTTCCAAGAGGTGCTTGCCGCTAACGGTGCGATTTATGCACTCAAAGGTGAAAAAGGGGCCGCTTATTCGCGCGGAAAATTAGATAAACTGACCGAACTGGCTAAGAAAAACGGCGCTAAAGGACTTGTATGGCTTAAAGTCAAAGGTGAAAATTACGAAGGTCCCGCGGCTAAATTTTTCACGCCCGAAGAACTGAACGCCCTTAAACAAGCCTTAAATGCGCAAGACGGTGATTTGATGTTAGTAGGTAGTGACGCGCAAAAACGCACGTGTCAAAATTTTATGGGGGCACTACGCAAAGAACTCGTCAAAGAGTTGCCGCAAAAAACCGACTGGGCATTCGCGTGGATTACCAACTTCCCGCTGTTGGAATATATCCCGGAAGAAGATCGCTGGGATGCAGCCCACAATCCTTTTACGGCAGCCGTAGAAGAAGATTTGCCGAATTTGGAAAAAGACCCCGGCTCGGTACGTTCGTATCAGTTTGATTTAGTACTTAACGGAAATGAACTTGCTTCCGGTTCCGTACGTAACTGCCGCCGTGACGTACAAGAACGTATTTTGGCCTTAATGAAACACTCCAAAGAAGACGCAGCCATCCGCTTTGGAATGCTCTTAAATGCATTAGAAGCCGGCGCTCCTCCCCATGGCGGTATCGGCCTTGGGTTAGACCGCATTACGGCACTGCTCGCCGGGGAAGAATCTATTCGCGAAGTGATTGCGTTCCCCAAAACGGCGCAAGCATCGTGTCCGTTAACGGAATCTCCTAACAAAGTAGATGAAAAACAGTTAGAAGAACTTGGTATTGAAATTAGAAAAGAATAATAAAAGTGGGCCGCTTTTTAGGGCGGCCCGGCCTTATTTGTTAAAGAGACTATGAACGAACAAAAAAAATCGCTGATGCCGTTATTATTTACAATCGCCATTTTGCTTATTATTGGCGCGGCGATTTTGTACTCTTCTAATCCGCAACTTCATTGGGCTAATTCCAAAAAATCAAAATCCAATCAGCCGGAGTTATCGTTAGCCCAACTCAAAGCCCAAGAGTTTTTTGAAGACGAAATGGACGAACCGCATAACTCGTCGTTGTCTCCTGACAAAAGATATGCTAGCCAAAACGGGCCGTATACTCCGTCGGCAAGATATAATCAACAATTACAAAACCCTACTACCGGTCAGATATATGACACCGACCGTGATGAATTGTTTATGGATACCGTGTCATCTTCTCCCGCATCAACGTCTTCGCCTTATCAAGGGATGACATCTATATCCCGTTTGAATGCGGAAAATCAAACTAGGGTTACGGCTCGCCAGCAAGTCAATCAATTAGCCGGCAGAGACGTGCGAACCGACAACGCCAATAGACAACAAAAACAACCGCTTGATCCTTTGGCTCCGTATATGTCTGCATTAACAAAAGAACAAGCCAATACGTTAAATCAGCAATTACAAAGTTTGCCCGGTGCCATAGAAGCGGCCGTATTGCGTGCCTTTTTACCTAAAAGTAAAAAAGATATGAATATAGAGAAATATTTATCTCATAATTCCGGTAATAAAAACAGCCCTTTTGCCACATTAGAACAACAAATTGACGGACAAACCGCCGGCATGGTCAACAGTATGAAAAAAGCATTTGGAAACAAGGCGGCTTCCGAAGCATCCAAACAAATGGAAAATTATAAACACGAAGTAATGAATTTGCTTGGACAAGCCAATATAACGAAAGAACAACTCCAACAACAAACGCGTTCTATCAGCGAAAAATATAACCAAAAATTACAGGAAATCAGCCAAAAGAGCGGGTTGGAACGTTTGAAAACAGAACGCGAGGCTCGAGATAGTGCTTTTCAACAAAATTTAGCCGAGTTATATGGTGATGAGATGGCCGGACAACTGGGGGATATCATGGAAAAATACCGTGAAAAAGATTTGCAACTTGCCCAACAAAAAGATATTTCTGCCGAAGAATATTATCGCCAATCGTTAGAAAATCAGCGTGCCCAACGCAAAGAAATGGAACAGGCCTTAGTGGCCAATGGTCAATCGTTAAAAGGGCTGCGTAGTGCCGAGGATCAACGGACGCAAGATATGTTGACTCAAATGCAACAAGAAGAAGAAAAAGGAAATACGGCCCCTCAACGTTATGTAGCCAGCCCGGAAGAAAAAACGGCTTTTGCCCAAAATTTAGAGAAAGAACGCCAAGAAAAAAACAGTACGGCCCGAACTATTTATGGCGCGGCCGGGGCAGAACTTATAGATTCTATTTATCGTGAACATGATGCCAAGGCCAACGAAATTTTAAGCCGCCGTGATTTGTCCTACTTAGAAATGCAAACGCAATTAAATCAAGTCCGTCAAGAGGCTAACGAAAAGTTGCTCAAACTCCAACAATCTCCGAAAATGCAAGAATTACGTGAGACTAATCAAGTAAATATGACGATGGATAAACTGATGAAAGATCCGGCGCTTGCCCATGCAGAACCGGCACAACGGCAAGCCTTTGAACAACAAGCCCGCCCGATTTTGCAACATATGTTCTCTCGTATAAATGCGGTTAGCGACGATCCGAATTTGTCTGCGCAAGAAAAGCAACAAAAAATTCAAGCCATTCAAAATGAGGCCCAGCAACAACTGGCCGGACAATAAAATAAATTAACGAAAAGTTATTTTCCGTCCACAAAATCGGCTTTGGGGAAATAGTGGTGTAAGATTGTTTTGTAATCTTGTCCGGCATCGGCGCGCCCGGCGGCACCGGTTTGATCAAAGCCCACGCCGTGTCCCCAACCTCCGCCGTAAAACACAAAGTATTTTAATTGGCGGTTTTCATAATTGGGTTCTACCATAAAATAACTGCTGCGAAGCATTCCTAAACTTAAATTATTGCGTATCACATTTTCTTTATTAAGGGTAATACTACCTTTGGTTCCTTGCACAAGTAACCGGCTGACATAGCCCGATTTACCGCGGTGCAACGGAATAATGGCTTTAATTGATCCGATATCTTTTTTCTTACGTTTAATGATTTCTCTTAATTCTTTTTCTTCCACCACGCGTACCCATCTAAATGCTGCCATACTTACATTTTTATCATAACGGCTGTAAGCATCATTATCGTATTGCAATAAATTTTTGAACTGATACGGTTGCAGGTTATCAAAGTCAAAATTCTTATAATCGGATACGGGGTGTAAATAAGGTGTTTCACTCCAACCCGCTTCTTTAGAACTTTGTGTAATACCACCGCAATTGGCCGAGAAAACGCTCTCAATCGGTTTTCCGTTATACGTTAAAATCTCGCCGATAGTAGATTCTACGGCAGCGTTAGCGCGTTCGCTTTCCGCACTTACTCCGCCATACACTTGACAGTTTTGCGTATCGCACAAATCAAAGCCGTATGCTTTATGTTTTCCTAAATGTTTCAGGGCATACGTGCGTGCAAGTACCGCTTGTGCGCGTAACGCATCCATGGGGAATTTGATCGGCATTTCCGAAGAAATGACCCCTTGCAAATACTCATCCACCGTCAGTATATTGATAGGAACTAATGTATTAAGGCGCGTATTATGTACAATTTGCAATTTGCCGCGATATTCTTTGTCGTCCATGCTGGCCCATGTCATACCCGCGCCGCTCATCAACTTTTTTACCAAAATCGTATGGCCTTCTCCTGCGGTGTGGGATACGGGGCTTACCGTTATTGATTTGGAAAAAGCCGTTTTTTTACCGGTTGGTGAAACTAAATAGGAATGCCCTTTTTCTAACACCACCGTCCAAAATTCTTTTGCATTTCCGCGCAAAATTTCTTTTCCTTTATCATCGGTAACCGTAAAATCATGGGAGGGGGAAAATTGTAAATTATCGCGCGCGGGAGGTTTGCCGCTGGGCCCCATACCCAGGCCTACTTTAATTTCCTGCGGATATTTTTTACCGGCAGGAATAAGCATCATTTTAACAAGGGTATGATCATCTCGTTGTTTCGTAGCGGTCAGTTCTTTTTCGGTGCGGGTAAGTTTGGGCAGTAATCTGGCAAGTGCATTTCGTACGGTATCATTATTTTTTTCAAGCGCGTAAATCATACGGTATTGACGGTATGATTCGTTGTAATTTTTTGTTTTTTCTAAGGCATGGGCATAGTGCATTTTGGCTTCTATAAATTGATGGTCGTACTCGGAAGCCACCTTAAAATGTTTAACGGCAGATTTATAATCTTTTTCTTCTTCGTACAGTATCCCCAACAAATAGTGCGCTAATGCGGTATGTACTTTCCCGTGGGTGGCCAACCGTAAATTGTATTTCGCCAATTTCTTTTCGCCTAAACCGATTTGTGCGCGCGCTAAATTAATATGTAACAACTCCGTGCGTCCGGGCGGTTCAGACAGTTGAGAAAGGAGCATCTCGGCACTGGCATATTGGCCGTCGGACAAATAAGCATCGGCGGCAGTTTGAATTACTTCGCTGTCTTGCGGATATAAACGATAGGCCGCCGTAGCAATATCTACGGCCAGTTTAGGGTTGTTTTGCTCCATAGCGATAAAGGCCGCGTTTAAAAAAGCATCTCTTTCTTGCGTTTCTTTGGATAACGTGATATAGGCGGATAATGCCTTTTCCGGTTGGTGCGAAAAATACAAATCAGCCGCCTCTTGTAGCCGTTCTTCCGTCGGTAATTGAGCGGTTTGTGCCCACGCATTAAATGTTGCAAAACAACACACGAAAATCAGTAAAAATTTTTTCATACGCTTGGTAACTGTACTTATTTTATCATATTACCCGTCCATGCTTTTAGTATAATAAACGTATGACATTACCTGTTCCTAGTTGGCTTAAAGAAATGGTGGGGAAAAATAAAGCCGCCTTGCGTTCGGCAGTGGCGTTGTCGGCGGAAGATTCGTTGCAACGTTACGCTTTACATACCGTTTGTCATGCGGCCAAATGCCCCAACCGAGGGGAATGTTTTAATTGTGGGGACGCTACCTTTATGGTGCTTGGCGAACGTTGTACACGCGGATGCCGATTTTGTGCGGTATCACGCGAAACGCCTTTGCCGCCCGATAGTACCGAGCCCGAACGCGTTGCCCAAGCCGTTGACGAGTGGCATATCCGCTATGCGGTGTTAACTATGCCTACGCGTGATGATTTACCGGATGGCGGTGCCGCTCATTTTGCACGTGTAATTAACGCTATTCACACCCGCACGCCGGATGTTTGTATTGAGCCGCTTATCTCCGATTTGCAAGGTAATCAAGAATCATTAAAAACTATTTTATCTGCACGGCCCAATGTGTTGGCGCACAATGTGGAAACGGTAGAAAAATTGTACCCTTTTGTACGCGCCGGCGCTCAGTATAAGCGTACACTAACGGTATTAGAAAACAGTAAAAAATTGGCGCCGCATATTTTAACGAAATCGGGTTTTATGGTAGGGCTGGGCGAAACGCAAGAGCAAATCAGCCAATTACTTGGTGATTTACGCTCTGCCGGTGTAGATTTGCTTACCATAGGGCAGTATCTTGCTCCGTCCGCCAAGCACTATCCGGTAGCACGCTATCCCGAGCCGGAAGAATATAAAGAATGGGAAAAGCAAGCCCTATCCCTTGGTTTTAAGGGAGTTGCCGCCGGGCCGCTTGTGCGCAGCAGTTACCGGGCGGGGGCGCTTTTCCGTGCGGCTAGCGCAAAAGATAAACAAATTCGTACGGATAAGGTATAATAAATTTATGAAGAAAATTTTTTCCATTTTACTGGGTTGTTTGTGGTTGGCCGCGTGTGCCGGAAATCCGCCTGCATGGTGGAACCCGACCGGTCGTTCTTATGACAAAACAGAGAAACAAAAAACGGTTCGCCCGGTAGCCACGCAAAATCGTCCACCGCAACCTATGGAAGAATTAGATATTTCGTTGCAAGATGAAGCCTACGAAGAAATGACACTTACTCCTTTGCAAGATGAAGAAGGGGAAAATGAGTCGGGTGATTCTTCGGCGCAGAGTATTGTGCCGGCGGAAGATGAATCGTTCTTGCCGCCACCCAGTATTTTACAAGAATAGGTATATCTACCTTAATAACTCGTCTATATCCGGATAAATATCTTCCAGCGACTCATATACTTTGAACGCCCGTTCACGTACAAATGTGTCGGGCTGTTTAATTTGCGGAACAACGCATACGCGCATTCCCGCCGTAATGGAAGAGGTCGCTCCGGCAATAGAATCTTCAAAGGATAAACACTCGCTCGGGGCGGCGTGTAATTTGGAAGCAGTAACTAAATAAATCTCTGGGTCTGGTTTCGGTTTAGATACATCTTCCGAGGTGGTAATGACCGGAAAAAATTGACGGACTCCTTTTTTATCTAACAAAAAATCTACCCACCGCCGGATATTTGACGACGCAAGCGCCAGCAGAAAACCGCGCTCGCTAAAATACCGTACCGCTTCTTTGGCCCCGGGGCGGAAATCTACTTCGCCGCCGTTAAAAATATAATTTTCAAATTCATCATACGCATAGCGGTATAATTGTTTAACATCCACGGCACCCTTAAAATAGTTATCAATAATTTTAGCCGCATCGGACGTACTCATCCCTACGCATGCTTCATAGAGTTCAAAAGGGAAGGTCTGCCCCATTTTGTCAGCGGCACGTTGGTAACATAAAAAATAAATCGGTTCGGTACTTAACAAAAGTCCGTCCATATCAAAAATGACATGTTTGATCATAATTACATTGTATAATTTTCGGCTGTTCACCGGGTATGTTGCTTATTTTATATAATATAGATAGTTATGAAATACGGTATGAATTTTCAGGATATTATATCCGCTTTGAACACCTATTGGACGAAACAAGGGTGCATCCTTGTTCAGCCCTATGACGTAGAAAAAGGAGCCGGTACATATAACCCGGAAACTTTTTTCGGCGCGCTTACTAAAAAACCTGTCAGCCGCGCCTATGTAGAACCTTGCCGCCGTCCCGCTGATGGCCGCTATGGCGAAAACCCCAACCGCTTGGGCAAATACTATCAATATCAGGTTATTATCAAACCTGCTCCGGCAAACATTCAAGAACTTTACTTAAATTCGTTAAAAGCCATCGGTTTAGATCCCAAACAGCACGACGTGCGGTGGATTGAGGACGATTGGCAATCGCCTACATTAGGGGCTTCCGGCGTCGGTTGGGAAATTTGGTTAGACGGTATGGAAATTACACAGTTTACCTATTTCCAAAATATGGCCGGTTATGCGTTAAACCCCATTACGGTAGAAATTACCTACGGGCTTGAACGTATTGCGATGTACTGCCAAAAAGTGGATAACGTCTTTGACGTGCGCTGGAACGATAACGTCACGTACCGCGACGTACACCACGAAGGCGAACGTCAATTTTCGCACTATTATTTTGAAGAATCTAACGTGGAACACTTGCGTCGTTATATTCAAGAATGTGAAGAAGAATGTTTTGCACTTTGCAAAAAAGGTTTATACCTTCCGGCGTATGATAACACCATGAAACTGTCACACTATTTTAATATGTTAGAAGCGCGCGGCGCGATTAGTGTATCCGAACGCACTAACAACATTACCAAAATTCGCAACTTGGCCAAAGCGTGCGCTAAAGCGTATGTGGAAAGTGTGGAAAAGAAAGAGGAGGCCGCGAAATGAACGCTTTGTTAGAAATCGGAGTAGAACATTTACCGGCGCGGTTTATGAAACCGGCATTAGCGCAATTGGAAAAATTAGCCGCAGATTTATTGACGGAAAAACGTATTTCTTATGAACGTATCAATGCGTTTGGTACGTACCGCCGGTTGGTGGTGGAAATTGTCAATATCGCGGACAAATCGGCTGACGTACAAAAAGAAGTCAAAGGGCCGCCCGCTAAATTATTAAAAGATGCCAACGGAAATTTCACCCCGCAAAGCGCCGGGTTTGCCCAAAAGAACGGTATTGCTCCGGAAAAATTAACCGTTGTAGAAACGGACAAGGGGCCTTTTATTTACGCTAAAGTCAAAATCAAAGGTGAAAAGACCGCTAAATTATTGCCTGAAATTTTTACGCGTTTGGTTACCGGACTTGAATTTGCCAAAAATATGATTTGGGAAGAATCGGGGCTTCGTTACGGTCGCCCGATTCGTTCGCTGATCGGTCTGTACGGAAATAAAGTAATTAAATTTACGGTGGCCGGGGTAACTTCCAACAGAAATACCTATCCGCTCTCGTCGTTTGGGCGCAAACCGATTAAAGTAGCAACCGCCGATGCAAAAGTATATGCCGAACTCTTACGCAATCAACCGCAACCTGTTTTGGTAATTCCGCAAGAACGTAAAGACGCCCTTATTAAAACGGTTTCCAATGAAGCCAAAGTGCGCGGATATCAAGCCGATTTGGATGAAAGTTTAGTGGAAGAAACGGTGTGGTTTACCGAACACCCGGTGGCGGTAAGCGGAGACTTTGAAATTAAGTTTTTAACGCTGCCCAAAGAACTTATTACTACCGTCTTAAAAAAACAAATTAAAATGTTCCCGGTGCTTAACAATAAAGGGGAATTACAACCGTATTTTATTGCGGTACGTGATGGTATTTCGGTGAATCAAAACGAAGTGCAAGGCGGATTCAAAAAAGTAATGTCGGCACGTTTATCCGATGCGGTTTTTTTCTTTGAAAACGATAAAAAAGAAGGCCTTGAAATCTTCAAAAATAAACTTAAAAACATTTCGTTTTTAGAAGGACTCGGCTCTATGTATGAAAAATCACAACGTACCCAACAACTTGCGTTGTGGTTGTGTGAAAAAACAAATCAAACTGCCTTAAAAGATACGGTAGATTATGCCGCTTCGCACGCATATGCAGATTTGGCCAGTCACGTCGTATATGAGTTCCCTGAATTACAAGGCTATATGGGGGGACAATATGCCGCGTTGGAAGGCCATAAAGATGCCGCTAAAGCGATGGAAGAATTTTACTATCCGCTAACGAGCACCTCTGTTTTGCCGTCGGATAAGGCCGGGCAATTGGTATCTCTGGCCGGGAAAATAGATACGCTCGTAGGTAACTTTTTAATCGGTCAAATTCCGACGGGGAGCGAAGATCCCTTTGCCTTGCGCCGTCAAGCCTTTGGGGCGGTACGTATTTTATTGGAAGGCGCATTCCCGGTTTCCTTAAAAGAATTAGTGGAGAAATCACTTTCGTTATATCCGGCGCAAACGGCCGATAAAGGCACCAAAGAACTCCCCGCATTTTTAAAAGCACGTGTGGCGCTTGTGCTTGAACAACGCGGGCATCAACCGGGTGTATTAGACGGTGTTTCCGATTGGTATGAAATGCCGCTTACACAAGTAGAAGCTCTTGTCAGTGCGTTAGAAACCGTTAAAACAGATGCGGCATTTGCCGCCGTATTGGAAGCCGCTAAACGGGTAAATAACATTTTGAAAAAAGCCGATGGAGTGTCAGCGCAGATTGACGTATCGCGTTTTGAACTTCCGGCTGAAAAAATGTTATTTGAAACCGTGCAGCAAGTGGAAAAACAAATGGCTGCTTTACCGCAAACTACCGATAAAAACGGCTATTTAAGCCGCTTAAAAACGTGTACTGCCTTCCAAGCTCCGCTAGAGACTTTCTTTAAGGAAGTAATGGTTAACGCCGAAGACGTGGCCGTACGCAATAATCGCCTGGCATTACTCGCGCGCGTACGTACGTGTTTAGCGCAAACCGGCGCGGATATTACACGGCTGTAAAAAATCGTAAAAAGTAACAAAACGGGACGCATAAAAACGTCCCGTTTTTTTCATTTTTCCGACGGTAAAAATAATTTTAAAATTACCCCTTGACAAATTTTACTTTTCCCTTATACTAGAGATATGAGTTGTACATCCGTAGGCGGTTGGGTGTCATGCCGGATGTGGGGTGCCCGTGAGATGGTGCCCGTTGCAGATGCTAATTGCCGGTTGGCCTTGTGAAAGGGCGTTGCATGAATGTGGCGGAGGGTCGTTCCCGAAGTCGTGGTTTGGGCAAGGCGTTCGCGGGGTGGATCGGACGGCGTGGGCGTAGCGTGATGAGCGTTGGGCTTGCGTGTGACAGATTAGATGTCTGGCTTTGAGTAGGGCCGATTGGTTGGTGGGCCGTATTCTTAGTGTGGGTTCTGTGCCCGGTTGATAGTTTGCTTCGGCGGGGAGGAAGAATCCTTAAGGTGTGAAGTAAATCCCAAGTTGCCTGCAAGTAGTACATGCTGCAGTAAAGGAGTAATGATGAAGGTGCAAAACTAGTCCCCTCGGTTGGATAAACCGGGGGGCTTTTTATTGTGCAATAGTTTGAAGTGTAACAACAGAAGCAGTTTCTTCTTTGAGTCCAAAATTCTCTGAAGTGTGTAACGGATAGGTAAGATATTGGTTTAAGAAACGTCGGCAGACATTGTTACATTTAGCAAGAGAAAGCAAATCTTCCGGCTCACTAAAAAGCAAATTGCTAAATTTATCTTCGTGCATTTTCTGCCAAAATTCCGGAGAAATATGTAATACCGGGTGGTCTAACCCGAACCCGGCCAGCATCATGAGCCGCAACGTAAACGCCGCTTGAAAAGCGGAATTAGCACCGTTTTGTTCAAGTTCCGTTAATGCTTGATATAATAATTCAAATTTTCCTTCGCTCGGTTGGTGTAGTGGCGTTAAACGCATCATTAACTCACAAAAGTGCAAGGCTAAGGATACACGTTTTAAATCGTTGCGGATGGCCGGAAAAACATTTTCTAATTTACCACCTGTCAGCGTGCCCATTACACCACCCCCGCGAGTATAGATACGCATATCCGCACAGATAAGCGGTTCGCTAAGAGCTTTTAATTTCCCCGTCGGACGAAGCACCCCGGGAACGCGCAAATTAAGCCGTCCGTGCTCACGGGTATATACACAAAGCACGCGGTCGGTTTCCCTAAAGGCTTGGCGAAGCAGTACAATGGCTTTATCGGTAAATATCATTGTAATAAGCATAGCAAATTTTAACCCGGTATTCTATATAGGACCGGACCTAGAAAATTTTTAGGTCTTTTGGCCGTTGTGCATATGGAAAAATTTAATCTACAATAAAATAAAGAAGTAGGATAATAAGGAGAAGAAATGAAAAGAAAACTTTTATTAACCGGAGTTTTATTGAGTTGTCTGCCGGCTGTTTGTATGGCCCAACCAGAGATTGAGGGTCTCATACAAGTGGGGAAAGCAGTCACAGGCGGCGGGAAAATTTCCTCCGAGATTACAAACGCGTTGACTCGAACTGCAATGGAACAAATCCGAGCGACGGAAGAAGCCGCAAACGCAGTTTTAACCAATTTACCCAAAATGGGAGTTGAACAAACACGTGTGGCGAAAGAAGCATCCGCGGGGACGACTAACGTGCCCGGGGTGGGAACGGTGCGTTCTTTTTCGGTAACGGGAGATTTGAATATTGATTACGGATTAGAAGTACCTACCCGCCGGGGGCATACGGATCATTTCGTGCCGATGGATTTAGAAAAAATCATCCAACGTTGGGATATAAACTATAAAAATGTAGATTTGCAAACCCGTTGGCAAGAAATTGGCGGAAAAATGGAATATAATAACCAACAGTCATTAGTGCAGGATATCCACCGCTTATATGAAGGGCAAGGTATTCCGGCACAAGAAATTCTTACCAAACAAGATGTTCTCATTTATACCTTACCGTTTGATGGAATCGTTTATTCCGGACACGCGCAATCTCAATCGTTACAGAAAAAAGATGCCATTGTTGTTTTTTATCCCAAACGAAACCGGGGGCAATTGGTAAAATTTGACAAAGACGGCTTACGGTTTTATCGGTTAAAACCCGATACGGTAGTAGAACCTTAAAAACTGTTTGATTAGAAAATCCGGCTTAATCCGCCGGATTTTTTAATGAAATTTTTGCAAATAATCTTCGGAAAAGATATAATAGTTGTGAGGTTTTTTTAACACTTTTGTAAAAAACCCTTTGAAATTATAAATAGGAGATACGTTTTTTTCAGTTCGCCTTGCGGGCCAGAATTAACGTATAAGAATAACATGTTACCGACATACAGACCTAATAAAAGAAGACGTGCTAAACACATTGGTTTTAGAGCTCGCATGGCTACTGCCGGCGGACGCAAAGTGCTTAGTGCTCGCCGTGCCAAAGGCCGCCACGAACTTATCCGGGCCTAGTTTTTATGCCCAAGCAGGGTTTGCCGCACTCTTGCCGCCTACATCTTAAACGTGATTTTGAGCGCGTTATTTTAGGCGGCATTAAATTAAAAGGAAACGGACTTATCGTGTGGTACGTGGTACGAAATGATAACCGCCCATCCCGCTTTGCAGTAGTCGTTTCCCGCAAATTAGGCCCTGCTGTAGTACGTAACCGCATAAAAAGATTACTGCGGGAAGTTTTCAGACTAAATAGAAAAAATTGGGCGGACGGCATTGATATTATCGTTAGTCCGCGGGATAGTGAGAAATTAAGTAATTTGCATGCCGTGCAAGAAGCACTCAAGTCAATTAGCGGTCAGACCGCATTACTTAAACCGCTATCCGCCCCGAATGAGTCGGGGGAGAATTAAATGCAACGGTTTTCTCGTTGGGTTACCCAACTTACACTAGGCATACTTACGGCAGGAATGGTTGTCGTGCGACCTTTACTCGGGCCGCGCGGTGTTTGCCGTTTTACGCCGACTTGTAGTCAGTATGCAAAAGAAGCCATTGTTAAATATGGTGCGCTAAAGGGCTGTTATTTAGCCGCCCGGCGTCTATTAAAATGCCACCCTTTTCATGAAGGTGGATACGACCCGGTGCCCTAATCGTTTTTCTATCCGTCTGTTTTTCCCGTTTGCTTAGACGCACATGTCTAGGCCGATTAAGGAGTTTCTATGAACAGACAGTTTTTGACTACGCTGATGATTTTTCTGTTATTTTTAACAGGATATAATCAGTTTGTAGTTGTCCCACGCGCCAAAGCCGCTCAACAAGCCGCTGAAGAGCAACTCAGAAAACAAGAACAAGAAAAACAAACCGCCGCTACACTCGTTCGTGCGGGGGAAACGGCACTCGTAAGTAAAGAATCGGCTACTGCTCCCAAACCGGAAGAACTGATTACGTTAAATTTGCCGCAAGCAGATGTAACGTTTTCTTCTAAAGGGGCCGGTATCAAAACATACTTATTCAAAGATATTTTGGGAGATGTGGACTTGACTCCGTACGACGGAGAAGGCTATTTTTCCACCTTGCCCGAAATTGACTTTGTTGAATATTCCCGCACCCAAAATTCCATTACGTTTACCGGGGATATTATTGCCGGTTTTTCCGTTCAAAAAACATATACATTTAATGAAAACGGCATCAACCAACTTACGGTATCGTTTCATAACAGCACCGGACGCGATTTGACACTTTCGCCTTGGAAGTGGAATTTCGGCCCCGGTTTGGCTACCGTCAAAAGTGAAATGAACGATAACGAGCGCGAGTCTAAAGCCGTTTATCTCGTGCAAGAAGAAGATAAACGCAAACCGACGTTGGAAACATTCACACCCAAAAGCAAACAACCTTCTTTACCGTGGATGTGGGCCGGACTTGAAAACCGTTACTTTTTAGCAGTGCTTATTCCGCAAGAGTGGACTCCCGGTGAATTATCCGCCCAAAAAGTAACTGTCGGCAAACAAAAACGCTTTTTCGGTTTATCCGAAGGAGAGTTAGACGGCCCGGCGTTGCAAATTGCCGTACCCGGTGTAACCGTCGCCGCGAAATCTACCGTATCATATAAGTCCGATTTTTACTTCGGGCCGAAAGATTATAAAGCCTTCTTAAAATTACCGTATCACTTTGAACGCAGTATCGCGTTCGGGTTTTTCGGTTCGCTGGGTAAACTGGCCCGCAACGTATTAGAGTGGTTATACGGTTGGACGGGGAATTACGGCGTTGCTATTATTTTGATGACTATACTTATCCAGTTGCTTTTACTGCGCTTTACGGTGATGCAATTAAAATCAGCCGCGCAAATGAAAAAAATCCAACCGGAAATGAAACGCATTCAAGAAAAATACAAAGGCAACCCTGAAGCCCTCAACCGTGAAACATTGAACTTATATCGTAAACATAAGGTCAATCCGTTATCAGGGTGCTTGCCGTTACTGATTCAGTTACCGATTTTCTTAGCGCTGTTTAATGCACTACGTACGTCGTGGGCGTTGCACGGGGCTAAGTTTGTATTGTGGATAACGGACTTGTCGTCTAAAGACCCGTATTACATCTTGCCGCTTTTAATGGGTGCGGTGATGTTCTTCCAACAACGTCATTCTATGCCGGCGGGAACAGATCCGGCACAAGCCGCTATGTTCAAATATATGCCGCTTATTTTTACGCTGTTGTTTATGAACTTCCCATCGGGATTGGTGTTGTACTGGTTGACGAACAGTTTGCTGACGTTTGCAATTCAAGTCACATTAAACCGTCGTATTGCTAAAACTAATTAAGGAGATTTTATATGCCAAACAAAATTAAAATAGAAGCCAAAGAAGTTTCGCAAGCTATTACCAAAGGCCTTAAAAAATTAGGATTGCGCCGTGATCAAGTGGAAGTATCCGTCTTGCAACAACCTAAAAAAGGCTTTTTAGGAATCGGTGCCAAGGATGCTATTGTGGAATTACGTCCCAAACGTTGGAGCAGTGCCGATTTGGATGCGCAAATTTATATGGATATTCCCAAACGCAAAGGGGGAAAAGGCCGCAACGGACGTAACGGAGGACGCCGTTATGCCCGCCGCCGTACCGAAGATTTAGAAGTTCGTATTCCGCGCGCCGAAAGAGCCCCTAAAGAAAATGAACCTCAACAATTACCGTCGGAAGAAATTCGCAATGCCGTAATTCCGGAAAATTTGAAAGCCCCCATGCAAGAAGCCAAAGAACACTTGGAACAAGTGCTTACGCATATGGGCGTAAAAGTGGAAAATCTCAATGTTTGGTGGGACGAAAAACAACAACGCATTTTGCTTACGTTTGATTGCGACCACCCGGCTATAGTTATCGGTAAAGAAGGCAAAACGTTAGAGGCCATACAATACTTGTCCACGCTTGCGTTAAGCCGCCACTTTGACAAACCGATTTCGGTGATTACCGATACGCAAAACTATTGGCGCAAAGCCGAAGATAAACTCAATGCCGAAATTGAACGCGGTATTGAACTGATTAAGAGCGGTCATAGTGTATTTCGTTTCCGCCCGATGCCGGCGCAGCTTCGCCGTTATATTCACCGTGCATTAGAAGGTAACGAATATGTCACCACGGCGTCTGAAGGGGAAGGAAAATGGCGCAAAGTAACCTTCCGTCCGACGGAAAAAGTGGCCGAACTCTTAAACACGCGTAAAGCCCCGGCAGATTTTGTACCCGGTGTAATCGGGGAAGATAAACCGGAAGAAACGACAGCAACACCATCTTCCGAAACACAAGTCTGCGCTGAAGTAACCGTAAATGCGGTCATGGAAACACATACTACGCAAGATGGGGTAAAAGTGGAAGAAACGGCGGTTATGGAAACGGTACAAACCGTACAAGAACCCGCCGCCAAAACTACTCAAGCGCAACCGTCCACCGCACCGGTGACTACGCAAGAACAACCTGTTGCCCAATCTACGACGGAAGCCAAACCGCAAGGAACGGCTGCCGATTGCGGTCCGTTATTTGCAACCGCTACGGAAAATACCGAAAATAAATAAACGGTTTTCCCTAACAAATATCCGCCCTTTTCCAATTATGGATAAGGGCGGTTTTTTTGATTGCTTTAACAAAATATCGCCAGCAAGCAAGATGACAAAAAAGATAGGGGGATATAACTCTTGAAAAATACACTAAAAAAGGGGTGCGTTTACGCCCTAAAATTGATAAAATAATGGTATGCAATCTACTATCTGCGCGCTTGCAAGCGGACAAGGGGGGGCAGTAGCCTTGGTGCGGCTGTCCGGCCCGGACGCGCTTGTTATTACGCATACGCTTACCAGTAAAACGCAACTCTTTGAGCCGCGGCGTCAAACTTTTTGCTCTATTTACGACGGAAAAAACATATTAGACAAAGCCCTTGTTACCTACTTCAAAGCCCCGCACTCATTTACGGGCGAAGATGTCGTGGAGTTTGCCTTGCACGGCTCGCCGTATATTATCGGACGCACGTTAGAGTTATTATGCCAATCCGGTGCGGTTCCCGCCAAACGGGGGGAATTTAGCCAGCGCGCTTTTCTCAACGGCAAAATGGACCTAGTGGAAGCGCAAGGACTCTGCGACCTAATTGCCGCCGGGAACCAATCCGCCCACCGTCTAGCCATGAACGCGTTAGACGGCAAACTAAGCGGCAAACTAAGCGAAATTAAAACAAAACTAACTGAACTTTTAGCACAAATTGAAGTACGTTTAGATGATGTTGACGAAGAAATGACGCCTCTTTCCACCGATTTTATTACACAAGAAATTACCGCCGTTTTAACCGCTATTAGAACCTTAACCGATACATTTTCCGTCGGACGTTTAATTAAAGACGGACTGAAAGTGGCTATCGTCGGCGCCCCTAACAGCGGTAAATCCAGTTTATTAAACGCACTTGTCGGTTTTGACCGCGCTATTGTGACCGATGTATGCGGCACCACGCGTGATACCGTGGAAGAAACTTTGGAAATTAACGGTCAAAAAATCCGGTTAACCGATACGGCAGGGATCCGTGCTCACGCATTAGATGTAGCCGAGCAAGAAGGTATGCGCCGCAGCAAGCGTGCCATGGAAAATGCCGATGTCATCTTGTTTGTATTAGACTCGTCTCGCCCTGTTTGTGCGGAAGAAAAACAACTGTGGCAAGATATTCAAACGCAACACAAGCGTACGCTTATCGTGCTCAACAAAACCGATAAACCATCTTCGGGAAAAATAGATTTAGAAAACGTAACACAGTACACCCAATTTACCGTTTCTTGTAAAACGGGCGCCGGACTAAATGAATTAAAAAACACGCTAACCGCTCCCATGAACGAGGTAGAAAAAGACAGTTTGCTAATTTCCAATTTACGCCATTATGAAGAATTATTACGTGCGCAAACGGAATTGGAAAGCGCACTGATGCAACTCACTAAAAACGCAGGCGGCGAAATTTATGCCGAACATTTGCGCGGTGCCCTGACGCACTTAAAAGATTTAATGGGAGAAGTAACGCCCGACGATATTTTAGGCGTTATTTTTTCCAAATTTTGTATGGGGAAGTAAAAAATGTTTGTTTGCAGTGAACAATATGACGTAGTAGTTATCGGGGGCGGACACGCCGGATGCGAGGCCGCTTTGGCGGCTGCCAAACTCGGTGCCAAAACACTATTACTTACGCAGAATTTAGATACAATTGCTCAAATGTCGTGCAATCCGTCTATCGGCGGAATTGCCAAAGGGCAAATCGTGCGCGAGATTGATGCACTCGGTGGGGCCATGGGCCGCGTAACCGATTTTTCCGCCTTGCATTATCACATGTTAAATACCGGCAAAGGTCCGGCGGTACACTCACCACGTGTCCAATGCGATAAAAAAGTTTATCAATTCACGTTTAAGCATTTTTTGGAACTGCAACCTAATTTGGATATTATGCAAGATGAAGCCGTCCGGTTGACAACCACCGATAACAAAATTGACGGAGTCTTGACCTTGCGTGATACGCTCTATCACACTAAAACCGTTATTTTGACGACGGGAACTTTCTTGGGTGGCACCATTCACATCGGCACGGTAATGACACCCGGTGGACGATATAACGATATGCCGTCCAACTTGCTTTCTAAAAATTTAAGTACAGAACTTGGCTTACACTTAATGCGTTTTAAGACGGGCACCCCTATGCGTATTAACGCACGCGGACTTGATTATTCCAAATTTCGTTTGCAACCATCGGACAACCCCTTGCAACCGATTTCCCAT
Organism: Candidatus Avelusimicrobium luingense; assembly: GCA_900315845.1. Classification (GTDB taxonomy): domain Bacteria; phylum Elusimicrobiota; class Elusimicrobia; order Elusimicrobiales; family Elusimicrobiaceae; genus Avelusimicrobium; species Avelusimicrobium luingense. The sequence goes on from OOHK01000005.1 coordinate 134,663, forward strand.
TTTACCGACGAAAAAGAACAGCAAAAACGAAAGTTTTTAAGTTGTTATATCACGCATACAACTTTGGCTACCGATAAAATTTTACGCGAAAATTTCCAACGCTCGGCTATGTACGGCGGCAATATCCACAGCCAAGGGCCGCGGTATTGTCCGTCGGTAGAAGACAAAATTAAGAAATTCCCGGAAGTAACTTCCCACCCGCTATTTTTAGAGCCGGAAGGCGCACATACCGAAGAATTTTACATTCAAGGGTTTTCTACCAGTATGCCCGAAGACGTGCAACGCGCGTTGATTGCTTCTGTACCCGGTATGGAAAATGCCTCTATTACGCGTATGGGATATGCGGTGGAGTATGATTGCTCCGATCCCATGGACTTATACCCACATTTGGAGAGCAAAATTGGCCCCGGTTTATTTTGCGCCGGACAAATTAACGGTACAACCGGATACGAAGAAGCCGGCGGACAAGGGCTGATGGCGGGTATCAATGCCGCACTAAAAGTACAAGGCAAAGAGCCGTTCGTGTTGCGCCGCGACGAGGCATATATCGGCGTTTTGATTGACGACCTGGTTACCAAAGGCGTCAATGAGCCATACCGTATGTTCACCTCGCGTGCCGAATATCGTATTTTACTACGTAACGATAACGCCGATTTACGCTTAATGCCCCATGCATTCCGGTTAGGATTGTTAGATAAAACCTATGAACCCGCTTTTGAAAAATATCGTGCCTTATGCGACACGTTAAAAAATAACATCAATGCAGTGATTTGCGAAGATCCGGATTTATTTCCTTGGTCGGCAGAAAAAGCACGCAGACACGCTGATATTCACCATAAATACGAAGGCTATTACGAACGTAACAAAAAAGATGCCGAGAAATTAGCCGAAGTGGATGCCATAAAAATTCCGGAAGGATTTGATCCGTCAACCGTGCGCGGACTCTTATTTGAAAGTGCGCAAAAACTGCGCGAAGTTAAACCACAGACCTTGGGGCAAGCAAGTCGTATCCCGGGGGTTACACCGTCGGATATTCAACTGCTTGCTGTACACATTGAGCGGTTTAGGAGACTGAAACATGTGGCAAACGCTCGTTAATTTTGCTGAAAAAATTGAGTTACCGCTGTCGGCCGAGCAAGCCCAAACATTGGTTCGTTATGCACAATGTGTATGGCAGAAAAAAGATTTTTTGAATTTAACCAGTGCGGCTAGTTTAGATGAGATTTTAACGCGCCATATTTGCGACGGTTTACAAGGAGCCGCGTGCGTACGAAACTTGGCCGATAAGCGGCCAGAAAAGATTTCGCTTATTGATGCAGGCTCGGGGGCGGGCTATATCGGTTTAACGATTGCCGCAGCATTACCGAATGTACAAGTAACACTTATAGAAAGTTTGGAAAAGCGGTGTGCGTTTTTGAATTGGACAATTTTGAATATAGGACTTAAAAATGTGCAAGTAAAACAAGTACGCCTCGGCGAGAAAAAAGAATTACAGGCCGATTTTGTTACCGAGCGGGCGATGGGACAACTCTCCGATATTTTAGGCATTTGTTTATCCGCCGTAAAATCGGGCGGATATTTCGTAGCGTATCAGGGGGAAAATTCGCTTGCGTCGTCGGTTCCGGCACAAAAATATGCAGGCCGATTTATACGGGAAATACCGTACGAATTACCTTGTGATAAAAGACATCGCCACTTGGCACTGTTTGAAAAGGAAGTACAATGAGTAATAATTTTTTCTTTAAATTTATGCTCTCGTTTTTGCTGGTGCTCGGGATCGGACTAGCCGTCGGAGATGCATGGGAAGTGGGGGATGTGGTCAAAGCCGTTTTTTCCGACAAACCGGCTTCACACACTAAAAAATCTGCAGGGGAACCGGTCCCGTTAAATACGACATCCAGTGCACTTACCGTTCCTAAAAACAGCGGGGTAGCAGGGGGCGCTGGATTAGAAGGATTGCCGACACAAGCCATTCGTCCGCAAGATTCTTATCATAAAGTCCGGTGGGCCCCACCACCGCCCGGATTTCTGACGGCTGATACATTTAACTATTTAATTTATCGCGAAGACGCTCCCGTTACGCAAAATATCAAAACCGTATTGGATAATATCCACGGTAATTTAATGCTGGACTTAACGCCTTTTACGTTGGTAGTCAAGCCGAATAAAATTTTAGTTATGCTCTTTAATACGCGTGACAGTTACCACAATTTTACGCATTTGCCTTCGTGGTCAGGGGCATCGTCCGATTTGCAATCGGATAGTATGTATGTTATTGAGGGAAATAGTTTCTTCCCGCTTTCCGTGCACGAATTGACACACTTGTATTTTGACGGATATTTTCTGCCCACGATTTCCCCATTGTGGATAAGCGAAGGAATTGCCGTGTATATGCAAATATACGAGTCTAAACAAAGGCCCCAGTGGATTGATGATAGTTTGCGGCGCATTTTAGCGGGAGATATCATTCCGCTTGAAGAAATGACCGCCACCGAAGATTTAAATTCCTACGATACTGCCAAAGCCGAGCTTTGGTACACGCAAGCATATAGTTTGGTAGATTATCTGCTTAACCACCGTTCGCGTGATGAATTTTACAAATTATGTACCGAGTTAAAAAATAAGACGCCCTTGCACCAAGCATTATATCGTACGTACGGTATGCCGTTTAATAAAGTTAGCGTATTGCAAAACGTATGGTTACACGATTTACAAAAGGCCTATCAGGAAGGGCGTATTTTGCAAGCCCCGCCGCCGTCGGCTATGACGCAACTTCCGCCGGCAGACGGTATTACACCCGCCGGGAAACCGTCAACCAAATCAGGGGCAAATGTATCAAAACCGGCGCCTAAACAGGCTCCTAAACCGGCCCCAAAACCGCAACCGCAAAAAACAAAAATTAACAAATTACAAACGGTGCCGGTGCCCAGTTATTCGGGGGGATTTTAATATGACCACATGGACACATATTCCCATTATGGCCAGCCAAATCGCCGATTTGCTACTACAAAATCCGGATGGAATATATATAGACGGAACCCTTGGCCTTGGCGGACATACCAAATACTTTTTAACCCGGTTAGGCCCGAAGGCCCGTATCTTAGGATTTGATAAAGACGAAGAAGCTCTTGCAATGGCACAAGAACGGGTCAACGACAAGCGTTTGCTAGCCTTTCACGCCAGTTATACCCAAGCCCCTGAAAAGTTGCAAGAAATGGGAATAAACGGGGCCGATGGTGTTTTGTTTGATTTAGGGTTAAGTTCGTATCAATTAGATAATCCGGCACGCGGGTTTAGTTTGCTGCAAAATGGACCGCTGGATATGCGTTTTGATTTATCGGCCACGTTAACGGCTGCGGATATAGTCAATACGTTCTCGTTAGATGACTTGGTACGTATTTTAACCGACTACGGTGAAGAACGTAATGCCCAAAAAATTGCCCTGGCTATTATGGCTGCGCGTAAAAACGCGCCTATTCAAACGACACAAGATTTGAAAAATATTGTAGAAAATATAGTACCGCGTTATGGGAAAAAACATCCCGCTACGCAAACGTTTCAGGCCCTTCGTATTGCCTGTAATAAAGAATTAGAAACGGTTGAACAAGCCTTAAAAACATTAGACCAATTGGTACGTCCCGGCGGCCGTGCGGCCGTACTGACGTTTCATTCGTTAGAAGACCGTTTGGTGAAAAACTATTTCAAAACATTAGCGCAAAGCGGACAATGGACGTTAATTAATAAACACGCATTAGCCCCCGATTATAATGAAGTCCGTCAAAATCATCGGGCCCGTAGTGCTAAATTACGTGTGATAGAGAGGAACAACTAATATGCCGATTTTCAGAATTATGTTTTTAATGGCCCTTATTGCTTTTGGGGTGGTGTGGATTCGTATTGAAGTAAATCGTTCGGGCCGGGCAGTAGGTATCCTTCAAAATGATGTAGAAATTAAAGAAGCCCGCAACCAGTATTTGAAATTGGAAATTTTACGTTTGTCTAATCCGCAAACTATTTCCGAACTGGCTAAAGAAAAATTCGGCTTACAACCTATTGAACCATCCCACGTAGTAGTATTGGATAAATAATATGCGTAAATCGGTTTCATCTCCACTTGTTTTTAACATCAAAAACCGCATGCGTACGCTGGGGCTTTTGATGTTGTTAATCCCCTTGGTTATTTTTGTACGTCTTTTTTATATGCAAACTTTCTTGCATGAAGAATTTGCGTCCAAAGCCGAACGTGCTATTTATAACTATTTAGCCGAAGACCGTATCCGCGGTAAAATTTTAGATGTTAACGGCAAAGCCCTGGCCGAATCCGTACGCACACATTCGTGTGGTATCAGTAAACGCTACGTCATAGATAAAGAGAAAACCATTGATTTTCTTTCCAAAACATTAGATATTCCCAAAAACCGTTTAACAGAAAAATGGAACCGGGCCGGACATTTCTTTTTTGTAGCCAAAAAAATCAAGCCCGATACCTATATCAAAATTGCCGACGTATTGCATACACCGTTAGGGCAAGGTTTGGAACTGACACCCGAATATGAACGTATCCATCCTTACGGAGAAAGTGCTTTGGATATTATCGGCTCGGCCAACTCCAAAAATTTAGGCTTATCGGGTATTGAACAAATGTTTAATACGGAACTAAGCCAAGATATCAGCAAAAAGCGGGCCAAACACGCTCGGCGCGGGGCAGTTATTTATGACCGTAAATTAAAAAATGAAGTACAAGTGGGAAACGTATATCTAACCATAGATGAAGTTGCCCAATTCTATGCCGAAAAAGCCTTAAAAAAGGCCGTTGATGACGTGGGTGCGGAACATGGTATTGCATTGGTGCAAGAACCGAAAACAGGCCGTATTTTGGCCGCTGCTTCTTATCCCATAAAAGACGGGCAATCACTTGCGTTTCAATTTACGTATGAACCGGGCTCTACTTTCAAAACGATTGCGGTGGCCTCTGCTATTGATGCGGGAACCGCCAGCATTACCGACAGCGTATATATGGAAAACCGTAAATGGGAAGTAGTTAAAGGTTTTACGGTTCGCGACAACCAACATGATAAAGACTATTTGTCTATCCCGGAAATCATGCAACTATCATCTAATATCGGGGCCGGAAAGATAGCGTTGGAACTGGGGGCAAAAAATTTATTTTATTATATTAAGTCATTTGGGTTTGGCTCTAAAACCGATATCAATTTTAACGGAGAATCTAAAGGAAGTTTAACGCCGCATACCAAATGGACCAAAGTGGATACCGTTACTAAAGGGTATGGCTATGGGGTTGCCGTAACTCCTATCCAACTCATTACGGCTTATTCCGCTATTGCTAACGGGGGAACCCTTATGCAACCGCATTTAATAGACCATATTGAATATGAAAACGGTAAAATAGAAAAGCGGGCTAAACCGATTAAAATACGTAATGTTTTTCATAAAAAAGATACTGCCACTATTATGACAAAAGTATTACAAAGTGTGGTAGAAAACGGCTCGGGGAAACGGGCGCGGATTGCGGGATATAATGTAGCCGGAAAAACAGGGACGGCCGAGAAATTGAGTGCCGGCGGAGGATATGGGAAACGTAGTCACGTGGTATCTTTTTGTGGGTTTGTTCCGGCGACGGATCCCCAATTTACGATTTTAGTGATTTTAGATAACCCGGCGAAATATGCTTTCGGCGGAACGGCGGCGGCCCCGGTGTTTAAGGAAATTGCAGAGCCGCTTTTGGCGCGCAAAGGTGTGCCGCCCGATCAATTAGATTTTTAATTTTTATTGAGGAGATTTTATTATGAAACTAAACTTTACCCTTCGCAAACTTACCGAAGTAATGCACGGCAAGCAAGTCGGCGGCTCACCCGATACCGTTGTTACTTCGTTTGTAACGGATAGCCGAATCGTAGCCCCCGGTGATGCATTTATTGCGTTGAAAGGCGAACAATTTGATGCCCGGCAATTTATCGGCCAAGTATTAGAAAAAGGAGCCAACGTCGTAATTGCCCAAGAAGAAGGTTTTACAGTGCCCACCAACACAAAAGCCGCTTTTATTCTTGTTCCGGATACGAAACATGCCTTGCAGGCCATCGCTAAATACCACCGCCAACACAGCACCCTTAAAGTGGCCGCCATTACCGGCTCTAACGGTAAAAGCACCACCAAACAAATGTTACGAGCCATTTGTCAAACGGCGGGGGAAACCGTCGCCAATGTAGGCAATTTTAATAACCAGTTCGGTGTACCGTTCTCGTTATTAGAAATACAACCCAAACATAAATTTGGCATATTTGAATTAGGCGCTTCCCACCCCGGAGATATCGAAGAAACGGCCCGATTAGCCATACCGGACGTAGCGGTAATTACCAATGTATCTGCGGCGCATTTGGCGTGTTTTAAAGATTTGGAAACCGTCTATAAAACCAAAACCGAAATTGCCCATTGCTTAAACAAAGGCGGCACGCTAGTATATAATGCCGATAATGAATATTTAGCCAGACTTAAAAAAGAATTTACCGGCAAACAAATTTCTTTTGGTTTTGCGCAATCCGCCGATTTGCGGGTATTAGACACGCAAGATTTCTCATTTATTTATCAAGGTAAAGCATTTATACTGCAAAAACATTTTGAGCGTCATGATAAATTAAATGCCGCAGCCGCCTGTGCCGCCGCCTTTGCACTAGGATTATCGGAAGAAAATATCCGGCAAGGGCTCCTATCGTTTACGCCCATGCCGATGCGTTTAGAGCGTATAGATAAAAAAGGCGTACACTTCATTTTAGATTGTTACAATGCTAACCCGGCCAGTATGCAAACCGCTTTGGAAATTCTCGGCCGTGAAAAATCCTCGCCGAAGATTGCTGTCTTAGGCGATATGAAAGAGTTGGGAGATACCTCTAAAGATTATCACCGCTTGGTGGCGCATCATGTGGTAGAAAACGGTATTAACGAAGTGTTTTTAGCCGGGCCGGAAATGCACTACGCGTATGATATTCTAAAAACGGCGTCCGGCGTAAAAGCCCATTATTCGCTGTCTTCCAAAGCATGGTTGGCAGACTTACAAAAGGCGTTGACTCCCGGAGCTGTATGTTTAATCAAAGCCTCGCGCTCGATGCGTTTTGAGAATATATTTAAGGAGATTTAACTATGATGTACTACTTATCCCTATTCAAAGATGATATTGGATTCTTGAATATTTTTAATTACATTACGTTTCGCACCGGCGCGGCGATTTTTACAGCATTCTTTTTGACGTTACTAATCGGCCCGCGTGTGGTAGCCAAATTACGTTCTTATAAAATACAACAAATTGAGCGCGAATATGGCCCGGCTTCCCACTTATCTAAAAGCGGAACGCCGACTATGGGCGGAATACTGATCTTTGTTAGTTTGATTGTCAGCGTACTCTTATGGGCCAGACTGGACAGTGCGTATATATGGTTGCTTATTTTTACCACCGTAACGTTAGGTTTTGCGGGAGTCATGGACGATTACACCAAACTTGTTAAGAAAAATCCCGAAGGGATGAAATCGTCTATTAAATTAGCCATACAGTTGTTTACGGCTATCGTGGTGGTAGGATATCTGGGAATGAATCCGCCAAATGCACAATATACTACCTCGTTGATTATTCCGTATATGAGCAAGATGTTTATCAATTTATCTGTATTCTATTTTGCGTTTGCCATGCTCGTGATTGTGGGCTCATCCAACGCTACGAATCTGACAGATGGATTGGACGGATTAGCCAGCGGATGTATGGTATTTACAGCGGTAACTTACGGTATATTTGCCTATTTGGCCGGCAATATTCAATTTGCCGATTACTTAAAAATCATCTACGTGCCCGGCGCGGGAGAAATTACCGTATTTATGGGGGCACTCGTCGGTGCATGTATGGGTTTCCTGTGGTTTAATGCGTATCCGGCACAAGTATTTATGGGAGATACCAGTTCCCTGTTTTTAGGTGGTGTAATCGGAACGGCTGCCTTATGCGTTAAACAAGAATTATTACTACCTATTGCCGGCGGAATATTCGTCTTGGAAACCCTATCTGTTATGTTACAAATGGGATATTTCAAATTAACACACGGCAAACGATTATTCAAAATGGCTCCTATTCACCACCATTTTGAACTGATGGGAATTGCCGAACCGAAAGTAATTGTCCGGTTTTGGATTGTAGGCGTTATGTTAATGTTAATTGCATTAGCATCGCTTAAAATTAGATAAGTATGGGGAAATTATTTAGTTCATCTTCACGCTCGCGCGGGGTGGTGCTTCACAAAACGACAGCCCACCGTCAATCTACGACGAACAAAGGAAATGATTGGCGACCGTTGCGCTTGGATAAGCGGTTGGTCATCATTACGTTTGCCTTTGTGATGACCGGGCTTGTTTTTACCTATTCGTCCAGTGCATTTTCTTCCGCGGCATTTTTTAAGCGACAACTTATCTTTGATATTTTAGGTTTAATTGTGGCCGCTATACTGACACAAACCTATGACCGTATCCAACAATCCAAATGGTGCAAACCTATTTATTTAATGTATATAACGTGGTTCTTTTTAGTGTGGGTATTGTTTACCCGTACGCAAGCCAATGTGCACCGGTGGATTGATTTTGGATTTTTCAAACTGCAACCTTCTGAAATTGCCAAAGTAACTTTGGTTATTTATATTGCGCATTATTTGGAAAGCGTAGCCGGACGGTTAGAAAGAAATGTCAAATTATTATTCAAACCAATGCTTGTAGCCGGTATTACATTGGGGCTTATTTTGGCCGAACGTGATTTCGGGACGCCCTTTTTAATGGGAATCGTATTTGTATGTATGATGTTAGTAGCCGGGATGCGTTTTCTGCATTTAGTAGTCCCTGCGGTTATTCTGTCCCCGTTGATTATCCACCAATTATTTTTTGTGGGTTATCGGCGTGACCGTATTTTCTCGTTCTTAAACCCGTTTGCCACCGAAGGCAGTACCGGGTATCAGTTGGTACAATCGTTCTTAGCCGTCGGTTCCGGCGGTTGGTTTGGTAAAGGATTAGGAAACAGCGAATTAAAATTAGAATATTTACCCGCCGCCCATACCGATTTTATTTTCTCGGTAATGTGTGAAGAATTCGGGCTATTTCGTATTGCGCTGATTTTATTTGGCTTTTGTTGGCTGTTAGTACGCGGTATTAGTTTGGCAGGAGTGGCCAAGACACATTTTCGCAGTTTGGTTATTTTTGGTTTAACCATTACTATTTGTCTGCAGGCCTTCTTTAATATGGCTATGGCAATTGGGTTAATGCCAACAAAAGGTATTGCATTGCCCTTCTTTTCCTATGGCGGATCATCCGTTATTATGACGCTGGTGATGATGGGCATTATTTTAAATTTGGCCGCCGTAGATAGCGCACAAAATAATTTGCGCGAAGATGTAACATCTTACAGAAACAGGAATAAATAACTTATGCAAAAACGATTTATTATTGCGTCCGGCGGAACCGGCGGACATTTTTACCCGGGCTTTGCTTTGGGAAAAGCACTTAAACAACGTGGATGTGTAGTTTTGTTTATTGTACGAAAGAATGATCCGGCCGCTGCTATTTTGAAAGCCGCTCATCTGAAATACCGTGAAATTGATTTTATGGGCTTACCGCGCAGTATTAACCCATTACGCCATATCCGTTTTACAGGTAAATTACTAAAATCATTACGGCAAACACGTGAAATTATCCGCAAATTCCGCCCGCATGCTGTATTAGGAACGGGGGGGTATATTTCATTCCCGCTGATTTTTACCGCACATTTTATGGGCATTAAAACCGCCGTACACGATTCTAATGCCCGCCTGGGATTAGCCAACAAAATATGCGGCAAATTCGCTGATTTATTCATGTTGGGCCTTCCGATAGATAAAAAACTCAAAAATGCCAAATTAGTCAGCACTCCTATCCGCCCGGAATTTGCCAATCCTACCGACCGGAACGAAATTTTCAGTAATCTTCAATTAGATCCAACCCGTCGTACCGTTTTAGTGGTGGGGGGAAGCCAAGGGGCTAAACACCTAAACGCGGCCGTTGCCCAACTGGCCAAAACGGCTACTACGTGGCAATTTATTCATATTACAGGGGAACGATGGTATCAAGACGTCAAGAATTTACATGGGGATAATCCCCGCGTGGTGGTTTTGCCATACAGCCACGAGATTTATGCCCTTATGCAAGTGGTAGATGCGGCAATTTGCCGCAGTGGCGCAAGCACCATAGCCGAACTGATTTATTGCCAACTGCCTACGATATTTGTACCGTTTCCGCATGCAGCGGCAAATCACCAGTATTATAATGCTAAAATTCTGGAAAAAGCAGGCGCGGCTCTTATCGTGACGGATGATGACCAATTATCCCAAACGTTACCCAAAGCGTTTAATCAGTTAGATAAACGTAAATTATCATTGATGCGCTATGCGTATTTACGTTTACGGTTACCGAACCCGATTAACGCTGCGCGCAATATCGCACGGATATTGATGAAATTATAATCAAAACTTTTACCATAAAAAATACCCCGAACTTCTGCTCGGGGTATTTTTTATTGCATCCAAAAAACTAAAGCGTTTCTATAAACTTACAAATGGATTCGTATTTTTCATTACCTCTCCAATCGCACCCTTTGGTGTTATCGTAAGGAGTAATCATATATTTGATTTCATATTCTGCAGCGTCACGATCACTGGGGGCATCTCTATCTGCAGCCGGATTGGCTCTGTCTATACGATAGATCAGTAATGCATCTTCTCCGAGGTCATAGGTAAAAGTCTGTGTGCGGTAAGAATCGCAGCCTCCTGATCCGGCAGCGCTCATCTTCGGAGCCCATTGGTCCGAGTTCAAATCTACATCAGCAATTTGATACCAATGGCACACCGGGGTTCCCATTTCGTTGGGATTGGCCTGATAATAGCGTTGAACGGCATCTTTAATGGCTTTTGCCGTCACTAATGCCTCGGTAGTGCGTGATTTTTCAATGGCAGATTCAAACTGCGGGATCGCTACGGCGGCCAAAACGCCGACGATTAAAACAACAACTAACATTTCAATCAAGGTAAAACCTTTTTTCATAATTTTTCTCCTATAATAAATCTACTAATAGTATAAGATTTTTTCGTATATTTCTCAAGGGAAATTTTTCGGTTATTTATAATCTAATTTATTTCCCGCGGATGCGTCGGATATTACGTTTATGCTCGTCATAAGTACGCGAAAAAACGTGTCTGCCTTCAGATTCGGCCACAAAATATAATGCTTCAAAATCCGGCTCGGGTTGCAAAACGGCTTTAATAGATTCATAACCCGGGTTACAAATCGGCCCCGGCGGTAGTCCGCCGTAACGGTAGGTATTATAGGGGGAATCGGTTTTCAAATCCCCATAAGTTAATCCTTTTTTCCAATAGCGGTTTTCTTTCAAATTATATCCCAAGGCGTATTGGACGGTCGGGTCGGCCTCTAATTTTTTACCGATATTAAAACGATTGATATAAACAGCCGCAATTTTCGGTCGCTCATCGTGCACAACGGCTTCACGTTCCACAATAGAGGCCAACGTAAGGACTTGATTTTCCGTAAGGTCGGTCGGGAATTGTTCAAACAACGGAACGGCGGCTTGATGGTATTGCTCCGTCATTTTGTTGATAACGGTTTGCGCCGGCGTATTTGCCGCAAAGAGATACGTAGAAGGAAATAATTTACCTTCTAATTTATCTTCCCGCACGATACGTATAAAATCGTGTGCATCGGTAATACCGATTTCGGCTAACCGCTCGGCAATTTCTTCGCTGCGCCAACCTTCTAAAAAGGTAACGCGCTCGTAGTGGGTGCAACGTCCGCTTTTGATGCAGTTGATGACTTCAAAATCGGACATATTTGTTCGCAAATCAAATTTGCCGGCTTTCAAATCGCTATCGTTTGAGGTAAGTTTTAATACAATTTTGAATAAAAGTTCACTGCGGATAATACCTTTCTTCTTCAGTTCCCGTGCTACCGAACTGCCGCTTTGCCCGGCGTTAATAGTAAACACCATGGGCGAGCCCGGACTAAATAAATATACTTTTGCTCCCCAGTATATTCCTCCGACGAGCAATACAAACACAATAAAGAGCAAAAGTAATTTTTTCATGTTTATTTAACCAGTTTAAAGAAATGACGTTTCCCGGCTTGTAACACGTCGCCGTTTTCAAAGGCTAATGGCCCGTCTTGGGTAATGCGTTCGCCTTTTAAGCGAACCGCGCCTTGTTCAATCAGCCCACGTGCTTTATTTTTGCTGGCAGCCGCGCCGGCAGCAAATAAAACGGCGGATAACATGGCCCCCGGTTCCGGCTTAAATTCCGGCATATCCGTCGGGATTTCTTTTTTAGAAAACACTTGTTCAAAATGGGCCAAGGCATCCGCGGCGGCTTGTTCGTTGTGAAAGCGCGTCACTAAAATGCCGGCTAATTTCTTTTTGGCTGCCATTGGGTGCATGGCTTTGATTTCGTCTAAATTTTCATCGGTTAAAAGTTCGTAATACATCGGCATTAGTTCATCGGGGATAGACATTAACTTGCCAAACATATCATTAGGTGCATCATTAAGCCCTACATAATTGCCGTATGATTTGGACATTTTTTTCACCCCGTCCAAACCGACGAGCAACGGTACGGTTAGCGCTACTTGCGGCTCTATGCCGTTATTTTTTTGTAATTGACGGCCGACGAGCAAATTGAAAATTTGGTCTGTACCGCCCAGTTCCACATCAGCGTGCAGAGCCACAGAATCTTGCCCTTGGAACAAACTGTAAAGCACTTCTAACATGCTGATCGGGTTTCCGGCGGCCATACGTTTTTTGAAGTCATCACGTTCCAACACTTGCGCGACCGTAATTTTTTGCAAGGTTTGCAGTAAATCTTTTCCGCTGACAAACGGCTCTAACCACTCGCTGTTAAAACAAATTTCCGTCTTGGCGGGGTCTAATACTTTGAAGGCTTGGTCGGTATAGGTTTTAGCATTTTGCAAAATTTGTTCGCGGCCCAAAACGGGACGGGTTGAATCGCGCCCGGACGGATCGCCGATAGCGGCCGTAAAATCGCCGATCACAAGTACGGCTTTATGCCCCAAATCTTGGAAACGGCGCAAGAGCGATAAGGCCACACTGTGCCCCAAATGCAAGTCGGCGCTGGTCGGATCACAACCGAGTTTTACTTTAAGCGTTTTTCCGCTTTCCAATTTTTTAGCGAGGTCTGCTTTGGACACAATATCCACGCACCCGCGAGTTAAAAAAGAAATTTGTTCATCAATCGTCATAAAATACTCCTAAAATAAATGTCGCTATTGCAACGGAGCAGCCGGTTGGGCTTGCATCCGTTGTTGGCGAATTTGGTTCATATATTGTTGTTGTTCTGTTTGTAATTGCATCATTATAGTATCCATTTCTTGTACACGACGGGATCCGTTATAGACCCCAAAAATAGAGAACAGTACCCACAGAACAAGCATTCCGTTAAATACAGCGCGTTTGTCCATAAATGCAGGATAATAATGTTTATCGCAAGCGCCAAAGCGGTTTTCTCCCGGAGTGCCCGGAATAATCATCAAAACTAAATTGAGAATTGCATAGATGACAACAAACACACCCATAACAAAAGAAAAAGAAATCGTACGAGTGAACAAAGCCACGAATATACCTATGATGATGAGGAAAGGCAACCCAAGCACGACGAGTAATGACCACCAGCCGGACCAATCAAAATCGTGCAGACGGCGTGCAATCAAAGCACAATCAAACCAACAAATAATTATACTCAATATTTGTTGCGCCAAAAGGGCTAACATATTGCCCTGCCCGGCCGACTGTAAAAGGGAAGATACCGGCAAGCAAATAATAACAAGCATCACTAACCAAAACAAAAATTCTGCCCGATTGGAACGGGAAGAAAACCCAAATAAATGTTTTAACATATCTTCTCCATATAGATATTATAGCAAAACCGTCGTAGGGTTGTTTTTACCCTATCTAATAAAATCATACGGATCAACAGCCAGTTTTGCCGTTACTTTTTTCTCCGGCTCAAACGAATCTAATAAAGCAAGCAGATCGGCCCGTTTTTCATTATCCGTCTTAAAAAGCAAGTATTGTTTTTTAAGGGTATCGGTTTTTTTAGCGCACCATACCGGCCCTAAAATTTCACTACAAAGCGATTGGGCCAATTTTTTAAGACGGGCCGTTTCTCGGTTTAACAAAGCCACATCCTTGGCTTTTAAGGTCATTTTGAATAAATGCACAAAGGGGGGATAATTGAAACTTTCGCGAAGTGCCATTTCCGTTTCGGCGGCATCCTTATAATCGGCCGCAAAAAGCGGGGCATAATCATACGATTCTTTATCGGCCGTTTGAATAATAAGCCGTCCATTTTTCCCACCTGATAAATGACCGCGCAACTCAAAAAGTAAGCGGGTAAATTTTTCGGTGGCACGATAATCGGATGAGGACAATTCCAATTCGGCGTCCAATACCGCACACAACGTAATTTTGGCACCGCGAAGCGCTCCTGCCGCCACTCTCGTACCGATAATAATATCCGCTTGTCCGTTCTTTAGCGCGTTTAATGCTTCAAATCCTTCGCCGTCTTTTGTGGCGAGCGTATCAGATTCCAAACGCAACAATTTGGCTTGTGGGAAAATTTTAGCGAGGTCTGCCGCTACTTTTTGCGTACCGCCGGAACGCGACTTAAAAATCAAATTATGGCACTTGGGACATTCCTGTTCAAGTGGGGCTTTTGCACCGCATTTTTTACATACAAGTATGGAGCCGTCTTTTGTCTTTTCGTATGCTAAAATACCGCCGCAGGTGCTACAACGCGCGTACGTACCGCAGTTCAAACAAGCATACGCGTTAGCATATCCCATACGGTTTAACACAAGTAAAGACATCTCACCGCGTTGTAAATTGTCGGTTAATTCCGAGACCAATAAATCAGACAAAAAGCGTGATTTTTCACCTTTTTTTTCGGCAAATTTGAGTTGGGGGGTAAACGCATGCCCCGGAACGGCCGACGTAAAAACAAGCCGTTTAATATGGCCTTGTTGGGCTTGGTGTTCTACTTCCACGCTGGGCGTAGCCGATGATAAAACAAGTACCGCTCCATGGGCTTTAGCGCGGAAAAATAAGACATCGCGCGCGTGATAATAGGGTTTATTTTCTTCTTGTTTATAATTATCATCACCTTCATTAAGCATAGCGGCAAAGCGTAAATTCTTAAACGGTAATAATACGGATGAGCGTGTACCGATGACAACACAAGGCCGTCCGGAAGAAATGGCCGCAAAGTATTTTTTCTTTTTACTTACCGGCATACGGCTATGCCAACAAAACACATTATCCGCGCCAAAACGGCCTTCGGCTTCGCTGATAAATTGCCGGGCGGCGGCAATATCGGGAACTGTAATTAAAATCTGCCCGTATCCCATTAAGGCTTTAGCGGCAACGCGTAAAACGGTTTCGGTTTTACCCGTATAAGCCGGGCCGTCTAATAAAAAAGCCGAGAAGGTGTATGCAGGTACATTTTCCAGCGCGTTTAATGCCGAAATTTGCGACGGCGTTAAATGATAGGATGGCATTGAAACAGTTACATTAACTTGCGGCGTAGGCGGTTGGAATTTGACGTAAGGTTCTACCGGAATCAGCCCGCCTAAAATCTGTCCGATAGGCCCACCCCACTGATTTTTAATAAACTGGGCAAGCGGAAAAAAATCAGACCCAAAAACAGGTTGTTTATCTATCAAAGCGACGATATCTTTTAAGGCAATATGAGCGGGAGCATCGGATATTTCGGTTACTTGCGTTACAATGCCGCCCGTTAATACACGCCCGAACGGCGCAGTTACACGCATACCGGGGCGAAGTTTATCCGCCAATTCAACCGGCACGCGGTAATCAAACGCTTTATCCAGCGGAACATCAAACGCAACTTTACAAAACATATTTATTTGGCGATACCTTTAAGCCCTAACTTTGCCATAACAAGTTGCAAATCTTTCCATGCATCCTTTTTCCAATTCGGATTACGCAGTAAGGCAGCCGGGTGGAAGGTAGCGAGAATTTGCACCGGGCGGGGGAGTTCCACACTGTCTAGATGCAAATTGTAAAACTGTCCGCGAAGTGCCCCTAACGATTTGGCATCCGAAATCAATGCTTTTGCCGACACACCGCCTAACGCCACGATATATTTCGGGCAGATGATAGCAATTTGTTTTTCCAAAAATTTACGGCAACAAGCAATCTCTTCGGAATTTGGGGCGCGGTCATTACCGTGTTTTTCGGGATGCTGCGGGTCCACCATAGGATGGCATTTAGCGATATTAGCAATAAAAACCTGTTCACGTGTAAGCCCCATAGCGGCAATCATTTTATCTAATAACTGCCCGGCACGCCCCACAAACGGACGGCCTTGACGGTCTTCATCATACCCCGGGCCTTCGCCTACAAACATCAGTTCAGTATCTACATTTCCTTCACCGGGGACGGCATTTAAGCGCGCACTGCCCAGCGGACAGCGGGAACATTGTTTAATAGTTTCTGCAAGTTCTTGCAAAGCGGCTTGTTTTTGGGCCGTAGTAAGCATAGGGGTTGCCTCCTGTGTGTTAGATGTAGTTTGCGCCGACGCGTTGGGAACAGCCGTTGTAGGATGTGTAACAGAACGAAATTCTATCGTTAACGTAGAGTTTTCCTGCATAGCGGGTGCCGTAGCCGGAGCGGGTTGTGCAGAAGTCACTTGTTCAGGGATGTGAGCCGATTGAAAAAATACCTCGACAGCAGTTTCTTGAGAAGTAACCGCCTGTTTTTTAGGAACACGTGAAATTGCGGCGGCCGCCTGATGAGGGGTAGCCGCCGTAGTTATAAATTCGTCTTCGTCACAACTTTGCAAGAAATTTTTGAGTTCTCCTGCCAGTTGGCTCAGTGAATTTTTTGCCATTATAATTTCAACGGTTCTTTGGCTTTGCGTTCCGCTTCTAAGCGGGCTTCTTCTTGGGCTTTCATTTCTTTTTCCAAGTTGTCTTTGCTGACGTGCAAAACATCTTCTTTAGAAACGCGGCCCGACAAAATATCGTCTAACGCTACTTTAATAACAACCGCGTGCGGTTGTCTTTTGTATTCATTTTTTTTGCGAAGTTGTTTAGCCCACATGGACGCGAGCACGACGATATCATAGCGATCGCCGTCAAAATCCATGAGTTTAGCATCTAATTCTTTTTCATTCTTTGCGGACATATTTCTCCCTCGTAATTATTTCAGATTTTTAATCTTTTTCAAATCTTGCCGTGCCACTTTGCATTGTTCGGCGGATACAATTCCGGCCATATCCGTAATGGCTTTTTCTAAATCGGCATTGAGCAAAACATAGTCGTAGTGGTCTAATTCCTGTATTTCTTTTTTAGCGGTTTCCAAACGCAGTTCAATATCTTGCGTGTTATCGTTGCGGCCTAAAATACGTTTTTTAAGTTCTTTTAGACTCGGCGGAATAATAAACACAAGCACCGCATTTTCATAAATTTTCTTGACGGTGCGCGCGCCTTGCACATCAATAACCAAAATAGGGCAGATGTTCTTTTTGATTAAATCGTCCACCGATTTTTTGGGAATTCCATAATACGATGTATGAACTTGCGCCCATTCCAACATTTGGTTTTTTTTGATGGCTTGTTCAAACTGTTTTATCGTCCAAAAGTGGTAATCTTTTCCGTTTTTTTCACCTTTGCGCGGGGCACGGGTGGTGGCAGTAATCACGCGCGCAACCGTTTTGTTGCGCTTAAGTACCGCATCAATAATCGTAGTTTTACCTGCTCCCGACGGAGAAGATACAATAATGGGAAACGCCTTCATAATGCTATTATAGTAAATAGAAAAGGCCGGGCGCAAGGGTTACAAGGACAGTTTATACACTTCGCTGGTCGTCCCGCCTACCGTATACGCATATACGCCGCCCATCGATTTGCAGGCTTTCTGATAAGTCGCTTTGCCGTCCGTGGTACAATAAATTCCTTTTAAGGGGGGATTATGCACAGGCGTAGCATTGTCAAAGAAATATGTTATTCCGGCGAGAGACGAAGGAATATACACTTCCACCCGATCTTCCGCAGAGCCGGCCCCATTGACGGCCAATTGCACCTTATATTTATTAGGAAGCGTAAAATTTGCCAAACTGCTGCTATTGGTGCTGCCTGCCGTATAACTGCTTAAATCAACACTCAGTGCTTCTAAATCGGTGGTATATTCGCCATTAGCCGCGAAATAGGCATCTTCGGCGTCTCTTATTGTTTTGGCCAGCGTAAAGCATTGCATTAAGCGGCTTTTGGCTACGGCCACATTATACTGCGGCAGGGCCACACTTGCTAATATGCCGATAATAAGAACAACGACCAATAATTCTATTAGTGTAAAACCATTCAAACGATACGATATTGTATTTTTCATAATCCCACGCCTTTCATGCTTTATTTTAATAAACACAATTTAACAAAAAAATATCCCTCGCGTAAAGCGAGGGATACAAGAATTACTATTATTTGGATTGATTTATATCGAAATCAAACTGCTTGTAAAACTCCGCCCAGACCGGTGCGTATGTTTTTCCACGATATTGGCTTTCTTCCGAGATAGCCACTTCAGTCATATGTTTAAGATTAGACTTGTATGAATAAGTAGACGGCGTATCACGTGCCGTAGAATATCTATAGGCATGATTTAACACCTTGATACATGCTTTTTTGGCTGTGGGATCTTTGATAGATTGAACCAGATTATACATCTTCTCCAACGTCGGTATCATATGACGCATATAATACGTGTGGTGATATGCCCGCGTTAAACTTGTTTCAGCCTCGCGAAGCAATTGTTCATGTATTTTCTCAAGATCTGTAATTTCCTTTTCATATGTCGGATATGTTTTGCGTAACTTATTAAATTGCTCCGCAAACATTTCGGCTTGTTTGGTTTGTTGAATAAGTTCGTTAATAATTTTTTCTTTTACTGCCATAGGGGTAGGTTTGGCCAACGACAGCGTAGGCAAAACCAATCCCAGAAGAGTCAATATAACCACCCAGTTGAATTTCATTATGTTCTCCTTGTCCGACGTAGATATAAGCTACATCCGGTAACCTTATATTTATTGTATGTAAAAAACAAACCAACCAACAAGGGTCAAAAGGCCCATACACCGCATAGGCCTAAACGTAAAAAAACAGGGGAAAAAGTTTTGCTTTTTCCCCTGTTAACACTGCGTTAATAACGTTTATTTTCTCTTTTTGGCAAGCACATCTAAAGATTTTTTATGTATTAAATATATCCTTGTGGAATAGGAGATATCGGAGCATTAAGTTCTTGCAAAGATAGCAGTAATGCCTTCATAAAATCTTCTTGATGCGGTATCAGAAGAGTATCTCGCACGTCGACGGCATCCAACGTAATCCCAGAAAAAGTTTCAGGGGTTTGTATCGGATATTTTTCCTTTACCGTCTGTATAATTTCGGGAGGTAAATGCGATATAATAGATTTATAAAGCGGACGTACATATTTAGCATTTTTACCAAAGGTTCCCTGTAAAAATTGCTCTTGATTGGCCGGCAAATAGGCTTGCAGCACGAAAGAATTAATAGATGGTGAATATTGTGCTGTCCAAACCATTTTAGGGTTTCTATCTTGCGGAATTGATATTGTACTTAATAAGTTCTCTGATTTCCCGATATAAAATCGACGTCCCGGTTGCTCAGACCAATTTTTAAGATCTGTTTGTGTAATTCCGGTTCCGTTCAAATAAGAGACAAGAGCAGGTATATTCATAGTACAGGATATATTCGGTATAGTAAGTAAAAACGAATTATTTTCAGCGGCAATTAAATTCAGCACCACATGAATCCAATTTTCCGTGTCAGTAGCAAACGTATTTTTGTTTTGATACAATTGTAACACTTCGTTCTTTTTAAGATGTTTATTCAAGATCAGTCCCGCTACAAAATAGTTATATTCATACAGTAACGCAAAGCCGTTATGATTCCGATATGTTTGGCGGATATCCCGTACCCCGCTAATAGTATGTACGGTTTGCTTGGCATTAACAGGTAGCCCATAATTATATTGAGAATAAAATGTAGCCAATTCCGATAATACTTTATCATGGCCCATCAAATAAGGCAAAATATGTGTACCTTCATGTATGCCCAAATTTATTTGTTCTATGAAAGAACGTTGCTCTTTCAAGGAAATTTTAATAATCCCTAATCCGTCTATGGCTTGATTGGAAGAATTAGACATGATAAGTTGCAAGCGCGAAAAATCAGCCTTAACCTGATACATATCTGCTATATAACGAACGCCCAAATAAACCCACAACAAATCGCTTAATGAACGATCTTTAAGAAATTTATCTGAAGAAATTATCTGTTTTACGGACAATGTATATTTGCCCAAAGAGATTGTTTCTTCTTCCAATTTGGAAGCGTTTGTTTCCAACCAACTTAAAAAATTATCCACCCGATACCATCCGGTTTCTCGTTTGGGATCATTAAAATTTTCACGATCGTAATAGTGTTGCAGTTCGGTCAGGACTACCGAGTAAATCGACGCAGTTGTTTGTTGGTTTACAGACACAAGTATTTGCTGTTGCAAATGGCCGTGCAAATTGCCTCCTTGCACTTGCAAAGTCAATAAAAAAACACACCCGATACTCATACATATGGTTGTAAATTGTTTCATCGAAATTACGCTCCCCTATTTTGGAATTATATATCTTGTATTATAATGGATATTTGAATAAAAAACAAGGAGAAATAATACTTGTAAATTCGGGTAGATTAATCTAAAAAAACAGGGGAAAAAGTTTTGCTTTTTCCCCTGTTAAAACTGCGTTAATAATGCTTATTTATGCTTTTTAGCAAGCACGTCTTTGGCGGCTGCTTGAGCGGCGGCCAAGCGGGCTATCGGCACACGGAAAGCCGAGCAGGACACGTAGGTGAATCCTTCGCGGTGGCAGAATTCCACACTGGCCGGATCACCGCCGTGTTCACCGCAGATACCGACTTTCAAATGCGGTTTTTGTTCGCGGCCTTCGCAAACGGCGTGTTCAATGAGCATACCTACGCCGCGTTGGTCAAGCGTTTGGAACGGATCGTTTTCCAACACACCTTGTTTCAGGTATTCGGGCAAGAACGAACCGATATCATCACGCGAGAAACCAAACGTCATTTGCGTTAAGTCGTTGGTACCGAACGAGAAGAAATCCGCTTCGGCGGCGACTTCGTAAGCGAGTACGGCCGCGCGGGGGATTTCAATCATCGTACCGACGGAGTAGTTAAGTTTTTTGACTTTCGTCTTGGCTACAACTTCTTCGTAAGCGGCGCGGATGAGTTTCTTTTGGGTGATGATTTCGTTGACATCGCAGGTAAGCGGAATCATGACTTCCGGTTGGGCTTTTACGCCTTCTTTAATAAGTTCGGCAGCGGCTTCAAAAATCGCGCGCGATTGCATGGTGGTAATTTCCGGATACGTTACACCTAAGCGGATACCGCGGTGTCCCATCATCGGGTTCACTTCGTGGAGTCCGGCGGCACGTTCCTTAAATACGGCCATAGAAATACCGAGCGCTTTAGCCAGTTCTTGTTGTTTTTCGGGCAAGGTCGGCACGAATTCATGGAGCGGCGGATCCATCAAACGAACGGTTACACCAAAGCCGGACATGGCTTTCATCGTGGCTTTGATTTCCTTTTTCATGTACGGAAAGAGTTCGTTGACGGCGGCTTTGCGTTCTTCTTCGCTACCGGAAAGAATCATTTTGCGCAAGATGAAAAGCGGTTTGTCGGAATTTTTACCGTAGAACATGTGTTCAATGCGGAACAGACCGATACCTTCGGCACCGAATTTGCGGGCTTTAATAGCATCTTCTTCCGTATCGGCGTTGGCGCGAACTTTCAAGGTGCGTACTTTATCGCACATCGCGAGGAAGTTGGCCAAGTTTTTGTTGCCTTCGCCGGCGGCTAACATTTTGAGTGCGCCCGCATAGACATAACCTTTCGTACCGTTCAAGGTGATTTCGTCGCCTTCTTTATAGGTTTTGCCACCCATAGAAACGGTTTTCTTGTTTAGGTCAATTTCCAATTCACCGCAACCGACGATGCAGCATTTACCCCAACCGCGGGCAACGAGCGCCGCGTGAGAAGTCATACCGCCGCGTTGAGTCAAAATACCCGCCGCTGCGCGCATACCTTCAATATCTTCGGGGTTGGTTTCTTCGCGTACTAAAATGGCGTTGACGCCTTTTTCTTGCATTTCAATAGCATCTACGGAGTTGAAAACGATTTTACCGCACGCACCGCCCGGGCCGGCAGGCAAACCTTGGGCCACCGGTTTGGCACCGGCTTCGGCTTTCGGATCAATGGCAGGGAGTAATAATTCGCCGAGTTGAGCAGGCGTTACACGCAAGACGGCATCTTCTTTGGTGATCAAGCGTTCTTTAACCATGTCTAACGCCATTTGCACCGCGGCCGTACCGTTGCGTTTTCCTACGCGGCATTGAAGCATCCACAAGCGTTGGTTTTCAATCGTAAATTCAATATCCAACATATCATGGAAGTGTTTTTCCAATTTCTTTTGAATTTGGTCTAATTCCTTGTACACTTTGGGCATTACTTTTTCCAAGGTGGGCAAGTTTTTGGAGTGAGCGTTTGTGGACCATTTGTTCATCGGCGAGGGGGTGCGGATACCGGCGACGACGTCTTCGCCTTGCGCGTTGATTAAATATTCGCCGTAGAAGTGGCTGTCACCGTTGCCGGGGTTGCGGGTGAAAGCGACACCGGTTGCGCTGTCATTACCCATGTTACCAAACACCATGGTTTGTACGTTGACGGCAGTACCCCAATCGTGCGGGATGTTTTCAATGTTGCGGTAGGCAATAGCGCGTTTACCGTTCCAAGAAGCAAACACCGCGCCGATAGCGCCCCACAATTGTTCCATCGGATCATCCGGGAATTCTTTTTTGAGTACTTTTTTAACGGTTTTCTTAAATTCTACACAAAGTTTTTTGAGTTCTTCAGCCGGGATTTGGGTATCGTCTTTCACGCCGAGTTTGGCTTTAACGTCGCCCATCATACCGTCTAAAATTTTGCGGATGCCTTCGCCGTCTTTGGGTTCAATACCGGCGGCTTTTTCCATCACTACGTCGGAGTACATCATAATGAGGCGGCGGTAAGCGTCATACACAAAGCGCGCATCGCCGGTTTTGGCAATCATACCCGGGATGGTTTTTTCGGTTAAACCGATGTTCAAAATGGTTTCCATCATACCCGGCATGGAAGCACGCGCGCCGGAGCGTACGGAAACGAGCAAGGGGTTCTTTTCGGAACCGAATTCTTTTTTCGCTTTGCGTTCCACTTCTTTCAAGTTGGCAAGCACATCGGCTTGCAAAGATTTCGGATAAGTGCGTTTATTGTTCCAATAGTAGGTGCAGACTTCGGTAGTAATCGTGAAGCCGGGGGGGACGGGCAATTTTAATTGACCGGACATTTCGGCCAAGTTGGCGCCTTTACCGCCCAAGAGTTCTTTCATTTTGCCGTTGCCTTCGGCTTTACCGGCACCGAAAGAGTAGATATATTTTACTGCTTTTTTAGCGGCTTTTTTGGGGGCCGCTTTTTTTACGGTTTTCTTTACCATATTCGGTTTTGTTCTCCTAGATAAAATAAAACAGCCGCGGACACAGTCCGCTTATTACCTATATATTGTAGTATATTTACGCTATGAAAGGAAGTATTTTTTATATAAAAAGTATGTATAATAAATGACAGAATATGCGAAATTTTTTATCACAAATAAACGGGTGGGAAGTCATCGTGTTTTTAGTATGTGCGCTTATTTTGGGCGCGCATTTCGGGCGGCAAATTGATTTTGAAAACATGTTCAAAAAAGATTCGCCCGTTCCCGTACACATGGGCGGCAGTGTTCGTTATGCAAAGAATATAGCCAATGTGCAAGTTGTAAATATTCCGCAAACAGTATATGACAGTTTAGCACAAGACACCCGATTTAAGCGCTATTTAACCGGAAACCATAAATACGTATTATTGTTCACTTATCCCGGTTGTCCGTACTCACGGGCTTATAAGCGGGCATTTGACACGTTGTTTTCGCAACGCGGATTTGATGAATTTTACCGCAAACGCATTATAACGGTAGGAAGAACCACTTCCGTTTCTTGCCCGGGGCATCAAAGTATGGATTGTGCCACTGCGTGGATATTTCAAAATTGTTTTGGCAAACTGTGTATTTTGAATCCGCAACGCAAACAAGCCGTTGCGGACAGTTCACAAAATGCCGGGCAATTGGCTGATTTATTAGAAAAATACCGCGAGTGGTAACGCGGTATTTTTAATCGGCAAAATAAAGTTTTAATGTTAAGGCAATTCGTACAAACGGATACCGCTATCGTGCTTTTTGACCCCTTTGAAAAACTTGACGCAAAAATCACCCGCGTTTTTACCAAAAACATAGGAACTGTGTTCTTTTATCTCGCCGCAAAGTAATTTGTGAGTAGGAATATTTGCATGGGTGGCTGCGGTATTTACATAATAAGAAAAATCGGCCCCTTTATAATTACCTTTTAGCCTTCCTACATGAATTGCTATGACATTTCCTACTTCAAGAACAGCAGACCAATCTGCATTAGAACGCGTATCTTTTAATGAATAATCATACAGACTCGTATTCCCGGTAAAATCAGCAGGTAAATCTACGTCCAATTCGTCAAATGAAGTCGGCCCTGTTCCGTTTGCTTGGTAATAGATTTCCAACGCTTGCCCGATAGATTTGGCAAGAGTCATCATTTGTACGGCGCGCGATTTTTCCACCGCTTTCGTGTATTGCGGCAACGCCACCGCCGCCAAAATACCGATAATGAGAACAACCACTAATAATTCTATTAGCGTAAAACCTCTCGAACGACCTGATATACTATTTCTCATAACACGCTCCTTTTAAACTTTTTTCAAATAGTCACCGTGGAAACCTTTTTTGTGCGCAACAAAGCGGCCGATAGATTTGATTTTATTTTCCACACAACCGCGGCATTTTTCCGCCGAATCACCCAAGCAAATTTTGCCGGGGTATAATTCGTAAAACGGACGAAATTCCGTGTCTGTGGTGTTTGGCATTACCACATTAGCGCCCGCTTGTAAGGCAAGCAAACGCCCTTGCGGATGCAAGGTTTCCATGGCTGTTGTGGCCGGGATATTGATGTCCGGCAGTAATAAACGCATTACCGCCATCATTTTAAGGGCCAAATCAAAATGTCCGTCGGCTTTTTCAGTTGCCAAAGGCGTTTGCTGGTGGGGGATAAACGGCCCGATTCCCGCCATATCTACGGGAAGTTTTTGAAAAAACAATAAATCGTCTGCCAAACTTTCCACCGTTTGGCCCGGGAGCCCCACCAGCGAACCGGAACCGACTTCATACCCCAACGCTTTCAAATCATGCAAGCACCGTACGCGGTTTTCCCAACGCATTTGTGGGTCTAATTTTTCGTACAGTTCTTTGTCGGTCGTTTCAATGCGTAGTAAATAACGGTCTGCACCGGCTTGACGGTAGGCGGCATATTCTTCGCGAGTTTTCTCGCCGATACTTAAAGTAAGCGCGACATCTAACTTTTTTATTTCGCGGATAATTTCACACAGTTTATCCGTGTCAAACCACAAGTCTTCGCCCGATTGTAACACGATTGTTTTATAGCCGTATGATACGGCTTGTTTGGCGGTTGTTATAATTTGCTGCGGCGTTAAGCGGTAGCGTTTAACGTGTGAGTTTCCCGCGCGGATACCGCAATATAAACAGTTATTTTTACAGTAATTAGAAAATTCTATCAGCGCACGCAAATAAACGCCGTCACCCACAAATTTCCGGCGCACTTCATCCGCCGCAACAAAAAGAGTCTGCGCATTTTGCATAGAAAGCAAGCGGATAATTTCTTCTTTAGATAAGATATGCGTTTGAACGGCACGCCGTAAAATCTCGTCTGTCATAGTAAAAGTATATCAAAAATATGGGACTAATTACCTATTTGTTTCTGGGCCCGGAAAGAAAAAAATTTAGGACTTATTCTATCAAAAATCATGGGTCTAAATTCCGGTGGGGCCTAGAGCCAAAGACCCTCGTAGTTTTCGTCAGAAACAGATACATTATATATATAAGCCGCACCAATTTGATAAGGAGGTACTAATATGGCCAACAACAAACAAAATATTACACAAGACGTTCGTCCGGCGTGTTTGCTACGCGCCTTCGCTGATATCAATTGCGATTTTGCCGATTGGTACCAAGCCACCCAGTTAGAAATTGACAAACTGGAAAAAGAATTGGCGGAAGATTTACAACCCGTACATTCATAATATCTCCAGAACACCCGGCGCCCGTTCTCCAGCGGGCGCCCCATTTTGTAAATCAAAAAGAATATAGGCCTAAAGACCCGTTGGCAAATAGGTCTTTTGACTCTCGCGAATTGCAAACAAATTTTTTAAACTATAGTATATGAATCAATTGATTAGTAGCCTTAATTTGCGGAAACGGATTATTCTTACTATTATTTTTTCCGCCTTATCTATCAAGGGATTTGCGCAAAACCCACTTATTAAAGGTTTAAGTGAGGCGCGGGCTATTTTTTCACTAGAAAAGCAAGTGGAATTTTTACGTATCCAAAACCCGGAAATTCCTGTTGAAGCACTTCGCAAAACCATGCAATATTTAAAGCAAGACCCTATTGCTACCAACGCAGATTTGGAATATTTCTTCCGGCACAATGTAGGATATGTACCGGTAGCAGAACCACACGTTTCCCAACAACAAGCCCTAGCGCTTATTGACAATCTTTCTAGCAAACGTGTTCCCCGAAGACCGCAAACTTTTGCCCAACTGGAAAACGGAACAAGTGCTTCCTTAAGAGAGGCAACCGCCCGTTTAACGCAAGTACCGGTGCCCGGCTATGGTATTTATTTCCAACAATTACGAAGAAATGATTTTTTGGCGATGGGAAATTTCGGTTTGAACATACAACGTATTATGGATATGTACACCAAAATTTATCCTACCGGCAAAACAGTTGTTATTTCAAAAAATTTCAGTGATATGTTTGCCCAAACGCTTCGAACAAACGATATTATCACCCACGAAAAAGGGATAGAAAAATGGCTGGAATTGCGCGGATTGGAAAAACAGGCTTTTTTTGAGTCCGGCTTACCCGCCGCATTAGTAGAGCCTACCGACGAATTGATAATTCCTTCTTTTACCCAAATGGATGTTGCACAAAATTATTGGCTCGGTGTGGCTAACGGACAGGTGGAAAAAACCGTATATGCGGAGAACGGTTTTGCCCAGTACGCCAGCGCGGCCGTCAATTTAGGTTGGTTTGGCACTCCGCAACTGGCAGCACCCGCTATTTTACAAATGGCCCGGCGTGATTACGGCCTGTTTGATTTGTGGAAAGATTATTTTTTCACGCGCGCGTTACTTAATTTAGGGGCTTATAAAGAATTACAGGAATTGGCCCTGATTCGCTTAAAAGAAACAGATAGCCAACGTCAGCCCAAACAACTGGCCGCTGTTTGGCGCGGAATAAAAAACGTAATTCCGAAAAACAAAGCCCGTCTTATCATTCCGGAAGACCGTATCGCCTTACAAGACGAGCCCCTTCCCGAACTGTTACGGGAAGACCTGATATTACACCATCCGTTTGCCTATGTGCTTTTGAATGGTTCACAGGAAGTGACGGTATTATGGCAGGAAATTCGCCACGGATTAGATGAACAATTCTCGCAAGCGGCATTACAAGTCGGAGTAGGCACTCTGCTAGCCAAACAATGGGAAAAACTAGCCGCCAGAAGATTACAAACTTCTGCGCCTGCCCCACGGGTGGAATTAGAATATGACGAGCCGGAAACTCCCGATTTATCAACCGAAGATGTCGCGGCAACAGACAGCGAAGACATCGCCCCGATTAACGAATTAATAGAAGAAGTAGACCAACAACCGGTTTCTACACGGAGTAGAAAAGTCCGCACTCCGGCATCTGTACGCCAAGAATTAGCGGAATTTATAGAAAATCACCACGGCGCCCTGCCACCGCATAATAGCGCTTTGCGTCAGGCAATTTTTTCTTTAACTTCGCACGCATCCGCCTCTACCGATCCGGATATCCAATGGATACAGCAAATGATAGAAGACCATAGTGTATATCATAAATACACCACACCGGCCAAAGCACGCAAAGATTTAGAAGAATATATCCAACTTCATGACGGAGAATTACCTCCCAACAATTCCGGTTTGCGCCAAAAAATCCGCAGGATGAAAAAACAATTTCCCGAAGACCCGGATATGGCAATTATCGATCAACTTTTATCAACAAATTCTTCCCACAGCAAAGGGCGGCAATCTGTTCTCCGCTCGCCGGCACAAGTACGTCAAGATTTACTGACTTATCTGAACAAACATAACGGGCAAATTCCACCTGCCGGCGGCCCTTTACGCACGTTGATTTATAAGACACTTCGTATAGAAAATCCCAATGACCCGGATGTGATTGCCTTGCGTACCTTATGGCAAAATCATGTTCAACCCAGAGGGGGAAAAGTTACCCGCACACCGGCTAATGTGCGCCAAGAATTAGAAAATTATTTAACCGAACACGATAATAAACTCCCGCCACAAAACAATGCTTTACGGGCGGCTGCGTATAAAATAAGCAAAGTGGGAGATCAAAATAATTCCGATGTGCAGGAAATCATCCGGCTACTTCAGACGTATGGTGGCAAACACAACATCATTACACGGGGCAAGACAGCAGCCGATTGCCGTGCCGAATTAGAAACTTATTTTGCCGACAACACCCGTTTGCCTACCAATGGCTCGCCTTTATACACGTTCGCCTACAAAATAATGAAAATCGGAGATCCCAATGACCCGGACGTGATTGCGATTAAAGAAATGTGGCAAGCCCATAAAAAACCGAATCCGTACCGTAAAATCAAACCGGAATTGCTATCCGCGCCGGTAGATCCGCAAGATTTACCCCAAGTTACTCCGCATACGGCAAATGCTAAACGTACGCCCCAACAAGTCTATGATGAATTAGTCGTTTATTTGCAAACACATAACAATAAATTGCCACCGGGTACCACTTCCTTGCGTCATGCCATTACTTATATAATTGACCATGGCGATAGAAACATCCCGGAAGTCAATCAAATTATTGATTTGTATAATAAATATGTAACCGTGGTTTCGCGTTCGCCTAAACAAGTGCGTGCGGAATTGGAAATTTACGCAGCCAACCAAGAAACTATTCCGGTAGACGGACCGTTATACCAAGCCCTTTATAATGTCATTCATAAAGGCGATCCGAACGATCCGGATGTTATTGCCGTGACGGAAATGTGGGGGAAACTTCGCCAACGCACACGCCGTACGGCCAA
This sequence comes from Candidatus Avelusimicrobium luingense, assembly GCA_900315845.1. Classification (GTDB taxonomy): domain Bacteria; phylum Elusimicrobiota; class Elusimicrobia; order Elusimicrobiales; family Elusimicrobiaceae; genus Avelusimicrobium; species Avelusimicrobium luingense. Next base: position 164,186 of record OOHK01000005.1, read on the forward strand.
ACAAGTCTACGAAGACGTAGTGGCTTATGTAAATGAAAACGGGAAATTGCCGCCGGATAAACATTCCTTAAATAATGCGTATCGGCATTTGGTAAGAAAAGAGTATAGCAACGATCCGGATATACAAGCCTTGGTCCAATTTTGGCAAGCGCATGCGCAAAAAATAGCACCTGCCGAAGAACGTGCCGTTATAGTGTTGAAACAATTACAAATCTATCTTAAAGAGCATAACGAACTGCCCAAAGGGGGGAGTTCATTACGAAATGCCGCCGAGCATTTACGACGTGTCGGCAACCAGAACGATCCGAATATTGCGGCTATTACGCGGTTGCTAAATGAAAATAAATTTCAACCGGAAGTACAACGCACTCCGGAGAAAGTGTATCAAAATTTACAAACTTATTTGGAAATGAATAACGGTCAACTCCCACCCGCGAGACATCCGTTACGCAATAATTATTATCACGTTATCAACCATGTAGAAGGGGACGAACATACCCTTTCCGCCTTGCGGACCTTATGGGAATCGCATGTAAAAAACATTAAACGTACGCCGACTCAAGTACGTGCGGAATTAGAGCAATATATTCAGGAACACGACGGAAAATTACCTCCTATTCGCACGGCCTTGCGTCAAGCGGCATATCGATTTAGTTTAACACAAACAACTACGGATAAGGATATTGAAGCCATCAAAAATTTATTACGAATTTACAGCAGGTAACAACTATGCATAAACATCATTTGTACCTCTCTTGCATTTTAATTATCTTCGGTTTTATTTCCGTTCAAGCCCAATCAATTGTTTCAACCGGTATTAAAGGGCTGGAACGTTTAAGCCAGATATCTTCTGCGGAAAGACAAATCGCCTTTTTGCTCATGCAAAACCCACAACTTTCCTTAGAAGCGGCCACGCAATTGGTTAAGCAGGCCAACCCGCAAGCCAATATAAACGTAGAAAATATACTTGGACAAATGAAATTATCTTCGGAAAACATGATAGATTTTTCTGCTTCGTCTTTTTCTAACGCCGTAGAAAATGCAATACGACGCGCCCAATCACCCGCCGTTACCCATGTCAAACCACCGTATCAGGCTCCGTGGCGCCACGGGCCGGAAATACTTTATGCTCAAACCAAACTTTTTATTAGCGAAAACGGACATTTCCCGCGTCTAAAAATAGAAGACAAAACCCCGGATATGTACACGAAACAAGATATTCAAGAAATACAATTAGCCAGACGAATTAGATATTTCTTCGCATCCACAGAGCCGAATGATCCCATTGTTTTGGCCTTACAAGAAGAACAAGAAAAATACGCCTTTGGAGTTTCTCCGATAGATTATCCGAGCAATTACCAATCTGGCCCGATATCGCGCCAGATGTTTAGTCAGGAAATTAACCGAGCACCCGACGCACGCGATTTGGCAAACGATTTTCCGCAATGGCTTCTTGACAATGGGAACTACATGATTCCTACCCCCGAAACCACCAAAGCATTTGAATCGGTACGTGTAGCCGCTGCCGGGAACGGATTAAACGATGAGATATATGATATTTTAGTCACCTTAAATGCCATGCATTTAGGCTATTCCGATAAGGGGAGATCCGTTCGGGTGACTTATCGCGGGGATAATCCCACCTTACCGCAAGCCAAAGATTTCCATGAAGTAATAGAAATCAACGGTTTAACGAAGTGGCAACCGCATGCCAAAAAAGCATTACAAAACGATTACGGCCCCATTAAATTTTATATCACCCGCGATTCTATCGCCGGAATTTTTTTGGAAGAAGGAACAACTGCCGCCGATGTAGCGCGTGTATTTCAAGATTTATGTCCTAAAGGTTTTTCAGTCCGCATGACACCCCACGAATTCGGTTTGCAAGACGGTCAGGTGACCAGCGATTCGTTTGCGGGCAGATTACACTTTCATATAGAACATATTTCTCCGTCGGAGGGGGAAGGTTCGGACAAGCCCGATATCAGTTATACGTTATGGCTCAATGCCCAAGATCTTGTTCAAGATAAAACACCGCACCAAATCTTCAAACTCTACCGCGATTTGTTCCGGCCTTATATGGATGATTATATGGTCAATTTTACCCTTTAGAAAAACATATCACCAACTCATATATTTTAACAACCGTTTTTCAAAAGAAAACGGTTGTTTTTAGTGAGGGGAAATTGGTATAATAAAACGGTACTGTAAAAGGTATAAAAATTAAACATAGGAGAAGGGCTCCGCTGCGGCTCGGTCGTTTTTAGGATAAATGCGGCTTGGTCGTTAGGTTGCAGCCCTAAGTGTAAATAAAAATGGTACTTTCATTGAAAGACAGAAAAGACATCATCAGCAAATTCCAATCCAGCGCCAACGATACCGGCTCTGCCGCCGTACAAATTGCGCTCATTACGGAACGTATCCAATATATCTCTAACCACCTCAAAACGAACCCGAAAGATTTTGCGGGTGAAAGAGGGCTTAACAAACTCGTTAGCCAACGCAAACGCTTATTGGCTTACTTGAAACGCTCTGACTTTGAAAAATATCAGTCCGTTACCAAAGAACTCAAACTCAGAAAATAGGACAACCAAATGGAAAATTTTAACCACAAATTTGACATTCAAACTGTGGAAGTCACTGTCGGCGGACAAACGATTAAATTACAAACGGGTTTAATCGCTAAACAATCCGACGGCGCGGTAATGGCAACCGTGGGTGAAACCATGGTCTTATCCACTGCCGTTTCCACCAAAGAACAAAAACCGGGCATTTCCGACTTCATGCCCTTGACGGTCAATTATAAAGAAAGAACTTATGCCGCAGGAAAAATCCCCGGCGGTTTTTTTAAGCGCGAAGGAAAAGCCAGCAAAAAAGAAACCTTGTCTTCCCGCATTATTGACCGCACGTTACGCCCGATTTTTCCGGAAGGTTTTGCTTGCGAAACCAACGTAACCGCGATGGTCGTTTCCAGCGACGATAAACACGATGCGGATATTTTATCCGTACTCGCTTCGTCTGCGGCGCTCGTTATTTCTAACATTCCGTTTAACGAGCCGGTAGCCGCTGTACGCATCGGCCGCAAAGACGGACAATATATCGTCAACCCTACCAAAGACCAACACGAAGAATGTGATATGGACCTCGTGATTGCGGGTTCCAAACAAGGTCTTTTAATGGTAGAAGGCGGCGCCAAAGAAGTAGAAGAAGAAGCCATCATCAAAGCGATGGAAACCGCCAAGCCGGAAATTGACAAAATGTGCGATGCGCAATTAAAATTGCGCGAACTCGCCGGCAAACCGAAATTTGAATATGTGGTAGAAAAACTGCCGCAAGAAGTAACGGATCTTGCCAACGGCAAATTCCGCGAAACTGCCAAACAAATTTTGCACGCGTTTAGCGACAAACAAACCCGCGACAAACAAGTAGCCGAACTCAAAAAATCCTTCACCGAAGAATTAACGGCCACCTATGCGGACAATGCTGCTACCTATGCCGGTATTGCGTTAGAAAATATTATGTACGAAGAATCCCGCGCAATGGTACTTAACGAAAACGTACGTGTGGACGGCCGCAAACCGACCGAAATCCGCCCGTTAAGTTCTATGGTAGGGCTCTTGCCGCGTGCGCACGGTTCTGCGCTCTTTACGCGCGGTCAAACGCAATCGTTAGCGGTAGCCACCTTAGGCACCCCCGATGATAAACAAATGGTAGAAGGGTTAGATGAAACATCGTATGAACGTTTTATGCTCCACTACAATTTCCCGGGTTTTGCTACGGGTGAATGCAAACCGGATCGCTCTCCGGGCCGCCGCGAAATCGGCCACGGGGAATTAGCGCGCCGCGCTTTGTTGCCGCTTATTCCGTCGGAAGAAGAATTCCCGTACACGATCCGTGTAGTGTCTGACATTATGGAATCTAACGGTTCTTCGTCTATGGCCAGCGTCTGCGGCGGCTCACTCGCCCTATTTGACGCGGGCGTACCGATGAAATCGGCCTGCTCCGGTATTGCCATGGGTGCTATTAGCGGAAACGGCAAATTTGTTGTGTTGTCCGATATTATGGGGTTGGAAGACCACCTCGGCGACATGGACTTCAAACTCACCGGTTCTCGCAAAGGTATCACGGCGTTCCAAATGGACGTAAAACTCAAAACGGGTATCCCGCTAGACGTATTACGCCAAGCCATTAAACAAGCGACCGAAGGCCGCATGTTCATTATGGATCACATGGAAAAAACGATTGCCGAACCGAATAAAAATGTCTCCCGCTATGCGCCGGTCATTTTCAAACTGCGCATCCCGGTTGACAAAATCGGCGCTTTAATCGGCCCCGGCGGTAAGAATATCAAACGCATTACCGAAACGACCGATACCAAGATTGATATTGAGGAAGACGGTACCGTAACGATTGCCGCCGCCAACGCAGATAAGTTGGACCAAGCCAAAGCCGAAATTGAAATGATGACGGCGGAAGCGGAAGTCAACAAAATCTACAAAGGCAAAGTGGTTTCTATTCAACCCTTTGGCGCGTTTGTAGAAATTCTGCCCGGCAAAGACGGACTCTTACACATTTCCGAAATTGAAAAACACCGCATTAACAAAGTTGAAGATGTCTTGCACATCGGCGACATTATTGAAGTAAAATGCGTGGAAATTGACAATAACGGAAAAGTACGTCTTTCACGCAAAGCGTTACTCAAATAGTTTGTAAGTTACGCAAAAAAACACACCCCTCGTCTAACGCGAGGGGTGTGTTTTGTATAAATAATCCCGGCTATGCCCGGGGGGATTGTTTTCTGGTCATATTCGTTATTTCTGAATAATTAATTCTTTTTCTTCAAGTACGCGGCCGGGACCGGAGTAAAAATAAGTTCGTCGTTTTCTAATGTGGCTTTATACCACCCGGGTTTTCCGTTTACTTCTAAAAACACCCATATATTTGAAATAAAACTTGCGGGAACATCCCGTCGGAAAATGCACACTTCACCTGTTTGAAATGCTTTGGCGGCATATCGATCGTCTGTCGGGAATGCTTCCGGCGCATAGGAACGTAATTTGTCTGTCGCAGGAATTTGTACCAGGACAGATAAATTTTCACCCGCCATTATTGCATGCCCCAGCGCAATAGAAGGCATTAGGGATGCATAAATATCACCGTGATAATTGGTTCTATGTGCTTCTAAACCATTTATCAACAAATTCTTTACATCGTCTAATTTCTCCAATCTCATGCCACGGTAAAAAGATTCTTTGTTCTCTAAAATATCTTTCGGCAAAAATGTTTGCTCGGTGTACACTCCGACAGGATCCGTAGGACTGATGATATCCCATCTGTCCACACTCGGCAACAACCGCGCAGATAATACAGCGGGCGCGTTATCTACCGCCCCGCCTAATTTTACCGTCGGCTCGCCGGGCATATTGGTAATTTGGATATACGCTTGAGATTTGGCGGCGGGTTTTACCGTATCGTTGGTAAGCGGCGTAAATATTAGTTTATTTTGCCATAGAACCCGATACCACCCCGGGGTGCCATTGATATCCAGCAACACAAATACCCCAAAAATAGCTTGAGGAGGAATATCCTTTTCCGCGTAAAAGTTAGGCAAATTGCCCGGCCTTAAACTTCCGGCAATATCGTCTTTCTTTATCATCACTACTACGGGAATACCTTCTTCCAACTTGGCATAATGCCGGGCAACCGCAAAATTAGCGGACATATAAATACTGTTATATCCGGTTTGGTTTACCAACATGCCCTGCGCTAAAATTTGTTGCACATCTTGCAGATCATTTACATGCATTCCCCGATACAAAAACGACGTATTTTCCGCTTGATTTATCCGCTCCAAATAATCGTTCAAAGCCAAATCCGCCTCTTGATACCGCATATAGGTAGAACGCAGCAGTTTGCCGGTGGCGACGTCTCTGCCTTGCATGCTTTCAAGCAAAACAGCCATTTTTGTTTGCAAAGAGGGTGATACTTCGGTAATTTGCAACGGAATCAGCGTTTGAACCGTATTAGCAAGGACAGCAGCCGATTGTTCTGCCTTGAATAATTGTTGAGAAATAGTACGCGAAAGTTCTGTATTTATCCGCACGGCCGTCTCTATGGCTTTGATCTCTTTTTGAGCCAACGCCGGCAAACAACTTCCTACGATAAGACAAATAACGGCTAATTTTTTCATAATTTTCCTTTTCAATCAATCGGCCAATTTTTTCATTTCACCCTTAGCCGGTATAAATACCAATTCATCCTTTTCCAATACCACCTTATACCAATCAGGCTTACCGTCCACTGCCAAAAAAACCCACACATCGGAAATCAAACGGGGAGGAACATCCCGGCGGAAAACGGTTTCTTCTGCCGTTTGTAAGGTATGCGGCGGATATACTTCCGGTGCGTATAAGCGCAAGGTCGGCGTTGACGGAATTTTAATAAGTACGGGAAATTGAGGGTCGTTTCCCATGGTAGCATACCACAGCGAAGTCACCGGAGTTCGCGAAACAAAAATTTTTCCTTCGTAGTTGCTTTTTCTGATTTCCAACCCGTTTATCAATAAATTCTTCAAATCAGCAAATCTTACCAAACTCATTCCCCGGTAAAAAGATGGTTCATTTCCCGAAATATTTTGCGGCAAAAACACTTCACGCATGTACTTTCCGGTAGCATCCGCCGGACGGATTATATTCCAACTGTCCGATCCGGATAACAGTTGCACGGACAAAACGTCCGAAGAATTATCAAACTTCCCGCTCAATTTGACGCTTGGTTGATCAGGTATATTGATAATTTTTGTGTATTGTATTTCGGAAACAACAGATACCTGTTGTGCAGCGAGATAGGATGCCCGGGCGGCATTGTCTGCCGCGCGAGTGGCTTGCGAAATAGCCGCTTGAGTTTGACGTGCAATATCCGCACCGATTTTCCCTGTAATCAGTTCCATGGCCGTTTTTCCCTGTTGCGCAAAGACAGGGGAAAAACAACAAAGCAATACGTTTATAACAACTACCTTTTTCATCATACTAGTGATACATGTTATTCATCTATCTCAAAATCATCTATTTTTCTTTTGCTAGCGGGTAACGGTATAAACACACGTCCTTCATCGTCTAATACAACTCGGTACCATTCCGGTTTTCCGTTGATTTCAAGAAAGGCCAATACTTCCACAATAGCAAAGGGGGGAATGTTTCTTTCCGAATATGCCTCCCCCGGCATATCCTGTTTAAGATGATCAATTACCGCTTCACTGTCCAAGACGACGATTACCTGAATTTCTCCTTGCGTAGAGCCGGAATATCCTTCGGCCACCGCTAACATTGGTGTCATGTAAATTCCGTTATACGCAGTTTTGTTGACTTCAAGTCCGTGCAATAAAACATGATCAATGGCTTCTAAACTAGCCAGCCGCATTCCCCGGTAAAAAAAATGGGTTCCTTCTTCTTTCATTAAATTCATTAAATAAAATCGCAAGTTCCACGAGGCTTGCTTATATACAATATCATCATTTTTGGGAACGATACGTGCCAACACATAGTCTTGCGCATTTTCTAATTTGGAATCAAGAGCCAAGATAGAAGGAATATCACTGCGCATATCCGCAAACCGAATGTTATATTTTTCCGATACGCGAATCTCCGTAGATATCATCATTTGACGACACATCGCACTCATTTGTTGAGCAATCAAAGCGTGGACATCTACAACTTCTCCCGTTACCGTTTTACCTATTTGCTTCGGAGCGGCTAGTATTGTGTTTTGCGCCCACCCCAAACTATTTCCTGTCAGCAACAGGGCCAATAAGAAAACTTTTTTCAGTTTCATAAAGAAATCCATCCGCTCATGGCCTTTGTAGGAATAGGCATAAATACCAATTTGTCGTTTTTCAGCGTTACACGATACCAACCTTGTACGCCATTGATTTGAGCATATATGGCCACGTCTGTAATCATATCCGCGGGGACATTTTCATATAATACGCGACGGCCACCAAATTCACCTTCCGGTTTTAACGGCGGGTTTTCTTGTAACAAGCGTTCCGTTACCGGAATTTTCACAAGTACCGGCAAGGCCTCTTCCCCTTCATGAGTGCCTAATAACCGGGCGGTTTGGGACGGGAACATATATCCCATAGCCACACTGAGGTTGGGGGAAACATAAATCATTTCGTGATGGGTTTTATCAATTTCCATACCGCGTTGTAAAATGTTTTGCAATTCGGCCGTATTTTTTAAGCGAAGGCCCCGGTACAACATTTTATCTTCTTGCACAAAAGATTCCGGCACAAACAAGCGCATTTCCTCATCGTTACTAATAGCCGCGCGTAATTGTTCGTCGGGCAGAACGCTAAAATCAGACGTTGCCGATGAAACCGCCTTTTCATTAGCAGTAAAACTGGCAAAAACCTGCACATTATTTTGAATGTCCGTTTGAAAGGTTTGACCCGGCGTGACAAAAAAATCATCATTCACGCTTACCGCTTGATTGGGCACGGCCAAAAAGAAAACTTCGCCATCTTTCAATATGGCTTTATGCCACGCTTGTTTACCGTTCACTTCCATAAATACCATAATATCGGTTACATTCTCTGAAGGAATTGAACCATAGAACACCTGTTGCAATCCTATTTTCCCCGAAGGAACGGTGGCTAATAATTCTTCTGTTAAATTGATTCTTATTAACACAGGGATATTCACTTCGCCCCGTTGTTGAGCAAAAATATCATATTTGGAAGGTAACGCATAATTAAGTGCAATCCGCAAAGACGGTGTAGTAAACACTTGCCCCGAATAAGTGCTTTTACTTACTTCCATACCTTGATTTAACATATTTTTTAAGGCTTTCAAATTAGGTATTTTGATCCCTCTAAATACACTTTGTGATTCTTGCGCCGCTAACTGTGCCGGCACATACATTTGATCGGATTGGGGGAATATAATATGGTGCAGTTCCTCTGCGGGGAGCAACCGCGCTTGCACATCGTGAAGAACTTGAATTTGCTGATTATTTGTTTTTTGAAATGAGTTTAATAAATTCTCATATTTTTGATAAGACATTTCGCCCATAGGTAATTTTAGTTGGTTGATTTGCAACGTTTGTTGGGCATTTCGCACCGCTTGAGACAAATTACCAACCATATTATCTAGCGCTGTATATATTTCCTTGCCGGTCTTTTGTGATATTTCTCCTATTTGCGCACCGGTTTTACTAACTTCTTGCGGTACTTTATAGATTTGAGCAAAGCCGGAAACAGTTCCTAAAATCATGGTTCCTACTATAATTAGTTTTTTCATTTTTTTTCTCCTATACAATTATTGTCTTAAAAATGTTGGTTTTTCACAAGAGAAAAAAGGCCTACTTTCTGATAGGTCTTTTGTCCTATCCGATTTCACTGATTAAATTTGATACAATAACGATATGAATTTTTTACGTATGTTCCATGGGCTGGTGGGAGTATTATTAACGCTTTTACTGACAGGTTGTTCATATCATGGGCAAATACGCCACAGTGTCTATCCGTCTACTCCCGCGCCAACGATTTTCAACGCTTCCGTGCTGATTATTCAACCGGGGAATGTGCCTGATTCACTTACTATTTCTGACCCTACTTCACAAGCATTATATGATTTCTCGTTAGATATAAAAGAGAGTGTGTATAGTTCTGCCGCTGATATGCTTAAATCGTCTTTTACACAAGTACAAACCGGGCCGAAAACACAGGAGAATCAATTTGATTTAATAGCCGATATTTCACTCTCGGGAGAATTAACCCGCAGTGATTGCACCAGCAAACAACCGCAACTAGCCGCGCGACAAAACGGCTTATGTACCGAACTGACACTTTCCTTGCGCCCCGCCGGCAAAGCCGTACCGCTGCAAACATTTTCGGCCCGTCGCTTTAGCGTTTTTGAAAAGCCGGGCGCATCCGCCGTTATACGGGCTGTCAATAAATGGACGTTATATATTTTATCGCCTATTTTACTTCCCACTTATACGCAACTGCAAGGCAGTCAATTACGGCAACAATTTCAAACACAATTACAAGATATGCTTGGTGACTTACAAAAACAAATTCAAACACAGGAAGATTTTTTACCAACACGCTAAAAATTATGTAAAATATCTCAAGCGAGGTTATTATGAAAAAAACATCTAAAAAAAATGTTTCAACCAAACCTAACAAAGCAGTTGCAAAAGCTGCCGTCAAAGAATCTCCCATCTTAAAAGAAGTAAAGCAACTCTACAGTTTCATGCAAGACAACCAATTAGACACCATTGAATATGACCAAAAAGGTCTGTATGTGCGTTTAGTTAAATCGCGCCCGGCGGTTGTCCCGGTGCCGGTGGCTGTAGGTGCTATGACAAGTTCGGGGGGAAATACATCCGTTGTACAAGAACAATATAAAGAAGTATTAAATGCTCCTTTAATGGGTATTTTCTTCCGCGGTTCTACGCCCAGTGCGCCGCCCTTTGTAAAAGAAGGGGCACGTGTAGAAAAAGGCGACGTGATTTGCTTAATTGAAGCGATGAAAGTATTTAACGAAATGCGCGCGGAATTTCCATGCATTATTAAAAAAGTATTGGTAGAAAACGGCAAGCCTGTTAAACAAGGCGAACCGCTCTTTGCCATTGAACGGGTATAATTATGAGTCCATTACAAGAAAATATCAATTTAGCTGTCAGCCAAATTAGCGATTATTTGGCTAAAAATAATACGGCCACTTCGTGGCAATTAAAAGTGATGTTTAAGTTATCCAGTTCGGTATTGTATTTGGCTTTAGGGGCTTTGTACCAACAAGGCAAAATCTCACTGGAAGCCGATGATATTAACTATCATATTACATGGGGCCAAAAGCCAGCCGAAGCAGTAGCCGCCGCCCCGACAACGGCCGCAGAAAGCATGTAGACTGATTAGGTTTTACATTAAAATCACCCGCCCTATACCGTGCGGGTGATTTTTTTATAAAACACTACACAAATACACCTTAAAATAAGGTAAAATAAATATATGCCCAAACGATATTCGTACGTCGCTAAAAAATCTCGCAAAAAAAATCAAAAGAAAACTACCGCTCCATGGGTGCGCCCTGTATTTTGCACGTTGGGCGGAGCCTTGTGCGCGTGGCTTTTTTATATTTTATGGATAAACGGTAAAAGCGGTTCCGTCGGGCAAGAGACGTCATCTGTCTTATTTCAAGTGTTAGGGCAAACTGCCGGACTGATTCCCGTCTTATTAACATACTGGCTTATACAAACCGTACGCAAAAAAAGCGCATCGTTTTTATTCTTTCTTATCGGCAGTGGGTTGTTACTGAGTGCATGTGCCAGTTTAATGACGTGTCTGCGCCTGATTTTTACCAACTCGCAACTGGCTGGGGGGAAAGTTGGCGATACTGTTTTTTACGCTTTCAAAGGTGTGGTAGGCAGTGTAGGTGCGGCGTTATTTTCCCTTGCATTTTTACTCGTCGGGTTACAAATTTTAGTTTCTATTCCGTGGGCCGTTGTATTTCAAAAAACATTGGAGTTTATCCGCAACGATTTTAGCGGTTGGATGGAAGCACGCGCCGAATTAAAACAAAAAGTAACAGAAGGCCGCGCCGCCGTCAAAGAAAAAGCGACAGGCAACGTTAAAACGAAAGACGAACACACGACTGCCCCCATTGCCGTAGCGGAAGAAATCCGCTCCATGCCGGAAATTCACCGCGCCCAACCGGAAATTCGCCGCCCCAAAGTAGAGCCGGTTGTTGCTAAAAAACAAGACGAAAAACCGGTTACTTCTGTGGCGCAGCAAGAAGAAACACCGCAAGAACAAACCGGAGAAGTGAAAAAATTTGATCCCAAAACATTCCAACTTCCGTCATTAGATTTACTGCACGACCCCAAAGGCGACGGTATTGTCGGCCCGACGGATGACGAAATTGCCCAAGCCACTAAACGATTAGAAGATACCTTAAAGAGTTTTGATATCGGCGCACACGTTACCGGCGTATCACCGGGGCCGGTGGTGACCCGCTACGAAATTCAACCTGACGCGGGTGTAAAAATGTCCTCTATCACGGCTTTAACGCAAGATATTCAAGCCAGCATGCAAGCGCGTTCTATCCGTGTACAAGCCCCTATCCCGGGGAAAAGCACCATGGGTTTTGAAATTCCTAATGACCGTGCTATTACAGTAACCATGAAGGAAATTTTACAATCGCCCGTTTATGCGAACTCTAAAGCCGTCTTGCCGATTGCCTTAGGCCGCCACGCTAACGGAGACCCGGCCGGAACCGTAGCGGAAAAATGGCCGCACATTTTAATTGCAGGCGCAACCAATAGCGGTAAATCTATTTGTTTGCATACGGTAATCATGTCGCTTATATTTAAACATAAACCCGACGAAGTAAAATTCTTAATGATTGACCCTAAACGCGTAGAACTTACCCTTTACGAAGGCATTCCGTACTTATACGATCCCAAGACATCATGTGACGATGCCGATATTATTACCAAAGCCTCGGATGCAGCCAAGTCATTACAAATGCTCGTTAAAGTAATGGAAAAACGGTTAGATTTGTGCCAACTTGCCAAAGTCAAAAACATTGAAGGATATAACCAATGGGCTAAAGAAAATAACGAAGAAAAAATGTTCTACATCTTTGTTATCATTGACGAAATGGCTGATTTAATGTTACAAACCAAAGCCTCTATTGAAGACTCTATCCAGCGTTTGGCCCAAATGGGTCGTGCCATGGGCATTCACTTGATTTTATGTACACAGCGCCCGTCCGTAAAAGTAGTAACGGGTATTATTAAAGCCAATATGCCTTCGCGCATTGCCTTGCAAGTAGCGTCAGGTATTGATTCTAAAGTTATTTTAGATAGCGTAGGTGCGGAAAATTTACTTGGGCGCGGTGATATGCTGCTATTAGACTCGTCCACCCAAACACCGCTTCGTATTCAAGGGGCGTATGTCGCACCGGACGAAATTAAAGCGGTGGCCGATTTCTTACGCGCACAAGGCGGGCCGGATTACCCGGTACAAGTAGTTAGCGAACAACCCGCCGGAAGTATGCGCCCGCAAGACGGACTCGGCACGACGCCCGAAGAACAACTCCAAGCATTGCGTCTTATCAAAGAACGCCGCCGCGTCAGCCAAGATTTACTCAAAGCGCACTTTGGTTCCTCTGCTCGTGCAACGAATATGCTTAGCGTACTGGAAATGCGCGGTTATATTACCAAGCCCGAAGGCTCCAACCGGTGGGAAATTCATTACGATTTAATTGACCAAGGTATTGAAGAATTGGAAAATCCGCCTTACGAAAAGGACTATGAGGAAAAAACTTATGAATCGGTCTATAAATAATGTAGGGCTGATAGTAACGGTATTGTTGTGTGCGGCAGGTTGTTCGCAAGACAACCCCACGCAAGAAGTGGCCCAACAACCGCAACCTGCCGTTCAAGTACAACCCGTACAAGAACAAACACCTACGGAATCACCCAAATCGGTAGAACCTACGGTCCAACCCCAACCGACAAAAACAGCCCAAGAAACACCGGGGGTATCGGAAATTAAAAAACCTGTTTCCAAGGCCTATGTACCGTCGCCCGATGAAGTTATTGAAAAATTAAAAGCGTGGGATAAAAATTTACTTCTATTGCAAACCCGTTTTTCACAAACTACGTCTTATGACGGGGTGGAAATTAACCGCTCGCACGGGATGTTATTTTATAACAAAGATAAACATCTCTTGCGTTTAGATACGTTTGATGATACCGACAACATAGTACAATCAGCCGTTACCGATAAAAAAGATTTATTTATTTTAGATGACACCAACAAACAAGTGATGAAACTTTCATGGCAAGAATGGCAACAAAACCAACCCAACCAAGCCTTATTTGATTTTGGTAACTATACCGCCTTGCTCGCTAGACACAACGTCCAAGCGGTGCGGAATAATTACTTCAAACTTACCCCGAAAACAGGGGAAACTTATACTTTATATTTGACTTTGTCACCGCAAGATTATTTTCCGCAAACCTTAACCTTAGAAACCGACGGAGTCGTTACAAAAGCCGATTTGACCGATACTCAAAAAAACAAGAATTTACCTGATACTACATTTCAAGGAGTCTTCAAATGATGACACTGGCTAATAAAATCACGTTGACCCGCGCCGCGATGTCTATTGTGATGTTTCTGTTTATTTTACTGCCTTACGCGTGGGCACGCATTGTGGCGATTTTGATTTTTATCGTTGCGGCCAGCACCGATTGGGTGGATGGAAAAATTGCCCGTCAAACTCATACCATCACTCCGTTTGGGGCCATTGTAGATCCGTTTGTGGATAAAATTTTAGTGATTGCCGCTTTTTTCGCATTTGTCGGTATCCCGAACTTAAATGTACCGTTATGGGCCGTATTTTTAATTTTACTGCGCGAACTGATGGTTTCCAACTTACGTGCTATTGCCGCATTAGAAGGTAAAGTCATGGCCGCCGAGCGGTGGGGGAAATTCAAAACCGTCGTACAAATGTCCGCTATCGGTACCATATTTTTCGTTTTGCTCATGTATCATTTATCACATTTGCTTAGCGGCATCGGGCAGACGGTATGTTTGTTCTTATTTATCTTATTACGTAACATCCCCTATACTATTACCGTTATTGCCGCCGTTATAACCTGGATGAGCGCGATTTCGTACTTACGCAACAATTGGGATTTACTTAAAAAATCGTGGAGTTTGCCGCAATGCAAACAGTAATTCGTTGTTTGGCAACGGGATTTTTTATCAGTTATCTGCCACCGCTTATTTTCCCGTTCAAAAAAAACACGGGGGCAGGGTTCGTCGGTACACTATGGGGAATTCCCCTTGTTTTGTGTTTGCCCAAAGACAGTATGCTCTACGCAATTTGTATGTTAGCCGTATGGGTATTTGCCGTAGTGATTTGTAAAAAAGTACAATTTAAAGGGGAAACCGGACACGATAACCCCAAAATTGTGATTGATGAAATTGCCGGTTATGTAACCGCTATGGCATTTTTACCGCGTTCGTGGCAATATTTGTTAGCGGCATTTGTGTTATTTCGTACCTTTGACACAATTAAACCGGGATTTGTCAAAACATTTGATAAAATGAACAATGCTTTTGGCATAGTATTTGACGACGTCGCCGCCGGATTACTGGCCAATATTTTAATTCAACTTTTTATTATTTTTGTTGTACGGGGTTAACCCAAGGAGAAAATACATGCAATTATCCACCTTAAAAGAATTAGTAGCCGCCGGGGGGCCGGTCCTTATCATACTGGTGCTATTATCTATTTATTCAATTTCCGTTATTTTAGAACGGTTTTTTAAGTTACGCTCGGCAATTTCGCTTTCACGCAAATTACTGGCTTATTGCCAACATCCCTTACGCTCGGAAAATTATCAAAAAGTAGAAGATGCTTGCCGTAAAGAAGTTGTCAAAAATACACCGGCAGCCCATTTACTGAGCGAATTATTAGCCGCCCGCACTCGCCCGGAAGCGGAACTGGAAAAAATAGCCGATAATATTATTGATTGGGAAACTTCTAAACTTCAACGCCGCTTAACCGTTTTAGGAACGCTGGGAAGCATTACTCCGTTTATCGGGTTATTCGGTACGGTTATCGGGGTTATGCATGCATTCAAAGATTTAGCCGCCAATACGGCAGCCGCCGGCGGAGCCTCCGTTGTAGCGGCCGGTATTGCCGAAGCCCTTATCAATACGGCAGCCGGGTTATTCGTGGCTATTCCGGCGGTTATCGCGTATAACTATTTCTTATCCAAAACCACCTATTTTGCTAAGGAATTAGAGAACGCCGCCAATGATTTTATTTACCGTTCTCACGAGTAATTTATGAGCACACACAGAAACAGAACCGTTATGGCAGAAATTAACATGGTGCCGTTTATCGACATCACCTTGATTTTGCTGATTATTTTTATGGTCATGAGCCCGCTACTTGTGCAAATGCAATTAACGGTAGATTTGCCTAAATCGCAAGCTATTAACACGCAAGCGGAAGATGATGTAATCCGTATTGAAGTAGAAAAAAACGGTACAATCACCGTCCAAAACAAACATTTAACGCTTAAGAATCTAGAGCGTGAACTCATTTTACGCATGGGAAAAGCCAACAAAAAAACAATTCTTGTACAGGCTGATAAAGATGTTCCCATACAACAAGTTGTTAACGTCTTTGACGTAGCAAAAAAATTAGGAGCGGCCAAATTAGGTATTGGCGTACTGTCTAAAAGCGAATGAACCGTTATGTAGCGTTATCCAGCGGCTTACACGCGCTGGCCTTATTACTTGTACTTGCCTTTTTGGCTCCGTCTGCTAAAAAGGCAAACGCTACCTATACGATTGATTTTATCGGCTCCGGCAAAGTAATTGCCACTACGGGGCAAGAAGTACCCGCACCGCAAGCAGCCGTTCAAACTCCAGCGGCCCAAACCCCCAAACCGGAAGCCAACCCCGCGCCCGCACCGGCTCCTAAAACAACTAAAAAAGCCTATGCGGCCAAAACGGAAATTGCCGAAAAACCCAAAACCCAAAAAGCCAAGGCTAAAGAAGTACCGTTGGCGGCCCCCAGCGTACTGGAAGATTCCGAGAACGAAGAATTAACACCTTCTGTCGGTAAAGAAGGACAAGAAGGGGAAGAACAACCCAACGCTTTTGGTGGGGGGAATATTCAAACTGATTTTGCTAATTTTCCGTATCCGTGGTATATTACCCAAGTACGTAATGGTTTATGGAGCGAGTGGGAAAAACGCCGCCCGGCGGGTAACACATTAAGTGCGATGGTATCCTTTGCCATTGCCCGAGACGGGAAAATAAGAGATTTGAAAGTAGAAAAAAAATCAGGCGATGATACGTTTGATTTTGCGGCCACATCGGCCGTTATTAATGCGGGGCCTTTTGCTCCGTTACCGATGTATTATGAAAAAGATGAACTTACCGTAACGGTAGAATTCAAACAGGAGAATTAATTATGGGATGGCAAAGATTCGGTATTTTGTTGTTATGTTGTTTTGGAGTAATGGTATTATTTCCCGATTATGACAAATCGGCATGGGCCAGCGTTGGCATGATAGCGTTAATGTGGACGGGAGCCATTATTCTCATTTCGTTTATCTGCAATGTATTTGCGTTAGACCGCTTTGAGTGGCTTAATCGGTTGATTACGCTTATCGTATTCGGAGCGATTGTATATACGTTGTTGTGGTATTTCCCGCAATCGGATAAAGTATCGCCGATAAACAAACTTAAATACGGTGAATATCCCACTATGGAAACCGTTAAAAAAGGAATTGAAAAAATGAAATTCCATAATGATTTTGTGCATCAAAACAAAAAACGTACAGGCGCATTTACCGAAGAAGAAGCCGAAGCGGTAAAAAAGAAAGTGAGAAATGCCGCTAATGCTATCAAAGAAGGGGAAGATCCTTTTATTGAAATTGTAGATGACTAAATAAAGGCTGTTTTACAAAATTAAATGAAACCAACATTATTAATTACCGGCGGCAATGGTTTTATCGGCCGAACGCTGACCAACAAACTTTTACAGGAAGGATTTAATGTGCGTATCGTTACGCGCAAACTTCCTAAAACACAACCGGCCAATCCGGCCGTTACGCTTGTGCAAGCCGATTATAGTGACGTATCGTCATTACAAAAGGCCATGCAAGGGTGCGTAGGTGTCTTTCATTTGGCGGCAGCTATTTTTGCGTTTAATCGCCAAGGCTTTGAAAAAGCCAACGTTATTCATACGCAAAATGTTGTGAAAGCCGTCAATAATACGCCGGAAATTACGACTTTTATTCACGTGTCCAGTTTAGCGGCCAGCGGTTTTGCCAGTGATGTTGAACATCCGCGTACGGAAGATATGACTCCCACGCCGGTGTCCGATTACGGACGCACCAAACTGGGGGGAGAAAATGCGGTTAAAACACTTCGCCCCGGCGTAAAATGGACAATTATTCGCCCGCCCATTGTGTATGGCAAAAATGATTCAGGGGTTTCCAAAATTGCCACGTGGGTCAAACGCGGACTGATGATTAACACTTCGGGAAACGGGATGTTTAGTTTCGTGCATGTGGACGATTTAGTAGAAGCCCTGTGGCAAGCCTACAACCGCCCGGAAACGGCCCAAGAAACTTATTTCATCACCGAACCGGATGTGTACAGCTGGGATTATTTTATCACCGAAATGGCCTGTGCCATGCACTGTAACAAACCATTTATGCCTTCTGCGCCGAAATGGTTGATGAAAGCAACGGCGTTTGGGTATGAAACGTGTGCCCGTCTTACCGGTACGCAACCAGCGCTAAATTACGATAAAGTCACTGAAGCGACGATTCCGGGGCATTGGATTTGTTCTAACGCCAAATGGACGAAACTGACCGGTCAAAAATTCACGCCGCTTAAAGAAGGCTTAAAAAAGAGTTTTTAGAATAAACTATGTATAAGGTTTTATTCATCTGCCATGGTAATATTTGTCGTAGTCCCATGGCAGAATTTATTTTTAAGGACTTGGCTGCAAAAGCCGGCAAAGTAGACCAATTTGAAATTGCTTCTGCCGCCACCAGCACCGAAGAAATCGGCAACCCGGTTTATCCGCCAGCCCGCCAAAAATTAGCCGAACATGGTATTTCCTGCGCCGGAAAAACAGCCCGACAACTTACATTTTCCGACGGAAAAAAGTACGATTTGTTAATCGGAATGGATCAAGCCAACCGCCGCAATATCTTGCGGATGATTGCTCCTGAATATGCTTCTAAAGTACATTTGCTCATGGAATTTGCAGGCGAAAATAAAGAAGTAGCCGACCCTTGGTACACCGGAGATTTTGAAGCCACTTGGCAAGATGTATTAGCCGGTTGCACAGGACTTCTTAACCAACTCTTAACGAAATAAAACCCGTCTAAAATGGGTTTTATTTTAATGGAAACTTACCAATCCTGACAATCCAACCGTTTGATTTGCCCTACGTCAATTTCCTGACGGAAATTGCGCCCGGGCCCGCCCTCGCGGTTTTTGCCTTGCTTCGCAAACAAAAACA
>OOHK01000004.1 GCA_900315845.1 Candidatus Avelusimicrobium luingense
TTTGTTTCCAGGCATTAAGAATTTCTTTCCTTGCTTGTTTGGTAAGGGCCTTTATCTGCTTAGTTAACTGACGTTGCTCTTTAGGAGTCAAACCTATTACGGAAGAATAACTTTCTTCATAGAGCGCTACCGTAGCCAATGCATCATCTTTGGCTAAGACACGTTCTTGCTCCAAGGTCAACGCCGCCGTGGCTGCTTTTTCCTCGGTCCAAGTCTTGTTAATGTTTTCTATGACTTGTAAAGCGCCATCAATATCTTTAGCCGCACGTTTTTGTTTGGCTTGCGCTAAGAGTTGATGGATTTGATAGCGTTGCTCTTTGGATAAGTCATCTCCTACCAAGAGCATATTCTCTTCCATTTGGGTGATATTTGCATCTATAATCTTAAGCCAATATGCATTTTCTGCTTTATGTAAGTCAGGCAGTTCTGCCCAAGTAACAAATTGGGTGAACTTATCAGCCAGTTTATCTTCACTATTTGCAAGTTTGTTCAAAGTAGCCTCGGCTTTATCTATTTCCCGCAAGATGGCTTTGCATTCTTGCGTAAAGAGGTGCCCTTGATCTTGCGCCATACGCTGTTGATAAGATTGGCGTTGGCGAGCCAAAGCCTCTAAGTGCATGTTGACATTGTTGTCAAACAACGCTTGGTTTTGCGCTTGCGACCGTTTATTGAGGGCCCGTGTATAATCTATTCTCTTGGACAAGGTTCTCAATTGCGTTTGCACTTGCCCTTTGGTAAAGTCTTTGCCGAACAAGATCATGGTGCCTAATATCGGGGTGGAAATCAGCGCGCCTTGCGGAGAATAAGGCCGGTGAGCAGCAGCGGTCACTTCATCTACCACATTCACTCGGGTATTGGTTGCATTCGGATTAGGGGTGGTGTCATCCGGATTGGGTTGGAATGTATCCCCGTATTTGTCTATCTCGGCCTGTTGTTGTTTTTCTACGGTGCTGTGCATCATATATTCTTGCAACGGAGCCATAGCCGCATCACCTAAGTACCACCATGCAAAGAATTTTAAGTTGGCCCAGTATGCTTTGCCGGACCAAATGGCAAAATTGGTAAATGTGTTCCAGCCGCGATGCAACGCATTGTTCCGTAATACTTGACGGGCTGAAGGCGAAGTGGCGTTGCGGGTTAATTGCAAGGGCATATCAAAACCTTCCGGCATGCCGACTGTGGCGGACATGCGAAGGCCGGAAGTCCCACCTTTGGATAGTATTGCATATGCCGCGTTAATTTCAGCCATTTTGTTAGAAGCAAAAGCGATTTCCGCTTCGGTACCGGTAGCCATCCAACGATCAGGGGCCCATTTAAGTGCAAGTTCGCGGTAGGCTTTTTTCAAAGATTCTTTTGTGATATCTCCCTCTAATCCAAGTATTTCGGCGGCTCTTTGTTCGGACATGGTGCTACTAACCGTTTGTGGGTTGGAAAATCCGCCTCGTTTCCCGTTGAACCAACGAGAGAAATGGAATGGGTGGATCCATTCCGGATGGGTATAATTAAACGGGTTAGGATTAAACCCCGGCATGCTTTCAAATTTTTTCCAAACAGCGATTTTATCTGCCGTGGAAAGACTGCGAGTGTTAGATATCGTGCTGGTTAGTTCTTTGCCGGCCAATGTAAATACGCGATCCCCTTGAACCAAGGTTATACGTTCAATTTTCGGTGTTCCGTGCCGCAAGCCGTTCCATACACGGCCCCACCAATTAGCACCGTGATATTCCGCACCGGTGATATCCTGCGCCATGGGACTATAGTAATCTAAACCTAACCGGGAAACGGGGGCTTGTATTTTTTCTGTCGCCTCCACGCCTTCTAACGTGGTGCGTGCGGCTTTTTGTCCGTTGACAATATGCTCACCGGATTCCGCGGTATAACGGACGGCTCTTTCCGTTCGGGTAGCGAAGATGGTGGCATCTACATGTGTCGCGCGGAAGTTTGTGCTGCCATAGTGCCAGCCTTGTTGGACCGTCTTGCCAAATCCGGCCAATTTCTTGCCTTCGTCAGCCGCTTTGGCTACTTCAACGGCTTTAGGCATCATAACGATTGCACCTTGTGTCATTCGCAACGCGCGGACACCAAATATAAGAATTTCTCCCCCATATACCCAGAAGGCGGCTCCAAGGAGTATTTTCCCATATATTTTGGTTGTTTTCCAAATATCATCCCGCTTTTCTTGGCGGTAGTCAATGCCATTGTTTAGATATACATCCGCTATCCCGCCTTTGGAATCAAACATAAATACCGGAATCGTTCCCGATGGAATGGTTTGATTGTTATCGGCCACAAATTGATTACGGTGCATATTGGTAAGGGTAATTAGGTGTTGGGGATCGGCGGCATATCCGTTATCTGTCCACACCGTATTGGGCTCCTGTAACGGTAATAAATTATCAATGGCTGTTGCTAATTGGTTGCGTAATTCTTGCACTTGGTACGCATCTAATCCGTATCGTTTCCGCTTGCGAGGTGTTACGGAGGAGAAGGTTCTCCCTCTGGGGGCCATGGCGGCATATAAGTCCACCGCGTACGCGGCTAATTTTTGCCGGCTTTCATCACTAAAGTTTATATGGTTTGCTACGCTATCGAGTTCTTGGCGTTTGCTGTTTTCCAGAGAAGTTTTCCATGAATCGGGGGCATATGACACCCAGTCATCCATAACAGCTTTCGTTTCCCATTTATCTACTACATTAAGTAGTCCGGCCGAAGAGAGGGCTAATGCCCGCGTGGCTGTTGTATAGGTCGGGCCGGCAAAGGAAAGCAGCTGAAGTTTTAATTGGCGGATAGCATCCTTATGTAATAGATAGATTTTTGCCGTTTCCGTAGCGGTAGCAAATAAGGTTTGCAGAACGGTTTTGTATTTGACGTCAAATTTGGTTACATCATCTTCATCATCCGGGTTTTCTTTGCCTTCCAAAATTTCTACCATGGAGGACATTTCGTTGGGAAAATCAGCTAACAAAGCATAACGTATGGCGTATTGCGTGTGGAAATCTAACAGGGCGAATTCGCTATCTCCGGGTTTAGATTCGTTATACAATTCCTTGAATTCGTCCATAAATTCATCCATAAACTTGCGGAAGATGCTTTCATCTTTGGAAACGGAACGCTTCGTTTCTGTTTCTTGGAATGCCTCCCACCCGTTGGGGATGGTATCTTCTTCCATAAAAGGACGTTTGAAAGAATTGCAAAATGCTTCATAATTGGAAATTACATTCACCGGAGGTTCCGCCATTTCTATACCCCGTCCGGAAAGAGAAAAGGTACTTGATAAACCGGTGCCCACATGGTTTACATATTGTCTGTACATTTCTTTGGTGGGGCGGATAAAAGTTTGGGTGGTTTGCGTTTCTTCTATCCGTGTTGTGAACGGATCTTCTACATTGATTGCTGCATATAAGCGGTGAATTTCGTAAAGTAAAATGCGTAGCGTCCCGAAAAAAGCAATGGAAACCTCTCGATGGGGAAGCAC
Source organism: Candidatus Avelusimicrobium luingense (assembly GCA_900315845.1). GTDB lineage: Bacteria > Elusimicrobiota > Elusimicrobia > Elusimicrobiales > Elusimicrobiaceae > Avelusimicrobium > Avelusimicrobium luingense. The sequence goes on from OOHK01000004.1 coordinate 3,476, forward strand.
CGTTTTTTCTTTAAGCAATTCCATTGCGCAATTGGTTAAGAAACAGGGCGTTACCGTTTTATTTGCGAGAGATTTAGCCTTGCGATAAATAGCAAAATTGGCTTCCTTTTTCTCGTAGTTATTGAAAAATTTTACATAGGCCGGAGTGTCCAACCGTTCTAAACTATGCAGGACTCTCACTTGCAAACGCGGCAGTAATGAAGATAGGTACGGAACATTGACCAATCCGGATTGCGCACTAAGTTCAATTTGGTGGAGTTCATTGAATATCACTTCCGCCGCAAAGACACTTTCCCACGGATTAAACGGTTCTTCAATAGGGTCTATTTTTTCCACCAAATCTGTAACTTCGTATTTATTGGCCGCCAATTCTTCCAAAAACGTAGAGAGTTGGCTGCCTGTTTTTTCATCAAAGTTGCTGATATCCGGGTGAAAAGGGGAAGAAGATGTCTCGTTTTGTAGGGCATGCAAACTGGTCACCACGTTGCTTAAGGTATAAAATCCCGTGGGGTCTTCCCAGGGATTAATAGAGTTATACATTTCCATCAGTTTTTGTTTTTGCTCTATACGGCATTTGTCTAATTCTGTTTGTGTTTGAGCAGTGGAGCAGGTAGGATCCGATTGGATAAATTGTTTATATACAGTTTGGGCTAAAGAACGTGTGATGTCTTGCGCAATATCGTTTGAGCGGGTATTTTGTTGGGCCCATAATAGTTCAGGGGAAATGACGTTAAACATAAAAACGAAAATTAAAATGCGGCTTATCCACGTTAGCATAAAGGGCTCCTTGATATATATACTTATATTATTATTATACGGGTTCCTGTTCATTTGAAAAGACCCGTTTTGACAAGAAAAAAGGCCTATGCCTCTTTAGGGCTTTAGGCCTAGAAAAATATCCCCCGGATTAAGCCGGGGGATAGTAAATTACGAATTTATTAGTCGCCTAATTCATTGTCTTCATCCATTTCTATTATGCTGCCGGTAGATTTCGATGAAGACTCAATTTGGCTTCTTTCATAGACATCGAGCATCGTTTCGATTTGTAACCACAGATTGGTATAAATGTCTGTATACCGAATTTGTAATTCCGGTAACGTCAGTTCTTTTTGTTTCCAGGCATTAAGAATTTCTTTCCTTGCTTGTTTGGTAAGGGCCTTTATCTGCTTAGTTAACTGACGTTGCTCTTTAGGAGTCAAACCTGTCAAACCTATTAAAGAAGAATAAGTTTTTTCATAGAGCACTACCGTAGCCAATGCATCATCTTTGGCTAAGACACGTTCTTGTTTCAAGGTCAACGCCGGAACCGATTTTTCCCCTGCGATAATGAGGTTGATTTGTTCTATGTCGCTGACTGCACTGATATCCTTAGCCGCACGTTTTTGTTTGGCTTGCGCTAAGAGTTGATGGATTTGATAGCGTTGTTCGTTGGGCAAGAAATCTCCTGCCAAGAGCATCTTCTCTTCCATTTGGGTGATATTTGCATCTATAATCTTAAGCCAATACGCATTTTCTGCTTTATGTAAGTCCGGCAGTTCGGCCCAAGTAACAAATTGGGTGAATTTATCAGCCAATTCGTCATTACTATTTGCAAGTTGGTTCAAAGCGGATTCGGCTTTATCTATTTCCAGTAAGATGGCTTTGTATTCTGGCGTAAAGAGGTGCCCTTGATCTTGCGCCATACGCTGTTGGTAAGATTGGCGTTGGCGAGCCAAAGCCTCTAACTGCATGTTGACATTGTTGTCAAAAATGATTTGATTTTTGGCTTTGCTCCGTTTGAGTAACGCGCGGTTCAGTTCCATTTTCCTGGCGGCAATATTGACAGCCGTCTCATTATAAAATTTCTTATCAAATAGGAGCATTCCCGTTAAGACGGGGGCTACCATCAGACTCCCTTCCGTGCTTGATAGTTCACTGCGCTGTATCGTTGAAATCGGATAAAGGAGATGACTTGCCGGTGAATGATCAGCAAGTTCCGAATCTTCCGGTTGGGTGGCATAGGCGGGATTATACGCTTCGGCTTGTTCCTGGGCTTTGTCCGGAATTGCGATGGAAGTATAATACCCGCGCAGTGGGGAGAGTGCTATATCTCCCAATTTCCACTTAGTAAAGAAACTGGCGATGGAGAAAAGCGATTTGATTTCGCTATTATGTATCAATTGAAACCAAATCGGCAAACTTTCGGTCTGTCCGGTTTGAACCAAGTGGGCGGCTAATGTTTGGCCTATATCTATATCGGCATTGGCCGCACCGATACCGATTCCGCCGGCCTTTGCGGATAAAGGATTAAACGCGGCTTCTTCAACCAGAGCGATATCGCCACCCCAAGTAGGGGTAATTGCCAACGAGATACCGTTGGCGTTGGACGGAATGGTCGGATTGAGTAAACGAGTGCTTCCGTTTTGCCCGACTTTAGCAAGGGCTTCATCTAAAGCAAGGTTATATTGCTCGAGAGTCAAGGTCCTTGTGCCAATAGTGATTTTTTTGCCGGCATTTGTTAAGGCATTATAGGCTTCGGCGGCAATTTTGAATTGTTCTTCCGCTATCATATCACCGGGGTTTCTGTCGGGGTGGTATTTCATGGCTAATTTACGATAGGCTTTCTCTAGGACTTTTTTGGAAGCACCGCGTTCAACCCCCAAGATTTCATAATAATTCGGGAATCCGCCTTTACCCAAAGCCATTTCTTCGACTTTTAAGAAATTTAACCGTTGATAAAAATCTGTCGGGTCAATACGTTCCCAAGCCTTACCGTTAAAAGCCCAATAGTCAAAGAATTCACTGCCGGCTTTGTCGGCTTCAAGAGCTTTGCGGGTTGCGTTGAAGAAATCAGCGGTACGGTCCGCCTGCCACATATTCTTAATGCCTTGTTTAATATTCCAGGACAACGCCCTTCGCGGAATGTCCATATTGGCTTCCACCCACTCTATAATCTTCATTTTATCCGATTGGGAAAGACGGCCGACTTCTTTACCTAAAATTTTCTTCAAAGTTTCTTTTCCAAGCGAAATCGGCTTGCCGTAAGCCAAAATCGTCACTTCTTCGATGTTTGATGGTCTCATAAACGGTCTTTGCCACCACCTTGCTGCGCCTTTTACATCGGTCAGATTTCCCACACCAAAATTAGTGCCGTTGCGCGTTACCGAGGTGGGTATTTGAGGAACTTTGTTTCTTTGGAGGGGATTTGTCCATTTTTTTGCTTTGGCCGTATTCCTGCCAATTGCAGCGGCGCCCGTACCGGTGCCCGATGCTGTTTGGTTGGCATATTTAACGTTTTCTATACGGGTCGTGGATGCCCACTTATATTTGGTACTCGTATTAGCCAGGCGTTGTGCTGCGGCAAATTTGCGGCCGACTCCTAATGTGCCACCCCATTGGGTGCTCCAAAAGGTAGCGCGACCGACGATGACATAATTGCGTACCAGACTAATACCCTTAAACACCAATTTGAACGCACCGCCCAGCACAAACCATTCTATAATGTCAAACACAAAGGCTGCACAGGCGGCTTCTTGTTCGGCATATACTTTGTAAGCGTTGGGAGTGTTATGCGGTTCTACGTTAAAGACTTCTCCGTTGGAATCGTAGAAATAGAGGGGCACAATGCCCTCTTTATACATAAAACCGGGTTGCCCGTCGGTTTTGGGAGTTTTGTAAGTTATGTCGTTAGTGCACATATTTTCCCGTTCAAATTTTGGGCCGGGTACATATTCAACAGGCGCCCGATGGCTTTCCGTATGCTCTACGCGGACGCTGGTCGGGGCTGTCACCGGCAAAAACATTTCAATAGAATCTGCTAATTGATCGGACAGTGCCACCATTTGTTGGCTGTCCAATCCGTAAGTCTTTTGTTTGCGGTTCGGGGCGGAAAAACCGGCCGGATGATACGGCGCATCTGTTTTCCATTGCATCGGGGCATAAATATCTACCGCATAACCGACCAATTTCTGCCGTTGATCATGCGAAAAACCCAATTGCGGATAGGCGTGGCTGTCGGTCTCTCCCCAATAAACGGGGTTGGCATTATAGTTCATAACGGCCGCGGCTCCGATGGCCATGACGCGTCTGGCCGTTGTGCGACATCCGGCTTCTTGCATTAAAAATGATTTGACCGCATTTAACGTGGCTGGGGTAACCAGATTGCTTTGTGCCGCATATGGGATAGAAGCAAAGAGTACTTCCATGAAATCTCGGGCCGTTACATCGTTTATGTCTTCAATATTGTCCCGGCTGGGTTGCTCAACGCCCTTCCCTCCGAATGATTCCGATACCAAATTGCCAATGTTTGCTAGGGTTGCATCCCCGGAGGATGGTGCATCCAGTTTGGTGAATTTATCTAAAAGTTTTCGTAAATATTCGGGATGATTCCCTTCCAATGCATACGTGACAAAATATTGTATTCGTGTTTGCATTTTCGCATAGACATGGGGGAGCTCTGAAGAATCCACATAGTGTATGTCCCGTAAAGCCTTATCAAGAATTTGTAGGGTTTGATCTTTAGTGATGAATTCGTCGTCCGCTATGCGTCTTATTTCTTCGGATAAATAATAGTCAGACGGGATGGTAATATCCGGTTCTTCCATATATTCCATAACATGTTGGGCATACCACTGCCGGTAAGAAGGAATTTCTCCTTCAATTTTAATACGTTTTTTTTCAACGTCTTGTACAAATTTTTCGTAGGCTTCTTTTTTGGGGCGTAATTTCCAAACCGTTATGTCTGTATTTCCGGTAGTTACGTGCGTGTGAAAGGGGATGTTTAATGCTTTCATCCATTGATCAAGCACGAGTATTAACCTGCGTAGTGTGCCAAGGATGACGATATCTTCACCGGGAGCAAACTCTTCCAATAGTTTTGGTTCTTCTTCCTCATCATTGTTTCTTGATAGAGAGGGCAAAGAGTTTGTCGGTAGATTATGAAACACTTTATTCTGAACCATCACCGCCCGCAACCATAACCGAAGAATTAGGGGTTTAAGTTCCTCTATCTGTTCCGGCGATAAATTTTGAATGGAAGTAGCGGCTAATTCTTGCGTGATGACATCTGCCGCATAAGCGGAAATTGTTACGGAATCGTTATCAAATCGGTCTAGCGGGTCCAAAAATTCCATGAGATCTTCAAGGGAGAAAATTCCGCGTTTTAATTTGGCTAAAAAATCTGCCGGGGTGGTTACATCAAAATCGTCTATCGTTGCGTTTGCGGCAGAGGCTTTCCATGGGTCCTTGCCGTGTGGATTGAATTGGTTGGCGAGTTTTTTGTCCCGCAACAGGCACACTTGATAGGAAGTAAGATTTTGGGTGTGCGGAAAGCGGGTCCATTTGGCGACAGTAAATCGTTGGCCCCAATCATGCATGGCCTCTAAGAGTCTCCATAAGGCCCGTAGCGCATCCCCTTGTCCGTTTGTGTCCAAGATATTATACATATCACGCAGAGAGCAAGCGATGTCGGCATAGTGCTCACGTAATTTGCCGACGTCTTTGGCACTTGTTAAATCTTCTTTATCTATTTTGTGGAGGAATAAGAATGTGGCATAATCTAAATCTTTTGCTTCCCATTCGTCTTGCGGGGCGTGCGTAATAAGCGAAGGCAAATCTGAATCTTCTTCATAAGAGTTTTCTATTTCTTCTTGAAGGTTGTCTACAATTTGCTGACGCAAAGAATTTGGCGTTGCGGTAGCCGATTCGGCCCACAATAATTCGGGGGAAACGGTATTAAACAGAAAAACGAAAATTAAAATGCGGCTTATCCACGTTAGCATAAAGGGTTCCTTAGCATATACATCTGTACTGTTATTATACTGTTTTTCGTCTATTTGAAAAGACCCGTTTTGACAAGAAAAAAGGCCTATGCCTCTCTGGGGCTTTAGGCCTAGAAAAAATATCCCCCGGGTTAAGCCGGGGGATATGGAACGGAACAATCTATTGAATTCCAAGTTCGTTGTCTTCATCTATTTCCGTTATACCTTTGGTGGTAACTTTTGATGAAGGCTTGTCTTTGGCATAGGCACTAAGCACCGTTTCGATTTGTAACCACAGATTGTTATAAATGTCTGTATACTGAATTTGTAATTCCGACAACGTCAAGTCTTTTTGTTTCGAGACATTAAGAATTTCTTTCCTTGCTTGTTTGGTAAGGGCCTTTATCTGCTTAGTTAACTGACGTTGCTCTTTAGGAGTCAAACCTATTACGGAAGAATAAGTTTCTTCATAGAGCGCTAACATAGCCAATGCATCATCTTGGGCTAAGGCGCGTTCTTGCTCCAAGGTCAACGCCGCCGTGGCTGCTTTTTCCTCGGTCCAAGTCTTGTTAATGTTTTCTATGACTTGTAGAGCGCCATCAATATCTTTAGCCGCACGTTTTTGTTTGGCTTGCGCTAAGAGTTGATGGATTTGATAGCGTTGTTCGTTGGACAAGCCATCTCCTACCAAGAGCATATTCTCTTCCATTTGGGTGATAGTTGTATCTATAATCTTAAGCCAATATGCATTTTCTGCTTTATGTAAGTCCGGCAGTTCGGCCCAAGTAACAAATTGGGTGAACTTATCGGCCAGTTTATCTTCACTATTTGCAAGTTGGTTCAAAGTGGCCTCGGCTTTATCTATTTCCAGTAAGATGGCTTTGCATTCTTGTGTAAAGAGGTGCTCTTTATCTTTCGCCATACGCTGTTGATAAGATTGGCGTTGGCGAGCCAAAGCCCCTAAGTGCATTTTGACATTGCTGTCAAACAGTGCTTGGTTTTGCGCTTGCGACCGTTTATTGAGAGCCCGTGTATAATCTATTCTCTTGGACAAGGTTCTCAATTGCGTTTGCGTTTGGCCTTTGGTAAAATCTTTGCCAAACAAGATCATAGTGCCTAATATCGGGGTGGAAATTAAAGCCCCTTGGTAAGCAGTACGTTGGCTGGCAGAATTATTGACATCGCTTACCACATCCACGCGGCCTTCTGCTGCATACGGATTGGGCGCCGGATCTGACGGATCGGGTTTGAACGAATTGCCATATTTATCCATCGCCTCTTGCGTTTGAGTAGTGATGGTATGATCCATCATCGCCCATTGGGCCGGATAAATGGCTTTATCCCACAAGTGCCACAAGGTAAAGAATTTTAAGTTGGCCCAATACGATTGCCCAAACCAAGTGGCGGCATCGGTAAATGTGTTCCAACCGCGATGCAACGCATTGTTCCATAATACTTGACGGGCTGAAGGCGAAGTTGCATTGCGGGTTAATTGCAAGGGCATATCAAAACCTTCCGGCATGCCGACTGTGGCGGACATGCGAAGGCCGGAAGCCCCACCTTTGGATAGCATTTCATATGCTGCGTTAATTTCAGCCATTTTGTTAGAAGCAAAAGCGATTTCCGCTTCGGTACCGGTAGCCATCCAACGATCAGGGGCCCATTTAAGTGCAAGGTTGCGATAGGCTTTTTTCAAAGAGGCTTCTGTGATGTCTCCCTCTAATCCAAGTATTTCAGCGGCTCTTTGTTCGGACATGGCATTACTGCTAGTGGTACCCGGTCTGGAAAAACCGCCAAATCCGCCCTTTCTTCCGCCAAACCACCGGCCAAAATCAAAAGGATGTAACCAGTTGGGATGGGTATAATTATACGGATTAAGGCTGAACCCTTCCATCCCTTCAATTTCACGCCAGATCGCAATTTTATCACTCGTAGAGAGCCGGCGGGTATTGACGCCTAATTCACCTAATCTATTGGCATTGAGAGTAAATTCTTGTCCGTTTTGGAAAACGGTTACGCGTTCAATTTCCGGCGTTCCGTGCCAAAAGCCGTTCCATGTACGGCCCAACCAACCTTTTCCGGCATATTCCGCGCCGGTAATATCCATAGCGGTTGGGTTGTAATACCCGGAACCATAACGTGTAACAGGGGCTTGTATTTTTTCTGTCGCTCCCACGCCTTCTAACGTGGTGCGTGCGGCTTTTTGTCCGTTGACAATATGTTCACCGGATTCGGCCGTATGGCGGACGACTTCTTCGGTCCGGGTGGTGGTAAAGGTAGCCCCTACATGGGTGGCGCGGAAGTTTGTGCTGCCGTAGCGCCAACCTTGTTGGACCGTCTTGCCGAATTCGGCTAACTTTTCCCCTTTATTAGCGGCTTTAGCGGCTTGGAAGGCTTTGGGCACCATGACGACGGCGCCATGTGTCATTTGTAAAGCGCGGATACCGAACATAATAATCTCTCCGCCAAAGGCCCATAATGCGGCTTCAAAAAGCAATTTAACATAAACTTTTGCTTCTTCCAAGCGGCGTTGACGTTGGTTGAGTGCATTCAGCAAATACACATCAAACACGTTGTTGTTGGAATCAAACATAAATACGGGAATAGTACCGCTGGAGAGTTCTCCGTTGGGGAGTTGCCCCGTGAATTGGCCGCGGTTTAAATCGGTAATGGTAACGAGATGTTCCGTATCGGCGATATAACCATGTTCGTTTGTCCATACAGTATTGGGCTCTTGTAACGGACAAAGATTGTCAATAGCATTTGTCAGTTGGTCAGAGAAAGCCAACATTTGGTCAGCATCCAACCCATAAGTTTCTTGGCTGCGGTTGGGAGACGATACGAACGGACGTACCCGATACTGCATGGGAGCATACAAATCTACCGCATAGGCGGCTAATTTTTGGCGGTAGTCATCGTTAAACGCTAAATTGTTGTTAACGGAAGCATACACGCGTTGTTGTTCGTTTAACCACTCGTTATTGTAGGGATTTTCCATAGCGTTCCATTTTTGTGAAACATGGAGCAACCCCGCCGCACTTAATGCCAAAGCACGGGTAGCTGTTGCGTTTTGCGGCCCGGCTAAGTTTACTAATTCAAGTTGCAATAAACCGACCGTGGCATTGTCTATCGGATATATTTTGGCAGTTTCCGTTATGGTGCCGAATAAGGTCTCCAAAATACTGCCGAATTTCAGTTTGAAATCTACGATATCTTTTTCGTTTTCCGGGGCTTCATCTCCTTCCAAGACGGCAACCATAGTGAGAATTTCAAGGGGGAACCCCGCCAACAAAGCATAGCGTACCACATATTGGGTTTGCAAATTGAGGAAAGCATAGGCGCTTTTGCCGGGTTTGGCTTTTTTATGAAATTCCTTAAATTCATCTATAAATTTCTTCATAAATTCACGGAAAATGCTTTCATCTTTGCTAATCGTGCGCGTGCCGCTTACTTCTTGGACAACTTCCCACCCGGTAGGGATAGTTTCGCCTTGGGCAAGGGGGCGTTGGTAAAATTGGCAGAAAGAGTCATAATCCAGTTGAAGTAGGCTAGGAAATACTGTACCCAGTTCAATATTGTTAGTGTTCGGCGTCATGGTGTGCATTTCCTCTAATCGGTTCTTCGCCTTCTGATAGGTTTCTTGGGTCGGGCGGATAAACGGGATGGCAGATACTGATTCTTCCCATTTGACGGTCATGGGGTCTTCCAAGCCCATTTCTTGATACAAACGGTGAATTTGGTAAAGCAGAATGCGTAATGTACCGCGGAACATGATGCTATCTTCCGGAAACCATGGTTTAGAACTGTTGAGTTGCGTATCTATGGCTTTGTCTTCGTCTCCCTCCGGCGACTCAAAGCGATTTAAACGATACAAGGCCCGTACTTGTATGCGCGGTAATGTAAGCGCAAATGCCATAGGATCTATTTGCCCGCTTTTTAACCCGGATAAACTTTGATTTAACGTATTTAATATAACTTCCGCCGAATAAGCACTGATAAGCGGAGAAAATTGTTCTTCAATAGGGTCTATTTTTTCTATTAAATCGTTCAAATCATATTTATTAGCGGCTAATTCATCTAAAAAGGTCCTTCCTTTGAGCTGCTCCTCGCGCAAGGCCATATCCGGGCGCGGAGCAACATAAAGGGCATCGGCAACGGGTTCCATAGGTTTGAAACGAGGATTTGAGAAGTCGGCTGCTGCTGCTAACTCGTTAAGGCGTTTACGATATGCAGCCCGTAACGAATGTAATTGTTCCACTACGGTTGCAAGCATAGAAAAACCGGCCATATCTTCAATGGCATTGATGGAGTTATAAAGTTCCATCAGTTTTTGCTTTTGCGTGGTATAGCATTTCTCCAATTCTTCCGGCATAACGCCTAGGAAACACGAAGAATCGATCTCATGAACTTGTTCTCGGACCGCTAATGTTAATGAACGCGAAATATCCGCGGACAAATCGTCGGGGCGGGTATTTTGTTGTGCCCACAAGAGTTCGGGAGATATCGTATTGAAGATAAAAACAAAAATTAAAATGCGGCTTATCCACGTTAGCATAAGAGCCTCCTGAGTATATACATCTATACTGTTATTATACTGTTTTTCGTCTATTTGAAAAGGCCCAATTTGACAAGAAAAAAGGCCTATTTCTGTCTGGGGCTTTGGACCTAGAACAAAAAAGCCCGCCGCTTGGTTGCGGCGGGCCGTAACTGACTCGTTTTTACAGTAATTTAGAGGCCAAATCAGCCAGATGGCTGCGTTCCGTTTTGGTAAATGTAATGTGGCCATACGATTTTTGGCCGCGCATGCGATCTACCAAATACGTGAGCCCGTTAGATTGTACGTCCAAATACGGCGTATCAATTTGGTACGGGTCGCCCGTTATCACCACTTTTGTTCCTTCGCCCGCGCGGGTGAGAATGGTTTTCATTTCGTGCGGAGTTAAGTTTTGGGCATCGTCCACAATCATATATTGCCCGGGCAGAGAGCGCCCGCGCATGTGGGTAACGGAGGCAATTTCAATTTTGCCGCTGTCCAATAAATAATGCGCTTTTTCTTCGCCTTCATCGGGGTTTTTGCGGTCGGCGAGGAAGGCCAAGTTGTCGTAAATGGCACCCATCCACGCTTCTAATTTTTCTTCTTTAGTCCCCGGCAAGAAACCTAAATCTTTACCAACCGGCACGATGGAGCGGCAAACTACCAAACGGCGGTAAGCGTTTTCGTCCATGGTGCGTTGCAAACCGGTGGCCAACGTAATAAGCGTTTTACCCGTTCCGGCGGTACCCACGAGCGTAACAATATCCAAACTGTCATCCAACAACAGCTCCATCGCAAAGCGTTGCTCTTTGTTCAAGGGTTTAATGCCCCAAGCGACGGGTTCTTGGTTGGAAAGCGGGTGCAGAATAAAATTGCCATCATTGGAAATACGCCCGATGGCCGATTTTTTACTGCCGTCATTTGTTTTTAAGATAACAAATTGGTTCGGCACATAAATAGTCGGATCCATAGCGAGTTGCTTTTTTTGATAGAACGTGTCAATTTGGGAAGGATCCACTTCTACTTCGGTAACCCCGGTGTAGAGTTCGTCCACATTGACTTTATCACTGGTGTAGTCTTGCGCGCACAGGCCGAGTGCTTCGGCTTTCAAACGCATATTGATATCTTTGGTAACGACAAACACCGGACGCGCATTCTTTTTATACGAGCCTTCTTTTTTACCTAGTGTATAAGCAATATTCAAAATAGAGTTATCGGCTTTGTTAAATGCAAGTGATTGCGGAAGTGAGTTGGGTTTATCCAATTCAATTTTCAGTGTGCCGCCGGTAGGAAGTGCTACGCCTTCATTGAGCCGCCCCAGTTCGCGCATTTTGTCTAATTCGCGCGATACCATACGGGCATTTTTACCGCGGGTATCGCTTTCATTTTTGAAGGCATCTAATTCTTCAATTACTGCCATGGGGATAATGATATCGTTGTCTTCAAAAGCGTGCAGACAATTTACATCATGTATTAACACATTGGTATCTAAAATAAAAGTTTTTTTCATGATAGTTCCTCGCTGGGGCGTAACGCCGCTACTATAAGTATAGACTTGTTTGAGCGGAAAATCAAGCATTTATAGTCGTAAATGTTTTTTTAGGTGTCAAATTGGCTACAATATATATATGAAATATTTGTGCATACATGGTCATTTTTATCAACCGCCCCGCGAAAATGCATGGCTGGAACTTATTGATCGGCAAGATAGTGCAGCCCCGTATCATGATTGGAACGAACGTATCTGTGCCGAGTGTTATGGTCCTAACGCGTTAGCGCGTTTGTTAGACGGACAACAAAATTTAACCGAACTTACCAACAATTATTCCCGTATTAGTTTTAACTTCGGGCCGACATTGCTGTCGTGGATGGAGCAATACGCGCCGGAAGTATATCAAGCCGTTTTGGAAGCCGATAAAATCAGCCAAACGCGTTTTGGCGGTCATGGCGGCGCGATTGCACAAGTGTACAATCACATGATCTTGCCGCTCGCTAACGCACATGATAAAGAAACGCAAATCAAATGGGGTATTACCGATTTTGTCAAACGCTTTGCCAGACAACCCGAAGCCTTGTGGCTGGCCGAAACAGCGTGTGATACGCCGACGTTGTGTGCACTGGCCGATGCCGGTATGAAATTTGTAATTTTGGCCCCCGGTCAATGTGCGCGGGTGCGCAAAATCGGCAGTGAAAAATGGGAAGAAGTCGGCGGCGGTGTTGATCCTAAACGTGCCTATTTGTGTAATTTACCGAACGGGAAAAGCATTGTACTGTTTTTCTACGACGGACCTATTTCGCAAGGGATTGCCTTTTCGGACACGTTGTCGTCGGGTGAAAAATTTGCCGACCGTCTTTTAAGTACCTATAACGATAGCGAAGAAAACCAGTTAATGCACATTGCTACCGACGGCGAAACATACGGACACCATCAAAAATTTGCCGACATGGCACTGGCGTATTGCTTGAAAAAAGTGGAAGAAACACCGGATGTAGAATTAACGGTATATGGCGAATTTCTGGAAAAAAATCCACCGCGCTACGAAGCGCAAATTGTAGAAAACTCATCGTGGAGTTGTTGCCACGGGGTAGAGCGTTGGCGGGCCGATTGCGGGTGCAATTCGGGACGTGCCGGGTGGAAACAAAAATGGCGCAAGCCGCTACGCGATGCGTTAGATTTTGTACGCGACGAACTCGTTAAGACGTTTGAAACCGTCGGGCGGGAGTATTTTAAGGATCCGTGGGCCGCACGCAACGATTATGTGGAACTGATGTTAGACCGCAGTTTGAACGCGCAGCATTGTTTCTTCTTAAAACACGCTACCGAAAAAGCATGGAACGACCGCGCCGGGGCGCTTATGCTGCTAGAAATGCAAAAAAATGCGCTGTTTATGTACACCAGTTGCGGTTGGTTCTTTGACGAAATCAGCGGTATTGAGACCGTACAGATTATGCAATATGCCTGCCGCGCGTTAGAACTTAATAAACGTTTAACGGGGAACGATTTGGAGCCTGCATTTATTGAAAAATTAGCCTTGGCTCCCAGCAATATACGCGAACTTAAAAACGGAGCGCGTGTGTATGAAAAATACGTAAAACCGCAAGCGTCCTGTGCCGAGAAATTAACGTTGGAGCATATTGTTTCGCTCATGGCCGATGAAACCGTCAATCCGGCACGTGCGTTTTCGTGCGATGTGTTGTCGTTCCATCCGCGCAAATTCTCTGCCGCCAATGCACGATTTTGGTGTGGGGATATTACGCTAAAATCCACGATAACGTTAGTAGAAAAAACACTTTGTTTCGCCGTTCTTCGCCGCGGGGCGGGCGTCTTTACATGTGCCGCGGCCGAACGGGGTAGTCAAGAAATTGCCGCTTGGTGTAATGAGTGGGAAACATTATTTAATGCCCAAAAATATGATGAGTTGCATGAGTCTATTGTTTCGCATTTGCCGCAGCAATATCCGGTTGCGTGGATGATCAACGATGTCCGTCACAAAGTCATGGAAAACACCTTCCGCCGCATGGACACGCAAACCGATGAGTCTTTTGCGCGGTTGTTTGAGATGCAATATCCCATTGTGCGTGCGTTGCAAAATATCGGAGCGCCTGCTCCCAAGCCGTTTTTAACGGTAGCCGAGCGGGTACTGGCCGCTGATATTAAGGATGAAATTCGCGCGGCTGATATCAATATCGGGGCACTGGAAGAACTAATGGAAGATGTTAAAGCGCTCGGGTTAAAAATTGCCCCGCATGTGAACGGGGTAGTAACCGACAAAGTAACATCACTTGCGTTCGCCTTTGCGCGTGATGTGCAAAGTACGCAAGCCGCTATGAAACTGGTGGAATTACTAAATTATGCGGAGATTTTCGGCTTTTCGCCCGATATTATTAAAGCGCAAGAGTTCGTCTTTTTAGGGCTTAAACAATTAGGCGACAAAGCCGCTACGCGTGATATTTTACGCGCACTGGCGCGCAAATTAAAAATTGCGTTATAATGGTGGCAGGCTAACTGCTAAAAAGGGGTTTCAAATGAACATGATAAGAATAAACCGAAAAGGTTTTACGCTGATTGAGTTGCTGGTGGTGGTTTTAATTATCGGCATTTTGGCGAGTGTAGCGTTGCCGCAATATAAAAAAGCGGTGATGAAGTCCCGTCTGGTTCAGTTGAAAACCATGGCTACCGCTATTGCCCAAGCCGAAGAAAGATATTATTTGGCAAATAATATGTATAGCCCGAATTTTGAAGAATTGGATATTGATTCTCCCGCATATGTTGGATCTTCTTCGGATGCGACTACGGAAACCCGTACATTTTCGTGGGGATCTTGTTGGGTCGCGGCGGAAGATACGTGGGGCTCGCGCGTGGGATGTTCCAGCCTAAAAGACGATATTAACTATTATGAATACTTCCAATACTCTTCCGTAACGCCGGGCCGCCGTATGTGCCGGGCAAAAAATACCAATTTATCATCTACGCAAAATCAAGTATGTAAATCTGATGCCGGCGGCACCAGCAAAAGTGTCAATTCGGATAATGTAGATTGGTATTATTAGTCTATTTTTCGTCTAATTGCGTCAGGCGTTCTTTAGCGGTTGCATCGCCCATATCGGCGGCGGTTTTATACCAATTGGTGGCGCGTTTAAGGTTTTTATTGCAGCCTTCGCCTACTTTAAGCATATCGGCTAGCGCAATCATGGCACGGACGTGCCCATTGTTGGCGGCTGTTTCAAACCACATGAATGCTTGTCTGAAATGGTCAAATTCTTTTTCGTTTTTATAATACACTTGTCCCATTTGATATTGGGCTTCCGGATCGTTTTTAGCGGCTTTGGCAAGGAGTGTTTTTAACGGATTAGCCGCGTATTTATGTAAGAAAAATAACGCTACCGCTAACGCGAAAATTGAAGTGATACCTGTACGCATTTCTATAATTTCCATAATTCCCTCGTTATTTTGTTTTTACTAATTTACGGTTTTCTAATGTATAAACTTCGTCTGCGTATTGGGTGGCGTGTGTATCGTGCGTCACCATGACTACCGTTAAACCTTGCTCGCGGCTCATGCGGGCAAAATCTTCAAATACTTGAATTTTGCGCGCGGCATCTAAATTGCCGGTCGGTTCATCGGCAAGCAGTAAAGCCGGGTGGTTGCGCAATGCCCGCGCAATGCTGGCACGTTGCTTTTCTCCGCCGGATAAATCAGCGGGAAGTTTGCCCGCTTTATCTTTCAAGCCAAAATTTTCCAGTAATTTCGTAGCGGCTGCCAAATCGGGTTTTCCGCGCAAGCGGGCCGGCATATCTACGTTTTCGGCTAACGAAAATTCCGGCAATAGTCCGTCAAATTGAAACACAAATCCCATTTTTTTAAGCCGCAAGGCCGACCGGGCGGACTCCCGTTTAAGGGCGGTGATTTCGGTACCGTCCACAAAGATTTTACCGTCGGTGGGTTTATCCAACATGGCAATCAAATTAAGCAGCGTACTTTTCCCCGAGCCGCTCGGCCCGAGTAAAACGGTAAATTTCCCGCGCGCCAAGGTAAGCGATATATCTTCCAATACGCATAAATTTTCTTGGCCTTGCCCGTAAATTTTCGTAACGTGTTCCAATGTAATCATACATCACCCATAGCGGATAGCGTCGGTGGGGTTCACGCGCGAGGCTTTTATTGCCGGATACAACCCGCCCGCAAAACAAATTAAATAACTGCCGCTAATGACGGCTACAATATCTAACCATTGCATACGTACCGGTACTTTGGTGAGATAATAAATATCGCCGGGCAGTTCTACAATGTTAAAGGTAGCAATTATCCAACACAACAGACCCGCCAGCAGTAAGCCCAACACAATGCCTATGGTAGCAATAATTAACGCTTCCCACATAAAAATCTTTTGAATATGGGCCGGGCTGGCACCCATTGCACGCAAAATGCCGATATCGCGCAGTTTTTCTGTGCCGAGTAAAATTAAGTTGCTTGCGATGTTGAGCGACGCTACCCCGATAATCAAGAATAAAATAATAAACATCATCGTTTTTTCTAACTTTAACGCGGCGTAGAGCGTGCTGTTCATTTGGGCAAAGGTTTTGACGGAGTAATCATAGCCTACAATTTCTTGAATTTGTTCGGCGGCTTCGTCAGCCGTATTGATATTTTTTAACTTAACGGAAATGCCCGTTACGCCGTTTTTAAGGCCTAAAAAGTCGCTTGCGTGCGGGAGAAGTGTATAAGCGATGGTACTGTCAAAATCATAATATCCGGTGCGAAGTAACCCGCTGATGCGAAATTTTTTCATCCGCGGAAACATCCCCGCGCCCGTGGCGATAGATTGGGGGGAAATCAATACCACGTCATCCCCGATATCTAACCCTAAATTATCGGCCAGTTCGGTGCCGAGCACGAGCGGCGGTGGTGCATCTTCGGCCCATTCGGGGGTAAAAGTTCCTTCGGTAATAGAGTCGGCAAGTGTGTTGATGTTTTTTTCTTGTTCCGGGTCTAACCCGCGTACCACTAAACCTAAACTTTGGCCCGCGTACGTAATAATGCCTTGCCCGTAAATGTGCGGTGCGGCCGCAGCAACAAGGGGGTTTTGGCGTACTTGGTTAATTTTTTCTTGGTAAGTATCGGGGTTCATCCGCCCGAAAACAAGGATATGGCTTTGCGCGCCGATAATTTTATCTTTAATATCGGTTTGAAAGCCGTTCATAACGGATAAAGTGGTAATTAGGGCGGCTACCCCAACGGCTACACCCGCCACACCGATAAGCGTAGTGATAAAGGCAAACAACCCTTGGCGGCGGGTTAAATAGCGCGTGGCGACGAACCGTTCAAAATTCATATTATTACTATTGTACTAAATAATAACGACGGCCCAAAACTTATAAGAACTATTGCAGGGTATATACCCAACTTCCGCCACCGTTATCTTGTTTTGATTTGGAATTGGCAATATGCGCACACAATTTATTGGCTAAATCATTTGTTTTTGTAGCATAGCAAGTTCTCCAATTTTGCCAAGCGGTCCAAGAAGTATGCGAATAGCCAAAACGTAACTCGACACCGGTTAAACGTCTATCCTGAACAACGACATGGTCAGGATTAGTAGAATTTTGCAAAATTAATTGAATTAAAAGGTTTCCTTGGCCGACCGGCTTGTTCGCATCGGGAAATTCAATGTCCAAGTCATCTAACTGGTTAGTATAAGCATTGTTGGCTAAATAATACCGATCTTCGGCCTGAACAATACTATTAGCAGTGGTAACAAGTTGTGTGGCACGCGCTTTGGCTACGGCAAACTTATACTGCGGCAAAGCCACGCTTGCCAAAATGCCGATGATAAGTACCACCACCAATAACTCAATAAGTGTAAATGCTTTGTTGTTCATAAAAATTATCCGTGTATAGATCTTGTTTGGGTATCCAGCAAAAAAGGTTTTATCGGTGTGTACTCAATGATTTATTAAGTTGATCGCGTATTTGTTCTTGTTGTTGCGACAAGCCAAATAAAGGCTCGTAAAAGTTTTTATAGAAACTCGTCACATAGGACATGTGAGTCGTAGCCAACGAATAAAAAGGGTAAAAGGTTTGCCACGTTTGCGGCGGCATAGGATAAGATTCCGAATACCCATTATATACAAAGTCGGCCATTTGCCCGTTAATCTCCCCTTTTAATATCGATTGGGGTTGGTTAAAATCAAGCACTGTGTACCTGGTGTGTGCGGGGTCGGTTAAGTCGCCATCCAAGTAAATAGACAGAGTTTGATTGGACAACGGAATCGTGGTATTATAGCGGTTTTTGGTCAAATAGATATTTTCAATTCCGGTTAATTCTCCCGCGGCATTGATATATACTTCCCGGCGGTTAAATTCTTTTCCGTTGATGGTTTCCCGGACAGATACCGGGATGGCGGTTTGACCGTCTTTTTTGACGGGATTACCGTACGTGAAATATCTTCCGTAGGTGGCTTGCGTCTGCCGCTCCACCGTGCTTACGGAAGAAATAAGATGGGTTTTGGGATCACGCAATATGGTCCCGCTGCCGGAGATATAGAAAATTTCCATCGGAGATTGCTGGAGCCACCCGTTTTTTTCTTCTTGTAGTGTGCCTTTTTTATAAGTGCGGGAAATCACGCGTTTATTGTCCCCTTGTTCCGCTACCCACGTTCCCGCGGCTTGGCGGGTAATGGTTTGGGCATTTTGGTAGATGTTGCGGGAATCGGGATCTAAACTCTTCCATCCTTTTTGGGCACGTTTGGAAAATTTACCGTCGTGACGTTGGGCCAAATGTAAATCGATTAAGTTAATAAAACCGTCGGCATCGTCGTAGGTTAAATCGGGCGCTACGCTCGCCATTAACGTTTGCGGGTTCACATCACAAGAGTGATTGGCGGAAGCAAAAATAATCCATTTTCCATCTTGATCGGCCAAACCGTAAAAATGGCCGATTTCATGCAAGGTAATGTGCGAGATATTATCTCTGTTTTGTTTATGCACCCAAATTGTATGATACGGGTTGTATCCTTTATCTTCAAAACAGGCTATATTTCCGCCGCAGTTCGGTTCTTCCGTAACATTCAGATAAATGTTTGCTTCCGCCGGCGAAGATACGCGGCGTAACGTCAGGCCGTGGTGTAAGATATCCAACACGTCTTGAAACTCGTTGGTGCGTTTGCTTTTTATGATTAACTGTTCGGTTCCCTGTAACCAGCGGAGCATGTTTTCTTTGAAAATTGTTTCTTCGGCCGGGGTGACTTCATCGGAAACCGCATAAAGGATGGGCCGCTGGTCTATTAAATGGTCCACGGCAAAGGAATCGTCATGCACGGCCCCTTGATAAATAGCCCACGGAGTGCGCGCCCACACCGATAACGGCGCTGTTAGCAAGAGAGCCCCCAGAAAAAATATCCGTTTCATACGTTTTCCCTGTTACTTGTAGAGGATATTTATAGTATAGATAGGAAACGCAGAAACGTCAAGCAAAAATTAACAAAACCCAAAACAAATGTTTTGGGTTTTGTGTTATGCGAAACGTAATGACGGCGGTTATTTTTCTTCGTCTAATTTTTTAAGCGTGGGGAACAAGATAATCTCACGGATGGAATCTTGTCCGGTCAGCATCATAATAATACGGTCGATACCGATACCCATCCCGCCGGTAGGCGGCATGCCGCTTTCCAACGCTTCAATATAATCGGCATCCAAAATATCGGCATTTTCGGCATCTTCGCCTTTGGCGGCGGCCTTAGCGGCGGCCTGGTCTTTTAAGCGTTGAAGTTGGTCAGCCGGATCGTTTAACTCGGTATAAGCATTGCCAAGTTCTTGCCCGTTCACAAACACTTCAAAGCGTTCTACCAGTTCCGGGTCGCCCGGTTTGGTTTTGGCAAACGGACTGACGGCGGTAGGATAATCTAACGCGATGACCGGGTTGTGGTAATCGGCGAGTAATTTGCCTTCAAAGAGTTCGTCAAAAATGGCGGAATCACTGTCGTTTTCGGTAAATTTCACACCTTGTTCACGCGCGACTTCTTCCAATTTGGCGCGGTTGAATTGGCGTCCGTTTAAGACTTCGTGAATATCGTGACCGAATTTTTCTTGCCACGCTTGCGGAATGTAAAGGCGCTTAAACGGCGGGCGCAAATCTACGTCATAGCCACGGAAATGGATTTGCTCCACGCCGATGGCTTTGGCGGCGTTGCCTAAAATTTCATCAAACAAATCAGCCATGGAATTGACATCCCCATACGCTTGGTACAACTCCATCATTGTAAATTCGGGGTTGTGCGTGGTGTCAATGCCTTCGTTGCGGAACATATGCCCGATTTCATAAATTTTATCTAACCCGCCCACAATTAAGCGTTTGTGGTGAAGTTCCAGCGCAATACGCATATAGAGCGGCATTTTTAGTGCGTTGTGATACGTTTCAAACGGACGCGCAATCGCACCGCCCGAAGATGGATTCAAAATCGGCGTTTCTACTTCCAAAAATCCTTTTTCATCTAATGTTTTGCGAATAGAGGAAATGATTTTGGCACGCTTTACAAAAATATCTTTGACTTCTTCGTTCGCAATTAAATCTAAATGACGTTTGCGAAAGCGTACTTCGGTATCTTGCAAGCCGTGATATTTTTCCGGCATGGGGCGGATGGCTTTGGAGAGTAACGTCATAGACGTAACTTTAATGGTTTTTTCGCCCGTTTTGGTAACAAACATGTGCCCTTTAACGGATACAAAATCACCCACGGCAATATGTTTTTTGAAGAATTGATACGGTTCATCGCCCAATTGGTCTTTGGCAACGTACAGTTGCACGCGGCCCGAAAAATCACGCAAGTGTGCAAACGCGGCTTTGCCCATTAAGCGCAGTTGGATAATGCGTCCGGCAGTGGCGACTTCGGCATTTTCAGCAGAGTTTTTAGCGCCCGCGCAGGAAATTGTTTTTTCGCAGCGGTTGGGATAAGGAGTAATACCCATGTTACGGATTTCATCCACTTCGGCGTAACGCTCCTTGATAATTTCGTCTAACGAATTGTTGTGTTGGGCTTGTGTATTGTCAGCCATAATAAAACCTCGTTTATAAATAATTACTTATATTTTATCAAATTTGTAGGTATCCGCCGAAAAAGTGCTACAATACAACTATGAACAAAAACTTTACTATTTTTTTAGTTGTAGTTGTTTTGTTATTCGGCGGCGGATTTTATTACCGCTATAAAACGAATGCAGCCGACGAGCGCGGAGCCACCAAATTGATGCGCTCTTTTGAACAGGAAACCGAACAGCAAAAAGTGTTGCGGATGATTCGGCATGCCGATAACCTCAATGAACGGGATAAAACAGGCCGGACCGCTCTTTTCTATGCGGTGCAACATAATGCCGATCCGGAAATGATTGAACACTTGATTAAACAAGGGGCTGATACTACCATTACAGACAGTATCGGGCAAACGGTTCTCATGGTGGCGGCACGGTATAATATGTCCGAACCGGTCCTGGGGCATTTGCTTTCGGCGGGTGCGCCCATCAACGCCGCCGACCGCGACGGCTATACGGCCCTTGCGATTGCCGCACAATTTAATACACCCGGCATGGTTAAAAAATTATTGCGTGCCGGTGCCGATCCGGATATTAAGCCCGCTGACGGACAAAATATCGCGGATATTTTGGCGAAAAATGAAAAATTTTCCGACACCGAAAAAGAAGATTATGCGCTTGCGCTTAAAGTCTTATCTATTATCGGCCCGCGCCCGCGCATAGCAACGGAAAAAGAGAAATAAAACAAATCGGATAAATTAAAAATTTACCCCTGCCTTGCGGTAGGGGTAAGTTTTTGCGCCCACCAAGAGGGATTCTACCGACGGGGGAGTGACCAAAATAGTGCCCTATTTCTTTATAGCTCCCGGTCCTTCTTCAATTAAGATATAGCTTATATGCTATCTGATTTTCACATGGGATCGTCTAAGGGAAACAACTGAGCAATGAATTTATAACACAGTCCATGTTCTTGACTATATGTATCTATAGGATTAGCAAGAGTCATAACTGCAAGCGCTTCCTTATATGATATTTTTGAACGCGAATGCCTGTATTTAAAATCAGTTATTGCAAAATCTGCATAAGCCCTTCCTTTGTAATTAAAAAAAAGTTTATTTCTAATTTTCCTAGTTGTTAAAGAAACGGAAATTGTATTTTGAATATCAGTAATTTTAACTAGTAAAATTGATTTCGTTACTACCTTGGCTTCTCCAAGACTAAGAGCATAGTTGGTGTTTCCAAAGATAAATGGATCTGTGGACAAAATCCCTTTTAAATCGTTTACTCCGAAAGGACATAAATACTTGAAGGGAATATCTGTATTAATTCTCCAATCTTCTTGATGACAAAAAGAAGGAGCGGGAGCCAAAAAATCAACTTCTACAACATCCAATACTTCCGCATCAATACCATTGGAACATCTTAAATGATTAGGCATTAATTCGCTTCCAATTTTTGATAATAATCTAACAAATGTGCCCGTTTCTAAATCAAGACCCACAACACAGAGTTTAAGATTTTTGGGAGATTTAGCCAAAAGGAGAATTTCTTTTTTCATATACCTCTAAATATGAATAATCTGGATTGTGGGATTCCAACGTTTTAAATATTCAGCCATAAGCCTACGATGGCAATGTTCTGGGGTGGGTTCGCTACACAATAAACAAACATTTTGATATTTATCTTGAACGATTTCTGTAAATGCTCGCTCAATTTTCCGTTTTGTGATTAAATCATTGTACTCTGCTTCATAAGTTTCCCATGTAATAAGTTTCTTTTTGTAATTATCTAAAAGTTCTTTCGTGGGGGCAAATGAAATATCATGTGCATATTGTACATTAGAGATCTTACTTAGAAAGAATTTGAGGTCCGGATCTTTTGTAAAGCTAGCAAGTTGGGATTTATTGTTTAAGCGGACATCAATTAGTAATTCAACCCGATTATGCTCTAGGAGAGTAAAGAATTCTTGTGCGTTTTTCTGCGTAAAGCCAATAGTGTATAAGTTCATTTGATATCTTTCTCCTTGAATCCAATTTTTTCATTTTGCCGTCGGTATGCTTCCTCTAGCATTGCTTTTTGATCCATTGGTGCATCAAACAATGAAGGATATTTAAAGTACAAATCAAGCAATCGTGTATCCATTTCTTCTTGAGTCTGCAGAGAACCATCGGAAAGAATATGTGATATTTCAAACCCCATATCTCGCATTGCTTTTGCCACCATAATATTTCTATGGCAATTAATAGGGTCTTTTTCTGCGCACATTAACACAAAATTATAGTTTAGGGATAACCCTTTCTCAATTTTTTCTACTCCGCTCTTGAATGTCTCTGTTTGAGTAAATTTTTTAAAATCTAAATAGCCATTTGTAAAATATTCTCTATTATTTTGTCTAGCCCCAAACTCATGTGCATAGTTCCTATATATAATTCCATTTTGTTCAAGGAAAGGTCTAAGATTTTCCTTGCTATATGCTTCATAGTATTCAGATGCTTTTGGAACACTTCTAACATCAATGAGTACAGAAATGGAGTATCGGCGCAAAGTAGTTAAAAATGTGTCGATATCAAAACCGGCATATCCAATGGTATATATTCTTTTCATAGGCGTTCGGGGGTGAATTAACTACATTGTAGCAAATAACACTAGCTTTATTTCATGATGAGTTTTTATATTAACTGTGCCCAAAAGCATGAAAAATGGCACACCTATTTATAGAATCTAACATTACGTTAGGGCGGTAGAATTGGCAGATATAGTGTGCCCAAAAAGTGCCCAAGGGTTTCATAGATTGCTTGCGTAAATGCTTACCAGGAATGTGCCTTCTTCCCATAAAATAGGCCCCGCATATGCGAGGCCTAAATTTTTCCGGGACTAGGATTCGAACCTAGAATTAATGCTCCAGAGGCACCCGTGTTACCATTACACCATCCCGGAGTGACAATTATATTTTATCACATTTTTTCTAAGACGCACAAACTCCCGCGGGTTGGGTGAGAATTTGTTATAATAAATTAAGAGTTCGCGCCTATAGCTCAATTGGTTAGAGCAATCGACTCATAATCGATGGGTTCCAGGTTCAAGTCCTGGTGGGCGCAGTAAAATTTGGGTTATCCCTTGTGGATAGCCCAAATTTTTTATTCAATCAAGCACGCGGTTTTATCTTCGGCCGGGGTTCGAATACGCAAAAGCAAAACGGTTAAATCCCCCTTGTCCTTTTTTGCTACAATGTAACCAACGGGGCATGGCTCAAGTGGTAGAGCGCCCGCTTTGGGAGCGGGAGGCTCCCGGTTCAAGTCCGGGTGCCCCGATTTTTTATGATTAACGTGCTAAATCCTTCTTGTATCTTCAACCGCGTTCATACCTTAGCGGAAGTAGTCGGGCGTTCTGTGTCCGACGGGATTTGCACGGTTATTTCCAAGCCACAAAAAGCGCCGTTCGCATTTTCCTCGTTGGTGTTATCTGTTAATTTAGGCGCATGTTTTGACGGTTGCTTACTTGTGGAAGTGCAAGTAGGCGACGGCAAAAATTGGAGTCCTTTTTTCAAACTCGGTTTATTGTCCGAAACTTTCCAACAAAGTTTTCCCGACCAACTAAACAGTTGGGGACTGGTACGCACAGATGAACTTATTTTGTCCGTGCCCATGCGTTATTACCGTTTTCGGTTACGTATGGAAGGCGAAGTCCCTTTGCGTGGTTTAGGCGTTAGCGGGGTACGCACGCCGTTTGTGTTTAACGAGAAAAAAGCCGCCCGTTTGCCGCGCGGAAAATTTTGGATGCGCATAGAACCTATTTCCCAAAAAGAGCAAAAATCGCCCGATAAAAACCGCATTTGCAGCCCGACTTCCGTCTGTATGGCACTCAATGCTTTGGGGCGGCGCACCGCACTCGTGCGTGTGCTGCAAAATGTGTATGACCGTTCCGCCGATATTTACGGAAATTGGTTTTTTAATACGGCGTATGCTTCCCAACAGGGGCTTGATGTGTATTTCCGGCGGTTTAGTTCGCTGGAAGAATTGGAACGATTTTGTACGCCTAATTCGCTGGTCGTTGCGAGTATTGCGTATGCTAAAAATGAATTGCCCGATGCCGCCCAACCGCAAACGGCCGGACATTTAGTGCTTATCGGCGGTTATCAAGACGGCAAAATTTTAGTGGCCGATCCGGCTGCCGAAACTTCAAGCGGAGTATTGCGTGCGTATGATGCTGTCCCTTTTGCGCGCGCGTGGCTTAAAAATAAACAAGGGGCGGCGTATATTTTGAGGAAACGATGAAAAAATTATTACTTCTGTTAAGTGCAGTTTTGCTGTTTGGCGCGTGCGCCAAGCAAACCGCGTCCGATACGCTTATCGTGGCGCATAAAGGGGAAATGGAATCGTTAGATCCTGTTTTTTCCTACGACGGTGTAACGCATGGTATGCTTATTAACGTGTATGATACGCTCTTAAAATTTAACGGCAGTTCTTTAACCGAACTGTTGCCGTCGTTATCTACGCAAGTTCCCACTAAAGAAAACGGCTTGATTTCCGCGGACGGCCGCACGTACACATTTCCGATCCGGCAAGGAGTCAAATTCCACGACGGGCGCGATTTAACACCCGAAGATGTGCGCTACTCTTTGTTACGCTTTTTGCTTTCTGATATTTCCGGCGGGCCGTCCAGCCTATTATTAGAACCGATTTTAGGGGTTTCTTCCACCCGCAACGATAAAGGCGAAATTGTCGTCAGTTATAAAGACGCGGCCGAGGCCGTGCGCGTGGACGGAAACAATGTAGTCATCACGCTCAAACGTCCGTTTGCGCCGTTCTTATATATTTTGGCGCGGTGGGGGTATGTGATGAATAAATCGTGGGCGGTAGAGCAAGGCGCATGGGACGGCAGCGAAGAAACGTGGAAACAGTTTAATAACTTTGCCAAAGATGCCGATGCATTATTTGATAAAACCAACGGCACCGGGCCGTTTCAGGTAGCCCGCTGGGATATTGCCGCCAAACGCCTGACATTGGCCGCCAACGAAAATTATTTTGAAGGCGCGCCCAAACTCAAAACGATTTTAATGATGACGGTGGATGAACCGAGTACACTACGTCTCATGTTAGAATCGGGCGATGCGGACGTGGCGGAACTATCGCCTAAATTTATTTCGCAGTTAAAAGACAGCCAAACGATTGACTTATATGATAATCTGCCGCGCTTGCGTACGGATCCGGTCATTTTCTTTACGCTGGATATCAATATGGATGCCAACCCCGATGTCGGCTCCGGCAAGTTGGACGGACAAGGTATCCCGTCCGATTTCTTTAGCGATAAAGATCTTCGCAAAGGGTTTGAATATGCATTTGATTACGACGCCTTTTTGAAAGAATCTATGGAAGGCCGTGCGGAAATGGCGCTCGGGCCTGCTCCGGCGGGACTTGTTAAATACGATAATGATTTCAAACATTATACGTTTGATTTGAAAAAAGCCGAGGAACACTTCAAAAAAGCGTGGGGCGGCCAAGTGTGGGAAAAAGGATTCAAATTTACCATTACCTACAACACCAGCGGCGAAATGCGCCAAATTGCCAGCGAAATTCTAAAACGCAATGTGGAAAAATTAAACCCGAAATTCCAAATTGATTTGCGTGGCGTTACGTGGCCTGCGTTCTTGGAAAAAACAGCCCGCCGCCAAATGCCGATGTGGGCCCGCGGTTGGGTGGCCGATTATGCGGACGCGCACAATTTTTACTTCCCGTTTTTGCATAGCCAGGGGCGGTATGCCCTGTCGCAAGGGTATCAAAACCCGGCGGTGGACGTGCTGATAGAAAAAGCCGTGGCAGAAACTAATCAAACCAAACGTAACGCGCTTTACAAAGCCGTACATAATTTGATGCATGAAGATGCTATGCAGATTTATACCGTACACCCGACCGGCTTGTGGGCGATGAATAAAAACGTGAAAGGGTTTATAGACAACCCGGTATATATGGGCATCTACTTCTATCCGATGTATAAGTAGTTTATACCGCGCTGTAACGGTTTCCATTTTTGGCCTATCCAAGGCCGACTTTCGCTCGCGTACTTGCAACGCGGTGCGTTGTCTTGCGGACGTACGCGTCACTCAACTTGCGGCCTTGCCTAGGCACAAAAACTGAAAACCGGGTGTTGGCCTTCGTTCTTATCGCGCTGATTTGAAAACGGCTCTTCGTAAGTTTCGTATCTAAAACACAAACGGCAGACTTATGTCTGCCGTTTGTGTTTTAGATTGTTTTGTATTTGCTGTGCCTTAATAGGGTAACGTATAGGCCCGCAAAGCAGAAGAAGTGCCTTTAAGCGAAGCCCCTATGATTTTTGTGCAAAAATCTCCAGCCGTGCCGGAAAAAACTTTACTCCCGGTTAAAAATTCCGTGCAATAAATTTCATGATTATTCCAAGGGTAAGAGGTTGAACAGTTTTTTTCTACGAAAAATCCACCTCCCTTGTATTTGCCATCTAAACGGGTAGCAATAATACTTTGGCAACCGGCTTTTTCCAACTGTACGGACCAATTTCCGTTAGACCGGCTGTCTTTTACAACGCTGCTAGCATATCCGACTTCGCGACCTGTCCATGGGATATCTATAGATAATTCGTCAAAGGACGCAGGATATTCACCGGATGCTAAATAGTAAGCATCCACGGCTTGGTTAATGGTTCGGAGTAAAGATAATGCTTCTGTGGCTCTGCTTTTTTCCACCGCTTTATTATATTGCGGAAGTGCTACACTGGCCAATATGCCGATAATCAGTACAACAACTAATAATTCAATCAATGTAAATGCGCGGTTGTTTTTCATAAAACATCTCCTTTCGTTCTTGTGGCTAGTTTTATTATATATAATTTCCCTTATTCAAATTTGCTCCGCCGATTACAATTTGCTATAATAATTTTGCGGGGTAGAGAAGCCTGGTATCTCGCAAGGCCCATAACCTTGAGATCGTTGGTTCAAATCCAACCCCCGCAATTTTTCATAACAATATCTCCACCGTCCGAAAGGGCGGTTTTTTTATGAGGTTTTGGCGGGATCCCCCTTTTTTATGTAAAATAAAGGTAAAGATTTTTAGAGTAAGGAGATTTCTTATGAACATTGTTGTTAGTTTAGGGGGAAGTAAAACCGTTTGTGCCGCCAGATTGGGTGTGAAAGTGGCGGAATTTTTACAAGGGCAAGGTCATCAGGTCAGTTTGTTTGCGCCCAAAGGCAAAGGAGATGTGTTCACTTCCGTGGCCGTCAAAGAATATACCAATTTAACAACTACTAAAAAACTAGCCGATATGCTTGCTAAATCTCACACGGATATGTTGGTTAGCGTGATGAATTTACGCACGTGTGAAGCCGCTATGCAGGCCAAAGTACCGTTTATCTATGTAGAGTATGAAAATTTCAAAGAAGATAAACCCGTCAAAACGAAAAAAGCCTTGTTGCAAAAAGCGGCACGCGTGCTTGTGTTAGGAAGTGACGATAAACCGCTTGCCAAAGCCAAATACGGTGCCAATGCACAACGCGTTACGGAGCCGGCCGTGTGGGTAGAACATTACAACTATGATAAACCCACTTGCTTTAAGAAAGAAAATAATATTTTAGCCGTGGGGCCGCTTACTAAAGAAAGCGGTTTTGATACGCTCTTGCAAACGTGGGCACGTTTGGCACCTGCACACAAAACGTGGCATTTAACGATTGTGGGCGACGGAACACAAAAATCAACTTTGCAAAAATTTATTGCTAAACATAATTTACAAGATAGTACCGAAATCGTTCCGGCCAAAAGCGACATTTACAGTTTCTTGCGCAACGCCGATATCTTTGCGTATCCGGCATTAAACCCGGCTCACGCTGATATTTTGTTAGATGCTATGGCCAGCAAACTCCCGTGCGTGGCGTGCGAATCCGCGGCCGTTACGGAACTTATTACCAATGGCGTCAATGGTGTTATTGTCAACGCCGGCGAAGAAGAACCTTTTACGATTGCGTTAGACGATTTAATGGTTAACTGGGGCAAACGCGTAGGTATGGCGGTAGAAGCCAGCAAACACAAAGACCGCTATCCTTTTGCTGCCTTTATGCAAGCCGTTTGCGCTTTATTAAAATAGTGGGAATTTTGTGCGTATCACCTGTGTGATTGGTAATTTGGGCGGCGGCGGCGCGGAGCGTATGATGACGTATCTGTGTGGCGGACTTGCCGTGCGTGGCCATCAAATTACCCTGTTAACACTGGATGATACCGTCCCCGATTTTTATACGCTGCCCGCGTCTGTGACGCGGGCGCGTGTGCATTTGCCTTCTTTTCGCGCCGCCGGAATATTCGGCGGGATGGCGCGCTTATTCAAATTAACACGTGCGTTAAAAGAAACCCGCCCGCAAGTGGTTATCAGTTTTATGACAATCAGTGTGCTGGCGTCTTGCTTGCTGTTGCATGTTCCGTATATTTACGCAGATCATTTGGACGTTCGTCATTTAACCTATTCGCGCAAATGGGAAATTTTGCGAAATTTTTTACTCCGTTTTGCGCATAGTGTAACGGTTTTGTCCCGGCGAGATTTACAATTCTTACAAGAGAATCACCCGGGTTGGCGCGCACAGGTGGTATATAATCCCGCACTTGTGCCGTCTAAAACCGAGTATGCTCGCCCGGCATTTATGAAACCGGGTTGTAATTATGTGCTTGCGGTGGGACGTTTAACTTCACAAAAAGGGTTTGACCGACTTTTGCCCGCGTGGAAAACGGCCCGAAAAGACGGATGGCGGCTGGCCATTATCGGCGGCGGAGAGGACGAACAAAAACTCAAAGCACAAGCCGACAAATTGGGAATTGCAACAAGTGTAGATTTCGTGCCGCCGCAAAAAGAAGTATTTTCGGCTTACGTGCACGCGCAGATTTTGGCGATGTCTTCGCGGGCGGAAGGTTTTCCGCTCGTTTTGCTGGAAGCCATGGCGTTAGGTGTTCCGGCGGTCAGTTTTAACTGTACCGGGCCGGACGTGATTATCCGCCATGATATGGACGGAATTTTAGTGCCGCAAGATGACGTTTCGGCTTTCTCCGCCGCGCTTACCGATTTAATGCAAGATGAACAAAAACGTCGCGCTTTTGGTGAGCGCGCCCGTGAAGTTACCCAACGTTTTTCATTAGAAAATTATTTAGATGATTACGAACGCTTATGTCAAACCGCCCGCTTATCAGCGTAATTGTTCCTATTTATAATGTGCAAAATTGGCTAACTGCTTGCTTGGATAGTTTAGCCGCACAAGCGTTTGACTCCGTTGAAATTCTTTTTGTAAATGATGGATCTACCGACGGTAGTGAAAAAATTTTAAACGAATTTTCCGCTACATACTCCCATGCCCATGTCATCAATCAACTTCATAGCGGTTTAGCGGCGGCCCGTGCCACGGGCGTTGCACAAGCGCGCGGTGAATATATTACATTTGTGGACGGAGATGATACAATTTCTCCCGAGTATTTGGCCGCTTTGTACCAAACGGCTCAAGATACGCGCGCCCCATTGGTCGTGGCGCCGCTGATCAAATTCGCGGGCGAAATTCCTATGCAATTTAGCGTGCCGCCCCTTTTTAAGGGCGGCGAATTATCCGGCAAAAAACGCGTGAATATTTTTGAAGACGGTTCTGCGGCTATGGCTTTATGCGGTAAATTGATCGCACGCGAACTAGCACATAAACTTACGTGGCAAGCAAGCACGCTTTCTAATGCGGAAGATATTGCTCCGGCGGCCGCGTTAATTTCCCGCGCCGATAAAATTGCCTTTGCCCCTAACGCACATTATTTTTACCGCCAGCGCGAAAACTCGCAAAGCCATAGCGGGGAAAAACGGTTTATCAGTTTGGCAGAAGGTTTTTTGCAAGCGCGTAACATCCTTAAACAACACGGTACATATACTGATTTGGCAGCGGGGTTTGAGTATATTTTCCGGGTAGCGTTATGTAGTTTTATGGAGAAATACGGCATTACCGGCGAAGAAGAACAATTTTTACGCACCCACCGCGACGAATTACAAATCCCACCGGGAACATTTGCTACCCGTCCGTTGAAATTCCGTTTGCGTCAGTATCTCTTTGAGAAAAGTTTGAAAGGTTCCTTCTCGTACAGCCGGTTGATGCGTTTTTTACGCCGTTTGTTTTACCGCGCGTAAAAAGCGTTTCAGGTCGCCGCTGTACCACGTCAACGCGGCAAGCACGGCTACAAAAATTAACCCGCCGATTCCTACGCTTAACCATACATTTTCTCCGGCACCGTACCACTTATATACAAGCGCGGGAACAAGCGCAATTATATTACACGATAAAAGCCGTAGACCGTCCAGTAAAGAAGTTTTGAGCGATATTTGCGGGGTGTATTTTCTAAAAAACAAAGCGTTAATACCCAGCCCGACAACTACGGTAATCACTTGCGTGTACACGTACGCTACCGCCCCGAAATAAGTAATAGCAAACGGAACGGTAACAACAAAGAGTATAATTCCGCTTAACGCATAGGGTAAAAACTCTTTTAATTTTCGCACGGCGATAGCAATATTGCTTTGCATTAAAACCGGTACAACCAACCATACCAGTATCATTAACGGGCACAAGAAAGCAGCCGTTTCATATACGCTTTGTGCGCTAAAGGCCCCGCGCTTAAAAAACAAGGTAACAATTTGCGGAGCATATCCTATCGTAAAAATTACCAACGGAGTTACGAAAAACCATAACAAATGATGCGCCGTATTATAGGCCACGGATAAGGACGACCAATCTTGTTTGGCGCTGTATTCGGTTAGTTGAATTTTAGAAATGTTTGTAATACGCGCCACAAAAACTTCGTTAGATGAATCGGATAGTTGCTTGGCATAGTTTAGGGCGCTGACCGTCCCGGCGTTTAACCCGCTGAGCAAATAGAGAGGCAATAAGCCAACCATAATGTTGCCCACTTCCAAACATTGGTTGCTTAGCAGGTTTTGCATAAATTGGCGGGAGTGAAAAATTTCGCCGTGAGTAAATTGCCAATGTAATTCTTTTTTAAGCATGATAAGAAGCACGAGCGTTTGTAGGCCGTATGATAGAATAAATCCCCACAACATGCTGATAATTCCATACGAGCGCCCGAAAATGAGCAAAAATATAAGCGGCAATAAAGCGTTTAAGGGGTTAAACAGGGCGGTGGCAAACCGTTTATACATTTCCAATATGGCCAGTAAATACGTTGATAATATTTGCAATGCGAACATGACAAACGCCGCAAAAATTAACGTGTGTTGTGCGCTTAAATAAGCCATATCAAAGCGCGAAAACCATCGTACCAACCCAACCGGAAACAACCAACCGCATAAGATGAGCCCTATGGCTGCTGCGGTGTATAAATAGAGATAACCGTTTAACAAATTGCGCCCGCCGAACTTTTGTTGTTCGTCTAACATCATGGCCTGCGGAATAATGACGGCGATATTGAGACGCTGTAAAAAATACCACCCGATACCGACGGTAATTAACAGATAAAAATACAAATCCGTGGCGCTGTCCGCGCCGAAATAGGCCGCTATAAGAAGTGCATTGATAAAGGAAAGTCCTTTCCACAAAGCGGTCGTTCCGACGGCTAACGCCGCCCCGGTACGGTATGAAGTGGGCTTAAAAAGATGAACCATATTTAGTATTATAGTAATTTAGGAGAACTTTAACTGTGACAACCCAATTTGAACCTGTTATCGGGTTGGAAATACACGTCCAACTCGCCAGCAAAACAAAATTGTTTTGCACCTGTCCTAACGGTGTGGGGGAAGATACAAAACCCAACACCGCCGTTTGCCCTGTTTGTATGGGGCACCCCGGCACAATGCCCGTACTGACCGAAGGCGCTGTGGCGCTGGCGGTGCGTGCGGGGCTGAGCCTACATTGTGAAACGCAAAAACGCTCATCGTTTTCACGCAAACATTATTTTTATCCGGACTTACCCAAAGGATACCAAATTACCCAATTTGATGAGCCGATTAATGGTGCGGGCTATGTGGAAATTACTTTCGGCCCCAAAGATAATTTACAGAAAAAACGTATCGGTATTCACCACGCGCATTTGGAAGAAGATGCGGCCAAATCATCGCACTTTGCCGATCACTCTTTGGTAGATTTTAACCGTTCGGGCAGCCCGCTGCTTGAAATTGTGTCTATGCCCGATATGCGCTCGCCTGACGAAGCCTATGCGTATCTCACCGAAATTAAGCGCTTGATGCGTTGGGTGGGGGCGTCCAACTGTGATATGGAAAAAGGCGAATTGCGCGTAGATGTAAACGTGTCTTTGCGCCCGGTCGGAACGGAAAAATTCGGCACACGTACCGAACTGAAAAACTTAAATTCATTTAAGGCTGTTCGTGATGCATTGCAATTTGAAATTAACCGCCAAACCGAAGTGTTAAATGCCGGCGGACAAGTGAAACAAGAAACGCGCTTGTGGGATAAAGTGGAGTGTGTTTCCCGCCCCATGCGCTCGAAAGAAGATGCGTTAGATTACCGCTATTTCCCGGAGCCGGACTTGCCGCCGCTCGTGCTGAAAGATGAGTGGCTGGAGAACATCAAAGCCGGTATGCCCGAAATGCCGTCAAGCAAAGAAGCGCGCTTTATGGCGGCGGGATTATCTGCTTATGATGCGGGTGTATTGACCAGTTCGCGCGAAATTGCCGATTATTTTGAAACAGTGACCAAAAGCGGTAAAGTGTCGCTTAAGACGGCGTCTAACTGGATACAAACCGATTTGCTCGGTATGCTCCACGCAGAGAAAAAAGAAATTGAAAACTCGCCCATGTCGGCGGTGCAATTGGCCGAACTGTTAGAATTTGTGGAAGGCGGCAAAATCAACCGCAAACAAGCGCGCGAAGTGTTTGACGAGATTTACGCGCATGGCGGCAAGGCCGCGGATATTATCGCTAAACGCGGTATGGTGCAAGTAACTGACGAAGGCCAATTAGAAGCGTGGGCCAAAGAAGCCATTGCCGCTAATCCCAAAGCCGTAGCCGATTACCAAAAAGGCAACAAGGCCGCTATCGGAGCGCTGGTGGGTGGCGTAATGAAGTTGAGCAAAGGTAAAGCCAACCCCCGGGTAATCAGCCAAATACTGGCGAAATTGCTGGGATAACGAAACGATTAAGTTCCTGATTAAAAACAACAACGCACAAAATCAATTGATTTTGTGCGTTGTGTTTTGAAAAAGCAAAAACGTAAGATAAGAACGTTTTATTATTAAAAACTCCAATGCGGCGTGAAAGAATCACCGGGTAAATCAGCCAACACATGCGGCGCGCTGCCGTCCATATCCATTAAATACAACTGTCGCGAGCCGTTGCGGGTGGTAGTAAATGCAATAAACCGCCCGTCGGGAGACCAAGTCGGGTCTTCGTTAGAGCCGGCATCGGTGGTTAAACGGCGAATTTGCGTGCCCGTTAAATCGACCAAAAAGATATCCATCGGGTGATACGGGGCTTCGCGTCCGGAAAATACAATCCATTCCCCGGTGGGAGACCATTGCGGGCTATCCGACCAGTTGAAATTTTTGGTAAGTGCCCGCGTTTGCCCGGTGGCTAATTCCATGACGTAAATTTGCGGATTGCCGGCACGGTTAGATACAAACGTAATATATTTGCCATCGGGTGAATAAGACGGCGAGCCGTCCACAGACGCCTTGTTGGTAATGCGTTGTTTTTTATGTGTTTCTAAATTGTAAATGTAAATACTCGGGTTCGCTCCGCCGGATGACGTAAAGACAAGCGCTTTTCCGTCCGGCGATACACCGCCGATAAGTGAAAGCCCGCCGCGAATAATGACCGGAGCAATTTTGCCCGCTTTTAAGTCAATAGCAAAAATATCCGGGTTGCGGTATTTGTAGGTGGTGTAATAAATGCGTCCGTCTTTAGACCAGCGCGGGAGTAAAGCAATGCTTTTATCGTTGGTAAGTTTTTGCAAATTCTCGCCGTCGTAATCTACCATATAAATTTCTTTGTGTTTGGTAGCGTTGTTGGCAAACGCAATTTTCGTATCGGCAATGCCGCGTTTACCGGTAAGTGCCGCGGTGATTTGATCGGAAGCGATGTGGGCTAAGCGGCGCAAACTGGTTTTGGTGCCTTTGAACGCTTTTGAAAATACCGCGGTGCGGGTGGATAAATCATAGACGTAAATTTTAATCGTATAGTACGGCTCGCTATATGAAATAGAACCCACGAGTAAGTAACTTGCCCGGGCGCGTGCCCAACCGGTCATGGTTTGGCTGAGTTTAGATGCGTTAAACGCGGGGCCGTCTTCATTGATGTCAAAATAGCGTGCAAAGAGTAAATCGGCGCGTAAAGTTTCGCGTACCAATTGGGCGGCACTTTCGCTTTGAGCATCGGCGACAAATTGCGGTAAGCCAATAGCAGGTAGGTGTTTGTCACCCACCGAAGTAATACCGATATACACATCGGTTTTGGGCGCGGCGAAAACCGGCGCACAAAGACATACAAGGACGGTTGTAATAACCGCTAATGAAATAAGTTTTTTCATGATAAAGTTTCCCGGTTTATTTTAATTTTGCCAATTCTTCTTTGGCAAGTGCGGCTTCCGGTGCGGACGGATATTGGCGCACGATAGAATTGAGATACTTTTTGGCTTCGTCTTTTTTATCTAACGGGATAATACTGCGTGCGTATTTCAGACGGGCCGCCGGTATCAATTTGCTTTTCGGAAATTTTTGTAATAAGGTAGCATACGCTACCGCGGCCGATTTATTTTTGTTTTGCGCGCTGTAAGCGTCGCCCATATACATATAGGCTTCTTCTACATTTTCTCCGTCGGGATAAGTGGAAATATAGAGTTTGAATCCGGTAGCGGCCGAGTCATAAGCCGCCTTGTCTAAATGCGTTTTGGCTTGGGCAAATAAATCGGAAGGCAACATGGTGGCCGACGGTTTGCTGGTCTCCGCCGGACGTGTAACCGAGGCGGCGAGGTCATCTAATTTAGTGGAAAATTTGGAGAGTTGCTCGTCCATTTGGGACAAGTTCTCGTTAGATACGGATAAATTTTGATTTAACTCGTCCATTTTTCCGGCCAGTTCCGCTTGGTTGGCCTGCATTTGGACGATGGTGCGATTAAGTTCTTGTAATTGCAGTTTAAGCGTGCTGATATCGTTTTGACTGGCAATACAACCGGACAGCAAAAAGCCCGAACCGGCCATAAAAATAAGTTTCGTAAAGTTTTTCATGCGTTCGGGCTCCTTGCCAAAACAGCCTTATTTGACGCTTAAGAGCGTTTCTGCGCGGCGGTTTTTCGCCCAGCAGGTTTGGGTTGCTTCCGTGCAAACGGGTTTTTCTTCCCCGTAAGAAACGGTTTCAATGTTCGCAGCGGGAATACCCAAGCGCACATAGTTGGCTTTGAGTTCTTCGGCGCGTTTTTGACCCAAGGCGATATTGTAAGAAGTGGTACCTCTGTCGTCGCAGTTGCCTTCTACGGTTACTTTGTAGTTGGCTACGGTAGCAGCCGATTTGATGGCTTGCGCGTTGGCTTCTACAATTTTGCGGGCATCGGAAGTCAAGGTGGCTTTATCTAACGCAAAATATACGGCACCCAAGGCAACTTCTTGCGTCGGGATGGTTACGTCTTCCACAGTGGTTTCTTCCAATGTCATTTCTACACCGGAGTTGGTACCGGCGGTCAAGTCCGCATTGGCATCATCTTTAACGTTCTTTTTGCAGGCGGTCAAGGTGGCGGCCAAGGCGAAAACTAAAACTACGTTGAGTAAGTTTTTCATGTGCTTCTCCATTTTAGATTTGTATTTCTACAATACTAATGATACTAACTTTTTAGTATGCTGGTCAACGAAAAAACCTTGTAATTTTGGAGTAGAAAACCGGAAAATTACAAGATATATAATTCCGGCCCCGGTTTTTTACATTTTTGGGCCTGTTTTTTTAGAGAATGTCTAGTCGCGTAAATCGCCTTCTTGTCGCCACGGATACCAATAGGTATCTTCGGGCAGTTGGGCTTTGTTGCGGTTTTTAGCACCGCACAAAATCGTAAAGCGTAGGGCAAAAGATAAGTTGTCGTTGCGGTGGCGGACGGTTAAATCCAGCCGTGCATCGTGAAAATCATGCACAAGACGAGCCATTTTGTTAAACCCAATTACGCTTCCGCGGAAAAACGAGGCATCTATCCCTAAATCTAATTTCCATTTTTGATTTGGCGGACGCAAGCCAAGCGTGGTGGTAACGGTATAGCGGTCTGCATTGGTGGTATAGCGAGATCCGGGGTCTGTATAATCGGCAAAGTTATTTAAGCCCAAGCCGAGTATTTGTCCTTTAATATTAAAGTTAGATTGGGCAATAAAATTCAAATTCTTCTTGATTAAGTCGTATTGATCTTGAATAAAGAAATTGATAGTTCCGTCCGGTGAGTTGTAGCCCCATTCCGCTAAGAACGGCTCTATGCGTTCTTTGAGATGTTCCCACGTAATTTCTCGCCCGAAACCATCGGTTAAATCGTAGGTATAGTCGGACAAATTAAACCCGGCTCCCAATTTAACGTGTGTGTGCAACGTGGGGCGGTAATAATGATTGACGTATAAGTGGTTGCGTTCAATACCTTTATCGGGTGATAAACTATCCGATGAAATGGTACCGGTGGACAGACGTTTGGTGAATTGATAGCCGAAATCGGTATTGCCCAGTAAGGAGCGGGTTTGCATATTAACATCCGTTCCCACGCGGCCTACCCAAGCATCTTTATCATTATAATGGGTATCATCAAACGTAATTTTTTGATCGTAAAATACGCTGGGCATCAACGTAAAATACCCTAAACGAAAAGATTTTTCTGCCGTCCAACGCGCGTGGCCTTGCCGCTGATACGGGCCTTCTTCGTTGGGGCGGTCGTTTTGGTATTGCAATTTGGATGTATTATTGAAATCTACTTCAAAGCGGTGCGATAATTTTAACAAAGGATCGTTGACGGGCAAAATCATATATTTAATTTCCGGCAGCACACGTTTTTCGGCCATAAATTCGTTTTTGTTCCACGCGAAAATATCTTTTTCTTCGTACGATACGCGCAAAGTCGTTCGACGTGTTTGGCGTGCCACGGATAAGTTGGTTTCTTGGTCGGGCATGAAGATATAGGGGTTGCTGCGGAAGAATGAATCGTTAAAATACGGATCGGACACTTGGCGAAATTGCGTTTGTAATTGATACAAGGCCCCGGATTCGTTATTGAAATGATCGGAAGAATCGTATATTTCCCACCAGTAACCGCCTTTAAGCCCCCAGCGTTTTTTGTCGGAGAGTTCCAGTTCTTTCGCGTTTTGGTCGTTAATAAAATAATACTCCGCACTACCGCGCAAGGTGGGCGACTCAACAGCCGTAAGCCCCGCCCCGATTCCCACACCCGATTGGGTGTAATAATCTAAATTTAATATCGGGCGCAAGCCGAGTATCGGCTTAAATACGGACGAAGTCAACACCCCAAACCCCACGTGATTGCTTTGGGTAAAATCTACATACGTCGTCCACGGTTTTTGGGAATCTAACGACCGCCAAAAAACAGGTAAATACAGTATCGGCACGCCATCTACGCGCATAACTGCGTTGGTGCCAAACACACGCTTTTGCGGCGAAACGGTCAACTTCCCGACGGAAAGCGTATAGTGCGGATCTTCGCAATCGCAACAGGTTACTTCGGCATGGCGCAATTTTTGTTTGCCGTTTTTGGATGAAATTTCCTTTGCCCCTAAAATGCGCAAGGGGGGATATTCGGTGGTTAAATTTTCGGCTTTGAAATCTTTGGTGGTGTAGTTACCGGTAACGTTGGTGCCGTGCAAAACACCGCCTTGTCCGTCTTCCAAAGTAATGGGGCCGACCGATGTAAAAGTGGTGTTTTCTTGGTCGTATGTTAAATTTTCTCCCGTAACGGTGCGTTTTTTGCCGTCGGGCGTTTTTTGAATAATCGTTACGTTTCCGGTCAGATTAACTTTTTTGGAATAAGGTTCTACGGTAGCGTTGTCGGCGGTGAAATAAATAAAACCGTCATTATCCGGCGCGGGTAACGTGCGGTCTTGCGCCGCGGCAAATGCGGTGCAACAACACAACAAGGCAAACGATTTCCAAAAAGTCTTATGCATCATTTAACGGAAATTTTTAGCGTGGTGAATAGCGTATAAGGCCGCGCCTACTCCTCCGATATTGGGGTTTTTAGATACGAGCAATTTTAACGCACGAAACGGCGTCTTGAACGGTTGAGCATCCAATACGTGTTTGAGTGCAGGCATAAAATACGGTGCCGCGCCCGACACGCCGCCGGTAAGTACAACGGTATCTATATCTAACACTAATACTAAATTGGCAATACCTACACCTAAATAACGGCCGGTATCTTCCCAAATTTGTCGGGCGACAGGGCAACCGTTTTGAGCCGCCCGAAAAACGGGTTCTATCTTAAAATCGTCTGACGTGCCGACTAATCGTGCCAGTTCGCTTTGCGGGTGCTTTTCAACGGCTTGATGTACGCGGCGTTTAATACCGATAGTGCCCACAAAGGCTTCTAAACAGCCGTGAGAGCCACAGCCACACAACGGGCCGGTAGCGGTGTCCTCAATTTTCATATGACCGATTTCGCCCGCGGTGCCGTTGGAGCCTTGGTAAAGTTCGCGGTTAAGAATAAGCCCGCCGCCGACACCGGTGCCTAATGTAACAACTAATACATTGGTGCCTTGGCGGTGCAAATCGGTTTCATACACACCCCATGCGGCTAATGTGGCGTCGTTGACCACACGCGGTAAAATACCTGTTTTTTCCTGTAGTTGTTGGGCAATCGGCCAATCGTCCACATCGGTAAATTTTAAATTGGGGTTGTAGCGTAAAATTCCTTTTTGGTTATCCACATCACCCGGTGCGCCGACGGCTACCGCTAACGGTTCGGGGGCATATTCTTGTTTGAAACGGTTGATATATGTGGCAACTTGATCTATAAATCCTTTCGCCCCGCGGGCATAATCGGTCTCTATTTTTTCGGTGCGTAAAATTTCACCTTTTTCATTGAGTACGAAAAATTTAACAAATGTTCCGCCGATATCAACACCTACGCCAATCATAGTGAATTCTCCTTCCCTTTGGGATGAGCGTTTTGATATACGCTTTTTAACCGCTCCACCGAAACGTGCGTATACACTTGCGTAGCGGCTAAACTTTTATGACCTAGCATTTCTTGCAAACTGCGTAAATCGCACCCGTTGTTAAGTAAGTGTGTTGCAAACGAGTGACGTAAACTGTGGGGAGTTACTTTGCGTACCAAATGCGCGCTAATAGCGGTATTTTTGAAAATATAAGCAAGTCCGTCACCCGTTAAGGGTTTGCCGTTATGGTTTAAGAAAAGTGCCTCTTGCGGTTGGGGGTTGGGGCGGCTTGCCAAATAATCTTTTAAGGCGGCAAGGGCAGTATCCGTAACGGGAACAAGCCGCTCCTTGGAGCCTTTCCCGAACACTTTAACAATGCCGTTAAAAAAATCTACATCTGCAATTTTTAAGTTTGTTACTTCACTTCGGCGTAGTCCGCTGGAATACATCAGTTCAAATAACGCCCGATCTCGCGGGGCCATTTTGGTATGGGCGGCGGTATCTAAGAGTTGTTCGGTTTCCGATTCGGTTAAAAATTTCGGTAATAATTTTTGACGTTTGGGAGCGGGGAGTAACTTAAAAGGATTTTGCGCCAGTTCCCCTTGGTCCAGTAAATAGGCCGCAAAACTGCGTAAGGATGCAATCTTGCGTAAAATAGTATTACGGGCCGGATTATGTTGGGTTTGCAGCGCAGCTAAAAACGAACGGATATTGGCCGATGTAAATTCTTTAATATCGGTTAGTTGCCGTTTGTTGCAAAAGTCCAAAAACTCCTCTAAATCGGCCCGGTAACTTTTAATCGTTAACGGCGAGAAGTTTTTATTTTGCAAATGTAGCAAAAACGCATACACCCATTCTTCCACGTTATTTCTCCGCTGAATTGGCTTTTTGTTTGGCTTCGTGCGCGGCTTTGATTTGGGCAATTTCTTCCGGCGTTACTTGCACAATTGTTTTGCATTTAGGATATCCGGAACAGCCCAAAAATTCCCCGCGTTTTGACGAGCGCAACACAAACGGCTTCCCGCATTTTTCGCACTTGCGGTCGGTGACTATCGGGCCCGTAGAGGCCACTTTGTTTCCGTTGGCGTCCACCGAGTAGGTGTTTTTGCATTTAGGATAAGCCGAGCAGGCTAAAAATTTCCCGCGCCGTCCGGTGCGAAGCACCATCGGGGCGCCGCATTTGTCACACACTTCGTTTGTTTGTTCGGGAGCGACTTTTTCGCCGGAACTGGAGAGGTTGATTTTGCCTTTGCACGTCTCATCACTGCAGACAAGATATTCCCCGAAGCGGCTGCGTTTTTTAAGCATAAACTTACCGCAGACAGGGCATTTTTCTTCCGTTTGTTGGGCGGCGGGACGTTGCATGCCTTTGTCGGCTTCTTCTAATTCGCGTTTGAAATTAGTGTAGAAATCGGACAATAAGGCCACCCATTGTTGGGCGCCTTCGGCCACTTGGTCTAATTTTTCTTCCACGCCTGCGGTGTAGGATAAGTCCATAATTTCTTTGAAAAATCCTTTCAAACTTTCCGTTACCGTAATGCCCAAATCGGTAGCCACTAATTTACTCGTTTTGGGTTGGCGGGCGATATATTTGCGGTCCAAAATCGTTTTGATGGTGGGCGCGTAAGTGGACGGACGACCGATCCCGTGTTTTTCAAGTGTTTTAATCAAACTTGCTTCGTTGTAGCACGGCGGCGGAGTTGTTTTGTGCGCTTTGGAATTGATATCCAATACGGTCAGTTGGTCGCCTTCTTCCAACGCCGGAAGCAACGCGCTTTGGCTGTCTTCGTTATTTTCTTCTTCGTCTTGATCTTTGTAGATAGATAAATAACCCGGGAATTTAACCGTCCGTCCGTTAGCACGTAACAAACAGGTTTTTTCATCCCCGGCGGCAATATCAATGGCTACAGTATTGAACACGGCATCGGCCATTTGGCTGGCCACAAAACGTAACCAAATCAGTTCGTAGAGTTTGTATTGGTCGGCCGTCAAAAACGGTTTCATGTTTTGCGGCGTGCGGCGTACGTCGGTCGGGTGAATAGATTCGTGTGCTTCTTGTGCGCCCATCACTTTACTTTTGTAGACGGGTTGTTTGGCCGGAACAAATTGCGGGCCGTATTTCTCGCCGATAAATTTTTTCGTTTGTTCTTGCAACAGTTTAGACACGTTAAACGAGTCCGTACGCATATACGTAATTAACCCGATGGTTTGCCCTTCCACTTCAATACCTTCATAGAGCGTTTGGGCAGTCATCATGGTTTTTTGAGATGAGAACCCTAATTTGTTATACGCATCTTGTTGCATGGAACTGGTAATAAAAGGCGGTTTTGGTTTTTGTTTGACTTCCTTTTTTTCTACCTTAACAACGGTATTAGGGCCTTTGCGTAACAGTTCGTTAATCGGGGCTAATTTGGCTTCGCTGTCAAAGACGGTATTTTTAACTTTGTAATCTTCGGCAAATAGGTGATAGGTGGTCGTTTGTTCCACGTTTTTGCCTTGCCATTTCGTTACACGCGCCCAGAATTTAGGGGCGGTTTGCGGTTTTTCAAATTGGGCACCGATTGTCCAATATTCTTGTTCTTTAAAATCGGCGATTTCTTTGGCACGTTCGGCCAGTAACCGCACCGCCACCGATTGTACACGCCCCGCTGATAAACCGCGGGTAATTTTTTTCCAAAGTAACGGAGACAATTTATAACCTACAATGCGGTCTAAAATACGGCGGGCTTGTTGGGCATTGACGAGATTTTCGTCAATTTTACGTGCGTGCGAAAAAGATTCTTTAATGGCTGCCGGCGTAATTTCGTGGAAGAAAATACGTTGATAACGTTCTTTGGGAAGTTTTAACAGTTCCACCAAATGCCACGCGATGGCTTCCCCTTCGCGGTCAGGGTCGGTAGCAAGGTAAATTTCCGGCGCGTTTTTGGCTACGGCAGTCAGTTCGCCGATTAACCGTTTGGCGCGGTCCACCGGGCGGTAGGTGGGGGTAAAATTATTATCAATATCTACTCCCATATCACGTTCGGGCAAATCACGCACGTGCCCGAATGAACTGCGTACAATATAGTCGCTTCCTAAAATTTTGCTGATTGTTTTTTGTTTGGTGGGAGACTCCACAATAACGAGTTTTTTCCCTTTTACATTAGTTACCATAATTTCACTTCCTTC
This sequence comes from Candidatus Avelusimicrobium luingense, assembly GCA_900315845.1. GTDB lineage: Bacteria > Elusimicrobiota > Elusimicrobia > Elusimicrobiales > Elusimicrobiaceae > Avelusimicrobium > Avelusimicrobium luingense. Next base: position 46,562 of record OOHK01000004.1, read on the forward strand.
TTAAAATTTGCTCTTGCTGTATAATCCGTTTTCGCAAGATAAAAATCCTTGTACTTCCAGTTCAAATAACAGTCCTGCCGTTTCGGGCACGTCGGCTTGTAGGGCTTCGGCTACTTGGTCTAAACTGCAACTGCCCGTGCCGATAATTTCCATCACTTGCTTGGCGCGCGGCGACAAAGTTTCCTGCGGTTTTACCGGTGTATCTTCCACACGTTCAAAAAACCGCGGGTCTAACCCAAAGCGGGACTCTTGTGGTATATAGTCTAGTATATCTGCGACGGAAGTTACAACCCCCGCCCCTTGGCGAATGAGCATATTAGGCCCGCCCGACTGTGGGCTGTCTATCGGGCCGGGGACGGCTAAAACGTCTTTTCCCATTTCTAACGCCAGTTTAGCTGTAATGAGTGCGCCTGATTTTACTTCGCCTTCAATAACGACGACCGGTTGCGATAAAGCCGCAATAATACGGTTTCGGCGCGGAAAGTGAAATGCATTTGGCGGACTGTGAAAAGGAAGTTCGGAAATAACTGCACCGCCCTGTTCTAATAACGCTTTTTCCAAGGCGCGGTTTTCCGCCGGATAACACCGCCCGATACCGGTGCCGATTACGGCAATAGTCGGTTTTTTAAGGCGCACACAGGCGGCGTGGCACTCGCTGTCAATGCCGCGGGCAAGCCCACTGACAACCGTTACCCCGCATTGGGCGAGTTCTTCGCCAAGTTTGCGTGCTACCCGGCGGCCGTAAGGTGTAATTTTGCGCGTGCCGACCAGTGCCGCGCACGCGTGCGCTTCCGGCGGCAATTTGCCTAGTACATAAATGGCTAGCGGTGCTTCTTTACAATTGCGTAATGATTGCGGATATTCATCATCTTCCGGCAGATAAATATGTCCGCCCAGTGCGGCGGTTTTATCCCATTCTTCTTGCGGGTTAACGGAAAAAGCCGCTTGTAATAATTTAGCGGCAGTAGCGGGGTTCAAATTGGCTTGCGCGGCTAATGTTTGGGCATCTTGACGCAAAATTTCTTGCGCGGAGCCGAAAATTTCAATCAGCCGTTCCAACCAGTCGGCCCGTAAATATAAAAAGGCATTTAATTGGATACGCGCTAAGCGTTCCGCAGATGAAATGGATGGGTTCATACGTCAGCCACTCCTTTGCGGTCTAACGGGCGGTATTGCATCACTTCTATTAAATGTTTGGTTTCAATATTTTCGCTGCCTTCCAAATCGGCAATGGTGCGGGCTGTTTTCAAAATTTTATCTAAACTGCGTGCGCTTAAACCGAATTTGCGCATGGCGGCTTCTAAAATAGTATCCGCCCCCGGCGGTAGCGGACAAAATGCCTTGAGTTGTGCGGGAGTCATGAAGGCATTTGCGGTAGTGGTTGTGCCGGCAAAACGCTTGCGCTGAATTTCCCGCGCTTTTAATACGCGCTCGCGGATTTGGGCGGATGTTTCGCCTTCGCTGTGTTTGTTCCAATCGGTATATTTTACGGGGTTCAAATTAACGGTTAAATCAATGCGGTCCAACAACGGGCCCGAAATGCGCGATTTGTAACGGTTGATTTGCATGGGCGTACACGTGCACGGCTTTAAGGGGTTTCCTAAATTGCCGCACGGACACGGGTTCATGGCCGCTACCAGCGTAAAACGTGCCGGATACGAAACGGTTTCTTTCGCGCGAGAAATGGTTACTTGTCCGTTTTCCAACGGCTCGCGCAATACTTCCAGCGACGAACGGGAAAATTCGGCAAATTCGTCTAAAAACAACACTCCGTTATGCGCCAGCGACACTTCGCCCGGGCGCGGATTAGAACCGCCGCCGATTAAAGCCACATCGGAAATGGTATGGTGCGGATCGCGAAACGGACGTTGCGTTAGGAGTTTGCTTTTGCCCATCAAGTTGCAAATAGAATAAATTTTGGTAATCTCTAACGCTTCTTCTTGCGTAAGGGGAGGCAAAATACCGGGGAAACGTTTGGCAAGCATGCTTTTACCCGTACCGGGCAACCCGATCATCAGCACATTATGTCCGCCGGCAGCGGCAATTTCTAAGGCACGTTTGGCTAATGCTTGGCCTTTAACATCCGAAAAATCTAATTCCGTTTGCGGGGCTGTTTCTTCCTGCGGAATAAATTGGATTTTAACAGCCGTTTCATCTATGCGCTCTTCCAAATAATCTACCAGTTCCCGCAGTGTGTGCGGCGTAATGAACGGGGCGGCTGACACTTGCCCTTCTAATACATTTTGCGGGGGGATAACGGCTGTTTTGTTGAGTTTCTTGCATGAAATCAACATGGGCAGTACGCCCGCGCAAGGGCGCAACGAGCCATCCAGTGCCAGTTCCCCAAGGACTAAAAATCGGGATAATTTTTGGGTAGCGTTAGCAGAGAGTTGGTCGCTGGCGGCCAATATGCCCAGCGCAATCGGCAAGTCAAAATGGGTGCCGCTTTTGCGTAGTTCGGCCGGCCCTAAATTAACGGTAATGCGTTTGGATGGAAAATCAAAACCGCTATTACGTACGGCAGCGGTTACGCGGTCTTTACTTTCTCGCACTTCAATATCCGGCAATCCCACCACGGAAAGCGAAGGAAGCCCCGGCGCAATATCAACTTCTACCGAGACTTCAAACCCTTCTATCCCTTTAATGGCTCCTGTACGGATATTGGCTAACATAATTAGTTAAAACTCAACACAATGCCGGACGGAGTAGTTGAAACTACCGTAAAATTTGTATTGTATTTGCGAATAATTTTAGCGGTCAATTCTTCCGATGTGGAGGTGTTGGCCGATATATCAAATTGGGCGCTGGAGTTAGCATAGCGTACCAAATTGAAATCTTCAATTTCACGCAATTCTTTCAAGATATCTTGCAGTTGTTTAAGCCGTTCAATCGTTTTGACATCTTTAACGGTTAAGTGAAAAACTTTGGCGGAATTGATAGCGGCATTGACAGGTTCAATGAGTTGTTTGGCGGCATTTTCACACGCAGCGGAAATAGATTTTTGGGCCGCAATTTCCGGCAACGGATCCAAACCGCTTTGCTGTTGCGCTCCTTCTGCTACGACGGCATAATTGTTAGTCGCATACACACGAATATTAGCGCGCGCACGGTACGTTTTGAACGGAGAGACCGTAGCGGTGGCTAAATTTTCCAACGGATTGGTAGCCGTGTCGGCAACAATTAAAAAGCGGGCGCCTTCCGTGCGGGCTTTATCAATAGTCGGGTTGGGGTTGTCTATATTATTTTGGCTTAAATTATCCCCATTGACCAATGCAAACGGTTGCGCTTTTAAGGCGCGGTAAATGGCTTGTTTGCAATCTTGGCGCAGGGAAACTTCCTCACCTACTGTTTCGTGTGAAGCCACGATAATGGTCGTTTTTTTAGCGAAGGAATCGGCTTCCGATTGTTTGATGATGTCGCCAATGTCTTTGACTAACACCATGGCTTTGAGTTTAGTGTAATACTCATCGCCTTTGCGATAGGCCTTTTGTACGTGGCTGTGCCGAATAAACCCGGCCGATTTAGAGGTGATTTTATCTTCTACGATTTGGGCTTGATCAACGGTAGTAGCCGAAGAAATAAATACCCCCGCTACTTTTTCTACGGCGGCTTTTTGGGCGGCTAAAATACCGTCTTTTTTCATTTGCCGCAAGTTGTTTTCATCATACGGTACTAATGATTCGGCGATAACATATTCGCCTTCGCCTTTCGGGCCGATACGCCAAGCACTGCAGGCGGTTAAAGTAAGTAGAACAGTTAATACAAAAGCCAGTTGTTTTTTCATTTCTTTTGCTCCGGCTCAATTCCGGCTTGTTTAAGCGCGGCGCGGTTTACCCGCATAATTACACTGCATCCGCCATCGTCTAAATATTCGGTGGAAATGAGTTCCATGTGTTGAATAAGCCCTTGTGCGGATGTTTCCACGGTACTGCCAACGGAAACGGCATCTACTACTTGCACGTGGCTATCTAATTGGGCCCCGTACAAAATTTCGGTAGCACGTTGGTAGGCATGCGCAATGGCTGCTTCACGACTCATGATGCGGCGTTGTGAATCGCTGGTGTGGGCGGGATTAACCGCACCCAAGCCGCGAACCCACAAATAATCGTTCGTTAGTAACATATCATTGAAAGACGGGGCAATTTTTCCGTCTTTGACGGCTGTTTTTAAGCCGGAAGAGCAGGCTCCCAAACAAATTAAGGATACGAACAGACAGAATATTTTTTTCATAAATTATCTCAACAATTCGGCGATTACCTTTACATACGTGCTAGGCAAACGCATGGCTTCGGTATTGATAACACCGCAGCGGATAAGCATAATTTCCAACATATGCGTTAAAATATCATAGAAGTTTTCGCGCACAGACGGTTCGCATACGTTTAAGGCGGGCCCTAAAATCACGGCTCCGTGTAATTTTTTGTTATCACACAAGTTGGCAATTTTAAAGGCCGACGAAATGATATTTTCAGTAGAGTATGACGAGCGTACCGCAATATCAAACCCACCGCTAATACCTAATTCTTTGGCGCGTTGTTCCAAGGCATAAACCATCCAGTTCATCGCGCTGGAATTATTGCTCGGGTAGAAGAAACCGATGCGTCCCCATTCGCCGTTTCCTACGGTGCTGATAGAGGAAATAGAGGCAGGTTCTTTGGTTAATAATTCGCTGTTGGGGTCTTCTCCGGTCGTAGCAAGTAATTTTTCCAACATATCCGCTTGGGAGCGTTGGGATTCGTCTATGTGTGGGAAAATTAAATTTTCCAACACTTTCAGCCGGTGAATACTGCGTTTGATGGCACTAAGCGTCATGTGTGTATCGTTAAAGAATTGGGAAATTTGGGCATCGGTTAAATCTACGCCGTTTCCCATGAGCATTGTTTTAACGATTTTGAAATGAGAATGCCCGCTGGCTGCCTTGAGTTCGGAGATCCAACCGGAGTCTAAATGGAATTGGATTAAATCTTCCAATTTGCCTAAACTTTCCGGCGGATATTTAGACGTTACCACAATTTGTTTTTGTTCTTTCAAAAATTTATTAAGTAATTTTGAAATGTGGGCGCGGTTTTGTTCGTTAATAGCAAGCAAGTGGATATCGTCAATCAAAAGCACTTTGACGGTGTCCATAAATTTTTCAAATTTTTCCATGTTGCCTTCCAGCGCATAGCGTTGGATACCGCGGGATAAACGCACCCCGTTGGTCATGAAAATATTTTCTTGCCCGAATTTCTTAGAGAACCCATACGCCATCGCGTTTAAGAAGTGGGTTTTACCGGTCCCTGTTGTTCCGTGGAACACAAGCGGGTTATACATTTTGCCCGGATTATCCAATACGGAAATAGCGGTAGCGTGTGCAAAACGGTTGACGGACAATACCAAATTTTCCAAGGTATATGTCGGAAGTAACGGCACTTCCAACGGCCAATTGTGTTTTTTGAGTTCCGAAAGAGGTAATTCAATGGAATAGTCAATTGTTTTTGTTTTTTCCATAGGATCATTTTCTTCCGGGATTTGGGGAGCCGGAGTGGCGGATGCGCTCGGCATTTCCGGCATGGAAGATTGTTGCAAAGAAGGCATAGCCGGTGCCGGTATAGGGGCAGCGGGTTGCTCAACTGCCGGTATGGCTGGCGGAGCCGGAGGCGTTGTCATCTCTGCCGGGGCTATTGGAGCCGTCGGTGCCACCGGGGCTGCAGGCGCTACCGGTGCTTGGGGCGGTTGAACCGCGGGTGGCGGAGGAACCGGCGCACTCGGCGCAACGGGTTTGGGTGCAGCAGGTGGAGTAACTGACGGAATAACAATTTTTTTAGGCATAATAGGAGTCCTCGGTGTAGTCGGAGCCGGGGCAACCGGTTCGGCAGATGGTGTTTGCTCTCGCAGACGTAAAATAGTTTTACCTGACGGTGCCGTTTTTAAGGGTTCTTCTTCAGGTTGCGGCACAGCAACGGGTGCCGGAGTAACAATAGATTCAGGTTGTTCCGCAATAGGAGCATCCTGTGTTGGAGTAGCGGGCGGTTGCTGTGGCGTCCGCAGGTGTAAAATTGTTTTTCCCGATGGGGCCTTTTGATCCGATACGGCCGGTTTTTGTTCGGTTATTTTTGGCTCGGTGATCGGTTCAATGTCCGGTGTGATTTCCGAAGTGCCGACTTGGGCGGCCTTTTTGGGGGCGAGAATAGGAATTTCCGGCATGGATATTTCCGGTTTTTGCGCTTTGGGTGCCGCAGCGGGTGCCTTTTGTTCAGCCGGTTGCGGTTCAAGTATCGGTTGTGGCGTAACATCTAAATCGTCCGGGATATCAATGCGCGTCATATCTTTGGTATCAACAGAAACTTCTTCCGATTCTTCGTCGTCATCTTCTTGGGTGGAAATAGTAGAAACTTCATACATGGGATTTTGCGAATTTTCTTCGGTCAGCGTATCCATGTTTTCCGGTACGTCCGGTGTTTGCGGTGTCAATTCTTTTTCCGTATGTTGCGATTTGGCAAACTGGGAACGCATGACTTCGGTGCTGATAGTCGCCTCTAAATTGAAGGTTTTTTCCAAAGATTCCACTTCACGGCTTGAAGCATCCGAGTCTTCTGTATGCGGTGTAATATCGGGCAGATTGTCCTGACCGTTTTGGGTGACGAGTTCCGCCGGCGGGACCGTATTTTCTAATTTCATTTCTTCCGGTACCGGGCAAGGCACATGCGTAATGGCATCTACGCGGATAGTTTCTTCCGTATCCGGTTGGATGCTTTGTACGGATAAATCTTTGAGTAACGAAGATGTTTTTAATACTTCTTGTTCTACGGCGTTTTGTTCGGGTAATGTTTCCGCCATAGCGTTGAGTTGGTCTAAATCTAAAATGCTGGTTTGGTCTTTGATTTTTTGGTCAAAGATATTAAATCCGTTTCCCGCACCGGAAGCATTTTCTGCTTGATCCAGTTTTTTATCGCGAGCCGTTTGTGATGATTTGTCGGCCTTAATCTTATTGACATCCAAAAACATATCGTATTTGGTCTCTGCCGAGAAAATATCCTGTAACGGCATTTTGCCAAGTAGCGTATCTTCCATATCTTTAATCAACATATCTTTATCGCTAAAAGGCAAATCGTTGGAATCGGCTTGTTCTTCTTCCTGGGGGGCATCTTTGTCTTGGAACACTTCTTCCAAAGAGGCGGCCCCGGAATCGGTGGGGGTATTATTACTGCTTAAAAAACTGTCTTGCGGGTTAATGTCCACTTGCGGTGTGTTTTCTTTAGCGGCAGAGTCGTTTGTTTGCCCGTTAAATAGCGGGCTGCCCAGATTTCCTCCGGCGGCAAATTCATTGATTTTACCTGATTGGGCAACTACTTCCCGCACAGCGGTACGAATTTTTTCTAAGGTAGTTTCATCTAAATTAGATGGCAAACCGAAAGCATAGGTAAACGGCGCTTGGGCGGCTTTGGGCGTTTGCACATAGCCGGCTAATTTACGCGCAATTAAACGGACGTCTTGCTCGGTTCCGTCTATTACAAGTGTAAATGCGTTTCCGATGGAGTTGCTTTGCGAAATAATATCCCAATTCGTAATCATTTTCCCTCTACAATTGCAATACCGCTACTGGCCCCGATGCGAGTCGCTCCGGCGGCGGTCATCGCGTCGTAATCGGCGCGTGTACGTACTCCGCCCGAAGCCTTTACCTGCATGGTCGGCGCAATAGATTTACGCATGAGTGCCACATCGTTAACGGTGGCTCCGCCCCCTACAAATCCGGTGGACGTTTTGACAAAATCGGCTTGGGCTTTGGTGGCCAGTTCGCAGGCTTTGATTTTTTCTTCATCTGTCAGTTGCGATGTTTCCAAAATCACTTTAAGCACTTTGCCCGCACACGCTTGGCGTACGGCTTGTATATCGGCCAACACTATCTCATATTCTTTGGCCCGCAACGCACCGATGTTAATTACCATGTCAATTTCGTCTGCGCCGTTTTTGACGGCTTCCGCCGTTTCATAGGCTTTGACGGCAGTTGTGTTTGCTCCGAGCGGAAAACCGATAACGGTGCATACCTTAACAGGGCTGCCGCCGAGTAATTCTTTGGCGTAAGACACCCAAAACGGATTGACACATACGCTGCAAAAGCCGTACTGTTTGGCTTCTTCACACAAGCGGCGAATATCTGACCGCGTGGCGGCAGACTTTAAGAGCGTATGGTCAATGTGTTGGGCGACGGTCATATTAGTTAAAGTTAATAATACGCGCGAATTTTTCCGCAATAAGCGATTGGCCGCCAACGAGCGCACCGTCCACATCGGGTTTAGCCATAATTTCATCTACGTTCGTATCTTTGACGCTGCCGCCGTACAAAATGCGGGTGGCTTGGGCGAATTTATCGCTATACGTTTTGGCTAAATACGCGCGGATAGCCGCATGCACTTCTTGCGCTTGTTCGGGCGTGGCGGTTTTGCCGGTGCCGATGGCCCATACGGGTTCATACGCAATAATAATGCCGTTTAATTGTTCTTCGGTGAAATTGGCAAGTCCGTTTTTAAGTTGGCCTTCAATCACTTGCATGGTTTTTCCGGCTTCGCGTTCTTGCAAGGTTTCACCGACGCAGAAAATTACTTTTAATCCGTGGCGCATGGCGGCGGCTACTTTTTTATTTAAAATTTCATCGGTATCGCCGAACACACTGCGGCGTTCGCTGTGACCGATTAAGGTAAGAGTGGCACCTGCATCTTTGGCTTGGATAGGGGAAACGGCAGACGTAAAAGCACCTTTATCTTCCCAGTGTACATCTTGCGCGGCTACTTGAATTTCGCTGTCTTTGGTAAGACGGGTAACAATGTGTAACGATGTATAAGACGGAGCGACGATAATTTCCGCATGGTTTTTATTTCCGGCTTTGGTAAGCGCGGTAACAAGCGCGGCGGCTTCGGTAATAGTATTGTGCATCTTCCAGTTTCCGGCAATGATGGGAGTTCGTTGTGTCATAATTAAAATTCCTCTGTAATATATAAAGTAATGGCCTCTCGCTTGTTGGGGCGAGACTCCTTCCATTAAATACTATCATAAAATAGGGCAAAAAGAAAAGTTAAATTTAGGTTATGGATAAAAATTTTTAGTTTTTTTGTCTGCTTGCAAGGAAAAACTTGATTTGTTTTTTTTGCTAGATTTTATAAAATAAAGCAAGGAAACAAAAAAGGAGATAACTATGGAAAACAATCGGGCTTTTACGCTTATTGAATTATTGGTCGTTGTACTTATTATCGGCATTTTGGCGGCGGTGGCGTTGCCACAATACAATAAGGCAGTGCTCAAAAGTAGGGTGGCGCAAGTGCTTTCCTATATGAAAACAGTGAAAAATGCCGAGGAAGTGTATTATTTAGCCAATGGTACCTATACGGCGGATATGGAAGAAATAGCGGTAGAAGGCGGTTTGCCTTCCGGGTGGACATTGGAATTAATTGCTACGGGTGTGAGTGCTGGAACTGTTCATGCAAATATGTATCAAGGGAGTACATTATTGATGGATATTGTAACCAGTTTTGACCACCGCAGTGATAAACCGGAATGGGCAGGAATGACTTATTGTTATGTGCCTAAAAACACCATGTACGAAAAGGTTTGTAAAAGTTATGGGTCGGTTTTACCAAATGGAGACGATGGAAGTTATATACGGTATCAAATATACTAAAATATCCCTGCCTTTGCTTATACAGCAAGTAGCGGGGGATTTTTACAATTTGTGTTAACTTATTACACCGCGCACAAACAGATTTTATGTTTGTCGGCTAATGCTACTACTTCTTCCAAGTCCATCACTAAAGTTTTCCCGGCTTCAAAGGCAAGCACGCTAAAGCCCGCTTGCACGACGCTTTCAATGGTGCCCTTGCCGATAACGGGTAAATCGTAGCGGTTGTCTTGATTCGGGCGGGCCACTTTCACTACCGCTACGGCGGCTTTTTTCTCCGCTCCTTCTTTGACCAGTTCCCCGGCGCGGCGGATGCAGCGGTCAGTCCCTTCCATCCCTTCTACGGCAATGACCGCACTTTGGCTGACTACGCACGTAAGACCAATGTCCATCCCCGCAATTTGTTTAGCGGTTTGAAATCCGAAATCAATGGCTTTTTGTTCTTCTTCGGTAGGTTGTCGTTTGGATAAAACGCCTTTTTCCGGTAAGAAATCTTCCAAAAACGAAGCGGAACTGGCAAATTCAATACCGTCTTTTTTGAACTCATCAATCAGCCGCGAGAGAATATTTTTAGTCTGCATAGTTTTTAAGGTGGCTAAAAATTTCGCGCCGCGTAGGTCCGGTACGATATTAGAAAATATAGAGGTATGTTGCACGCGTCCTGCCATAATCACGCGCGAAACGCCATTCTTCTTGAAAAATTGGATGCACGCCCCCAACTGCCCCATGCGCATGGTTTGAAAAACGCTTGCGCAGGAGTAGTCTTCGGCAAAGGCATTGCCTTTAATGCCCGCTACCACCACTTCATATCCTTTGGCGGCGGCTTTGCGGGCGATATAAACGGGCATTTTCCCTTCGCCGGCGATGAGTCCTATTTTATTCGTCGTCATGTTCTCTCATGCTGCGTTTAGCGGCAATTACACCGCGTTTGGAATTTTTGCAAAAATCAATCATATGTTGCACTTCCGGGCACGGGTGGGTGGCTTCCAACTCGGCCAAGGCTTCACCGAGTAATTTACCGCTTCTGAATAAGGCTTTATAAGCGCGGCGAATTTCTAAAATGGCTTCTTTGGATAATCCGTTTCGGCGCAAGCCTACTAAGTTAATCCCGATTAAGCGCGCGCGTGCCCCTTGGGCAATACAATAAGGCGGAACATCTTGGTGCACCATGGTGCCGCCCGATAACATAGCCATTGTGCCGATACGAGAAAATTGGTGGATACCGATTAAGCCCGAAATGACCGCGCGGTCTTCAATGGTAATATGTCCCGCAACGGCGGTACTATTGGCAATAATGATGTTGTTACCTAAATGACAATCGTGCGCAATATGTGAGTTGGCCATTAACAGGCAGTTATTGCCGACTGTGGTCGGTACATTGACATCGGTGGAGCGGTGAATAGTTACACACTCGCGGATTTTGTTACCATTGCCCAATACCACGCGGGTATGTTCGTCTTTATAGGATAAATCTTGCGGTTTGACACCGATAAACGAACTGGCAATCAGTTCATTATTGTCGCCCATGGTGGTATTTTCTATTACACAATGCGGTCCGATGTGATTGTTTTTACCGATAACAACGTCCGGCCCGATAACGGTGTAAGGCCCGATGACCGTAGAGGGGTCAATTTGGGCGGAAGGATCAATAACTGCGGTGGGGTGAATATTTTTAGTCATGGGGGGAATCTCCTACAATAAAATTAAGTGTGGCTTGCGTGCACAATTTACCGTTGACGTACGCTTCACCGTAAATTTTGGAAATACGGCCCAAGCGTAAAATTTCAATGGGCATTTCTAATGTATCGCCGGGACAAACCATCCCGCGAAATTTGGCTTGTTCTATACTCAAAAAGAGCGGTAAGGAACGACCTTCTTGTATTACTTCGGGCATTAAAGCCCCGCCGAGCGTTTGCGACATACTTTCCACTACCAACACTCCCGGCATAACCGGATGGCCCGGAAAGTGCCCTTTGAAATAGAACTCATCGGCACGTACTTGATGTACGCCGATGTATTTTTTGCGCTTTTCCAATACCCGTATTTCGTCCACCAGTAAAAACGGCTCGCGATGCGGAATGTTGGCCTTGATATCCTCTAAACTATAAACAGTTTGAACAGGAAGCGTCAAAAAATGTTTTAACGAAGTTGTTTTTACCATCCTTTTTCCTCTTTATTCGCCAGTAAAATTTTAGCAAAAATTACGTTGTGTTTGTGCCCGCCGCCGCGGCAAACAATCGTAAGCGGGGGGAGTTTGTGCTTGGTTAAACTGATATCGCCGATTAAATCTAACAGTTTATGACGTACCATTTCATCGGGATAGCGCCGTTCGTTTAGGAAACGGTCTTTGCCGATAATGACGGCATTTTCTAAATTACCGCCTTTGGCTAACCCATGGGCCTTTAAGAATTCCAATTCTTCTTCAAACCCGAAGGTGCGCGCACGGGCAATTTCATTCATGTAATTTTCCGGTGTAAATTCCAAGGTGTATTCTAAATGCGAAACAAGCGGATGTTTATGTTCATACACGAATGTAAAAGTAAGTTTATCAGCCGGAGTAGCACTGTACGAAATGTTGCCGCTGGTGTATGTGATAGTGCGTTTGATATCTAAAAGCGGTTGTTCGGCAGATAATTCACGCAAACCCGCTTGCAAGAAAGCGTCCGCATAGACGTCACTGGCGCCATCGGTAACCGGTGGTTCCGGGCCGTCCATTTCCACGCATACATCGGTAATACCGAGTGCATGCAAGGCAGACAGTACATGTTCCACCGTGCAGACTTCGGCCGTGTCGTTTTTCAAATTAGTACCGCGCAGCGTGGAACCGACGTGGAAAACATCGGCTATAATCGGTTTTGCTCCGGCGATATCGGTGCGTAAGAAAGTGATACCGTTTTCGGCGGGTTTGAACGTCATAACCGCCGGCGCGCCCGTATGTAAGCCGATGCCTTTGATAACGGTTGTTTGTGCTAATGTTTTTCGCATAATTAACGTCCTATCAGTTTTTTAAGTTTGCCCCAGAAAGACAGTTGTTGCGTTTCTTGGAGTTGCTTTTTAAGTTGCTTAAATTCTTTATAGATTTCCGGCAATTTGGCCACAACGGCCATTTGGCGGAAGGCTTCTTTTTGCGGAATAGCCGGAAAGCCGAAATACGTTTGCCCGGCGGGGACGTCTCCCATCACGCCCGATTGCGCACCGATTTGGGCGCGGTCGCCCACTTTCATGTGTCCGGCCAAGCCTACTTGCCCGGCTAAAATAACACCGTTGCCGATTTCGGTTGTGCCGGCAATGCCCACTTGCGAGCAGAAAATACTGCTTTGCCCTACGTGTACATTGTGCCCAACTTGAACCAAGTTATCAATTTTCGTGTTATCGCCGATGACAGTGCTGGCGATTTTGGCGCGGTCAATACAAGCATTGGCTTGAATTTCCACATCGTTGCCGAGTACCACATTGCCCACTTGTGGAATTTTTTGGTGGCGCCCGTCATGGAAGGTAAAACCGAAACCGTCCGCACCGATACGCGCGCCGGGTTGTAAAATTACATAATCTTTTAAGACACAATCTTCGCGGATAACTACTTGCGGATAGATGTAGCAGTTTTTGCCGATAGTGACATCTTTGCCGATGTAGCATTGGGGGAAAATAACGGTGTTATCTCCCACGGTTACGCCGTCTTCAATAACGGTGTAGGCTCCCACGGATACGTTTTGCCCCAGTTTGGCCTTATCGCTAATGACGGCGGTGGGGTGGATGCCGGGAGTATGTTTGGTGCGCAAAGCATCTATATATTTCATGAGTAAAATAAATGACCACTCCGGGTTTTGTGCATATAAGAGCGTTCCCGCAAACGGAAGATCTTTATCTTGGGCCTGTTGCGGCACAATCAGGGCGGATGCTTTTAAGTCTTTGAGTAAATCGGATTTGTCTAACGAAGTCAAATAACAGATGCCGCCTTCTTGTGCATCTTCCAACGAGCATAAACGGGTAATTACCGTATCGGAAGTTTTATTTGGCTGGGTTTGAGTAATTTTGGCAATTTCGGTGATAGTCAGTTGCATAATTCTCCTTGTTATTTGCCGCGTTTGCGGTATTTGCGTGATTTTTTAAGCCGGTTAATAAAGTCTTGCGTTACATTGACGGGTTTATTACCGTATAAAAGTTCATCTTTGCGTACGATAGCCCCGATATTACGCTTTTGGGCAAACGATTTTATTTCCCGGTAAATGTCTTGCAGAATTTCCTGCACTTCTTGTTGTTCTAATTTTAAAATTTCTTCGCGTGTAGTATATTTATAATTATCTATAAAAAAACTTTGCTTTTCAATCACGCGTTTATTTTCCGCAATGCGCGCGGTGATATCTTCTAATTGTGCGGGTGTATCTAAGGGGCTGGCGGTCAGCACCGTTGTTTGTGCAAATGTCAGGCGGTTTAATAAATTGTTTAGCGCCAGCGAATCGGCGGATTCTTCTATTTTAGGTAAAAACGGGTGTGGTTCTATTACAATATGTTCGTAAAACGGTTTGAGTTCGCGCCCCAACGCGGTCAGCCGCGCATTTTCTTGGCGGCGTTGTTCAATATCCTCTTTGGCTTGAGCCACTTCACGCTCTTTGGCTAAGATTTTTTCGCGGATTTGTTCTTTGACGGCAATCGTGCGCGGATGTTCGTTAAAGGCTTCATCAATATCCACAAAGGCTACGGGCAAACAGACCGCATTTTTGGATGTTTCTTCCGGCGCGGATTCTTGCGATTCTTCTTTTTCGGGGGCGGTTTGTTGGGTTTGCTCTTTAGCGGCTTGTTCACGGTTTGCGGCATCTTTGGCGAGTAAAGCCGCTACCGCAGCGGCTTCTTGGGCCGACAGCGTATCCGGCGTGTCGGACGTTTGCGCCCCCGCAACACCGGTCAATAATACGGCTAGAAAAACTGCCCAACTTTTTTTCATACGCGTCTTACATCATATTTGAGATATTGAAGTAGAAGTGGGAACGATCTTCGCCCGGGCGGTGATTTAAGCCGTATCCCCAGTCAATACGAATAGGCAAAGAGGGCGTTGTAAAACGCAACCCCACCCCGACGCCGGCTTTGAACTGTTCTTCTTCCGGCCCGAGTGAGAACTTCAAATCGTCAAAATGATTCCACGAGTTTCCTAAATCAAAGAAGAACGCAAACTGTGCCATATTGCGTCGGCCTTCGCGCGCAATCGGGAAGCGCAATTCCGCGTTCATTACATAATACAATTCGCCGCCGTACTCCGGCCCGATTTCTCCGGCACGTTCATAGCCGCGGATGGTATCTGCACCACCTAAGAAAAATTTTTCATAGGGGGGAACTTCTTGCGTGCGGCCATAGCGTTTGACCGAACCGAATTTGTTAGAGAGTACAAACACGATCGGATAATTTCCGCCGGGATTGATCACTGTATAGTTGAAAATAGACCGGGCGTTTGCATACCACAAATCTAAATCGCCGCCGATAGGCCCACCGGCAATAGCCAACCCTAACGAGTTGCGCCACCCGGTTGTCGGATCCCAGATATTATCGCGCGTATCAATGGCAAAATCTACACTAAAGGTAGATAAATCGGTTTTCCCGTCAGCGATACAGGTGGCGGGGTCTTGCCCGGGTTGACATTTGAAACGGTCATCTACGTCATAAATATTGATGTTCTCAAACGAGTAACCCAGAGAGAGTAAATAAATATCATCCTTAAAACGCGGCCCGACTTTAACACGTCCGCCGATGCGTTTTTCGGTATAGGCCTGATTGTCGGTGGAGAACGAACGGTAACGGCGGGTATTAAATAAATCTACACCCAAAGACGTCGGTTTATCGTATATCCACGGTGTCATCCAACTGACGGTGTAATCCAAAATTTCTTTACCAAATAACGTGCGTAACGACAAACGTTGCGCCCGCCCGAATAAGTTCATGTGATTGACGGACAATTCCCCGTACAAACCGTCCATAGAACTCATGGCAAGCCCGGCGGTGAACATGCCGGGGCGACCTTCCACGACGTTAAAATCCAAATCTACTTTTTGCGGATCGGCGGTGGGTTGCAAATCAATTTGAACGTCGTTAATGAAACCTAAGTTCATGATTTTAGTTTGACTGCGGCGTATTTTAGCGTTGTCATATAAGTCGCCGGGGTGGATAGCCAATTCGCGCGTAAAGACGTATTTTTTGGTGTCTTGGTATCCGGTAACGTCCACGTTATCAATGTAAAAGATATTGCCCTCGGAAATATCAAACGTCAAATTGAGTTTGCCGTCTTGAATGTTTTTAATGGGTTCTACGCGGGCTTGCAAATACCCTTTGTTGGCATATTGTTCTTGAATGGCGGCGAGTGTATCGTCAAAATCTTTTTGATTGTAGAGATGCCCGTCGCGGAAGAAGACTTGCTTTTGTAATTCTTCTTGCGTAAAAACATTGTTGCCTTCAAACGCTACCGTCCCGAAATCTACTTTTTCGCCTTCGGTAAGGCGGTAAACCAAGTTGGCTTTTGTTTTCTCGTCGTTAAAGGTAACTTGCGGTTGGGACAAATTAAATTCGCTGTATCCTTTGTTGCGCCCGTAAAGCATCATTTTGACCCAATCGCGTTGTAAGTTTTGCGGCTTAAATACTTTGCCGGGGCGGTTGGATGCTTTTTTAATAATTTTCTGGGCGGGCAGTTCATGGGCCGTTTCTAACGTAACATCTCCCACGCGTACCCGTTCGCCCTCGTTGATAATCAGTTTGACATAGACGACATTTTGTTTTTCGTCTTGTGTCAGTTCATAAGAGATTTCCGCGCTGATGTAGCCTTTTTCGGCGTATTTGGCTTTGATGCGTTCCAGATCGGCTTGAAGTTTTGTTTCATTAAACGGGTCTTTAATTTTGAGCGTCATGGCTTGGGTGATGGCCCCTTTGCCTAAATGCTTGCGCCCTTCGTAAGATAAATGATCAAAAATCGGTTTTTCCGCTACGATATACGTTAAGCGGTGGCAAAGTTCCGCTTCGCCTTCTTTGGTTTTGCGGGTGCCGTTTTCCGGGGTGATGTCAATATCTACGCTAACAAAATTGCCTAACGCGGAAATGGATTGGATGTCGTCGGATACTTGGGAAATTTCGTACAACTGGCCTTTTTTAGCCGATGCGTGTTTGGTAACGGTTTTGGGACGGATATTTTTATTGCCTTGTACGCCGATATGGCAAATCATCCACGGACCGTTAGGGTCTAATTCGACGGGCGTTGGTTCGTCCGCGCGCGCGTATGAAAAAAAAGCCAAAAGGCTCAACATTAAAACTGAGGTTCTTTTTCCAAACGTAAGCCTATCCTCCTTACAAAAAGCCCGCACTAAAGTTAGCGCGGGCACGTTTTCTAACAAAACAACTATTTAGTCGGTCTTTGCGCTTTGCCGCTTTTGATGCAGTTCGCGCAGATGTACGCAGTTTGCGTTTTGCCTTCTAAGACGACTTTTTGTTTTTGCAAGTTCGGTTTGAACGAGCGTTTGGTTCTCAAGTTAGAGTGGCTGTAAGAACCGCCGGAAACCGGGGCTTTGCCACAAATTGCACATTTATACGCCATAATTTTCCTTCCTTATATGAAATAAATTAAGTTACTATATTGTAGTAAATAATCGGGGCGCTGTCTAGTTTTGTCTTTCCGGGGGGAACATTTTACTGGCCAGTACAGAGACCGCCAAAATGCTCACAATGATCCCCAGCGATAGTACAATCGGCACGTGAACGACGTGCGACAACAGCATTTTGACGCCCACGAAAAATAAAATAACCGATATGCCGTATTTAAGATACGGAAATTTGCCCGCCATGCCGGAAAGTAAGAAATACAGCGAGCGCAAACCGATAATGGCAAAAATGTTAGACGAATAAACCAAGAATGTATCTTGCGTAATAGATAAAACCGCCGGGATAGAATCTACCGCAAAAATGAGATCGGACATTTCTATCACTACCACCGCAGCCAATAGCGGCGTGGCGTAACGTTTGGCTTTTTCCACAACGAAAAAATTTTCGCCGTGATAATCGGTTTTTAAGGGGAAAAATTTTTGCAAAATTTTAAGCGCGGCCGAATTTTGCGGATCAAATTTGTCGTCTTCTTTTTGCAGTAACATTTTTAATGCGGTAAAAATTAAGAGTGCCCCAAACACATAAATCGTCCACGAAAAAAGCGAAATCAGTTTGACGCCTAAAAAGATAAATAAAAACCGCAAAACGACGGCTCCCAATACACCCCATAATAAGGCTTTAGGTTGCAATTCGTGCGGAATAGCAAAGTAACCGAAGATAAGGATAAATACGAACATATTATCTACGGAAAGAGAATATTCCAACACGTATCCGGTGTAAAATTCTAAAGCGTGTTTAGAGCCTTCCAATAACCAAATTGCTCCACCGAAAACAAGCGCTAATGATATCCACGCACAGACCATGAGCCCGGCTTCTTTAATGCTTACCTTACCATGATGTTTATTGAGAACGGTTAAGTCCACAAACAAGGCGGCTAATACAACGACCCAAAATGCAATCCATAGCCCGACAGAAACAGATGTAGAAACAGGTTCCATAATACCCCCAAAGAAGTAAAGGTATTATATCATTTTGTTATTTTTTTGTTTGAAGAGGAAGACGAAGTATTAAGACAAAATGGGCAACAAAAAAGCCGAGGATGGGAGTCCCCTACGGTTGTTTTGTTGACACAAAACACCTACGGGCCGGGCCTCGCGCTTATGTTTTTGTTAGTAGCAGCGTGTTTTTGTAACAATTTTGTTTTAAGACGAGAACGCAGCGAGTGAGCGTATACTGTAAAAGGGCGGAGCCCGAGGTATCCGAACGAGCGAGGACGAAGTATTAAGACAAAATGGGCAACAAAAAAGCCGAGGATGGGAATCGAACCCACAACCTACGGTTTACAAAACCGTTGCTCTGCCAGTTGAGCTACCTCGGCAACTTTCTACTTATATCATATCATTTTTTCGGTAATCTTCCAATGATTTGCTATAATCATTTACGGAGCGTACTATGAAAAAATTATTATTTCTTTTCTTTTTCTTCAGTTCTTCGTTGGTTTTATTAGCGCAGGAAAACTGCCGTGTACAGGATGAACTTCCGTTAAAACTAATGTCTGCCGAAATTAAACGCAGTATCAAAACATTCAAAAAGTTAAAGCCACCCGTCTATTATCTTTCTTATACGTATGAAGATACCACCAGACAAACGTTATTGGCGCGACAAGGCGCGTTATATTCCAGAGGCGATCGTACGACCGCTGTTTCGGTGTTTGCCCGGGCCGGCAGCCCCAAAATGGACAATACCCGTCCGTTAAAAGGCGGTAATGCGGAAGGCGAAAATTCGTTACAAGTAAAAATGGGAGTAACGCCGTTTGATGACAATCCCCTTGCGTTTAAGATGGCTTTATGGTCGGCTACGCAAAATATGGCGGAAAAAGCCCAAGAAGGATTTGCCCGCGTACAAATTAACAGCAAAACGGCTTCGGTGCGCCAAGACGATTCGGATGATTTTGTCTTACCACCCGCTTCTATGTATTGCCACGAACAAGAGCCGCAATCATTTGATTTGGAAAAAATCGGTGAATTACTTAACGAAGTCTCTACGTTGGTCCGCGGAAACAAATTTGTGCAGGACAGCAATTTTTCCTTTTCATTGGAACAAGGACACCGTTATTTTACCGATTCCGTAGGTACACAACTAAAAACACCCGTACTCTTTGCCCGGTTATCTTATAATTTGATAAATTTACTGGATGACGGATCCGAATTATATCGTTTTCGTACGTATGATGTAATTAACGAGAATCAACTCCCCACGAAAGAGCAATTGCTGGCCGATGTGCGGCAATCGTTAGAAGAATTGGAAAAGTTATCTAAAGCCCCGGAAGCCGACCCGATAACCGTTCCCGCTATTTTGAAAAACCGCGCGATGGCAGTATTTGTGCATGAAGTGCTCGGCCATCGCGTAGAAGGCCACCGCCAAAAATTAGATTCGTTCGGAAAAACATTTACAAGTAAAGTCGGCCAATTGGTTACGGCTCCGTTTATATCTATTGTGGATGATGCCACTTTATCTTCATTTAACGGCGAACCCTTGCGCGGATTTTATGAATATGATGATGAAGGCGTTAAAGTCCGTCCCGTTACGTTAGTGGAAAACGGTATTTTGCGCGGGTTTTTGATGTCCAGCAGTCCTATTAACGGCTTTCCGACTTCCAATGGACACGGGCGGGCTGAACTTGGGGCTTTGCCGGTTGCCCGCATGGGGGTAACGCGGCTTATGGCCAGCCAAACAGTTTCGTATGATGAATTAGAAAAAAAATTACTGGCTGAAATTCGTGCCCAACATAAACCGTATGGCTATATTATTGATGATTTGTCCGGTGGTTTTACCATGACGGATACTTTTTTTCCGCAGGTATTCAAATTGGAACCTAAATTAGTTTATCGCTTATATCCCGACGGCCGAAAAGAAGTTGTACGCGGGGCCGAAATTGTAGGTACGCCGCTAGTCAGTTTTAGCCAAATACTGGCGGCGGCCAATGATGACGCGGTATTTAACGGTACGTGCGGGGCCGAATCGGGTTGGGTGCCGGTATCGGCAATTGCACCCAGTGTATTGATAAGATCATTGGAAATAGAAAAAACCGGGAAAAGCAATTTTAAGCCGCCGTTGTTACCGCCCCCGTATGCCTTGCAAGGAGAGAAGAAATGAAACGTATCTTATATGTAATGGTTTTGTTTTTAGTACCCGGAATATTAACCGCCGCACCATGGCCCAATAACGAGTTCTTCCGCGCTATGAATGATGAAATGCAACGCACGCTCAAACAATTGCGCTTGAAAGGGCATCCGGATCCGTATTATGTAGCGTATTGGGCCAAACAATCGCATTCGGTTAACGTTAGGGCTCAAATGGGTACATTAGTGCCTATGGCAGACACAAGCAAAAATAAAATTCCCGTTCAAATAAGCGCGTTGGTGTCGGTGGGATCGGATAAAGAAGATGCACTGAATTTTGTGGATGCTTCAACGTATATGCCCGGTGTGATATTAAGTACGCGCGCGTCTGTCCCGGTAGGGTATGAATCTATACGTCAAGCGTTATGGGAATTGACGGATGATATATATTTGAGCGTAGTAAATTTGTATCAAGCCAAAAAAGCGTATAAACAAAAGAAAAACATTCAGGATAAATTACCGGATATTGTGCCGGCTAAACCGGGCCGATTTGTAGAAGAAATCCCGCCGTTTCAGCGGCCCGATTTGCCCCGGTTAGAACAAGCCGTTAAAGAAATGTCTGCCTTGGGAAATGAAATTGCTTTTATAGAGAATTTTTCGGCCGGTATAAATAGTGGCCGAAATGATATATATTTCTTAAACAGTCGCGGAGCATTTGCACAATATATGCGTCCGCAAGTATCGTTAACCTTGCGTGCATCCTGGCGTCAACCCAATGGCAAAAAGGAAAATGAAATGTTAAAGTACGATTTGCCGGACACATCGGACGCCTCACTCGCCCAGATGAAAGTATATGCACAAGAATTTTTAGCACGCATTGAACGGGCTCACGGTGCAAAATCGGGGGATACGTATATTGGGCCGGTGTTATTAAAACCCCGAATGGCTGCCACCCTGTTGTGGAATGCGATTTTGAATGATATGCAGCAAACCAAGCCGCTGCTTCGCACAGATACGCATGATGATGACGACCCTTCCGCCGGTAAATTAAATAAAAAACGCGGCGTGCGCGTCAGTACCGATTTGCTCACTATTTACGATCGTCCGCTTGCGCGTGATTTTGAAGGGATTGCTCTGGCCCGGTTTTCTCCGGTAGATGACGAAGGCGTGGCTAGTGAAAATATTACATTAGTGGAAAACGGATATGTCAAAGAGATACCGCTTTCCCAACGGCCGATTTCACCTAAACACCGCAGTAACGGCCATGGATTTTTTGACTATTTTGCCATGAATGTAACTGTGCAGAGTTTGCGCGAGCGGTTAACGAACGTATTTGTAGAACCCAAGGAACAGTTAACTGACCGGCAAATGGAAGAAAAATTATTGGCACGTTGTCGTGAATTAGGGTTAGAATATGGGTATATCATATATGATGGGTTCGGCCCGTTAGGCATAGAACGTATTTATACGGCTGACGGACACAAAGAAACTATACTTGATTTGAATACCGATTCCGACAATTTCAATTTTATGCCACGGGATTTGCGTAGTGTGCTTGCTGTTGGCGGAAAGAAAGAACTGGTACATGATTATGAGGTAACCATTACGCCTTCCATTTTGCTTAGCGAAATGGAACTCGTTCCCAAAGATCCCAAGCCGCATCGTAAGCCGTTTATTGAGCGGCCTAAATAAAGTTTGCGAAAATAAATTTATTTTCTTTCGGATAGTTTTTTGGCTACTTGGCCGACAAAAGAGTTAGGTGTATTTTGGGCAATTTTTTCTAACTGCTTTTGCGCGGCCTTTTTTTTGCCTTGCTTCTGCCAATTTAAGGCTTGTATCAGTTGGGCGAGTGCATTATCCGGGTGTTTGCTCAGTATTTCTTGTGCGGTTTGTAAGGATGAATTTATTTCATTGGCTTCGTAAAGCCATAAGGCTTTTTGGGCTTGCAAATCAATTCGTTCGGATTCTAAGATAAGCGCGATTTCCAAATGGTCAAGTGCTTCTTGCGGACGGTTTAACCCGCGCAAGGCTTCCGCGCTGATACGCCAAAAATCAGGTTGCGTATTTTCTTGTTGCAGGGCTTGGGTAATGAGTAAAAAGGCTTGTTCGTAATTGCGTTCACGTAAGAAAGTGCGCGCATAGCGGGCCCGGTAAATGGGCAAAATCTCCGGAGCGACTGTAAAAAATTGGTCATAAAATTGGCGTGCCTTGGAATAAAAACCTAACGTGGTATAATTTTCGGCTTGTCCGATAAGTGCCGTTTCGTTGTTGGGATCTTGGGCAAGCGTACGTTCATACATTTCTATAGATTGGGTGGTAAGTCCGTTGGCTTGATATAATCTTCCGGCTTCTAATAACAACGGTACGTTTTTGGGGTGAAATTCCAGCGCTTCGGAATAAACTTCCAAGGCTTTTTCCGGCAAGCCGATTTTTTCATAACTAAGCCCCAATAAACGGTAAGCGCGCGCTTCGCGCCGGGTAACGTTTTTGGCTTTATAGATATAATCGCTTAATTCTTGGGCGGCTGCCTGATAATTCCCCACGTCATATTCTTCCCGTGCGTGCACATATTCTTTGCGGTCGCCAAGCGGCGCAATCCCTAAAAAACCGGACGAGCAGCCTGCCAAACAGAGTAGCCCCGTTATGATTACCAAATAATTTTTATAAGATGTCATACAAAGCAAATAGCAAGATAGATTCTTGCAACTCCTCTAAATGTTGATGTGCTTCCACGACTCCCACTTCTCCGGCTTTGTGTAATTTATCTAATTCTAAAGTGCCTACATCTAAGACACGGTTGGTTAAAACGAAATTGGCTTTTTGGGCGGCTTCTTCAATCATGGCGGCTCCGCGCACATCCCCTACGCGCAGCAAATAAGCGGCTACGGTTTGGGGCGTTTTGGAGAAAAAATCAGGCGGGGTAACAGAGGCAATAATATAATCAGCGCCCATTTTTTTTACGGATTCTACCGGTAAATAATCTACCACGGCTCCGTCCACAAGTAGACGGTGTCGGTATTGTACAGGCTCAAATACGCCGGGCAAATTCATACTGGCCCGCACCGCAATGGCTAGCGGGCCGGAGTTAAACACTACCCGTTCACCGGTTTTTGCGTCCATGGCGGCACAAGTAAAAGGAATTTTCAAATCTTCAAAACGGACATCTCCTACTTGCTCGTGAAAGAAATTCGCCAAATTGGCTGACGACGGTAATTTTTTGGCAAACAAAAAACGCCATAACCCTATGACGTTCAAATCCGGCGTGATATTTTGCATGGATAAGTGAGAACTGATTTGCCACAGTTTGTCCGTAGGTAACCCGGCCGCATATAACGAGCCGACTACCGCACCCATAGATGTACCGGAGATTACATCAATGGGAACTCCGGCATTGGACAATACTTCTAACGTTCCTACATGTGCAAATCCGCGTACTCCGCCGGCCGATAAGGCCAACCCGATTTTAGGACGGATTTCAGCGGGACGGTTGATAAAATCTTGCCATAAAAAATCACGCAAGACATCGTCGTCGGTTTGCATTTCTGCGGCGGTGGAAAATATACCTAACCCTAACAACAGCGCTAGTGTAATTATAAAACGCCGCATTTTGTTCATTATAAATCCTGCCCGACGGCCCATTCCAATTCGGCTTTGGCGGTTAAGTTGTGGCGTAGGGCGTCTAGATAATCATAGGCGGTTTGTGTATAAAACAACGCCGCTTCAATGGGGGCCGCCCCTTGTTTGGCGGCGGAACGCTCTGCTTTGTCAAATAAATTTTTTAACGTAGTAAATTGTTCTTGACGAGATAATACTTCGTTTTGCCAAAAGCGTACTTCTTCAAAACTGCGCGCTACTTCCACACGGATTTTATCTTCAATCATCGCGCGACGCAACGTGCTTTTTTGCTGTTGGGCCTTTTTCTGCGAGATTTGTGACGAGAAATTATACGGTAGCGGCAAACGTACGGCTAATGAAATTTGTTTGTTTGTATCGCCTAGCGAATCGTCGCCGAGTTGTTCATAGGTACCGTTTAAGATAATATCCGGATAGCGTTTAGACAATGCCAAATCAATAGCGATGTTATCTAACTCTAATGCATACAGAGCAGATTTTAATTCCGGGCGATATTCCATAGCACGCAAATTGAGTTGCGCTAAATCTTTATCTACACGCACCGGGGAAAAATCACCGGTAATGGATAAATCGGCGTTGGTTTCTTTGTTCAAACTGACCAGCATAGCCAGTCGTGCTTGGGCAAGTTGGCGGGTGGCTTCGTGATGTCTAACTTGCAAACGCGCTAACGCACTTTGTATGCGCATTTGCGCCCATACATCGCCGGACGAACGTATATTCCACGCGGTCACTTGGTCGCTTACTTGTTGTATCAGTTTGTTATATTCTTGGGCAAACAGTAAGTTATAAAATGATTTTTTAATGTCTAATACCGTGGCGTTTTTAATGGCTTCGTACCGGCTTTGAAGTTGTTTCAAATTGGCCCGGGCAATTTTTAATGTATTGCGGATACGTCCGCCGGAATAGAGATATTGGGTGGCCGTTACACCTACGCCGAAAAATTGGTTGCTTTTATCGGCTAAACTGGCGCCGGGCAAAAAGCGGTTGGCTACCGAATCGGGCAATACCATCGGGTAATCTAAGTCGTACCAAGTGGCTGTTCCCTGCAAGGCCAGTTGCGGTAAAAATTGGAATTTGGCTTCGTTGACTTTTTGTTCAGCCACAATGATTTCTTGACGGGCAGTCAAAAAATCAGAATTGTTTTCTAACCCTAACCGAATCGCATTTTCCAGCGAAAGATTATCACTAATCAAACTGGAAAATTTTAGCCCGTACTCTTGTTGGGCGGTTGCCGGAAGCGTGAGTAAAAAAAATGCGAATAGATAAATTATTTTTTTCATTTGTTTTTATTTTTATTGATTTCTTCTTCTACTTTATCCATCATAGCGTTGAAATCATCTTGTAATTCGGTAAATTGATCGCCGCGGCGCAAGTGTACCCGTTGGGAAAAATCTCCCTTGGCAATTGCTTTGCAGACTTGTTCAAAACGATATACCGGCCCCGCCATTTTATGTGATAAAAAGGCCGAGATAATTACTACAAAGAGCAGATAAATCATAATCTTGTAGAAGAAGTTAGCAACTATCGGGATAAATTCATCATATACCGGTTGCATAAGTACCGGGTGCGCATCAAATAAATCGCTTAATGTGGCAGTGAGTTCAAACGTCATAATGGCTAAGCCACACAGCACGCTTAAAAAAATCAGCAACATATAGCGAAGTTGTAACTTCTTTTTAATAAAAATTGTATTGCGCCGGGCAGTAGGTTGTTGAGTGGACATAACGCTCCTAAAAATTTGTCACGTAGCGGATTTGCAAAATGCGTTCGCTTTCATCTCCGCGCCCGATACGGCGCACGGCTCCGTCTAACGCGAGCGACGGGTGTAAATAAAAACGCATTCCCACATTGGCACGCGAATCGCGCACGTTGCGGATGTTATCCCATTCCGCCAAGATGTTAATATAATCGGTTATGCGGTAAAATAAACCGAAAAAACCGTATAAGCGGTCAAAATCAAAATCGGAAAAGTTGCCGCCGATAGAGGCATTCAAGCCGGGTACAATAATTTCACGAGAAAAAGTTAAATATCCGCCCTTGCGGTCATCCAAATATTTTTTAGTGCGGGTATAACGGCGGTTGCTATCGTAGCCATATCCGTAACGGCGTCCGTCATAACCGATAGCAATGGCGGGCAAATATAAACTGCCGTCATAAATTTTCCACTTGGCTTGAAAATCCGGGTTGAGCACACGCACCGAATCGGATGAGCCGATGAGTTCATGCGCGGCCAGAGAAAACCCTAAATTAATGCGCGGATAGACGCCAAAATCAATGGTTTCCATTACAGTCCCATGGTCATAGGCACGTGTTGAAAAGGAGGCTTGGTAATGGTCTAATACGTCGGCGGTGGGAATATCTAAAATATTTGTTTCCAAACTAACCGGGTCGCCTACGGCAGCGCACAAGACCGCGGGAAACAAAACATAACTAACAAACAGAGTTAAAAATTTTTTCATAACGCTCCTTTAGTGAATAAACACACGCACATCTTTTATTTCCGGTTGGACGATGTAGCGTACGTTATGGGTATAAATACTTTCGCGTGCCGGGTTGAAATCGTTGCGGTCGCGCGGGAAAGCCAAATCTACAATGCCTTGTTTAACGCGGCTGTTGCTAGTGACAATGCCGACGTTCCAACGATCGGTTTTTTCTTTATCATTCGGTTCGGGGTTGCGGTAGTTGCGAAGTAACACCGTGCCGGTGGGAATTTCTTCAGCACCGACCGGTTCGGTTTTTACAATGACGCGGGTTGTCCAAACGGTTTGGCCTTTACAGGGGCCATTGACAAACGTAATTTTATAGCGCGGATCATCGTTGGATGGGGTTTTGTTGAGTTTGGCCAGCGAATAAAGCGCATAAGGTTTATCTATATTTTCACACGCACCGAAAACGTGTTTGCTTAAAAATTGTTCATATGTATCTTCGGGATTGCGGTTATAGGGCGAGTTTTTGCGTCCGGCACATCCGGCCGCAAATATGAGCGAACATAATACAACAAAAGGGATTATTTTTTTCAACATAAAAACTCCTGTTTTTAGTGAGATAGTGGGCTTACTGCCCACTCTACAAATTATACCCGTTTTTGGGGGGAAAATAAACCCGTAAATTTATTTATAAAAAAACCCCGCCTTTTGGCGGGGTTTCTCTTGCTAAATATTAGCGTGAATGCGTACCGGCATCGATACTGCTGTCAATATCCTTCATTTGCTGCTGCAACTCTTTTTGAATTTGTTGTATTTTGGGGGTTACCACATTCTGTAAGGCTTCCTGATGTGCCTTTTGTTGAATTTCATTAGAAACATGACGGAAAAGGATCACACTGTTAACCACGTGATCGGTTAATTTGCGTGAACGTGTTTCTAAAGAATCTTCGGCGGGCTCCGTTGGCGTTGGGTTCAGCCCCATGATTGGATTATTGGATGGACCAAATTTGGTGAACACGGCGTGCCCGGTGGTACCATAGGCGACGCGGGTATCATAACCGTATCGGTCGGAAAAGGCCTTAGCATCAGCCGCATCGGCAAAATAGACAACAGCATTATGTGGCAATTTTGCATCTTGATTATGGTTGCCCATGCGTGATCGTTGTGCCAATTGTTGGGCTTTTTCGTTTGAATAAAGCACGTAAGGCGGTGCGGCTTGTTGTAAATCTTTTTCAAATTGCTGGCGATCTTCCGGGGTTGCTTCCGGGTTATCCCGGTTGTACTCGTCGTACGCAGCCATTTGCTCGTTCATCCATTGTTGTTTTATTTGCGGATAGAGATTTAAGGGGTCTCCTTGAAAAGCAAATCCGGCCGCTTCCACCGTCTCCGGAAGTTCGCTTTCGGCTCTTCGTACGGATGGGTCCGGGTTGGGTTGCGGGGAATTGGCTACCCAGAAACAGGAATTATTGGAACAATTATTTTGTTCAAGCATATACAGATAGAGCATTTTCGTAGCCCATTGCGGAGATCTCTCATCTATATCTTGTTGAGCAATTTCAATTTGATCATAAGAAGAAGCATCTGCCACTCCCAATATAGGGATCAAAGGGGCTTGGGAAAGGGCCTTGTCCCGTTTGGAATAATCGGGCGCCGTCTGATCCGGATGTTCGCCGGCGCTTACCGCCGCATCCAAGGCTAACTGTTCCAAAAAGTGTTCCCGGTTTTTCTCAGCCAATTCGGCGGCGGTTTTCATTTCCCCACTGCAGATACCTTCTGACACGGGTTCCAACAAGCCTTTGTGTACGTCACACCCCGTTTCTTTGGCCGGCAAAGAATCAACGGCTGCTTGCCCGCCGCTCCGGTTCATCAAATCTTTTTCTTTAGCCGCTTTCCACAGGTCGGTATATTCGTTCCATTTATCTTGCCGGACTTGTTCTCGTTGTTGTTGGTCTTGTTGGGAATTGCCGGAGGACGGCGTGGAATTGGCCACTAAATTGGCAGCCGAATTAACGACACTTAACATATCCAATTCCTGTTGCAAGGCGGCTCCGGCCGCATCAATATCGGCAGAAGATCCGGTTTTTTTGACCGATTGAAAATCTTTGGGTTGTAAATCGGCCTCTAATGCTTTGGGTGCTTTACGTGTCGGCGTATTATTGTTTTTGCCGAGGCGTGAAGTACGTCCGGTATCGGTTGCCAAGGAGTAATTTGCAAATTTGTTATCCGTAGTACTTCCCTGCGGATGGTTAGCGGCTGTTGCATCGTTATCAAAACCGAAGAACTGTTTAATCGGCTTAAACAATTGGGCTAATTTGGAATCAGGGACCGCTTGTTGTCTCTTCTTTACGATAGTAGGTGTGAAACGGTCGGCGCGTTCTTGTTTGACGTAACGTTCATAAGCGTCATCTTTAACGGAAATTTCGTGCATTCCCAACTGGGCGGCTTCCGGCATGCGTTGTCGGACGAGCACCCATCCACCTTCTTCGTCTTGTACTTGATAAGAAGTAGGATCTTCCGCGTTAATATCTGCCGGAATTACGTTGGCTCCGGCGGCTGCGGAAATCAACAAATTGCGTTCGTCTTCCGGCAAGGCAGCGTGGCGGGCATCTAACGCAACGCCGGCACGATCAACCATTAACGAATTTTTTGATTGGTCGCCTGTCTCTTTCTTGCCAAAAAAACGGGCAATACGTTTGACGATATCGGTAAGCGGATTAGACGTAAAAATTTGCGGGATAAGTTGTTCTGATTTTTCAGTATTGGCTTTATCGTTATTTAAGGTTGGCGGTTCTAAAAAAGGTAACATTAAAAAAATAAACAAGGCTACGCAAACCGTTATGCCTAAATATTTAACTAATTTTTTCATAAAAACTCCTTATCCAAAGAGGATATGCGGAGAAAAATCTTTCTCCGTTTATCTTTTTAATAGTGTAGTTGTTTTGACGGCGATTTGCAAGAAATATTAAGCCCTAGATTGGGTTGGGCCTTTAGACCTAGGTTGATTAAATAATCGTTTGAGTATTTCCCAGGCTTTTTTACAATGGCGGGCC
The DNA here is from genome assembly GCA_900315845.1 of Candidatus Avelusimicrobium luingense. Taxonomy (GTDB): domain Bacteria; phylum Elusimicrobiota; class Elusimicrobia; order Elusimicrobiales; family Elusimicrobiaceae; genus Avelusimicrobium; species Avelusimicrobium luingense. The sequence continues at coordinate 76,017 of OOHK01000004.1, forward strand.
AAAGGATTTTCATTGACCGTAGCTGGCAGTTGGGCTTGGTCGTTATCGGTCTGCGGCAGTTGGAAACCGGCTACCTGCACCAAGCGTAATAAATAATCGGACGGAACGGCAAAGTTTAAGTTTTGGTTATTTTCTCCGGGATAACTGGCAAATGCGACGGAAATAACTTTTCCGTCTTGGTTAAAAACCGGGCTGCCGCTGGAACTGGGGGAAATCGGCGCGCTGATTTGGTGCCAAATCGTACCGTCGGCTTTTTTACGCACCTGACTGATTAACCCCGAAGAAACCGTATTTTGCAATCGCCGCGGGTTGCCAATAACGGTAATTTCTTGTCCGGGGCGGACAACCGCCGATGAGGTTACTACAACGGTAGGTAAATTTTGTGCTTCAATTTTAAGCAAAGCCAAATCTACATTGGACGCTTGGGCGAGCGTTTTGGCTTCGCCGGAAACGGCCCCATTGCTAAAGGTGACATTGGCGTAAGTGGCATCTGCGGTAACGTGTCGGCTAGTGGCAATTAGTCCGTCCGGAGTGAGCACAAACCCCGTGCCGGTAAACGTAGAGCCATCTTCTTTGAGCACATTGATTGCCACGATTGCCGGGGTGTTTTCTCGCGCGATACGTTCCCGAGGTTGTTCTTCGGCCACGGCGGCAAATGCACAAAAAATCAACAAAAATGTCAATAAATTCCGCATAGTTTGATTATATAATAATTGAAATAATTGTGGATAAATTGTAGACTAATTAAGTAGTAAGGAGTAAAACGTATGGAACAATTTTATGTAAGCCGTAAAAAATATGAAGCGTTAGTCAATGAACTCAAAGAGTTGCAGGAAGTGAAAGCACAACTGTCCAACGAAATCGGTGAGGCAGCCGCACAAGGCGATTTGAAAGAAAATGCCGAGTACCATGCCGCCAAAGAAAAACAAGCCGAAACGTTGCGGCGCATTGACGAATTGGAAACGCGACTTCGTAATTGCCAAATTACGGATGATTTAGCCGTAGATAAAACAAAAGCCCGTATCGGTGCAACCGTTACTATTAAAGATATAGATGCCGATTTGGAATTTACCTATACATTGGTGGGATCTATGGAATCAAACCCGGAGAAAGGGTTGTTGTCGGTCAAATCGCCGTTGGCCAACGGAGTGCTTGGACATGCACAAGGCGAAGAATTTGAAGCCATTTTGCCGCGCGGACCGAAAAAATATAAACTAATCAAATTGGAATATAAATAATTGCTGTAAATTATCCAACAAAAAAGGAACGGTTTTTTAAGCCGTTCCTTTTTTGTGATACATTGCCAAATTTAATCAGCGACCTTATATTTATGTTGCATAAGCGTGGTGTCATACGTGGTTTTGGAGTCTCTGAGTGCCCATCCCATCCATTGGTCATATAACTCCGCTTCTTGGGCCGAAACATTTCCGCCTTGGGTATACGGACCGGGGAGCGTATGATGTTGCACATAGAACTTTTCCAGTTCTTCCATCATTTTTTCATATTCCCATAAGACCGGTTCGTTTGCTTCCCACAATGTTTGAAGTTGCTTCAAATCGGAAATTAACGGTTCAAAATTAGTATATCCCGGCATAACGATTAAGCCCCATTCCACATCTAAAACTAAAATTTGTTCTTCCGGATCTAATGTATTTCGGCTGGGGCGTCGGCCGTTTCTCTCAATAAATTCGGTTGTCTTTTTAATAGTATCTTGTAAAAAGTCATGACGATCTTTAATGATTTGTTGGTCTTGTGCTATGGAAATCCGTATTTGGTAACTGTCGCGGATTTTCTCTAATAACGAGCGCAAAATAGGCGATTGGTTGGCCGAAATCGTACTGGCCGACAAGAAATTTCTGAATAGTTTACGAAACGTCGGCGTAACTAACGGATTGTACATCATATTATTAAGCCACATAGTCATTTTGTGCGGATTACGGGTTAAGTAACTGATGGCACAATCAATAACGTCCCCTTCTAAAGCATAATAATCGGATACGTCTTTTAAGAAAGTTTCTTGGTCCCCGCGTATAAGAGAATTGGTTAATACTTCCCGCAGAGAATAATCCGGTAATTTATCCACATGTGATTGTACCCATTCTATGGATTGCGGAGTAACATAGTGCGGATCCAAACTTTGCATGGCCTCGGTATATAATGCAATTCCGTCCTGCGTAAGCGTGTGGAAAAGTTTTTGTTCCTTTGCATGCATTTCTAAAGCGCGGGTTTCCTGTGTTTGTTGGAGCAAATCAATACGGCGTGTTTCCGGATTCGTGGAAATGTCATGTGTTTGGGAGGTACCGAATTTTCCGGTCTGGACATCTTTGTAAGTTCGCCATACATAATCGGATGTATAGGGATATAAACTGCCTTCAAACTTAACATTTTTGTCTATTTGTAAGAGAGGAATTGTGATCGTTTCGTTTGCATGAGATGTCATTAAATACGCACTTTGCTCTGCGGCTCGGGTGCCTTGTCCTACCGCCCGCTCTGAAGCGCGGATAGCCGTGTTGAGTGCTTCACCGACGCCCTTGGCTATTTCCTCGGGGGCCTGGGCGACCGACGGCAGGGCTCCTAATAGCAAGGCAATTAGTATATATCCGATTTGTTTATTAAAAATGTTCATGGAGTTAATCTCCCTGTTTATATAGTCGGTTTATAGTGCTTCGGTACTTATATTGTATGCGAGAATTAAAACAAGTGCAAGGGCCAAAAGGCCTAAAGTATATCTGGGACTTTTTTATAAAAAACCCCGCCTATCTGTAAGACAGGCGGGGGAAAATGACAACGTTGAATTAGTATTTGCGCAAGACGGCTTCTTTGGACGCAGACGAATAGACGTTATAATCCATTTGTTGGAAGATAGAATCTTTTTGTTCCAATTCATAGACATATCCTTCGTTAATGCGGTTGCCTTGTACTTGCTCATACAATTCGTTGAACCGTTTGACGTGATCTTTGGTGCGTTTGGTAGAGTACTCTTTAGCGGTACCGGTTGTCATCAAGAACGCCCAATCGGACGATTGCATCAATACAAGTTCACGCGCGAGTTGATTTAACGCACGGCGCAATAAACCGTCTGCATTGGGGAATTTATTAGCCAATTCCATCATGCGTTCGGACGATTTAATCAAATGGCGGTAAATCCAGTCGTTACCGCTGTTAAGCCATACGTCGTGGTATCCTTTGTCGCCCCACGAGGACATGGAAGGTTGTACCACTTGGTTTTGCGGGTACATTTCCAAATATTCGCTGGGAGTAATGAGTTTAATTTCGTTTTGATCGTAATAGATTTTTTTGAATAAATACTCTAAGAAATCAATCCCTTCATACCACCAGTGTCCGTAGAGTTCCGCGTCATACATAGAAACGACGAGCGGTTTGCGGTCAATAATGGTGCTTAAATATTCAATCTGTTTTTGGCGGTTGAACATAAAGTTTCCGGCGTGTTGGGCGGCCACTTCACGTGCGGCATACGGGTCGTACGCTTGCTTTTGGTTTAAGGCCACTTTACCGGTAATTTTATGGTATTTCATACCGATATTGCGGCGTACACCGTCGGAGTGTAGATACGGTTTAATATAATCGTAATCTAAATCGTAGCCAAGGTCGCGGTAAAATTCGCGGTAGCGCGGATCACCGGGGTAACCCGATTCGGCACTCCACACTTGTTGGGCCGATTCCATATCGCGCGCAAACGCGGCTACGCCCGTTTGCGGGCAATACACCGGGGCGTAAATACCATATTTGGGGCGCGGGGTTCCGTGCAAGATACCATGGGCTTCCGTAAAGAAGAAGCGGATTCCTTCATCACGTAAAAATTTATCATCGCCCGGATTATAGGCACATTCGGCCAGCCAGATTCCGCGCGGATTTTTACCAAAGCGGCTGCGGTAGTCATGCGCGGCAATTTTGATTTGGGCATTGACACTTTCTTTGTGCACCATCAGCGGTAAATAACCGTGTGTCGCACAGCAAGTGATAATTTCCAACTTGCCCATATCTTGGAATTTTTTGAACCCTTGCAAGACGTGCCGATGATAGCGGTTTTCAAATAAATCTTGGTAACGGCGGAACTTGTTAAAATACATCCGCGCTACGCCTTCAAATTCGGTACCTTGGGTGCGGTTGAGTTCTTTTTGCGATAATTCCACCCGTTGGTTTAAGTAATGGGCAAACCGTTCTACTAAGAGCGGATCTTCCATCATGTTGCAAAGAGGCGGAGTAAGCGTCATGGTCAGGCGGAAATCGGTACCTTCTTCGGTCAGGTTTTCAAAGACGTTAAGCAGCGGAATATAGGTTTCCACCATGGCTTCGTAAAACCAATCTTCTTCCAAAAAGTCCGGATATTCCGGGTGTTTAATAAACGGCAAGTGCGCGTGTAAGACGAGTGCTAAATATCCTTTTTCTTGTCCCATACTTATTTCCCTTGTTCGCGGAGCGCTTTGATGTTGATATGGCGCGTCTTATCGCCTTTAGCGTTGCGCGCGTGGATAGGCAAATCTACCACGCTTCCCGCCGGCAAATGCTGGCGGATGGAGAATTTGCCTTCTTTAAGTTCAATGTCTTTCCCGTTAATACTGACAATGGCGTTTCTGGAAGCCGATCCGTAAATGATGATTTCGCAATCGGCTTTGAGCCAAATATCTTCGTCTTCTTGTACTTTATCCAAATGCAAAGAGAAAGACGACCACGAACTCGGGGCGCCGGAAGGTGTCAGTTCGGTCAGTTTCCAGCGTTGGCTGACTACTTGCATGCGTTCGCTGGCGCCTAAACCGATATAATCGGCTCCGGAAAGTTTTAAGAGTTTTTGGAAGTCACCTTCCACAATCATCCATTTATCGTCAATAATATCGGATACTCTGCCGGGCGGCAACGCGGTCATATTGCTGCGCGAAACGAGAATAAAACGTCCGTCAGCGGTTAGATAACCCAAATCGGCTACATAACTGCGGCCGGATTGTGGGGCGTTGATGTACCAACTGCGTGCTTCAAAAATAACCGGCATATCATAATGGCAAACGTCATTTTCGCCGTTAAATACTTCCACATCGGTTACGTCGTGCAAGCGGATAATGGTGCGGGCATTATTCAAGGTTTCTTGCCCGTATTGGCTGGCTACACAATCTAATGTGTTTTGGGTGATTTCCCAAAATAAGAATAACCAGGCCGGGTCTTTGGGCAAAAGGTAACTTTCTGTTTTGCCGTATCCAGCGGGGATGTCAGCTTCCGCGTGGATATCTTTTTGTATATTTCTTACGAGTGACCCCGAAGATAAGTTGTTTTCCATAATTTTTTTCCTCTTTATATAGTTCAAAATGATAGTTTTGTTACTCTTTATTATTATACCATTTTTGAACCTTAAAAAGGGGAAAACAAACCGGGGGTAATTATTTTGCGTCTACTTTCTTTTGTATGAGCCACAAACTGATAAATAATAAACTCAGCCCTATCAGTTCTGTGGTATGGGGGATTCGCCCGCGGAAGATAATATCGGTTCCCATAGCCACAATGGGAACAATATACGTTACCGAGGCCATACGCGTAGCGCCCCAGCGCTTGATTAAGGCTACCATCAATAAGAAAGCAATCGCGGAAGAAAATACCCCCGCACACACAATAGAAATAATTACTTTGGGGGTAAAGTCGGTCAAGTGCGGCAACGGCTCGGTAATTAATGCCACCAGTAACAATAGAATCGCGGCGAAAATATATTGGTATTGGGTATTGGCTTGCCACGAAATGGAAGTCTTATCTACCATGATTTTTTTGGTAAGTACGTTGGCCAGCCCATACGAAACCGCCATAATAAGCAGTGCCCCGCAACCCAACAACTCCATCATATTCTCGGGTGTGCTTGCGCGTAGTTGCGGATACATAATGACTATCATCCCCGCCAACCCCATCAGCACTCCTGCCGCCCGCCGCCATGTAAAGCGGTCTACGCCTTTTAGCAAGATAGCGCCGGCAATAAAACTCCATATAGGGGATGTCCCGTTGAAAATTCCGGCCACGGTGGGGGCGGTATATTGCAACGCCCAGGCACGCGCCGCAAACGGCAATAAAATCAGCAAAAAACTAATGAGAGCCGGTCTCCATAATTCACGCACCGGATATTGAAAATGTTCCCTCCGGAAACGAAAGAAAAATAAAAAGAATATCAGCCCAGCTACTACTTGAAAGAATGTTCCCCAACACGGCGAAAGAACTTCTACCATGTTTTTGGTAGCCAAATAAGCCGTTCCCCAACACAGGGCCAAACAAAATGCCAAAACATAACTCATATTTTTTATTATAATAAATTTTGCGTCGTAAAATAACCGCAATTTCGTGGGAAATCGTATAATATATAGGATGAAAAAATTTTTAGGATTTGTGCTTGTAATTATTTTAATCGTAGGGGCGGTGTTTTGTTTGCGAAAACCGGTCTCCCCGAAAAGGGCTGCTTCGCAAGTCGCGGTTGTTACGTCGGGCTATGTGCCGTATATATTAGTGCGCGAAATCAGCGGCGGACGTATCACGCCGGAAATGTTACTTGCTCCCGGATCCGAACCGCATAGTTTTGAGCCGTCCCCGGGAAGTCTGATTGCGGTGCATAACGCGCAAGCATTTTTTTATGTTTCGCCCACCTTGGAGCCTTGGGTTAAAGACGTGTTGGGCGCCGCCGGTGAAAATACGCGTGTGGTGGCTTTAGCTGATGCGGTTATTCCTACGGATGATCCGCACGTTTGGATGGACTTTGATAATGTGGTCAAAATGGCACAACTGGTGCAAGAAACTTTATCACAACTTGACCCGAAAAACGCTTCGCTATATGCTGAAAATTTTACCCGTTTTTCCCAAGAAATTTCCGCGTTGGACGGCGAATTTAAGCAAGTATTATTATCGTGTGAAAACCGCGAAATTATTCATATCGGTCATTTGGCTTTTGGGGCACTTGCCAAGCGGTATAATTTAGCACTTACCGCGCTGGCGGGGTCGTCGCACGACGGCGAACACTCGGCCAAAAGGCTTACGGAACTTGTTAAACATATCCGTGCGGCTAACGTAAAAGCGTTATTTACGGAAGATGCCGTTTCGCCGCGTTTAGCCCAAACGGTGGCAGTAGAAACCGGAGCGCAACTGTTACCCTTATATACAATAGAAGATATTTCCAAGGATGATTTCAAGCGCGGGGCCACTTATCAGGAATTGATGCACCGGAACTTAGCAAGTTTACAAGAGGGGTTAAAATGTCAGAAGTAATCAACGCGAAAAATGTGACGTTTGCCTATGCTCGGTTACCCGTATTGGAAAACATTTCGTTTACGGTGCAAGCGGGCGATTATATCGGCCTTATCGGCCCGAACGGCGGCGGAAAAACGACGCTACTGAAAGTGTTGCTTGGTTTGCAAAAAGGCAAGGGAGAAATCAACCTGTTCGGTACACCCTTGGAAAAATTTACAGGGTGGGATAAAATCGGGTATTTGGCGCAAAAAAGCCCGGTAGCACAAAGCCGCTTTCCGATTTGTGCCGAAGAAGTTGTTTTGATGGGGCTTCCCGGCCGCGGGGCCGGTGTCAGCCGCAACGAATTAAAAGAAGTATATGATGCTATGCAACAAACCCGCACGCGCAAATACGCAGGTCGGCTTTTTAACGATTTATCTATCGGGCAACAACAACGCGTTCTTTTAGCGCGGGCACTCGTCAGCAAGCCGCAACTCTTAATTTTAGATGAGCCGTCCACCGCGTTGGATGCCCAGTCTCGCGAAATGTTTTTTGATTTACTGGGCGAACTTAATACCAAATATCATACCACCATTTTACTGATTACGCACGATACGGGCGAAGTGGGAAAATATATTTCTAAATTTATGTATGTGGATAAATCGCTTGTGTTTTTCGGCACGAAAGAAGAATTTTGCCACTCGGCGGCCGTTGCCAAAAAATTAGGCCCCTTTGCCCAACATACTATTGACCATTTACATAATACGCACGGGCATTGTCCGCTCGGGGCTAACTGTAAGGAGTGCCACCATGATTGAGTTTTTAAGTTATGGTTTTGTGCAACGCGGGTTGGTGGCAGGGAGTTTGGTGGCCGCCGCGTGTGCGCTTTTAGGTGTATTTTTGGTGCTCAAGCGATTGTCTTTAATCGGCGACGGCATGAGCCACGTGTGTTTGACGGGGGTGGCGGTAGCATTACTGATGGGTGCAAGCCCGGTGTATGTGTCTATCCCGGTAGTGATGGCGGCGTCTTTGGGAATTATGAAACTGACACAAAAATTCAAAATTTACGGGGATGCGGCTATCGGTATTGTAAGTGCGGCGGGGTTATCTGTCGGGTTGCTTTTGACGGCACTGGCCGGTGGGTTTAATACCGATTTGCTGGGTTATTTATTCGGCAGTATTTTAACGGTCACCGTAGGTGAAGCCCTCTTGTGTGGTGTATTGCTTGCCATAGTGGCGGGGGGAATTTTGGCTTTTTACCGTTTACTTGTGGCGACGTGCTTTGATGAATCTTTTGCCCATACGCGCGGTGTTCCTACGCACACGGTCAATACGGCCCTTGTACTGATTACGTCCGTAGCCGTAGTGCTATCGTTTAAGGTAGTAGGTATCTTTTTGATTTCCGCCCTTATTATTATTCCGCCCGTCAGTGCGCTACTTGTCTCGCGTACGTTTAAGCAAGTATTATGGCTGTCCGCCGTTTTTGCGGTGGCCAGCGTGTGGGTAGGGGTGTATGGGTCGTTCGTGCTTAATATCCCGTCGGGCGCGGCGATTATTTTAGTCAATTTGATTGTTTTGGCGGCATGCTATGTATGCAAAGGGGTGGGCCGTGAATAACAAGCAACTTCCCGTTGAGCAGCTGCTAAAAGAATTAAAAAAACTATATCCCAAACATGTGATCCCTTTGCACCACAAAAGCGCGTGGGAGTTATTATGTGCCGTTATTTTATCGGCCCAGTGTACCGACGCGCGCGTGAACACCATTACACCGCATTTATTCAAAAAATACCCTACCGTGTATGATTTAGCCAAAGCCGATATTAAAGATGTGGAAAAAATTATCCACTCGGCGGGTTTTTATCATAGCAAAGCCCTTTCTTTGATAGAAATGTCCAAGCGCATTTGTGATGTGTACGGCGGCGAAGTCCCGCAAACGATGGATGATTTGCTGACGCTTCGCGGCGTGGCGCGCAAAACGGCCAATGTGATGCTCGGCGATTATTTCAAAAAACCCGCGGGTATTGTGGTGGATACGCACGTCAAACGCTTGGCGTTTCGGCTGGGACTTACCAAACAAACAGATCCCGTTAAAGTGGAAAAAGACCTGACAAAACTTATTCCGTATAAGTATTGGGGGTGGGTGGCGATTGCGCTTATTTTACACGGACGCAATATTTGCCCGGCGCGAAAACCTGCGTGCGACAAATGCACACTTGCAAAATACTGTGCTAAACGCGGTGTGAAAATTAGTTGAGTGTATAGGCCTACACGCTGTGAAAATTCCCCAGAGAAGTTCCCTTTAGAATTTTTTTCTTTGTCAATTCAATGGATAAATTCGGTTGGAATATCGGAAATACGCAAACAAGGCCGCAAATCATGTGTTTGCGGCCTTGCTTGTATATTTATAAGGATACGATTGTTTTTATTTTAACAACGCCAGTAATACACCGGCCGCTACTGCGCTGCCGATGACTCCCGCTACGTTGGGGCCCATCGCGTGCATTAACAAGTAGTTTTGCTTGTCATATTCAAGCCCTACTTTGTTAGATACGCGTGCGGCCATCGGTACGGCAGATACGCCTGCGGAACCGATAAGCGGGTTGATTTTTGTTTTGCTAAATACGTTCATCAGTTTAGCCAATAGCACACCTGACGCGGTGGCAATAGAGAACGCAATAATACCCAGTACCAAAATACCAAGTGTTTCGGTAACTAAAAAGTGATCGGCCTGTAATTTGGATCCTACGGACAACCCGAGCAAAATAGTAACGATATTGCAAAATTCGTTTTGCAAAGTTTTGCTCAAGCGTTCGGCTACGCCCGATTCTTTGACCAAGTTACCAAACGTTAGTGCCCCGATTAACGGTGCGGCAGACGGCAACAACAACGCGCACAGTAACAAAATAACAATCGGGAACAAGATTTTTTCACGTTTAGATACCGGGCGCAATTGCGTCATGCGGATTTTGCGTTCGGCATCGGTGGTCAAAAGTTTCATAATAGGCGGTTGGATAATCGGCACGAGCGCCATATATGAATAAGCGGCTACGGCAATGGCTCCGAGTAAATCGGGTGCCAAACGTGACGTCAAATAAATAGATGTCGGGCCGTCCGCCCCGCCGATAATACCAATGGAAGCGGCTTCTTTTAAGCCAAAGGCAAACAGTTGGTTATCGCCGATGTAAACGTACGATAAACCTACTGCACCAATAAGCGTAGCAAAAATACCAAACTGCGCCGCACCGCCCAGTAATGCCATTTTGGGGTTAGCAATCAGCGGCCCAAAGTCTGTCATCGCGCCAACTGCCATAAAGATAAACAGCGGGAATAATCCCGTATTGATCCCGGCGTTAAATACAATGCCTAAAAAGCCGTTCGGCCCGGCGATTTCTTCGCCAACCGGCATGGGGATATTGGCCAGTAATCCGCCAAAGGCAATCGGCACGAGAAGCAGCGGCTCAAACTGTTTTTTAATGCCGAGCCACAACAAGAAACAGCAAACGGCAATCATGACTAATTGTTGCCACGAAACGGAGTAAATACCCGTTGTTTGCCAAATTTGATTAAATGCTTGTGCAAAGTCCATAGCAACTCCTATTTAATCTCAGCTAATGCGTGGCCCGTTTGTACTTGGTCGCCTTGTTTAACAACAAAGTGTACCGTTCCGGCGGTCGTAGCGGCAACCGGGGTTTCCATCTTCATCGCTTCCATGACGAGAATTTCTTGCCCTTCGGCTACATTATCGCCTTCTTTGACGCTAAAGCGTAGTACCGCACCGGGTACAGGTGCATTGACGGTAGCACCGGCTCCGCCCGTTGCGGCTTTGGTTGCGGCCGGCGTGTTTGCCGCCGCACCGACGCCCACATTGTAGCGTTTGCCGTTGACGACAGCAGTGGAGTCATTTTCAAAAGACACGGTGTACGTTTTGCCTTCCACGGTTACGCTGACCGGGCCTTCTTGTTTGGTAGCCGGTTTAGCATCCGCCGCCCAGCGAATACCGTTCACTTTGGCTTCGCCTTTTAAGTACATAAGCCCTTTGTCGGCACACGTGGCGACGATAAATTTATTTTCATCGGTTACAGGAAGTCCGGCTTCTTTGAGTTTGGCTTCTGCCACTTTTAAGCCTTTCTTCGGGTCGGCGTCATTGATTTCAAGCGGCGTTTTGTCGGTGGGTTCGCGTTTTAATTGTTCGCTCGCGATTTTGACAATTTCCGGATCGGCTTTGACCGGAGTTTTACCAAAATAACCGAGTACCATTTTGCCGTACCCTTCCGTAATTTTTTTCCACGGGCCAAACATAACGTTAGCATATGCTTGTTGGAAATAGAATTGCGAAACAGGAGTTACGGACGTACCGAATCCGCCGAGTTTTACACATTCGCCCATTGCTTTAACGACTTCGGGGAATTTGTCAAAGGTGCCGTTGTCGCGCATCATTTGCGTGTTGGCGGTTAACGCACCGCCGGGCAACGGCGAGAACGGAATAATCGGGTTGACTTTGGTGGCCTCGGGCGGCAAGAAGTATTTGCTCATGCAATCTTGGAACACGTTTTCGGCTTCTTGAATTTTCTTCGGGTCAATATCTAACGTATATTCCGTACCGCGTAAGGCATGCCACATCGTTAAAATATCGGGTTGGCAGGTGCCGCCGGAAACGGGCTTCATGGATAAATCTAACGAGTCCGCCCCCGCTTTAATGGCTTCTAAACAGCAGGCAATAGAGTTCCCCGCGGTTTCGTGCGTGTGGAAAACAATTTTGGTGCCTTGCGGTAAAACGCGGCGCGCCATGGCAATGGTTTCGCCGACGGTTTTAGGCGTAGAAGTACCGGAAGCGTCTTTGAAACAAACGGAGTCAAACGGAACGCCCGATTTCAAAATATCTTTAAGTACTTTTTCGTAAAATACAGCCGTATGAATTTTGCCGGTGGTGTCCCAACCGTCAGGCAAGGACATCATGGTTACGCAGATTTCGTGTTTAAGCCCGGCGTCGTGGATACATTGGCCGGAATAGATTAAATTGTTCACATCGTTTAATGCATCAAAGTTGCGAATGGTGGTGGTGCCGTGTTTTTTGAAAAGTTCGGCATGGGCTTTGATGACATCGGAAGATTGGCTGTCAAGCCCCACTACGTTGACACCGCGGGCCAAGGTTTGCAAGTTGGCATCCGGTCCGGCGGTTTTGCGGAAAGTGTCCATCATATCAAAGGCGTTTTCGTTGCAGTAAAAGAACAACGCCTGAAAGCGCGCACCGCCGCCAAATTCCATGTGGGAAATTCCGGCGTGGCGGGCCGCTTCTACCGCGGGCATAAAGTCTTTGGTGAGTACGCGCGCACCGTAAACGGATTGAAATCCGTCGCGAAACGCAGTGAGCATAAAGTTAATTTTTTTCATAGTGTTTTTATTTCCTTTTATAAATTATTTTGAAAATCTTTTTGCAGTGGCAATAGCAACGGCCAAGAGCGCATTATCCGCTCCGGCAGCGGCGGGGACAGCATCCGGAAATTTCTTTTCCATCCACGCTACAAACGCGCCTAAAATCTTCATCATGCAAATCAGCAAGATTAAGAACGAAAACACAATCAGCATACCGATAACGGTAATGTTAAGTGCTTGCAAAATTAAACTATCTGCACTCATAATACATCTCCTATATATATTTCTTTTGGGCCTTGGGCGGTTTGCAGTAATAAAGTACCGCGCGGGGAAATTCCTTCCACCCTGCCAAAAATTGTTTTATCGCCGTCTTTGACGGTAATTTCTTTACCTAATGCCGCAAAGCGTTTGGTATATGCGGCAAAAATCGTTTCAAATCCTTTTTCGCATAAGGCCGGATAATCTTGCCAAAAAAAGTGCAAGACGTTTTCCAACACCGTTTCGCGGGTTGTTTGCACGCCCGCTAATTTAAGCGACGTAGCCGGTTGCCCGACGTGTTCCAAATCGGTTTGATTAACGTTAATACCCACTCCTAATATAACGGCTTGAAAAACAGTTTTATCAAAAACGGCTTCACTTAAAATACCGCTGATTTTTTGGCCGTTTATTTGCACATCATTGGGCCACTTGATAGTGGGCGTTAGCGAAAATTGTTCCAACGCTTTACAAATACTTACAGCCATCAGTTGGGTTAAGTTGGGTAAAAAAGGATTGTACGGCGGTTTTAAAAGAACGGAAAAATAAAGTCCACCCGCTTGTGATACCCACGTGCGGTCATAACGGCCGCGGCCGGCGGTTTGTTTGTCGGCATATACCACGGTAGCATGGGACAATTCGGCCCGGTGCGTTTTTAAGTACGTATTGGTAGAATCTACCTCGTCTAAATGTAGCAACCGGCTCATGTAGATATTATATCAAATTAGGAGTGGGTTTACTGCCCGGCGGCCCAAGCGTTGCAGAGTTGCCGTTCGTAAGTGGATGCTTTGGCATAAAGCACACAGGATCTGGCTCCGCTGAAATAAATAGTTAAAGCATATTTCTCACCGGCAGGAATCCGTTGGGCAAGGGCTTTTAAGTGTTGGTCTCCCACGCAATTACTGGCGGTTACTTCAAAGTTTTTTGTTTTTTTAGAAACAATGCCGCAATAGTTGGCTAATTCGCCCGGGTATTCAATATCCAAATCGGCAATGTTATTGGTATAATCGCCGGAAGCGATTTTGTATATATCATTGGCTTTGGCAATAGATTCTACTAAAGTAATGCCTTCGCTCATGCGGGCCTTTTCCACCGCTTTTTGATATTGGGGGAGTGCTACCGCTGCCAATATACCGATAATTAAAACTACCACTAACAATTCAATAAGGGTAAAGGCTTGATTATTTTTCATAAAAGTTTTCCTTGTTTTTTGATTTGTGTAACTATATTATTGCTTTTTTGTATAAACGATGCAACCGCTAAAATACTTGACAGAGGTTTTTTTTATTGCTAGATTTTATAAAACGATGTGAAGTAGTAAAAGGGAGCATTTTTATGAAAACCAATATGTCGGACGCAGTGAGCGGATTTACGTTAATCGAACTTTTAGTAGTAGTGCTTATTATCGGTATTTTAGCCTCGGTGGCTTTGCCGCAATATCAAGTGGCGGTTGCCAAAAGTAAATTTACTAAACTGATTCCCACCGTAAAAGCCATGAAAGAGGGTATGGAAATATATCATATGGCTAACGGCGGTTATCCGCCGGACGGCGACAGTGCCACCGACGTCGGCTTTGCGGTGGAAGTGGCCACCGATTGTAGCGGACACGACGGCACCAGTTGGATTATTTGCCCGAACGGAATTTATTTTGACCGGATGGATAGCGGACAGTTAACCGTAGCCGGTATGGATACTAACATTAAATTGGCTTATTTGATGTGGTTGGATAATTCGGCCCACCCGGGGGAAATCCGTTGCGTGGCTAACGGTGATATCGCCAATAAAGTGTGCAAAAGTTTAGGCGGAACGGTGGTAACCGGGGAAGCTTTCTCTGCGGTCAATTCGCGAATCGGGACCGGTACGGTGTATAAGATTCACTAATTCTTTTTTACTGCAAACAGGATAGCCGATACCATACTTTGTGGGTCGGCTATTTTTTTGCCTGCAATATCAAATGCGGTGCCGTGCGCGGGGGAAGTGCGCAAAAACGGCAGCCCCGCTGTTAAATGAACAATCGGTTTTTTGGCGGCTAATTTTAGACCGAGTAAGGCCTGATCATGATAGGTGCAAAGTAGGCCGTCGTATTGGCCTTTTAGGTGAGCCAACCACGCCGCGTCTGACGCAATAGGCCCTTCTATTTTTAGGCCTTTTCGCCGTAAATTTTTTATCGCGGGGCGTAAGATTTCATTTTCTTCGGTGCCGAATTTGCCGTTGTCGGCCGCATGCGGATTAACGGCGCAAAGCCCTATTTTTGGTGTTTTAATTCCTAAATTTTTGAGTGCTTGACAAAAGTGAAGGGCTGTTTCTTCCACGCGCTTTTTGGAAAGCGGCAAGTGGGCCAGCGCAAAATGTTCGGTAACTAGCGCACAACGTAAATGTTCGCTGACAAACATCATAAGCCCGTCTGATTGGGTGGCATGACGCAAGAGTTCGGTGTGGCCCGTAAAAGGCACATCTGCCAACGTCCAACTTTGTTTGGAAATAGGTGCGGTTACTAATGGAACATGGTGTTGCAACGATAGTTTAATTCCTAATTTGACTGCCTGAAAAGAAACCGCTCCGCCCACGCGGCTGGGGGCGTGTTTAGTGGGTAATTTTTTGATACTTTCTACGGCAATTAAACGGCCTAATTTATCCGTCCACCCGGCGCGCAAAAGCGAAGTCGGCTCGCCGATAACTACCGGCGTACAACTGCGCCGTACTTGCAGGTTCTGCAAAGCGCGAACGGTAATTTCCGGGCCGATACCCAGCGGATCTCCGGCGGTAATTAAGACGAGTGGTTTTTTCATACAAAATAAAACCGCCCCTCTATCTGTTTGGATAAAGGGGCGGTAAATTAAAAACTATTTTTTTACTTCTTCTTTTTTGCCTTCGGCTTTGGGGGCTTCTTTGTCCATATCAAATGTTTTGGTAATTTTGATATCGGCTTTGTCGCTTAACCCTTTGACATATTCGCCCATGGCTTCTTGCACACGTTGTTGGGCAATATATTGGCCGAGTTGTTGGGCAATATCGTTAAATTCTACGGTGCGTTCGGCGCGTTTTTCTTTTACTTTAATAATATGAAAACCGAGGTCGGTTTTAATCGGCGCGCTGACTTTGCCCACGGCTAACGTGAAGGCTTTTTCGTCAATCTCTTTCGGGGCAATGCCTTTAATTAAAATCATGTCGCCTCCGCTGGCAAGAGCGGCTTTATCTTCGGTGTATTTTTGAACGGCGGCAGAAAAATCTAACCCGTTATCCAATTCTTTTTTGATTTGTTTGGCCAGTTCTTCTTTCTTTTTGACGTCGGCCGGTTTCATGTCTTTCGTAACGGCTAAATAAATATGTCCGATACGCACTTGCTCGGCGGTGAGTTGTTTGAGTTTGGCCGCGATGGCTTGGGCTTCTTCCAATTTAGCCGGATCTTTCTTTTCAAGTGCTTTCATCTTTTTGGTGTCGTTTTTCAAGACGGCTTGTACGTTATCAAACAAGGCTTTGACGTCGGCTTCTTGTACCGGTTTGACGGTTTTGGTGAGTTGTTCCGTCATCAGTTTACGTACCGCTACTTCTTTTTTGATTTTTTCTTTGTAGCGTTTTAACGTCATGTTTTGTTTTTTAAGGGCTTCGTTAAAGCGTTTGTCGGCGCCGGCTTTATCTTCTTTGCCGGTTTTTTCGTCAATGATAAACCGGGCTTTGATTTCGTTGATGCCGGCATCAATTTCGGAATCTTTTACTTGTATTTTGGCTTCTTCGGCGGCTTGGAATAATAATTCCTTGGTAATGAGTTCTTGCAATACTTCTTTGCCTAAAATATCTTTGGCATGCGGTTGCTCAAGGGCTTGGGGCATAGTGGCTTGATATTGGTCTAATACCCCTTGTAAATACGCATTATACTCAGACGCCAAAATCGGCCGCCCGTTAACGGTGGCAACGGAACCTTCCAATACTTTGGCGTTCACATTGAAACTGACTAATAGGGCTGCCAGAATAGCCCCTATGTATTTATTCGTTTTGTGCATAAATAACTACCTCGTATTTTTTTTGTAATGTTTCGATGGCTTTGTCCAACTTCTTATTTTCTAACACTGCGCGGATACGCGGCGCAGCATCTTCTTTTGAAAGCCGTCTTTCTTTCGTCTTCTTTATTATATGAAATCCAAACGCGGTTTTGATAAAACCTTGTACGCTGCCGACTACGGAATTGGCGGCAATCACTTCAATTTCCGGCAAAAACTCACCGGGCATAAAAGTAAATTGGCTGTTGCGGAGGGCTTCCGGCGCGATATTATATTTACGCGACATATCGTTCCAGCGCGAAGGATAACTTTTCAGCGTGCGTAATACTTCGTCGGCAGTTTGGGCATTATCTACAATGATTTGTTGAACGGTCATTTCATAAGGATATTGTTTATAATATTCCTCAATTTCTTGATCCGTTACTTTTAAGACTCCGTCCGTGCGTTGTTTTTCGTACCATAAATCTTCTAATAACTGATGTGTATAAGCCTGATAAATTTCGTTTAGTTGCATGCGTTTATCGGTGGAAAATTTTTGGTAATCGGGCGAGCGATTCAACCCTTGCGCAAGGGCGTCTGCTTCAATCAGTTTTTCACGCAGAATAATTTGTAGTAAATTTTGATGCCCGATAGGGGTGCTTGCAAAGGCGGTATCTTCTTTGGATAATTGAGCCAATCGTTTTTGTACATCTGCCTCGGTAATCGTGGGGACATCTTGTTTGCTCGTGGTTTTTTCCCACACAACAGAAGTTCCCTCTTGTTGGGTACAAGCGGTCAAAAATAAAACGGACACGATACAACCCAGTCGTAAATACTTCATAGTAATACTATATCATTTTTGCAGTTTAAGTAGCGTGCTTAAAAAAGTTACTGTTTCGCGCGCGAAATCTAAAGGTGTTTTTTCGGGCGGAGGGGTCAGTAACACCCCATCTCCGCTATGTGATTTTGTAAATGCGACGTGCGCTGCACCGAAACGGTTGAAGAGTTCTGCCGGGAAATTTTCCGGCATGTGAAAGCGCCTTGCAAAAAGTAATTCTAATTTGCCGTCCGTATAATCTACGTGATAAATATTTAATTTTCCCGCAGTTTGACTGAGTGCAAATAACGCTGTCAGGTTATGTATTTCCGGCGGTACCGGGCCGCACAAATCGGCTAATCGCGTTAGGAGTTGTTGGGTTTGTGCTTCGTCTGCACCCATCAGCGCTTTGTAATATTTTAGACGTTCTGCGTCATCGGGTAAGTAATCGGGGGGAATATAAGCGGCCAGCGGTAAATTGACGGTAGCGCGCAGAGTGGGCTCGGCTTTTCCGCCGCGCAGTTTTTTGACTTCCGCCGCCACCAAATCACAATATAAACTTAATCCTACTTCGCTAATAGGTCCATGTTGTTTAACACCTAATAATTCGCCTGCGCCGCGTATTTCCATATCGCGTAAAGCGAGCCTGAAACCGCTGCCCAGTTCGCTAAATTCCATCAGCGCAGATAAGCGTTGTTTAGCGGCTTCGGTGGGATCTTTTTCGTCGCGTTCGTGCCAACGGACGGCGGCCAGATCGGCAAAGTTATTTTCTTCGTGCGGCGTTTTTTTGAATAACCAATCGGGGTGGAATAAATAGCAATAGGCTTTGGTGTTACCCCGCCCGATACGTCCGCGCAGTTGGTATAGTTGAGCTAGGCCGAAGTTATGCGCATTTTCTACAATCAGCGTGTTGGCGTTAGTAATATCCAAGCCCGATTCAATAATAGTAGAAGCGAGTAACACATCATATTTACCGTTGTTAAAATCCCACAATGTTTGTTCTAGTTCTTTTTCATCCATTTGCCCGTGCGCCACACAAATGCGCGCATGCGGCACTAATTTTTTGAGTAGTAATTCGCGCGATTGCATGCTTTGTACGCTATTATATACATAATAGACTTGTCCACCGCGGGCGATTTCACGCGAGATAGCCGAGGCGGCTAATTCATCGTTCCACGGAGTAACAACGGTTTGTATCGGCGTGCGCCCGCGCGGGGGAGTGTCTATGAGCGAAATGTCGCGCAAAGACGAAAGCGATTGGTTGAGCGTACGCGGAATGGGCGTGGCGCTTAACATCAGCGAATGGACACCGGCGCATTTGGCGCGTATTTTTTCTTTTTGTTTGACTCCGAAACGGTGTTCTTCATCAATAATCACCAGCCCTAAATTTTTGAAAGCAATGTCTTTACTTAACAGGCGGTGCGTACCGATAATAATATCACACAGCCCGTTGCGGATTTCCTGTACTACTTCTTTTTGTTCTTTTGGCGTTTGGAAACGGCACAGCATACGCACGTTGACCGGAAACCCCGCCATGCGTTTAGTAAATGTTTTATAATGTTGGGCGGTTAAAATAGTGGTGGGGGATAACATCATTACTTGTTTGCCCGATAGAACCGTTTTGAGCGCAGCCCGCATGGCTACTTCGGTTTTGCCAAAGCCCACATCACCCACTAAAATTCGGTCCATCGGTTTGGAAAGGGATAAATCGTGCAGCGTTTGGGAAATGGCTTGTTCCTGCCCCGGAGTTAAGATATAAGGGAAAGAGTCTGCAAATTCCCGTTCCATGCGCGCGTCTCCGGGTAAATCGGGGGCGGGCGTGGCTTGGCGCAAGGCCTCTAATTTCAAAATTTCCTGGGCCGTTTTTTGCGCCTCTTCTTTGACATGTTTTTTAACTTCTTGCCATTTGATGCCGCCCAAAACTGATAACGTAGGCCGCTTGCCGCCTACACCGATATATTTTTGTACTTTTTTGAAATCATACATTGGTACATATAAGCGGCTGCCGCGGCGGTACTCTATAATCAGGCAATCGGTAGGGTTTTCGTCTTTATCCATAATCTCTAACCCTAAATACCGCCCGATACCATGCTCTTGGTGAACGACATAATCTCCCGCTTGCAATTCTTTGAAACGGACCCGTTTGGCTCCTTCTACATCAAAACGGTTTAATACGCGCGTTGCATTATAACGTCGGTTGAGTAAATCGTTAGAAGTAATAAAGGCGAGTTTGTCTTTCGGACTATAAAACCCTTGCGTTAACGAAGAAATAACCAGTGGCACTTTCCCGGCGTGCGGTTGGTCGGCTAACAACGTACCGATACGGTCCAGTTCGCCGCGGTTAAGACAACAAATTTGTACCCGGTACCCTTGCTGTTGCAGTTGGAAAATTTCACGGTCCGCCAGTTCCATATTGGCTTGGAAACTTACCGGCGATTTTAGGCCTGCATTATGGGCCCCCTCGCGGGGCAGTTGAGTAATAAAACGTGCATTGGGGTGGGCGGTAAAATCAAAGGAACTGTCCGGTTCGTCAAATAACCAGACCGCGCCGGAAAGGTAATCGGCCAGCGTAGCCGGAGTTTGTTCAAAGCCGAGCGGTAAAATAACGACGCTATCTGTTTGGTTTTTAGTGTTTTTGGTATCCAAATCAAAAGCACTAATCATTTCTAATCGGTTGCCGGAAAAGTATAACCGCAAGGGTAACGGTTCTTGTGCAGAAAAAATATCTACTACGCTGCCGCGCACGGCATATTGTCCGGGGCTTTCTGTATAATCTTCACGCGTATAACCGATCTGCTCTAACGTATCTACCAATTCTTGGCGGCGGATCGTTTGTCCGCGCCGAAGTGTCAGCAAGCGGGTTTCAAATTCATGGCGTGTCGGTAACGCCGCAGTCAGCCCCGCATAATCAGTTATGATAAATTGGAAATTTTTGGGGGCGATAAGTAATTGATACAAGGCGGCGATGCGCCCGTTATCTGTGGGCGGGAAAGTAAGGATTTGCGTGTTTTCCGGGGAAAATTCGCGTGCGGCGGCTTCAATATCATCGCTGTCATTTTCGGTTACCAAAACCGTTTTTGGCGAGGTGGGTAAAATTTCCCGGCAGATAAAATACGCCTTAGCCGCCCCATTGGGTAGCCCGTAAATAAAAGAAGAAAACGGCGGTTGGGTATCCTTCATACGCGGATAATTCAGTTAAATTAAAAACTTTCCGGTTCCGTTCCGGTGATAAAGGCTTCTAAAAATTTATTGCGGTCGGCCGGCGTAGCCAATTTGCCGGTAATGGGATTGATATACGAGAATGAAATTCCTTCCGGAACGGCAAAATCATCATTGGGTTCATCTTTCAAAATCTGTTCCATAATTTCCGTCCACCAGCGTGCCGTGGTGCTTCCGGTAAAGCGGGCACCGTTTTCGTGGGAAGTATCATCATCATATCCCATCCATGCGGCGGCTGCGGTGTGCGGTGTCATACCGACAAACCACATATCGCGGTGACTTTGTGTCGTTCCGGTTTTTCCGGCGATGTTACGCCCAAGCCGTGCTACATACGCACCGCTTCCGCGTTGGGTTACGCCTTTCATCATATTGATAAGTAAATAAGAATGTTGCGGAGAGAACGCAGCGGTTTCTACCGGGATATGTTGTTCTAAAATGCGTCCGTTAGCGTCTTCCACGCGCTCTATATAATAGTTATCGGTGTGGATACCGCCGTTGGCAAAAGTAGTTAAAGCGGCTAAATGTTCGTCCATTTCCACGACGCTTACCCCTAAAGCTAAGGCCGGAACGTTGGGCAGTTTGGCCGTTAACCCGGCTTTGCGCGCTACGGCAATAACGGCTTTGGGGGAAACGGCATCAATTAAATTGACCGCTACTAAGTTTTTAGATTTTTCCAACCCTTTGCGCAGCGTTACCCACCCTTCACTCTTGCCACCGTAGTTTTGCGGAACCCACACATTAAAATCTTTGCTGGCAATAAAAGATTGTTTGGCTAAATCTAAGGAATATAAATCGGCATTTTCATTAAAAGTGCGCCAGTTGCGTCCGTCGTAATAGAACATGGTGGGCAAATCTTTAACAAGTGTCGCGGGCGTGTATCCTTTTTGCAAGGCGGCCATCCATACATAGGGTTTGAAAGACGAACCCGGTTGGCGTTTGGCTTGGGTGGCGCGGTTGAATTTGCTTTCGTCAAATTCGCGTCCGCCCACTAGCACCCGCACCGCGCCGGACTTAACATCACGCACCATAAAGGCCCCTTGTAGACGGGGATAATCGGTGCGTTCTTCTGCCGGGGTTTCTTCTTCGTCTTGATTGGGGTTTGGTGCATCGGCTTCCGAGTCGTTGGGGTCAATTTCTATACCGAGCCCTTTAGCCACTTGTTCATCATACTCTTGCAACTTGCGGTTCATGATTTCTTCCGCTTTGGCTTGTTGGTCAATATCTAATGTAGTATAAATGTTCAGCCCGGCTTTCCATAATACGTCCATGCCGTATTTGGGCTCTAAAATACGGCGGATATATTCAATAAAGTATTGCCCCGGTTTCTTTTCCAGTTGCGGCGGTTTGACCGGGAGAGGTTCGGTCTTGGCCTTTTCCAGTTCCTCTTGCGAAATGTAATTTTGTTCGTACATGACATCTAATACTAAGTTGCGGCGTTGGCGGGCCAGTTCGGGGTTGGCAAAAGGATTGTAACGCCCCGGAGCCGGAATTAACCCAACAAGCAAAGCGGCCTCACCGGTGGTAAGTTCGGATAAATCTTTGTCAAAGTATTTTTTGGCGGCCGCTTTGACGCCATACGCTCCGCTGCCTAAATAAATTTCGTTTAAGTAAAGTTGTAAAATTTCGCGCTTGCTGAATTTATGCTCAATTTGAATAGCCAAAATAATCTCGCGGATTTTACGGATTAGTTTTTTCTCTTGCGTTAAAAACACACCGCGCGAAAGTTGTTGCGTTAACGTAGAGGCCCCTTGTTTAGCGCGTCCGGTAATTAAGTCATGCAGTAACGCGCGGATAATACCGCGAATGGAAAATCCGGCATGTTTGAAGAAATCGCGGTCTTCCATGGCGACGACGGCATTTTGTAAATCTACCGGAATATCTTCCAACGGTACCATGCTGCGTTTTTCAATGGAAAATTCGTGAATTAACTGGTTGTTACGGTCGTACACTTTGGTGGTTAAAGACGGGGTATATTCTTCCATCTCATATACCGGTGGCAAGCCCGAGAAAATATAACGCATAAATACTGCGCTTACTAAAATCAAAACGAACAGTCCGGCTAGCGCAGTAAAAATAAACGGTTTAGAAAAGAAAAAACTTTTTCGGGCCATATATACAAATTATATCAAAAAGCCCCGCGTCGCGTTTGAACTTTACGTGTCGGTGTGAAAAATACGTCCAAACTTTGTAAAATAGAAATACTTTGTAGCATTTCCTACTTAATAAGAGTTATTTTTATGGTACGCAAAACAGTAAAAAAACAATCAAAATCTGTTAAACGTGTGGGGAAGCAAGCCACCCCAAAAACAATCCAGGGGGAAACGTTTTACGGATATGATTTTGTGTTGATTACGGATATGGATACGGGGCGTAGCCGGCAACTTGGCGGCCCGGTACACCAGCCGGCTACTATTTTTCAAAAAGATCCGGTCCACCGTTTGGCTTGGGAAGAAACGCTTAAACGCGGCGTTTACCATTACGAGTGGCTGTTTACCCGCGGAAAAACACGCAAAGTGTATCAAACTTCCTGTGTGTCTTTGCCGTTGCCGGACAGCCAAACGGCGGGGATATTATCTTTCTCGCGGGATATCAGCCGACCGGTAAGTTACGGGAACATCTCGCTGGAATTGCAAGAACCGGTTGCCCCGCGCACATTCGCTCAATTGCTTTTAGCCACCCGTGAGACCGAAAAGAAAGGTATTTCAAAAGCCTTGCATGATGAGGTGGGTTCCAGTGCGGTCATGCTAACGGCGTTGTTAAGTTTGGTACGTGCCAGCGTTAAAACCGGCAACAGCAAACAGGCCTTGCGCGATTTGGAACAATTAGACCAACAACTCAAAGAAAGTATTGAACGGTTAAAAAATGTAATCGTTTCATTACGTCCGCCCTCTTTGGAAAATAAAGGCGGGCTTGAAGGGGCTATACGTGATTTGTTAGAAAACGTAAGTTCGTTAAGCCATATCCCATATACTTTTGATTATGATGAAGAAGGCGATCATTTCGGGTTGTCTGATGATGTAAAAATTTTACTGTATCGTATTGTACAGGAAGCGCTGACAAATACGGTCAAACATGCCCATGCAAAACATATCCGTGTACAACTTAAACGGGTAAAAAACGATATCAACCTGTTAGTATGTGATGATGGTATGGGGTTTGATCCTGACCAACAACTTTCCATAGAACATATCGGATTGTTGGCCATGAAAGACAGCGTAGAATTATTGGGGGGCTCTATTACTGTAAAGAGTGCGCCGGGGAAAGGCACGCAAATTACAGTAGTTTGCCCATGTGTTGTTTATGGGGGAAATTAGTATGAAAAAAATTGTACTGGCAGATGATCATGCTATTGTCCGTACCGGTGTACGGGCTGTATTAGAACGGCTGGGACAGAAAATGCAAATTTCGGCGGAGTTATCTAACGGAAAAGAATTGGTGGAATATGCCAAAACGCATCCGGACGAAATTTATATTGTAGATATCTCTATGCCGGTTATTAACGGTATTGATGCGGTAGAGCAGATGGTAAAGTGCCATCCGGATATTAAAATTGTGATGCTCAGTATGTATGATGACCGAATATCGGTAGAAAAATCACTCAAAGCCGGAGCCAAAGGATATATTGTTAAAGTATCTGCTGCCGATGAAATTATAAATGCTATTGAAGAAATCTGTGCCGGACGGTTTTATCTGTGTAATAAGGTTTCTAAATATATTGTCCAAGGATTTTTGGGAAAAACAAATTCGCGTAAACGTGATGCAACGGGGCTTACTCCCAAAGAAAAAGAAGTATTACAGTTGATTGCCGAAGGGTATAGCAGCAAACAAATTGCCAAAACATTTCATTTGTCGCTTAATACCATTCATGTGCACCGTAACAATATTATGAAAAAATTGGGTATTCATAAACAAACCGAACTGGTGCGCTTTGCCCTTAAAGAAGGGATTGCCCAATTATAAGGAAAGAAAACTATGCGTATTATTGCTGGTACAGCCCGTGGACGCCGGATATTTTCGGTATCTAAAAATTTACCCGTCAAACCGATTTCGGATCGGATCAAACAATCGGTTTTTGACATTATCCGTCCGCGTTTGCCCGGCGCCATGATGCTTGATTTATTTGCCGGAACGGGGAACGTGTCGTTAGAGGCTCTTTCGCGCGGCGCTTTGCGTACCGTGATGGTGGACCGGGAGCCTGCCTGTATTAAAAATATTCACCGCAATTTGGAACATTTGGGATTTGTTGACCGTGCGAAAGTTTTGCGCGGAGACGTGTTAAAACCGTTAGATTATCTGCTTGCGTATAGCGATAACGAAGGGTATGACATTATTTTTATGGGCCCGCCGTATCGCGATATCAATAATAAGATGTTGGCCTTGTCCGAACCGGCACTCGCCAACGTGGCACAAGCAAGGTTGCTGGCTCCGAACGGTATTATCATCTTACAAACTCACAAAACCGAAGAATTTGCTGTCCCGGCAGCGTTGGAAATTTACCGCGTGGAAAAATACGGTGATACGCTGGTCCATTTTTTGCGCGCGGTGCGTGCCAAATCGGAGAGTACCCATGCAGAGTGATTCGCATGAACTGAATTTTTCCAAAATCAAAACTTATCGCGAATGTCCGCTTGCCTATAAATATAAGTATATAGAAGGTAAGCGGGAAGGCTTGGTGCCGGCGTCTTCCTTGGGGGTTTCTATTCACCGCACCTTGGAGGCCTACCATGCCCAAAGCAACGACCCAAGCGAACTGCTTTCCTATTATGATGATTGTTGGATGGGGGCCGGATACGCCAGTGCGGGCGAACAGATGGAATGGTACTTGAAAGGGAAACGCATGTTGGAAACGTATGCCCAACGCGAGTATGAACGTAAAACTGTCGTAGATAGTACCGAGCGTGAATTCATTTTTCAGGAAGGCGAGTGGACGCTTCGCGGAAAAATTGACCGCATTGATAAACTCCCGGACGGTTCGTGGGAAGTGATAGATTATAAAACAGGAGCAGATGCGGATGTTACCGCCGCGGTAACCGATTCGTTGCAAATGGGTATTTATGCGGTTGGCGCGCGGCGCGCATGGAATATGCAACGGGGAAAAGCCACCTTTTATTTTGTGGCGTTTGACCAAGTGCAAAGTGCTCCGTTTGAAGCGTTTGATGAACGCAAAATCATAGATACTTTTATTGAAACAGGTAAAAAAATTGTGGCGCAAGATTTTTCGCCCAATTGTGCTAATTGCCCCAACTGTTTGTTTAAGGATCGTTGCGATCAAGCCGTTTTACCACCTGAAAATTAACAGGATTACCCACAACAGGCATTTAGGTCTTTAGACCCAGCCGGCCGTTGGGCCTTTTTTTCGCTTGCATGCTAAAAATTTTTTTTATTACAATAAACGCATGAAAACATTACATAAAACATTAGGAACAGTTGTGCTTTTAGGCACAGTAAGTATAAGCGCTTATGCGCAAACTAATCTGGTAGAAGAGGCAGCACGAGGCCTTGAAACTGTAAGTAAAGTAACAAAAGAAATGCCGAATGCTGTTCGCAATACGCTTACCCGTTCTATTTGGGAAGCGCAAACTACTCAGTATCGTGAAATTTTCCCGGATATGGGAGTAGGTATCCGTAATAATGAAGAATTGACCGTAGCCCCCTTAGATTTCGTAAGAAGTTCTGCGGGAGATGCCGTCGTACGCGATTTGGAGCAAGCTGACAAATTGATTGCGGTGAAAGCCGGCAGTGAGGCCCGCGTAAAGGCCATGTTAGCACCCAAATTTGTACCGTTTGAGCCATCACAAAAAGTGTCTTTGGTGGGGATGAAAGAGTTTTTCTCGGCTACGCCGGCTCAATCTCCTCGTTGGGTAGGGCTTTTCGGGCTCAATCAATGCGTTGGGGTGGCTATTGTGAGCAAACAAGGCCCGCGCGTATTGCGTGTCAGCGTGGCTCACGTTGACGGAAGAACCCAAATCGGGGAAGGCCAATCCGATACGTTTTTCAAACAAGCCGTAGATCCCCGTGCCACAACAGTAGATGTATATTTATTGGCAGATAATCACAAGGGGTTGGAGGCTCCTCAGGCGGAAAATTATTCCAACCCGGACTGGAATGGCACAGAGACCATGTCTCCTTGGCAAATTGTGCAACAGATTAAGGAACGATTAGAACCTTTCTCTGCCCGTAATATACGGTATCATGAACAATTAGCCGGTGTGCCGCAATTTGCCGTCAATACCGCTACCGGACAATTGAGCATGGACGTTGCATTCCCGCGCGATTTAAATTGGACGCCGGAAAATGAGATCCACTTTAATAGAGGCTTAAGCAACGTGCTTGTACCGGCGGAATTATCACCCAGCCCGGCTATGGAAGCGGTTTCCTTGCGTCAACGGTACCCGCAAAATGTATCCGGCCCGGTACGTCAAACCTTCCCGGAAGAAGGGGTGGAAATTGCGAACGATGCCGATTTGACTTTGCGACCGATTGGGGGAACTCAAAACACCCCGGTAACGACCCCGAAATCCCGAGCCCCTTGGATGGTCGGTACAGTGTTTGAGGGTATTCCCAATGCGCCGATACGGGAATATTTCCCCGGTATGGGTTATATTTTAGACGACGCGGATGGTACGTTCGTTCCGGAACGCTAAACGCGAGTTATAAAATTTAGCAAACACCCCTTATTTAGTTAAGGGGTGTTTTTAAACTCCGAAACATCGCTCTTTTTAGTAAAATTTTGTTATAATATATACAAGGTAAAAAGCCGCAGGTTTTACCTGCGGAATTTTTTGCCTAACAAAACGCAAAGAAAATTAGTCTATGAAAACGTACGAAAGTGTAATTATCGTAAGACCCCAACTCTCCGACGGAGAAGTGGGTGAATTCGTGAACAAGGCCAAAGCCCTTATCACGAACAAAGGCGGAGAAGTAACCAGCGAAGAAAAATTGGGTCGTCGTAAATTTACCCATGAAATCAATCACGTTCGCGATGGTTTCTATCTCTACTTGAAATTCAAAGCCGAACCTTCTTTTATTAAAGAATTTGACAATGCTTTGAAACTCAACGAAAATGTACTACGCTCCATGACGATGAACGCCGTGGAAGTAAAAGCCAAACCGGCTCCTGTCGTAGTCAAATAAAAAGGTTAACGTATGCCAGCAGCAATCAAATTG
The DNA here is from genome assembly GCA_900315845.1 of Candidatus Avelusimicrobium luingense. Lineage (GTDB taxonomy): Bacteria > Elusimicrobiota > Elusimicrobia > Elusimicrobiales > Elusimicrobiaceae > Avelusimicrobium > Avelusimicrobium luingense. The sequence goes on from OOHK01000004.1 coordinate 104,031, forward strand.
CCGGAACAAAACATAGTCCTTCTAGTCGGACGGTTGACACGTGACCCTAACGTGGCATTTACACAGAAAGGTCAAGCCGTGTGCCGTTGTGATATTGCGGTGAACCGCAGATATTTAGATGCTACCACAAACGAGTGGAAAGATGATACTGTGTTTGTTCCCGTTGTGGTTTGGGGCTCGGCAGCCGATCGGTGCAAAGACCGCATGAAAAAAGGTACGCCTGTCAGTGTAGAAGGCCGCCTTACATTAAGCGAATATACCGATAAAACTACGGGTCAAACCCGCCGCAACTTGCAGGTTACGGCCCGGCGGATTCAATTATTAGAGTCCGCAGCCGCCGCCGGAGGCGCCTACGATGACGGCGCACAAGCGGCCGCAAAGGACGACGTTCCCACTACGGAAGTAATGGAAGACGACGTTCCTTTCTAAACTAAAAAATGAGGAAACAAATGTCCGAAGAAATTACTAACACTCCCGCTGCCGAGGCTTCTACGTCTGCGGCCGCCCGCCCGGAAAGACCCGCGCGTGCGTTTGGGAAAAAGCGCTTTGAAAGCAGACGTAAAGTTTGCAAACTCTGCGCAGAAAAAATTGACAACATCGACTATAAGAACTTCCAGTTCGTAAAGTCCTTCACCATGGAAAGCGGCAAAATTTTGTCTCGCCGCATTACCGGCACTTGCGCCAAACACCAACGCCAAATCACCAAAGCGATTAAGCGTGACCGCAACTTGGCTATCTTGCCGTATTCCTTACCCAAAAAATAAGTTGGAGGACGAACATGAAAGTTATTTTGAAAGAAAACGTCAAAAATTTGGGAATGGTGGGTTCTGTTGTTGAAGTAAAACCCGGTTATGCCCGCAACTTTTTAGTCCCGCACCACTTGGCGGAAATCGCCACCGAAGGCGCGATTAAAAATTGGCAACTCGGCGCAGAACGCCGCCAAAAACGCATTGATGCGGAACTCGCCGAAGCGCGCAAAATCGCTGAAAAATTAACCGGCGTAGTATTGCCTTTTACCAAAACGGTCAATGCCGATGGCGTAGTGTTCGGTTCTGTCAACAAAGCCGACATCTACAAAGCGTTGCAAGCGTTGGGTCACAAAATTGCCAAAGACTCTATTGAACTCAATATGCCGATTAAGGCCTTGGGTGAAACGGAAGTCGGCATTTATTTGAAACCGACGGTTACTGCCACCATCAAGGTACAAATTAACCCCTTGACCACGGTAGAAGAAAAAATCGCCGACGCCAAACCGGAAGCGAAAGCCGAAGAAAAGGCCGAAACCAAATAAATTAGCCGTTTGCGTTTTGTATTTCCCCATACCTTTCGGGGTATGGGGAATTTTTATAACTGATGATTTATACGATTTGTTTTTTCTTGATATGGGGATATATCACTTTTAAACGTGGTGATTCTACACGTTTGAGAATGACACTCCTTTTTGTATTGCTTTTTTTAGGTTTGTCCCAACTGGCCCGCATTTTTCTCTATTTCTTATATCCGGCTATCTTTGATACGGTTACTTGGACGCAATTGTTAATTAGTATGGGGCGAGGTGTAGTGTATGATTTTTCTATGCTTTGTCTAGTGGGCGGCCCGGTACTTATCCTTTTGAATTTACCCCTACGTTCCCGCGTTTATCAACGTATTGTGGCTGTTCTGGCTATTGTTGTGTTGGAAGTGTATAGTTTTTTATGGATAGCAGACATTGTCTATTTCAAGTATGTCCAAAAACATATCGGTTCGGCCATATTTGATTTCTTCTTATCGGTTCCGTTAATCGTTAAAACGGCCATCTACTCTTATTGGCCGGTTTTGCTGGTGGCGGGCGTATGTATGTCGGCGGGAATTTATGGGGCTTATGTATATGCTTGCCGTTTGACTCCGGTGCGCAAAGGCCCTATTTTGTATGAAGGTTTGTTTTTGTTTCTGTTAGGGTTTTTCTTATGGTTTGGCGAACGGGGATATTTTTTTTGTTTTCAAGCCATTTCTACGCAATGGGCTTATACCCAACAAATAGAGCAAGGACATTTAACCTTAAACGGAGTGTTTAGTGTGGTGTATAGTTTGAATCCGTCGCGCTATATTCTGTCTGCCAAAGCCCATCATACGCATCCGTCTTTGCAAGAAATAGGAAATGAAGAAAGCCAACAAGTCACGCAAGAATTACTTATCATGCCTGGAGAACAACCCGATCCGCAATATCCCTTTCAACGCACCCGTACCCGATTTACCTATGCAAAAGCCCCTAAAAATATCATTATTTTGGCACTGGAAAGTTTAGACGCGCGCTATATAGATGCCTTATCCGGTACGCAATATGGGGCGACTCCCCATTTGGATAAATTAGTACGGCAAGGACTTAGTTTCAACCGGTTTTACTCATGTACGGACGGATCTAGTTTGGTGGGAATCGGAGCGTTGATGTCCGGTGTGTGCAAAGTAGCAGGGTTCCCTTATTATAGCCGTGGACTGGAACAAGTGAACCAACGTGGGTTGGGTGATGTTTTACGTCAGGCCGGATATGAAACGGTTTTTGTGCGTGCTTGCGAGGACGGTTCTATGTATATCGGTCCGATCAGTCGCTTATTGGGGTTTGATTCTTACGGAACAGAACGAATCCGCAAAGAATATGGCGCTTCCGCGGTGTATGATGCAGATGCCCTACACGTATTGGCCGAAAAGATGAAACAAAGTTCCCAGCCTTTTGCCGGATTTTTCTTTTCTACAGCCACCCATGAGCCGCTGGGTATGTTGCAACCGAAACACTTTTCAGCCGAATTGGAACAAAAATTCCAAGGGGAACCGTATTTATTGGCTTTATCTTATACCGATTGGAGTATCGGGCAATTTTTAGATACCTTGCATCAAGAAGGGTTAGATAAGGATACTGTATTTATAGTAGTAGGGGATCATATCCGCAGGGAACGCCCGGTCAAAGGGGGGGAGCGTTTTCACGTTCCGTTTATTCTGGCGGCTCCGGGCATTATCTCTGCCGGACAAACCGAGGTAGTAGCCGGACAAACGGATGTTTTGCCCACGATAGTAGATTTGTTGCATATATCTGTACCATACGCGGCTATGGGGAAAAGTGTTTTGGCAGATCCCCATAAAACATGGACTTTTGTGAATTTATCCGAAGATGACTTTGGATTTGTGACACCGGACGGGCTGGTGCGTGCAGATAGTAAATCGGATGTGCACCGCGCTATGATTGCGCTAAATAAAGCGGTTTACTTAGCGCTTAAAAATAACCGTTGGGCCAAATAAACTGTTTGGATATGATACTCCCCCTTTTTCTAATTAGTCCTAATTCATTTTTTCATTTCCAATCGGGTGTTAAATTGCTACAATACTCTTATCCCTTTTTTACCCACAAAAAAGGGCAGGACTTTTTTCTCTTTATGAGGTAGTATGTATGGCAACAACAAGTAATTTATTGGAAAACCGTGTTCCCCCGCAAGCATTAGATGCCGAAATGGCCGTTTTAGGGGCCATGTTATTATCTGCCGAAGCGGTGGATGATGCGTTAGAAATTCTCAAACCCGAACATTTTTATAAAGAAGCCCACCAAAAAATTTATGCGGCTATGCAAACCTTAGCCGAACGCGGTCAAGCCGTTGATATCGTTACATTAAGCGAAGAACTTAAAAAGAACAAACTGCTTACCCAACTGGGCGGCGAAGTGTATTTAGCGCAATTGGTAGATAAAGTCGTTACGACGGCACACGTCAAACACTATGCCGAAATTGTGTATAAGAAATTTGTCGTGCGCGATTTAATTCAAACCGCCACTCACTTGGTCCAACGCGCTTATAAAGAAGAAGATGATGACCCGCAGATTTTGATTGATTCGGCGGCTGATCAAATTTATCGCTTGAGCCAAAGACAGAAATTATCCGGGTTTATTTCGGCTAAAGAATTTGCGCCCGAAGTAATGCGTGTATTAGAGCAGGCCATTAAGGATAAAAATACCATTCAAGGTGTTCCCACCGGGTTGGATACGTTTGATTATCGTACCGGGGGACTTCGCAAAGCGGACTTAATTATTTTAGGTGCGCGCCCCAGCCAAGGGAAAACGGCACTGGCGCTTAACATTGCCCATCATGCGGCGGTAGAGTGCGGAATTCCGGTTGCTTTTTTCTCGTTAGAAATGGGTAGGCACAGTATTTTTCAGCGTATGTTAGGTTCGGCTGCACAAGTGGAAATTTCTAAATTACGTAACGGTTGGATGGAAAAAGCGAAATGGGGTGATTTAACCCGTGAACTCGGTCGGTTAGCCGCCTCTCCATTTTTTATAGATGATACATCCGGCATTTCCATTACCGAACTTCGTATGCGTGCGCGCCGGTTAGACAGCGAACTTAAAAAACAAGGCGGCAAAGGGCTAGGGCTTATCGTTATTGACTATTTGCAGTTAATTCGTGGCGGAGAACGGCGGGTGGAAAGCCGCCAACAGGAAGTGAGCGAAATTTCCCGCATGCTTAAAGATTTGGCCCGTACGTTAGAAGTGCCGGTGATGGCCCTGTCGCAGTTGAGCCGTAAGAACGAAGAAAAAGGCCGTGCGGATAAGAAGCCAATGCTTTCGGACTTGCGTGAATCTGGTTCTATTGAACAGGATGCTGATGTGGTGGCCTTGTTGCACCGCAATTGGTATTACTCACACGATGATGCCGAGAAAAACAAAGCCACGCTGATTATTGCTAAACAACGTAACGGCCCGGTGGGAGAGATCGATTTGGCCTTCTTTGGTGAATATGCGTTATTTACCAATCCGGCTCCCGAGCAAATGGAAAATGCCCAAGGGAGCGCGGGAAATACGGAAATTGGGCCGCTGCCGGAGTAACGTATGAGCGAAACGTTTTTGCGTCCCACTTTTGCCGAAGTAGATTTGACCAAACTAGCCGCCAACTTGACGCGCGTTCGCACGCAAGTAGCGCCTTCAGTCAAATTGCTTACGCTGGTAAAAGCCAATGCGTACGGGCACGGGGCGGTGTCGGTTAGCCAATTTTTACAGGAAAAACAACTGTGTGAATTTCTAGGTGTAGCCTCGGTGGAAGAAGGCATGCAACTGCGCCAAGCGGGGGTAAAATTACCTATTTTGGTGTTGGGAAGTATTTACCCGTTTGAAGCGTTTGAATATGCTATTAAAAACAAACTGGCCGTTACGATTGCCAGTTTGGAAGCCGCCAAGGCAGTATGTAAAATTGCCGAAGAACTCAAACAACCCGCGTTTTGCCATGTGAAGCAAGATACGGGAATGGGGCGTATCGGTACGCGCCGCGGTAAAGTGGTAGAGGTGTTGGAAGCATTAGCCAATCATCCTTATATTGTGTTGGATGGGTTATATTCTCACCTTTCCAGCGTAGATACCGACCCTGCCTATACCGAAGAACAAATCGGTTATTACCGCGATACGTTAACCAATATGCAACTGCGCGGTATCAAGGTCAACTATCGCCATTTAGCGGCCTCGGCTGCGCTAGTGGCCCGGCCCGATATCCATTATGATATGGTGCGCCCCGGACATAGTGCGTATGGGTTGGAAAAAGGATATCAACCGATTTTATCACTCAAAACGCAGATTGTGTATGTGAAAGATGTTCCTGCGGGTGCGAGTATTAGTTACGGGCGTAGTTTTATAGCAGATAAACCGCTTAAAGTAGCCACGTTGCCCATAGGTTATGGGGATGGTTATTTGCGCGCACTTTCCAATAAGGCCGATGTGCTTATTAAGGGGAAGCGTTGCCGGGTACTTGGCAATATCACCATGGATATGATGATGGTGGATATTACCGGTGTGGCCCCTGTGCAAGTAGGCGAAGAAGTAGTAGTGGTGGGCAAACAAGGCAGCGAAGAAATTACGCTGGCCGAACTGGCTCAAAAGGCCGGGACGATTGATTACGAATTATGCACGCTTTTGTCGGCTCGCGTGCCAAGGGTGTATAAAAGATAATGTTTAAGGCAGTAGGAAAATATATGACGAATTTGCTGAGCCAAGTGGGTGGTGCCGCCCGCATGGTTAGTTCGTCTGCCTTTTGGACGTTACATGCTCGGTTTGAATGGCATCAAGCCGTAGAGCAAAGTGTGATTATCGGCGTAGAATCGTTTGGTGTAGTGGCACTGACCAGTTTGTTTACCGGCATGGTGCTTGCGCTGCAGGCCGGTAATACGATTGGCAATATCTTCGGTGATCCGATTTTTGTGGGTACGATTGTAGCCTTTTCGCTCATCCGCGAATTGGGCCCGGTGCTGACGGGGGTCGTTATTTCCGGTCGGGCGGGGGCAGCCGTTACGGCGCAAATCGGTACGATGGCCGTTACCGAACAAATTGATGCACTCTATACGTTAGGGACAAATCCCATACGTTATTTAGTCATTCCGCGTATGTTTGGCTTTATGCTTACAATGCCCATTTTGACGCTTTTCTCCAATATCTTCGGTATTTTAGGCGGCTATTTAGTAGCAGTGTATGCACTGGGGGTTCCCGGTGAAGTATATTTAACCGATATTACAACCTTTATGGGCGTGAGCGATTTTATGCACGGTTTTATTAAGTCGTTCCTGTTTGCGTTTATGATAGGAACGGTCTGCTGTTATAAAGGGATCAGCACGCGCGGCGGAGCCGAAGGGGTAGGTAAATCTACCACCGGGGCCGTCGTTACGACGATTGTGTTAATTTTAGTATTAGATTATTTCTTAACGGCTATTTTGACCGCATTTGGAATTTAAGTATGATAGAAATACGCAACTTACAAAAAAACTTTGGCGAAAAACAAGTCCTTAAAAATGTCAATTTGACGATTGAGGAAGGCAAAGTTACGTGTATTTTAGGCGGTTCCGGCTGCGGGAAAAGTACATTGATTAAGTGTATGATCCGTTTGGAAGATGCTACAAGCGGCCAAATTCTCGTCAACGGAAAAGATATTACCAAAATTACCAGCGAGATTAAACTCTCCGCTATCCGCCGTCACTTTGGGTATTTATTCCAGGAAGGGGCTTTGTTTGACTCCATGACAGTGGGGGAAAATGTGGCGTTTGGGCTAAAATACTTAACCAACGTGCCGGAAAGCGAATATCCTAAAATTATCCGCGAAAAATTGGCTTTGGTGGGACTTAAAGAAGATGTGGCTAAATTAAACCCCAGCGAACTTTCCGGCGGTATGAAAAAACGCGTTTCGTTGGCGCGGGTACTTGCCGTTAATCCCAAAGTCATCTTATATGATGAGCCGACAACCGGGCTAGATCCCATTATGTCGGATATTATCAGCGATTTGGTATTAGATTTAAAAGCCAAACTGGGGGTAACTTCAGTGGTGATTACGCACGATATGCGCTCGGCTTTCAAAATAGCCGACTATATCGCGTTTTTATATGAAGGACAAATTTTACTGTACGGCACACCGGAAGAATTTCGTAAAACGGATAATCCGTATGTGAAACAATTTGTGAGCGGTTCCAGTCACGGGCCGATTCAAATGAAACTGATGCGGGAATAATCCGCCTACTTTTAAGGGAGAAAATAATTCATGACAGCAGAAACAAAATTAGGCATTTTTACTATACTTGGACTAGTCGTCTTTGGTTTTTCGCTTTATTTTTTAGGCGGCCTTTCCGTTACGCGCACTTACGACTTAAACGTCAAATTTGAAGATGTTTCCGGCCTTCCGGTTAAAGCCCCTGTTAAATTGTCGGGCGTAGAAGTCGGTAAAGTTAAAAAAATTAAAATTGAAAACGGTGACGTTATTGTCGTTACCGAAATTAACCGCGAAATCCCCATTCACCGCGGGGCACAATTTTCCGTAGTGATGACCGGTATTATCGGCTCTAAATACTTAAAAGTAGTACAAGGCGATGAAAATGCCCCTGCCTATCAAAACGGTGATTATTTAGACGGTGTTGATGAAGTTCCGTTAGATGTTATGGTCACGCAAACCATGGCAAGTATCAAAGATTTTGTAGATAGTGTCAATAATCAAGGTGCATTTGGGGCGCGCTTAAACGATACGATGACCGAAGTGCGCCAACTGTCTGCCAACTTAAATCAAATGGTGGCTACCTTGCGCCCGTATATGACGCGCACCATGGAAAATTTGGACTCGGCCAGCGTTAAGTTGGACGATTTAATGGCTAAAGCCGATGCCCTTATTACCAGTATCAATAACGGCGAGGGTGTTATCGGCAGTTTGCTAAAAGATCCGCAAATGAAAGAAGAAGTGAAAGAAAGCGTAACCGATTTGAAGTCCACTATGGCTGAAGTCAAAACCTTTGTGGGTAAGATGAGCCGCTTTAAAGTGTATTGGGATTATGATTTCTTCTATATGCCCGATGCGCATTTATCCTCCAGTGATTTAGCCCTTGAAATTTACCCGGCCAGCGGTTATACATTTTACCGCGCGGGAATGGCTAACTTGGGCAACGAAGATGACCGGCTTAAAGAGGGAGATTATATAGAGAAAAACAAATTTGATTTGCGCTTCGGGTTGTATAACGATTGGGCCAAACTGTCTGCCGGTTTAATTCGCGGCGGTGGCGGTGTGGCCTTGGAATTACAACCGTTCAAAGATGTTGATTTCTTAGAAAGATTTACCTTTACGGGCGAATTTTATGATTGGGGCCGCGACCGCACCATTAACGGACGCGACTTTAATAAGCCGAATTTAACCTACGGGGTAGATTTCCGGTTTAACCGCTATTTCTCCATGGGCGCGTGGATGCGCGATGCGTTGGAAACTAACGATTTTGCCGTTAAGGCCAACTTGTCGTTTAACGACCAAGATATCTCCTCGTTCTTTGGGTTAGCCGCTATGGCGGGCAGCAGATAAGTATGAAATTCAAAACGGTTTTTGTCTGTCAGAAATGTGGCTATGAATCTGCTAAATGGGCCGGAAAATGCCCGGAGTGTGGAGAGTGGAATAGTTTAGTGGAAGAAGTCAAAGCGCAGGAAAGCAAAAAAGCCCCCGCGCGCACGCGCAGTTTTACCGATTTTTCCAGCGAAGTAGTAAAACTTGCCGACAGTAAATCCGTAAGCGAAGTGCGTATTCCTACGCATATTAGTGAATTTGACCGTCTTTTATGCGGCGGGCTTGTCAAAGGGCAATTAACTCTTTTGGCGGGTGCGCCGGGTATCGGCAAATCTACGCTGATGTTGCAGGTGGCGGCGGAACTTTCCAAAACACAAAAAGTGCTGTATATTTCCGGCGAAGAAAGTATCAGCCAAATTTCCGGCCGCGCGCAACGCTTGGGTGTGAAAGGGGAAAACATTTTTCTGTTGTGTGAAACCGATATTCAGAAAATTGTAGAGATGGTGAAAAATGTCAACCCGGACGTGCTGATTTTAGATTCTATTCAAACGGTCTATCATCCCGAATTTACTTCTTCTGCCGGTACGGTAGCGCAAGTGCGCGAGTGCACGAGCGAACTCGTGCGGCTGTGCAAACCCAAAGGTATTATTACGTTTGTTTTGGGACATGTAACTAAAGACGGCGAACTGGCCGGCCCTAAAATTTTAGAGCATATGGTGGACGCCGTATTGTACTTTGATACGGAAAAAGATAATGTTTTACGCCTTTTGCGCCCGCATAAAAACCGTTTCGGCTCTACCGATGAAATCGGTCTTTTCCGCATGAGCGCCAGCGGACTCATTTCGGTAGAAAACGCGAGTGAATGTTTTGCCGAAACGTCGCGTGAACGTGCCTTAAAAGGCCGCGCTTATTCTCTGGCGCTGGAAGGTTCGCGCCCGCTACTCACCGAAGTGCAAGCCCTTGTTTCGCCAACGCGCTTTCCTTATCCGCGCCGCGTGGCTACCGGAGTAGATTTGAACCGCTGTTTAATGCTTTTTGCCGCGCTTGAAAAACATATCGGATTGTCACTGGACAATAAAGATATTTTTGTCAGTTTGGCAGGCGGCGCCAAGTTAAAAGACCCCGCTTTAGATTTGGCTATTTGCGCGGCGGTCATCAGTTCGTGCAAAGATTTCCCGATTGCGCACGATAGCGTGTTTATGGCAGAAGTGGGTATTTTGGGGCAAGTCGCCAAAGTGCCACTTATTGAAAAACGTATGGATGAAGCGCGCCGTTTGGGCTTTACTAAAACCTATACGGCTATGCTTTCCAAACAAGAAAAATCTAAACTTAACGGTATGACGTTAGTGGAACTGGCTGACCTAAACGGATTGGCAATGAAACTACGGTAAATATGATTCCTTAAAGATTCAATGGCACAAACTAAAATAGTTTGTGCCATTTTTCAAAAAGATTTGTTGTTAATACATTACCGCCAAAAATACACGGCTAAAATCACGGCCCCTAATATCCACCGGTAATAGACAAATACATTAAATGTATGTGATTTAATGTATTTCATCAACCAACCGATTACCAACACCGCCCCCAAAAATGCACTTGCAAATCCGGCTAATAGGGCTCCGTTCAAATCGGCGGGGGTTAATTGGGTGATTTTTAATACCGTGGCCCCTGCAATAATCGGCGCGGAAAGTAAAAAAGAAATACGCGCACTTGTGCTGCGTGAAAGACCTAAAAATAAGGCGGCCGTAATGGTGATTCCGCTGCGTGATACGCCGGGCATCAACGCCAATGCTTGCGCACAACCAATCAAAAATACCGTCATAAACGGAACATCAAAAAGGGGGTTGCTTTCGGCTTTTGCTTTTTTGTCTGCCCAAAAAAGTACCGCCGCAAAAATCATCAAATTGATGGCAATTAAAGCAGGACTGCGAAAGGTGTTTTCCGCTAAATCTTCAAACAGAAAGCCCAATATGGCGGCCGGAATGGTTGCCGCCGCCAAATACCATAGCATGCGGCCTTCGCGGCTTTTGGGCGCGGTGAGCCCTTGCTTGATAAGCACCCACCAATCGCGCCAAAAATAAAGTAGTACCGCCAGCAATGTTCCCGCGTGCAAGATAACATCAAAGGCAACCCCCTGATAAACTTGCCCGCGCAAATACGGCAACAAAACCAAATGTGCCGAACTTGAAATCGGCAAAAATTCGCCAAGGGCCTGTAACAAACCAAGCAAGATAGCATTTGTAATAGTCATTTTATTCTCCCGCGGAAATTTGTTTGAAATTTCCGGAATTGTCCATTTCCAACACGGCAAACGAACCCGGTGAAAACGGACGGATTTGTCCGCACAGTAAGTTGTGCACACAGGTAATATTGGGGTTGTGCCCGACGGCTACTATCGTATCTGTTTTTGCTAACCGTTCGCGCAATGCGATGGCTACTTCTTCGTCACTAAAAAATCCGTTTAGCCATTTTACTTCTTCTACGGGTGCATGTAATTTTTCGGCAATAAATTGTGAAGTTTGTTTGGCTCGCAACAAAGGGCTTGTCAAAATAACCGCGGGATGCAAAGATAAACCGGCCAGTTTCGCGGCAGTGGCGGCGGCTTTTTGGCGGCCTTCATCAGATAACGGACGCAAAGCGTCGCTTGTTACTTGGGCGACGAATGCAGATAAGGCATGGGCGTGTCGTACTAAAATTAAAGTTTTCATACAGCGTTTGTTAAAAAATGTAATAATAAAGTAAGTTATCTTATTTTACTATTTAATATACGATTTATGAAATTGTTTTACGCCCATTATCCGTCTTTGGAAAAATCGTTTTTGCAGTTTGTTACACAAAACCGCGCTGCGCTGGAGCCTTGGTTGGTGGTGTGCGCGTCGTCGGGCATTGCGCATAGATTGACTACCCAGTTGGCGCGGGCGCAAGGGGCAGTCGCCAATATCCATTTTTGTACGGCATCTTCGCTTCTTTACCGGTTAGATAGTGAAGCCGGGCCTGCGTTACCCGTTTTTCCGCAAGACCATTTACGCGATTTTTTAATCAAAGAAATTTTAACCGAACCCGGATTAGATATTTACCCGATATCGCGTGGGTTTGTGGGAGCGGTTAAGTCAGCCTTGCGCGATTTAGCGGATAGTTTGGCTACGCCCGAAACATTAGAAGAAATTTTGCCCAATCCCGATGAGGAAGACGAGAAAAAAATTCAAGCCTATAAACAATTTGCCTGGTTTGTGCGTGTATATAAACGCTATACTCAACGCGAAGCGCAATTGCCCGGTTTCCGTCCGTATCAGGCTCTGTTTGAACGGGCCTTATCGCATGTGGAAACGTCTTCTTATTTGAAACAATTTTCCAACATTATTTTGTATGGTTTTTATGATATGCCCGGGCGTATGTTGGATTTTTTAAGCCGCATTCGCTCTCAATATACCGGGGCTTTGTTTGTGCCTTATGGGAAATTTCCGGCCTATCAATTTGCCCAGAAATTTTTTGAAACCAACTATTTGGGCGCAAGCAGGGGCGGAACGGATGAAAATACAGACGATTTCGGCGCGCTTGGCCCGCATGGAGATTATCTGTTCGCGCCGCAAGGCAGTAGCAAAATGTCCGCCGTACACATTGTTTCGGCGGCTAACGTACAAAGCGAGGTGCGCTACGTAGCCAAAGAAATTTTGCGGCTTGTGGAAGAAGAACATTTATCTTTTAGCGATATCGGTGTGTTGGCGCGTAGTGTAAGCCCTTACCAACAGGAAGTGCGCCGACTTTTTGCACAAAATAAAATTGCACTTAATGCCTCCTTTACCTATTCGTGGGACCGGTGTGTGTTAGGCGTATTTTGTCTGAATTTATTGACGCTGGCCGAAAACGGATTTGACCGCGAAAGCGTGTTGGCGATACTATCTTCTCCTTATTTTAGCCACAAGAAAAAATGGGCATGGCGTAAACTGGTTGAGAAATCTTTAGTTAGTTTGAATATCAGCCAATGGCGCGATTTGCTCCCAAATATGGACGGTTATGATCCCGAATTTTTAACGTGGTTGGAAAATTGCCGTACGCGGTTGGAGTCGTTAGATTTGCCCGGTTTGTGGACGGACAAATGTGCCCAAGTTACTCAATTCTTGGCCGAAAATATAGACGTGGGAGCGCTAACCGGGTCGGAAACGGGAATTTATCAACAACTGTGTACGTGCGTGTTATCGCTAGCGCAGTATGGTATGGTTCGCCCTTCTTGCCAAGCGGGGGAATTTATTCGCGAACTGACACAAGCCCTTTCCGGCCTTACATTTACCGAAGTGGAAAATGCCCCGCGCGGAGTTGTATTTATGGATGTGTTGCGGGCGCGCGGACTTCAGTTTAAAGTCGTTTTTTTACTGGGCGTGAATGAAAAGATTTTTCCGCAAATCGTGCCGGAAGATCCTATCTTTCGTGATAAATTCCGCTATTTGGTGCGTGATGGGCTGGGATGTTGGGTGACCGCCCAAGCCGAACGTACGGCGGAAGAACGGCTTTTATTTTTTACGGCCTGTTCGTCCGCCACGGAAAAATTATATGTTTCTTATGCCGGGCGCGGGAATGATAATAAAGAACTAGTGCCTTCGGTGTATGTGGCCGAGTTAGCCCGCGTGTCAGAAAATACAACCTGGAAAGCCGATCCTAAAGCGGCTCCGCAAGTTAGTGCCCTTATCGGGGAACAAATAACGTCAGTCAACCCGCTGTTGCTAACTCCCAAAGAAGTGGCTGCCGCTATCATGTTAAGCGGTGAGCCGCAACAGATTCATTGGGAACAAGCCGGGTTGTCGTCGCCGGATACGCCCCGGCAACTGGCTGCCGTTCATGCCTTAAAAAGTTGGGGCGCTGCCGGAATATACGACGGATATATTAGCGGCGGAGAACAAATTTTTGCTCATCACCAAGCGTATGGTTTTTCGCCTTCTGCACTGCAAACATTAGCCACTTGTCCGTTGAAATATTTTTTCTCTAAAATAATAGGTTTGACGGAAGATTCGTTGCTTTTTCGTGATCAGTTAGCCGCTAATACGCGGGGAAATATGTGCCACGAGGTACTGGAACATTTTTATCAGCGTCTGTTGCAACTGGGCATTACACATGATGTATTTGATAGCGGTGTGGAAAAATATATTGATGAAACCGCCCAGACCGTTTTGCCGCAAAGTTACCAACCGTTAGGCCTTTATCCGGTCATTTGGGAAATGCTGCGCGAAGAAATTACCAATCTGCTCAAAGATTTCGCTAGGAAAGATGTAGCCGCTTTAGGTCCTTTTACACCGACGTATTTTGAACAGGAATTTCCACCGGTATCCATAGAGGGTTTCCCGTTTCGGTTGCATGGGAAAATTGACCGTATCGATATAGATAATGAGGGAAAACAATTTAGAGTTATTGATTATAAATCCAGCAAAAAGGGCACGGGTGATTTGATAGCCACTTTTTTTAAGGAACGTATTTTCCAACCATTCTTATATGTGTTGGCGGCGGGCCAATTAAAACAACTGAACGGTTATACGTCGGCCGGATCATATTTATTGTCATTCAAAGATGGTTCTTCTGTCGGTTATAAAGTACAGCGGTTATCTGCCGAAGAATGGCAAGCCATGTATCCGAAGGCTCTTGCTTTGTTTAATTTATTAGCCCAATTTATCCAACAAGGTACTTTGATATTGCGCACCTCGGACGAATGCAAGTATTGCCCATACGATCGAATTTGCCGTCGCGATAGTTTTGCTTGTTTGATGCGTGCGCGCCGAAGTACGCCCAGTAAAGCGTTAGAGGAGATATGTTATGTTCCCCCAAAACCTAAAAAATCAAAATGAAGACCGCGAGCAAGTATTAAATGATTTGCATGTAAATATGGTGGTGGAAGCCGGTGCCGGTACCGGGAAAACGACGCTGCTTATCCGGCGTATTGGACTAGCGGTATTGGAGTTGGGCATCCCCGTGGACCGTATTGTTGCGCTTACGTTCACCGAGAAAGCCGCCGCCGAAATTAAAACCCGTTTGGTTTCCCAATTACATCAAATTATTACCCAGATTCAAAAAGTTGCAGACCAAGAACCGGCCGATAGCGATAAAAAAGATGAATTGTTGCTGATTATACATCAGCACTTAAAACAAGCAAAATTCGGCAACCGGATACCCAACAGCGCAGAGGAAAAAGCATTTATTTCCAAAACAAATGAAACTATATTGCTTCGCGCGCAAGACGCACTGAAAAAATTAGATCGCGCCAGCATTGGCACGATACATGGTTTCTGCGCAGATATTCTAAAAACTTTCCCGTTGCAGGCGGGGCTTTCGCCACAAGCCGAAATTGACCCCGGCCCTAAAGGCACGCGGCTTTTTAACAAACGGTGGTATGCTTTTTTGGAAAGTGAACTCGGCGTAAATGCTCCACGCAAAGAAGCGTGGAAACAAGTGCTTAACGAAGTTTCTTTGGACAATATAAAAGAGTTCGCCCGCAATTTATGCGATGGTAAAATCGAGCAGTATGATTATTTTTCGCACGCGGAAAAATTGGCTCAAATCTGTTTGCAAAAAGCCACCCAGGCCCAAGCGTTGAGCAGCGCTTGTCGCGATCCCAAAAAACCCGATTTTCTGCGCGCACCAGAAAGGTGTTTAATTTGGGCCGCCCAAACGTTAATACGTTCCGCCGCCTTTTTACGCCGGGAACCTTTGCCGGCGATTCCCGAGGATCCGGGCTCTTTTCCTAATAAAATGCTTGTCGGTTGGGATAAAGAATCTTGGGCACAAGCGTATGAATTATATAAATTTGCCGAACATATCCAACCCGAAAGACAACAGATTTTTTGTACGGCTTTATCGTTAGTAAAAGATTTTGCCGCACAAATTCGCGCTGATTTTGCCCGCGAAGGAATTTTAAGTTTTGACGATTTAATTGTAAAAACACGCTCGCTGGTCCAAACAGACATAGAAGTGCGAAATGAACTTAAAGCCAAATTTGATGTTTTGTTTATTGACGAATTCCAAGATACCGACCCTGTTCAAGGGGAAATTTTACTTTTTTTGGCGGAAAATAAATCTTCGTTTGCGGGCAACTGGCGCGATGTAAAACTGGCACCGGGGAAACTTTTTGTTGTGGGCGATCCCAAGCAATCTATTTACCGTTTTCGTGGGGCGGATATTACCGCGTATGAGTATTTTACCGATTTGATTTTACAACAAGGCGGTGTAAAATGTTTCTTGCGCAAGAATTACCGCAGCGTGCCGGATATCGTGGCGGTGGCCAATAGCGTTTGTGGCCGCGCTATGAAACCGGAAAAAAACTTTCAGCCCGGTTACGAACCGATTTATCCTAATAAAAAAGCCAACGGACCGGCGGTGGAGTGGTTATTTGTCCACCCGATGCCTGATGGAATAGATGTGGATGCTTTGCGTCATAATCAGGCCGAGGCGATTGCCCGGTGGATTAGCGAACATGTAGGCAAAATGACGGTCATGGAAAAAGACGGCCCGCGCAAATTGAAATTGCAATATAAGGATATTGTGCTGTTATCGCGTGCTACCACTACGTCGTCTATTTACACGCAAGCCCTTCGCCGTCATGGTATTCCTTTTAATGCCGGTAGTGAAAAAGATTTTTTCAAACATCAGGAAATCAATGATTTCCTAAATCTGTTGCGCGTACTTGTTGACCCGTCAGATAAAATTGCATTGGTGGGGGTATTGCGTAGCCCACTGGGTGGTTTTACCGATGAGCAACTTGTTCAGTTCGCCGCACATAACGAACTTAATTTATTCGCGGATACAAAGGATGAATCTTTGGCACGGTGCTACGGTGAAATACGTCAATTGCTAAGTAAAGTAGGGCATACGGACGTAACGGCCTTATTGGAAGAAGTATTAGATGAAACCTTTTTGCCGGAACTCTGCGCCGCTGCTTACGACGGCGAACGGACGTTAGAGATGCTACGCTGTTTGGTACAACAAACGCAAACGGTACTGGGTGGGCGTGCGTCATCGCTCGGACAATTTTTAGAAGCCCTTGAAAAATTGTGGGATGAAGAGCCCGAAGCATTGGATACGGAATCGGGATTGGCGGCCGATGCGGTAACAGTGATGTCTATACACAAATCAAAAGGGTTAGATTTCCCCGTCGTTATTGTGGCTGATTTATCTAAACGGGAATCTCATCATACAAACAAAAAGAAAGAGCCGATGTATTCGTGGCAATACAATATGTATGGGCTTGAAGTCGGTAAAATTTCTGATGCCAACAGTGTGTTTTTGAAAGATGAACAGAAAAAGCATGAACGATGCGAGGAAATCCGCATCTTATATGTGGCATTGACTCGTGCCAAAGATCGCATGGTGTTGGTGGCGGATGGACGTAGCGACTCTTCGCAAACGAAACAAGCCTTTTTGACGGCCGGTCTTTTCCCCGACGGAGAAAAACTTACTACCGGCGGAAAAGAGGTAACTGCTTCGGTGATATATGTTCCCTATATGTCGCCGGATGATTTCCGGTTTCATCAAATCCCGCAACCGACCAAACAGGAATTTTTCTCTATGCTCCCTAAGTGGCGCCAGGCTTTTGATGAGCGTGCCGCACGTTATCAGGCATTACTGGCCGAGCAAGATTTATCACCCAGTGCGCGGGTAGATAACGAAACCCTTTCTCCCGAGCAGCGTGCTGCAGCCGACGTGGGAACAGTATGCCACCGGGCGCTTTTATCATTGTTGACTACTCCTACGCAAGAGATGGCACAAGTAACCCAAGAGGCGGCTTTTTCGACGGGATTGCCCGAAGCCTCTGCCCAAGCTGCCGAAATTTTGACGCCGTTTTGTGCCTCTGATATGTTTGAACAATTAACTGCGTGCAAATTTTTAGCCGGAGAAATGCCGTTTTCATTTGTAAATGAACAAGGACATATTACATCGGGTATAATGGATGCGGTGCTGGAACGTGCCGACGGAAGTGTGTGGGTAATTGACTATAAAACCGACAAAATCCCCGCAGCCGGTACGCAACAATTAGTAGAAAAATACCGTCCGCAATTAACCGTATATTTACAGGCGGCCCGAAAGATTTTTCCCGACAAACGGGTGAAATGTTCGGCTGTATTTGTCCGCGCGTGCGAAAGTGTGGAAGTGTCGTAACGCAAGGCCGGTGTGTAAATTGGTAAAATCTAATATATCACTTTAAGGAGAGAACTATGTTTGATAAACTCGGACAATTAAAAGATTTATGGAAACTCAAAAGCCAAATGGAAGAAATTAAAAAACGGTTAGATAATATGGTTATCAAAACCGAAAGCCCTCACCATTGGGTAGAAGTAACTATGAACGGTTCTATGGAAGTAAAAGAAGTACGCGTGTTGCCGGAAGCAAAAAATGTTTCCGAAGAAGAACTCGCTAAAGATATTAAAGAAATGTTCAACAAAGCCGTCCGCGACAGCCAGGCCATGGCTGCGCAAGCCATGGGTGGTTTTGGCGGACTTCCGCAAGCCTAATGAATTATCAAGATAAAAAAATAGCCGTATTTGGCGCCTCGGAAGATCCGTCTAAATACGGCTATAAAATTTTAACAGAGTTGGCCGCTAACGGACTGGATGTGTATGGAATCAATCCTAAGGGCGGACACGTCAAGGGCCACACCTTTTTTCCATCGTTAGCCGAAGTGCCCACGTCCATAGATGTGGCTATTATGGTGGTTCCGCCTGTTGCCTTGGACGGAGCGGTGGCACAATGTGTGGCTGCTGGCGTACGTGAAATTTGGTTTCAGCCCGGAGCGCGTTCGGAACGTGCTTATCAAGCCGCACAACAAGCCGGGATCAAAGCCGTTAACAGTTGCTTTATGGCAGAAAACGGGTTTTGGTAATGACAAATCTTCAGACGGAAAAAAATATACAGTTGGGCCTTGGTTCGTGGCCGTTTGGCGGTGGATATGATTGGGGGAAGTTAGATGAAACTGCCGCGCAAAAAGCCGTTTATGCGGCCCTGGAAACAGGTATCCGATTGATAGATACTGCGCCTGTTTACGGTGACGGACAAAGTGAAGAATTTTTAGGGCGCGTGTTGAAAAACCGTCGGAACGAAGTGATATTGGCCAGCAAGTGCGGCCTCGTGAAAAACGGCAGTTGGACAGACCATGATTTGCGCCCGCAAACTATTCGTCGCCAGTTGGAAGAATCGCTTTCTCGGCTGAAAACCGATTTTTTAGATGTGTACCAAATTCACTATCCGGACCCAAAAGTTCCGCTTACGGATGCGGTGGGGGAACTGGTACGCTTGCGGGAAAAAGGCCTTATTCGTGCAATCGGGTTATGTAATGTGTCATCGGAGCAAATTCGTGCGTGTGCGCAAGTGGCCGACATATTTTCGGTGCAAAATGAATTTTCTTTGTTGCATCCGCAAAAAGGTTTAGCGGTATTGGATATATGTCGGGCGTGCGGCGTGCGATTTATCGGATATGGAGTTTTATGCGGCGGCATTTTAAGCGGAAAATATAAGACCGCGCCGAATTTGCGCCGTGCCGATGCGCGTAATTATTTTTATAAATGTTACCGCACGCAAGCCTTTGAAAACGCACAAATGTGCGTGGCTCGCGTAAAAAAATTGGCCCAAGAAAAACAGGTTTTTCCATCGGCAATAGCGGTGGCGTGGGCTTTACATAAACAGGGAGTGTCTGGCGTGCTTTTTGGTGCGCGTAATGAAACGCAAGTACAGCAAAACACGGCGGGCTTGCAAGTTCAATTAACCCCACGGGAAATTTTATTTTTAGAGGGTAACGATGAATAGTAACGAGTTGGAAAATTTTGTCAAAACTATTTTGCCGCGCATAGGTACGAATAAACTGCGCGAGTTGGTACGCTTGATTTATGAGATTTCCAAACGTGAAAATTTGCCACCGCAAGAAATTCTTATTCCGTCTAAAAATGACACGTTTGAAAGTGTCAAAACCGCTTTGCTAAAGCGCCGTTATCCCGTTAATTTTAAGATAGCAAACAGAAACCAATTTTATTTGCCTAAATTAGATTTGAACGAAAATTTACAGGCCGATTTAACTCCGCGGGCTTTTTATCCGAAAACCGTTTATGTAGAATCATCCGTCAAAAATTCGCCGCTTGTAGCGCGTGCGCGGGCGGCATTTGCTCAGGCTGAATTTAAGGAAACTGACGGTAAAACATGGGTCGGCAGTACCGATTTTTCCCGCCGTACCGATACCCTTTTAATTCATCAGGAAAAATACGATTTTCTAAAACCCTGCCCTTGCAGTTGCGGATCGGCGGGATGTGGATATAATTTAATCAATTTGGGTTTCGGTTGCCGCTTTGAGTGTGAGTATTGTTTCTTGCAACAATATCAAAATTTGCATGCTATTTTGTGGCCCGCAAATTTGGATGAATTTCTGCAAAAATTCGACGGAGCCAAATTTAATAAAGGCCCGTTTGACCGCCCGCGTATCGGCAGTGGGGAATTTACCGATTCGCTCGTGTTTGATGATATTACACAATACTCGCAACAACTGGTGCCGTTCTTTCGCGCGCGTTCGCAATGGCAGTTTGAGTTCAAAACAAAAAGCGTTAATATCGGCGGACTTTTGAAGGTTGGCGGGTGCGAAAATGTGGTTGTGTCGTGGTCGGTCAATTCCGCTAAAATTACAAACGAGGTTGAACATTTTACACCGGATTTAACGGCGCGTTTACAAGCCGCGTGCGAAGTGGCCCGCGCGGGATACCGGCTTGGCTTTCACTTTGATCCGGTGGTTATTTACGACGGCTATGAGCCAGATTACGCGCGCACTGTTGAGCAAATGGCAGATACGTTGCCTGCCGATAAAATTGCATGGATAAGTGTGGGTACGCTACGCTTTAGCCGCGAACTCAAAAAGCAAATTGAAACGCGCTTTACGCAGAATTTTTTATTGGACGGCGAATTTTTATTAGACTTTGATGGCAAAATGCGCTACGGAGACAGCCAACGGATGGCGGTGTATCAATTTCTCGTGCCGCTTCTTCGCAAGACGTTTCCAAAAGCCTACGTTTATCTGTGTATGGAAGACCCGCAAATTGCGCGGCAATTTATGGAATATTAAAAATTGTCCCTTCTTAAAACGGAAGGGACAATGTGATGTATCTATATGGGTTAATCTACTAAATCGGGCGGAATGCCTTTTTTAAGTTGTTGGTATAAGTAGGATATACCGATTAACAACCCGGCCACGCTAATGAGTACAAGGATGCGCGCCCCTGTCGGCAATTTCCAAATATCACACAAGAACAATTTGCCTAATACCATGCCGGATAAGATAAGCCCGGCTTTTTTGAGCCCGGCACTTTTCTTTTGAAGCGAGGCAAATAAACACCCTGCCGCGCAAATCATCCAAACGATTGTGTAAGTAGCCGCGGCACGCGCCGGGGAAATTAAATCTATGTTTAAGTTGGCGCCCGGATCGGTAAAGAAATCGGCAATTTCCAAGTTGATCAGTGCAAACCACAAAATTCCGCCTAACACTTGCAAAAAGTGTATGGTTGATTTGTTTTCTTTGGGTTCCCACAATTTGGCGGCGGTGAACATGGCCGCACCACATACAAAATAGGTATATAAGATCCAGTTTAAGATCTTGATGTTGCTGGCATGATACGATACAATTTCCGGGTTAAGCAGTAACCGTATGGCTGTTATAACTAATAACCATTTGCCCAATTTGGCGGCTTTGTCAAAATGTAATTTAGTGTTAAGCCACACCAGCGCGCACCCTTCTAATGCCAGGGCAATCGTCAAGACTTCGTTGTCTAACAAGACGGCTAGCGCATACGTTAAAAAGAACAAGGCAACCGCTCCAAACCACATTAAGCGGAAACGTTGAATTTCGCTCTCGTCCCCTTCTTGTTCGTAAATATAATAGGTGGCGATACCATATAATACAGCAAATGCCAATAAACATCCACCTTGTCCGGCTGCGTCAATTTGCACGAGTGTTTGATATGCACAGAATCCGCTGGTTAACCCTACTAACGCGGCGGCTACCCACATCGTACGCAGCGTCCAAAATTTCCCTTTGATACCGAATACCGGCAACGCAAAGAAAAATAAAGAGGCGCAGTTCCATATAATAAATCCCGTCGCATACGGATCGTTGTGGCTTGAACCGATAAATGTACACAAATAAATGAGTTGTGCTAGCATATTGGCCGCAGCGGCTAGGACAAACGGAGTTCCGTTAGCGGTTAGCCATGCGCCTATGCCAAACAATACACAACACGCGAAACTAAATGTAAATACGGTGTGGATATTTCCGGCAGATAAATGTACAAATGAAATGAGCAAGCAAATACCTGTGAAAACCGCACAGAGATTTAATTGTTTCTCCCATTTGCACCATATGCTTGCTGCCGAAGCCGCACATGCAATAAAGAAGGTGTATGTAAAGAAGAAAATAAAATTCGGCTCGGAAGAAGAGAATAAAAACGGTGTTAAAAAGCCGATAATTTGTGCCAGCACATTAATATATGGGGCTTTTTTCCACGCGGCCGTAGCAAATGCACCTAGGGCTACTAATGCCATTAGCCCAAAGGCAACGGGCAGTTGAATCATATGATAAAAATAATAGGCCGAGAAATAGGCAATATAATGGATACATAATCCGCTGGCACATAAGGTGGCGGCGGTGGTGCGGGAGTTTTCTTTTTTCATCCACGCGCCTACTCCCCATAAAATAAACCCTACGGCCAAACTGCTTACAATACGGGTGGCAGGGGAAATTAAATTGTTTTCTAATGCATATTTGATCCAAAACGCAATACCTAACAAAAGCGTAAATCCGCCAATCCAAGAAAATACAGAAACCCAGTTGGTAGGTTCTTTTTCCGTTTTTTCGGCGGGGAGTCCCGGTTGCATAACATTGGTCGGTTGTTCGGGTATAACGTTGGCGGGTTGTTCTGCCGGGGAGGGGGTAACGGTAGCCTGAGACGGTTGTTGGGGGAAAAGGACTCCTTTTCCCACTTGATCGCGGAGTTTGCTTACTTGGTCTTGTAAACTAATAAGCCAACTAATAAATACAATCAGTTGAATAAGTACCAGGGCGGTTAAAATTTCAATTTCCATTATTTTTCTCCTATAAAAAATCCACCCGGTAAAGGGCGGAAAATTAGTTTAGTCGGTTAATTGACCTAAAGCGGCCCGGTAGTCGTTTAGCCGATTGGACGAAAACCCTTCCCAATAATGGGATAAGTAGTGTTTTTTATTAAAAACTATCGTATGCGGTAAGCCTTGTACTTCTAATGCTTGAGCCAATTCGCCACCGTTATAAAGCGATTTGACGGTAAAATTATTTTGCTTAATAGCCGCTTGTACGGCTTCGGGGTTATCATCTAAAAATACCGCTACAATTTCGGCTTTGCCCGCAAAATCTTGGGCGGCTTGCATCACGGCAGGCATCGTTCGTTTGCACCACGGACACCACGATCCCATAAATACAATCATTACCGGTTTACCTTCATAATCTGCCGGATTCCACATAGCGGTTTCTTCGCCGACTATCGGCAATTGTACTTGCGGCAATGACGGGCGTTGCGGTAATTGTGCCATACAGGCGCACAGCCCTAATGTGGTTACGAGCAGAAGTGTAATTTTTTTCATGTTTTCCCCTTAAAAATGTGAAATTTAGCCCCCATCGGTGCTTTTATTATGATAGAATACAAAAGATGGGGACAAGAATCAACCATTTAGGAAGGTTACTGGGAGAGCGGGTAGATATCTTAGTCATGCCGCGCTTCGGTTCTTCATTTAAGTTCAAAATGCGTGTTCTTACTCTCCTCGCGTTAATCGTAGTGTGGGGAGTTGTCACAATAGCGGGATTGTTATTTTTTGCCCGCGATTATGATTACCACATTACGAAGGCCGATAATGAACTGATGCGTATGAAAATGAAACTCATCGCCGATGAGTTGGAACGCGGGCGTAAATATTTGGAACTGACCCGCACCACCGATACGCAAATGCGCCAAATGCTCGGTATGCCCGGCGGTAAATTTATCAATTTGCCTAAAGGATGGGAAGCCGCTAAAGAAAAGGAAGATGCCCGGGCGCGTGAAATGTTCCAAAAAGATGTAAAAGAATTATCGGCAGAAGAATTTGAGTCGTATATTGACAATTTGGAAGAAACTGCAAAAATGCGTTTGGCCAGTTTCCAAGAAATCGCTTGGTATTTTGCTAATCGCCGCGAAGGGTTAAATTCCACCCCATCTATCCGTCCTTCTAATGCCCCGATCAGTTCGGGTTTTGGTTATCGGTTAGACCCCTTCGGGCGCCGCTCTACCAAACGACATAACGGGGTAGATTTCGCCGGAAAGCCCGATAGCCCGATTGTGGTGACCGCAGACGGTGTGGTTCGCCATGCGGGATGGGTGCCCAGTTACGGACAGGCTATTTTGGTAGATCACGGCTTTGGCTATTCTACCTTATATGCTCATACAACAGGCATTCAGGTAAAAGCCGGAGATGTCGTCAAACGCGGTGATAAAATCGCAACGATGGGTTCTAGCGGCCGTTCTACCGGAACGCATTTGCATTATGAAGTGTGGAAAGACGGACAAGCCGTCAATCCGCGTAACTATTTTAAGTAGTTGAGTAAGGAGGATGTATGGGATTTTTGAAAAAAGATTCTGATTTTGCCTCAGGTGAACATTATTCTGTAGTTAGTGCGGAATGTTATTTTCAGGGTACGCTTAGTGTACAAGGTTCGCTTCGGGTAGAAGGTACGTTGGAAGGAAATGTAGATAATGCCCGCCATGTAGTAATCGGCCCGGAAGGAAAAATTAAAGGCGATGTGTCTGCCCAAGTAATTATGTGCGGCGGTATTATTGAAGGGAATATTTGTGCGGAAATGTTAGAGATATTGGGTTCGGCCGGTATTAAAGGCAACATCCGTGCAAAAAAAATGGTCGTAGAAGAAGGCGGACGTATTGACGGACAATGCGTCATCGGCGAAGCGGAAGTCCCCACGCCCGCGGCTGCCAAAACAGAAGAATAAACGGAGAAAATATGATTTCATTTTTGATTAAATACAAAAAAATTATTCTTATTATTACCTTGGCGTTCTTTTTAGGAAGTATCGTCTATTTAGGGTTAGATGCTTATCACCGCGGTAGTTTTTCAACGGTAGCCGCTAAAGTAGGGAAAAAAGAAATTTCGTTACGTACATTAGACCGCTTGACGCAAAACCGCGCCCAATCCATCCGCGATCAAGGTATTGATTTGGATGATGACATGATGTCTTATGTGCGTGCCCGTGTGTTACAATCTCTTATTAGTGAAGAAATTGCCGCTCAAGCCGCTCAAGAATCCGGCCTGGGTGTATCCGATTATGAAGTAGCGTATAATATCAAATCGTTGGGATTGGGCGGTGACCCAAACGGCGCATTTGATAAAAATGTTTATGCGGCTAATGTCAAACGGGTGATGGGTATTTCGCCGGCGGAGTTTGAAGAACAATTGCGTAATGGTATTTTAGCAAGCCGTTTCCGCACGATATTATATTCATTATATAAGTTGACCCCGGAAGAAATTAAACATTCCTATCAGATTCAACAAGGCAATCTGAAAGATTTTGATGCAAATAAAAAAGAATTTGCTTTGCAGTTAATGGAAACAAAGATGGAAACCGCCCAACGGGCTTTCTTTGATGACTTTAACCAACGCGTTCAAATCAAAACGTATTTGCAAGACACGCAGGACTAAGTATGGCCAATGAAGTGCTTGTAGTAGGTTCGGTAGCATTTGATACGATTGATAATGCAAACGGAAGTGTAAAACGCGTTCTCGGCGGGGCGGCGAGTTATGCGTCATTATGTGCCAGTTTCTTTGCGCAACCCACCATCGTTGCCGTCGTAGGAACTGATTTTACCGATAATGACCGGGCTCCGTTTATCAAACGCGGGGTAGATTTATCCGGCTTGCAAGTAAAAGAAGGCAAAACTTTCCATTGGGGTGGTAGTTACGATAAAGATTTCAATACGGCCGTAACGAAATTTACTGAATTAAATGTTTTCAAAAATTTCAATCCGGTATTAACGCCCCAACAACAAAATGCTAAAGCCGTATTTTTGGCAAACATTGACCCTGATTTACAATTGGCTGTTTTGAAACAAGTGAAACGTCCTCGTTTGGTAGCATGTGATACGATGAATTATTGGATTTCTTCCAAAAAAGAATCGCTCTTGAAAGTTATTAAACGCATGGATATTTTATTCTTGAACGAAACGGAAGCGCGCCAACTGACCGGAGAGTATAATCTCGTCAAAGCCGGAAAGTTATTGTTGGCTAAAGGCGTCAAATATGTGATTATCAAATTAGGATCAAACGGGTCTATGCTCGTCAGCCGCAAAGGTATTGCGCAGTTGCCGCCGTATATTTTGGAACACGTCCACGATACGACGGGGGCAGGCGATACGTTTGGCGGCGGATTTACGGGCTATTTAGCCAGTTTGAAAACGTGGGATACGCTTAAATCTATTAAGCGCGCGATGATGATTGGTAACGTAATGGCATCGTTTACGATTGAATCGTTTAGCGTGGCGCGTTTGGCGGGACTGACTAAACGCGACATCAATAAACGACTTAAAGAATATACGTCTATGTTATCGTTTGAGTAATCGCAAGACGTTTGCTACGAGTGTTGTAACACGCCGACTATTTTATTTTGGCGTAAAATTTAGTAAAATAGTAGTATAGAATTTGAGCCGGGGTGCTGGAATTGGTATACAGGATAGTCTCAAAAACTATTGCCCGCACGGGCTTAAGGGTTCAAGTCCCTTCCCCGGTAAAAATATAAAAACCACCTGAAAAGGTGGTTTTTTATTGAAGAAAATGCAAATAATCTAATATTACTACCACTGACCTAGATATAATTTACAAGATTCCATATCACCGAGTTGACATGCGCGGGAAAACCATGTCTCAGCAGCGTCTCCATTGTTTTTTTGTTTATATTCATTCCCTATTTGCAAGCACAACTTATTTAGGCCGGATAGTTTAAGCGCTTCCACTATTTCTGCTGCCAATGGGCTATATAAGGATTGGTTTTTTTGTATAGATAAAAGTAAATCTAACTTTTGACCAATTTGATTTATTTCTTTTTCCGTATATCCTCTCGAATCATCTTTCAAACAAGCTTCTATGTCCAAAATGATAAGAAAAAATATAGCCATCGGATGTTGTTGCTCGTATGCTTTTTGAAACCAAGGAGCATTTATGGTGTTGGGTTTTTTTTCCAGCTCCTTGTAGAATTTCTCGAAGTAAATAGAAGCCTTATCTTCATCTTTGTTTCCGTCTTGCCCAATGAAATAACGATCTGATAGCCAAAATATTGCCCCTAAATCTCCGCGTTTGGCTTTTGCTTCCAAACGAGCAAATTCCATTGTTTGATAATCGGGAGAAGTTTTGCTTGAAAAGCACCCCTGTAAACAAATGCTTATTACAATCAAAAAAATAATCTTTTTCATATTTTCTCCTGTTATTTTTTGAATCTATATTTATTTTATATCATTGTCATATTTATTTATTACTTTACTGCATGTATTCCAAATTATTTCTAACGAAAGCAAAATTATACCGAAAAATATACCATGCATGGTACCTGTTATACAACACGGTATTGAAATTCCAAGACAACAAACAAAGCGAATTATATTTCTCTTGGGAATGGCACAATGCAGTGCCACCAAGACAATGATAGCCAAAATAATTAAACCAACTGTAAATTTCATGCTGCTTCCTCCTTGTTTGCTAGATAAATTAAAGGCGCCAAGTCGTGAAATTCAATCTACTTGGACAATTACTTCGCCATGCTTTAATCTTCGCTTATGATATCAATCTTCACTTATGGCATTTATTACGAGAAGAAAACTCTTTTTAAAGTTATTAAAGTAAATCAGAAATTTTAGGTTTTCAGTTATATATTTTTGCCTGATAATATGTCTGTTCCCACAAAACCCGTTGCTATCTAAAACATCAGAGGTAGATATGACAACCTATTTCGGAAACCTGTGGGAACTATATATTGAAAAATATATATAGTTGGATTCGTCTTTTTGTTTTGAGGAATCATTGCCCATGTAACAACAAGGTTTCCACTATTTTTAGATTTTCCTTTCACAGCAGTAAGTTATCAACCCAAAAAATATATAACCTTCTTACGCACTAAATATGAAAATACTGAATAACTTTAAATACCCTATGGGATAATAAACTAGTGTATTCTTCAATTCGCCCTTCTGTATCGGACCGCTCATTGACGTAATGACACTAGTAGTAACTGTTGCCTTTTACTACATATAGCGCATTTTTAACAAGGCCCTCGTGCCTTGTCTTCCACGACGCTAAATATTATTTTCGTTTAACGATTGGTTAGTGGCAATGATATATTCCCGTTCTGTGATCGTAATGACACCCCCACTGATTGGTTCTGCCACTATGAGCGTAAGCTGAAATAGCTGCCACTGTAAATATTCCAATAATTGCAAAGAATAATATTATTTTTTTCATTTTATGTTATCTTCTTTTTTAGTTTTTGTAGTGTCGTCTTCTCAATAAAAAGACGACTGCTATTTGTGAGATTCAAAGCACACAAACAGTCACCTACCTGTATGAGTTTGCACTAATACAGGGTTAATGCTAGTAAGCACGGGTAATTAGTCCGTTCCTACTAGCATAATGCGACTGTTTTTAGCTTTGAACCTCTTTTGCTTTCGCAAAAGTGCGGCCTTTACAGGCCACTAAAAACAGTATTCAGATTGTAATTAAGCCACGTTTAAGGCTTTAATAAAACTTAAAATCTCCTTTTGGATCGTATTTTGTAAAATCTGCCCGCTCAGTATAATGTCAATATAATTACCAATTTTGCTCATTTAAGCAGTTATATGTGAGCTTATATCAATTCTACCATAGTTTACCATAAGTGATGGTTGGCATTTGCGCGTTGGATAGGGCGTTACTTTTGTTTTTGAAACGGCTTATTTAGCAAAATGTATGCCCCGGGCAATTTTTTCAATTTGGCTTTGAAATCATCATACGCATTGCGGCGGTGTTTGCGGCGAAGCACATCACGCACCAAATCGCCTTGCCAATGGGTGAGCCGTGCATATTCTTCCACAAATGCACGTAAATCATCGTCGTTATAAAACGGTTGAATTAGGTTGCGCCGTATCAAGTTTTTAGGAAGTGGGCCGTTAAAAAAGCGGAAACGGTTAATATCTACCAGACAAAAATGATATTGTCCGTTTTCTATGCGAAATAAGATGTTTCCCGGTGTAAAATCTTTATGCCACAACCCTTTGGCATGCATGTCGGCGGTATATTGGGCTAATGCTTTGATCAGCGCAGGGACGTCTTCGGCATCACGAATCGGACGCATATTTTCTACTTGCGCGCTTACAAAATAAGAGAAATTGATAAGCCCACCGGTGCGGTCTAACCGATAACCATACGGCGTAGGCGTGTCAAAACCGCGCTTTAAGATTTCTTGTGCGTTGAAATAGGTTGACTGTGCCTTAGGCGTACGCCACCCGAGTGAATATAAAATGCGGTTGACGATGGGGGGGACGCAAAATTTCTTTACATTGATTTTATGCCCATTGATATCAAATACGCGAATTTGGTTGCGTGCATTATGAATAATCGTCCCGCCGGTGGAAAAAAATTCCGGCAGATTGCGAACAAAATCTTCTGACAAGGGAGCATTTTGGGCTTGTATATTTTGGCTTGTTTGTCTCATACTTATATTGTAGCAAACACGGTACCTAAGTAGAAAGTTTTCCTTTTCAAAAAAAAGGTTGACATAAATTCTAAAAAATGATAACATGCTTATGTATGAGTAAATATACAATACGAACTACTAGTGAAAAAGAAGAAATCATGAAGTATTACCGCGATCATGGTTGGAAAGCTGTTGATGAAAAATATCATGTGTCGCGCGGTTCGTTTGCCCATTGGTTGGCGCGCATTAAAAATGCGAAAAAAACAGATGCTCACCCATTGGCTCGTCGGTATTTAATCCGGCCTGAAACCGTGGAATTTGTGAAACAAGTACACAAAAAAAACCCGGGTATCTCGTTAGCTGGCATCGTGGAACAAACGACGAAAAAGAGACAAAAAATTTCCCGCACAACTGTCTGGCATATTATTACCGGCAGATAAGAATAGGGATAATTATTAAGAGTCGCGTTCAGACGCGACTCTTTTTTTGTGTAAAAGTTGCCTGGATGCATTGATTTTTATACGATATAAATATCCCCTATGAAAAAATATAACGGTTTATTATTCCCCCTAATTGCCGTTTTAGGTTGTGTTGCACTCCCGAGCAAGGCAGCAGATGCCTTGCCGCCTTCTCATGTTGAATTTTCGGCGGGAATGTATTATTCTAATTTACAAGTTAATGACCGTTCCGGCGAAAAAATGTTTGCGCGTGAAAGCGGACTATCCGTACGTGGACTTGTATATCCCGTCCGGTGGTTAGCGGTTGGGGTGGAAGGGGTGCAATTTGGACGTGAAGATTTGCCCGCCCAAAATACGTACCGGGATAAACGCCTGGGCCTATTGACTAAATGGATACTTACCCCGGATACTATCCCTGCTATTTATGTTTTACTGGGGATGGGGCAACAGGATCAACGTGTTTCTTATCAAGATTTATGGACGAGTAAATCGCATACTCGTTATACCCAAGCCGGCCTTGGGATAGATATTCCTGTGTACCGGTATGTTTTTATCGGTGCGGAAGGACAACTGATTTATCATGCCCATCAAAAAGTGGATGATTTATTGGTGTTGAACCGCCGGTTGGAATATCTGCTTTCCTTACGTGTGGGAGTTAAGTTTTAACTTATATTAACGGGCGTGCATTTCCGTTGGCGGGGCCGGGCGCAGATAGGTTGTTTTCATCGGTTTTTTGGTGCGTTTTTTAGCGGTAGTTTTTTTAACTGCCGCTTTTTTTTGCGGTAATTTTACACCATAAAAATTCAAAATACCTTCGTACAAGGCTTGCACAAGGGTTTTGCGTCCTTCCTCGGTACGGGCCATTTCTTCCTGTTCGGGTAAAATCAAGTATGCATTTTCCACCAAAATACTGGGTATTTGCGGAATGCGTGGAATAAACAAGATATCGTTGGCAATCATACCGTTATCGGGCAATTTTACGTTTTTGGTGAACGATTGATAGACCGCTTGTGCCAACTTAAAACTATGCGGATAATTGTAATACACCGAATAACCGCGCGGACGGGCTAACGGATTAACCGTTTCCGGTAAGGCATTATAATGCAAACTAACAAAAATATGAGCATTTTCCGCCAAGGCTTGTTCGTAACGTTCTTGCAAACTTTTGCGGTTGTTGCCGTGGCGTGTCAAAATAACCGTAGCGCCTTGTTCTTCTAACAAAGGTTTCAATTCTTCGGCGAGTGCCAAGGTGGCTTCATATTCCAAAAAACCCGTCGGGCCGATGGCACCGTCGTACGGTACTTTACGCCGCGGACTGTGTCCGGCATCTAACAAAATGCGAGCACCTGTTAATGGTTTTTTTGCAGTCGGAGTAAGTTGGGGGGTATGCATTAAATCTAATGTAAAATTTCCGTCTTCAAAATCGTAAGCATGTCCCCACGGGAGTTGGCCTTCTTTGAAATAAATTTTGAATAATACGGTGTTGGTTTGCGGTTGCGTCCATGTTGATTTTTCCAATATGGGGCTGGTAGTATCTGCCGTAAAGTTTTCGTCAAACGTTTCCGTATAATAAAAAGTTAATTCCAATCGGTTATTAAATTCATGTATGCTTACCGGTACCGCGCGTACCCCGGAAAATACGAGCCGCGTTTTATCGGGCAAAACGGTAATTGTCATTTCTTGGATATGGTTATTGGGAACGGGGGTTGTGTCGGGATTATTAAATTTATCCATTTCCAACCACGCGCTTTCTTCGTCATTGAGCCATAAACGGTACTGGTTGTTGAGCCGACCGGTAATGCGCGCGCGACCGTAAGCGCGGTAGAATGGGTACAAATTACCGCTAGCCGTTGGAATTTTACGTATTTTTACGCCGGGAGAAGTAATCTCGGCGGTACGCAACGATTCTTGTGTAGATAAAATTTTTATTTTTTCTTTCGCAGTAATTTTGGCACTTGTTTTATCCGGCCCGTTTTTCATGCGATAAGTGACTTTGGCACTTTTCGGTTTTTGTTCCGGGTCAATAATAAATTGCGCCCGATATACACCCGGGGTGGTGCTGCTTTCTTTTAAGGCGATATTTTTACCGTTTTTGAAACCGGATAAGGTGGCTGTTACTTGGGCTCCCGGTGTACCGCGGGCATATAGGTCTAACGTATCTCCCGGGAGCATTTCTACCGGGGTGCGCGGGAAGATTTCTTCCGGATCAAAAGCGGCTTTTTCAGTGTATATATTGATATCGGTGCCCGGAACGGTAACATGGCGTACGGCCCGAACGGTTGTGTCTTTGTTCGCGGCGGTCAGTAAAAAGGTAAATTCTCCCGGCGTAATCGGCAAAAAAGCCACGAAAGCCCCATTGTCATGAACAGGGATATTCTCTCCGTTAATATCTAACACAATGGGGGCTGCCAAGTTGACTCTTCCGAATATAAAAATAGATTTGGCACCGCGCGATACCTTCATGTTTTCATACGGATATTGAACGGTAATAGGAGCATCGGCGGGAGCGGTTTTTTCTTGCGCGGGTAAGTAAGGGGCAATAGAAATTTCTTGGCTGGCAGACGGTAATAAGAAAAAATAAACGGTTAAAACGGTAAAAAGTATTTTTTTCATACGTATAAAATGATAACATAATTATATGGGAAATTGTGCAGATATTATTCAATTCTTAAATACTTACCTAAACAGCGCGCATATTACAGATGCCAGCCATAATGGTTTGCAAGTATCCGGTACGCCGCGGGTAGGAAAAATTGTATTTGGTGTATCTGCTTCCTTGGAACTTTTCCGCAAAGCCAAAGTGGCAGGGGCTGATTTAATTATTGTGCACCATGGGCTTTTATGGGGTCAGGAACAACCGCTTACAGGTATGTTCCGCGAGCGGGTGGCCTTTTTGCTCAAACACGATATCAACTTGGCCGCCTATCACTTGCCGCTTGATATGCACCCGGTGGTGGGGCATAATGCGTGTTTAATGCGTGCGGTGCAAGGGTTGCAAGTGCAGCCGTTTGGAGAATACCACGGCGAGCATATTGGCTACCGCGGGGTAGTGGAAAACCGCCCCTTAACCGAACTCGTGCAAGTGTGGGAAACCCTATGCGGTACAAAAGCACAAGTGTTGCCGTTTGGGCCGTCGCACATTCACACATTGGGAATTGTGAGCGGCGGTGCGCATAGTATTTTACCGCAAGCCATCAACGAACATTTAGATTTATATGTTACCGGAGTGTTGGACGAACCCGTCCAAGAATGGTGCCGCGAAGGAAATATTAACTGTGTGGCATTAGGACATTATAATTCGGAAAAACCCGGTATATTAGCCCTGCAAGAATTAGTGGCTAAACATTTTAAAGTGGAAACCGAATTTATTGATATTGCAAATCCGATATAAGTAGTTAGAGGAGAAAGAAAACAAATGGACACGAAGACGTTACTTAAAAAAATTGACACATACTCACAAGAAGTCATCAAACTACAAACCAATATGATTGCTTGCCCGGCAGTTTCGCCGTCGGAAGGCGGAACGGGGGAAGGCGAAAAAGCCGCGTACTTGCTTTCGGTTATTAAAAAAATGAAATTTGACGAAGTGTTTGTCATCAATATCCCGGATGAAAAAGCGCCAACGGGTGTCCGCCCGAATATTATGGCGAAATATTACGGGGAAAATAAAGAGAAAACGTTGTGGGTTATGGCGCACATGGACGTCGTGCCTGCGGGAGATTTATCCTTGTGGAATACCGATCCGTTCAAAGCCGTTGTCAAAGGAGATAAAATTTACGGCCGCGGTTCGGAAGATAACCAACAAGGGTTGGTATCCGGCTTGCTCGCCGTGAAAGCCATGATGGATTGTAACGTCCGTCCGCCATGCAACTATGCGTTGCTCTTAAACGCTGACGAAGAAATGGGCAGCGAATATGGATTGTTAGCCATTTTGAAGAAACATTCTCATTTATTCGGGCCGGAAGATGTATTTTTAGTACCCGATGGCGGTAATGAAGAAGGTACCATGGTGGAAGTAGCCGAAAAAAATATGTTATGGGCTAAAATTACGGTGCTTGGAAAGCCTACCCATGCTTCTACTCCGTTAGCCGGGGTAAATGCCCACCGCGCCGCAGCGCATTTGGTCGTAGCGTTAGATGAAAAATTACATAAGAAGTTCCATAAGAAAGATAAACTCTTTGCGCCGGAACTTCGCAGCACTTTTGAACCGACCAAACACGAAGCCAATGTCCCTAACGTAAATACAATCCCCGGACGGGAAGTATTTTATATGGATTGCCGTATTTTACCGCGTTATTCCAATGAAAAAGTGTTAGAAGTCATGCGTAAAATAGCGGATAAAATTGAAAAGAAATTCGGTGTTACGGTTACTATTGAAGACCCGATTAACGACGGTTCTAAACCGACCGATCCGAAACATCCGGTAGTGCAGTTGATGAAAGAATCGGTGCAAACAATCTACAAAAACAACCCGCGCATTATGGGGGTTGGCGGAGGTACCGTAGGTGCCTATTTGCGTAATGCGGGCTTCCCGGCAGTAGTATATTCTAAATTAGACGAAACCATGCACCAACCTAACGAATATTCCAGCATCAAAAATACATTAGGTGATGCCAAAGTATTTGCGTTGGTAGCGATGCGTTTTAACTAAAAAAGAGGTGTCGTATGAAAAAAGGTTTTGCAGTAATTGAAATCGTGGCGATTGCGGCGGTACTTATCTTTTTATGTGTGTTTACCGTACCGAAGTTTATGTCGCTAGTGCATAAAGCGCAAGAAGGTAGCACCAAGCACCAACTCATGCGCGTACGTAGCGCTATTGCGGCCTATTACGGCGAAAACCAAGGGATGTATCCGACGGATGATTTGTCGTGTTTAGTACCGCGGTATTTGGAAGAAATACCGCTCGCGCGCATTCCGGGATATGCTCCGTCATCCCATGTTTCCATCGGCAATTTTGAAACGGCATTTACTAAAACGGGAGGGTGGGCTTATGTCAATGACCCGGCTGATCCGCGTTTTGGTGATTTCTTTGTTAATTCCGAAAAAGAAGACAGTTACGGTAAAATGTGGCATACGCACTGATTTGATCCCCGTGTTTTTATTACACGGGGATTTTTTGCATAAGGAATAATATGGAAACAGTAACTTTAGTAGTGGCTTTTTTGTTTGGGTTAGTATTTGGTAGTTTTCTCAACGTGTGTATTTACCGTATCCCGCGTGATAAATCGGTGGCGTGGCCGCCGTCGTTTTGCCCGCAATGTAATGCACATATCCGTTGGTATGATAATATCCCGGTGCTCAGTTATATTTTATTGTTGGGCAAATGCCGCAACTGTAAAAAACATATTTCCTTGCAATATCCTGTGGTGGAATTGTTGACGGGGCTTTTGACTGCCTTGTTTGTATGGCGCTACGGAATAAGTATATGGACATTTGTAGTAATAGTGGCCGTATATGCGTTAATTGCTTTATCTGTTATTGACTTTGAACTCATGATTATTCCTGACCGTTTTTCGTTAGGGCTGATTGTGTGGGGGTTGCTCTTTGCGTGGGCCAATCCGATTTATAGCGGTGCTTGGTGGCAAAAAGAATTATATGCTTTAGGTGGTGCGGCAGCCGGATTCTTCGGCATTTTGGCGATTGCGCTTATCGGTACATGGATATTCAAAAAAGATGCTATGGGCGGCGGCGATGTAAAACTAATGGGTGGCGTCGGCGCACTTATCGGGTGGCAAGGCGTATTAACAACGGTGGTAATGGCATCCTTCTTTGGACTTGTTTATTCGTTGTTCTTGATGATATTTAAGGGGAAAAAGGGGGGAGATGCTATCCCGTTTGGCCCGTTTTTAAGTTTAGGCGCACTCATCAATTTGTTGTATCTGATAGTGCCGTCTATGCTGCTTATTGAGTTTTAATTAGATAGTGTACAGTAAAAAATCCCCGCAATTAGTTGCGGGGATTTTTTTAGTTCCGGAAAAAACTTATTTATTTACCGGTGCTTGGGCCGTTAAGTGTTTGGCTAATTTGCTAAACGCTTGGCCGCGGTGGCTGATTTTGTTTTTTTGTGCTTCGGTCAATTCCGCCAGGGCCGTTTGCCCGTTATTTACCATAAAAATCGGGTCGTAGCCAAAACCGTTCTCGCCGCGGTAGCCAAACCCGATGTGTCCTTCTAAGACACCTTCAAAAGTGCAAACGTCGCCTTGCGGAGTAGCCCAACACGCTACCGTACGGAAACGCGCTTGGCGTTGCGAAAGTTGTTTATGCTCTAATTCGCTAAGCAGTTTGCGATTGTTCTCATCATCATCGGCATTATCGCCGGCGTATCGGGCCGTATGAACGCCCGGGGCTCCGTTAAGCGCATCTACTTCAAGGCCGGTATCGTCCGAAATAGTCACCAGTCCGGTTTGTTTAGCCGCATATAATGCTTTTTGTGCGGCATTTTCTTCCAACGTGTGGCCTGTTTCGGCGGGTAATGTAACCCCTTTGATATCAGCCAAACTGATATATTCTACCGAAGTGCCTTGTTTTAATTTATGAGGCAAAATGTGTAATAATTCCTGTAACTTGTGCGAATTATGTGTTGCAATTAAAATCTTCATTTTATTTTTGTTCCGTACCTAACAATACGACGACTTGGTCGATAATATTTAAGCCCACTAAGAACGATTTGTTCATATCATCTACACTGAGCCATTCGGTGTACGAGTGCATGTTGTTTTGCCCGGTAAAAAGCATATAAGAACCAACAATTTTTTGGGGCAAATTCTTAGTAGCCGCGGCGAAAATGGCTCCGGTTGTTCCGGCCCGTTCGGAAACGGGACGCATTTTTACACCGGCCGCTTCAAAAGCGCTTTTCGATACTCTAAACGATGCCGGGTGAGCCGTTTCACCTACGTTATTATAGGTGGATTCTGTTTTAATAGAAAAATCTACTTTAGTATATTTTGCAGATAAAAATTTCACAATTTCCCGTATGAAATCTTCTAATTGGTCTAAATCGGCTTGGGCAAAACTGCGCGCGCGGAAATCGACAACGGTGGTGTCGTTGCTCGGACGATTGGTAAATACATCCAAATATCCTTCTCTGTCGCGGCTTTCCGAGGGAAGACGTAACCAACGCGAGCAAGAAGAGTTAAGATTTACAATGCTGTTATCGGCAAAACGACGCGGAATAGACGGATCTTCATATACTTGATGTATTAAGTCCGCCGCGGCAAGCCCGTGATTGACGTACGGACCGTCCGCATTCGATTGGTGCCCTTCATGCCCTTTGACGGTAACAAGGATGCGAAGCGCATTAAAGTTATCGGTCATTAATTCACCATCTACACTGCCGTCAAAATCAAACGCAATTTCCGGGCGATAAGGGACTCCGGCAATAAAGTCTGCCGCGCCACCGGTTTCTTCATTAGGAGCAATAACAATTTGCATTTCACCGTGTTTTTTCTCCGGATGTTTGGCAAGCACTTCCAGGGTTGTCATGACAATAGAAAGTCCGGCACGGTCATCGGCTCCTAAATTGGTGGTGCCGTCGGATGTAATAATCATATTGCCGATTTGGGTTTTTAAGTAGGCATCACGCGGGGTATCCGGATCTAAAATTTGTTTTTCACCTTGCGGATTGACACCGAGTTCAATTTTTCCGCCCCGGTAATTGGTAATAACATTGGCATTAACATTATTGGTGGTTACATCGGGGGTAACGTCGTAATGGGCGCTAAAACCCAAGATAGGTGCCGTTGTGCCTTCGGGCAAATTAGACGGAATACGCACGAAAATGTAATAATGGTCAGTTAGTACGGCATCTTTATAACCCATGTCTTTAATTTCTTCATGTAAGGCTTTAGCCATTTCTATTTGACCGGGCGTAATTTCTTCGGTATAACTGCTTTGGCTGTTATAGGTTACATATTTTAAGAAACGCGAAAGCAATATGGGGCGATATTGTTTGGCCAGTTGTTTGTTGACAGCGGCCATATCTTTCGGTTGAGAAAATACGGTTGTGGCATAGGCTCTCAACAATTCATTTTCAATAGTATCGTGCAAATCGGTTTTGGCCTGTATCTCCGACGGGAAAAGTGCTACCAAAAATGCAGTTAAGATAACGGATAATACTTTGTTCATAAAGTCTCCTTTTAAGAAATTATATTTTAATTGTAGTAATCTGGTTAAAGCCGCACAAGGGCCAAAAGACCTATGGCGGAAATAGGCCCTGCTTCGCCGAAAAAATAAAATAGGCGCTTGACAGGTTATCGGCCTTTTGGTACATTGATATTATCAACCCTAATCTATGGGAAATAACATGCCGGGAATCCTATTGTTGTTGAGTCGGTATGATATAGATTTATCCTAGAGGGTATATAGGTACGCTAGGTGCGTACTTTGGCGAGGAGGCATAAAATGAAAAGTAAAAAGAAACGTGCTTTTACGCTGACAGAACTGCTGGTGGTAGTAATTGTAATTGGGGTTTTGTCGGCGGTAGTTTTACCGAAGTTTAATAAAATTATAGAA
The DNA here is from genome assembly GCA_900315845.1 of Candidatus Avelusimicrobium luingense. Classification (GTDB taxonomy): domain Bacteria; phylum Elusimicrobiota; class Elusimicrobia; order Elusimicrobiales; family Elusimicrobiaceae; genus Avelusimicrobium; species Avelusimicrobium luingense. Next base: position 142,541 of record OOHK01000004.1, read on the forward strand.
ACCCGCAAAACAACGGAAGCGGAAGAAATGATGGCA
>OOHK01000007.1 GCA_900315845.1 Candidatus Avelusimicrobium luingense
ATACGCCCCTTGGTATATTTCGGTGATGGCTTTTAAACTTTCCGCTACATATTTTCCGGTATTGGCACTCGTTACCAAAGCGCGGCCTATCTCAACAGGCAAATTTTGCGCCGCAGCGGGAGCAACACTGGTAAAGATCATAGTAAAACTTAGTAGTAAAGATAGTAGTTTTTTCATCGGAAAACTCCTTATAAAAAATCAAATTTTACGCCATAATCATAACCTTATTGTAATGCAATTACCAAAAAAGAGCAAGGGCCAAAAGGCCTATTTTTTACATAGGACTTTTTGCCCTCTAATACAGCATCAAACACTAACCAAGTGTTATACCTGTATTATAACAAAAAAGCAAACGCTGTCAATATTTTTATATTTAACCAACGCTTTTTCGTCCTATACAACAACCAAAATATATATAATAGTATAAGAGAGAAATTTGAAAAAACAAGGTTGTTTTCCGTCAAGAATATACATTATGCACGTCAGAGCACCACATATCAGCAAAAAATGGATGATTTTTTCCGTAACAGCCAACGGAACATTTATGTCCACCTTGTCAGCGGGCATTGTAAACATTGCACTACCGACCATGTCAGAGCAGTTTCATGTATCGTTAGAAAACATCCAACTTGTCGTCAGTTTATATTTATTAGTATTGACGTGTTTATTACCGGTATTTGGCAAATTAAGCGACTTATATAGCCGTAAGTGGATGTATTTAGGTGGCTTTATTACGTTTGGAGTAGGGGCTTTATTTGGCGCGCTTGCCAATTCGCTTACAACCATGTTGCTGGCACGGGCCGTACAAGGTATCGGATCATCGGCCATGATGGCTACATCGCAAGCCTTAATTGCACAAATTTTTCACGGGAAGTCGCGCGGAAAAGCGTTTGGCGCCATCGGTGCGGTAGTAGCAGGGGGATCTTTGGCAGGGCCGGCTATCGGCGGTGCGCTCATTCAAGCATGGGGTTGGCGATCTATCTTTTGGCTGACTATTCCTATTTGTATATTAGGTGTATGGCGGGGTATTTATTTAATTCCGCGTTTTAAGGCTATTAAAAAGATGAAGATGGACTATCTCGGCGCGGCGTATTTTGCCGGGATGAGTTTTACCTTTTTATATGCGCTTAACACCGCTACCGATAAAGGATGGAATCACCCGCTTATTTTACTTTCTTTTGCTTTATCGCTCGTATTATTTCTTTTATTTTTCCGTCGGGAACATACCTCAAAATATCCTTTCATCGGTTTAACGATTTTTAACATCAAAGCCATTTCATACGGTTGTCTGGTGGCCGTGTTGGGATATACGGCCCTTTTTACAAACTCCGTATTACTTCCGTTTTATTTAGCCGATATTATGCACTTGGATCCTATTCATATAGGTATGCTTATTTTGCCTTTCCCTATAACATTAGCCATTACTTCCGCCGTTTCCGGAGCCCTGTGCGCTAAATGGCCCGCTCGTATTATTACAACGGCGGGGTTTGTCTTATTGATAATTTCTACCTTAATGTTTGCCTTTATCGGCAGTGAACCGAGTTTATCTTATATTGTGCTGGCCCAACTAATTATGGGTGCCGGAAGCGGTACGTTTCAAGTACCTAATAATAATACCGTCATCAGCGCGGCACCGAAGGGAAAACTCGGTGTGGTGGCGAGTGTCAATGCGCTATCTCGCAACGTAGGGATGATAGCAGGGATTGCACTTTCCGTGGCCATTTGTGTACTCGTGCAACGTTATTTGGAAAGCCGCGGGATCTTACCTGATACCGCATTTATCGGCGGCTACCAAGCGGCCATGTTATTTGGAACGGCCTGTTCGGTGGTGGGGGGCGTTTTATCTGCCAAAAGGTAAATGGGTCTTTATTACCCAAACAAATAGGTCCAAAGACTCATTTCTTTTTGGCATATTTACGCTATAATATAGAGGTATTTTTGAGTAGTAAAGGAGAGATAAACCGTGAAAAATGTATTACGTTTATGTTGCTTCAGTGTACTACTGAGCATGGCCGCATTAAGTGTGCAAGCAACCACATTTTACCGACAACCCGACGGAGAAATAATTATGGAAGTTTCCACTCCGGAAGAGGCAACACGTTTGCTAACATTATTCGGAGGAAAAAAGACCAACACCTTACCCGAGGAAGAAGGGGGACAACCGCTTGTCCCGCTTACATTTTCTGAACAAGATTTTAACTTGGCACAAGCCAAACTCATCGCATATGTGCGTGACATAAACTGGAAAACGGGCTTTAATCTCACGTTACGTGATGCCGGATTTTTTCGTCGGTTGAAAATTATTTTCAGCGGTGTTATGGAATATACGCGGCCTTACCGCATGAGTGTAAGTGCAGTGTACCCGGATTTGGAAAACCAACTGGCAGATATGGAAGATGAACTTATAACCGTTCTGCAAGATTACGCTACGGCCACGGCGTTTGATAGAGCCATTGAACTCTCTTTAATCGGTTTGCGTTACGCCATTTTAACCGACAAACCGTTCCTTTTGCTGTTCGTGGACGAAGGGCAATATAAAGAGTTAATCGATTTAGATAACCGGTTACACCCGAATGAACCCTCTGCTATTGAGTCCCTCATGAATAATCTGTATAAATTTTTTGCGTATCGTGCCGTATATATGGAAAACGGATATGAACAACACGGCTATGATGCCAACACCGAGCAACTCATTAAAATTGCTAAAATGGGAGAAGGGGATGCCACGCATACATGGGAAAAATTAGCCGCATTTGCCGAAAAAATGTATGTCTATGAAGCAAAAGGCGATTTAGACCCCGGCAAAGAACATGATATTCATCTCCCGCGGTTAGAATATGCAATGCGCCGCGTTAAACACAATTTAGATGTGGAAAAGAAAGCGGCTGACATCGCTTACAAAGACCCGGCTTACCAAGATATTGTGATAGAAGCCAAAGAGGAAGGCCCTAAAAATCCGACGTTGGAACAAGAAGCCTTAAAATGGCTTCAAGAACATACACGGGATGAAATTAAAGAGGCCATTCTCAAACATAAAATGAAGTAGAGGAAACTATGAAAGGAATTATCCTAGCAGGCGGAGCAGGTACCCGGTTGTATCCGGCCTCGCGTCCGATTTCCAAAATTTTACTACCCGTCTATGACAAACCGATGATTTATTATCCTTTGTCTGTACTTATGCAGGCGGGCATACGTGATATTTTGATTATTACCACACCTGAAGATAGTAGTAATTTCAAAAAACTACTGGGGGATGGTAGCAACTGGGGAATAAAACTTTCATACAAAGCACAACTTGTTAAACGCGGAATTGCCGATGCATTTTTACTGGGTGAAGAATTTATCGGGCAAGATTCCTGCGCACTCATTTTAGGAGATAACTTGTTTTACGGAAACGGTTTTGAACGTCTCTTAAAAGCCGCTTGTTTGCGTAAAACAGGGGCTACTGTTTTTGCTTACGAAGTAGCCAATCCGCAACGTTTCGGCGTGGTGGAATTTGACGAAAATCATCGGGCTTTATCGTTGGAAGAAAAACCGGCCCAACCTAAAAGCCGTTTTGCGGTAACGGGGCTTTATTTTTACGATAACAACGTCGTAAAATATGCCAAAGAATTAAAACCGTCCAAACGTGGCGAATTGGAAATTACCGACTTAAACAAACGCTATTTGGAAGAAGGAAATTTACACGTTACCACCTTGGAACGCGGCTTTGCCTGGTTGGACACCGGCACGCATGAAAGCGTACTGCAAGCGGCTAACTTCGTGCATAGTATGCAAGTAAATCAAGGCATTGAAATTGCCTGCTTAGAAGAAATTGCACTTCACAATGAATTTATTACACCGCAAGAATTAAAGGTACAACTTGTCAACCAACCGAACAACATTTATTATAATTTTGTGCGTGAGTTGGTAAAAGAGAAATAGCGTTTTTGATATGCATAAAAAAGCCGCCCTAACCAATAAGCGTAAAGGCTGCGTTGTTTCTCATAAATAATCTCCTTAAGAATATTAGTTGGTACTGCCACAAACGGAGCGTCCTAATGCGGTTGTTCCCACGCAAGTTGTTTGGCCCGGATGGTCGGAATGATCTAACCAAACGGTATATAAAAATTCTCGGTTCGGATAACAATCATTATCCCAATGTGTTTGATGATAAGGACAATAAGAAGCACGAATATTCGGTACGGATCCCGCTAAATTATCCACTACAAAATAGTTATCACACTTGAAAGCGGTAGTGTCTTGCACTAAATCACAAGAAAATTCCAAATCTAAATCAGCGAGGGCGCTCGCATAATTTCCATTGGCCAAATAATAGATTTCATTGGCGGTTTTGATGGCATTGATATAGGTGCGTGCATTAGCAAACCGGCTTTTGGCAACGGCCACCTTATATTGCGGCAAGGCGACACTGGCTAAAATGCCGATGATTAAAACAACGACTAATAATTCAATTAACGTAAAACCCTTTACGTCTAAATGGCCCAACAAACTTCTTTTATTTTTCATACATGTTCCTCCCTTAAAAACAGTCTCATATAAAAAACGTAGAAAAAAAAAACGATGTCAAGCATTATTTTTCTCTGACGAAAAAGCAACGAAACCTAAAACATTTCGTTTTAGGTTTCGTGCGTAAAACGCAAGATAACATCCGTTGTTATCTATTAATAATTTTCCGGATGAATCATAAAGTAGGCTTGCGGGTGATTGCACACCGGGCAAACTTCGGGGGCTTTTTCGCCAATGACCACATGGCCGCAGTTGGCACATTCCCACATGACAATACCGGCTTTTTTGAACACCGCATTCGTTTCTACATTTTTTAAGAGTTTGCGGTAGCGTTCTTCGTGCATTTTTTCAATTTTACCGACGGCTTCAAACATAAAAGCCAATTTATCAAAACCTTCTTCTTTGGCTTCTTTGGCGAAAGTGGCATACATATCCGTCCATTCATAATTTTCGCCGTTAGCCGCGTCTAATAAATTGACGGTTGTGGTCGGGATTTCGTTATCATGGAGTGCTTTGAACCATAATTTGGCGTGTTCTTTTTCGTTATTGGCGGTTTCTTCAAAAATTTTAGCGATTTGAACAAACCCTTCTTTTTTGGCTTTAGAAGCGTAATACGTATATTTGTTGCGTGCCTGAGATTCACCGGCAAATGCGGTCATCAGGTTTTTTTCAGTTTTTGAGCCTTTGAGTTCCATACTATTCTCCTTATATACAGTGCGCTATTTGCGACACCGTTTGCAAATTCCTTTGTATTGAATATTGACGTGTTTCACTTCGCCGCACGTTAACCGGGGCAGTTCCACGGGGGTGGTGACTTCGGGGGAGAAGATATCATACACTTCTCCGCAACGGTTGCAAATAAAATGCGCGTGCGGGCGCAAATCTCCGTCAAAGCGTTCTTTTTCCGGTGTACCCACCCGAACGAGTAAATCCATTTTTTCCAAGGATGCCAATGTACGGTACACTGTATCCAACGATACATTTGACATTGTACACCGCACCGCATCAAACACACGTTCTGCGCTAGGATGCTCTTTAGAAGATGCTACCGTCTTGAAAATCTCGCGGCGTTGGTTAGTCACACGCAATCCACGGCGATGACATTCCCGTTCAAAATGTTTTACGCGTGCGGCAATTTCTTGAGAGGTCGGCGCAATCATAGATTTATCCGTAATTTTTCTTAATAAAGTATATCATATTTTGAAAAAAAGTATTTTTTTTGCTACGCTGTAAAAGATGCGTACTACTTCTTTTTATCATACGGCTATCATTGGCGGCGGCGCAAGCGGATTGTTTTGCGCAGGCAGTTTTGATGCACCGAAAATCGTTTTTGACACAAAATTAAAACCGGCACTAAAAGTGAGCGTTTCCGGCGGGGGAAAATGTAATTTTTCCAACCGTTTTGTTTCCGCGGCTAATTACAACTGCACCCACAAACACTTTTGCAAAAATGCGCTAAGTGCTTTTAAGCCCACCGATTTTACGGCCTTATTAGACGAAGCACATATCCCTTGGGAAGAACGTAAAAACGGACAACTATTTGCTAAAAATGCCGCAGACATTGTCCGCTTTCTTGTTAAACGCGCCAAGGCGCACCATACCACACTAGCCCTAGGCGTACAGGTATTAGACATCCAACAAGATTCCGATGGCTTTTTACTACACACGTCCACCGGCCCGGTACATGCGCAAAATATCGTCCTAGCCAGTGGGGGGCAATCATTTCCGCAATTGGGGGGAAATGGTTTCGGAATTAAATTGGCTCGCCAATTGGGGCTATCTATTATAGAGCAACGTCCCGTTTTATGCGGGCTGACATTTCCTAAAGATTTACGCCCGTTATGCTCATCTCTGGCCGGGAACAGTTTGCCTGTCATCATTAAACAAGGCAAACACGTTTTTGAAGGCCCTTTACTTTTTACACATGACGGAATCAGCGGCCCCGCCGTATTACAACTGTCGTTATTTTGGCAACCGCAACTCCCCGTAGAAATTGATTTTCTGCCCCATCAAAACGCAACAGAAATTTTAACGGCCCATAAAAATTCTACCAAAACGATCTCATCGATTTTTGATTTACCACACAAAGTTGCCAAAACATTGCTAAAGACCTACGACGGCCCACTCGCGAATGCTTCGCGCGAACAATTGCGTCAAACCGAAAAAACACTTCATCACTTTTCCTTTATCGCCCCCGGTACTGCCGGTTACACCAAGGCCGAAGCCACCGCCGGAGGAATTGATACTTCTGCCATCAATCCATCCACCTTACAAGTTCGGCACATACCGGGACTCTTTATTATCGGCGAAGTATTAGATGTAACCGGAAATCTGGGTGGGTTTAATTTGCATTGGGCATGGGCCAGCGGATTTGTAGCCGCACACGCATTAGCCCAACGTTTCTAATTACGTTGATTTTTGATATAATAAAAAAGAGTATAAAGGATAGTATTATGGATATCAGAGAACAACATTCTTTTCTAGCATTATTAGTTGAAAGTTTCCGTCTCATCAACCGTTCATTTAGTGTACTGTTGGTATTCGCAGGTTGTGCCGTAGTAGGCTATGCACTGTTAACTGCCCTTCTATTGATTAAAGTACATCCGCTTTTGGTTTCGCTGTTACAAATGCTTTTTTCGTCTTTTTTGGGAGTCGTGCTCATCCGTTTGTTTGCTGCACGTGCAGAAGGAGATAATATCTCTTTATCCGACACGGCCGCCGGTTCTATATTACCTACTGTTTATACAATTATATTTGGTTTGATGTGCGGTGCCGTCGGACTTGCTTGTGCGGTAATAGCACAACTCTTGGGCAAGACCGTAACGGCTATTTTAGCCATTCCGGCCGTATTAGCCCTCATCTTTGTAATGATCCGGTTAGTCTTTACCCACATTATTATTGCCGCACGCGAACAAAATCCAATTGCGGCATTATTGCACAGTTGGCAATTGACTAGCGGTCGTTTTTTCTACACATTAGGTATTTTGCTTATTTCCGGCATACTCCCTACTTTGTTTCTACATGCTGTAGGTTACGGCTTATATGTGGCTATTCCGTTATATTTTCCGAATAGTTTTAGTTTGGTGCACCCGTCTGTATTGTGGATTTGTGTAGGAATTGTTATTCTTTTATGCTGGATAGGTTTATGGTTATCTATGATGGCCTATCTGGTACTTGTTTTCTTAAACTTAGATTACCAAGATAATCGCAGCGGTGGTTTGGCCGATCAAGCGGCTATAAATATGCCACAACCCCAAATGGTACAAGCCCCGACTTCCGTGATTATGCAATCCGATTCGGAAGCACCCCAAACAGAGACTGCTCAGCCCCAAATACAACAACCGCAAGAAGTACAAATTGTTCGGGCTTCTGTTAAAACGCACTCCAGTGACGAGTCCATTGAGCAACATTTGGAACAGGTCTATCAACCCACCTCTCAAGACACAGTAGAATATGCGGAAGAAGATCGTATGCCCACGATTTTGTTTGATGATGACATGGCCCGGCAAATGGAAGAAAACCGGCGCAAATGGGAAGAAGAAAAAGCCAAATCACGTCAACGAAACCACCACGATGATGATGGAAACACTTCTACGATAAAAATGTCCAAATAATTCTGGAAAGAGCGGACAATTTTTTCCGCTCTTTTTTAATAAAACAAACTATGACAGGGATACTTCAACTTTTTAATTTATTAGGTGCGCTCTCACTTTTTTTATTCGGCATGAAAATGATGAGTGATGGGCTACAAAAAGCATCCGGCGATAAACTACGCAGTTTGCTTGCAGCCGCTACCGCCAACCGCTTTACTGCCATGTTATGCGGGGTATTTATTACCGGGTTGGTGCAATCATCCAGCGCTACTACTGTTATGGTCGTAGGTTTTACCAGTGCCGGACTTCTTAACTTGTACCAAGCATTAGGTGTAATTTTTGGGGCCAATATCGGTACCACCACCACCGCGTGGATTGTCAGTTTATTCGGTTTCAAAATTCAAATTTCGCTCTTTGCCTTACCGGTAATTGCTTTAGGTTTTTTTATGCAATTTATTACCCGGCGCGCTTTATGGCGACGTATGGGGGAAACGCTCGTAGGGTTTGGATTATTATTTTTAGGGTTGGCCCTCATGAAAGACGCTATCCCTGCCGATTTAGCCTCTAACGAGCATCTTACGGCTTGGCTTTCGCGCATTAGTCCTACCCATCTAGGTAATTTACTGATTTTAATTTTAAGCGGAGCCGTATTAACAATCGTTTTACAATCATCCAGTGCGGTAATGGCGATGACGTTGACCTGTGCCGCTGCCGGGCTGATTGATTTTCCCGCCGCCTGTGCGCTTGTTCTTGGTGAAAACGTTGGGACAACGGTCACCGCCAATTTAGCCGCATTAGGAGCCAGCAAAAATGCTCGCCGCGCGGCATTAGGGCACTTTCTATTTAACTTTATCGGAGTATGCTGGGTAGTGGCTATTTTCCCGCATTTTATTCGTTTGATAGATTATTTAGTCCCCGGTTCGCCTTACACAAAAGAAACTGCCGTATTAAGTGCCGTTCTTCCGTATCATATTTCAGCCTTTCATACTGTTTTTAACGTGTTAAATACGGCCCTGATGCTACCGTTATTAAAACCGTTAGCCAAACTAACGCTTGTATTTATTCCCAAAACAAAGCGGGAAGATAAAAACGAATATGATTTACAATTTTTATCTACCGGTTTTATGCAAACCCCCGAATTGGCATTAGTGGCCATGCGTAAAGAATTAGAACGGATGATGGGGTTTGTTACCCGGATGAGTGATAAAATTATTCACGCGCTAAAAGTACAAGATGACAGAATGTTTAGCCAACTCATTGACGACGTCAAAGAAGCCGAAAAAACAACCGATGTTTTAGAGCATAAAATCAATGCTTATCTGACTCAACTGACGCACGGAAACCTATCCCGCCATGCCGTAGCGCAATCATTTACACTATTTGATGTGTTAAATAGTATTGAACGCATGGGAGATTGTGGCGAAAAAATTGCCCGCATTTTAGAAAAATTCCACACGAAGGAACCGTTTTCCCAAGCAGATATTGATAATTTGGAAACCATCGCGCGGGACGTAAAGAAAATCACCAAACGTCCCCGTCGGTTATTGTTAGACTTTTCTCAACAAACCTCTTTTTGGAAGGAACAAGCCAAACGTGTTTTTAATGAAGCCGTTGAAGATGAAAAGAATCTAAATGCCTTACGAAAACAACTTTTGCGGGAGCGGCGCGAACGTATTGTATCCGGGCAACAAACGGTCTCGCCCGATGCAATTACCGCCTATGCGGATATTGTCAACAATTTTGAGCGCATGGGAGATTATGCCTTACGTATTGATGAAAATTTACTTGGCTTTCACGCACAAGACAGCACCCCACAACCAGGAGAAAGAGCCTTATGAAATTTAGTCCGTCTGTAATTATTAGCGACATTAAAACTTTTTTCCCGATGGTTTTTGCCATTTTCCGCGGCAAATATAAAATGCCATGGGGCACACTCATTTGGGCCATCGTATGTTTTATCTATTTGGTTAGTCCGGTGGATGCTCTCCCCGATGTATTACCTTTGCTGGGAATTACCGATGATGCCGCCTTTGTGTTGTGGATATACACCAAACTTCATCAAGATTTGGCCCGCTATCGCGCCTTGCAAAACGGGGAAAACCCGGATATCATAGAAGCCGAAATCGTTTCAACAGATGAGGAAAAAAATAAAGGAATTAACAAATGAAAAAATTACTTAAATTAGTTGTAAAAATTATAGTTATTGTAATCTTATTTATCGCCGTAGGGCTGGTAGTACTACGCGTGATGTTTCCGCCGCAAAAACTCAAACAAATGGCCATTGACTATGCCGCCAACAATTTTCACCGAGAAATTTCGTTTGATAAACTGTCATTTAACCTAATCGGTTTTACGTTGGAAAATTTTGCCATGTCGGAAAATTCCACCTTTGAACAAGGCACCTTCATCAAAGCCAACCGTGTAGAAGCCAAAGCCGCCTTAAAACCATTGTTTAAAAAGCGCATAGAAATTGCCGCCATTTATTTAGACGGCGTAAATGTTAATATCCAAAAAAACGAGGACGGAGCCTTCAATTTTGATTCGTTAGTTACTCCGGCTGAAGGGGAACAACCCACCGCCGAAAGCACGGCAGAAACTCCGGCGCCAGAAACCACCTCGGACGAATTTGTTTTTACCGCTCAACACATTAAAGCCACCGATTGTGATTTCTCTTATACCGATAAACAAAGCGGTTTAATTACCGGTATAGAAGATCTTAATTTTCAATTGGACAATGTAGATTTCACCAAACCATTCCCGGTACAAATTTCGTTTGTCAGCCATACTAAAGATAATACCGGGCTTACGCTTTCCATACCGGTCAATATTGCTTTTGATTTGTTTTTAGCCGGGTTAGATATGAATCAAGCATATGCTGATGTTACCCAAGCAAACGCTTCGTATAAAAATCTCAAGTTAGACTTACAAGGTAAAATTACCAACTTCCATGCGCCCGACGTTAATTTAACCGGAACGATCACCGGGCTTACAAATACGGTTCTTACGGATCTGCTGCCCGATTTGCCTAATTTTTCACTACCCGCTATTCAACTCGTCTTGCAAGCCGCTACCGATTTGGATAAGTCCACCGCCCAAATTACAAAGGCGTCACTAAAAATTTTAGATAGCGAATTTGCCACGCATGGTCAAATCGGCTGGGGGGGAACAAACACCACTTATCAATTAAGCGGGAACTTAAAAGCCGATATTGCACAAATTGTCAAAATGACCGACGACACCGGCTTTGATCCTAAAGGAAATTTAAATGCCACCTTTACCGCAACAGATAAAAATAACGGAAGCGATGTTAAAGGGACACTTACCTTAAAAAATGTTAGTGCGTTATATCCGCCTTTTACATTAACGGAAACGAACGGGACGATTAAATTAGCCTCGTTAGATGATATTTCTTGTCCGTCGTTAACCGGATTATTAAACGGTGAAAAATTTGATTCGTCTTTCTCATACAAATCTCATAAAGATATAACTGATTTGGACCTCAAATTAAATTTAGCCAAACTTACACTTACGCAATTTCCGTCCTCAAGCGAAGAACAAACAGCCGCCCCGGAAACGACGGCGAAAGGTCATGAAACACCGGCACCCGAAACGTACTTGAACTTAACAACCGATATTAAGGTGGGCCCGGTAAGTATTCCGTATTTCCGTACCGACGGAGTAACGGCTCAAGCCGCCCTAACTAATTTAAGTGATTCTATGCAAAAAGCCAACGGTACCGTATCCTTTTCATTAGAGCCGGGGGCCATTACGGAAATGGATACTCTTATCAAAGAAAGCAAAGTGGCACGTATTATTTTACTACCGCTTAATATATTAAATTCCGTCGGCAAAAAATTAAATCTTAATTTATTTGAAGCCGAAGTCCAGGCAAAAAAAGGAGAAATCGCCATAACAAAAGCCGAAGGGAAATATACGTTTACCAACGGCGTAATGACGTTGGATACCACCAAATTTGAATCGACCCTAACAGATTTGAATGCTACCGGAACGGTCAATTTTGTTTCGCGCGATCTAAACATGAAAGCGTCGGCCACGTTAGTCACCAAGCAAACCCCGGTCGTTATTAAAATCGGCGGGACGATAGATAATCCGTCCGGCAAATTGGATGTCGTCAATACGGTAACATCCGTAGTGGGGGGAATTTTAAGTTACAAAGCCGCTAAATCAGCCGTTCAAGGCACTACACACGCAGCATCCAATGTGGCCAGCACAACGGCGCAAGATACCGTCAAAGCGGCCTCGTCTGCGGTAAAAGCATTGGGTGGATTATTCAAAAAGAAATCGGACAAAACCGCTGACGAAACCGAACAGAAATAATAAACTTATAAGTAACATAAAAAATCTCCCGTTTGGGAGATTTTTTATTCTCAAAAAACATCCCTATTACCCACCGATATATACCCATCAATTACTCCCTTGACGATTAGGGGTTTTTCTCTTACAATATAGTTAAGGTTTTTCTTGCCGATTATCCGGCAGAGCAACACCTGTCTTTTTTTGTTGTATATATAGGAGCAATTATGATTTTCTTACGGCAATATGCAAGCACTGGGTTGGTTTGCTTATCCTTATTGGTGGCAAACGAAGGAACCGTATTGGCTCAAACGAAGAAAAAAACGCCCACGCCCCCGGCCTCTTCAACCGTAAATGTTAACTTGACAATGCCTCAACGAGATCCTGCCTTACAGGATACTTCTTTTGCTGGTCAAGCCCAACGTGACCAAGCCTTTCAGAAGATAGCCCAAGCCACGAATAAAGCCTTAAAAGAAGAAGAGGCTCCTAAAGCCGTTATTACAGATTATTTAACTCGCATGAAGCAGGCATTGGCCAAAAATCAGTTTGATACTTATAAAACCTTGGTAGATGAATTAAACAATTTAATTATTTCCGATTTGGAAAAAGAATTCTCCACTTTGGCCAAAGCCATTTTGGCCGAAAATAATGTTTATAAACTTATGGTATTACAAGACCATATTTCACAAGGTACTATTTCCGACAAAGATTACGAGCGTACCGTCAACGCATTATATGCCGATATATACCAACCTTGCAAAGGAAATGAATGCGAAGTGCGCGGGGCCATGATTTTAACTTTGGCAACGGCAGGGTCTTTCAATGTGGCCAAGAAACACGGCCACGATATAGCCTTTACAAATAAGATTGTAAGACGTATTTCGGGCGCCGCAAAAAATAATTACGGTGGGTTTGAGTCTGACAAAATCATCGGCGAACATCTTATTCCCGCTTTATCCATTCTCTCCAGCCCGACCGGGATGCGTACCGTCGTGCAAACCTATGTGAACAAATACGGCAAAAAAGGACGTTATGAACCGGCCTCCAACCCGCAAGATGCTTTTTTAATCCAACTGACGGAACTGGCCGTACAGTTTCCGGTATTATTAAAACGGACAGCTCCGAATTCTTACCATACTCCCAATTTATTAGCAGATTGGGCAAACAGTGATAATTTCTTATTGCAATTACGCGGAAATATTGAAATCGGCCGTTCTCAATTTAGGTTAGGTAAAAAATACTATAGCGATGAAACACTCGATCAAGTCAGACAATACTTGCGTACCAAATATTGCAATATCGGCAACGCTTACGGTACAAATATTAAAGGTACCGCCGAAGATAAATTTTTAGCCCGTCGGGATATTTCTTTCGGATACAACAATGGCAACAAATCCGAGGTGCTTACTTCAGCTGGTGCTAGCCGTTGTCATGTCACTACCCCGGCCGAACCGAATCAACAGGAAATCATTGATGATTTGGCGCATACTGCTTTGAAAACAGTCATTTTATTTGCTATTCCGCCGGGTTGTGCTTTAGCCGGTATAGCCAAAGTAGCAAAAAACGCTATTAAAGCCGTTAAATTAGCCAACAAAACAGGCAAACCGTTGCGGGATATTTATAAGACCGCAAAAGCAGTCCACAAGGGACAAAAAGGCTACGATAGAGCTCATGCCCTGGAAAATGCGGCCCGAAATATTCAAAACGGTCCTTCCGCTTTAGGCAGACAAGGTGCTTATGATGCAAAAGTAGCCGCAGAGGCCCGCCAAACCCAAAAGGCTTATGCAGGCCAACGGGGAGTTGCCGGTAGTTCAAAAACCGCCACTCCGACTATACCTACCGCTACCAAAAAGGTCGCGCCAACAGCCGAAGGAACAATTGTTAAAGACGGAAACAGTTGGATTTCTCGCAGCAAGACAGCCCCTACCACGCCACCGCCCGGCGTAGAGGCAAACAGCGGAACATGGCAACGTCAAATCGGTTATGGTGAACAACCGTATATCTGGCGGGGAAATGCCACGAATGCAAATCCGCGGGCAGACAAACTGACAGATATCCCGTCTACGATATCACAGGATAATACCCCGGCATGGGGCGGTTCTTATTACCGGACTCCGACCGATATGACCGGCACGGCGTCGGCGGTACATTATACACCGCAACCCATGGTCCGCGGAGGAAATGGGGGAACGACGACCACCACACGCAACCCGATCGGATATCGCATCAGAGCATCCGAACCGAGCGAGTATATTGTGACAGATAAACTCCGAGATCTCAAATTTGTTGTACGAGAGAGTGAAGGCCCCGCTATTCAAAAAATCTTAACGACGGCAGCGGATAATGTAAGGGCCAAAACAAAAGTAGTACATGATTTAAATATGGAAATCGCCCAATTAGAAAAGAAAGAACAACAATTGTTCAGTTTCTTCGGGCGAGATTCCCGACAAGCAAAACTGGCCCAAAAGCAACAAGAACTTCGCAGAGCCAAAACTGAATATGACCGAGCCGTACATCAACGCAGAGAGGTGTTAACTGCTATCAGAAACGACAAGACACCCCAGGAAATACAAAATGTCTACGAAACGGCTGCCAAATCTTTTGATCCCGCGGCCGCTACGGCCCGTCCGGCCGCACAAGCCAATAACAGCGGTTTAGAAGTAGTTGAAATGTCACCGGAAGAGGCACGACGGTTTGCGGGCCAAGAGTCCGTTACGCCACCAACGACCAAAGGTAGCACCACACGTCCGGCGCCCCAAGCCGATAACGCCGGCGTGGAAGTAGTCGAAATAACACCGGAAGAAGCACGACGGTTGGCAGGCAAGAAGTCCGTTACGCCACCGACGCCCAAAGCCCCTGTCCGAGCAACGACAATCCCGACGAACGGTTTATCTACCCGGCTGAGCGGTCAAATAGAACGGGACGATTTTAAGGAACTTATTAACGAAATATCCACCAACTTGGATAAAGCCAAATCTAATACAGCGCTCTCGGCAGCCCAACGCGCCCGCGTAGAGGAAGCGGAACAGTATTTTGCCCGTTTGACACCCGCGCAAGCCAATGACATTCGCACACTGACTTCCGCTGAATTTAGACAACACGCGGCTGTTTTACGCTCGCCAACGGCAACCGAACACGCTTTCTATGTAGAAGGAGCGGGCTTTGAACATGCTTATGACGTATCTGCTTCGTGGTTTGTGGGACAAGAAAACGGTTTTATTCCTTCTGTGGTAGGAAATCCGCAAGAAGGTTTTTCCAGAATCAAACTGCAACAAACTTTTTCTACGGCGGAAAAAACGAATAAACCCATATTGGTACAAATTACTTCTCACGGAGAAATTGACGGCGCAGGTCGATTTTATATTCCTTCCCGCGGGTTAAATAGTTCTACCCAAATAACGACAACCGAATTAGTAGATGACTTGCAAATGTTGCGCAAAACGACCGGCACTCCGGTAGTTAATTTGCAGTTAGATGCCTGCCACTCCGGACAATTTATGCGGGAATTTGAAGCATTACCCAAAGCCAAGCGGGAAGGTATCAATGTATTTGCTCACTCGGGCGGAGTACAACAGGAAGGGTTATTAGGATCCGGCTTTGCACAAACCAAATCGCGCGGCGTCGGTTCTATTGCCTCGCACCAACAACAAGTGTTAATTGACCAAATTAAGGACGGAAATGTTTTCTCACGCGGATATATTGACGGAGTCTCTTTCAATCCGTTAGAACAAGCCGCCTTACGCGCTAAAGCCGAAGGCAGCCCGTTGGCGACAGAATTACAATTGTTAAGCCGCCTTCAAAATGCTTCCAAACGGGAAGTAGAGGCCATTATGAAACAATATACTAAAATTAATCCCTCTGTCGGATTCAGCCGGGGAAGTAATTTTAACAGAGCCAGTGTCAATGTAAGCAAACAAATTCTTAATTACATTACCGATACTTCTAACAAAATGATCTCCGGCCAACGTTGGGGGAAGCAAGCCGCTTCCTCATCGGGCGGGTTCTTTGGCAAATTCTTTCATAAAGAGCCGGAAATTGTTGGAGTAATATAAGACAAATCAGCGATATACCGTCCTTTCAAAACCCGGAATTTGGTTCCGGGTTTTTTAATTTTGCGGAATATCCGTGGCCCAAAAGGCCCACATACAACTAGGCCCTTTGACCCTTGTTGATAAGACGACAAAAAACTTAAAATAAATAAAGAAAATAGGTACATACTATGAAAAAAATTTTTATTTTAACACTTGTTTTATTAGGTTGCACGTGCGGGGAAACATTTGCCCAAGGGCCACTTGTAACGGCTGGAAAAAGTGCAAAAGTTATACTTCGCAGTAACGAGCAAATGATGCTCATTATGCGTCAATTATCTTCCGAAGGATTAGAATTTAATGGAACTTTAACCGCGTTGGTTGCCAATACCAATTTGCCAAATCCGTCGCAGGTACACTCTTTTGACACCTACATAAACAGCACCTGGCCGGCCCGTGCGGAATCGGCATTAGTTTGGAAAAGCCCTACTCTCAATGTAGAACAGGCCGCCCAATTATTACTTAAGCAAGAACCTATTACCCATTTATCTGCAAAACAACAACAAGATTTTTATTTAATTTCTTATCCGGCCTTAGTATTAGAAGGGCCTTTTGTCGCCGAACCGCAACAACTTTCTTATGCGCTGGCCTATTACCGTAATATTTTAGAAGGCAAACCTGTCAAAGCCACCTTGCCTCAAGCCTTAAGTGATTGGGCCCGCTCCATGGCAGCCGTTACTGATTTGGGGCTGTTGGGCACTTCCAATGATATATTTTTGATTTTGAAAAATGCTAAAAAACCATTTCCGCCTTTAGTTACTCCGTGGACCGATTTAATCACGGTGCAAGCCTTGCTTCAACACGAAGCCTACGATGCTATTGAAGAATTGGCCAAATTCCGTTTGACAAATATCGAAAGCAATCACCCGGAACTTTTATCCAGTTATTGGCATCACATTGCGGAATATATGAATAATATCGGGCATCCGTTATCTATTACGCCCAATAAAATAGCCGGATATTTTTTCCAACGGCCTATGCCATCTAAAATTCAAAGATTACTTGCCCAATATAACCCGTATAATTTATTTTATGTACAACCGTCTGTCAAAGTATTTGAAAACGGGTTAGCCTTGCGTCAAAACTTTTTACAAAAAATGCAACAAGAACAAGTAGCCGAACAAGAAGATTTAACCGATCTTATTTCCCAACAACTTAGTGAGAACATCCGTCCGGAAACGATGCCATCTTCTTCTATCGCGCCGGAACAACTCACTCCGGAAAATATGGGATTTTCACGCTATAACAATCGTGCTATTTGGCAAACGGACCCCAAAGAAGGATATGAAAAATTAATTCGTCGGGCCTTGCAAGAATGTGTCACTTTACGACAACAAATTGAATTAACACAAATAAAACTCAACGGAAATCTCCGCCCCTATCGTACTAAAGAACGGCTGCAATTAGAACGCCAATTGGCTAATTTACAAATGCAATATCAAGCGGCCGAGGCCCGGTTGCATCAAATTCATACCGAGCATGCAAAAAACACCCCGATTGATCAAATTTCTTATTTAACTTATAAAGAACCGTTAGATATAGAAAATGATAACACACTTCCTTTTTCTACCCATTTTGATCCTACTATGTCCACTTCTTCATTAGGATTATTAACATTCTTTCACGCGCCTGTTAGTTCCCGTGAAGAAGCCAATTTGAAACAAGCCTTATTAGATTATGCCGAACATAATGTGACATTAGCCCAACAAGCGGCAAGAAATTCTAATGATCCCGAATTACTGCGCCAACACCAAAATGCTATAGACAAACTGTCCTATATCCACCGGGAAATTATCGCAGGCGCCCCGTATGAAATTATTGTTGTCAATGCGTACGGCGTTTCGGCGGAAGAAACAACCAGCACCCTTTTTGAAATACCGCCCATGCCTTACCGGTTTGAAGGGCATGGCCGTTACAGTTCATTTGAAGCCCCGGTGAAAAATAAATCCGATGGGGATGCAAAACAAAAATTATTTGATGATATCTATTATCACCAAGAAGCATTCTTCCAACAGCAAGTCTTAATGTATCGATACGAGATAAGAGCCATGGAACAAGATAAACGCCTTATCGGACGTAAAAATCGCGCACAGTTGCTGGAAAAATACCGGTTTGAATTAGCCGAAGCTGAAGCGAATTTATTGCGGGCTCAACAACGGATAGAGCGCCTCCTTAACCAAATCAAACAAGGTACTGCAATTAAAGAAATTCACTAAATTTACGCCGCACACCAGCCGAAATTTCATATAATAAGTATATATGGGATTATTTGTATTATTCCTAACCAATTTGATTTTTCCGTTGGCGGCTTTGGGCGTATTGTTTAGTTTCTTATTCTCGGGCCGGAGGGGTTTGCTTGCCCACTTGGGGCAAGAACTTCGCGAACGGTTCGGACTAGAGAAAAAAGACGAAATCATCCAAAACGCCATTTGGTTGCATTGTGCCAGTGTCGGAGAGGTATTATCCGTCCGAGAAGTTATTAGCCAACTTAAAGCGTTTTATAACCGAGATATTTTAATCACTACCTCTACTCAAGCCGGAAAAGAAACCGCTCTTAAAAATCCGCAAGTAAAACAAGCCTTACTCGTTCCGCTTGATTTTTATCCGTCTTGCCGCCGTTTTATTCGGTTGGCTAATCCTTATCGTTTGTTTGTCGTAGAGCGCGAAATCTGGCCCAACCTATTAGAAGCCGCCTTTCAAGCCAATGTTCCGACGGCTCTTATTAACGGGCGCATTTCTGTAAAATCGGCCCGCGCTTATACGTTAATTAAACCGCTTTTTTCGCGCTTATTAAAACATTTATCTTTTGCCGCCTTGCAAACCCCCGAAGATGCCCAACGCTATGAGCGTTTAGGATTACCGCATGAAAACTGCCACATTTGCGGTAACGTTAAATACGATGCACTTAACGATGCTCCTGCCCGCCTCGCCGAAGTAGATAAACTGATCAGTACATTAGGCTGGGGGGGCAAACCGATTGTAGTATTAGGCAGCACGCATCCGCAAGAAGAAACCATGTTATTACGTGCTGCGCCTGAATTTATTAAAAACAATATTCGGTTAATTTTCGCGCCGCGCCATTTAGAGCGTATGCCGGAAATTCGTGACACGTTACGTCAAAGTGGCATTTCCCACACATTTTTCAGCGATACCACTCCCAACAAAAATGCAGTCTTAGTTTGCGCAGATGTTATGGGCTTGTTACCCTCGTTATATGCGCGGGCCACGCTTACATTTGTAGGCGGCTCGGTTGTTCCGCGCGGCGCGCATAATTTGTTGGAACCGGCTATTCTGTCTAAAACCGTTTTATTCGGTAAATATTTTTTTAACACCCCACAAACAGCCGAAGCATTATTAGAAAGAGGTGGGGGAATTTTAGTCAACGAACACGATTTTAAAGCAGTAGTCTTACGGTTAATTGCCGACCCGGCGCAACTGGAAAACATGTCCCAAAAAGCACGCCAAACGGCATTACATTTCAAAGGAGCCACGCAACGTATTATGCAAGTGGTAGAAAATTATGAACGAAAATACAACTAAACAAAAACCGAATATATTAGTGATTCGCTTGTCGTCACTTGGCGATATTGTGCTTTCCTCGCCCGTCTATAAAAACATCAAAGCGGCGTGGCCGGATGCCAAAATCACCTTGATGGTCAAGCCGCAATTTGCCCAAGTGCTGGCCGGACATCCGTATATTGATGAAATTATGGTTGCCAAAAAAGGATTATGGGCCAATGTACGTCAAATCCGTGCGGGGGGATTTACCCACCTGTTAGATTTGCACGTAACGTTAAAAACCATTTTGCTTAGTTTCTTTAGCCGCGTGCCGAACCGTATCCGCTACGATAAAAACTCTCTTGACCGCCGGCTATTTGTTCATTTTCGCCGCATGTCGCCGGTGCTTAAAGACAGCCACAATTTAGATAAGTATTTAGCCGCTTTAAAAGCATGGAATATTCCGGTTAAATACCGTGAATTTAAATTGGGCGATTGGGCCTATAAACATGTGGAAAATCTCGGTAAAAAAATTAATACGATTGCTATTTTCCAAACGTCTTTTATCGGAGACAGCGTACTGACCACTCCGCTCATCCAAAAAACAGCCAAACTGTTTCCGGATGCTAAAATCGTCGTGGTAACTCGCCCGCAAACGGAAGATATTTTCCGCCCGATGAAAGAAGTTTCCCAAATTATCTTAAATGATAAAAAAGGGTGGAACAAAATTGCCGGCGTATGGAAAACCGCCAATGCCATTAAAAAAACACATGCGGATATCTTGCTTGTACCGCACCGCAGTTTCAGAAGTGCGTTAATTGCCTGGCTCTCGCGCGTGCCGATACGCATTGGGTTTACATCCAGCGAAGGCAGATTCTTCTACACGAAAACGGTTCCGTTCTCGTGGATGATTCATGATGCAGAACGCAATTTATCCTTGTTGCAAGGAATTGCCAAAGAACAATTTACGGCTGAAAAATTAAGCATGCGTTATGCCCCGTCTGCCGAAGAAAATGTAGAACGGTTGATGAAAGACTTTAATTTAGAAGGCAAAGTACTCGTCGGTATTCATGCGGGAAGCGCGTGGCCGACCAAATGCTGGCCGATGGAATATTTCGTTAAACTCATTAGCCGCTTGCAAAGCGAATTAGGCGTGCAAGCCGTGCTTATCGGTGGGGGGAAAGAAGACACCGCCCAAGGTGAAAAAATCTGCCAACTTTCTACCGGACATGCTGCCAGTTTATGCGGTAAAACAAGTCTGGCCGATTTGATGGCGTTAATGAAACATTTTAAATTGTTCATTACCAACGATTCCGGCCCCATGCATATTGCTACCGCGTTTGATGTGCCGACGCTCGCCATCTTCGGGCCGACGACGCGCGAATTAGGATTCTTCCCATATGGCGAAGGACACCGCGTTATGGAAGTGAAAGATTTGCCTTGCCGCCCTTGTGCTTTACACGGCGGAAAGAAATGTCCGAAAAAACATTTTAAATGTATGCGTGACATTTCGCCGGATGTAGTATTTGAAAACGCCAAAGAGATGTTAGAAAAAGCCGGCGTTCTTCCGGTAAAAAAATAAGGAAATTTTTACTAAAAAACCCGGAGACAAATTCTACGGGTTTTTTGTTTGCTACATAACCATCAAAAGTCGTCTTCGGGCTGCTCGTCCAGAGCGGCTTTGGTTTCTTGAAATAACTTTTTAATTTCTTTAATTTTTTCCAAGGGCAACCAAACCCCTTTTTTGGTCCAGCCCTTTTCATCTTCCCATTGTCGTAATACCAACCCGCGCACGCCTTTAAGCATACCGAAACCGGCCACAATACAGATTCCCGGACGTTTGGCAAATTTGCCCAAGGAGTCCGGAGGGATATTTTGCGGCTCATCGGATAGCGCAGATATTTTGGCGGTAAGCGCCCGTACGATTGGCGGAGTAAGCGTTACACCATCATGAGTGGGCGCATTAAGCCCATCCATATCTATATACCTGCGTATAGACACATAACGAAAATTGCGATATACATCTATACTAAAGTGTATCTCACTTTTATCGTCTAAGGTTAACACCCCGATTTCCCTAAGTACCGTAAAACTGCTTTCACTCATATTTATCCATCTGTCTTAAAACCAGATGCCCCCTATTATAAAACCCGAAAATATGGTATGATATTGCTAGTTATATTGTAACGGTTAGATGCCGGAAAAGCAAGCCGTTTTTAGTCATACCTCAAACCCGGCATCCAAAACAGAGAAAATAGTATGAGCGAACTCCCTTCTTTAGTCGGACAAATTATCTCCGGTTGTGAGATTTTAGAAAAAACCGCCGAAGGCGGCATGGGGTCTGTGTACCGGGCCCGTCACCGCGCCTTAAACCGCATTGTCTGCGTAAAAATTTTAAGTCCGGCTTTATCTAAAGATAAAAAAGCCGTAGAATTATTCTTAACCGAAGCACGCGCTATTGCCGAACTGGATCACCCCAATATCGTTAATGTATATAACGTAGGTAAAGAGCATGGATATTATTTTATTGTGATGTCCTTTATTGAAGGGCAAACACTCTCTTCCATGCTGAAGAAAGAAAAAGTCCTTCCGGTAGGAAAGGTTTTAGATTTATTTGACGGTGTATTGCAAGGGTTGGACGCCGCACACGCCAAAGGCATTATTCACCGCGATATTAAACCGTCTAACATTTTAATTACTCCGCAAGGGCAAGCCAAATTGGTGGACTTCGGTATCGCCAAAAAAGTAGAAAAAGGCGGTTCTACCAAAACCAGTGAACTGGCAGGAACGGCTTACTTCATTGCGCCGGAACAGGCATTAGGCCAAAATTTAGATACCCGCGCCGATTTATATTCTATCGGGGCAAGTTTATTTTACGTTTTAACAGGGCAATTTCCGTATAACGGCAAAACTACGATTGATATTATCCAAAAACACATTAACGATCCCGTGCCGGACCCGAATAAATTACGCAAAGATTTACCGGCATGGTTAGGGCCTGCTATTCAAAAGTTAATGAGTAAAAACCCGGATGATCGTTTTGCTACCGCCAAAGAAACCTATTTATTTTTCCGCAAGATGCGCGCAGACGATCAACTTCGTTTGCAATCGGGCAGCGCCGGGAAAGCCATTGATTTGGGTGGGGAAGCCCCTAAAATGGTCGTGAAAGATGAACGGCAACATACCCAAACTTTTCATACGCCGCAACGTCAGGCACAACTTAAAACGCCTACACAACCGACGATAAATACCTCGTTGATGCCTAAAATTAACGTAGGCGCAGCCGCCCCCGATCCTGCACCGACTGCTCCCGAAAAAGCAGCACAATCCACAACGCAAATGTTAAATACGCAGAATGTGGCGACCAATCCTATTTATACAGGAACAAATAAAAAATCTTCTGTATTTGATTCGTCGCTTTCTCCGGCTGATAAAAAGGATATTCGTTCGTTAATTATTTTCTTGCCGTTATTTTTGTTATTTGCCGGGTTAATTACGTTTGTATTTTATAACTTAGGGACTATCGGATCCGTGCATTTGTCAAATTCGGCAGGCTTATTGCATAACTTTATTTCGCCGTTTATTGCTTCGCAATATGCTCCTAATCAAATGATATTTACGTTATTAAGCGGAGTGATGATTGTGCTCATATTCGCCTCGTCTTCCATACGGGCATTTTCTCATTCCACAACCGTGCTACTCTTTTTAGCCCTTGTATCATTTGTAGCAGGGTTATTTACGCCGCATGCACCGGTAATGGATATCAGTCATATGTTCCAATATATCTTTTCACCGGAATATTACTTCTGCTATTTGATTATTTCCTTATCATTAGGAATATCAATCTGCTGGACAATAAACCGTTCGCGCATGCAAGGTGTTTTAGGTGCCGCATTAGTTATTTTTGCTATCGGAATGTCCTTTGCCTCGTCTCACTTAACAATCGCACCGGATACCAAAGAAATCTTTTTCTCTGCGCTGTTCTATATTGCACTATTCTGCGGAATTTGTGCCGTGTATTATTTGTCTTCACAAAGACATAAAGATTCTATCCTATTACCTTGTTTCTTGTTGTTAGTTGCAGTAGGGGGGATATGGATATATACGGTGTCTGGCTTAGTAGCCTCTACCAATAAAACATTAGATGTACTGATTTCACAAGTAGATGTACGACTCAATGCAGAAACACGTGAAGGTACCGAACCGGAAGACAGTGTCCTTAATGAGAGTGTCCTTAATTTGAAAACCACTAAAAGACCGTCATTAAAAAACATTGACCGTTCTAATGAATTTACCGGTATGCCATTAGAAGAAGTAGCCAAAGAATTAAATGTACGTATTGAAAAAGCGGCACCTAATTTATTAGATGATGATACACGCGCCTTATTTGCGGGCCTATTGGCGCCGTTCTATCAAGGCGGACGCCAAGCCATGAAATGGCGGATATGGGGTTATGCATTTACATATCCTATTCATCACTTTAACCGTAATGCTCAAACCAACGGGGCCTATTTCTTCTTAATTGCCATGTTATATTTGGTAGGGCTAGTCGGTTGTGCCAATACCATTATCTTTAGGGAGGAGTTATGAGCCATTTTGATATAGAATTTGCCGCCGTAACCGATATTGGCAAAATCAGAGAAAAAAATGAAGATAACGTGCTGATTTCTTCTTCCTTAGGATTAGGGGTAGTGGCCGACGGAATGGGGGGGCATAGTGCCGGAGAAGTAGCCAGCAATATTGCCGTTTCCGTATTGGCCGAAACCGTACGCAAATTAAACAACGGCCAACTTAAAATTCCCGCCACCTTTTTACCCAAGTTAGATTATACCGAACGTAAAATGTTAATGGCAGCGAACTTGGCCAATATCGCCATTTACTCTACGGCCCAATCGTCTGAAATTTACAAGATGATGGGTACCACGTTAACGGGCGTTATTTTTGACCACGATTACGCTACGGCTGTTCACGTAGGCGATTCCCGCTTATATTTGTTCCGTAACGATAAAATTGTTCAAATCACCACCGATCACTCCTTGGCTAACGAACAAGTACGTCGCGGCTTACTCACGCGCGCAGAAGCCGACCGCTCTAAAATTCAAAACGTGCTTACGCGTGCTATGGGTATTAAAAAGAACATTGAATTTGACTTGTTAAAATTCCCTATCAAAGCAGGAGACGAAATTTTGCTCTGCTCCGATGGCCTTTATAAAGGCCTTCGTGAAAGTGATATGGCAGATATTTTACGCAACGGCAAAGATATGCCGATTGTCAAACTGTGCAAACAATTAGTTAATTGCTCTAACGAAAAAGACGGACAGGATAACATTTCTGCCGTACTTATCAAAGTCATGCCACCTAAAAAATTGACTTTCCGGCAACGGATGCGTCGGTTTTTTGGGGTTAAATCGTAATATTTAACGACCTCATTTTTACGTCTGAAATCAACCCTTCTTTTTTAGCACTCAAAAAGAAGGGTTGACAATTATGTAAAGATATGCTAAATTAGCATTATGCTTGAAAGAGTGCTAAAAACACTACCCCAAGCACATCAACTTTAATTCCAAAAATAAGGAGTGTATGGAATATGGCAGAAGTAAAAATTAAACCGTTGGGTGACCGTGTAATCGTGAAGCCCATTGAAAGAGAGACGATGAAAGGGGGAATCATCATTCCTGACACCGCCAAAGAAAAACCGATGGAAGGGGAAGTATTAGCCGTCGGCCCGGGTAAATTAAATGAAAAAGGCGAACGCGCCGCTATGGACGTTAAAAAAGGCGACCGCGTGTTGTACGGGAAATACTCCGGTACGGAAGTAAAATTAGATGATGAAACGTATTTAATTATTCACCAAGACGAAATCTTGGGTATTTTGGGGTAAAATAAGAGGTATTAAAAATGGCAAAACAAATTGTGTACGGCGATGAAGCCCGCGCCAAAATGAAATCGGGTATTGAAAAAGTAGCCAATGCTGTAAAAGTTACGTTAGGGCCTAAGGGTCGCAGCGTAGTGTTAGAAAAAAAGTTCGGCTCGCCGCTTATTATTGACGACGGTGTAACCATTGCTAAAGACATTGAATTAGAAGATAAATTTGAAAATATGGGCGCCCAACTCATTCGCGAAGTAGCGTCCAAAACCAACGACGTCGCCGGTGACGGTACCACCTCGGCTACCGTTTTAGCCAATGCGATGCTTACCGAAGGTATTAAGAATATTACCGCCGGAGCCAACCCGACTCTTGTTAAGAAAGGTATTGAAATGGCCGTAGAAGCCACCAAAGAACAACTTAACAAAATGCACAAACCGGTCAAAACCAAAGAAGAAAAAGCGCAAATTGCCACCATTTCTTCTAACGACCGCGAAATCGGAAATATGATTGCCGAAGCCATTGAAAAAGTCGGCGCGGAAGGTGTTATTACCGTAGAAGAAGGCAAAACCGCTACCACGCAATTAGACGTCGTAGAAGGTATGCAATTTGACCGCGGTTATATTTCGCCTTATTTTGTAACCGATTCCGAACGCATGGAATGTGTGTTGGAAAACCCATACGTGATCATTACCGATAAAAAAGTTTCGTCTATGAACGAATTATTGCCGGTATTGGAAAAAGTAGTACAAAGCGGCAGACAATTCTTAATCATCGCCGAAGATGTAGACGGTGAAGCACTTGCTACGTTAGTTGTCAACAAACTTCGCGGTACCTTGAAAGGTTGCGCCGTAAAAGCCCCCGGCTTTGGCGACCGCCGCAAAGAAATGCTTGAAGATATCGCTATTTTAACAGGCGGAGAAGTACTCGCTGAAGAACGCGGCATTAAGTTAGACAAAGCCGAACTGGCCATGCTCGGTCAATGCGCCCGCGTCGTGATTGACAAAGAAAATACGACCATCGTCAGCGGCAAAGGCAGCAAAGAAGCCATCGCAGCCCGCTCGGAACAAATCCGCAAACAAATTGAAAATTCCAAGAGCGAATACGATAAAGAAAAACTCCAAGAACGCTTGGCCAAACTCTCCGGTGGTGTAGCCGTCATCAGCGTAGGGGCCGCTACCGAAACGGAACTTAAAGCCAAAAAAGCCAAAGTGGAAGATGCTAAAAACGCCACCAAAGCCGGCGTGGAAGAAGGTATCGTTCCCGGCGGCGGTGTGGCTTTAGCGCGCTGCCAACAAGCCTTGGATAATTTGAAAGCCGATAACGATGATATCCGCACCGGTATCAATATCGTTCGCAAAGCCTTAACCGCTCCGTTAAAACAAATTGCAGTCAATGCAGGTTTGGACGGTGCTGTTGTCGTGGATAAAGTACTTGCCATGAAAGGCGCAGCCGACGGTTATGATGCCGAAAAAGACGAATATTGCGATCTCTTGAAAGCGGGGGTAGTTGACCCGGCTAAAGTGGTTCGCACCGCGCTAGAAAATGCGGCGTCTATCACCGGAACGGTATTACTGACCGAAGCGTTAGTAGCCGATGCACCGGAAAAAGAACATAACCATGCGCCGGCCATGCCCGGCATGGGCGGTATGGGCGGCATGATGTAAGTGCGAGGCGCACTCCCAGTGCCCGCGCGTTACGCGTAATTTAACCCCCTTGTGGCAAGTGTCCGCGAGGGGGTTCGTTTTGAGTTTTTACTAAACACCATAAGATGTCCTTTACGAAAGAGCGGATAAGAAAATTTCTTATCCGCTCTTTTTTTCATATACACAAAACAAAAAAATCCCCGCGTCTAAGCGCGGGGTTGTTCAACTAATTAAGTTCGTAATAATAATAACCGCTTACCCAACCGTCGGGGGTACTGGTACTGGTGGCCGTACCCGTTTGCCCACCGCTCATAGCCTTACATATCGCCTTGTATTTTTCTTCTTTGGCTATGCAAGTTGCGTTTTGAATAGGCGTTCCGTCAATCGCGGCAAACCCGCGGGCATACATTAAATGATAATCATTGTCCCCGCATTTTACTGATCCGGCAATACCTGCTCCGTTAGGAAATAACATACAGCAAAACATTTTATTATTTTTCCGGCAGACGCCATTGGATATATCATTTTGCGTACTCATATCGGCAGGTATTTCCACAGCTAACTCGTCTAATGTAGTAGGCCAACTGCTATTAGCCAAATAAAACGCATCAGCAGATTGTGCCAAACTGCCGGCCAAGGCACGGTACGTCGCAAAGCGCGATTTTTCCACCGCTTGCGTATATTGCGGCAACGCCACCGCCGCCAATATGCCGATAATCAAAACTACCACTAACAATTCTATGAGCGTAAAACCTTTTACACATTCCGATTGATTTTTCATATGTTTATTCCTTATTGTCACACTATTTCTATAAATAAAAATAGCAAAAAACAAATCGGATATCAAGTTTTATGATATCAAACTTCTCAAAAGCCAAAAGGCCCAGACGGTAATAGGTCTTTTGACCCTCGTCGGACAATCTATAAATTATCTAAAATATAATAAAGGAGATTATTAATCATGAAATTTTTAGTAACATTTTTCTTACTGCTGGCGGGGGGAAATTTTGCTTTTGCAACGACGACGCACGATACAATTCACGAACAATTAACCCGTAGCGTAGCGCAACAACAAATAAGTCCGGCCGGATTTTCCAATGAAGGAGCCATAGAGAAAAATCACCGGATAACCTTTACCGCTTTCGACGGCAGATTCGTACAGGAAGATCATAATTTCGCCCCGATGGAACAGGCGACGATTTATTGTAAAGCCTATGCGTTAGATGCCCATTGGACGTTAGTAGCAGCCCCTTGCGCACACGCTTTTGCTTTTAACGGTTGGAAGAAAAATATCCCGTATGCCCAACAGATTTATTCCGTTTCCATGCATACCAACAACTTTGAAAATTGGGACAGTATTTTTCAAGATGATACAAATTATTTTTTAGGTTGGATTTCTAAAAACGGGCAACTGCCGCACGAAGATACCCACATGGCCTATAACAATCACATTATGCTGATTTGGCACGAACAACGACTCTATGAAGGGCCATACGTAAATGTGCTTGCCACGACATCACCTGAACAATTATTTGCATTAGAAACCAACAATACCTTCAAAATCAATACCGCGCGTTACATGTTTTTTTCCGACAGCATACGCGAGCGTTCTTTGCAAAAAGGCTCCGTCAAAGGCAATACGTTTAGATTAGATGAAAGTGCCACCGACTTATCCGGTACATCCACCGATCCGCTGTTTTTAATTACCCCGCAACATACCGAATTTATTGCCGGATATAATGCCGCCAAATTAGGTAAAAAATGGTTTCGTGCCCAGTGGCTATCCGGTGAGAAAAGTTTAGAAGGGTTGGCTTGTCCGGTTTGGTACAGTTTAACAAAAAATGATTTACAGTTTATTGAACAAACCGTCCGCGCTTATCGCCCGCAAGATTGGTTTAGTATTAAAGGCCGTTTATTTTTCAACCAAACGCAAACGCCCTTTTTTAAGTAAGTCCTAAAACAATCTAGGTCTTTTTTACTGCGTATATTAGGTCTTAAGACCGATGAAACTTTAGTTATTTATTATCTATACTATAATTATGGAATATATTTTATAAGGAGATTGTATGAAAAAAATTATTGCTGCAGTAAGTCTGTTAATTTGTGCCGGAGTTGTATCTTTTGCAAGCGACGTCAAGTACGCCATAGATAAGCAACTTCAAGAAGCCGTTGCCAAAACCGTTCTGGCCCAACCGTCTCCCAACAAAGGGGCCATTGATGAAAACATTACCATGGAATTTGATCTTTACGGCGGGGATCTCGTTGTAGGGCGCACCCAAGTCAACGGAGAATATAAAGAAGACGATTTAATTGAAAACCCCTATCCCAGTTTTTCTATCAAATGTAAAGCCTATGCATTAGATGAACATTGGGCCATTTTAGCGGGTACTTGCCCCGAAGCCATCAACACCGGCTTACAAAATGAGTGGAGTGATGACCCCAATTCTATGACTGTTTTTGCGGTAGGCACCTATATGGGACGGAAAGAAAAATTTTTGGGTTTCTTTTTAGATTATGGCTTAAAAGAAGATATCAAAAACCGTATGGATCATAATGATCATGTTATGTTAGTGTGGAACGAGGAAGCCACTTTCTCCGGCCCGTTTGTTAAAGTGTTAGCCACGCAAAACCCAAACCGTTTGTTTGCCTTGTCCGACACACACACGTTCAAAATCAATTCGGCTTCGTTAGGGTTAAATGCCGTTAGAACCAGAACGCTTAAAACGGGTTCTGTTAAAAACGGAACGTTGGAATTACAAGAATCTTTTGCAGATTTGTCCGGTACGTACACCGATCCGTTATTTGCTATCAATTCACGCGGAAATGAATTTATTACCGGGTATAACCAAGCCGTACAATTTGTTAACGTCCATTCTTCCAGTTGGTATACGTTAACCGAGAGAGATTTACATTTCATTAAAAATACGGTTCAAGCAAATCGCCCGCAGGATTGGGCCCGTATTAAAAATCGGTTGTTTTTCAACCAAACTCAAAAGCCTTTCTTTAAGTAAGTCTTAGAAACTTTAAGTAAGTCCCCAAAAAGGCCTAAAAAGATTTAGGCCTTTTTTGTCTGTTGCATTAGGTCTTAAGACTGCTGGAATTTTTACTATTTATTATTTATACTATGTGTATGAAGCACATTTTACAAGGAGAGTCTATGAAAAAATTACTACTACTGCTGATTGCCGCTATAACAACCATGACATTTGCGCCCTGCGCTTCTGCCGCCGATCCGCAAATCATGGATAAACTTAACGAAGAATTAACTAAAATGAAGATCGTCGATCCGACTTCTACCGATTCACACGAAGACGGCGTCTTTGAAGTTACCTTTCGCGTAAGAAGCAAATTTGATGAACCCTATGCCAAAGAGCATGCTTTTGATAAAACATGTGCCGCCGTACGTATTTCCACACATTATGTATTGGCCTCTATGGTATGTATTGGTTATTCTAATACTTCCCAGAAAACAACTTACATGGGCGCAGGGGAACCTCCTGTCGTAACGCAAACACCCGTTGCCTATCGTATTGTTGATTATGCAACTATTGAAGGGCAAAAAATCTCCGCAAAAAACATTTTTACCAATTACGACGCCCGCGTAATCTTGTTACGCTGGGATGATAAAAATGCCAAGTTAAAAAAGGAACTTTCTCCTTTACCGATTCCGAATTTGTTTATTCCGAAAAATCCTCAATCGTTGAAGACTACGTTTGATGATATCGTGGTGAATCGCAATCGTTTTCCCAACGTGGGGCGTACTACGGCAGATGTGGACATAGCCACTATCTGCACCGCAACCAGATGCTTCCAAGTAGAATGGAAAGCCATTGATGCCCAAACAGGTTCGCCGATATTCGGCTTACTTGACAATAACAATCAAGAATTCTTACTCGGTTTTAACGCGGCAGAACCGATTGGTAGCAATCGTCAGTCCGGCAAAACCTATTTCTTGCTGACGGATAAACTTGTTCCTTTCTTACGACAAGTCATGGACGAGCAAGAATTTAACAACGTACAACGAAAAATAGTCGATGAAACATTTTTCAAATAAAAAATAAAGGCTATTCAAAACTCCCCGGTAAAAAACCGGGGAGTTTTTTCTAACCCCAAAAACGTACGCCTATAATTCCCGCAATTTTATAAAATATAGAAAATTAGTTATAAGGAGATTACCAATGGCACAAAACCCAATGTTTAACGAAGCCGCGTTTGAACGCGCCAAAAAAGAACAACACCGTCCATCCGCGCAAGAAGAAAGAGAATTACGCGCCAAAGATCTTTCACCGCGCTACCAAGCCGTACCCGGCGGGCAAGTAATGACGTTGCAAGGAACCATCAATAAAACTTTTGTTTTATTTGCTTTATGTGCCGTGGGGGGATTTTTCGGTTGGATCAAAGGCAGTATATTGCCCCCGTTCGTACTGTTCGGTGCACTTTTCGGAGCCTTTATTTTGGCGATATGGACCAGTTTTAAGCCGTCCGTTTCGCCTATCACCGCCCCTATTTATGCGTTAGCCGAAGGGGTTGTTTTGGGTATTATTTCCGCCACGTATAATGCGATGTATGAAGGCATTGTATTAAACGCCTTGTTGATTACGGCTCTTGTGTTTGCCGTGATGTTGTTTATCTTTAAGACAGGCATTATTAAAGTAACCCAAGGATTTGCTACGGCTATCGTCTCGGCTACGGCGGCGATTGCCATTATGTATTTGGGTTCGTGGATATTCTCGCTTTTTGGGGGGAATATTTCGTATT
Source organism: Candidatus Avelusimicrobium luingense (assembly GCA_900315845.1). GTDB lineage: Bacteria > Elusimicrobiota > Elusimicrobia > Elusimicrobiales > Elusimicrobiaceae > Avelusimicrobium > Avelusimicrobium luingense. The sequence goes on from OOHK01000007.1 coordinate 32,273, forward strand.
TAGTGTCTTCCTCGCCGTTATCTATCGGGATTAGCGTCGTGGTGTGCATTGTAGCCGCCTTAAATTTGATGTTAGATTTCCAATTTATTACGGTCATGTCCCAACGGGGGGACGTACCGCAATTTATGGAATGGTACGGCGGGTTTGGTTTACTCGTTACGATTGTATGGCTTTACATTGAAATTTTGAAATTGTTAGCCAAATCTAAACGCCGCTAAATTTGGTAAAATATAGACGTAACGGTTTGAAAAAACCGCAACTTAAATCAAGGAGTCAAAAGTATGAATTTTAACAGCATTAAAAAAATGCAAGATATGGACTTAAAAAATAAAAAAGTCTTGGTACGTGTAGATTACAACGTGCCGCTTAAAGACGGTAAAGTAGATAATACGAAACGTATTGTTGCGACGGAAAAAACGATTAAACATTTGTTAGATAATAACTGCCGCGTCGTTTTGATTGCTCACCTAGGCCGCCCGAAAGGAAAAGTCTGCCCGGAATTTAGTTTGGCTCCTGTGGCTGCGGAAGTAGAAAAATTGTTCGGTGTACCGGTACATTTTGCTAAAGATTGCGTCGGGCCGGAAGCCGATAAAGTCGTAGCCGAAACGAAAAACGGCGAAATTGCCTTGTTGGAAAACTTGCGTTTCCACCCCGAAGAAGAAAAGAACGATACGGAATTTGCCAAGCAACTGGCTAAACACGGCGAAATATTTGTGCAAGAAGCGTTTGGTACGGTACACCGCGCCCATGCGTCCACCAGCGCCGTAGCGCAATTACTCCCCAGCGGTGCGGGATATCTCGTACAAAAAGAAGTGGAATTTTTAGGTAAAGCCCTTGAAAACCCGGCCCGTCCGTTTGCGGCTGTTATCGGTGGGGCGAAAGTATCCGATAAAATTTTACTCTTAAATAACTTATTGGACAAAGTCAATGTGTTAATTATCGGCGGCGGTATGGCTTACACTTTCTTAAAAGCCAAAGGCATGGAAATCGGCAAATCGCTCGTAGATGACACGAAGATTGAAGAAGCCAAACAAGTAATGGACAAAGCCGCGGCTAAAGGCGTCAAAATGTTGATGCCGGTAGATTTCCGCGTAGCCAAAGAATTTTCCGAAACCGCCACAGCGACTGACGTGGACGTTATTCCGGCAGATATGGAATCTATGGATATCGGCCCGAAAACCGAAAAATTGTTTGCAGACGAACTCTTGAAATGCAAAACGATTTTCTGGAACGGCCCGATGGGCGTATTTGAATTCCCGAACTTTGCTCACGGCAGTTTTGCTATTGCTGACGCTATGATTGCCGCCACGAAAAATGGAGCCATTTCCATTATCGGCGGGGGCGACAGTGTCAACGTACTGAAGAAAGGCAAAATCAACCAAAAAGAATTTTCACACGTCTCCACCGGCGGTGGTGCGAGCATGGAGTTTGTGGAAGGAAAAGAATTGCCGGGTTTAGTCGCGTTAGCGAAATAAACACGGCAAGTTCTTTCAGAAAATTTGTTGTACTGGAACAAACCAACCCCGCCGCAAGGTGGGGTTGATTTTGCTACAAAAAGAATTGCCGGGTTTAGTAGCGTTAGCGAAATAAACACGGCAAGTTCTTTCAGAAAATTTGTCATTCTGACACAAACCTGCCCTGCGTTGTTTAGCAGGGCAGAATTTTTTCTAAAAAAGAACTTCCGGGTTTAGTAGCGTTAGCGAAATAAACCGGAAGATCTTTAAAACATTCGCTAAAATAAATCAGCCCTGCTTTATGGCAGGGCTGATTTTCAAATTACTATATTATCACTTCGTATAATAATTATTGCCCCCATCGCTATAGGCTAAATTTTGAAATCCCATAAACGAGCAGAAATTTTTTGTTCCGTTTTCATAACACAGCAACGTATTAAACGGAACTTGCGGATTGCCGCTTTCCCGAAACATAAAACCTGTATAACGATACGGCCCTGTATGGAAGAAAGATAAACTTTCTATCGGATTCATATACACCAGCCCATAGTCGTTAGCCCGGCAATCTAACGGTTGATAATATCCATTAAGCAAATTACCGCATGCCTGATTAAATCCGGTAGGTTCCACCGCTAATTCTTCAAAAGAAGATGCCAATTCTCCGTTTGCCATCTGGTTGGCCAATCTGGCAGTATGTACGCCCGATACCGCCACTATTAACTGTGTTGCGCGGCTTTTCCATACTGCTTTTTTATATTGCGGCAAAGCCACCGCCGCCAATATGCCGATAATCAGCACCACTACCAATAATTCAATAAGCGTAAATCCGCCAAAACGGCCCGTTCTTGTATTTTTCATCCGGTTTCTCCTTTTGATTTTACTCTGCTTTTATAAAATATAGAAAAAAAAAAAAAACAATGTCAATTTTTCTCGTTAGAAAAGAAATAAAAACCCCACTCATACGAGTGGGGGGAAAATGTATCACATGATAGTATTTTACATGTCGGCGGGATCTGTTACACACGCTTTTGTCGCCTCTAAAATGCGCGTTAAGGCGGTAGGATTTAAGGCCAGCGTACGCATTTGGAATTGCACATTCATACTGTCCTGCGTAGTAGTTTCAGACACTTCCGTTTCTTTCATTAAATTAAGCGTTACGCCGGGCTCAAGCCATTGCGGATGTTTGGCTAAAATGCGTTTCCATTCTTGTAAAATACCAATTGCTTTCGTATCATTTTGTTCACATACGCAGGTATTATATCCTTTCATCACATCTTCCTGACGCTGCAAACAATCGCCCAAATAAGCCAATTCTTGCATAGAATTATTGATGGCTAAAAAATCGGGGGCATCTTCCGGCGGAACTTGAAGAATCTGCGGAACAGGCATAGCCACCGGCTGAGTGGCCGCCGGCACAGGCTGACTTACCGGTTGTTGTACCGGGGCCGCTTGCGACGCCATCGGTTGCGTTTCGGCGGCGGTATTGGATTTGTACATATAGCCGACAAACCCCAATACACATAAGACTAACAAAACTCCAATCAGTTTTTTCATAAAAACTCCTTAAGATAAATTTTCTACTTCTTTAGTATTATATAATACTTTATGAAATGAAAATCTTTTTTCTAAAAAAATTGGTATAATATAGTATCATTTGAAAGGAGATTTAATGCTATGTACGGACTGATTTTGACGTTACATTTTATTGTTTGTTTATTACTGATTTTACTCGTATTATTACAAAGCGGAAAAGGCTCGGCCGCCGGAATTTTCGGTGCGTCCGGTGCAGACAATTTATTTGCTAGCCCCACGGCCTTTAATGCTGTAAATAAATTTACCGCTATTTTAGCCGCGGTGTTAATGGCAACGTCTATTGTTTTGACGATCGCCTCTAACAAAAAAAATTCCACTTCGGTTATGGATAAAGTAACCGTCATGGAAAAAGTAAATATACCGGCGCCTGCGGATAAATAATTTTTCCGTCGGTAATTTGTCAGCCGTATTATTTTTTTGTAAAATAGTTGTAGGATAGTTCTTTTAATCTCTCGTCGTAAATAAAAATTTTTTCGCGCAGGTGGCGGAATTGGTATACGCGTGCGTTTGAGGGGCGCATGCCGAAAGGCTTGAGGGTTCGAGTCCCTCTCTGCGCATAAAATTATAAAAACCGGGTAAATACCCGGTTTTTTAATTTTATATGCAGAAGCGCACCAACTGCTTGGTGCGCGTGAGGGACTCAAAGCCCGCAGCGATGTGCGAGTTTTGCCGTTAGGCAAAGGCGAGTACCGCGAGGGCGGGCCCGGACAAAATTTCCGTCAGGAAATTTATGTAGGGCGAGTCCGCACCAACATTTTTATAACATCAATCGCTCTATCCGCCATACACATTTTGCTATAATAAACACATGACAAACACCTATAAAAATCCATATTTTCAAGAAATTGCCAATTTATTAACGCGGCTGGAAAGCACCCAGCAACATGCGATGAATCAAGCCGCCGAAAAAATCGCTCATTGCCTAAAAAACGACGGAATTATTCACACGTTTGGTTGCGGGCATAGCGGGAGTGCGGCGTTGGAGCCGTTCCACCGTAGTGGCTGTTTTGTGGGGGTTAATGCAATTTTAGACCCCGGGCTTATGTTTCAGCGCGGCGCACATACCGGCACCGATTTAGAACGGTTAGAAGGCTATACACCGCTAATACTTAATCATCACGATTTACGCCCCGGGGATGTGTTACTCGTATTTTCTAATTCCGGGCGAAACCCTGCCGGGATTGATGCGGTACTCTCCGCCAAACAAAAAGGTGTTTTCACCATCGCCTTTACCGCCGCAAGCGCACATGCGCAAAGTAAAAGCCGTCATTCATCGGGGAAACTGCTTAAAGACGCAGCCGATTTAACGATTGATAATTGTGCGGGGAAAAACGAAACGTGTTTAACGTGCGGCGACACCGAAGTCGCCCCGATTTCTACCATAGCATTTGCCGCGATATTGCACCAAATTTTATTTCAAGCGGCGCAGATTTTAGAAAAAGAAAACGTACCGCTACCCGTCTATAAAAGCAGTAACGCACCGGGGGGAGATGAACACAACACGGCCCTTGCCAAAAAATACGGTGCGCGCATTAAACATTTAGATTAACCCACAAAAAACCCTTCCAAACGGAAGGGCTTTTTATTCAATCTATACATTTACCAATCGCTGGCTTTGCCCATGGCGTTAACAGGTAACGACGGCCCAAATGCAAAAGACCGCGGCATCTCGTGCGAAGATAATTTGTCCGCTAAAAATTGCCGTATATCCGGCAATTCCTGCTCGGAATGTCCTTTTTCAAGCACAATAAATGCTTTTAAGCGTTGCCCTTCCTCGGGACGCATCAGACGAACGCGGCAAGCGGCTACCGCCGGATGAGATTGCAACACTTGTTCCACTTTTTTAAGCGATACATTCACACCCGCCACTTGCACCACGGCATCTAACCGTTTGAGCGGGAAAATAGCACGCGGCGGTACAAAGCGTACTTCATCGGGAAAATCAAGCCAACCGTCAATACCGTCCCGATGAATACGCGGGGATACTGACGTCGTATCCACTTGCCAATAATCGTTTATTTCAAAGGGTTCTTCTTCGCTGTAACGCACACCGATTCCGCCCGTTTCACTGGCGCCGTACAATTCCACTACTTTTTCCGCGCCGGCTTGTTTAAGGCGGTCAAACAAACCTTTTGGACAAGGGGCGGTAGAAGTTACCGCTGTTATCCCGGACGGGAATGTATTTCCGGCTTTCAAAAAATATTCCCAAAACAGCGGAAATCCGGCCACGACATCGCCCGGTTTTAATAAAGTGTGCCACGGTTGAACGGGCAACGGTGGTAACGGCACGGCGGGGATATCAAAAACAGACGGAAAAAATACGGCAAACGAAAGCCCGTATAAGTGTTGGCGGGGGGTAAGCGTGATAAACCGTTTGGCCGTTTTGAAATGCGCGCCCACACTTTTGGCTTCGGCAAGCATCATCTCGTGCGTATGGCGGGCCAGTTTGGGCGTACCCGTACTGCCCGACGTAGAAAGATAAACCGCTTTGCCTTGTTGATAGGCGCTAACGGCTTGCTTTACTAATTCTTCCAATGAATTAAATGGGGAAGGCGTGAAACCCAAAAAACACCCGACTTGCGCCGTAGCCTGTGCCAAAACATCTTTTGGCATACCGGTAAGCACCACCGGCGTTTGGGTATCAAAAAAAGCAAACGCATCGCGGCGCTGTTTTACTAATTCAGTGCGAAAAATATCTTCTATCAAAAACGATATTTGCTCAAGAGAAAACATACGGCTCTCCGGTAATTTCTAAAATACTTCCGGCAAATTGTTCGCGCCAAACAAACGGACTGTTTGTTTTTAATCGTTCTTCAAAAAGCAGTACGCTGTGTGCACACGAACTAACCGGAAATTGCGGTTGAGATTGGGTAGAAATATCGTCGGTACGAGAAAGGCTGACTTGCCGTAATATATGACTGGTTTTTTCCGTGGGTTTGGCACTAATTACAAACGCCCCGGCTACACGTTGAAAGGCAGATTGCGGCTGATAAATAAACGGATCAAACACGTGAGCATCTTGTTGTACACATTGTTCAACCAGCGGGTTGATATCTTCCGAAATAACTACTAATACTTGCTCACACATGTTTTTTTGTAAAAATTGCTGGGCACTCAGTAATGCGGCGGCAAAAGATGAATCAAACTGCCCCGTCACGATACACGGCCCGTGAATATGTAAAAACATGGAAAGCATTAACGCGGTAGAATTATGCACAGAACTGGCAAACGCCGTCGGAGAAGACAATTCATCTCCGTCCTCAACAATGGTATCTATAAATTTAAGCGTACTTTCCAAGGCACCCGCACCTAACGCCAAACTAATGCCCATATCCGTTTGTGCTTGCGGTGTCAGTTGTGCCTGTGCCAAGGCTTTGCAGGCACACAATAACGCGTTTTTGGAAACCGCTTGCGCACGGCGTAATTTACGTACATCTAAAAAGGGCGCAAAATCTTCTACCGGGGCATCTCCGGTCAAGCACGATTGTCCGTTAATAAACAAATCAAAAGGCATCGCACGCTCCTAATACCACAGCCGCATTACACCCGCCAAAAGCAAGCGAATCTGAGACGGCAAATTTTTTAGTTATCGGTAACGGTTTCGTTGTAGGAATAAGATTTAACTGCTCATCCGGTTCCGTAAATCCGGCAGTAGCGGGCACCAAACGATTATTAAGGGCTTGCAAAGTCAAAACGGCCTCTACGGCGCCGGCGGCCCCTAAAGTATGCCCAGTCACGCTTTTAGAGCCCCATACAGGCACACCGGGCAACTGGGCGTGAAATGCTACTGATTCGGCACTGTCATTGGCTTGACTGGCCGTACCGTGTGCGTTAACAAAAGCGATGTCTTGCGAAGTCAGCCCGGCTTCTTGCAAAGCAAACGACAATGCTTTTTGCAACCCAACGGCTTGCGGATCGGGGGCGGTGGGGTGAAAGCCGTCACACGCATTTCCATATCCTAATACATATCCTTGACAAGATAGCGAAAATTTCTGAACAGTTTTTTTATTAGCCAACAATAACGCCGCCGCGCCTTCACCTAAGTTTATACCGTTGCGGGTTTTGCAAAACGGACGGCATTTTTCCGGTGTAGAAACCAGCAAGCGGATAAACCCGTCATAAGGACTTTCGCTCACTTCATCGGTACCGCCGCATAATACCACGTCACAAAGTCCGGTATCTATCCAATTTTTCGCCATACCGATGGCATCCGTTCCGCTTGCGCATGCGGTAACTACCGTTTGAAACGGCCCTGTAAAACCAAACTGGGCACTAAGCCATTGGGCAAGCGGAGTGGCTAAATACTTTTTAATCTCTTGCGTATCTTGCGCGGTGAACGAATGGTTTTTCCAATGCTTATAGGAAAAGAAACAATGGAATGACGGGTGGACAGATGCGCCGACAATAACACCCACCCGGCTTGCGTCTAATTGTTGGGGGGAAATACCCGCTTGCAAAAATGCCTGTTTGGCGGCCTGCAACATAAAAAATTGGCTATGAGTTAAAGAGGCGGGTTTATCCGCATAATCGCTGGGTGGCACTAAAAAAACGGGATATTTGGCAGTATAGGTACTTTCTACGCGCTGAGTAGGTAATGCGAAATAAGATTGTCCGGTTAGCGCATTAGCAAAAGATTGCTGTGGCGTATTTCCACAGGCACAAATACACCCCGTTCCCACCACAGATACCGGACTGGACAGTTTCATTTTTTGCGGTTTTTTTCAATATAATCAGTCAACGTGCCTAACGTCTTAAACACTTCGCGGCCCTGCTGCATATTTTCAATAACGATACCGTATTTTTTTTGCAGTACCATAATCAGTTCTACCGCATCTAAACTATCTAAACATAACCCGGTATCACCGAAGATAGGTTCATCAGCGCCACAGGCTGATATATCATTTCCGCCCAAATCAATGTTTTGGCTGATGAGCGTTTTTACTTCTTCCAGAAGTTGTTGTTGCATAAGGACTCCACCAATTAAAATAATTAAAAAACTGATATGGATATTTTATACAAAATTGGGCGAGTGCGTCTATAAATTGTTGGGCATAAGATATATAGTTTTCTTTTACGGTACCCTTATCTTCCACTGTTACCGGGGGGAATACCCACGCGGACAATTTACCACAGCCCTCCCACGGGAAAAAAGCAATAACAATGGGCGCCCCCGTCGCGGCAGAGAGACGATAGAAACTGTACGGCACGCGGACTTCACCCCCTAAAAAATGTACCGGCAACGCATTTTTAGGATTTCCGAACACACGGTCTGCCATCGCGCAGACAATTTCGCCGCGGTTCAGCGCCGCTATCATTTCCGGCACACCGCCTAACGGCCCCGCTGGGTTAATAAACGAAAACGGGGCTTTTTTTCCGCTATGTTGGGCAACGGTTTTATCATTATCTTTGGGGTTGCGGTAATACAAAATGTGCATTTTGGTATGTAAAAAATTCATGCAATTTACCGCACTTTGCCAACATCCCACGTGTGCTGTCAAAAGTAAAAGTCCTTTTTTTTGTTGTAAGAGATTTTCACATAATTGGCGTGTTTTCTCGTCAGTATGAAATTCGGCAGAGCCTAAAATCCCCAACGCGGCCCGATCTACCAACGTGCGCCCGAATGTCAAATTTAAGCGGTAGGTATGTTTGAAAAACTCCCAATTCGTTTTGGGTGAAAAACGACGCACAATATACGCACGTGATTTATTTCGCACCGACGGATAAAGACAATATACTAATACGAGCGGGTATAAAAACCAATAAGCCAATTTCCGCCCGCCCAACGAAATCAACCCATATACAAACCGATGCTTAAAACGCGAAGCAATACTACGCCCGGTTGTTTCTTCAAGCGTGTTCATGTAAACTCCTACGTAATATCCACCCGACGGCAGCAACTACCGCCAGCGTAATTGTCGCCAATACCGGCGCCACAATCAGCGAACCGAGTATCCACTCGCCTATCCGTTGTAAGGCTTGCCGTCCCAACGTTGTGAAGTTAAATTGTGTTAAAAAATGGCCGTAGCGCACGTAATATCCTACTTCAATACATACGGCAGGCACAATAGGCCCGACGCATAATTTTTCAAACGATATACATAGTAAACGGTTCAAATTCCACCATCCCGCCCCGCTAAATAGCCAAACTTGCCTGATTCCGGGAAAAGCAATAGAGCCGCAGAAAATACCCCATGCCGCGCTACACGCATTACGCCACACACTGCCCGGCGCGGCTAAATTATCACGCAAGGTTTGACGAAACGGGCGGGGAGTTAATTCTCCGTCTTTATATTCGTATTGACGGTGAGCAACCGGAAGCATAGCGCGCAATGTTAAATAAGTATTAAGCACCGTAAGACGCACATTATCTTTTAGTTTATGAAAATGCGATACACGCTCTTTAGTATATACAACCGGAATATCCAGTTCCCTCACTTCAAATCCGGCCCACAACGCACGCACCGTTACTTCTACTTCAAAAGCATAGCGCTTACTCCATACGGTTAATACGTTAAGCATATCTACCGGATAACAACGGTAACCGCTTTGAATATCCCGTACGGCTTTCCCGGTTTGGATATGCACCCAAAAATTACCGAACTTCCGTCCAAAACGCGAACTGCGCGGCACCGTATCATCAAATTTGCGTACCCCCATAATTAACGCAGCAGGGTTCTTTTCAACCGCCGATACAAAAAGCGGAATATCTTCCGGATGGTGTTGACCATCGGCATCCAGCGTAATAATATGAGTAAAACCATGCGCTTTGGCCCATGTGCTCCCCGCCAAGATAGCCGTTCCTTTGCCTTGATTGGGTGTTTGGCACAAAAAGGAAACAGACAAACCGTCTAATAAAGGTTTTACAGAAACAGAACTTCCGTCATCCACCACCAGCACATCCGGCCACACGGCAAGACAGCGCTCTGCCACTTCGCGCAACGTTTTGGTGTGATTATAATGAGCAATAACTACTAAAATTTTTACGGACGTTTGAGTGTTCCCTGTTTCCATGCTTGGCATATTTCTTCGTAAAAAGCCGGACGTTCAAACAAAACCTGTTGATTCATGTCCGTAAGCAACTGCACGCTATATCCGCGTGCCATTACCTTTTTTTGTTCGTCTAATATCGTAAAATCTACATTGAGCCGCACCGCTTCGGTATAAAAAAGCCGCGCTTTTACTTCATACGTATGACCATAGACAAGGGGGGATAAATAATCAAGATGCATCTGCCGCACGGGCAGCAATACCCCGTGCTTAAAAAAATCGCCATAGCCAAGGCCGACGCTGTCGCCCAACGCCATACGGGCATCTTCGCACATCGCCACATAATGACCGTGCCACACAATACGCATGACATCTATTTCGTTAAAACGCACGGTATGAAAAATAGATTTTTCCAACGGGGCGGGCGCGCCGGGTTCGGGCTTAAAATAGGTATATTGTTTCATTTAGATTTCTCCGTAAACTGCAAGGTAAGTTGACTGATTTTTGCACTGTCTTTGGCGTTTATCAACTCCGCTAAGAAACTCCCGTCCGGACGGGATGAAAGACAAACAAGAATATCCGTTTGCGGTAGTACCGGACGCAAAAATTTTGCCCGTTTCAGTGCCCGCAGTTGCACCGGATAACCCAACAAGCGGCTGGCCGCGTCGCTACACAGCGATATTTGGCACACTGCCGGCAACACCGCATACGCATCAAAATGTCCCTTAAACGCCGGGAAATCTTCAGCAAGGCGGTATAAAAAACCGTTAGGTGTTTGAGTTTGAAAACTATCTTTTACAGCCTGTTCTACGGACATACGCCCCCCGTTACTTCCAATTCAAAATTTCCGCGTAACTTTTTAGCCGGACGGTTGATACTACGCGCCGGGCACGCGGTCAAAAATTGTGCTTGCACCAGTTTGCCCAGTTCAAGGGCCAATTGATTAGGAACTTGTGCATTTTTCTCGTGGAAAATAATTTCTTTTTCCGTCACGCTCATATCTACCCACGTAAAAGCAGGCTCACCAATCACCACCGCCCGTGCACGGCCTTGTTGGTAATCACTAATTAGTGTAAAAGAAATATCTTGCGGACGCAATACCCCTTTAGCAATAACCGCCTTTTGCATAGCCAGCGACTTAGTAGGAGCCGGCGCATATACAAGCGGCAAACTGCAACCTGTTAATAAAAAGCAAATAATATACGTTAATTTTTTCATATAAAACGCTCCCATAAAGGCGGTAAAACAAACATCGCAATAAGCACCGCCGCCCCAATACCGACCAGTGCACAAAAACCCATCATAAACAGCACCGCATGTTTGGCTAGGATAAGGACGCCGAATCCGGCCAGCGTAGATAACCCGGCCGCCAAAAGGGCTTGCGGCGGATATAAGGGGGCAAGCCCGGATTTACCGGCCCGTAATTTCATCAGTTGGAAAATGGCATAATCTATACCTAACCCAACCAGTAGCGGTAAAAAAATGAGCCCGAATAAATTAACAGGCAATCGCACCAAGGCCAACACACCCACCAGCGCGCACGCCCCTAATACGACGGGAACAAAGCAAAGCAACGTTTCAGGCAATCGGCGAAAAACTAACCACACGGCTATAAAATTAAACAATAAGGCCAAACATACTACCCACAAGGCTTCGCGTTTGATACTGTGCGTCAACCGGTATTGTAATTGCGAAACCGACACAAATTGTGCCGGGAAACGGAAAGAAATTTCTTCATATATTTTTTCATCGGGCACCACATTGACAAGCGCATATGAGCCGTCACGCAGCAAAATAAGCGGGTTATACCACGACGAAAAATCCACATCGTCTTGTTCGGCAGCATTATCTAATTCTTTCCAAAAAGGCGCAAAAGCCGCTGCATTGAAACCTAATTTTGCAGATTGTTGTTGCAAGAGATTTTTGGCATATGCACGTCGTGTTTCATTCCAAAAAGAAACCCATCGTTGTTTGTTTTGCGCTTGCGTATGCGCCGAAACAAAAAGATCGGCCGTAGCCAACGGACGCGGTAAGGCACGCGAAAGTTGTTCATTACTTTCAAGCACTTCCTGCGGGGTTTTGCCGAGTACAAAAAGTAACGCATGCGTACCGGTATCAAACAGTTGGTTGGTCAGTTGTTTATCACGCCTAAATTGCGCCGATGTAGAATTTAATGAATCTAATTGTGCATTAAACGACACGTGAAACATGCCCCATATTCCAAAACCCACTAAAATGATGCTTGTTAAACACGCTAAACGAAATGAAAACGGCTTAAAAAAATGCACCATATGCGCGGGAGTTTGCAACGGAGCCTTTTTAAAATACGGCGGAAAAACAAAGCACGCTATCATAAAAGAAAGCACCAGGGCCACTAAAGCAAATACGGCAATTTGCTTAAACACTTCTACCGACGAAAAAAGGAGCGCAGCAAAACATAATGCAGACGTTAAAAAATTGCATCCCAAATGATAATATAACGCACGTTTTGCACCGGGCAAATGCAAAGATGCCGTAGCAAAATATACATACACCGCATAGTCCACCGATAGCCCCGCCACCACGCTACCAAATCCTAATGTAATACCGCTGATACGTCCGAAAATTTGTTGGGTAATAAAAGCCGCCGGAAATAACACCAGTAACGGTAACGCATACACCAATAGTGCACGTTTAGAACGGAAAAACCATGCAAAAATCAGCCCCAAACAACAAAGTCCGGCCAAACTCACCCACACTAAATCACGTTTAATTAACTGCACATTTTCCAATGTATAACGAAGTCCGCCCATAAAAAATACGCGCACATTTTGTGCCAGTTCTTGCGCCAAGCGCGCCAGTTCTTGTTGCACGCGAATAGCCGTAGAAAAATCAGCGGTAGGCACTGTTAAATCATACAAGCCTGCTTGTAATGTGCCGCCTGCGGAAGATAAAAACCCATCTTGATAATGCGTTTGGGTTTGCTCGCCCAGTTGCGCCCATTTATCAAATAATAATGGGGCTAAATTAAACGGATCGTGTGTAATAAGTTGTTGAAAAAATATACCGGAAAAAGAAAATAATTGTTCTTGGTATTTTTCAAATTGGGCGGCTACTGCTTGCGGTTCTAATTTTTGTTCGGCTTGCTGTTGGTCTCTCGCCGTAAAACGAGCAGGCAACGCGCGTAACATTTCGGTCAGATTTTGTTGGGGGGAAAAAACACGCACCAGACCGGCTTGCGTCAGTTTTTCGCGCACCGTTTGTGCGGCCCGATTGGTCTGTTCTTCCGACGGGCCTTGCACCATTACAATTAACTTTTGGCTTAACGGAGAATGTTCAAACAGTTCAACCTGTTTTTTTATAGATTTAGGCACAAGAGCCAAGATGTTTTCTTCTATTGGATTACGGAATAATCCCACCGCGCACGCCACGCATAACAGACTAATAGCCATTAATTTGCAGTGCGTGCCGATCCATGTCATAAAAAGACTCCGTCTTGTAATTGGGGATTCAGTTTCGTATCGGAAAATCGCCATAATACAAAATCGCCGTTTGGGTTATCCATTTTGACTCGGTGGACAATGCGCGAATCTTTTTCGTCTAACCAAACGGTAATTAGTTTGACGGCTTGGTTGTTTTTATCACGCGGAGTAAAGATAATCTCCTGTCCGTTTAGTGTGATAAGATATGTTTTAGACAACGTATCAAAATCAAGCGTAAGCCACTGCAACATTTGCCCGGCCATCAAACGCCCCATAGCATTTTGAATAGGCTGCTTTTGACTATTTTTCAGACGGGAAATACGATTTTTTTCAATCAAAAAACCATTTTCAAAAGGAGTCTTATATTGCCAGCGCAATTTCTGTGCGTCCTTATCAAAATTTAGCGTACCGGTACTTTGCATCGGCTGAGAAAGTAGCGCCAAATGTTTTTCTTCCACAAAATTACTCGTTAAAGTTTTGACTTCTTTTAGTCGTGCGGCATAATCTTGCAAAGACGGCTTTTTAACATGTTGCGCACTGACCGAAAGACATATTAAAACTATGGATAAAAAAGTCCAAAATAATTTTTTCATTTTGTCTCCGGTGTTTTTCCTTGCCACATAAAAATATAGACGGTGGCTTGCGCGAGTTTTTGCTCGTTAGAAAATACTTCGCCTTTCACAATATACGTACCAAAACACTCGTCTACTCTTTCGGTTTTAACGGTTAAAGTGTCGCCTGTTTTGGCAGATGCAAAAATTTCCACATCACGCAAACTGGCCAAATAACCACCGCCGTCCAACGTAAGGCCTTTCTCAAGTCGGCGGCAGGCTTCACACACGCCAAATCCTTGCGCTACGAGTTCGCAAAAAACTTCCGGCGAAACAGTGCCATCCTGACGCAAAAATAAATGGTTAGGCCCGATACAAGCCCGCGCCGTTCCGATAACCGGTTCCACGGACAAGACTTCATCCACCAGTAACATCGGCGGGCGATGCGGAAGTAAAGAAGTAACTGTCGGAAAAGTTTTCTTTTCTACTTGTTGCATAGTTCTGTTTCCTGATTCACTACATCCATAATTTGTTTTTTAACGGCTTGCGCCATGTGTAAATGTCCTAACTCGCCGGGATAATCTGCGGGCAAGACAGCGGGGAAAGATTTTAATACCAAATGCGCGGGGGCTATGGTAAAATGTCCGGCGGGAAGCATTGTTTGTGTGCCGCAAATCGCCACCGGAACAACGGGCAAGTCAAGTTGTTTTGCCAAATAAAATGCACCGCTTTTGAACCGGGCTTGCGGGTCTTTGCGTGACCCCTGTGGGAAAAGGACAATATCGCACCCTTTTTGAACCGCTTGCCGACATAAATTTAACATTTGTTCGGGCGGTGTTTTTTCAGCATCTATATATCCGGCGCTGTTCATTACGTAACGGAAAAACGGCAGTTTGAACACCCACCCTTTGGTAATATACACCACATTATCAAATCCAAACGCGCTAATTGTGTATAAGTCCAACGCGGAAGCGTGATTGGCAACCACCACGCAAGGGCCCGATGGGCGGGGAGAAACATCCACCCGAAGTGACTTGCCCGCCAGTTGCATTAACCACACAATACCGCGCGATTGAATAAATACAAATTTTCGCACGGCCCGGCCTGTTTTATCGCGTCGGATATTAAGAAACACTGCCGCCACCAACGACGACAGCACTAACCAACTTATCGCCACTGTACCAATTACAACCGTATTAAAAAAGGTACGCAAACGCGTCATAAGTTAGTTGGTATGGGTCTGGGCTAATTTTTCAATAAAGTCGTACAAATCATTCAAGGTAACGATGGTGCGTAAATCATATCCTTGGCGTAATGTGACACCAAATTTTTGCTCCAGCACCACTACCATATCTACCGCGTCCAAACTGTCTAGCCCTAAATCATCGCGTAACCGGGCGGCGGGAACTAACTGTTCCGGTTTAAATTCAAACTCCTTTTGCAAGGCTTCGTTCGTTTGTTTAATAATTTCTTCACGTGTAATCACAGGGGTCTCCTTATCAGTAATGAACAATTATTTCCACCAATAGCAAAACTGTTTTTCATGATAATATGCAAGGGCGTTTGGCGGGGAGAACGCACATAATCTACCCTACCGCAACGTGCGTCCGGTTGTTGTAAATTTTTCGTCGGCAAAATTTGTTGATCGGCCAGCATTTTTACACAAGCAATACTTTCTAAACTGCCGCTTGCGCCCATCGTATGGCCCAGATGTCCTTTCAAACTATTGATTTTTAAGGACGGGCCGAAAACCGCTTGTGCGGCTTGTGTTTCGGCAATATCTCCGGCGATTGTTCCGGTAGCATGGGCATTTAATAAATCTACTTGTTTAGGCGATATATGGGCGGACGCCAACGCGCCGCGCATACATGCTTCCAATGTTTTCTGCGACGGAAAAGCCATATTTTCCGTATCCGTATTGGAATAAAAACCAAGCACTTCGGCTAAAATCGGTACGCCGCGGGCAAGCGCACTTTTTTTACTTTCCATAAATACAAGTCCACATCCTTCCGATACGACAAGGCCCGTACGACTTTCGTCAAACGGACGGCACGCCGCAGACGGGTTATCATTGGAATTGGTGGACGTGGCTTGCATAATATCAAAGCACGCACTAAACATCGGATGATATTCTTCCGTACCGCCGCACAAGGCTTGCGAAACAAGTCCGCTGCGAATGGCTAAAAAACCAAGGCCCATATTCATGAGTCCGGTCGCACACGCTTCACTACCGCCCATGGCGGGGCCGTTTATTTTTAACGCTTGGCACACCGCCGCTAACGGCGAGTGATTCATAATTTGTAAAAAATCGGACGTTTTAATTCGTTCCAAATGTGCCCCTTGGCTATATGATGCAAGTTCTAACCATACGGAAATACTGTTTAGCGTAGAACCCATAAAAAAGCCGAGGTGATCCGGTGCGTTTTCATAACCGGCCTGTTGCAGGGCTTCTTGTGCTGCCAAATAGGCATAAATGCCCATACGACTCATGGAACGGCGTATTTTGCGGGGAATAAACGAGTAATCGGTATCGGGAACAGTCGCCGCCACTTTGGTATTTACCATCGGCAATTCTGTTAATTCCGACACAGCGTGCATACAATTTGCACCTTGGGAAAGTCCTTCCCAAAGTTTCTGCACACCCGGGCCATACGGAGACACGGCCCCCATGCCCGTAATTACAACAGTAGTAGAATCGTCCATATTCGTATTATATCAATTTTAGTACGGCAGATTTACATACAAATTCCGCCATTGACTTGAAACGCTTGTCCTGTAATATAGGAGGCTTTTTCCGAACATAAAAACGACACGAGCCCCGCCACTTCTTCCGGTTTACCTAAACGGTTTAACGGAATAAGCGGCAAAATTTTATCGATGGGAAGTCCGTCCAACATTTCCGTTTCAATAAACCCCGGCGAAACGGCATTGACTAAAATATTGCGTTTGGCCACTTCGGCGGCTAAACTGCGCGTCGCGCCGACAATACCTGCTTTGGCGGCGGAATAATTGGTCTGCCCCGGCACGGGCGCGTGTGCCGCCGACGAAGCAATATTAACAATGCGTCCTTGACGTGCACGAATCATCGCAGCCAAGACGGTACGCGTAACATGATAAAAACCGCCTAATATAGTGGAAAGCACATCGTGCCACTCATTATCTTGCATAAAAATCAGCAAATTATCTTTGCGGATACCGGCATTATTGATAAGTGCAAACGGAGTTTGTTTGGCAAGCAACGGGTTTAACGCCTCTTGTACGGCTTTTCCGTCGGCCACATCAAAGGGAACAAGGGTACAAGTTGCCCCTAATTGTTCAATAGATTGTTTGGCTTTCTCGGCCGCGGCGTGGTTGGAGCGGTAGTTGAGCCAAATATCAAAACCGTCTTGCGCTAATTGTTTGGCAATCGCCAACCCAATGCCGCGACTGGCGCCTGTTACTAATGCAATTTTTCGTGCCGTTGTCATAGAAGATACTCCTTATATATAAAATCTATTTTTATATCATATCAAAAAATAAGGCTCACGAACGGACGTATGAGCACAAATTACTTCTCCGACGAAGAAAAGTGGTATAATAGATTAACAAGGAGGGTTTTATGTCCCCATTAGTTGCGGCTTGGATATGTTGGGCCATCGTCGGCTTTTCACCAATTGCCGGAAAATTTGCCGCCGGTATTGTTAGCCCCGCATTATTAGTTTTTTTAGGCACGTTAATCGGCGTAGGTTATTTTGCTCCGTGGATTACCCACCACCACAAGTGGGGGGAATTACTCGCCCGGGAAACTTTACTCAAATTTCTATTTATCGGCACATTCGGTACCGCCTTACCATTTACCATTTCTTTGATTGCCTTGCACTATACCACACCGGGAAATGCTGCCATTTTGCAACAATCGGAACTGGTATATTCGCTAATTATCGCTGCTATTTTTTTGCGGGAAATCCCCAGCAAAGCCCAACTGGCGGCCTGCACGCTTATCGTAACAGGCGTTTTGATTATTCTGCATAAAGGACAATATACGCCGTGTTGGAAAGGTGATTTACTTATCGTCGGAAGTACATGGATGTTGCAAGCCGGCTCAACGGTGGCAAAAAAACTCCCAAAATCGCTAGATTACCGCGTTATCGGTATGGCACGCAACTTGTTTGCCCTACCGGCACTCGTACTGATTTTACTAGTTATGTATTTTTATACCGATACATTTGTACTTGTTCCCAACACTACTTTTTTTGTCGTGTTAGGCTATACCGGACTTTTCAAATACGGTCTTGCGATGGTGGTGTGGTACAAAGCCATACGCGCGTTAGATTTAAGTAAAGTAACCGCTATTTATTTATCATATCCGGTACTTTCGCTACTTATTTCCGCTGCGTTAGGGATGGAAACGCCCTCTTTCGCGCAATTAGTCGGGTTAGCGGTTACTACCGCTGGGGCTTATTGGATCAGTTTAACCGTAAAAAAAGAAGGCCATTAAATTTTATTTTTCCGTAGTAAAAATTAGTAAAATAAATATATGTCTAAATTATCCCCATTAGTTGCTATTTGGATTTCGTGCGTTTGCACCGCTATTAATGTAGTGATTTCCAAAATGGCTACACCGTATGTAACATCGGCGTTATTTTTACTCGGCGCATGTTTTAGCGCCTGTGTATTTTTATCATTCCACTTGGGAAAAAGCGGTTGGAAACGCATTTTAGCCCCGGATGTACGTTGGAAAGGGTTAGGCATGGGAACATTCGGCACGGCACTTACCATGACCGTTTTTATGATTGCCTTAAATTACACCACCCCCGTTAATAGCGCCGTGGATAACCAGTTTGAAATTATTTATTCGCTGATTTTATCCGCTATTATATTAAAAGAACGGCCGACGGTAAAACAAATTGGCGGCTCGTTGTTTATTTTGCTGGGTGTCATTTTAATTGTACTTAAAGGCGGCTACACACAGGCCAAAGGAGACTTTTTAATTTTAGGCAGTTTGTGGATGTTTCAGGTAAGTCACATCTTTGCCAAAAAACTTCCGGCCGGACTTACGGCTCCGCAAATTGCCGCCGCGCGTGCGTTTTATGCCATGCCCGCCTTGATTATTTTACTGATAGCATTATATTTCATACAAGGGCCGTTTTTGTTCGTCGGCAATGCTACTTTATGGGGGACGTTACTGGGAAGTGCGGTTATTAACTATGTGGCGGGAAACATTTTATGGTACCACGCCATACGCAACATGGATTTGAGTAAAGCCACCGCCATTATTTTATGTTATCCGGTATTTACATTTATTTTGTCCGTTGCCATTGGGCAAGATACACTTTCTATGTATAAGATAGTAGGTATGGCACTGGCAGTTGGCGGTGCTTATATGGTTACCAGCAGTGCAAAAAAACAACAAGGAGCAAACGCATGAAAAAACTCGTTTTATTTGATTTGGACGGAACGCTCGTAGATGCAGGCGGCTGCGGACGGCGCGCCTTGGTGCGCGCGATAGAAGAACTCTATCACACGACGCCCAAATTTGAACATGCACTTATATCGGGCCGAACCGATTTAGACAACTTTTCTATCGTCTATGGTCTTATTAAAAAAGGCAAAAAGCCTTCGGCGGTAGAGATGAAAAAAATGAAAGCCAAATACTTGGAAATTTTACCGCAAGAAGTACGTGCCTCGGTAAAAGCAAAAAAATACAAATTAATACCCGGTATTAAAAAGTTTTTGGAATTTTTATCTAAAGATAAAGATATTATTTTAGGTTTAGGTACAGGCAATTTGGAAGAAGGCGCCAAACTTAAATTAGAACCCAGCGGTTTATCGGCTTACTTTACCGTCGGCGGATATGGCGAGGACGGACACACCCGCGAAGAAATGTTACAAGCCGCCGTCAAACGTGCCGAGAAAAAATACAAAACAAAAATTTTACCCGAAAATGTTTTTGTTATCGGAGATACGCACCGCGATATCGTGGCTGCCAAAAACTGCGGTTTTCATAATGCAGTATTGACTACCGGTTTTGGCGAAGCACAAAAAATTCAACGCGCCGCCGCCGAATTGGAAGCCAGAGATTTTACCAAAGATTTTGCTTTATTTTGCGTATGGCTTTGCGTCAAAGCCGACCCCAAAGGGGTCAAACGCGGCAGTTATATCATGCCCGCTACTGCTATCGAACACGTTTTTTTTAGCCGTACCGGCATTGACGAAGACCGCTTAAAAATGTTGCGTATTAAAAAATACGAAGATTTAGAATCTGGTACCATTATGTAAAGGAGTTCATTTATGGAATGGTTTACTGCTGCTGAAAAATTTACTACTGCCCTAGCCTCATCTGACCCGACACCGGGTGGGGGGGCCGCTGCCGCGCATACGGGCGCTATGGGATGTGCGTTAGTTTTAATGGCTGCGGGAACGACTCTGAAAAGAAAGACTACTACGCCGCAGACTAAAGAACGGTTAGAAAAATCTATCCGCCGGCTAACAGCCCTAAAAACACAATTAAGTGCATACGTTCAAAAAGACGGCGAAGCATACAGCGCTTATATAACAGCCAAAAAATTACCTAAAGAAAATCCGACTCGCCACGACGCCATGCAACAAGCCCTTATTTTTGCGGCCAGCGTCCCGGCAGATACAGCCACCACGGCGCTTGAAGTGCTTAAAGAATTAGAAAATATCAAACCGGATATTGCGGATATTATTATGTCGGATATCCTTTGCGCCAAACATCTTTTACAAGCCTGTTTGCGTTGTGCGGTAGAAAATATCCGCGCCAATTTAGTATTTATAGAAAATGAAGACCGAAAAAATGCAGTTGAAAAACAAATTGCCCTTTTTCTAAAATCGTGTTAGTGAGGTTTTATGACAGAAAAATCTACGCTTCGTAGCGGTATGCTCAGCACTATTTATAAAATGCTCCCGGCTATTGACGACGATTACGCCGCCCGGCTTGTTTATACCTTAGAAGATAAAAAAACCTTACCCCAATTAGAACAGGATATCGCCAATATATCTGCCCAACTCGGCTCCGATTCACCCAGTGCAGATACGCTGGTTGCCCAAATGTTATTAGACGAAATTACCTTACCGGCAGCCTTGCGGCAACTTCGTATTTATAATAACGCTCTGTCTATTGGTGAATTGTGCGATTCGTTGGAAGTATCTTCACAAGATACTCAATTATTAGTGGAAGTATATGCGTCTTTCTCCTCACGCAAATACTTTGATGAGGCTTTTGCCAATGCTTTAAAAACATTACCGCAAGGCAAAAAATTAACGGATGTGGAAAAAGCCCAACACGCCGTAGATACGTTACTTCAAGAAGGACGGCAATGGTTGGAACAGCAAAATCCCGTCGTAAAAAAAAATAAACAAGAAATTTTTACTCTGGCCGATAAATACCATTTACCATTAAAAATAACCGCCCAACTCCAAGAACGCTACACGCATCCGGGCAGTATAGCGTTTGAACCGGAATTTATGCGCTTGGTGGGGGAAATTACCAAACAAAATCCGGATGAAAACTTGGCCACCTCTTTGGCGGCGCATGTCATGTTAGGCAACCTTACCCTAAAAGACGCCAGCGAAACAGCCTTAGTTTCTAAACTGGTGGACGGGCAAATTTTAGAAGAAGATCTACTTATTATCGCTTGCAGATACCTGAAAGTAAAAACTCCTGCCGACATTGTAGCCACGTTCAAAGCCGTTTTATCCAAGTTGCCCCATGTGGCAGATCCGGCTGAAAATTTAGGACTTGCCGTACGGGTATTGTTGGATGGAACAGCCGCCAGTTTTGATTATGCTTGCCGTAAAGCAGCCTTGCGCCAAGAACGCGAATTACTGCGCCGCAATTTAACCCAAAACGAATTATATGCCGGGTATGAACAAGATTTATCTGTACACTTTGGCGGCAAAAAAACATTTACACAATTAGAAAAAGAAACGGAAGAAATTCTTCAAAATTTACCGTTTTGCGTAGAAAAGACCGAAAACAAAGAGTTGGCTTGCAAAGTATTATTAGGAACACTCAGCCAAGAAGAAGCCGCTAAACAAGCCCAATACTTGCGTGATTTGAAAGCGAAATCACTTACGCAGGGGCTCGCTCCGGAAGTAATGAAAAGTTATTTGGGGACAAAATCAGCCGAAGAAATTTTGGAATTTTTTGATACTTCGCTTGCCCCGTACACTTTTTGGAAATCAGATAGAGAAAAACATGAATTTGTATTACGGGTATTACTTGGCGAATTAAACGGACATTATAACCGCCAAATTTCCCAATTTGTATTGGAAATGTTGGAAAACGGCTCGTCGTTAGAACTAATGACGGATATGCTTTCCAATATCCAAACGCGCAAAACCAGTAAAGAAGATTTAGACAATTTGCTAAGCCTTTATAAACAGGCGCGGGCCAATTCTAAAGCATAAAGTAAAAAATTACTGTTAAAATGCGCCATAATCTGCTATACTGTTATCATATTGTTTTATATTTATTTAAGGGTGATAAATCATGAAATATTGGGTCTATATAAACAACAAAGTAACCGGGCCGTTCACAGCCGGTAAACTGGTAACGCTTAATGGCTTTACCCCTGATACATTAATTTGTTCTGAAGATGCCGCCAATAGCGGTAATCAAGAATGGGTTAAAGCATCTACTGTATTTGAATTTGAGCAACCCGCTCCTGTTCAAACACCAACTACTACGCCGGCAGAACAAGTAGCAACAGCCGCAGCAACTGCCGCAGCCGTTGCACCCGCCGCTTCAAATGATGCCATAGTATCCGCTTTGATGGAAAAATTAGATATGCTTACTAACCAACTTACGGGTATGCAATCTAAAATAGACCGCGTGCAAGGCAAATTAGACGGCATGCAAGAAAAAATGGACGGTATGCAAAACAAAATAGATGAGTCCATTGCTACCCAACAACAAAATGCCGAACGCACCGAAGTTTTGACCCAACAAATAGACCACATGGCCCATACGATCCACCCCGAATCGAAAGAATCTGCGCCGGAAGATACAGATCTGCTAGCAGATACTCCGACGGAAAACTTTATCACCCCACAAGATACGCCGGCTGAAAACGCGGCAGAAGCACCGGCCGAAACCCAAGAAAATACTCCCGCTGAAACTCCGACCGAAACTCCCGCAGAGGCACCGGCCGAAACTCCCGTAGGGACTCCGGCAAGTGATTTAGACAAACCCGCTACGGAAGAAGATAGTTTATTAGATAAAGCGGGAGATGCGCTTGTATTAAATGCGGCGTTGGAAACTTTACGCATGCCCACGCCGGATAATCAAGATGATAAAGAAAATACATTCCAAGATTTATTAACTCCGGCGCAAGCCAAAACGTTAGCGCAAGAAGCGCAAGCTAATCAAGCCCAAGCCAAACAAGAACAAGAAAAAGAACAAGAACAAAAAGAGGAGTTGATTAACGAATTAACTACTCCGCCGCAATCGACGGACGTAGTAGATCAACTTATCCAAGAAAAAGAAGAAGATGAAGCCAAAAAATCAATGACCATGCGTATTCTTTCCGCCGGGGCTGCTGTCTTTGGTTTAGGAAAGAAAAAAAGTGAACCCAAACCGGAAGAGCAAAAAGAAGAACCGGCCGCAGAGGAAAAACAACCCGAACCGGAACAACCCGCCCAAGAAGGGCAGACTGAACCGGAAGTTGTTGAACAAGAACCTACCGCGGAAGAAAAACAACCGGAAGGGATTTCTCTTAGCGAACAAAACAATCAAGAAAACCCGGCCGACATTGAATTGGTAACGCCTTCTTCCGACGGGCAAACCACTGATTCGGCGGAAGAATTGCCGGAAAAACAAGATTTAAACTTAGAAGATATGGGGGAAGATCAACCATCGTTGACCATCTCGCCCGATACTCCCAAATTACAACAAGTCGAAGAAATTACAGCGCAACCGCAAGCCTTGCAAGCCGCTGATGTGGCGGACGTTTCTCAAGAAGAATCACAAACCAAAATTGGTGAACGCTTACAAGCCTCGCCGGACAATCAATCGGTTTTACCGTCGTTGGATAGCAACGATGCCGTAGGGGAAACTTTTGCTCAAGAACAAAAAGACTTAAGCCCGCAAGAATTAGTTCCCAATGCAAAAGAAGAAAAACCGGAGGATTTAATCTCCGAAGCAGATTTGCAAATTGCATTTGCCGATCAAAAAACGCATGAAGAAGAATCGGTAGAAAAACTGTTTGGATTAGCCAGTGCCGGCGGAGCCGTAGCAGCCACCCAAGGCAAAGAAGAACACATAGAGCAATTAGACAATGCCCTTCCGTCATTAGATGATATTAACAATACTTCTTCTACGCCTGAGAAACAACCCGCCTCACAAGAAAGCGATCCGAACGGTATATCGGAAGTAGAATTAAAAGCCGGATCTACCTATTTGATTTCCGACTTTGTACCGCCGGCCTTGTCCGAAAATAAAGATGGCAATACAACCACCAATCTTTCCAACCAAAACAATAAAGACAAGGACGACATTGAATTACAAGAAATGGTACCGGGCGCTCAAACAGCCACAACGACTGATGCCCCGAAAGATGCCGTTTCCGATGTAACCGTTTCGCAAATCGTGTTAGAAAACACCATCAAGGCCAAACGCGGGGCCGCTTTAGATATTAAAACGGTACCGCTCGTACCGGAACCGGCCCAATCCGACCGCTTACAAATTGAAGGCATGGATGATATTAACACCCAACACGATATCAAGAGCGCCGAAGCAGAACCTGCCGGCAAAATGGTAAAAATGATTGGCGGTTCTCTCTTTGCGTTATTGTTGGCGGCGATTATTTACGGTATGCTCGCGTTTATGAACTTGATTCCGCAACAGTTTAACGTGTTTGCCAAAAAACAAGCCGCCGAAGTAGCCCAACAACAAGATGCGCAAATTAACGAAATGCTTGGCACAGATGAACAATTGCCGACACCCGTAAACGCCGAAGAACAGACACCGGTTACGGAGCAACAAAACCCGCAAGATGCCGTTTTAACAGAAGTAAAGAATTATGTGCTTCCTAACGGAAAGACCTTGCAAGCGTTTATTGAAGCCAAACACCCGGCTGCCGTGAATTTGATTACGTGGGATATTTCTACGGCCGTTGACCCGGATAATTATTCTGTCTTAGTCAAAGTACCGCCGGAGAATCCACAGAGTTTCAAAATCTCTTACCGCTTCAATTACAATGCGGTAACTAAAGCATTAGATCCGACTATTTCTGATGCTAAGAACCTGTTAGATTCAGCCGCAGCTCAATAAACAACATAGATTACCAAAAAACCCCCGGTAGAAATACCGGGGTTTTTTATAAGGCCTATACTTCTTTTAGGCCTTTTGGCCCTTGTTATCCCATGTGCTGATTTCATAGAATTGGAACAATAAAGGAGCATTATTGTATGAAACGATTTATAACAGTTTGTGCGTGTTTATTTGTTCTTTGCACCCCTGTGGTGGCGCAAGATAGTTACTATACTAAAATAAAAAGGCATATTGCAGAAAAAATAGTTCTTGCCCAAGAGCAAAAGAAAATAGAAGCCCAGCAAAAACAGGATGCGAAATTAGACAATTGGACGAAAGCGCTGGGGGGAGATGTAGCACTTGCCAAAAGATTCTATGCACAACTGGGCGAAATACGACACGGTTTAGACGTATTTTATTTGCCCCAAGGTGTGCGCAATCTTGTTGAAGATGATAAAAATAAAGAAGCATATTATACAGAGCAACCGGTCGTTCTTGTTGTCAGTTGGCATGCTGTGTATGCGGCTTATGGCCATCGGAATTGCACCCACCAAGTAACGATCTACAATTTAAATGCCCAACCACTCTATACTACCCGTTGGTGTCACAAGGTATTTTTTAGAGATCCTACGCAAAATATAACGTATTGGTATGACAGATTTCAAAGTGGCATCAGTTCTAACGCGGGCTATTTTAAAAGAAACCATCCCTACATCATTGACACCTACGGAAATGGTTCCCTATATTCGAAAGGTCGCTACTACTAACAGATCCCCCAACACAAACCGCACTTTGAAAATTGTTTCAGCCAAAAACACCCCTGGTAGAAATACCGGGGGTGTTTTTTTCTTATTACTTCTCAAGAGTTATTTCACGGCGTTTTTAGCAATCGTTTCTAAAATATGAAACGCTTTTTCCGCCCAATTCATACTCAGCCATTCGTACGGCCCGTGGGGGTTTTCGTATCCGGCAAAGATGTTCGGCGTAGGAAGCCCGCACAAGGACAAGCGCGCTCCGTCCGTACCGCCGCGCGCTTGCGTCAAGCGGTAAGCGATATTATTTTCTTTGAGTGCCCCTTCCAACAATTCCATAGCCTTAGGCTGCGCGCGCAATACATCACGCATATTGCGGTATTGTTCTTTGAACGAAATTTCAATTTTCGCCGCCGGATATTGTTTGCGTTTTGTCTCCACAAGGGCGGTTAAATCTTTCTTAAATTGCTCAAATTTAGTTAAATCGTGTTCACGCACAATTCCTTGAATTTCGGCCTGATCCAATCCGCCGGTAATATCTTTGAACAAAATAAATCCGTCTTCGCCGTCGGTAGTTTCAGGCAATTTATCCGTCGGCCACGAGGAAATAATATCCGCCGCAATACGCACCGGATTAGCCATAAACCCTTTGGCAGAGCCGGGGTGGCACGATTTGCCTATAATATGAATAGTAACGGAATCGGCATTAAAGTTACCGCAATCAATATCGCCCAAGAGAGCGCCGTCCACCGTATAAGCGAAATCCGCATTAAAGCGTTTGACGTCAAAATAGTTAATACCGGTTCCGGTTTCTTCGTCAATAGTGAACGCGGCTTTTAACGGGCCGTGTTTAATTTCCGGGTGTTCTTGGAAATATTCGGCCAGTGTCATAATAATAGCAATACCGATTTTATCGTCGGCTGCTAAAATAGAATTGCCGTCAGCGGTAACGATAGCATCCCCGACGCACAATTTCAAATTCGGCGCAGTTTGGGGGGAGAGAAACATCTTTTTCTCGGCGTTAATCGTCAGCGTACCGCCGTCGTAATTTTCATGCAAAATGGGGTGAATATCTTTTCCGTTAAAATCGCTAACGGTATCCAAGTGAGCAAACAAACCAATAACAGGAACTTTTTTATCCGTATTAGCCGGAAGCAGTCCGGTTACAAAACCATATTCGTCCACTTCCACTTCGGTAAATCCTACTTTGGGCATTTCCGCCGCCAACGAGTGTGCAAAAGGAATTTGGGAAGGCGTCGTCGGTACAGACGTGCTTTCCGGGTCACTCGTCGTATCTACGGCGATGTAACGAATAAAACGATTATAGATTTTTTGTTGTAATAAATTCATATTTTCTCCAATTCTAACTCTTTTTATTATACAATTATTTAAGCAGTTATTTCTTCGGAGGGTATTATGAAAAAAATTTTACTACTATTAGTAAGTGTTTGTTTATTAGGGGCCTGTGCCAGTACGCAAGAAGCGCAAAATCTGGCCAATTGCAAATTTGCCTTGCGTAATGTGGAATTAACCGATTACAATTTAACGTCACTCGGTTTTACAGTAGTTATTGCGATTACCAACTTGAATAAAAAACAAGCGGCTTCCATCAAACGCTTTACGGGGAAACTCACCGTCAATGATGAACCCATGGCCGATGTAACGCTTAAAGATATTCGCATTGAGCCTAACGCTACGCAAAATGCCAAAGCCAAAATGGTAATTCCCATGTCGGTATTTAGTAACAAAGTATTGGGGTTAATCAGCATGAACAGTGCCACGCTTGATTATCATTTAACGGGTACGATGTATTTTGAAGGACCGCTTGGGGTAGAAATTCCCGTTCCGGTGGACATCGGACGTGTAGGAAACGGAAAATAAATTCAGTATTTAAAGAAAAAACCGGGCTAAGGAAATTTCCTTGGCCCGGTTTTTTACGCGTATTTTTACAACAAAATCAGCCGCAAGATAAAGCCCGTTGTCAATGCAAGTCCCAGCGTCAGGGCCACTACGCGCAACGTATCTTTCCAGCCGTTCTCACGCAGCATTACAAAGAAAGTAGCGATACACGGCAAATACATCGTCATAAACACACACGCCACCACCAGCATTTGCGCAGACAAATTAAACGGCTCTAACAGCGCAATTGCCACGTCCTTACGCAAGAACCCTAAAATAAGTAGAGACGTCGTATCGGCGGGCAACCCCAAAATATATTCCACCGGATAGCGCGATAATTTCGTCACCAAATCGGTAATGCCCGACATTTGCATTAAATCTACAAACAGCACGCCACACAAAATAAGCGGCAACGCATCGCACAAATATTCTTTCATCCGTAGCCACAACTTACGCCCCAGCGAGCGCAAATGCGGGATCTGCCACGACGGGATTTCCATAAATAATTCCGGCGTGGTACCTTTCATCAAACTATTTAAAATCGTTCCCGCTATAATACCGTTTAGCACGAGTACCCCAAACACCATCAGCATATATTTTAGGCCATGGGGGGATAAAATGGAAATAATCATCGCCGTCTGAGAAATACAAGGGGCAAGCACCAATACAAGGGCTAGCGCAATCACGCGCTCGCGCCGTGTTTCCAATACGCGCGCGCCCATAACTGCCGGCACTTTACACCCAAAGCCAAGCATAATCGGCAACGCTCCGTAACCGTGCAACCCGATTTTGTGCAAAAGGCCGTCCAATAGTACGGCTAAACGCGGTAAATATCCCAAATCGCCCAAAAACCCAAAGAGCGCATAAAATGCAAGCACATAACTCATCACGTCTACAAGTGCCAGTTTGAGTCCGTCGGTAAGCAAACCGAAATACATTTCGCCGCCGTCACCCACAAGCAGCATCCCTACCCAATTATTGCGCCACGCCCCCAGCAAATTTTCCATAAACGGAAAATAATAATTCTCATACAAGGGGTCCACAAAGTTAATGATACTTTCGCCCACAAAACGTACGATAAAGAACGAGGCCACCAGCACCAATAATGCAATCGGCAATCCGGTCAATGGGGTAGTTGCCCATGCTTGCAAATGTTCCCATACGGACGGATGTTTGTGTTTGACTTGTTGCACTTGCCGGATCAGTTGCCCGATTAACTGCCATTTTCCTTCGTCGGTAGGGGGGATGTCTATTTGGGGGCGATCCCCATCTAAATCACTGACCGTATTAGCCAATTCTTTAAGGCCTTCCCCGGTGGTGGCAACGGTCGGGATGACGGCCACTCCCAACAATTTGGACAATTTTTTCACGTCAATCAAAATACCTTTGCGTTTGGCTTCGTCAAACTTATTAAGCATAAACACAACGGGTTTTTTAAGTGACAACAACTCCAGCAAAAAGTATAAATTGCGCTCTAAATGCGAGGCATCCGCCACACAGACAATAAAATCATATTCCAGTTCCTCAAACAAATGATGTTTTTTACCCTCCATCTGCCACTCTTCTTCCAAGCGGTACAAACCGGGAATATCAATAATATCGTATGATTCACCGTTAAAATGTGTGGTTCCGTAATTGAGTCCTACCGTTGTACCCGGAAAATTAGAAGAAATAACCCCAATACCTGTTAAACGCGAAAAGATTAAACTTTTCCCTACGTTAGGGTTTCCGGCCAGCAAAAAGGTATTTTTTTTAGATGTAACAATAATTTTTTTAGCGGTTTCGCGCCCGATTGCCACATCGGTACCCGATACACTTACCACCACCGGGCTATTACCCGCTTGGCGTTTGACAAATTGTCCGCGCACCAGTCCCATTGCGGCGAGTTTGTCCGTCATTTTAGCATCGGTTTGAATTTCTTTGATTTGGGCAGTTTGCCCGGGTCGTAATTGATGAAGTGAACGAGAATTATTTTTTTCCATAAAAGTTAGTTTTTCCTTACTTTTATATTGTATCATTCTAATCCTTTTTCCACAAGTCCTTTTATCGTCTTATCCGCAACGAAATGCAGTTTTTTGGTATAATTTAAGAGTAACCTTAATCTTATTTATAGGAGAAAAAACATGGCTTATAAAGTAAATCCGGAAGTTTGCATTAACTGTGGTGCTTGCGAATCCGCTTGCCCCGTAACCGCTATTTGCGAAAAAGATACCAAACGCTGCATTGACGCATCCAAATGCATTGAGTGCGGCGCTTGCGCCGGCACCTGCCCGGTCAGCGCAATTGCTCTGTAAGAGTAAAGAGCGCAGGGCAGAATGCAAATATTACAGGCACCTGCCCGGTCAGCGCAATTGCTCTGTAAGAGTAAAGAGCGCAGGGCAGAATGCTAGCTAAGCTAGTTGCCCGGTCAGCGCAATTGCTCTGTAAGAGTAAAGAGCGCAGGGCAGAATGCTAGCTAAGCTAGCTGCCCGGTCAGCGCAATTGCTCTGTAAGAGTAAGATATTATTGCTAAAAAGCCCTGTCTTATGACGGGGCTTTTTTTGGGCCGCTTTCCCGAAAAACGAAAAAATAGACCCAGCCGCTTCATAGGCCTTTTGACCCTTGTAAGGAAATTTGTTCTCTCATACAATAAAATAAAGGGACTTATAGGGGAGAAATAGGTTCATGAAACGGTTATATTTCCTGTGCATACAATGTTTATTATTGGTTATTGCTACCACGGACACCTTCGCTTGGGGCATACTGTCCGAGGTCGTTGAAAATCCACGCATATTTGCTGTCGGCAAACTCTTAAGCAAAACGCCCATCTATTATACCGTAGAAGGGGAAATTACTCCCGAAAACGAACAAATATTTACCGACAATATACGCAAGTGGCCCCAAGAAGTAGCCCGTCTGATTGAACAAAGCAGCCGCCAAGCAGAATTTCGCGATGTGCTGCCTATTTTACAACACCCCTTACAAATTAAAAGAGCCCCCCGGGGCGTATCGCCGCACATCACCTTAAAATTAAGAGAAAGCCCGCACAGTTCCAGCGGAGAATTCATTACTGACGAACGAAGTATTTATGTAAATCTTTCTGCCATTTCTGCCACCGAGTTTGAGCGCATATCTTTGCACGAAATCGGACATTATTTCGGCTTGGCAGACCAGTATCCGGCACACCGCGGAAATGCACACACAGAATATTCCAGCAATGCCGACACCGCAGAAGACAGTCTTATGAATACGGGTAAACAAATTACATGTGATGATGCAGACGGATTTATCAATCTGCTTGATTTCCGGCAATACCAACGAAACAAAGTTTTTCCGAAAAGGGCTACTATCGGATGGAAAAGTTTATGCCCGAATTCTGCCAATATATACAAAAAAGCAAAAACAATTAATCGCCGCTATGATATTCGCCTTGCCAACGGACTGGCGAGTTTAAAAATGAAACCCATGGAATTTTTAAAATATGATGCCGGCACGCTTACAAACACCTATCCCTTTTATGATGAAAATATGACTTTGTTGAAACTCTTTACTATTGAACAAACCGATGAAGTTGTACGTGCCGAAGACGCGCCCTATATTACGGCCATTCATTCCGAACTGACCGTTTCCGGCTTACCCCAAAAACTCCGTCTTACACGGAAATTTACCTATACCAAACGAAACGAAAATGAATATGAAATCGAAGTAAAAAAATTTCTGGATGATATACATATGGCAACGTTCACGTTGGCATTACGCTCGGAATCCTCAAAAACTCAAACAAAGGATACTTATATTCCATGGTCCGATACCTTGAAAATGAGCCATGAATTATCCGACGGCTCTGCGGTACAATGGTCCGTTACCAACGAGAAAAATTTTGGGGAAATGATGTATGCCTTTCTGGGGCAGATGGACCCAAAAGAAAAACAGATTTTTGATGACAACTTTTACATTAACTTCTATGTGCCTCTGTTCGGGCCGGATTATCAAACCTTACTGCAACAACAAGTATTGGAAAAATTATCCAACTAATATTTCTTCTAACAAAACACTAAAAAAAGAGTTGGGCGCAAGCCCAACTCTTTTTTCAGAACCGTTCGGGGGGTAAATCGAACGTTCTGGGGGATGAAATTGATAACTTCCTTACTTTTATCATACATTGTAACCGAAAAAATTGCAAGTATTTTTTTAGTCGTTTATTTTTATTTTTCCAAGGGGCTCACGTAAGTAAAAAATTTCTACCCTTATTATGTCCCAGATTGCTATAATATGAATGTTCAGGAGGAATTATGAATAAACAAGCCGTAACCTTTATTTTGTCTTTATTGGTATTGCCGCTACTGGTCAACACAGCCAGTGCGCAATCGTCCCGCTCCGGTAGTTTGCGCGACAACACCTCTCGCTCTGCCACTGCGGTCATCACCGAACAAGCCACCTCGGATCCAGGTGATATTTATCGCGGTACTGTTTTTGGTGCTGAACAAAAACAATATCATAGTGATGTCCCCGGTACTCGTCCGCGAGCAAAATCAAAATTAGTCTATGATACGTCTCTTATCCGCGCCATTAAAATCAATGACGCCGACCGTGTACGCACGCTATTACAAGCCCATGTAAATGCCAACGAGAAAAACTATGCGGGTATTACTCCTATGACCGTTGCCGCAGAAAAAGGGAATATAGATATTATCCGTATGCTTGCCGAAGACGGGAAAGCCGATGTGAATGCCAAATCCAGTTACGGAATTACCCCAATTATTGCGGCCGCCTCAGCCGGACAAGCCGACGCTATTTCTTATTTAGTCAAACATGGAGCGAATGCTACCGCAACAGATGATTTGGGCAAAACCGCTACCATTTATGCCGCCAATTACGACGATCCGGACGTTTTAAATGATTTAGTATCCATGGAACGTTCTACCGTCAACCTGCCTGATAACAGTGGCAATACTCCGCTTATCTATGCTGCACAAAAAGGATATTTAGATAACGTAAAAGTATTGCTTGCCGCTCACGCAGATGTAAATTATCAAAATCCGTCGGGGCTTTCGGCCCTGGCCGCCGCAGCGGCGGAAGGCGATTTGCCTATGGTCAAATGGCTCGTTAAAAACGGAAAGGCGGACATAAATATTGCGGATAAGAACGGATGCACTCCTGTATCTTATGCGGTAGAAAATAATCGGCCCGAAGTATTAAACTTCTTATTAACCTCGGGTGCTAACCCTAATTTACAAGATAAAAATGGGGTTTCTCCGCTTATGAATGCTTCGGCTAAAAATCTACAAGAATGCCAAAAAATCCTCTTACACCGCAAAGATATCGATATTGCCGCCACAGATAAACAAGGTCGCAGTGCTATATTTTACAGTGCCTATTCGGGGGATATCTTCCCGGCTAAACAATTAGTAGCGGCTCGTGCGGATATCAACACTCCTGATAACAAAGGTAATACGCCTTTGATGAATGCTATTATGGCCAAAAATGACCGCACGGCTGCTTTCTTTATTCAACAAGGAGCAGATTTGGCTCCTATCAATAAAGCAGGCGATTCGGCTTTCACGTTAGCCAAAAAGTTCTTACCGAACTCGTCCACCGTAACGTTGTTGGATATGTCACGCGGTTCCATAGAACAACAAGCCATGCAAGTAGAAGCCCAAAAATTAGCCACCGTACGTGAATTAGAAGAACAACTTGCACAAGAAGAAGCCGTTGTGGCTGAACTTAAAGGCCAAAAAGAAGCGGAACTGAAACAAGCATTAGCCGAGAAAGAAGCCGCCGTACGGGCCGAAGTAGAACAAGAATATCAAGTTCAAACAGCGCAAGTGGAAAACGACCCGGAAATTATACGCTTACAACAACAATTGGAAGCAGCAAAAGCCCAAAAGAAAGCCGCGTTGGAAGCACAAAAGAACCAACGCCTTGACGAAAAATTAGGGCGTAAAACGGCTGACGTTAAAGCGCAAGTGCAAGAAACAAAAACCACCGCGCAACAACAAGCCGCGCAAGCAAAACGCAAAGCCACGCGCACCAACACACAACGCCGCCAAGCTACTGCGCGCCGCAAAACTACCACCAGAGGAATTGGAGGAGAATATATTCCTAAAGCCTCGGTAGAACCGCAAGAAATTAAAATGAGCGACCTAATTAAATAACAACGGTTGCGAATTTGAAAAAACACCCCACGAAAAATTCGTGGGGTGTTTTTTATGATAAAGTATTTATTTTTGCAAGTGTTTAGCCATAAACTTACGCCAAGCACTATATAATTCTTCGGCTTTTGCTGCAGACAAATCAGGCATCACTTGCGTATAAGCGGGGGAAGACACACACGATAAACCTAACGGCTTGGCCCCTAATATGGCGGCGCCTAATACGGTTGCATCTGATTGGTGGGAAACTTCTAACGGAAGTTGTAAAAGTCCTGCTTGAAATGAAGTTAAATAGGATAAGTGCGAAAGTCCTCCTGACACTTGTACCGGGCCTTTCACTTCACAACCATTGGCACGCAAATACGCCCCGATATCGGTGAGCAAAAAAGCGATGCCACGCACTACGCCGGCCACCCAATCTGGCTTTTGCGTATGGGGGGACAAACCGTCCACCGCCGTCGGCGTTTTGAAATTCCAATACGGCGCACCAAGGCCGCCAAACGCCGGCAAAAACCAAATAGGATTTTGGGCACTTGCGCATAAATTATCCACTTCCGTATCATCAAATAAAATTCCTTGTGCTTTGAGCCAAAGCAAAGCACTCGCAGCAGAATTAACCGGCCCTTCTACTAAATAAGAGGACGTTTGTCCTGCGCCGTCTGCAGACAGCGAAGTCAACATCCCCGGCAATAACACCTCTTTTTTCGCGGCGTTATACAACCAAAAGGCACCGGTACCGTAATTAATCAAACTTTTATTTTCTTGCAGATTAAAATATACCGCCGCACTTTGTTGGTCACCCACGCAGGCCGTAATCGGGATAGAAATACCGTCGTACACATACGTTCCGTAATCAGCTGCCGACGGACGTAAAGACGGC
Source organism: Candidatus Avelusimicrobium luingense (assembly GCA_900315845.1). Classification (GTDB taxonomy): domain Bacteria; phylum Elusimicrobiota; class Elusimicrobia; order Elusimicrobiales; family Elusimicrobiaceae; genus Avelusimicrobium; species Avelusimicrobium luingense. The sequence continues at coordinate 67,235 of OOHK01000007.1, forward strand.
AAAATTTCCATCGGAATGCCAAATGCTTGGCATAATTTTTCACTCCACTTTCGGGTATGGATATCCACCAGCAAAGTACGTTGTGCAAGGGTTAAATCGGTAGCAAAAGTTTGGCCTGTTGTCAGATGCCAAATAATATAAGATGCCACAGGGGACATGAGTAAACGCCCTTGTTTAAGTAATTCTTTACAAACCGGAAAATTTTCAAGTGTCCAGGCAATTTTCGGCGCAGAGAAAAACGGCGTTTTATATAAGCCCGTCAATGCGTGCACTTCCTCTTGGCTAATTGCCGCCTGTTGTGCTTGCATTTGCGCCCGGCCATCTTCCCATGTCAAAACCGGCGCAACCGCCTCCCCTGTTTGTTTATCCCACAACACAACCGTAGAACGTTGCGAAGTAATGGCTAACGCAGCCGCATTTTGCGGGCCGGTTTTATCCAGTACCGCTTGCAATGATTGTGTAGCGGCGGCCAGCAAATCAGCCGCATCATACTGCGATAAACCCGGTGCGGGGCGTTTAGGTAATAAAGGCAAATAATGTTGGGCGGCTAATGTACCGTCTTCCCGCACGGCTGCGGCGCGACAACCGGACGTGCCGATATCTAAGGCAACAATGAGAGATTTTTTCATAACAGCCCAATTCCTAAAAACTATAATTGTTTTTCCACAATAAGTCGCGGCGTTTTTAGTTTCTTTACCAGCACTTGCAGTTTAGCCTTGTCTTGCGCAGAAACCGTATCATCATCCAACAAGCGCGCCACCGTGGTGCGCGTGGGAGCAAGTACCTTATTTAATAAGTTTAACTTTTCAAGCAATGCCACTACTTTTTCTTCATCTGTTAAATTTATTTTTTCTTCTTCCGTCAGTTCCGCGGTAAATACTTTACCGAAATGTCGCGCAAATTTATTTTTTTGCATCAAAGCAATAATTTCCTGTTCCAAGCGGTGTTGTTCGTCTAAGAGTTCTCCCAAGCGGTCAATTTTTTCGCTTAACTCGTCCGTTTCACTTTTAGGTAATGGCGCGGGAACAGTCGCCGGTTTTTTAAGAGCGGGGGGGACAACGGCCTCCACTTTTTTGTGCGCCCCGTATCCGCTGGGGCCATCATATTCTTTTCCGGTAAAAACAGGGCACAAATTGCGGTAATCACAAAATTTACATTGTGTTTCGCCGGGGGTCGGGTCGAATTTTCCGGCACGGATATTATCAGCCACGTCTAACACTCCTTGCCAAAAAGTAAAAATTTCTTTATCGGGGGCGCGTTCAAATTTCAGTTCGGTTAATGTTGGCAAGTGATAAAAACTCATTTCCCCGACACGCACTTCCTTAACAGACGGATCTTTACTTTGTACCAACGCTTTGATAACAGGCGAAGTTTCCACCACTTTTTGATACATATAAAGTTGTGTGGGCTCGCGCTGAACCGTTTTACCTGTTTTATAATCTAAAATTTTAATCTTGCCATCCCCCAAATAATCCATACGGTCTAAAATGCTAACTAAACTTAATCCGTCGGTTTCCAGGGTGCTTTTCATTTCTACCGATAAAGGGTGAATAAACGAAGACTCATTTTTTTCGTAATAGGTTTCTAAAATGCGGCGGCCTTCGGCAAATCCTTCCAACTCTTTTTCTACCGAAGCATAGCCTTTTTGTTCAAAAGTCGTTTTGCTCCACTCGCTATCAAAAAATTTTAGGGCTTCGGCCAATGACGGAAATTCGGGCCGTTGTGGATTAAAAATAAATTCCATCACAGCATGCAACGCCGTACCGAATGCAAAATAATATTTCGGTTTTTCCGGCAACATATGCACGTAACGAAATTTGTATTTTTGGGGGCACTCCTTATACATCCCCAATTTAGAATAGGAAAACGATAAATTTTTAACCATAATTGTTTCTCCGGCAGACAAGTTATTTTATTGTAGCATTTTAGATTCACAATTTTTCACTTGTTTTTTATCGCTTTTTCTTATAAACTTATTAGTAAGGGAAATAATCATTTTCCTGCAAGGAGTTTTTATGAATAAATTTTATTGGCTTGGTTTGCTAACGCTTATTGCGTTACCGGTGGCGGCAGAAAACGTTTCTTCTGTCAGTTTTAACCCGTCACGCTTGGGTAATTATGATTACCTAAAGGTATCCGGCCCGGCAAAATTCCCGGGGGGGTTACGTACGCCCGTCCTGGAAGTTAATACGCCCGGCACGCTAACTGTCCAAAACAATACTACATCCGCTATCTTCAATGTAGAATCAATCAGCGGGGACAATACCGGAACGGAATTTCACTTCCCTAATGCTATTGTGCATGGCGGAAATGCCATAACGGGAACTTTTTCCTACTCGGCCGCTTCTAAATCTGCGCCTTCGGTTACTCCGGTTAAC
>OOHK01000003.1:0-44783 GCA_900315845.1 Candidatus Avelusimicrobium luingense
ATACGCCCCTTGGTATATTTCGGTGATGGCTTTTAAACTTTCCGCTACATATTTTCCGGTATTGGCACTCGTTACCAAAGCGCGGCCTATCTCAACAGGAACGGTCACCGCCTGCGCCATTGCAGGGGACACGCTGCTGACGAGTAGACAAATACTCAAACATCCGGCGATTAACGATCTCATAAGATCTCCTTTCTTATATTATTGCGAAAAAGCACATAAAAAACTAGGCCCAAAAGACCTAATTTTTCTTGTCTTTTGGGCCTAGTTAGAAATAGGCACTTATTTATAAAACTATCTTGTATTAAAAACACTATGGGCTGATAAAAAGGAAACAGTAATTCCGCCCCTTTAAGCCGACTACTGTACGGCTTGGGCTTGCACTGGTACTTCCGCTTGAAACGGCTACAGTACATAAAATACTCCTTATCACTAGCTCCGTATTTATTGTACCAAAAACCACAAGCCTTGTGCAAGTTTTTATGATTTTACGACGACAGATTAAGCGTTAGCCCAACTTGCTTTTTACCGCTTTGGCCACCACTTGCGGCACAAAAGAAGAGATATCCCCCCCGGCCCCAGCGGCTTCTTTTACCAAGGACGAACTAACGTATTTCCACGTCAGAGAAGTCGGCAAAAAGACGGTTTCCAACCCGGGATAGAATCGGGAATTAAAGTGCGCCGCGGCGAGTTCCGGCTCTATGTCTTGCGGCCCGCGCACCCCGCGTACTAAAATCTGTACGTTATGTTGACGGGCATAGTCGGCTAATAATCCGTCTGCCGTTTCTACGCATACCCCGGGGATATTAGCCGTTACTTGGCGTAACAGTTCCACCCGCTCTTGTAAGGAAAACAACGATGTTTTATTCGTATTTTGCATAACAAGCACGGTTAACCCGCCAAAAAGTTTAGCGGCGCGGGTAATAATATCCAAATGTCCGTTCGTAACGGGATCAAAACTGCCTGCATAAAGGGCGCGTATCATAAAATTCTCCTTGTATTGTAGCGGGCGACTTCTTATATATGGTATCATAATTTTATGATTAAAAATCCGTTTTCCGATGAAATTTATACGCGCCGCACCCACCCGCTAACGTCCGATTTGCGCGGGGAGTATTTTAGAGACCAAACGAAAATTATTCACTCGTTACCGTTTCGGCGGCTGAAACATAAAACGCAAGTGTTCTTTGCCCCCGATAACGACCACATTTGCACCCGCATTGAACACGTTTTACACGTGGCCACGATTGCCGCCACCATTTGCCGCGGGCTTAATAAAAGCGGAAATTGGGACTTAAGCGAAGATATGGCGTATGCTATCGGACTCGGGCACGATATCGGTCATGCACCGTTTGGGCACGAAGGAGAACGGGCCATCAATATGTGTTTGCCCAAAGGCCATAAACCGTTTTTACATGAAGTGAACAGTTACCGCGTGGTAGAGCATTTAGCCAACTATGGGGAAGGATTAAATCTTACTTTTGCGGTCAAAGACGGTATCATCTGCCATTGCGGAGAAGATTATGATAATAACCAACTTCGCCCCGGCAAAACCCCCAATGATTTGGAAAAAATCTTCGGGCGCAATCAAATGCCTTCTACTTATGAAGGATGTATTGTACGGTTATCGGACAAAATCGCCTATTTGGGACGCGACATTGAGGACGCTATCAAGGCCGATTTAATTACATTAGAAGATATCCCGCAAGACGTGCGCGAAGAACTCGGTGAGAAAAACGGGGAAATCATCAATACGCTTACTTTAGATTTAATCAATCATTCCAAAGATAAAGATTGTATCGGATTTTCGGATGAAAAGTTTGATTTATTATCCAAATTGCGGGTATTTAATTACAAACGCATTTACGATAACGAACAAATGCGCCAACGCAAGGAAACGATTTGCAAGTGTATCGCCGATTTATTTACGTATTTCCGCCACATTTTCGGCCGGTATCAATTTGATTATGACGGCTATGAAAAAGAAGGAAAACAAACCGCGCATAATTTTGCTAATTACATGAAATCTATGCAAAAGGTGTATAAGCAAGACGTCACCCAATTAGATACGATTATCGCCGATTACATTTCCGGCATGACCGATTCGTATGCGCTAGACGTAATGGAAGATGTGATTTTGCCCAGTTCCATTAAATTCTTAAATTACAATCACGCTAAAGCACCCGCGAAATAACAGTTTGTTCACAAGCAAAAAACACCCTGCCGAAAAGCAGGGTGTTTTTACATTAAATCTCAATTAGAACAAGTAGGGCGCGTTGGCTTGGAAATACCGGATCACGTTATCCATACCGGGTTGATTGGCGTTGGCCAAAGCAACTTGGGCGATGGTGCGGCCCGCTTTATCTTGGCTCAGGGAACGGACACGTTCTTTTTCCAGCGTAGTAGAAATCGCAATCGGCCCGGTTAAGTGCATCGTAGGGCGGAGTTTAGAAATGGCCACCGCCAAATCGGAACTGGCTTGCAAAGTACCTTTTTCGCTGGCGAATAATAAGGCAAAGGTATCCGTTTTTCCTACGCTTAAATGCGCTTGAGCCGGCGTTTCGTCCATCGTTTTATTTTTCTGGTTGATTAAACCATGTAAAATACCCGGGGCTTGTTCTTTATATATGCGGCGGATAGCGGCGGATAAGGCCTGTACCGTAGCAGCGTTTTTGGCACGGTGGAAGCAGTTGTTACCGAATTTATCCGTTTTGGTAAGCAACACCGCATCTTCCAGTTGATCAATAAAAGCGATATCCCCTTTATCTACGGCTTCCCAGAAGCGGGATTCTAACGAATGTTTAGACACATAGCGTTGCACCATTTCTTGGCGGCGCGAATTGGTAGGAATCGTGCTAAAAGACGGAGCGGCTTGTACCGCAGATACGATTAAGGCTACTAATACTAAACTTAAAAATTTTTTCATAAGAATCTCCTTTACTGCGTTTTCTTACTTATATAGTAGGGAATTTGACGGGTTAAAACGAGGGTATTTAGGCCCAATGCAAGTGATTTTTGGGCCTAGGAAAAAATAGGTCTTTTGGACTGGAATATGGTGCATAAAAAACCCCGGGAATAAATCCCGGGGTTTTTAAATGGAGCGGGCGAAGAGAATCGAACTCTCGTCTCAACCTTGGCAAGGTCGCGTTCTACCATTGAACCACGCCCGCAAAAAATCGGTTACTGCTGACATAAATATTATAACAAAAAATTTTAACCCGCACAACTTTATTTTCTGGTTTTGCTTTTTGAAGCACGCGAAGTTTTAGTATTTTTGGGGGTTGTTTTCTGGGTTGTCGTCGTCGGTTTGGCAGCCGGTTTGGCCGCCGCAGACTGCGCAGATGCGCCCAGCAAAATATCGGCAATTTTCTTTAAGTACGGGTTTTCTTTTACAGCAGTTACAACGCCCTCATTTTGGCGCAAGGCGGCTAATTGCGGATGTTGGCGGATAATGTTAGCGGCCTCTTGCGGATGATCGCGATAGTATTTAACGGCTTTACTGATAAGCAAATAACTCATAAACCGGCTACCCGCTACCGTACGTACCAGTTGCGGATCAGCCAATACGGCCTTTACGGTTTCGTTATTAAAAAATTCTTCCATACCGGCTTGATCTTCGGTAAGGGCGAGCAATAATTGCGGATCATTAAGTAACGGCTCCACATCCGGGCGGGTAATAAATGCCTGGATCATAATGTCATTAGAAAGCAGATAACCGATCATTTCCGCATCGTCCAAGTTAGAGGCAAAGTTAGTTGTCAACGCCCAAGGGGCTGCACCGATAATTTCGTAATTTTTCGGCGTCATTGTTTTATAATTAAAACGGCTGATAATAGGCAACGTAGAACCCAAGTTAGCCGCCGATACGTTGCGGTTTTGCCCTTCGCGGATTTCCACATAGGTTACTTCGGTATTGGGATTAAATTCTTCTTGTCCGATAAGCCCTTGCAGTTGGGAAGGATCCAATGCGGCCGTTAAATTTTCTGCCCGGTTTTTAGACAAAATTAAAAAGAAAAGCGTTACAAGCACCAGCAAAAACACCGCGCCGCCCAAAACAACCTCCAGGCCTTGTTTAGCCTGTTTTTTCGGTTTGTTTTCAAGTGGAACCGAGGCATTATCTTGTGCCTGCTGCTGCACTTGCTCTTTACGGTATTGTTGCGGGTTTTTAAGCCGCTTAATAATTTCATCTGTTTTTAACATAACTGGTAAATGCGGTTTTTTGTTACGCGTAATCAAGTATAATTTATTATATGAAATCTAATTGATATTTTGTAGCAACGGAGAATTTTTATGCAAAAAACTATTTTTTATCACGATACGGATTGCGGCGGAGTTGTCTATTACGGCAACTACTTAAAATTTTTTGAAGAAGCCCGCACCTTATATATGCAAGAAAAAGGTTTTAGCATACCTGCCCTGATGAAAAAAGGATTATTCTTTGTGGTGGCGCGGCAAGAAGTGGAATATAAATATCCCGTCCGCTACGCTGATGTAATTGAGATAGATACAAAAATTTTAGAAACGTCCGATATCAAAATTATATTTGAAAACACTATTAAAAACCAAGACGGCAAATTGTGCACCAAAGGCAAAACAACACTTGTATGCATCAATGCACAAGGCATGCCTACCCCGATGGGGGCAGACGTCAAAACCGCCATGGGGCCGGACGCAAAATAAAATTTATTTCAAACAAAAAACGGCGCACTTTTTAAGTGCGCCGTTTTATTTTCCTCAAACTATTTTACGAGAACAGCCACATGATTGCCCATACAAAAAACACACCCGTCAGCATGACAACCGCCATCACCGGGACAACAGTAAACACCCATGCCCCAAAAGCGCGGCTATACGAAATGTGATAGGCACGTTTAATCGCGCGCGTCAAATAGCCCAGTTGCAGGCCAAACACGCCTAAAAGGGCTAACGGAGCCAGCCACCCTAAATGCGCGGAAGGTACTGCCGCGGAAATAAGGGCAAAAGCAATCAAAAGGCTTTTAATAAATCCGGCAGAGCCAATCAGTACAAACAATTTTGCGGGGGACGTTTGCACGTTGGAAAAATCTAAAAACAATCCGCATAACGACGCGATAAAATAACCGGCCGTTAATTCGGCCGCAAACACAATGGCCAATTTAACCACTAACGAAACCGGGGATAATCCGTCGCCGATATTAAAGAACAACACCCACCCTAAAGCGGCCACAAAATAACCCGCACACGCCAGTGCAAACGAACGTTCGTGTAAAAGCGTTTGCACCGCTTTTGCCGGATCGTTCATATAATCAAAATATAATTTGAATAAATGCATAACGCTCCGTTAATTAACCCACAAATACGATACGCTGGGCGTAGCAAGCGTTTGTAATTGTTTGGCGAGAGTTTGGTTTTCCATACTGGATCCGAGCGAGAACACAAACTCACGCAAGTTCGCCCCGCGTTGGTTGATAATTTCCGGGTCGGTTAATCCGGCCAGTTCTCCGGCCAGTTTGCGGGCTTCCTCTTCGCCGCCGAGTTTATCTACAAACCCTAAATTAAAGGCGCGTTGCCCGGTGAACACACGTCCGTCGGTATATTCCGTTAAATCTTCCGCTTTTACATTGGGACGTCCGGCTTTAACAGCCGCAAAGAATTGGGTGTACGTATCGTTTACCATGTCTTGCAATAAGGCTTTTTCGGCATCGGTCATGGGACGGAAAGACGAACCCATATCTTTGTATTTGCCCGATGTAATCGGTATAACTTTTACACCGATTTTTTCAAATAAACCTTCTACATTGCTTGTTTGCATAATGACACCGACCGAGCCGGTAATCGTACCCGGTTCGGCCACGATTTTATCAGCCGCCATAGCAATATAAAACCCGCCGGAGGCTGCCACATCACGCATAAGCGCCACAATTTTTTTACCTTGTTCCTTGGCTTTTATCAACTCATCATAAATGTTTTGAACGGAAGCCACCGTCCCGCCGGGGGAGTTAATATCTAACACAATGGCTTTAACGTTTTTGTCTTCTGCTGCTTGACGAATGCGTTTGGCAATAGCCCCCGCACCTGACGGGCGCGAAAAGGCACCGGAATCATTATCTTGCGAAATAACACCGCGCACTTTGATCCAGGCGATACCCGGTTTAGACGATTTTGACTTGGAAATAGCCGTAAACAAAGGGCTATCTTCTTTTTCTCCTTCCGTTTTGACAGGAGCAGCAGTCTCGCATTTCTCAACGGGGCGCACCGCCAAAAATATCCCGCAACAAGCCGAGATTAAAAAAGTCAACAAGACTAAACTGGACCATATATTGCGCGAATGTAACGGATGACGCGGCTCAGGCTCGTTGGTAAAAATTGCCGTTTTTTCATTTTCTTTCAGCTTTTTCTCCCACTGTTCGGTAGGCAAACTGGTATCGGTATCTTCAAAGATAGAGAATGTATCCTCTTTTTTTTCGTTTTCGTTTTCAGCCATAAAATTCCTCTTTTGTAAAATAGTATCTAAATTATAGCAATTAAATTGCTAAAATATGAGCAGTTATTCTTTAATAATAGGTACGATTATGTTTAATGGAATTTTTACAGCATTGGCTACGCCTTTTTTGCCCGACGGGAAAATTGATTTCTCCGCCTTAGAAAATTTACTTTCTGCCCAACTCGCCGCGCACATTGACGGCGTGGTATTATTAGGCACAACCGCCGAAACCCCGACGTTATCGGCGGATGAAAAAAAACAAATTTTAGATTTTTGCGTACCGCGCTTGGCAGGTAAATGCAAAATCATCATCGGCACCGGAGCCAATAATACGCAAGTTGCCGTAGAAAATACGCGCGCCGTTGCCCCATACAATCCCGACGCTGTTTTGGTGGTTACACCTTATTATAATAAACCCAATCCCGCCGGACTAATTGCCCATTATCAGGCAGTGGCCGAAGTGGGGTTGCCTATTATTTTATACCACATCCCCGGGCGCACCGGCTTAAAACTGCCGGACAATGTACTGGCTGATTTGCTCGCCAATGTGCCGCAAATCGTAGGGATAAAAGAATCGGATTACGACGCTTCCCACGTCATGCAAACGGCCGTCAGTTATACTGAAAATTTAGACTATTTGTGTGGAAACGATGATTTATTTCCGCAATATTTGGCCATTAACGCTTCGGGCATTATCAGCGCGGCGGCTAACGTGTTTGCACCGGCTTTCGTGCAAATTTATCAGTTATTTCAAGCGGGAAAGACGAAAGAATCGTTTGCCTTGTTTGCGCAACTTTATCCGTTTATCAAAGCCTGCTATGCCGAAACAAACCCCACATGTATTAAATATATGTTAGCAAAGTTAGGATTTGGCTCTGCCACCGTACGTTTGCCGCTCGGTGAAATTTCCGCCGCACATAAAGAACATTTAGACACGTTATTTCAAACGGCAAACCCGTCGTGGCTGATTAAGTGAGGTCTGTATGAAAACAGTAGGTATTATCGGAATTAACGGGATGGTCGGTCAAAAAATGTTGGCCGAATTACAAAAAGTAAAACAACTTTTTGAAATCAAAACTTTCGGACGAAATGATGAAATTCCCGCGCTGGATATTGCGGTATTATGCACCGACAATCCTGTCAGCCGCGAATTAGCCCCCGCACTCAAAAACCGCGTGAAATTTATCGTAGATATGTCGTCCGAATTTCGCATGACGGACGGCGTACCGCTTGTCATTCCGGAAATTAACCCGCACGCCATTACCAAAGATACGCCGCTGATTGCCAGCCCCAACTGCACGACGACAGGCTTGGTGATGAGTTTGGCACCCTTAAAACCATTTTACGATTTTGAAGAAGTATTTTTCTGTTCGTATCAAGCCATCAGCGGCGGCGGGAAAAAATTATTGGATGATTTCAATACGCCCGGTTCGTATTACGAAAAAAATTGCGTACCGCTTATCGGCTCATTACTCCCCAACGGACACACGAGCGAGGAATTAAAAGGACTTTACGAAAGCCGCAAAATTTTGGAAATTCCCCACTTAAAAGTATATTGTCATACCGTGCGCGTGGGGGTGGAAAACTGCCACTCGCTGGGCGTAAGCGTGAAGTTAAACAAAAAAGCCGATTTGGAACAAATCAAAAATGCGTGGAATCAATTTCCTCATTTAACTTATTCCGCGGCCGTCGTTACCCCTAAAGAAGTCAGCGGCAAAGAAACCACATTTATCTGCCGCTTACGCAAAGATGTAGAAGAAGAAAACATCATTCATTATTTTATTACGTTTGATAATTTACTAAAAGGTGCTGCTATGAACGGTCGGCAAATTGTAGAATTATTGTTGGAGCGTTTTGTATGAAGAACACCGAACCGAAAAAAGTACTTATCAACGGAGCCAACGGCAAAATGGGCCGCGCACTGGCGCGTTTAATCGGCGAGAACCCGCAACTGGGTTTAACAGTAAGTGCCACCCGTAGTGCCGGACAGGAAATCAATACCGATTTTGATATTGTCATTGATTTTTCAACTCCGCAAGGCGCTCAAGAAGCGTTTGCCCTTGCCAAATATCATCATAAACCCTTTTTAACAGGAACAACTAATTTACCGGCGACATTTTTATTTCAAATGCAACAGGAAGAAAAAATTCCGGTATTTTTTGCTCCAAACGTCAGTTTGAGTGTCTACTTTTTTACACAACTTGCCAAACAAGCCGCGCAAATGTATAACGGATATAATCTGCGTGTGCACGAAATTCACCACATTCATAAAAAAGACGCTCCCAGCGGCACCGCCAAACGGTTAGCCGATGTGTTGAATTTTCCGACGGAGCAAGTAACTTATGAGCGTATCGGAGAAACAGTCGGTACGCACGAAATTCAATTTTCGTCCCCATTCGATGAAATCACCCTCACGCACAAAGCAACCAACCGCGATTTATTTGCTAAATCAGCCTTAGAAATCGCGGCGTGGCTTGTAGCGCGCGAAGGCGGATTTTATACCATGTCGGACTATGCAAAATTCAAATTAAAGGAACTTAAAAAATGAAAATTCATTTTATTGGAATCGGCGGAGTAGGCATGAGCGCGCTTGCGCAACTACACGCCATGGGTAACGACGAAGTAACCGGCTCGGATCGGTTGATCAGCAAAGGATACACCGATATGGCCTTGTGGGATTATTTGAAAAAATTAGGCGTCAAATTATTCCCGCAAGACGGAAGCGGTATTGATGAAAAAACAGAACTTGTGATTTTGTCTTCCGCCATTGAAGAAGATAACCCCGAACTTCAAAAAGCGCGGGCGCTCAACATCCCCACCATGCACCGCTCGGAACTTTTAGCTAAACACGTAGCCACGCACCGCACGATTGCCGTTTCCGGCACGAGCGGCAAGAGTACCACCACCGCCATGGTATATGATATTTTAGCGTTTGCCGGGTTGCAACCGTCGGTGATTACGGGTGCGGCTATTTTATCGTTACAAAAAGAGCAGGGCGTTTTCGGAAATGTATATAAAGGAGATTCCGATTTGCTCGTCATTGAAGCCGACGAAAGCGATGGGTCTATCGTCAAATACAAACCGTATTTGGGGCTGTGTTTGAACTTACAAAAAGACCATAAAGAAATTGAAATTTTACAAGGATATTTCAAAGCATTTATTTCGCATTGTAAAACGGCTATCGTCAATGCGGAAGAACCCAATTTGCAAGCGATTTCTTCGGGCGCAAAAACTTTTGGCATGTCCTACGGGGACATTCACCCCACGGAAATTAAAGTGGACGGTTTCGGTTCGGACTTTACCATTAAAGGCCAACCGTTCCGTTTGCAAGTGCCGGGGCTTCACAACGTGGCCAACGCTACCGCCGCAGTAGCCGCCGCATTAGAGTTAGGCGTAGATTTGGAAACGTGCGCTAAAGCCTTGCACAAATTCCAAGGAATTGCCCGCCGGTTTGCAAGTATCGGCAGTTATAACAAAATTGAAGTGGTGGACGATTTTGCGCACAACCCGCATAAACTCGCGGCTACTATTGCCGCCGCACACTTACGCGGCAAACGGGTACTTGCGTTTTATCAACCGCACGCGTTCACTTCCATTAAATTATTAACAAATGAATTTGTGGAAAGTTTCGCGCGCTCCATCGGCCCCAATGACCACTTGTGGTTAACCGAAGTATATTATCCGGGCGGAACAATCCCGCCGGGTGTTTCGTGCCGTACTGTTTATGAAGGATTAAAAGCACGCGGCGTGAACGTAAGTTACGACGGGTGCCGCGAACATTTGCTGGCCGAAATGGCGGCCGCCGCAAAGCCGGGCGACATTATGCTGGTACTCGGCGCGCGCGATCCGACACTGACGGACTTTGCCCGCAAATTACTTGCGGCTTTGAAAGAACATCAACCGTCATCCGCGTGCAAAAACTGCATGCTCGGAAATTGTTGTATGGCCTTTAGCAAATAGTATTGGAAACAACAAAAAAACCGCCCCGCTTATACAAAAGCGGGGCGGTTTAGTTTTAGCGAAAAACTATTTCATTTCGTAATAGCGTGCGCTCCACTGCGTTAACTTCAAATCATTGGTACCCCATACTTTCGTGCAAAAACTTCCGGCGGTACTTACATAGTTGGTGCGTTCTACACAATAAATTTTCTGATCCAGGGTATTGGTAGGATCTACATGCACAAAGATAAACCCGGCACCCAAATAAGGCCCCGTTTTGAAAAATGCCGAACTCAATACAAAACTATTAGCGGCATTGTTAATACTTAACTCCATATTTTCGTTGGTGCGTATAGCATCCGATGACAACGTACTTACACCAACGACAGGGGAGGTGGTGCTTTGCAAATTATCAAAGCCAAGAGATAATTCTTCAAAAGAATTAGCATACGTTCCGTTGGCCATATGGTAGGCTTCTTGGGCAGTAGCCAAACTTCTTACCGAAGTAAAAAGTTGTGCCGCGCGGCTTTTCCAAACCGCTTTTTGGTATTGCGGTAAGGCGACGGCTGATAAAATACCGATAATAAGAACAACGACTAATAATTCAATAAGCGTGAATGCCTGATTATTTTTCATATCCGGGCTCCTTTTTATAAGTAGGGATATCCTTTAACAAGTATAGCAAAAACGAATCAAAACATTTGCGTTTCTTTTATGACTTATTTTTTGGAAGAAGAAGTGCGGTCTTTGAAAATGCGTGCGTCCACCAAGCGCTTAAACACACGGCCGCGGTCTTCAAAACTTTTGAATTGGTCGAACGAAGCGCACGCCGGAGAGAGTAGCACAATATCGCCTTTTTGCGCGTTTTTCATGGCGGCGTCCACGGCGTTTTCCAACGTTTCGCAACGCACCACCGGATAGCCGTTTAGTTCGCGCTCGATTTTATCCATCGCTTCGCCGATAGTTAACACGCGCTTGCAGTAATCTTTCAAATAGGGTAACAGAATTTCATACGAAGCGCCTTTATCGCGCCCGCCTAAAATCAGCCAGATATTATTACACTTATCAAAACTTTTTAAGGCGGTAATCGTAGAATCTAAATTGGTGGCTTTGGAATCATTAACATACACAACACCGCGGTGATACGCAAATTGCTCAATGCGGTGTTCCATCGCCTTAAAATTATCAAACACGCGTTGTATCGTATCCGACATGACGCCCGCACTTAAAGCCATCAGCGCAGCCGCCATGGCATTTTCTATATTGTGCATGCCTTTTAATTGCGGAGGACGCAGTTGTTGCCCTTCGCTGAAAATCAGTTCATCTCCGTCAAAAAACACATTGGTTTTAAGCAAATGTTTGGGATAGGTGGAAAAGGCAAGCACCCGGCTTTTGGCTTTTTCGGCCAGTTCGGCACACGACACATCCGCCCCGTTGACCACAAAAATATCATTAGAGCGTTGATTCTTGCAGATTTTGCCTTTGGCTTTGATATAGTTGCGCATGCCGCCATGATGTTCCAAATGATCCGGCGTAATGTTTAATAAACACGCCACATGCGGACGGAAATAGGTACTATCTTCTAATTGGTAACTGGAAACTTCTACCACAATATCATCACCGGGTTGTACTTTATCCGCGATATGAGAAATCGGGTTGCCGATATTGCCGCAAACAAACACATTGCGCTTGGGCAATTTTTCGGCGGCATCTGCCTTCAAAATTTCACCGAGCAATGCCGTTGTAGTTGTTTTCCCGTTGGTACCGGTAACGGCAAACACGCGTACTTTTTTAGGCATAAAGGCAATCGCCACTTCCAACTCGCTAAATACCGGAATTTGGCGTTTGCGGGCTTCTAAAAGTACCGGGGAATGCGGCGACATGCCGGGGCTTTTTATCCAAAAATCACAGGCAAATAATTTTTCGCTGTGCCCGCCGGTCTCCACTTCTATACCGGGAGAAAAAGTTTTAACGTGCGCCACAGGGGCATCTTCGCTAATTAACACCGGGATATGATGCGCGGCAAGCAGTTCGGCTACCGCACGCCCGCTTTTACCCAAACCGAGCACCCCCGCTTTTTTATGTTGCCATACGGCTAATTTAAACATATTTTTTCTCCCGCAAAAAATCTAAAATTTCTTCTTGATCGGAAAAGTGCTTTTTCTCCGTTCCGACCAGTTGGTAATTTTCATGCCCCTTTCCCGCCACAATGACGATATCATCTTTATGTGCAGCCGTTAATGCGCGGCGGATGGCCTCGGCACGGTCGGGAACGATTTCATAATTGGTGCAACCTTGCATACCCGCTAAAATATCATTAAAAATCTGTTTTGGATCTTCGCAACGCGGGTTATCGTTTGTCAGAAAAACGTAATCGGCATTGGTACAAGCGGTTTTACCCATTAAAGGGCGTTTGGTTCTATCACGCTGTCCGCCACACCCGAACACTAAAAACACTTTGCCTTTTTGAAAGGGTTTAATCGTGGCAAAAGCACGTTGCAATGATTCATCGGTATAAGCAAAATCTACAAACGCAAAAAAATCTTGCTTGCCGGCAATTCGTTCCATCCGTCCCGGCACTCCGGGCAGTGCGGCCAGCCCTTTCAAAATTACTTCTTCCGGTATATTGTTGGCAACCGCCGCGGCCCAAGCGGCCAGCGCATTATAAACATTGTGCTTTCCTAATAAATTGATACGTGCTTTGTGGCCGTTAACTTCAAATTCCGTATGCGTTAAAAACTCGCGGATATTCGTTGCACGGAAATCGGCTGCGTTTTCTTGCGCAAAAGTAATCACGCGCACGCGGCCTTGCAACATATCGGCTAATTTTTGTCCGTACGGATCATCTATATTGATAATAGCGGCCCGGTGTGGTTTAGGGTTATTGGTATCGGCGATATTTTCAAACAGTTTTACTTTGGCCTTGAAATAGTTTTCAAACGTTTGGTGAAAATCTAAATGGTCGCGTTGCAAATTGGTAAAGATAGCGGTATCGTACCAAATATGCCGTACCCGCTGGAGTTCCAACGCATGGGAAGACACTTCCATCACAACGTTTTGGCAATTTTCCGCTTTCATTTGCGCCAGCAATTTGAATAATACTAATGCGGCGGGTGTGGTGTTGGGCGCGTCGCAAATTTTGCGTCCCGCAATGCGGTAACTAACCGTTCCCAACGCACCGACCTTACGTCCGGCTTGTGTTAAAATACTTTCCAAAAGATACGCAATTGACGTCTTACCTTTTGTGCCGGTTACGCCGATCATTCCCAAAGAATCCGACGGACGGCCGTAAAATTCATAAGCGGCATCGGCCATATCTTTATCTATATCGTGCGAGAGCAAAAACGGAACAGATAACGCTTGCTCTTGTGCGGAAACAATAAGAGCGGCCCCGTTTTGAACGGCTTGTGCAATAAAGCGGTTACCGTCCACATTAGCCCCTTTGAGCGCAAAAAAGACAAACCCCGGCTCAACTTCTTGCGAGCGGAAAGTAAGCCCTGTAATTTTGATACCCAATTTACGGGATTCTTCTAACACGATACTAGCCATATTTATATGGTATCAAATTAGGCGGGCAATTTCCTGAGCCATTTGCGCTAAATGCTGTTTGATTTGCGGTTGCTTGGTTTCCAACAACGGCAGTAACGTACCGCGCACCCAGTTGCGGGTGAATTTATCATCAAAGTTGGTTTGGTCGGTAACATAGGAAAGACCATTCTGTTTAACATAGGTTTCCGTTTCTTCGCGCGTGATACAGAGCAAAGGCCGGACGATTTCTACCGACGAAGTTAACGGACGGCGCACCGGAATTCCCGTTAGCCCTTTGGCTTTCGTGCCGCGCAAGAGATTAAGCAAAATGGTTTCAACGTGATCGTCCAAATGGTGACCCAGCGCCAGTTTGGTGGCCCCCCATTTGCGAGCCACTTGCGACAATTTTTGATAACGCGCTTTACGCGCGGCGTGTTCGGGGGACAAATTATACTCACGTGCAATTTTTTTCACATCGGCTTTTTCTACAAAAAATTCAATGTGATGGGCGGCGCAAAACTGTTTACAAAAGGCGGCATCTGCCGTAGCCGCGCGCCCGCGCAAGCCGTGATTGATGTGCACAGCCGCTAACCGGAAATGTTTTTCGCGGGACAGATAATTCAAAAAATGCAACAGGCAAACAGAGTCCGCCCCGCCGCTAAAGCCGACGAGAACCGCATCTTTTTGGTTGATAAGCCGTGCACAAAAAGCACGCATTTTGGGCAATACAGATGCATTAAAACTTTTTTTTGTCATATAAAAAAGTATAATAAATAATAAGAGAACAAAGGAAACGAAAACTATGAAAAAGAAAATTTTAATTGTGGAAGATGAACCCGCTATCGTAGAACTCCTACGCATTGTGTTGGTACGCGCCGGGTATGATGTATATACCTGCCAAAGCGGACGTGACGCTATTGCCATGATGAAACAAGTCATGCCGCATTTAGTGATTTTAGATGTAATGCTCCCCGGATTAGACGGTGCGAGCATTGTGCGCATTATGCACGAAGACGAAATTTTATCGTCCACTCCGGTTATTGTGTCGTCAGCCTTGTTGGAATCGGAAAAAATGTTCATGCCGTATCCGCAAGTTAAAGGCTTTTGCGCCAAACCGTTTGTGCTGAAAGACTTTATTGCCAAAGTCAAACGCGCCATCGGCGACTAAAACTAATCTTTACTTAAAAAAAGCCCGCGAGTTTTTCGCGGGTTTTTTGTTGTTATTGTCGTAAATTTACAGGCTTACTAAATCGCTCTTGACAAATCAAAAAAAAAAACGATAATAAAGGGACGGTAAAAAACAACAAAGGAGCAAACAATATGAAGAACAAACAAGCATTTACGCTTATTGAACTATTAGTAGTTGTTTTGATTATCGGCATTTTAGCCGGTGTGGCCTTGCCGCAATACCAAAAAGCAGTATGCAAAAGCCGAGCAACGGAAGCCATGAATATGGTGCGCGCTATTGCCAATGCACAAGAAGTGTATTTTATGGCCACCGGCGATTATACAAACGATATCAATGAATTAGATATAGAAATTTCAAGCAATCTCATAGGAACGTGGCCCAACCCCTTATTTGAAAACAAATATTCCTATGCCTGCTTTGAAAAACGTGCTTGCGGGGCTATAGCATCCAGCCCAAATCTTCCCGCTTTTGAAATTGATTTAGAAAATAAGGGAAATTATGGAAATTCCGGAAAGTTTTATTGCCACGTCGCAGATGCTATTCACAAAAACAATCTGGCCAAACAAATCTGCCAAAGTTTAGGTAGAGAAGACATCGCTTTCGGGCAACAATACGGATTCAATGCCGGAAAGTATTTTATCTTAAACTAATTTTACCGCACCGAAGCCAGCCAACACGCATATTCGCGCCAGAAATTTTCTAAAAGTTCTTCCAAGAAAATTTCTTTAAGGACTTCTTCGCCCACCAGTTGTTTAACGCTGACCGCACTGTCTTTTAACGAAGCGGGCAAGCGGTTGTTGACGTTCACTCCAACGCCCACCAACATCCAGTGATCGGCACATTCTCCGGCGGAAGTTTCTATTAAAATACCGCAAATCTTTTTCCATTTGCGGGCCGCATTATCCCACACGAGCACATCGTTGGGCTCTTTAATTTTCGTTTTGAAACCAAACATGTCCGTTAAAGTTTGGGCGACGGCCTCGCCGACGCGCACGCTGAGTGACGCATTACACGCGGCAGGTTTTTGCGGACGCAAAATCAAAGTGAAATATACCCCGCCCTCGCCGGAGTCAAAACTCCGTTCATACCGGCCGCGTCCCGCTGTTTGGCTGCAGGAAAGCACCATCGTGCCTTCCGGCTCGCCGGACAAAGCAAGTTCTTTGGCTAAATTTTGCGTGCTGTCTATACTTTCCAGCCCGATCACTTTTGTTACTGATTGTACGGTTAATGTATCTTGCATAAATCTTCCTTATTTTAATTTCATTTGTCTTAGTTCAAACAAACGGTCGCGCAGTTCGGCGGCCAGTTCAAAGTTAAGTGCGTCGGCGGCTTGGCGCATTTGCGCTTCAATATCTTTTTCCACCGCTTTAATGTTTTTGGCCGTCGGCACCGGTAGCGAATCTGCCAAAATACCGAAAGCACTTGTTTTAGTTTGTTGTTCAAATTCTTTCAGTTCCACTTCCGCTTTTTGAATGGTTTTAGGCGTAATGTGATGTTCTTTATTATACGCTTCTTGCAATTCACGGCGGCGGTTCATTTCGGTTAAGGCATATTTAATGGAATCGGTTTTTCGGTCGGCATATAAGATTACTTCGCCGCCCGCATTACGCGCCGCACGGCCGGAAATTTGGATAAGCGTGGTAGTGTTACGCAAAAAGCCTTCGTTATCAGCACCTAAAATCGCCACCAGCCCCACTTGCGGAATATCAATTCCTTCGCGCAGCAAGTTAATACCGACAAGAACATCAAATTTCCCCTGCCGAAATTCTTTCAAAATTTCCACGCGGTCCAAGGCTTCAATATCGGAGTGCAAATAACGCGTTTTGATGTTATGTTCGGTAAAATAGGTACTTAAATCTTCCGCGGTTTTTTTCGTTAAAGCCAGCACTAGCGTACGTTCGTTTTTAGCGGTATGTTCCTTGATTTTTTCCACCAAATGGTCAATTTGCCCGGCGGTGGGATGTACTTCCACTTTCGGGTCCACGAGCCCGGTGGGGCGAATTACTTGTTCCACAATGTTATTACCGCAAACGGTCAGTTCATACGGGCCCGGCGTAGCCGACACAAACACGGTGGAGGGCATTAAACTTTCAAATTCTTCAAATTTAAGCGGGCGATTATCTAATGCGGACGGCAAGCGAAAACCGAAATCTACCAACATGGTTTTGCGGGCCCTGTCTCCGTTAAACATACCGCGCACTTGCGGCAAGGCCACGTGTGATTCGTCCACCATTAACAAAAAATCATCATAGCGTTTGAAATAATCTATTAACGTGGATGGCCGTTCTCCGGGTTTGCGCCCGTCCATATAACGCGAATAATTTTCTATACCGCTGCAAAACCCTGCCTGCTCCAGCATTTCCAAATCGTACTCGGTGCGTTGTTTAATGCGGTAGGCTTCCATTTCTTTGCCTTGGGCCAACAGTTCTGCGTGGCGCACTTGCAAATCGGCACGGATTTGTTCAATGGCGTTTTGGGTATCTTCATCCGTCGCCACAAAATGTTTAGCAGGGTAGATCCACGCTTCTTTTAATTCGGCCATGATATTTCCCGTAATGGGGTGAATTTCGTAAATATGTGCAATCGTCCTTCCGGCAAATTCAATACGGATAGCGTTTTGACTATATGGTGTCATTACATCTATATTCGGGCCGCGAGTGCGAAATTGCCCCGACGTAAATTCCATTTCATCACGGTGATATTGAATTTTAATCAGATAGCCCGATAGTTGCGCGCGCGTCATTTCCATACCTTGTTTGACGTAAATACGCATTTCGCGGAAACTGTCCGGCGAGCCGATGTTGTAAATGCACGACACCGATGCCACCACAATTACATCTTTGCGCGACGTAAGCGAAGTCGTTGCTTTCAAACGCAACTTATCAATATGTTCGTTGACGGCGGAATCTTTTTCAATATAAGTATCCGTCTGCGGGATGTACGCTTCGGGCTGGTAATAATCGTAATACGAAATAAAATACTCTACGGCATTTTCCGGAAAGAACTGCTTAAACTCGGCATATAACTGCGCGGCTAATACTTTGTTGGGTGATAAAATAAGTGTGGGTTTATTCAAACGGGCAATAACGTTTGCCATTGTAAATGTTTTGCCCGACCCGGTTACCCCGAGTAACGTTTGCCGCGTCTTGCCGGCTAATACGCCTTTGGTAAGAGCGTCAATGGCTTTGGGCTGATCGCCCGCCGGACTAAATTTGGAAACGAGTTTGAACATAGACGTCATATAAAAAAAGGCGGCCCAAAGCCGCCAGAAAAACTATCCGATCAGTGTGTAGCCGGAGTATGAATAAACGCGGTATCCAACACGCCGGGGAGTAATTGCGATACACCGTCAATCATAAACTGCATGGCAATCGCACACAAAATCATACCCATAAACCGGATGACGATTTGCGTACCGTTGCGGCCGATTTTTTGGAACAAATACGGCGCGCCCACAAGCACCAGCGCTACAATACACGAACTGACAAACAATACTAAAATCATCATAAGCGACATCAGCAGCGAGTCGCTTTTCTCCGCATACAAAATAACGGTGGTAATACTGCCGGGGCCGATAAAAAGCGGCATGGCTACCGGCACCAAAATATGACTCAAACTGTTACGCGCTTGGTCAAATGTATTGCCGGCGGGAGCCGTTGTTTCAATGCCGTGTTGTTCAAATTTGCTTTTCCCCTGCAACATGCGAAGCCCGATCAGTAAAATCATAATGGAGCCCGCCAGTCTAAACGCCGGCAGCGTAATACCAAACATCGTTAAAATGCGGTTACCGAATAAAAAGAAAATAAGCAATAAAACAAAAATAGAAAGGGACATTAAAAGCCCGACCGCACGTTGCACGCGCGGAGATTCGTTCTCTACATATTCCAAAAAAATCGGCATGTTACCAATCGGGTTCAAAATGGCCAAAACACCGATAAATGCGTTAAATAATAATCCCCATTCCATAGATTTATTTTCTGTCTCCTTGTTATTCTGCTTACTATGCGAATTTACAGACAATTATAGTATAACAAATTCGTATGTACTGCAAAATGCAGTTCTCTTATACTTATTGGCAAATTAAAATCCCACATTGAGAAAAGAATGATACTATGATAGCAACCACAAACCCGCAAGGAGATTGTTTATGAATAACAAAGCATTTACGCTCATTGAACTATTAGTAGTTGTTTTGATTATCGGCATTTTGGCCAGCGTAGCGTTACCGCAATATCAAAAAGCAGTGGAAAAAGCCCGCATGGTTGAAGCCGTTTTGTTGGTGCGGAAAATTGCCGAAGCCCAACAACGCTATTTCCTAGCCAACGGCGTATACGCCACTTTTGACGAAATGGACAGTTTAGATATTGAAATTCCGCACGCGTCCACTTCTTTAGTGGTCGGGCAAAACCGTTTAGTGACGAAAGACTTTGCCTATACATGCCGCGGTACGGGAGACGGACAAATTGCCGTAGCCGAACGCGTGCCGACGCAACAGCGTTATTATATTCTCATAGACAGATCGGATCCCGAAAAAATCGTCTGCCAATCTTATTCCACGGGGACGAACGTACAAAAGAAATTATGTTCCCAATTAAATACGAATGGTATCCTGTAAATATGATATAATAAAATATATTTCCGGGCAGTTGGCGCAGCGCTTGTAACACAAAGTTCGTCCGCCTTAGCGGACCGCTACTAAAGCGCCAATGAAAAGAGAAATAAAAATTTGTATTTTAGGGCAGTTGGCGCAGCGGTAGCGCGTCCGCCTCACACGCGGAAGGTCACAGGTTCGAACCCTGTACTGCCCATATTTAGAAAGCATCCCATAAGGGATGCTTTTTTGTTGAGCGTTACAAATTCCGCTCGGTATGCTATACTAATTTTATAGGAGAAAACTATGTCTTTTAAGTCTGCTACCGAAAAATTAGCCCCCATCAATAACATTTGTCTGATGATCCTAGCCGGGACGGCGGCTACCGCCGTACTCGTCTACACTAAAAGTATTTTAATGCCGTTTATCATTGCGCTTTTTATTTCCACCTTGGCCGGCGCATTGGCGGAAAGACTGAAACGCAAATGGCACGTTCCATATACGTTGGGGCTTATCATCAGTTTTGTAGCGTTTTTAGCGTTGGTATCGGCAGCGGTATTGTTTATCTCAAACTCTATTGAAAGTTTTATCCACGGCGCGGATATTTACGCCGACCGTTTGAACGATTCGTTAGATTGGTGTTTAGGCCATGCGCAAAAATACGGGGTGAACATCAACGCCCAATTCGTCTTGGAAAATGCGGCCAAGCTGCCTGTGTTTAACTTCGTCAAAAGTTTAGGCGGAACTTTAATGAGCATTATTACCAATTTAATGCTGATTACGCTATTTGTTATCTTTATTTTCATGGGCAAAGCCACTACCGACAAACCCTCTCTCGTCGGTCATATCCAACAGCAAATTGCGTTTTATCTGATGATTAAAATTTTCGTTTCTTTATTGGCGGCGGTATGCACGTGGTTGGTGCTTGCCTCGGTCAAAACCGAACTGGCTTCCATGTTAGCCGTACTGACTTTTGTACTGAATTTTATTCCCAACATCGGGCCTTTTATTTCCACCGTACTGCCGATGCCCGTATTATTTTTGCAATACGGGTTTGATTGGCGCATGGTGCTTGTGCTTGTTTTACTGACTACTATTCACTTTGTTATCGGTAACATTTTAGAAACAAAATGGTTAGGAAAAGGAATGGATTTAGACCCTATTATCGTGCTGGCATGCTTAATTTTCTGGGCACTTGTTTGGGGCGTGATGGGGGCTTTACTCGCCGTACCGCTTACGGCCATTATCAAAATGATTTTTGAGAAAAACGAAACCACCCGACCGCTGGCTAATTTGCTGGCCGGGAAATACGCATTCAAATGAAAAAGACAACTTCCCCTTGGGGTTTTATCCCCACTTTATATTTAGCCGAAGGATTCCCCTATATCGTTATTAACACGGTATCGGTTTTGTTGTATGCAGACTTAAAACTCCCCAATGACGCTATCACGTTTTGGACGGGGTGGCTGTATTTACCGTGGATACTTAAAATGTTTTGGAGCCCTTTGGTAGATGCGCACTCTACCAAACGCCGGTGGCTGTTGGGGGCGCAAACGTTGCTTTCCGCGGTGTTTTTGGCCATTGCGGGGATAGTAGGAATTATTACCTTCTTGCATGCACAAGAAAGCGGCCTTCAAACTATTTTTACACTTACCTTATTTGGTTTCTTTTTCGGTGCATTTGCATCCGCCACTTTGGATATTGCGACCGACGGATATTATTTGTTTGCACTCACGCCGACAGACCAATCTAACTTTGTTGGGGTGCGTACCATTTTCTATCGCTTGGCGATGATTTTAGGTAGCGGAATTTTCATTTCGCTGACCGGGGCTTTAGCCGAGCGCGGATTAGTAGCCAAACCATATAATTGGGTATGCTTATTCGGCTTTTTAGGCATTTTGTTTTTAGTGTTTGCCGCGTTTCATGCATACATTTTACCCCGGCCGGAACAAGACAAACCCGTTTCGTCTTCCACCGCCACCGCGTGGAAAGAAGCGTTCGGTTCCTACTTTACACAAAAAAACATTCTCTATATTTTGCTATTTATTCTGGTGTACCGTTTCGGTGAAGCATTGCTGGAAAAAGTCGTTCCGCTATTCTTATTAAAACCCGTTACCGACGGTGCCCTCGGCTTAAGCATGGAAAAAGTGGGGCTTATTAAAGGCACGCTGGGACTCGGCGGCATTATCGTAGGCAATTTACTGGGCGGATGGTTGCTCGGCAAATATGGTTTCAAAAAATGTATTTGGCCGTTTGCGTGCTTACTTGTACTGCCGAATTTCTTTTATGTTTATTTGGCCGTTGCCAAACCGGGAATTGCCGTAATTGCCACCTTAATTACGTTAGAGAATTTCGGCTATGGGTTAGCCATGATGGCGCTAACCGTATTTATTATGTATGTCTCGCAAGGGGCTTATAAAACATCCCACTATGCCATTTCAACCGGTATTATGGCCTTAGGTATGATGGTGCCGTCTATGTTATCCGGCAAAATGCAAATGGCCCTTGGCTACGAACAGTTTTTCTGGGTAACGGCATTGATCAGTTTATGTTCATTTGCCGTCGTACCGCTTTGTTTCAAAATCAACGTATTAGATGAAGCGGAAAAACAAAAATAATATGAAAAATTTGTCGCCAACCGAACAAATCAATGCTAGCACTACGCACTTAGACCGCCTTACTCCGCGGCAGTTGGCGCGTGTATTAAATGCAGAAGATTTCAATGCGGCACGCGCTGTCAAAAAAGCAAACCGCGAAATTGCAGCCGCTATTTCTTTAGCCGCAAAAACCTATCAAACTAAACATAAAATTATTTTTGTAGGAGCAGGCACCAGCGGGCGGCTGGGCGTATTGGAAGCCGCCGAGTGCGTGCCCACGTTCAGCACATGCCCGACGGAAATTTTTGGAATTATCGCCGGCGGAAAACCGGCTATGTTTCGCGCGCAAGAAGGGGCGGAAGATAACGCTAAACAAGGGGCGGAAGATATCCGCAACACCGCCGCGCAAGATGATTTTATTATCGGCATTACGGCAAACGGTCACACGCCCTATGTGTTAGGCGCGTTGCAACAAGCAAAAAAATTACGCGCCCATACCGCACTCATTTCATGTAATCCCGAGGCCGACACATCCCATGCGGATATTCATATTTATTTATGCACCGGGCCGGAAGCATTAAGCGGTTCTACACGCTTAAAAGCGGGAACCGCCACTAAAATGGCCTTAAATGCTATTACCACCGGAGCCATGGCTTTGTGCGGAAAGACATACGGTAATTTAATGGTGGATGTTAAACCTACGAATAAAAAATTGGTAGCGCGTGCCGTGCGGCTAATTGAACAAATCGCCCGAACCGATGAAAAAACCGCGGCTAAATTATTGAAAAATTCCGGCGGAAAAGTCAAAACGGCTATCGTAATGCACCGCAAAAATTTATCACGCCAAGAAGCACAAAAAAAATTAAACCGCGCCAACGGTTTTTTGGGGGAAATAATAGATGACTAAACTAGCACTGGGACTCATGAGCGGCACAAGTGCCGACGGTTTAACCGTCTGCGCAGTGCAGATTCGTCCGTTTCGTGTGCTATTTTTTCATAACTATAAATATACTCCGCAATTACAACAAAAACTATTACACGCCTACGAATTAAACGCCGCGCAACTCAGCGAACTTAACTATGAACTCGGTGCATTATATGCCAAAACAGTCGCGCGATTTTTAAAACAATTTCATCTTTCTCCTAACGATATCAGCGTTATAGGCTCGCATGGTCAAACTATCGTACATGCGCCTAACGCAAAAATTCCGCATACCTTGCAACTGGGCGTGCCGGAATTTATGGCCGCTAAATTTAATGTGCCGGTAGTGAGTGATTTTCGTGCGAAAGATATGGCACTGGGCGGGCAAGGCGCGCCGTTAATACCGTTTTTTGATGAATATATTTTCGGACAGGGAAAGCCGAAAATATTACTTAATTTAGGCGGTATAGCCAATATATCGCTCGTCGGTAAAAAAGTAAAAACGCAAGGGTTTGATGTGGGGCCCGCTAACAGTTTAATTGATTTATGCGCACAACTTTTATTTCAAAAACCGTTTGATAAAAATGGTGCTCTTGCCGCCAAAGGAACGCCGGACAAAGCCCGTGTAAAAAATTTACTCACTCAACCGTTTTTTAAGCAAAAGCCGCCCAAGAGTTTAGACAAAAACGATTTCGGGCGTGCGTATTTAGCCCGTTATTTCGGGCCGATTATCAACGCATACGACCAAATTTCCACCGTCACGTATTTTACAGCCGCCGCGATAGCCGAGCAAATTGGCCGGTTTATTCCGCACCGCTACCAACAAGAAATGATTGTGTCCGGCGGCGGATGTTATAACAAAACCTTGCTTGCGTTTTTGCATGAAGAACTTCCGCATATAAAAATAGTTTCTTCGCAAGATTACGGTATAGATCCGCAAGCCAAAGAAGCCGCGGCGTTTGCGCTGTTTGCATGGCTGGCGTTACACCGAAAAATCAATCACTGCCCGTTGGCTACCGGCGCCAAACGTGCCTGCATATTAGGGAAAATTACACTATGAACATTGCCCGCTTAATTCACCCCGGTTTTTGGTTTGATAAAACCCCGCTAGAGCAAGCCCTCGCCTTAGCCAAACGCGGGGTGGGCGGGTTTTGTATTTATGGCGGCACACGCGAAAAAATAACTGAATTTACAAAAGCGGTACGTCAAGTTTCTCCGTTAGAAAATTTACTCATTTCTGCCGATTACGAAGACGGCCTTGGGCGCTGGTTGCCAGACGCGCCGCTGCTTCCGTCCAACATGGCTTTGGGGGCGGCGAACGATGAAAATTTAGCGTATGAAAAAGGTCTTTTAACGGCGCATCAAGCGCGCAGTTTAGGCGTAGATTGGGTCTTTGCTCCTGTTTTAGATTTAGCCGATAATGCGCTTAACCCGATCGTCAATACGCGCGCCTTTAGCAACGATCCGCAACAGGTTATCCGCCTCGGACGCGCGTTTTTACGCGGTCTTAACGACGGCGGGGTGTTATCCAGCATAAAACATTGCCCGGGACATGGCGACACCACCACCGATTCGCATGTATCTCTCCCCGTTTTACATAAAACAAAATCTCAATTGCTCGCGCGTGAATTGGTACCATTTTCTGCCTTGTTAGATGCTACCGACAGCGTAATGTTTGGGCATTTACTTATCCCGGAAATTGACGCTGAAAACCCGGCTTCTCTTTCGCCAAAAATCGTAAAAGAAATTGTACGGGGCCAATTCCGTTACGACGGGTGCATACTCACCGATGCGCTTTTAATGAAAGCCATCGGCGACGAAAAAACCGCCGCCTTAAAAGCCTTACAAGCCGGGGCGGACATTTTACTTGTTCCGCAAAATCCGTCTGAACTTTTAACGTTTTTGGAAGAAACAAAAATATCACCGGAAATTATTTCACGTGCACTCCGTCATCAAGACGTCTTATGTAAAAAAATTCAAACGCGTCCGGCAATGACTTCTCCCGTTCTTTGGCACACCGATTTTCCGCGCCGCACGGCCCAAAAAGCCATCGTCAAACGCGGGGATTTATCGTCGTTCAAGCCCGGGCAAACTGTTTCATATATCGTCGTAGGAGATGACGGAAAGACTTCCGTTACACCTTTGCTCAACACGTTAAAGAAAAACGGTGTGAACGTAATTCCTTTTACAGAGCGCGCAGAAAATTTACTCATTATTTGTCTGCGCCGCTATCAGGCGTTTGCCGGAAAAATTGCGTTGGAAGAAAACGATATTGTCCGTCTAAAAAAAGCGGTAGAAAATGCGGAAAATTGTGTAAGCGTTTTGCTTGCCAGCCCGTGGGCGTTGCCCAAAGAACTCAAAATTAAAACTTCGTTATATACGTTCAGCCCCGCCCCCGAATTTCAGGAAACCGCGGCCGAAATTTTGTTAGGACAACGAACGGCGCAAGGCTCTTTGCCGGTGACTTTATAAATTTACCACCATGTTTTTACGGTAGCGTTAGTGGATGCGGCAACTGTTTTTTCGTCCGGAAGGACTAAAAACCGCGCTTGCGAACCGATACAAATTTCCCGTGCGTTTGTTTCTACACAATAGGAAATACTTTCATCTTTTCGGCCTGTATATCCCGTATCTTCATACACACGACCGTCTTGCGTTTGTTTAAGTCCCCACGTTGCCCGAACGGTAATTCCGGGCAGCGAAAATGTATCCCCGGGCCACACTTCGTCAAACAAATGGTCTCCTGACAACGGCAATATCAGTTCCGCGCGGGAAATCCCCAACGCCGCCAAAGCACGTTGTATTTTCTCCGGCGAAATTCCCGCATTAAACACAATCGCTGTTTTGCCATTTGTACGAACAATAGCGGCACGGTTATTCCACTCGCTAAGCAAGTAGGCCGTTGGACGATTTTGATACCAACGCCCGCCGAAAAATGCTACCAGCA
Organism: Candidatus Avelusimicrobium luingense; assembly: GCA_900315845.1. GTDB lineage: Bacteria > Elusimicrobiota > Elusimicrobia > Elusimicrobiales > Elusimicrobiaceae > Avelusimicrobium > Avelusimicrobium luingense. Next base: position 26,177 of record OOHK01000003.1, read on the forward strand.
TCACGAACAAACAAGGCACAAATAAGCGACGTGCAAATGTTTTATGGGGAAGTTGGCTGATCCAAAAAAGCCCCACATAATAAGCCACTATACTTCCCGCGTTCCACGCCGTAGCCGAAATAGAAGATAATGAAAAAGAAGCGAAAAATTCCACCAATGTTTGGAAAATTTGTAATCCCCATAAACACGGATAATAAAGAATTACTCCCACGTGTAACGATGCTAAAAACGCATACAAAAACCCAAGCCCCATTAACACGGAAGCCATCGGCACGAGTATCATATTAGACACTAGCCCCATTAAGGAAACGCTATAAAATACGTTCGTGAACACAGGAAGTAAAACAAGTTGGCAGGAAAGTGTCGCCAGAAAAATCTGCGCAAAAAACCGCACTGTTTTTGACCACGAAGCAGGTATGCGGTAATTATTCAAACAAATTACAATCGCAAGCGTGGCCAAAAAAGACATTTGAAAACCGGTATCAAATACGGCAGACGGCGTAATCCCCAAAATAATCAAACACGCCAAGAGCAAACCCTGAAACACACCACTGTTTCTACCCAGAAAATAACCCACGCAGGCACAGCATGTCATCAGATATGCACGCAACAACGGGGCGTCCGCTCCGGCTACCAACGTATAAATGCCTGCCGTCAACAAAGACACAATCAGTAACGGGCGGCGGCTAAAGCCTAATGCAAAACCCAATGCAAGCGTAAGCAATGTTACAAACCCGACGTTCCCGCCCGAAGCCACCAGCAAGTGTATTGCCCCGCTTTGCTGAAAAGCCGCATATAAATCGGCCGGAAATTCCCCGCGTTCCCCCAACAGGATACCACCTGCTATACCGGCAATTTGAGGTGGGAAAGAATCGGTCAGTTCCGTTAATATCTTTTGACGTACCGCACGCACGGCACGCCAAAACCACGCAGCCTTTTTAACAACTGTTACCTGTGAAGTTTTAACTTCGGCATAGGTATGCTTTTGAGCCAGATAAGAACGCCAATCAAAATTCCCCGGGATATCTATTCCGTACGGTTTTTGCAAGCGTCCGGTTAGTTGAAGCGTATCTTTCCATTGGGGCGAAAAATTACCGATGCGCGCATATACACGCCCGGTTGCTTTCTGTCCGTTCACAGAAAACACATCTATAAAAACATTTTGTGTATCTTTTTTAATTACCGGGAAAGTAACTGCTTGACCGGTTAAAGTTACCTCTTTTTGCGGCAAAAAACGCGAAACGTCCTGCGGGGAAATGGCAGGACGATAGAACAAAGATAAACCAATCACAACCGCTACTACCAGCCACAACAGCGGCCGCTTATATACCGACGGATGCATTAAATTTTAGTACGCCCTTTGAGTGAGTACCCAAGCGTCATTTCGTCTATATAATCAATATCGCCGCCAAGCGGTACACCATATCCGATACGGGTAATTTGTTCCACTTGACCGCGCAACAAATCGGCTAAATATAAGGCAGTTGTTTCACCCTCGCTATCCGGATCGGTAGCGATAATAATTTCGCGCACCGGAGGTTGAGCATTTTGTACGCGGGTTAATAATTCACGCACTTTAACGTGTTCGGCGCTGCGTCCGTCTAACGGAGAAATCGCCCCGTGTAACACATGATAAACACCCTTATAGGCTTTTGTTTTTTCAAGCACTTCAATATCTTGCGGATCTTCTACCACACAAATTTGGCTATGATCGCGGTCTTTATCTGCACAGATGGGACATTGTTCCGTTTCACTGTAACAAAAACACGTTTGGCATAATTTAATATCTTGTTTCAAGGACGATAATGCACTGATAAATTCTTCCGTTTCACCTTGTGAAGCACGCAAGAAATACGCGGCAAAACGTTCTGCCTGCCGAGGGCCAACCCCGGGCAAGCGACGCAAAGCGCGAACAAAACGGTCTAAACTTTTCATGCGTTATCCTGCACAACTTCTCCGGAAAACATATCTAACACATCTTTAATTTCTTCCGGGGCTCCGTCGGAAGGTTTGGCTGCATGTACTACTTCAGGCATAGCAAGCGGTTTTTCATCTAAAATTTTAACCGTTTTTCCGACTTTAGTCGCAGACGGTGTTTTTTTCGCCCGTGCGGCTGTTTGGCCGGTAGGAGTATTTGCAGCCAGATTAATAGTTATTTTCCGGCCGCCTAAATCTAACGCGGCTTTCTCTATTTCCGCAATTTTACTTTGGGCCGGAATTTGATAAAACGCTTTTTCTGCCGAGAAAGACATCGTCCATTCATTGTCTTGGAACGACACATCACAATTTAACATGACATCATATACGAACGGACTTTTCTCAAAATACTTCACCATTTTTTCCCACAATGCCTTGTTGGAAAGCGGCATTGCGGAGTTCGCAGCAAATGTAGCCGGTTTTTGTTCAACCGGTGCAGACGATTTGGCGGGTACAGCAGCGGAAGTCGGAGATGAATGTTTAGTAACCGCCTGGCGAGGAGCCGAAGCAACCGGAGTCGGGCGTGAAGCGGGAGAAGCCGTCGGGCGCGCAGTAGAAGGCGGTAAAGCCGCTTGTCCGTTTTCCAACGCTTCCAACCGCCGCACAAAATCGGCAATATCCAAACAACTATCCATCACCGTAAACAAACCGACTTCGGCACTGATAAGCGCGTTATCGGCAAATTTTACTTCTTCGCAAATCTTGTTAATTTTGCGGGATACTTGCGCCAAAAAACCGGGACTTACCTTTCCCAAGACTTCGCTTGCTCCGGCAAAAGGCTCGGCGCCTTGGCCCAACGTAAAATAAAACGCTTCGCCTAACGCATTTTTCAAATCTTTCAAAAAGGAATTGGCATCAAATCCTTCGTTTTTAATAGTTTCAAATACTTGATGCAGCGAATCATTATCTTTTTGAATTAACGCACCGATGGCTTGTTTAATTAACTCATCCGGCGTTAAGCCGAGCATATCACTCACCATTTTTTCGTCAATACGGTTACCGCCGTAAGCAATGGCACGGTCCAAAATCGTAAGAGCATCACGCATAGCCCCGCCAGCGTTTTTAGCAATAATTTTAGCCGCGGCCGGAGTTAATTCTATATTTTCCGCCCCGGACAAATCTAATAAATGCTCGGTAATTTCATCTACTGTCAGCGGGCGGAAACGAAATGTTTGGCAACGGCTGACAATAGTGGCAGGTACTTTATGTTTTTCGGTGGTTGCTAAAATGAAAACAACGTGAGCCGGCGGTTCTTCTATCGTTTTGAGTAACGCATTAAAAGAACTGGCAGACAACATGTGCACTTCGTCTAAAATAAATACTTTAAAACGGTCGCGCGCCGCGGCATACGCCACCGTATCAATAATGGCTTCGCGAACTTTTTCTACTTGTGTATTACTGGCAGCATCTAATTCCAACACATCCATATCGCCGCTTTGGGCAATTTCCAAACACTGGGGACATTTTCCGCAAGGTTCGGCGGTGGGTTTATTATCCGCGTGCCCGGTGCAGTTAAGTGCTTTTGCTAAAATACGGGCGGTAGTTGTTTTACCGCAACCGCGCGGACCGTAAAATAAATAGGCGTGGGCCACGCGTCCTAACTTAAGTGCGTTTTGAAGAGTCTTAGAAATACTTTCTTGTCCGACCATGTCTTCAAATTTTTGCGGACGATATTTATTTGCCAAACTAATATAGGTAGAATTTTCTGCACTTGCCATAATTAACCTCTAAATGTCTGATTTGCGCGGCGTTGCGCGTTTTTATAATCTAAACTGATCTTGCCCGGGCCTAATAACACCGAAGGAAGAAGTGCGGTAACTAAAAGGATAATTAACGCAATATAAATACGGTTGAATTCTCCGGCAAAAAACACAAAACCTACTGCCACTGCGCCTAGCACACTCAGGCCCGATACTAAACGCGTAAACCAACCCAACAGCAACATTAACGATAATAATAATTGCACTACAAGCAGTCCGACACCTACCGTAACAGGCATCGGCACACCCAAGGCGGCAACATTGTATAAAAATCCACGATAATATAATAAACAACCGATAACGGTATATGCTAAAACACTTCCAATAAAAAGCCGCGTTAAAAACAATGTCCATGAGAATGCTTTTTCATCAATTTGACAATGTAAATCTAATTCTGTCATAAAATTCACCGGGTTAAAAATCTACTTCTACCGACATGGAAAAGAAAGTCTTGCGCGTTTCTTCGCGCCGCGGTTCAAACACTTCTACACCGCCGGAAAACGAAAAGGCTCCTTGTTTAAGTGTTAACCCCGCGCTAACGGCTACCGCCGGGCGGCCTGTTTCGGCATATTCATACCGTGCCGCCGATGCATAAGGCGTTAGCAAATACGTCGGGTAACTGACACGCAAGGCCGTAGCCGAACGCAAAAACCCTTGTACCACCGCCGTCATATACGGGATATCTGCCCAACTAAACGAAATACCGGGTTGGACTTGGTTATTATATTGTATCACTTTATGCCACGCGGCTTTCAAGTTCCAGGGACCCACTTCCGTTCCACCCTCTACCCGGACGTTTGTTTCTACTTGTTTGTACGGTTCATCCAACCAAACACCTATGCTGTCTATGCGGGTGCGGGTACGGCCTTGTCCGATACGCACATCTATAAACGGATCTTTGAAAATACCATGGCGGAAAAAAGGATGATATCTCCCCCCCGCAAAATAACTGACGCCCCGGTTTCCTACCGCTTCGGGCAAAAAATACCCTTGCATATATACACGCCAATCATCGGAAAAATCATACGAGCCGCGCAAACCGTAACGATAAGTGGCACCTGTTTCTTCCACATCGGGAGCATCCGATTGACGGTAAAATTCATACGACGGAGTAAAAATAAAATTGTTATCTAAATCCCACACGTACGTTCCGCGTACGGCAGAATAACCGCGTTCGCCGTTTACACCCAAAAAACTGAGCTGCCCGTAGCATAACGCACACGGGCAGATCAGTAAGATGAAACTTAACAACGCAGTTTTAAGTTGCATTATTTTTTGCGGGCTTTGGCGATTTTAGCGTCTTCGTCTTGTAAGAATTTTACATAGTTAGACGCTTTGCGTTTTTTCCACGCCCCTTTGTGATAACCGTAACCGATAATCAGCGGGATAAGCGTGGTGCATTCGCCATACACCATTTGTTCAAGCGCGGTAGAAACTTTCCCCCAAGAGGAGGCTTCTTTTAAGGTAGAACCGGAGAGTGCCCCGTCGCGCACGTCGGCTACCGTAATTTGTACCGCATATTTGTGCATCGGAATTTCCGCGCCTAAAATTTCAGCGGCCACTACGGTATCTTGCGCAAAGTTTTTCGGCACGCCGCCCGACCACATCATAAGGCCCGTTTCTTTGGCTTTAATTTTGATTTTGGTCAGTTCCAAGAAATCTTTGGCACTGTCAATGGACACATGGGCACCCGGATGTTCCGTTTGGTGCGCTACAAAGCCGAACCCGGCCGAGCAGTCGCTAAACGCAGGAACAAATATCGGCACACCGTGTTTATACGCGTTATAGACGATAGAATCTTTACCTTTTTTATTTTTTTCCAACCATTTACCCATTTCCCAAATAAATTCGCGGGAAGAATAAGGGCGGGGCTCTAAATAATTGCAGATTTTGTGGATGGTTTCATCGCAATTTTTGAGTTGGTCTTCGTCAATATAGGTGTCGTAGATGCGGTCAATGTGCAAATCGCGCAGCAAGTTATCGTCTTGATTGTAAGGAGTACCGATATAATGTTTATATCCTAAGGCTTCAAAGAAGTCTTGGTCCACGATATTGGCTCCGTTGGAAACGATAGCATCTACCATGTTGTTTTGAATCATATCCACCACTACTTTTTTCATACCGGCGGATACTAAAGACCCAGCAATACACAAAATAACCGAGCATTTCTTATCGGAAAGCATCATATTATATATTTTGCTTGCTCTGGCCACTTCGCGCGACGCATAGGCCATACCCTCAAACGCTTCTACCATGGGGACCACATTGTATTTTTTCATATCAATGTGTTTGATGGTGTTTTTGAGGAAGTCTTTTTTTGTCAATTTTGCCATTTGTTTTCACACCTCTTGCTGAATTTAACTTCTATTTAGTAAATTATAGTAAATAACGTAGATTTTTCATAGTAAAAAATCAAGGAGTTTTTATGTATCCCGATTTGCACAAAACCGATCCCGAAGTGTTTAACGCCGTAGAAAAAGAACTTGCCCGCCAACGCGAGCGTATTGAACTGATTGCCTCGGAAAATTTTACCTCACTTGCCGTCATGCAAGCGCAAGGCTCGGTGCTGACTAACAAATATGCCGAAGGGTACCCTGCCAAACGTTATTACGGCGGATGCGAATATGTGGATATCGTGGAAACACTGGCCCGGGAACGCGCCAAAAAATTATTCGGAGCCGAACATGCCAACGTGCAACCGCACTCCGGAGCGCAAGCCAATATGTCGGTTTATTTTGCGTTATTAAAACCCGGTGATACGGTGCTGGGGCTAAACCTTTCCCACGGCGGGCATCTTACCCACGGTCACCCGCTTAATTTTTCCGGCAAACTTTATCATATGATTGCCATGAACGTGCGCAAAGATACCGAAGAAATTGATTACGACGAAGCCGCCGCGCTTGCCAAAGAACATAAACCGAAACTCATTTTGGCGGGAGCCTCTAACTATTCACGCGTGTTTGATTGGAAACGCTTACGCGAAATTGCCGATAGTTGCGGTGCGTATTTAGCATGTGACGTGGCGCATTATGCGGGCTTAATTGCCGCCGGGGAATATCCTTCTCCCGTACCGTATGCAGATGTGGTTACCACGACGACGCACAAGACTTTACGCGGGCCGCGCGGCGGGCTGATTTTATGCAAAGAAAATTTGGCCAAAGCCATTGACAGCGCCGTTTTCCCCGGCGTGCAAGGCGGGCCGTTAATGCATGTGATCGCCGCCAAAGCGGTATGTTTCGGTGAAGCGTTAAAACCGGAATTTAAGACGTACCAACATCAAGTAAAACTAAATGCTGCCGCCCTTGCGAACGCGCTTAAAAAACGCGGCTACCGGCTGGTAGCGGGCGGCACCGATTCGCACGTCATGTGTGTAGATTTACGCTCTAAAAATATGACGGGAAAAGTAGCCGAAGCCGCGTTAGATAAAGCGGGCATTACGGCTAACAAAAACACGATCCCGTTTGATCCGGAAAAACCGTTTGTAACCAGCGGACTACGTTTAGGAACACCGGCGGTAACTACGCGCGGAATGAAAGAAAAAGATATGGAACAAATTGCCGCGTTTATAGATGATGCACTTGCTCACCATGATGATGAAAATTACTTGGTGCAAATTGCGCAACAAGTAAAAACTTTCTTAGAGAAATTCCCGCTGTACGAAACATTGAAATAAGAAAAGACTTTACAAAAAACACCCCGCTAGCTACGGGGTGTTTTTTACGGATATATCCAACGCAAATAATCGCTACCCGTCTCGCTCGGGGTTGCCAGGCCCGTTTCAGCCTTACATATTTTATTAACCAAATGGGAAGTGTCTGTCGTATAACCGATACATTGTTGCTCCCCTTCCCCTTCGGAAAAAGCCATCCCTTTTCCTCTTATCACCATATAACAACTCACTCCCCCGGTTTGCCATAAAACGCAATGCCCCCACGAGAAATTGCGATGCGGGCGATTAACGCCTGCATTAAAATCATCTGTTTCACTGATGTATGCGGGTGTATCCACATCCAACTCATCATAAGAATGTGCATAATCGCCATTGTTCATATGATATATCTGTTGGGCTTGCGCCAAGGTATGCGCCAACGTTCTGGCTTGTACGAAACGACTTTTCGCTACTGCTTTTTGATATTGCGGTAAAGCCACACTCGCCAATATACCGATGATTAGAACGACTACCAATAATTCTATGAGTGTAAATGCTTTTATGTTTTTCATACAAAATTCCTTTATGATGCTACGGTGTTACTTTTACAATTTGATAATCCAATAACTGCTATCCAACGATCCGCCGGCAGGAGTTACATTAAACACCGTCTTGCAGTCCTTTTCGGTTCCGCGACAATAAAGCGTACCGGCCGGGTTTCCTTCAAAATAAGGAGTGCTTCCGTCCTTTGTAATAGCATAACAACAAGCACCATCGCAATTATGACAATGAAACCGATAAAACCCTTCGGGGATTTCTATATCCAACTCGCTTATATCGGTAGTACGTTTTCCGTTAGCCATTTCATAAACTTGCTGGGCTTGATGGATTTTTTGGAGCATAAGAATGGCTTCCGTAGCGCGCGATTTCTTCACGGCTCTTTGATATTGCGGCAACGCCACGCTCGCCAATATACCAATGATTAAAACTACTACCAATAATTCTATGAGTGTAAAACCGTTTGCTCGGGTTGACGTTATTTGTTTCATATATTCCCTTTTTCTACTAGTAAAAATCTTGGTTATATTATACAAAAACCGTCCAAACAGCAAGGACCGATTTAGACCAATTATGCTAAAATAGAGAAATGATAGTTTATCTGCAAGGTAAAATTTTAGAAGTCAGCGACGGTAGCGTCGTCGTCTTGTGTAACGGGATCGGATACGAGGTGAATATCACTAAAAACTCCGCGCAGGAACTCGTTGCCGGACAAGAAGTGGTGCTTTATGTAGCGGAATCTATCTCGCCGTACGACGGCACCATGCTCTACGGTTTTTTACACAAAGAAGACAAAGAGTTATGGCAACTGTTCCGTGACGCTATCCCCAATACAGGAGCCAAAAAAGCGTTAGATTTACTAAATAAAGCCTTGCGTTCGGTGGCTGATTTTCACCAAGCCATTATTAAGCGCGACCCTAAAATTTTAACGGGCATTTTCGGTTTTACGTCCAAAACCGCGGAAAAACTGATTAACGCCTTGAAAGATAAAATGGATACAATTACCGTTCAAGGTGAAAGCAAAATTAAAGTGTTGGATGATGCGCCGTACTTATCTAATGTATTAGAAGCGTTAGGGGCGCTGGGTTATTCCGCTACGGAAGCGCGCCGTGCGTTAGACACCTTGCATACACAAGGAATCGGCCCGAACGAAAAAATTGAAACGATTATTAAAGAAGCCTTACGGGTGCTGAAAAAATGAGCAATCAAAACGAAATTTTAGACGTTACCCAACTGCCTGACGAGTCTGCCGGACTTGAAGCCGCGCTTCGCCCGGCGACGTTAGATGAATTTGTCGGGCAAGAAAAATTAAAAGACAATTTACGCATTTTTATCAAGGCCGCCAAAACCCGCAAAGAAGCGCTGGACCATTGTTTGTTTTATGCCCCGCCCGGTTTAGGTAAAACCACGCTTGCTAATATTTTAGCGCATGAAATGGGCGTCAATATCAAAGTAACGTCCGGCCCGGTGCTGGCTCGCCCCGGCGATTTGGCCGCCATGCTCACGACCGAACTGGCCGAAGGCGACATCTTATTTATTGACGAAATACACCGCTTAAATCCCGCCGTAGAAGAAGCCCTTTATCCGGCGATGGAAGATTTTACGTTTTTTATCAACACCGGCAAAGGCGCCGGATCTACCACCTTAAAATTAGCCGTTCCGCGTTTTACGCTCGTCGGTGCGACAACCCGCTCCGGTCTTTTAACGGGGCCGCTTCGCGACCGCTTTGGCATTGTGTTTAATCTCGGTTTTTACGAAACGCCGGAAATTACCGATATCTTGGAACGCTCTGCGCGGCTGTTAGATATTTCCGCCGAGCGCGAAGGTCTTACCGAACTGGCCAAACGTTCCCGCGGCACGCCGCGTATCGCCAATCGCTTACTGCGCCGCGCGCGCGATTTTGCCCAAGTAAAAGGAAATGGTATCATCACGCAACAAATTGCCCAAAGTGCCATGGATTCTTTAGATATTGACGCCGAAGGATTAGACAGCGTGGATAAACGCATTTTAGAAGCCCTGATTGACCGCTTTGGCGGCGGCCCGGTAGGCGTAGAAAATTTAGCCATCGCCGTTTCCGAATCTATTGATACGTTAACAGACGTCATTGAACCCTTTTTAATTAAAGCCGGATTTATTGCACGCACCCCGCGCGGGCGCGTGGCGACGCGCAAAGCCTATGAACATTTAGGCCGTAAATTGCACGCCGATTTATTATTTTAATTAACGTAAAATTAAACCGCATGAAAAAAGAACTTCGGGTATTTTATGTCGCTTGTTTGGCCGCGTTAGTAAGCGCGGCGTGTATGGTTCCTTCCGCAAAAAAAGCGCAAAAGGTACCATCCGGCACGTCGGCGGTAAAGGCAGAAACCGCTACCCAAAAAACAACTTCCACCGCACCGACATCTTCGGCAGAAGCAACCGAACAAGAGCCGCCCGCACAAGCACCCGCGGCGGATCAATCGGCTGAAACAAAGGCATTAAAAATCGTGCGCGTGTTGTTGGCCGACAATCAATCGGAAACAAAAATCGAACACTCGGGGCGCGTTTATATTTACACACAAAATTTAGATAAAAAATATAAAGTATCGTCGGAAGGGACGTTATCTGTACGTTTTGCGGGAAACGGGAAAGTGCAAGTCGGCACGTTAAAAAGCGACCAACCCATTATCATTGAGCCCGCCAAAGAAACACTTTTAACATGGAGCGGAAATATTTATAGCGGAAAAATTTTTGTTGTCCCCGCGCAAAACACTTTTATTCTGGTGGAACACGCCGATTTGGAAACATACTTATATGGCGTGCTTCCATACGAGATGAGTTATTCGTGGCCGGCCGAAGCGTTAAAAGCGCAAGCGGTAGCCGCGCGCACATACACCTTGCGCACGTTAGAAACCGTTAAAAACAAATACTTTGATTTATACAGCGACGTGCGCAGCCAAATGTATAAAGGCGGCGGCAAACAATATCCGTCGGTAAAAACCGCCGTGGACGCAACCAAAAGCCAAGTGCTTATGTATAACGATAAACTCTTTTATACATATTATCACGGTAATTGCGGCGGTGGGACCGACGATGTAAAAAGTTGGAACGAATCGGCCCGCACCATTAAACCGCTTTCCGGCGCATCTTGCGCGTACGATTCACACTCTAAAACATACAGTTGGAAACAAGATATTGCGCACAGTAAAATTTTGAATTATATGAAAACGGTGGGCCTCACCGGAAAATTAAAAAATATCCGGATTACCCAACGTACCAAAACCGGCCGCGTTACCCGTTTAGCCGTACAAACCAATAAAGGGGTAAAAATTGTAGCGTGCAATCCGTTACGTTTAGCCATCGGGCTGAAAAGTTGTAAGATTACCAAAATGCAAGTGGATTCGTCGGTCGTGCACTTTGCCGGACATGGCTACGGGCATGGCGTGGGCATGTGCCAAGACGGGGCCAACGGCATGGCCAAAGCCGGTAAAACATACGAACAAATTTTGAAGAACTATTATCCAGGGGCCAAACTGACCACCCTGAAAAAATAATTATGGCTTTTGAACGATTCAAACAATTAGACCTTGATCCATTAATTGCAAAACAACCTGCTACTCCGCGCGACAGTTCGCGCCAAATGGTTTTACACCGAGACACACACACGATTGAACACCGTATTTTCCGTGATATCCACGAGTATTTTAATGCGGGCGACGCTCTTGTTATCAACAACACAAAAGTTTTCCCCGCAAAACTTTTTGCCCATAAACCTACCGGCGGCAAGGTGGAAGTGCTGCTTGTCCGCCCGACAACAAATCCCCGCACATGGGCAGTTTTAACACGTGATTATAAAGAAGGTATTACGTTAGACTTCGGCGACGGACTTTGTGCAAAAGTGCTAGGTAAAACCGACGCCAATGAAGCCATTTTGGAATTTAATACAGATGATATTTTGCCGTTTTGCGACGCGCACGGTTTAATGCCTTTACCGCAATATATTGAAAAAGCCCGCAAACACAGCGGGATGAGTGCGAGTATTGAAACTGATAAAGAACGCTATCAAACCGTTTATGCCAAATATAAGGGATCTATTGCCGCTCCGACGGCAGGTTTTCACTTTACCCCGGAATTACTGCAAAAATTAAAAGATAAGGGTGTGCAGATTTGTTACATTACGTTACATGTGGGGTGGGGAACATTTAAGCCGCTTCGCGGAGAACCGCAAGACCACAAAATGCTGGCCGAACTCGGCGAGGTTTCCCCCGAAACGGCGGATACGTTAAATAACGTGCGCGCGGCGGGAAAGCGTGTTTTTTCGTGCGGGACGACCAGCACGCGCACGCTGGAAAGTTTTACGGACGAAAAACATATCACACATGCTGGCAAAAAATGGACAGATTTGTTTATTTATCCCGGTTACAAATTCAAAGCCATTGATTGTTTGATTACCAATTTTCACTTCCCCGATTCCACGCCTTTGTGTATGACAAGTGCGTTTGCCGGCGAAGATTTTATTTACGAAGCATACTTGCAAGCCGTAGAGAAAAAATACCGTTTTTACTCATTTGGCGACAGCATGATGATATTATAACGTATAAGGAGATCTGTATGAAAAACAACAAAGCGTTTACACTCATAGAATTACTGGTCGTTGTACTCATCATCGGCATTTTGGCAAGCGTAGCCTTGCCGCAATATCAAAAAGCGGTAGAAAAATCAAAGGGCGTACAGGCGTTGACGTTAATGCGTTCTATCAGCCAAGGGGTGCAACTATATTATATGGCTACGGGCACATATCCTGCCTCATTGGCTGATTTAGATATAGAAATGCCCCCATCTTGGACCGATACGGAACACGTTATAGTCGTTCAGCAAGGGGAATATCATTCATCTAGCGATTGGGCGTTGCAATGGGAATTAGCCGGTTCAAAATATTTACGCATAGAACGGTTAAAAGGCCCTTATCGCGGAGCCGGATTCCAATGGACAGTAACTAGTTCCGTTGCAGAATTTCAGCAACAAATAATATGTATTGAGCCCACTTCTGTCATAAGCCAGGCGGGAAGTTATTGTGAAAAATTATTTAAAGGAACACTTAAAGAAAATAATTACGGAACCCGCGCTTATATTTTGCCTTAAATTTTGCCAATCAGTTTCAAAAATTCTTCTTCAGTAAGAACGGGGATGTTTAATTCTTGCGCTTTTCGCAACTTGCTGCCGGCAGCGGCCCCGGCGACTACATAAGATGTTTTTTTAGATACGGTGCCGCTTGCTTTTCCACCGTACTGCAAGGCCAAACGTTCGGCTTCGGAACGCGTCATGGTTTTAAGTTCCCCCGTGAACACAAGCGTTTTCCCTTCCAGCACATTGCCCGATTTTTCTTTTTCGGGTTGCGTAAAATTGAGTCCGACAGCGCGTAATTTTTCAATTTGCTCCAAGGCTTTTTGATCGTGAAAAAAATCGTAAATACTTTGGGAAACTTTTTCTCCCACGTCGGGGATATGTTGCAAATCATCTAACGTAGCATTTTTCAAATTGTCCAACGTATGAAAATGATCCGCTAATACTTCGGCTGTTTTCTCGCCGACAAACGCAATACCGAGCGCAAATAATAATTTCGCCAACGTGCGTTTTTTGCTTGCTTCAATAGCCTCTAATAAATTCTGCGCTTTTTTATCCTTAAAGTTCGGCAGTTGTAATAAATGGAAAAATGATAAATGGTAAATGTCGGCAAATTCCGCAATCATTTCCAGCCGCAATAACTGACCGACTACTACTTCCCCAAGGCCGTCAATATCTAGCGCATCGCGCGAAGCAAAGTGAACAAGGCGCGCGTGTAATTGCGCCGGACATGTTGGGTTAATACAATAATAACCCACTTCGTCTTGTTCCTTATATACAGGGGCTCCGCATGACGGACAGATGACAGGCGGCAACGCTTCTTGCGTGCCTACATGTTCCACCACTTTAACCACTTTGGGAATCACTTCTCCGGCGCGTTCAATAATTACGCGGTCACCCGCGCGCACGCCGAGGCGTTTGATTTCATCAAAGTTATGCAAGGTTGCGTTGGAAATAATTACCCCCGCACAAGGGACGGGCTCCAACTCGGCCACCGGGGTAATAACACCGGTTCTTCCGACGGAAGAAATAATATTCTTCACTAGCGTAGTGGCTTGTGGGGCGGGATATTTAAACGCCATGGCCCAACGCGGGCTGCGCGCCGTAACCCCTAAAATTTGTTGTTCCTGAAATTTATTAACTTTTACCACTAACCCGTCCACATCAAACGGCAAATTATGGCGCGACTCACTAAATTGATTATAAAAACGGATAACATCCGTAATGTGCGAAACCTGGGTGCGCACCGGGCAAACGGAAAAACCCCATGCGCGGCATAAGTCAATAAACGCACTGAAACTATCGGCAGAAATGTTACCAACGCCAAACGAATGGGCAAAAAATTTTAAGGGACGTTTGGCGGTTAAAGATGCATCTTTTTGACGTAAAGATCCGGCGGCGGCGTTGCGCGTATTAGCAAAAATATTTCCGCCGTTTATTTCCTGTTGGGCATTTAATAAAGCCAAATCTTTTTTATCTAAATAAATTTCCCCGCGAATTTCCAACGTGCCTTGCGGCGCATTTGCCAACTCGTGCGGGATATTTTTTACCGTCAGCACATTGGCGGTAATATCTTCGCCGACTTTGCCGTCACCGCGGCTGGCGGCTTGTACCAACTTGCCGTTTTCATAAGTAAGCGAGCAGGACACCCCGTCAATTTTCCCTTCAATAACCATCTCAAAATTATCTTTTCCCAACAATTTAGCGGCTCGCTCGTGCCATTCGCAAATGTCTGCGGCGTTGTACGAGTTATCCAACGACATCATGGGAATTTTATGCGTTACCGCACTAAACGCTTTGGACGCTTGCCCGCCAACTTTTTGGGTAGGAGAATCGGGAGTAATAAATTGCGGATATTGTTTTTCCAACTCTTGCAAACGGCGAAAAAGTTCGTCGTATTGCGTATCAGATAAGACGGGATTATCTTGGTTATAATATAAATCGCTGTGAAAACGAATTTGTTTTCGCAACTGTTCAATTTCGTCTTTGGGTTGCATTTTTATTTCCGTTCTTTTTTGAGTTGGTCTAAAAGGCCGTTAATAAATTTGCTGGAATTTTCCGTAGAATATTTTTTGGCTAGTTCAATGGCCTCGTCAATAATCGCGGGGATCGGTGTTTTTTCCGGGCTGAAAACCATTTCGTAGGTGGCCATGCGTAAAATAGCACGATCCACGGCCGACATACGCGCTACCGTCCAATTTTTAGCATACGATGAAACCATTTTATCAATTTGCGGTAAGTGTTCCCGGGTACCCTGTACAAGTTCTTCACAGAACGGGAAAACATCTCCGAGTTCTTTTTGGAAACCGTCGGTATAATGTTCTAACGTATCATTTTGCGACGATTTCAAACTATCGGCATAATAGAGCGATTGTAAGGCACATTCCCGGGCCATTCTTCTGCTTTTCATAGTTCCTCTTACCGTTATGGAGTTACTTTATTTTAGCAAATTTTACGTCGTTGTGCTGAAGTGAATTTTAGCATAAATATACTATGCGCGCTACAACTGTTGTGCGTATGCACACATTTTTGCATCTGAAGGTTGCGAGGTGCTGTATGTTCCGCAAATAATGTTTGTTTCTCCGGGATTGACATAAATATAATAGCGAGTCCCTTGCGGAAGCCGTTGAGCAATAGCCCCCGCCGCCTCCCCGCTCGTGTGCCGGACATCATAGGCAAAATCCGTTGTTTTGGTTCGTGCACGTCCGGAATATGTATTTGTCACTCCGCGAATTTCAATATCTAAATCATCCAGTGTTTGGGCATATTCGTTATTGGCTAAATAATAGGCTTCGTTGGCTTTGGCAATTTGACGCACTAATAATACTGCTTCACTCAAACGCGCCTTTTCTACCGCTTTTTGATATTGCGGCAAGGCTACGGCCGCCAAAATACCGATAATCAGTACAACTACCAATAACTCAATAAGTGTAAATGCTTTTGTGTTTCTCATAAACTAATTCCTTTTAATTTATTCTATAAAATTTCGGTTTTAGTATAATATAATTATGAAACAAATACTGATAATGATGGCGTTGTTAGGGTTAGCCGCCTGTGCTTCCCCCGAAAAAAGACCGTTGGTCGGGGCAGATCGGGACGCACACGGGTGTATCGGTTCTGCCGGATATACATGGAGCGAAACATTACAACAATGCGTGCGCCCTTGGGAAGTAAATAAATAGTCATTTGACACTATATTTGCCAACTTAGTATAATAATAAAGTCCCCAGAGGGGACATTTTTACCAAAAGAAAATTGAATGGCAAGATTTGATACTAGAAGAGTGTACAAGCAAGACTTGTACTGCCGTAACCAAAATATTCGCGCGGACGAAGTACGCGTCATCAATTCGGATGGCACCATGTTGGGTGTTTTTCCGACGCGTGAAGCCATTGCGATGGCAAAAGAACAAGAGTTGGACTTAGTGGAGATTTCTCCAAACGCCCAACCTCCTGTCTGTAAAATACTAGATTACAACAAGTATGTTTATGAACAGGGAAAGAAGGCCTCGGAAGCCAAGAAAAAACAAGCGAAAGTGTCGCTGAAAGAATTGCGTATTAAATCACGCATTGCGCCACATGATTTGGAAGTAAAACTTCGTCAAATTGAAGAGTTTTTACGT
Organism: Candidatus Avelusimicrobium luingense; assembly: GCA_900315845.1. Lineage (GTDB taxonomy): Bacteria > Elusimicrobiota > Elusimicrobia > Elusimicrobiales > Elusimicrobiaceae > Avelusimicrobium > Avelusimicrobium luingense. The sequence continues at coordinate 42,846 of OOHK01000003.1, forward strand.
AAGAAAAACCAAGTTCGCTTTGTAGTGGTATTCCGCGGGCGCGAAAACCAGCACAAAGATCTGGGTATCCAGATTCTCAACGACACGGCCAAACGGTTAGAACCGTTAGCAACCGTGGACGGCGGCCTGCAACAGTTGGGCAACCGTATGAGCATGACCTTTGTGCCTAAAAATTAAAACCGATTTTTCGGCTCTTTTTGTAGTGACTGCGTTCGGGGCTTGACCGGCTCCCGCCGCAGGTTGTGTAAATAAGAGCCAATTTAATAAAGGAAAATAAAAATGCCTAAATTGAAAAATCACGCAGGCGGTAAAAAGCGTTTCCGCAAAACCGCCACGGGTAAATTCACCCACAGAAAAGCCGGCAGAAAACACTTGCTAACGCCTGTTTCTGCCTCGCGCAAGCATGAAATGCGTAAGACTGGGGTTATCACGCCTGAGTCTAACAAAGGGAAGATCTTGAAAAAATATCTCCCCATGGCTAAATAAGAGGTTGAAACATGAGAATTAAATTCAGCGTTCCCAGACACGCAAGAAAGAAAAAAGTATTGAAAAGAGCCAGCGGCTATTACGGAGATAAATCCCGCCGCTTGCGTATGGCTACGCAGCAACTCGGTAAATCCGGTGTGCATGCGTATGTTGACCGCAAAGACAAAAAAACCACCTATCGCCAAACGTGGATTATGCGTATTAACGCCGCGGTACGCGAAGAAGGGTTGTCTTACTCTAAATTCATCAGTGGCTTAGCCAAAGCGAACATCACGCTTAACCGCAAGATGCTCAGCGAAATGGCCATTAAAGACCCGGTGTCCTTCAAGAAATTGGTGGACGTGGTCAAAGCCGCCAAATAGTTTAGTAAGTGCAGGCAAAAACAGCCACGTGAAAGCGTGGCTGTTTTTTTATGAAAAGTTATACTTGTTAGCGTTGATAGATTTTATAAACGCGACACGCACCCAACATACAACTGCTTTGCGAATGGAAAGTCCCTAGGCTGGCGCAGAGTTTATCATACCGCGACCCTTGCACGGTGGTAGCCGCCGTGCAAAACACACCACCGGGGGTCATCGTGTCATTCAGATAATGAATAATATATTCGTTTTTCAAAGTGGTATTGTTGGAACATTGTACTTCTTGCTGTCCATACAAAATACAACGGCCCCAATCAAAATTAGCCTGATTGCCCGCAATACTGGTGGCCGGGACATCAATAGATAATTCGTCAAAATCGGTGGCGTAAGATCCTGTTGCCATATAGTGCGCCTCGTTGGCATCGGCGAGACTTTTGGTTATCGCCATTAAATTGGAAAACCGGCTTTTATCTACCGCTTTTTGATACTGAGGGAGCGCGACCGATGCCAAAATACCGATAATCAAAACTACCACTAACAGTTCTATTAACGTAAATGCTTGATTGTTTTTCATCTTGTTACTCCTCAGATACTATATTTATAAATATAGCAAAAAACAATGTTAAGTTTTACCTTTCACAGACAAAAAAATAGGGGAAGCCTCGCTCCCTACGGAGCATCCCCGTCCATAACGCGGGTTTCTTTGGCCTTCCCCTATTGCTAGTATAAGTGGTTTTGTAAAAATTTCAAGACCTAATTTTGAAAATTTCCGCAATACGTCTTTTTTTGGTATAATAGATATATAATTAAAGTTGTTTTGGTGCGGTGGCCAAGTGGTAAGGCGTCAGTCTGCAAAACTGATATTCGTGGGTTCGATTCCCGCCCGCACCTGATTTTTATGAAATAAAAACCGCCGAAAGGCGGTTTTTTGTTTCATAAATCGGGCGTGGCAGCAACACCAACTGCTTGGTGTTGCGTCGGGAAGCGAAAGGCGCAGCGATGTACGAGTTTTGCCGTTAGGCAAAGGCGAGTACCGCGAGCCCGGCCTGCAGAAAAATTCCGTCAGGAATTTTATCGGAAGGCGATATCTGCC
>OOHK01000003.1:44819-210903 GCA_900315845.1 Candidatus Avelusimicrobium luingense
TGCAGAAAAATTCCGTCAGGAATTTTATCGGAAGGCGATATCTGCCCGCATCTGATTTTGTTTCATAAATCGGGCGTGGCAGCAACACCAACTGCTTGGGCGCATTTGACTAAAAAAAGATACAATAAATCTATATGGCTAAAAGAGATATTGTTCAAGTTACCGTTAAAGGTATTGAGTTGGATATGGAAGGCGAAGGGCTCGGCGTGGTAGAAATGTCCGACCTGGCCGGCCGCGTAGAAGCGTACATGGACCAATTAGATGAAATTGATACGCTCAAACGCGCTTTAATGGCCGCCGTCCATTTTGCCGCCCAAAATTATACACAAACCCAAAACGAAGGCGGCAAACACAAAGAAGAAGTTTCACGCTTAAACGATTTAATTTTGAAATTCAAAAGCGCTTTAGACACACCGCAAAAATAATTTATGCACGACGAAGAAACCACCGTTCCGTTGGCCGCGCGCCAAGCGCCTAAAAAATTGGAAGATTTTGCCGGACAGCCGCATTTATTGGGAGAGGGCAAAATGCTTCGCCGTTTGCTGGAAGCGGATATGATTAAATCGGCGGTTTTCTTTGGGCCGCCCGGTTGCGGCAAAACGGCAACGGCGCGCTATATTGCCTCGCGCACGCAAGCCATCACCGTGGAACTTAATGCCGCCGCTGCCGGAGTTGCCGATATCAAAAAAGTACTCACCGAAGCCAAAGAACGCGCGCGCATGGCAACGTTTGAACAAAAACGCACACTGGTTATTTTGGACGAAATTCACCATTTTAATAAAACCCAACAAGATGTTTTACTGCCGTCCGTAGAAAAAGGCGAAATCATTTTAATCGGCATTACGACGGAAAACCCCTATTTTTATATCAACACGGCTTTACTTTCGCGTTTTTCCGTTTTTGAATTTAAGGCATTGGGCGACAAAGACTTACTTAAAATTTTACACCGCGCCGCCAAAGACGAACACGCACAAATTGACGATGATGCCGCCGAATTTTTTACCGTTCAGGCTAACGGCGACAGCCGCAAAATGTTAAATGCCGCCGAATTGGCGTTTGTTACTACGCAACCGGGCAAAGACGGAATTAAACACATTGATTTGGAAATTGCCAAAGAATGTATCCAACGCCGGCATCTCAATTACGATAAAAAAGGTGACGAACATTACGATATTATTTCCGCTTTTATTAAATCTATGCGCGGCTCGGATCCCGATGCTACCGCCTATTGGTTAGCGCGCATGCTGGAAAGCGGCGAAGATCCGCGCTTTATCGCACGGCGTATTTTAATTTGCGCCAGCGAAGACGTGGGACTCGCCGAGCCGGCCGCCATTATGATTGCACAAGCCGCCTTTTCCGCCGCCGAAGAATTAGGGATGCCGGAAGTAAGAATTCCGCTCGCCCACGCGGCCATTTATGTAGCGTGTTGCCCGAAAAGTAATTCCGCTTATTTAGCCATAGACAGCGCTTTGCAAGAAGTGCGCGAAGGGCGCTACCGCCCCGTTCCCGATCACTTGCGCTCGGGCGGCAAAAACCGCGGTTACAAATACGCGCATGATTTTCCCAATCATTACGTCAAACAATCGTATATGCCGTATCCTAAAAAATTTTTTGAACCGGGAACTCTGGGCAAAGAACCTGCCCTTATTGAACGGCTTAAAAAAATCAAAGGAGAATAAATGGAACCGGAATCTCCCTTTCGCGGACAAGTTTTTACCGTTACCGCCATTACGCTTGCCGTCAAGCAAATGTTAGAAGGCGTGTTTCGCGGTATTTTTGTGGAAGGGGAAGTAAGCAATTTACGCACCGCCGCCAGCGGACACATATATTTTGATTTGAAAGACCGCGAAGCCTTACTTTCCGGCGTGATGTTTAGGTGGGATGCCAAAAAATACGGCGACCAATTACAAGAAGGTATGCAAGTGCGCGTAGGCGGTGATTTTTCGTGTTACGCCAAGCAAGGCCGCTATCAAATTGCCGCTAAAACCGCCGAACTTTTAACCAAGGGAAACCTATTTGCGGAATTTGAAAAACTTAAAAAGAAATTAGAAAGCGAAGGACTTTTTGCCCCCGAACATAAACAAGAAATTCCCGCTTATCCGCAACGAATTGCCGTTATTACTTCGCCTACCGGAGCCGCCGTGCGGGATATTTTATCCGTGTTAAAACGGCGCAGCCCGCATTTGGAAATTTTAATTATTCCTACGCTGGTGCAAGGGGACGAAGCCGCCCCGCAAATTGCGCAAGCCGTGGAAGATGCCAACCACTTTACCCCCAAGCCCGACGTCATTTTGCTGGGCCGCGGCGGCGGAAGTTTGGAAGATTTATGGGCCTTTAACGAAGAAATCGTTGCGCGCGCTATTTTCAAAAGCAAAATTCCGGTCATCTCGTGCGTCGGGCACGAAGTAGATTTTACGATTGCCGATTTCGTGGCCGACTTGCGCGCACCAACACCGTCAGCCGCCGCGGAACTCGTTGTAAAAAATTCGCAAAACACGCAAGAACATATTGCCGATTTGCAAAAACGTCTGTTACAAGCCGTTCATTTATTTTACGAACGTGCCAAACGCCGCTATGATTTGGCAGTTAACTCGCCTGTTTTTAAGCGTCCGTCGGTGCTTACGCAAGAAAAAGAATTGCAATTAGATGATTTGACTTCCCGTTTAGAAACCGCTTATGCACAAAAAACTACGCAATTTGAAACGCGTTTGGAACTTGCTACACAGAAACTCAACGCGCTTGGCCCGCAAGCCGTATTAAAGCGCGGGTACAGTATCACACGCAAAAAAGACGGCTCGGTCATCAGCCGCGTCGGGCAAACGCAAAGCGGCGAAGAAATTTATGTGCAAGTACAAGACGGTATGATTTATACGCAAGTCAAGTGAGGTATTTTATGGCAACAAAGTTTAACTTTGAAAAACAACTTTCGCGTTTGGAAGAAATCGTCGCGAAATTAGAAGAAGAACAAACCGATTTGGACGCTTCGGTCAAATTGTTTGAAGAAGGCGTCGTGCTTTCCAAAGAACTCGCGCAAAAGTTGGAAACGGTTAAGTTCAAAGTAGAAGAACTTAAAAAGAAAGGGGCTGAAATGTTCACAGAACCTTTTGATACGGAACTCGCGGAAAATACCGATGGCGAATAAAAAATTACGTTTGGATATGGCCCTTGTAGAGCAAGGTTTTTTTGCAAGCAGAAACCGTGCGCAAGCGTCTATTATGGCAGGCGAAGTGCTTGTCAACGGCGAGGTAGATACCCGCGCCGACCGAACGATTTTGCCGGAAGATAAAATTTCTCTCAAAGAAAAATCTTGCCCTTATGTCTCGCGCGGCGGCTTAAAATTAGCGGGCGCACTGAAACATTGGGACATTTCTGTTAAAGATAAAGTGTGTGTAGATATCGGCGTAGCCACCGGCGGATTTAGTGATTGTATGATTCAGGCCGGGGCCAAAGAAGTGTACGGCGTGGACGTGGGCAAAGGACAACTGGCTGACGAAATGCGCCGTTATAAAAATTTTCATTTTAAGCCGGAAACAAACGCCCGCTATATGACGGCCGATTTGTTTGAAACCGCCCCGCAGTTTGCTGCAGTAGATGTCTCTTTTATTTCCTTAACTATGATTATGGAACCCTTATTTAAGGTGATGGCAGATAAAAGCGAAATCGTTTTCTTAATTAAACCGCAATTTGAACTCTCCCCTAAACAAGTACCGCACGGTATTGTAAAAACCGACGAAAACCGCCAACTGGCTATCAAACGTGTGAACGATTTCTTTGACAGTATAAAAGAAAAATACGGCGGCGAGTCGGGCGAAGTAATAGAAAGCCCGATAAAGGGCACGCACGGAAATACCGAATTTTTGTGGCACGTGAAGTTAAATAAACAAAGTTAAAAAAAGCGCGGAAAAAATTCCGCGCTTTTTACATACGTTACAGTAAAATTACGGTTGCGTCCGTTGAGTAGCGGCTTCTTCGCCGGCCACCGAACGCACACAAAGCCCTTTCTTGTAATCTGTACCCATATAACGCTTTAAGAAAGCGACGAAATCATCCGTAAGAAGCGCGGTACGTTCCGTGTTGGGGCCGTCGCTACCGCTGCCGAAGCCGACCACATATCCGTTAATGATCCGCGAAGTGCCGGACATTCCCCCCACCGCCGTTCCTATCCAACGCACCGTATGATCATCGTTGGGCGTAATTTGCTCATAGGTAAAATTAAAGACAACCGGCAATTTACGTCTTGTTTCGGGATAGGGGCCTTCTGGCTCAAACCAAAAACTTTTACCCGTTCTGCCGGCCAGTTCCAAGCGGGCGCTTTCCGGGCTGAACGTCATGAAATGATAATCGTCCAGCGGTTGGCGCAAAAAGCGTTTTTTATCGTTTATCTTGCGGGCCATTTGATCGCGCGTCGCCATTTGCATAGAATCAAGAGTATTTATAGTTTGTTCAGACGGTAAAGACGCGGTCGCTTTTTTCATCTGGGCATATTGGGTATCTAATTGTTTTAGATTTTCCGTCATTAAAGAAAGCATCTTGTCTTGTTTATCAAACCCGATAAGCGCAATATCGTCCGCATGGCCGTAAGGGCTATCTTCGGCATAGCCGTTACGGTAAAAATAAATCGTTGCGTTAGCCGGCATATTGGCTTGCGGCTGCGAAAGGCTGACGCGCCATACCCCGTTAGGTTGTTGCTCTACTCCGGCGACCACTCTGGGATTGGTATTGGTGCCGAAACCCACCACACAATGTGCGGCCGTTACAATCCAACGCGAATGATAATGCAAGCCGGAACAAACAGCAAAATGAACCCCTCCGTTGTTATCTTTCGTCGTCATATCCAATGCCACAATGTTAGTAGAAACTTCCGTTCCGGGATAAGCATATTTAATCGTAAAAGGATCATCTAGCGGAGACGTTTTCTTTTGGGCATTTTTTGCCGGTTGTTGCACGCGTCCGGCAACAGACCGCACCGGCGAATCTGCCTTCTTCAAAACAGGGATTTCTGTTTTGGCCTGAACAGCGGACAGCGCAAACAGTACGTTAAAAAGTATGAAATAAAATTTCTTCCGGTTTTTCATAAACACTCCTTTTGTTTTTATATTCTAACATACTAGTGGTAAAAATCAAGGCCGTCTCTCTACTGAACATCCTTGAAAAATCAAGAAAAAAAGACCATACTATTAGTAGCAGTAAAAGGAGATTTTTATGAATAACAAAGCATTTACGTTAATAGAACTTTTAGTTGTTGTGCTGATTATCGGCATTTTAGCGGCGGTGGCTGTACCACAGTATCAAAAAGCCGTTTGGAAAAGCCGCACGGCCCAATTATATGCCGCAGTTAAAGCAATCACTACGGCTCAAGAAACTTACTTTATGGCTAACGGAACGTATGCCACACGGTTTGATGAGTTGGATATTGCCTTTGATAATTTAACAACAGCGGACGCGAGTACTACGGGATACGCCACTTCTTCAACCGATGCCATCAGAAAAACCGACTACATGGAGTTGGTTCTTAATAACAATTCTCCCCAAGGGGTTTGGTCTACCGCCGTATTTAATAAGGCCCCCTATTCCGGACAGGGCATTGTATTTGTCCACCAAGGGACGAGTTCTTATGAGAAAAAGTTTTTCTGCGCGGAAGAAACTTCCACTTCTCCCGCCGGAAAATTCTGTAAAAAGGTCATGGGAATATCTGCTTCTCCCACTACTTATTTAGGAGTACGCTTATATCCTTTATAAGGATGCTATAACCAAAATAAAACCGCCCCCGTTTTACGGGAGCGGTTTTTGCTGAATCTTTTAATTAGAAACGGTAACTGGCTTTGAAGGCAACAGAAAGATAACTGTAATCTTTCTTTCCGGCGCCATCGCCATCTACTTTTCTCATCATTTTATCGGTATCATAGGTAAATGCATTGTAGCGCGCTTCGCCGCCCAGCGACCAGTTGCCTTGCCCGAGGTCAATTTCAAACCCCAAGCCGACAAACCACCCAAACGAATTATAGGAAGCACTTTCTGTGCGTTCCCATCCGCCGACCGTTTCTTTAATACTTTGCGTGGCAGAGGTCAACCCCGCTCCAAACGGAATATAAAAACGAGTGCGTTCTTGGGGATTTAAGTTCGCACGGAAAGACGCCATCAAGTTAAACACGTTCATCGCATTTTCCATTTCGGTTTTGACACCCAAAACCGTAACGTCATCCTCTTCGCCGGCAAAAACGCCATCATTTATTTCTACACCGACGCCGAAATATTCAGACGGGAAAAACATATACGATGCGCCGAAGGTAGCGCCAAACGTACCCCAATCCACATCGTTTCCGTCAAATTGCCAACCGGATTTTTGTAACCCTGCGCCAAAACCAACAGTTCCACTGACCATTTGGTCACCGGCATTGATACCTTCCGCAAAAGACAAGGTACCTAAGCAAAAAACAGCACACAACACAGCAAGTAGTTTTTTCATGGTTTCTCCTTAATGTTAATTTTTTACAAATTTAATTGGCCTGCGGGGGCAACGGACCCACGCCGGTTTCCGGTACTACATAGGGTTTTTTTAATAAACTTTTGGCTTGTTCGTCAAATCCCCATTTATCTTTGAATGATAGCACATATTGATATTGTTTGCGCGCTTTTTCGCGTTCGCCTAAAATATCATACACTTGCCCCAATCGCAGTTCGTTCCACACGCCCCAGCGGCTGGGTTCTTGATTTTTAACGGCTTGCCGGCCTTGTTCAAAAAGGTCGCGGGCAGCCTCAAAATTTCCTTGAGCCATTTGCACCGTTCCCAAAGCGGTGTAGGCGCGGGAAATATAAATGTCTTTATAAAATTGGCTATGCCCGATTTGGTCTAAAAAATATTGGGCTTGCGCGGTAACATCGTTGTAATGGCCCGTTTCATACAGACAAATTACTTCCACATAATGCATCAGCGGATTGGTGGGATATTTGGCGCGCAATTCGCGGATAAACTCCAGCGATTTTTGCGGATTATAAAATTTACTGCCGCGCGTATTTTGCACTTCAATTAAAATCAGTTTAGCACTATCGGAAGTGAACATGGCTTTTTGGCGCGCCATATTTAATTGGCGGACGCCTTCGTCCGGATCGCCTTTGATAGCCACAATTTTGGCAAGGACTTTAATAACCGTGGGCAGCGTTCCCGCGAAATACTGATAAATTCCCAACCCGAAAAAGGCATCATAATACGACGGATCTAACGCCAACGATTTTTCTAAATTGTTAATTGCGCGGCGGCCGGAAAAATAGGCAACGACCCAATTGCGGTTTCGCATGGAAAATAACGCGCGAAGCCCATACAAAGCACCGATACCCATATAAGCATTAGGGTCATCGGGGTGAGTTTTAATCCAACGTTTAATACCGGCAATAGAATCGTCTAAAATTTTTTCAAAGACTTTGCGTTGTTTATCGTCGCTGGTTTCAAACTCGTACTCGTAGCGGCTCCACGCAATCATCGCATTACCGAAGTGCGCAAACGGATGATCGGGGTACGCGTCAAATACTTCTTGAATGTTTTTTTGGGCGGTGGGATAATCTAAACTATACACGCCGTTGATGCCTTGTGTAGCGTGGAGCATCACATCGGGCGGCAGTTTGATTTCCGCGCGAAGCGGCAAAACGGTGTTGGCCGTCAGCCACAACGCGAGAACGATTTTCCCCCACTTACGCATTATTTTTTGGCCTCAATTTTATCTGCACCGAAGTACGGGCGCAAGGCTTTAGGGATAATGACAGAGCCGTCGGCCTGTTGGAAGTTTTCCAAAATAGCCGCGAAAGTGCGCCCGACAGCAAGCCCGCTGCCGTTTAAGGTATGGACATATTCCTGTTTGCCTTGTGCGTTTTTATAGCGAAGCCCCATGCGGCGGGCTTGGAAATCCAAACAGTTAGAGCAAGACGAAATCTCACGGAATTTATTTTCGCTGGGCATCCAGACTTCAATATCATACGTTTTTGCCGACGAAAAGCCAATATCTCCGCTGCAAAGTTCCACGACGTGGTACGGAATTTCCAACGCTTTCAAAACATCTTGTGCGTCGGACACCATTTGCTCTAACATTTCGTACGAATTTTCCGGCTTGGAAAGCATCACGAGTTCCACTTTGTCAAATTGGTGATTGCGAATTAACCCGCGCGTATCTTTGCCGTACGTGCCCGATTCTTTTCTAAAACACGGGGAATAAGCCGTCAGTTTAATCGGCAATTCTTCTTCCGGCACAATGCGGATGCGGTTTAAGTTCGTCAGCGGAATTTCCGCCGTGGAAATTAAAAATTGTTTCGGCTCGCCGGTCAGTTCATACATATCTTCGCGGAATTTGGGCAACTGGCCGGTACCGATTAAAATATCTTCGTTCACAATAACCGGCGGCAAAATTTCCGTATATCCTTTTTTAGCGTGCATATCTAACATAAACGAAATAATCGCACGTTCCAACCGCGCCCCTTGCCCCTTGAAAAGTGCAAAGCGGCTACCGGACAAAGCAGCGGCGGCTTCAAAATCTAAAATGCCTAATTTTTCGCCGACGGCTTGGTGGTCAAGCGGCTTGAAATCAAATTTCGGCAAGGGCAAAGAACAAGGGATATATTCCGGGTTATCCGCGTCACTAACGCCGACGGGAATTTTCTCGTTAGGCATATTGGGAATAGACAAAAGCAAATCGTTCACTTCCTTTTTAAGCGGCTCTAAAGCGGCTTCTTTTTCAGCCATTTCCGCTTTGATTTTGCCTACTTCTGCCATCGCGGTTTTGGCGGCTTCGTCGCCTTGTTCTTTTTTGATTTTACCGATAGATTTAGAAAGTTCGTTGCGTTTGGCGCGCAATTCTTCCACACGGGCTAGTACGGTTTTGTACGACGTATATTTGGCTAAAACTTCATCAATTTGTCCGGCAAGTTCGGGCTTGCGCAAAGACAAACGCTTTTTAAATTCTTCGGGTTTTGCAACGATTTGTTTAATGTCTAACATATAATCCTCTTGTTAATCAGTTTCTAAATGAATTACATACGGCTCCGGAAACAACGGACGATATGGTTTTAATTTGGATACGGCATATTCCATTCCGTACGTCGTTAAAAGCCGCACGCTTATAGGCGCAAAAGCACTCTGCCCGGCAATTAGAACTCCTACCGTTAGCACAACGACCACTATGGCTATTTTTACGGTACCGAAAAATACCTTACAAACAAAAGCAATGGCTTGTTGGGCAAAGGGTGTCTGTGTCATTTTTGTTGTTGCTGTTTGGCTAATTCTTTACGAAAACTTTTGACTAATTTACGCGCCAAGCGATCCGCCGCTTCTACCGGATTGGAAGACGTATCATCCGCCGAACCAACCCATACGATTTCTGCCGTTTCCACATCTATCATTTTGGCAATCAAACCGATATGACCGTCAATGGTATAGGTCGTAGGGCGCACATCGGACGAGCGGGAAACTTCCGTTCCCACGTTACGCAAATATCCGGCGTATGTTCCGTCCGGGCGGCGCACCACTTCTTGCTGATAAATGGGGCGCGTTTTAAGTTGGCGTTGCGCAGTAAGTGCTAACTCCGTACGCGCCGGTGTATAATTGCTAACTTCCCCCACCAACAATACATCCACGCCTAAAATTTTTCCGATTTCGCGCGTAGTTTGCGGCGACAAATACCCGGACACGGCAATGTGGTGTTCGCCTAAAATGCTTTCCAGTTGCGCGCGTTCTACCACCTTAAAACCGCTTTCTAATAAGTATTTGGCAAATAAATTTTCCGCTCCTTGCATTGTTTGCCAAGGGCTGTCAAACGCCATAATACCGATGCGGTGCATTTGCGAAAAATCATACGTCGGGCTGATGACCGTTTTGGGCATACACCCCGCTAGCAAACATAACACCGCTAAAATTCCGGCTATTTTCTTCATACGCTTATTATATAATTTTTCAAGTTATCTCTATAAAAGATATAATAAATATATGAGTGAACTTTCCCCCCTTTTCATCCAAAAAGCAAAAAACTTGCGTGTGTTACTTACCGACGTGGACGGCGTGATGACGGATAGCACTCTCAGTTTTTTTACCGACCATGACGGCACCGTACGCGAGATTAAACATTTTGAATCTTTAGACGGCATGGGCCTGATGTATTTGGCCCATTGCGGAATTAAAACCGGTATTATTTCACGCGGAGCCAGCCCGACACTGGAGTATTGGGCAGCAATTTTGGGAATGGACTTTTTGTTTTATAATACACCGGTTAAACACCACGCACTGGACTATTTACAAGCCAAGTTTGGCGTTCGCCCCGAAGAAACGGCTTTTATCGGAGACGATTTAATCGATTTGGGTGTAATAGACCGGGTGGGACTTCCGTTAGCGGTAGAAAACAGTATCCCCGAAGTGAAAGAGCGTGCCCTTTATGTAAGCCAACGCCATGGCGGAAGCGGCGCCGTACGCGATATTGCCGAACAAATTTTGAAAGCCCGCGGTGAATGGGATCGCGTGGTAGAAGAAAACCGTCAAGGAACTTTCCAAAGTCCTAAGCGACAATTACATATTGTAAAAGGGTTGTAAAATTTTTACAATATAAGCAAGGAGAAAACAAACCCTATGAAAAAACTATTAGCATTATGTGCGTTACTTATCGCCGTACCTGCCGTAGCGCAAGATTACTACGGTTTACAAGAATACGGCCTTCGCAAAAACACGACCCGCGTAGAAATGTACGGAGGCGTGGCTTTGCCCCAAGATAATTGGCAAAAAAACGGCTTTGATTTAGGAACCACCGGTTTTACGGCCGGGCTCGGGTTCACCCGCAATTTGGTGCCTTTCTTCGGCTTAGGGTTGGACGGGAACTATGCCCAACTCGGTGATGGTGAAAAAAATGCCGCCGGCGATTATTATCGTACCGGTGTAGTCACCGGGCTCGTAACGGGACGTTTTAGTTTCTTCCCCTCGCAAGCCACCCGTGTATATATTCCGTTTGGTGCGGGGTTAGCCCATACGTTTGTACGCCAAAAATTGGCGGCAGGCGGACACGTTACCACCGACGGAACCGGCTTGGCCAACATGTTAGGTGCCGGGTTAGAATTTGACTTAGACGACAGTTTGGTTTTCGGTGTAGAAGGCCGCTACTACTACATCAAAACGGCTGACGAAGTAAAAGACACCTTCGGACGCGGGCATTATCACCATATATTAGTAATGCTTAAATTAGGTTGCCGTTTCTAATTCATCAAAAAATGACATCCGCCGCTTTTATGCGGCGGATTTTTTTTGTAGGATAATAGTATGGAAGAAATGTTCTTAAAAGTATTTTTGGCGCTAGTCTTAGGCGGAGCCTTAGGTATGGAACGCCAATACCACGACAAACCCGCCGGTTATGCCACCAACTGTTTGATTTGCTTGGGGGCGCTTTTGTTCACAATCTTGTCTGAACAAATGGGCCACTTGGGCGGCGACCCGGGACGTATTGCCGCGCAAGTAGTAACGGGGTTGGGTTTTATCGGTGCGGGCTCTATCCTGCGCGACGGAAACAAAATCTCCGGCTTAACTACTGCCGCCAGTGTATGGGTGGTGGCGGCTATTGGTATGGCTATCGGTTACGGACAATATGTTTGGGCCACGTTAACCGCCTGCGCCATTTTAATTCTGCAATTCGGTATGCGCCGTACCATCGGGTTCGTGGAATTTCTCAAGCACTACGATACCATTTATCTGACCTGTGAGCCGCGCTGGGAAGTGGTAGAAAACATCACCGCTGCCATTGAAAAGCATAATGTTAAAGTGCTCAAACAAGAAATTACCAAACAAGATAATCAATTTCACTTGAGCCTTGTGGCCACCTTCACCGGAAAAGAATTTTGCAAAATTACGAAAGAACTTTTGGAAATGCCGGAAGTTCATAGTTTGTATAAATAGGAGTTTTTAATATGGAAGAAAAACCGATACCGCTCTTTAATCTCAAAGAACAACACGATAGTTTGAAAGAACAAATCAACGCGGCCGCCGCCGAAGCATTAAATTCCATGCATTGGTTGCTCGGCCCGCAAACCGAAAAATTTGAAGAAGAATTTGCAAAAACTATCGGCGTGAAACATTGTATTACCTGCTCGTCGGGCGCAAGTGCCATTCAAATTGCACTCAAAGCCGCCGGCATCGGCCCGGGGGACGAAGTAATCACTACTCCGTTTACGTTTATTGCTACGACTTCATCCGTATCGTTAACGGGCGCACAATTTGTATTTGCCGACATTGACCCCCACACCTACAATATAGATGTTACCGATGTAGAACGCAAAATCACGAAAAAAACAAAAGCCATTTTGCCCGTCCACTTGTATGGATATCCGGCCAATATGGACGCGATTATGCACTTGGCTAACGAACATGGCTTAAAAGTAATTGAAGACTGCGCCCAAGCCCATTTGGCTACTTGCGACGGCGTGATGGTAGGCGGCATCGGTGATGCAGGATGCTTTAGTTTCTATCCGAGTAAAAATTTAGGGGCTTGTGGGGATGCGGGTTGTATTACCACCAACGATGACGAAATCGCCAACCGCTGCCGCTCGTTACGTCACAGCGGGCGCGCGTTAGGCAAAGCCTATGAATATGATTTGGAAGGCTCTACCTTGCGTATGGACGAAATTCAAGCCGCTATTTTGCGCGTGAAATTACCGCATTTGGAAGAATGGACGGAAAAACGCCGCAAAGCCGCTGCATGGTATGAAGAAGGGCTCTCCGGTGTGCCAGTAATGTTACCGCCGACTCCCCCCGCCGGCTCGTCGCAATCGTACTATGTATTTACGATTCGCGCCGAACGACGCGACGAACTGCAAGCGTATTTGAAAGAACATAATATCGGCTCTGCCGTATATTATCCGGTACCGCTTTATAAGCAACCGGCCTATGCTCACTTGGGCTTAAAAGCGTCCGATTATCCCAACGCGGAAAAGGCCGCACAAGAAGTGCTGTCTATCCCGATGTTCCCGGAAATCACACAAGAACAAGTGATGCGCGTGTGCGACACCATCCGCGCGTTTTACGAAGAAAAATAAACTATAACAAAGTAGTTAAGGGACGGATCTCTTCAAAAGAGCCCGTCCCTTTTTCTTGTAGCGAAACTTAACAAAGACGTTTCGTTATAGACTAACTTTGTAGATGATTATATGATTTTTCAAAACCGTTCTAAGTTGCGTGGGCTAGTGCCCCGCATGGGCGTAGCGCTAGCTACGTCAAGGGGCAGGGACACGCAAATTGGCAGGTTTTGGAAAATTGTTTATCCGGAACACGACACAAGGTCACAAATAAAAAATTTGTGACCTTGTGCGTGCTTACAGAACTTACCAACAGCTGTTATAACATCTTGTGTTTAAGACGGCTGGCAATATTATCTAACTCATCTAACGAATGATAATGAATCACCAGCGTCCCTTTTTTGACATTCTTGCCGCATTTGACTTCTACTTTGGTACCTAGCGCGGCTTGCAAGTCGTTTTCAAAACTCGCAATATCGGCGGCTTTGGCCGTTTTAGCGGGTTTTTTCGTCGGAAACATCAATGCACGCGCCGCATCTTCGGCTTGGCGCACCGACATTTTGCTGCCGTTCATTTTTTTGAATAGCATATCCCGTTTTGCCGGATCGGTTACCATAAGTAGCGCGCGTCCGTGGCCTTCGCTAATGGTGCCGGCTTGCAACGCTTCTTGAATAGCAGGCTCTAATTCCAACAAGCGAAGGGCATTGGAAACGGCGGCTTTTGATTTGCCGCAATATGACGCCAAATCGGTTTGCGTGATGTAAAACTTACTCATCAAATTGCGGTAACCGAGCGCCGTTTCAATGGGGTTCAAATCCTCGCGTTGAATATTTTCAATTAAAGCGAGTGCGCACATTTCTTGGTCGCCCAAATGTTTATGAACGATGGCGTCAATTTCGGTAAGTCCGGCCAGTTGCGTAGCGCGAAAACGACGTTCCCCGACGACGATTTCATATTTATCTAACCCGGCATCATACACCACTACAATCGGTTGTGTAAGGCCGTGTTCTTTAATGGACTGGGCCAGTTCTTGGAGTTTTTCTTCGTCAAATACGCGACGCGGCTGAAAACGGTTGGGAACAATTTTATTAACTGCAATTTTTGAAACAGTTGTCCCCGCCGGAGCCGCTTGTTGCGCTTCTTGCGTTGTCATTTCGGAAATTTCTTGCGTTTGTTTAATAAGGGCATCTAACCCTTTTCCTAAAGCCTGTCTTACCATACTTATCCTCCAAAATCGTAATTTACAGTTCGTTCGCCGGTCATTTGGAACGAGCGGTACTCTTCCGCATCTGCCCCACGGCGGCTTAAAAATTCAATAGCGAGTTGAATATAGGCATTGGCCCCGCGGCAAGCCGGGTCGTAATCAAAGATAGATTGCCCGAAACTCGGCGCTTCGGCAAGCCGGATATTGCGCGGAATAGGTGTTTTATATACTTGGTCACCAAAAAAGCGGCTGACTTCGGAAAACACCTGTTTGGACAAATTCATACGGGAGTCAAACATGGTAAGGACACCGCCGTCTAATTTGAGTTTCGGGTGGAGAAATTGTTTGATTTTGGCCACAGTACTGATAAAGTGAGCCATCCCTTCCATGGCGTAATATTCGCACTGGACAGGCATGATCACGCTATCAGCCGCCATCATGGCGTTTAGCGTTAAAAGACCTAAAGACGGCGGGCAATCAATAATAATATACTTATACATTGCGCGCAACGGCTCTAATGCGTCTTTTAACATATTTTCGCGTCCGCGCACATTGACAAGTTCCACTTCCGCCCCCGCCAAATGTTTACAGGCCGGAATAACATCTAATAATTCATTAGATGTTTGGCGGACAACTTGTTCAAAAGTGGCTGTTTTTGTAAGCAAATGATAAACAGATTTGTCCCCTTCTTGCAAATTGACTCCTAAACCGGAGCCGGCATTGCCTTGCGGGTCAAAATCAATTAAAAGTACTTCTTGGTTCAAACATGCCAACGCATATGACAAATTGATAGATGTAGTGGTTTTTCCTACACCGCCTTTTTGGTTGGCAACAACAACAATTTCTCCCATAGTTCCTCCCAAGTATGATATATATTATTAAACATTATTTACGACTAAAAATCAATCATTTTTCACGTGAAAACTACTGCACTTTACCCATACGCTTTGGCGGCCAGTGAATCAGCCACGCTTTTCCTTTGATATTTTTAAGCGGTACCGGGCCCCAAAAACGAGAATCACATGAATTATCGCGGTTATCCCCCATGGCAAAATAGGTATCTTGCGGCACCACAACCGGGCCGAATTGGTCACGTAAATAAATACCAAAGACTTGTTCTAACTCGTGATCTTGCCAAAATTGTTGGTAGTTTTCTTTGACAATTACCGGGATTTCTTCCGGCGCATAATGAACACGTTTTACATCATCAAATTTTTCATAAGGCATAAGCGGCTGAAGTTCTCCATTAACATAGGCACGGGAGTCTTTCACTTCTACCGTATCTCCGGGCAGCGCAATGACGCGTTTAACAAAATCACGCTTATATTGACTCCCGCCGCAATTTTGCTGCTCACGAGATTCTGCCGGAAATTCAAATATGATAATATCCCCCTTTTGTATGGGTTTGGCCCACAATTTCTTATCCGTAAACGGAATTTGCACGCCATAAGCCATTTTATTGACAAACAAATGATCCCCTTCTAATAAGGTATCCCGCATAGAGGCAGACGGAATTTTGAATGCTTGTAAAAAGAAAAACATAACCACAGACGCTACAAATCCGGCAAAATATACGGTATTGCACCAATCTAAAGCCGATTTAATAAGTGGGGCTTGTGCTTCCTTTGTAAGAGAACGATTTTTAATAAAACTAAATATAGTATAGCCAATTATCGCTAAAGAGCCGATGATGAATTTCCCCCAAGGGAATATCCCCCCCGGCCCGCCGCTCATTACAAATAAGACCAAATACAACGCACTATGTAAAATTAACAACAAATACGCCGTATGCCAATAGACAAATCGTTGAGTCAGTTTGTCTTGTTTTATCCAATATTTGCTTATCTTATAAAAGATAAACATAATACATGCAATTATAAATAATCGTGCTTCCATTTAATTCTCCTACGGGTTAGTTTTCACGTGAAAACTCCCCCTTGATTAGTTGTTGATAAATCTGTTGATACTGTGTAAAAGGATCCGTGATTTTAGCGGCTTTTTCAAGCGATTTTTTCCCCATCTCCCGACGGAGACCTTCGTTATCCGCCAGCAAACTCAATAGGCAACTCAGTAGGGTAATATCTCCGGGGTTAAACAAATACCCGTTTGCCCCATGCTCTACCCAAACAGGCATATCGCCCACCCGGCTAACTACACAAGGCAAGCCCACCTGTATTGCTTCTAATAAAGCAAGCGGCAAACTTTCTTCTTTGGAAGATAAAACAAACACATCTGCCATATTCAAATAAGCGTTTATATTGTCGCGCTCCCCTTCTAAAAAAACCGCTTTATCCATGCCGCTTTGATGAATATAAGCCTCTAATTTAGCGCGCTCTTCCCCTTCTCCTACATATACCAGCCGAGTGTTTTGATTACGCATCCATACATTACGAAAGGCTTGTAATAGAGTTAAAGGATCTTTGACAGCGGCTAATCTTGCCACGCATACAAAAACAACTGTTTTCACGTGAAAACTTTTTCGGGCACGCATGGCATTTCGTAACGAATCATCTTTATAAAATTGCGTTTTATCTATGCCATTCGGCAAGAGATAAACCTTGTTTTTCGGATAGCCTTGATGGTTAATTAAATACTCTGCCGTGGAGAGAGATTCCGCTATGGCCAATGTATCTTTGGCTTCTAATAAACGGTCTGCCAAGCGAAATAAAAACGGCTTTTTAGATAAATCAAAGTGGGGGGTAACTACTAATTTTACTCCGGTTCTTGCACAGGCAATTCGCGCATATTCTATCGCACGAAAAAGCATAGCATGGACAATATCCGGTTTGAAATCAGCCATTTCCGCTTTTAATTTTTGTATGGTTTTTCCCGGCAGTTTACTAGATATGGTTTTTACTTCCAGTCCGTTTTGTTGTAATTCTTGGGCAATACGTCCTAATGGTTTGATACATAAAATACGCACCACATGGCCCTGGCGAACTGTTTCTTGTGCTAAAGCAGACAATGCTTTTTCTGCGCCGCCTGTTTCGGTGGAAGTAATCACATATAAAATCTTCATAGTTGTATTATAGTATTTTTTCAATAGAACTTAAACTATTTTTGATTTTGTAATAACCCCAAAAAAACGGGCGTTTTTCGTAACGCCCGTTTGTTATGAAAAAATCCTTAAAATTTAAGCATTTTTTTCAAAACCGCCCCAAAATTTAATTTTGCGCGGTGAACTGGGCCTTTCCTACCCCGCAAACAGGGCATACCCAATCTTCTTTTACCTGTTCCCAAGCGGTTCCGGCCGGAATTCCGTTTTCCGGATCGCCTACTGCGGGATCATACACATAACCACAAATTTCACAAACATATTTTACCATACATTTTCTCCTTTTCTAAAATTGGTGCGTTGCACCGGGCGGCACTTTGCCTTTGATGACGTGATGATAATATTCATACGTCAAAGCCGGATGATTAGTTTGAAACACGCCGGCATGTTTTACTTCGCCTACAAAAATAGTATGTGTTCCCATGTCTAACGTCTGAGAAACTTCCGCTTCCAAAAACGACAAAGTATGGTCGTTTACAATCGGACAACCTAATTTCCCCGTCGTAAAAGCCACTTTGGAAAATTTATCAAAATTACGTCCGGTACGAAAACCGAAAATACCGATAAAGGGTAATGTCGCCGTCTGATCAAGCGGCATGGCTGCAAAACGACGGATGCGTAACAAAATTTCGTGCGTCAAACTTTGTTTATTGACGGAAATTGCCACGCAGGGGGGAGTAGCCGTTACTTGAAAAACGGTGTTCACAATCATACCGTTTTTTTGTTTTTCGTCGGCAACGGTTAAAATATATAGTCCGTAAGTAATGTATTGCAAGCCTTTATTTATCTCGTTTAGTTCCATATTATGCGTGTAATTTTTCGTTAATTTTTTGCCCGATTTGTACCCCTAATTCATAACATTGGTTTAACATTTTATCGTCGGGGACAAAGGGGGATTTCACTGCAGGTGATATTATTTCTACGCCCATTTCTTCTAACATCTTTGTTACGCTATCTATCGGGGCACCGTTCCATCCGTACGAACCGAACGCCGCGCCGATTAAATTTTTCTTACGAATTCCTTTCAGGTAACAAAGCACATCGGCCATAGAGGGGAAAATTTGACTATTAAGTACCGGCGTACCGACGATAAGCGCCGCACTGTTTAGTAATTCAAGCGCGACATCACTCCTGTCGCTGTGGTGCATAGACACCACTTTTACTTGTGTACCGCACGACGATATACCATCCGCAATTTGGCGGGCCATTTTTTCGCTGCTGCCCCACATACTATCATAGACGATAACCGCTTTATTTGTCGGTTTTTGGGCAGCCCATTTACCGTATAATTCGACGATACGTGCGGGATCTTTGCGCCAAATAAATCCGTGATCGGGAGCGATCATTTTAGGTGATAAATTCATTTTCTTCAACTGTTCTAAAAACCGAAGTACAATATCCGAATAGGGCATGACGATATTGGCGTAGTATTTTTCGGCCTCGGTCATCCAAATTTTTTCATCATTCTCGTCGTCAAACAAACGGGAAGTTGCGTAGTGCATACCAAACACATCGTTACTAAACAGGATATTTTCTTTTTCTAAATACGAAAACATACTGTCCGGCCAGTGAAGCATGCGCGCTTCCACAAAAGAAATAACGTCGCTGCCGATATTGATTTTATCGCCGGTTTTTACCACTTTAAAGCGCAAATCTTGGTGGAAATGACTCATTAAATTTTTCAGTCCCATCGGCGAGACATATACTTCTTCGGGTTCGGTGGCTTGTACCGTTTGCACGAGCGCGCCGGAATGGTCTAATTCCGAATGATTGGAAATAATAATTTGAATTTTTTTCGGATCAATCACACTTTGTATGCGCTCTAACATCTCGTCGTAAAATTCTTTTTTTACTGTATCTATTAAGGTAGGTTTTTCGCCCAACACCAAATAGGCATTATACGTCGTGCCGCGGTGGGTAGAATAACCATGAAAATCACGCAAATTCCAATCAATGGCTCCCACCCAATAGACGTTATCCGAAATTTTGACCGCTTGTCTCATACTTATTCAAACTCCTTAATTTTCCGCTTGCCAAAGTCCGTGTAAATTACAATATTCACGTGCAATTACTTTATCCGCCTTTGTGTAAAAAACGGCTTCGGGTTTATCACCGGGGTTTAAGTGTTTACGCTGGATTTTTCCGCACGACGGACAAATCAGTTCAATCCACTCAATATAATGGGCTTGCGTAGACGGATGTTCCACACTACCTACTTTTACTTTATAACCTCCGTCAATTTTTTCAATCACCGGAACGTGTTTTTCAACGGCTCCGTCGGAAGTACCGGGTACAGCGTGTTTCATCGGTTGACCGCAGCAAACTAATTCTCCGGCGGCTCCTTTTACCACTTCCACCCGGTTTTTACAAACTTCACAAACATAAATATCGTGTAATTGTGTCATATAATC
Organism: Candidatus Avelusimicrobium luingense; assembly: GCA_900315845.1. GTDB lineage: Bacteria > Elusimicrobiota > Elusimicrobia > Elusimicrobiales > Elusimicrobiaceae > Avelusimicrobium > Avelusimicrobium luingense. The sequence continues at coordinate 64,516 of OOHK01000003.1, forward strand.
CCCCTAAAATAAACTGGTTATAGTCAAAAGTGTATCATATTTAATGATACCTAACCACCCTTTTATTATAAAGTTCCCTTATTTTTTTCTCAAGGCTAAAAAATGGTTAGAAAAACCATTTTCCCCCTAAAATTAGTTTCTTCCCATTTTAATATCATTTTATGCAAACCCGCTCTTTTAACAAAACGCCCCAATTTAAGCAAATTTAACGCATTTACACGCATTTTGCCATATTGACCTATAATCAAAATAAGTTGTAAGATATATAAGTCTATTTCATAAGTAGGATGGTAGTTTTGTGGAAAATAAAGAGAAGTACCCTCAATTAGTACCCGTTTTTCAAGATTTAGAACAGATTATCGGCAAAGACGATTATGATATGTGGTTACGCCCCGCAACCGTTGAGTTTGACGGGACGAACTTAACTATATTATTGCCTAATGAATTTTGGGGAAAAACCATACGTGACCGATATGAACATACTATTAAAGAAGCATTCTTAAAACATATCGGAGTGGCTATTTCGGTTATATATCAAGTGGCTGCACAACCGCCGGTTTCCCCGGTAAAATCCGTCAGAGATATTATTATTGAATCTCAACCGGTACGTGTTCAACCCGCTGCGGTAAATCCGTTTGCCGGGCGGTTAAATTCGTCTTATACATTTGAAAATTTTATTGAATCACCGTCTAACCGTTTTGCATATAAAGCGGCCCAGGCTGTGACAAAAAAACTCGGCTCGCGGGAAAATAATCCGCTTGTCATTTTTTCTTCTCCGGGATTAGGAAAAACACACTTATTACACGCAATAGGAAATCAAATTTCAAAAGATAACCCGTCAGCAAAAGTACTTTATATGTCCGGTGAAGAATTTGTCAGTGAATATATTGAATCTTTACAAAATAAAGTACAAGACAGTTTCCGTAAAAAATGCCGCACATTAGATTGTTTCTTAATGGACGATATTCAATTCGTGTCCGGTAAAGATGCATGTATAGAAGAATTTTTTAATACATTTAATGCCTTGTTTGAAAGTGGAAAACAAATTGTTTTATCATCCGATAGAACACCCCAACAATTAGAGTGGAACGAACGGCTTTCTTCGCGATTATTATCCGGTATTACTACCGAAATTAAACGCCCTAATTTAGAAACCCGTATCGCTATTTTACGCCAAAAACGTGACTCAATCAATTTTGATATTGGTGATGATGTTCTGGCTTTTATTGCCGAAGGCATCCAAACCAGCGTACGTGAATTGGAAGGCTCTTTATTCCGTTTAATGTCATATTGCGGCTTAAACGGTGTTACACCCTCTATTCCGATTGCAAAAGAATTACTATCCGATATGTTAGTAGTTGGAAAAGATAAGTCAATAAATGTAAATGCGATTAAAAAAATAGTCGGCAAACATTTTAATATTCGTATGGAAGATTTTAATTCCAAACGCAAAACCCAATCCGTAGCGTGGCCGCGGCAAATTGCCATGTTTTTAACAACCGATTTAACAGATTTATCTCTGTCTGAAATCGGACGCGAATTTAACCGCGACCATAGTACTATTGTTCACGCGCGCGATATAGTTAAAGAAAAAATAGATACAGATCCGTTTTTCGCCGCAACAATTAACCAAATTATTTTGGATATTAAGACTGTTGACAGTAAATAAATAATTGGTGGATAACTCAAAATAATTGGGGATAACATTTTCGGTTGTGCATACTGTGTATAAACAAGTTAGGTTATACACAAGCCGGATAAAAAAAAGGATAGACGAGAAATCACACTATCCACATTATAAACAAGACATAATAATAGGAATATAAATATGAAAATAAATATTACTAAAGCCACCCTATTAGAAGGAATTCAGGTTATTTCTTCCGGGGCTTCTTCCCGCACGACGCTTCCTATACTGCATAATTTCTTACTGGAAACTTCGGATGGAAAATTAAAATTGGTACGTACCGATATGGAAATGGCTACTATCCATTTTGTAAATGCTGAAATTGTAGAAGAAGGTAGCATTACCGTACCGATGAAAGAATTTTCAGATATTATTAAAAATTTACCGGATGATAAAGAAATCAATTTAACATTAGACGAAAATAATAAAGTTCATATTAAATCCGGTAAGAGTAAATTTTGGGTAATGGGTATGCCTAAGTCGGAATATCCCAGCATTCCCGAAGTACAACGAGAAAACAGTGTAGAATTAGATCCGGCTGAATTTTTAGACATGGTGGAGAAAACGGCTTTTTCCGCCTCTACTAAAGAAACCCGGTATATTTTAAATGGTTTACTTTGGAATAATACCGCCGATAAATTAGAAGTTGTTGCTACTGACGGTGGCCGTTTAGCATTAGCCACTCATAATGCGTTAGCAGGTTCGGCTCCTTTTAAAATTATTATTCCAACGAAAATTTTAACGGAAGTATGCCGTTTTATTTCGTTAGTTAAACCGGGAAAAGATGATAAAATTAACGTCTATGTATCGGAAAAACAAGTAAGTTTTATTTTAAAAGAAACTACTTTCCTTTCCCGTTTAATTGACGGAAATTTCCCGAATTATAACCAAGTAATTCCTACTAAAAAGAATATTACATTTGAAGTATTTTCTAAAGAATTACAAGCCTCTACCCGCCGTTCTGCGTTATGCTCAGGTGAGTTTGGCAGTGTAGTGAAATATAAGTTAGAAAATAATACTTTAACGGTTACTTCTAACGCACAAAATATGCAATTTACCGATGAAATTTCCGTAGAATATACCGGTGAAGAATTTGAAGTGGCTTTTATTCCGCAATCTATTTTAGATGTTCTTAAAAATATCGGTTCGGATAAAGTTTCATTTTCGTTTGTAAATTCATCTCAGCCGGCACTGATTGAACCGGTGGGAGATAATAAATTTAAGTATGTAATTATGCCGGTGCGGTCCTAATGAAATTTGGGGAAAAACCGCGTCCGGTTTGGTGTCCAAGTTCTGTATTAAATAGTAAGTTTAATCGGTTAAACAGCCGGCTAAACAAATTGATGATTTTAGATCATGTGTGGACACAATTAGTAGGAAATAAAGGTAAATTTTGGGTACTCCATGCAGTACAACGCGATACGATATATGTAAAAGTTCGCGTTGCTGTGGCGAAAAATGAATTAATTGCCCGTCGGGAACAGTTAATAAAAGAACTGAATAAACATTTTGAAACACCATGGATTAAACGTATTGAAATTTACTAGATTTTTGTAATTTTATTAAGGAGTTTTACATGACTGAAGAAGAAAAAGAGAAGGATTATGATTCTTCTAAAATTACAGTTTTAGAAGGTTTAGAGGCAGTACGCAAACGTCCGGCCATGTATATTGGTTCAACGGGTTTGCCGGGGTTACATCACCTTGTATATGAAGTGGTAGATAACTCTGTGGACGAAATTTTAGCGGGTGGTGCTACTACTATTACCGTTACCATTAAAGACGATATGACGTGTTCTATTCAAGACGACGGACGTGGTATTCCGGTGGACTTGATGAAGAACGCCAAAGACGCTAAATTACGCTCTAAATCAGCCTTAGAAGTTGTGATGACGGTATTACACGCCGGTGGTAAATTTGATAGCGGTGCATATAAGGTTTCCGGCGGATTGCACGGGGTAGGTGTATCGTGCGTAAACGCGCTGTCCGAAACCATGGACGTAGAAGTCCGCCGCGACGGTCATATTCACTTCCAACGCTATCACCGCGGTAAGCCGGAAGAAAAAGTTAAAATTATCGGCGATACTAACGAACACGGTACGAAAGTAACGTTCCATGCCGATAAAGAAATCTTCGGCGAACTCGCATTTTCCTACGAAGTTATCGGTAACCGTTTGCGCGAACTGGCGTTCTTAAACGCGGGTGTAAAAATTATTTATACCGATGAACGCAAAGACGAAAATCAAACTGTTACATTCTTTTACGAAGGCGGTATTTCCCAATTTGTTAAATTCTTAAACGCTAACAAAACCGTCTTAAACCCCGAACCGATTTATTTAACCAAAGAGGTGGGGGATAATTATATTTCGTTTGCTATTCAATACAACGAAAGTTATTCCGAAAACGTCTTTTCTTTCGTCAATAACATTCATACCGTAGAAGGCGGTACGCACTTAAGCGGTTTTCGCAGTTCGCTTACGCGTATTATTAACGAATATATTAAAAATAATAACATCTCCAAACATAAAGATATTTCCGTCGGCGGTGATGATATTAAAGAAGGCTTAACGGCTGTTTTATCCGTTAAGATTCCGCACCCGCAATTTGAAGGGCAGACAAAAACTAAACTCGGTAACTCCGAAGTAGAAGGTATTGTTCGCTCGGTCGTGGGGGAAACGTTAGCCACTTTCTTTGAAGAAAACCCGAAAACGGCACGTGCCATTTGTGAAAAATGCGTTGGCGCAGCCGTCGCGCGTGAAGCAGCACGCAAAGCGCGTGATTTAACCCGCCGCAAAGGGGCATTAGAAGGCGGCAGTTTGCCGGGTAAACTGGCCGATTGTCAAGAACGCGATAGCGCCAAATGCGAATTATTCCTCGTGGAAGGGGACTCCGCCGGCGGTTCAGCCAAACAAGGGCGCGACCGCGTATTTCAGGCTATTTTGCCGCTTCGCGGTAAAATCTTAAACGTAGAAAAAGCCCCGCTTGTTAAAATTTTATCCAGTGATACTGTACGCGATTTAATTTCTGCCGTCGGTACCGGCGTGGGTGAAGGCGAAGGCGGATTTGATATTTCCAAATTACGCTACGGCAAAATTATTTTGATGGCTGATGCCGATGTGGACGGACAACATATTTCCACGTTATTACTTACGTTCTTCTACCGTCAATTAAAACCGCTCATTGACGCGGGACACGTCTATTTGGCCCAACCGCCGCTTTACAAAGTCAAAAAAGGCAAAGTGGAGCAATATTTACAGACGGAAGACCAAATGCAACAGTGGCTCATGAAAGAAGGGTTGGCCACGGTAACCGTAACGGATATGCAGAAAAATGCCGAGATGAAACACGACGACCTGCGCGATTTATTAAAAATCTTGCGTGATGTGGAAGACATGCTCTTGAAATTGGAAGTTAAAAACATTACGCTTAAAGATTTCATGGCGTTCTTAGCCGAAGGCCGCGTGCCGCTTTATCGTATCCCCTTACAAAGCGGCGGTTTCCGTTATTTCTATACGGAACAAGAATATCGCGATTACGAAAATCAATATATTCAGGAAAAACGCGAAGAACTCGCGGCGGACGGAGTGGATGTCGCCACGATGACCGACGAAGCGTTAGTACCGGAACACCAAAGTTTGTTTGAATTTGGCAAGTTGCTCGCGTGCGAAAAGAAATTGGAAGCGTATCATTTCACGTTTGCGCAATATCCGCTTATTGAAAACGAAAAAGACCGCGTAAATCCGCTGTTTAAAGTTAATAACGGCAAGAGTGATGTGCTGGTGTACAGTTTAGCCGAACTCTTACATGCGGTCAAAGAAGCGGCCTCATCGGGTGCGTCTATCCAACGCTACAAAGGGTTAGGAGAAATGAACCCCGAACAACTCTGGGAAACCACTATGGACCCGGCCAAACGCAAACTCATCCAAGTCAAAATCAACGACGCTGCCGATACGGAACAAGCGTTCACGATGTTGATGGGAGACCGTGTAGAACCGCGGCGTGATTTTATTCAAACGCACGCGTTAGAGGTCAAAAACTTAGATATTTAACCGTTGTGGCGCGGTATATAGCCGCGCCGCAAGATGATTTGTCCGTAACAGGAGATTTTTAACATGAGTGAAGAAAATACCAACCAGCCGCAAGCCCAGAATGTGAATGTAAATGTGGACTTGTTTGGCAATATTCAACAACGCGATATCGCTAACGAAATGCGTTCGTATTATATTGACTATGCGATGAGCGTAATTGTCGGGCGTGCGTTACCCGACGTGCGTGACGGTCTTAAGCCGGTACACCGCCGCGTATTATATTCCATGAACGAAATGGGCTTAAAATATAACAAAGCCTACAAGAAATCCGCCCGTGTGGTGGGGGATGTACTCGGTAAATACCACCCGCACGGAGACACGGCCGTATATGATACGCTCGTGCGTATGGTGCAAGATTTCTCTTTACGCAAACCTTTAATTGACGGTCAAGGAAACTTCGGTTCTATTGACGGTGACTCTGCCGCCGCCATGCGTTATACCGAATGCCGCTTGCAAAAAATTTCCGAAGAAATGCTCGGCGATTTGGATAAAGATACCGTCAAAATGATTCCCAACTACGACGGCTCTTTATTAGAACCGTCCGTCTTGCCGGCTAAACTTCCGGCGCTACTTGTTAACGGTTCAGCCGGTATCGCCGTCGGTATGGCGACCAACATTCCCACGCACAACTTAAGCGAAGTTTGCGATGGTATTATCGCGTACATTAAAAACCCGAACATTACCGTTAAAGAAATGATGAAGATTGTGAAAGGGCCCGATTTCCCTACGGGTGCTATCATCCGCGGTACGAAAGGTATTTACGAGTATTTTGAAACAGGCCACGGAAGTGTTAAAGTACAAGCCACCACGGAAATTGAAGAACGCAAAAACGGACGTGAAGCCATTATCGTAACGGCTATTCCGTATCAAGTCAACAAAACCTCGCTGATTGAAAGCATTGTGGGGCTTGTGCGCGATAAAAAAATCACCGATATTTCCGATATCCGCGACGAGTCGGACAGACGCGGTATGCGCCTGGTCATTGAAATCAAACGCGACGGAAATGCGCAGGTCGTACTTAATCACTTATTTAAGCATACGCAATTGCAAACGTCATTCCCGGTCAATATGCTGGCGATTGTGGACGGACGCCCGCGCGTATTGTCGCTTAAAGAAGTGATGAAAGCGTACGTCAAACACCGCAAAGAAATTGTTACGAACCGCACCAAATTTGACTTAAACAAAGCGCAAAAACGCGAACATATTTTGAACGGGTTGTTAATTGCTATTGCGAATATGGATGAAGTAGTTGCCATTATCCGCAACGCTAAAGACCCGACGGAAGCCAAATTTACTTTGATGAAACGCTTTACGCTAACGGAAGTGCAAGCACAAGCCATTTTGGATATGCGCTTACACCAGTTAACGCAACTGTCCGCGCTTGCAATTGAGCAAGAACGTAAAGACTTATTAAAACTGATTGAGGATCTCAAATATATTTTGAACAATCCGCAAAAAGTATTAGACATTATTGTAGATGAACTGACGGACTTAAAGAAAAACTACGGCGATCCGCGCCGCACCGAAATCGGCCCGGACATGACGGACTTCTCTATGGAAGACCTCATTGAAAAAGAAGATGTCGTCATCACCATTTCCAATGACGGTTACGCCAAACGTATCCCGCTTTCCACCTACAAGAGCCAGAATCGCGGCGGCAAAGGTATTATCGGCAGCAAGACGAAAGAAGAGGACTTTATGGAACACCTGTTCATTACGTCGTCTCACGCTACGATTTTGATGTTCACCAGCCGCGGGCGCGTATTCTCGCTGCGGGCCTTTGAAATTCCGGAAGGCAACCGTATGTCCAAAGGAAAAGCCCTCGTGAACTTGCTGCAAATTACGGGCGAAGAAAAGGTCACATCTGCTATTGCTATTGAAGATTTTGACCCGAAAAATTGCGAAAATACCTACTTAACCATGTGCACCCGCTTGGGTAGCATTAAACGTGTGGAACTGGGCGAATTTGCGCACCTGCGCCGCACCGGTATTATTGCGATCGGGTTGGACGAAGGCGACGTGCTTGTCGGCGTGCAACTTACGCATGGCAAGTCGGATATTTTGGTGGCTACGAGAAACGGTAAATCCATCCGCTTTGACGAAAACCAAGTCCGCGCCATGGGCCGCCCGGCACACGGTGTACGCGCCATTAACTTAGGCGAAGATGACGTCGTTGTCGGTATGGAACACGCGCCGAACGACGGCGGCGAACAACCGGATGTGTTATCCGTCTGTGAAAACGGATTCGGCAAACGCACCGAATTTAGCGAATATAAACGCCAAAACCGCGGCGGTATGGGTGTTATTACCATCAAAACGACCGCGCGCAACGGAAAAGTCGTCGGTATTAAACTTGTTGATGAAACGAAAGACTTGATGATTATTACCGAAAAAGGCATGACCATTCGCTTACGCTGCGGAGATATCCGCTCCGTCGGGCGCAACGCACAAGGTGTAACGTTGGCGAAGATGGAACAAGGCGATAAGATTGCTCGTATCGCTCCGGTTGTTAAGGACGACGAGGAAGAAGAACAAGCCGAATAACGGCTGTTAGTAACTTCTGGTTATATACGAAACCCAAAACTTTATGTTTTGGGTTTCGTTGTTTCCAAGGATATAATTTCCTTTTTTGTTTCAAAATCTATTTACAACCCCGGCAAAAAATTAGTATAAAAAGATAAGGGGGATTCTATGAGAACCAATCCGCATATCTTGGAAATTCACACCCGTGCTTGGCTAAAACGCTTGGAAGCCAAATACGGTCAAAAATTTACGTTAGACAACATTCCGGAACGATTTTTTGAGACGGCAAAAAGTATGGGTTTTGATGCCGTTTGGTTGATGGGCGTTTGGAAGCAAAGCCCCAAAGCGTGTGAAATTGCCCGCTCCTCCCAAGATTTGCAAAACCAAGTCCGTGCGATTAAACCCGATTTTTCTCCCCAAGATATTGTAGCCTCTCCGTATGCAGTTTATGCGTATGAAGTAGATGATTCGCTGGGCGGACAAGCCGCTTTGGAAATTTTTCGCGGCAAACTCAAAGCGCGCGGAATTTCGCTTTTGTTAGATTTTGTCGGCAACCACATGGCGTTAGATTGCCCGATGGTTGAAGAAGACCCCGATTTGTTTATCAATACCGGAACGGCAGAACCTGCCCATCATAAAGATTGGTTTTTCAAAACGCAAAAAGGCATTTTCATCGCTCATGGACGCGACCCGTATTTCGCGCCGTGGACGGATACGGCGCAACTGAATTATTTTAATCCCAAAACGCGCGAATTTATGCTTAACAATTTGCGTCGTGTGGCCCAATTATGCGACGGTGTTCGTTGCGATATGACCATGCTTGCGCTCAATAAAGTACATCGTGATATTTGGTGGGAATTTATCGGCTCTACGCTACCCAAAGAAGAATTTTGGAGCGAGGCCTTAAATGCTATTCGCGAAGAACATCCCGAATTTACATTTATCGCCGAAGTATATTGGGGATTAGAGTGGGAAATTCAGGAACTCGGTTTTGATTATACATACGATAAAATTTTGTACGACCGCTTGCGCTTTTCCAGCCCGCAAGATATTCGCGGCCATTTAGGCGCGGAACACTTGTATCAGATGCGTTCCATGCGTTTTACTTCTAACCACGACGAAGAAGAATCGCTTAAAGCATTCGGACGTGAAAAATCGTTGGCCGCCAGCGCTATTATTGCGACCTTGCCCGGTGCGCGGCTATTTCAATTTTTCCAACTATTGGGACGTCCGGCCCGTATGCCGATTCAATATATTCAAGATTGGTTTGAAAAAGACGAAGACGTTTTTGCCTATTACCGCAAACTCCTAAACATTGCTTCCGCGCCCGCTTTCCATGGCGGACAATGGAACTTGTGCGACGTTCGCCCCGAAGGCGACGGCTCGTGCGGGAATATTTTGTCGTGGCAATGGAAGCAAATGAACACCGGCAAATTTATTATCATCAATTACAGCAACGCTCCCGCCAAATGCCGTATCCCGTTAAAAGGCGTGGGCGGCAGCACGGTAACGGAAGAATTTTCCGGTGCGAAAGTGATGATTACCGACGAAGCGCGCGCGCAAGGGTTGATGCTAGAGTTAAAACCCTACGAAAGTAAAATCTTCACGTTCCAAATATAATCACCGTCTTGTTATGATGCGCAAAACCCAAAACTGCTGTTTTGGGTTTTGTTATTTGTGGGGGCGTGCTCCGGTAATCAAAAATCCGTAAAGATTTATCATGCGAATCGGGTAAATTTTTTATAATATAATTATATACGCACCCATGCGCGCGTACAGACAATATGGCATTGAACGATTTTTCCAAACAAGACCACGTTGCTATTTCTTCGCTGGGGATGGAATTTGCCTTGGCAGAAGTGTTAGGCTGCGGCGTGGGATATTGGTTGGATAAACGCTGGGGAACACTCCCTTGGATGTTAATTGCCGGCGTATTTTGCGGATTTGGGCTGGGAATATATATCGTTTGGCGCCGAGCGAAGGAATTGGCCCGCCAAACTAAAACGCAAGAGAAACAAAAATGAACGTCGCCGATACTATCGCACATCACATTTTAGACCATAACTGGGGAATCACGCTGGGCGGCATTTCGCTTCCGATCACTACCCATAGTGTGATTATTTTTTCTGTTAGCGTTGTATTGCTTTGTTTGTTAGCGTGGATTAGCCGTCCGCATACCAGCCGTGCGGGGCGTTTGTTAACTACGCTACTGGAAGAATATGTTTCATTTATCCGCGACGGACTTGTTTTGCCTAATATGGGTGCGGAAGGCAAAGGTTTTTTGCCGTACTTCTGCACGCTTTTCTTGTTCATTTTATCCGTCAATTTAGCGGGGATGATTCCCGGCTTAAAAACCGCTACTTCTAACATTTCCGTTACGGCGGCGCTTGCGTTATGTTCGGGCGGAATTATCTTGTATAGCGGACTCAAATTCCATGGTGTTATCGGGTTTATAAAAGGTTTTGTCCCGTCGGGGACGCCGATGTGGCTAGTGCCGCTTATTTTCCCGCTGGAAGTAATTAGTACCGTTATCAAAGTGTGCGTGTTGGCGATTCGTTTATTTGCCAATATGCTTTCCGGGCACATGGTGCTGATATGTTTGCTTTTGATTATTTTTATCGTCGGGCAAATGAAATTTTCAGCCGGTGTGTTGTCGGTTTTTCCCGCGATGGGATTAGAGATTTTTATGACGTGTTTGGAGTTGCTGGTTGCTTTTTTACAAGCGTATGTATTTTCGTTGTTAACGGCTATTTTTGCCGGATCCGTTATTCATACGCATTAACAAATTTTTAATTTACGGGCATTGCCCAACAAGGAGAAAACTATGGAATTAGCCGTCTTAAAGTACATTGCCGCCGGACTGGGTGCCGGTTTAGTGGTTATCGGTGCGGGTTTCGGGTTAGGTAAAATCGGTACTGCTGCATTGGAAGGAACCGCCCGCCAACCGGAAGCCGGTGGTGATTTGCGCACCACGATGATTATTATTGCCGCTCTGTTGGAAGGGGCCGCGATGTTAGGCTTAGTTATTTGTTTATTAACGATGGTCATGTAGGTTTGCACGGACGAAAAATATGGAAGATTTGTTAAAACCCGATATCGGGGTAATGATTCTTACCATTTGCAACTTTTTGCTCTTGGCGTATCTGCTCAAACGATTTGCGTGGAAAGGTATTATCGGCGCGTTGGAAAAACGCGAACAGCAAATCGCGAGCGATAAGCAACAAGCGCAAGAAGCACGCGCCGATGCTGAAAAAATAAAAGCCGAATTGGAAGAAAAATTAAACCGCTTGTCCGAAGAAACGTCCCAAAAAATAGCACAAGCCGTTGCTTTGGGACAAACCCAACGCGAGCAATTACTCGCCGGGGCTAAAGAAGAAGCCGAACGTATGCTTGCCCAAGCGCGTGAGCAAATTGCGGCAGAAAAAGATCAAGCCCTTGCCGAGGTACGAGACGAAATCGTTCGTACGGCCGTGTTGGCGGCAAAACAAGTGGTGCGCGAAGATATAGACGCTTCGCACGCGCAAGCCGCGGTAGATCGCGTATTAAACGAGATAAAACAAAAGTAATATGAACAGTTCCCAGCGTATAGCGGCACAACGTTACGCCGCCGCGTTTGATAAAATCAGTTCTTCACCGGACCAAGCCGTTTTGCGTGCGGAAGAATTGTCCAGCGCGGCGCAAGCGTTAGCACAGGCAAAAGCCTTTTTTACCGCGCCGGAAATTACGCTGGAACAAAAGAAACAGGCCGTTAGCCAAGCCTTGGCGAGTGTGCCGCAAATAGCCTCGTTTGTGCAAGTGCTTTTAGAAGCCAAACGTTACGATTTGTTACCGCAAATTGTAGAAGAAGTAGCGGCATTGGCTGATGAACGGCAAGGAATTTTACGTGCGCAAGTGGTATCGGCGGAGCCTTTGTCTGACACAGAAAAACAGCAGACACAAAAAACCCTTCAAGCGCGTTACGGTAAAACCGTAAAAGCCGTTTTTAAGACGGATAAAAATATTTTAGGCGGCTTAAAAATAACATGCAACGGAGAACTTTTAGACGGCAGTTTGCAAGGACAGTTAGACCGCTTGCAAGAAGAATTAACAAAATAACGGAATAAATATGGCAATCAGACCGGAAGAAATTACAACAATTATTAAAGAAAAAATAGCCCATTTTGACACGTCGGTAGATGTGAGTGAAATCGGCCGCGTTATCCAAGTTGGTGACGGTATCGCGCGCGTGCATGGGTTAAGTAACGTCAAAGCCTCCGAACTCGTAGATTTCGGTAACGGTGTAAAAGGGATGGCGATGAATTTGGAATATGACAACGTCGGCTGTGTGTTGATGGGGGCCGATACCCAAGTCAAAGAAGGCGACATTGTCAAACGTACCGGAGAAGTTATCAGCATTCCCGTAGGGGCAGGTGTTGTCGGGCGCGTGGTCAACCCACTCGGATTACCGCTGGACGGAAAAGGCGAAATCAAAACCGATAAAAATATGCCGCTTGATATCGTGGCTCCCGGTATTATTGACCGCCAACCTGTTAAACAACCGTTGCAAACGGGCATTAAAGCCATTGACGCTATGGTGCCGATCGGAAAAGGCCAACGCGAACTTATCATCGGTGACCGCCAAACCGGTAAGACTGCTATTGCCGTAGATGCTATTATTAACCAAAAAAACATTCCGGATAACGAACGTTGTATTTGTATTTATGTGGCTATCGGACAAAAACAAAGTACGGTAGCGCAAGTCGTTAAAACATTAACCGATTTCGGTGCGATGGATTATACGGTGGTCGTATCGGCTACGGCGTCCGATCCCGCTTCGTTACTCTATATTGCGCCGTATGCCGGATGTGCGATTGCCGAGTATTTTATGTGGCAAGGCAAAGACGTGCTGATTGTGTATGATGATTTGTCTAAACATGCCCAAGCCTACCGCCAGATGTCGCTTTTGTTGCGTCGCCCGCCGGGACGTGAAGCCTACCCCGGTGACGTGTTTTATTTGCATTCTCGTTTGTTGGAACGTGCTTGCAAATTATCTAACGAAAATGGCGGCGGTTCTATCACGGCTTTGCCGATTATTGAAACGCAAGCCAACGACGTTTCGGCCTATATTCCTACCAACGTCATTTCCATTACCGACGGACAAATCTATTTGGAAAGCAACCTCTTTTTAAGTGGTATTAAACCGGCGGTAAACGTCGGGTTATCCGTGTCGCGCGTGGGGGGAAGTGCCCAACGCAAAACCATGCGCAAAGTAGCGGGAACGTTGCGTATTGATTTGTCGCAGTATCAGGAACTGGCCGGGTTTGCACAATTCGGCTCCGAACTGGATAAGGAATCGCAACGTCAAATTGCCCGCGGGCAACGTATGACCGAACTGCTTAAACAAAACCAATACGCTCCGCTAACGGTAGCGGAAGAAGTGCTTGTGTTGTATGCAGGCACACACGGGTATTTGGATGAAATAGCCGTTGCGGATGTGTCGGCGTATGAAAAACAACTTTTAGCATTTGCTAAAGCCAATGCGGCTGATGTATTAAATACATTAGGCGCGGCCAATGAATTAACAGAAGAAGTAGAACAAAAAATTACAGGGTTATTAGAAAATTTCAAAACGGTGTTTCACGCCGGAAAATAGGAGAAGAAAAAAATGGAAACAAAATCAAAGAAAAAATACTTAGTTACCGGCGGTGCGGGATTTGTCGGCAGTAATATCGCCAAAGCCTTGGAAGCCGAAGGGCATGAAGTTACCGTTTTAGATGATTTTTCCAAAAACGGACACTTCAAAAACTTGATCGGTTTTAAGGGAGATGTCATTACCTGCGATTTGTTCCAAAGCGTACCGCACGATATGTATTTTGATGCTATTTTCCACGAAGCGGCCATTACGGATACAACGGTCATGGACCAAAAAGCCATGATGGAACAAAACGTGGAAGCGTTCAAAAATCTGCTCAATTTCGCAGCCGATAACGAAATTAAAAAAGTCATTTATGCTTCTTCTGCCGCGACGTATGGCAACGGCCCCGTACCTAACGTGGAAACACAACCTACTCATCCGGAAAACGTATATGGGTTTTCCAAAGTAATTATGGATAACGTCGCCCGTCAATTTTCCGAAGATAATAACGATATGAAAATTATCGGGCTTCGGTATTTTAACGTCTATGGACCGGGTGAATATCACAAAGGCAAAATGGCCAGTATGGTCTATCAATTGTATAACCAAATGAAAGCCGGCAACCGTCCGCGCGTGTTCAAATACGGCGAACAACAACGCGATTTTGTGTACGTAAAAGATATTGTCAAAATCAATTTATGTGCGCTCAAAAACGGTAAAGAAACGGGTGTGTTTAACGCGGCAACCGGCGTACCGCGCGATTACAATGCCATTATTGCGTGCTTGAATAAAGAACTCGGTACAAATTTGGAACCGGAATATATCGATAATCCGTATCCGTTCTTCCAACTCAAAACGCAAGCCGATATTACAAAGTCCAAAGAAAAACTCGGCTACGAGCCGGACTATACGCTTGAAAAAGGTATTGAAGATTACGTGGCAATTTTGGAAGGCCGCCACGAATAAATCAATCAGGAAAAACTATGCAATCGCTTAGGGACATTCGCCAAAACATCAAGGCCATCAAATCTACGCAGCAGATTATGCAGACGATGAAAATGATTTCAAACGCCCGCATTCGTAAAGCGCAAGATGCTATGGTTGCGGCCCGCCCCTTTGCGACGAAAATGTTGGAAATGGTCAGTGATTTTACGCCCGATGTGCTCGCCTTGCCACAACCGCAAGACGGTACGGAACGTTGGGCAAGCCGTATGTTTATTAACCGCACCGCCGACCCAAACAAAATCGGTTTGTTAGTTATCACCGGCGACAAAGGACTCACGGGTTCGTTTAATGCCGTCATTTTGCGCGCGGCGATGCGGTTTTTAAGAGAACACAAAGACCATGAAATTTTTGTGTTTGCGGTGGGGAAAAAAGGACGTGATTTCTTGGCGCGCTTAAAAATGCCGAACCTGCATATTGTGTATGAAAGTGTAGGGATTTTTCCGAAGGTTTCTTATGCCCATGCGGAATTACTCGGCGAAGCGGTCATCAAAACATTTTTGGAAGAAAAACTCAAAAACGTTACGCTTATTTACAACGATTTTAAGTCGTTGGCCAGCCAAACGTTATTGGAGCAGGAAATTTTACCGTTTGCACAACATGCTAAAAAAGATAACATTTCCGCCAAGAAATTTGAATTTGAGCCGGGCCTGTTGGAAATTTTTAAGTTAATGGTACCGCGCTTAATCAAAGCCAATATGTATCGCGTGCTATTGGAATCGCAAGCGGCCAATTTGGCGGCTACGACCAACGCGATGGACGCGGCCAGTAAAAACGCAGGCGAAATTGCCGCCGCGTTAGGTTTAACGCTTAACAAGGTGCGTCAAGCCGGTATTACCAACGAAATTTTGGATATTGTCAACGGGGCAGAAGCCCTAACCAATTAACGGGGAATTATGAATACGGGAAAAGTGATTCAAGTAATCGGCGCGGCGGTGGACGTGCAATTTTCGCAAGAAAATTTGCCGGCCATTGAAAACGCGATTGAAATTGAAATGGAAGGCGGACGCAAAATTACCGCCGAAGTCGCCCAACAAGTCGGCGACGGAATTGTGCGTTGTGTATCGTTGGAAAGTACCGACGGCTTACAACGCGGTGCAAAAGCCATAGATACGGGTGCCTCTTTGAAAGTGCCGGTGGGCGAAAAATGTTTAGGACGTTTGCTAAATGTGCTGGGCCAACCGCAAGATCACAAAGGCGAAATTGAGGCGGAGATGAAACTGCCCATTCACCGTGCGGCACCGTCTTTAGAAGACCAAAACCCGACCCCGGAAATTTTTGAAACGGGTATTAAAGTTATTGATTTAATTGCCCCGTATATGAAAGGCGGAAAAGTAGGCCTTTTCGGCGGCGCAGGCGTTGGTAAGACCGTTCTTATTATGGAACTTATTAACAACGTGGCGCGCGAACACCACGGCAGTTCCGTATTTGGCGGCGTGGGGGAACGCAGCCGCGAAGGAAACGATTTGATGTTGGAAATGAGCGAATCCAAATTGTCCGACGGTAGCAGTGTATTAGATAAAACAGTGCTCGTGTACGGACAAATGAACGAACCGCCCGGAGCGCGTGCCAAAGTGGCGCTTACGGCTTTGACACAAGCAGAGTATTTCCGCGATGTCAAAGGGCAAGACGTCTTGTTATTTTTGGATAACATTTTCCGCTTTGTGCTTGCTAACTCCGAAGTATCTGCTCTTTTGGGGCGCATGCCTTCCGCCGTCGGTTATCAGCCGACCTTAAATACGGAAATCGGCGGTTTGCAAGAACGTATCACTTCTACCAAAAAAGGCGCTATTACTTCTATTCAAGCCGTTTACGTTCCGGCGGATGATTTAACCGATCCCGGCGTGGCGGCGACATTTACGCACTTGGACTCTACGTCGGTATTATCGCGCCAAATTGCCAGTTTGGGTATTTATCCGGCGGTAGATCCGTTGGAATCTTCCTCTCGCATTTTAGACCCGCGCATTTTGGGCGAAGAACATTATAATGTGTCCCAACGGGTACGCCAAATCTTGCAGAAATACAAAGATTTACAAGATATTATTGCGATTTTGGGTATGGACGAACTTTCCGACGAAGACAAAAAAACCGTCGGTCGTGCGCGCCGTATTCAAAAGTTTTTGTCGCAACCGTTCTCAGTGGCGGAACAATTTACGGGTCATCCCGGCAAGTATGTAAAATTAGCCGATACGATAAAAGCATTCAAGGGTATTGTAGAAGGGGAATATGACCACATCCCCGAATCATGTTTCTATATGTGCGGCGGCATTGAAGATGTGCTTGCCAAGTATGAAGAAGTAAAAGACCGCGAGTAATATGGCCAAGAAATTAAAACTCAATCTCGTGACACCCCAAAAGCAACTGCTTACCGATATGGAAGTAGATATGGTAGTGTTGCCTGCTTTTTTGGGGGAAATGGGTATTTTGCCCGGACACGTGCCGGCGCTTGTCCAACTGACCTATGGAGCGTTGCGTTATAAAAAGGACGGTAAAGATTTTGATTTTGCCGTCATGGGCGGGTTTGTGGAAGTGGAAGACGATGTGGTGAACGTCTTTGCCGAAGGAGCCGACCTCGCCGACGAGATTGACGAAGAAGCCGAAAACCAAAAAATCAAAAAAGCAAAAGAAGCCCTTTCCAAAAAAGATGCGGACATTGATTTTGAACTCGCCGAAATTGAACTGAAACAAGCCATTACGCGCATGAAGGTAAAACGCCGTAAAGTGTAATAAACAGAATGGTTTTGGTTAAAACGACCCCGAGCGGTATTTTCGGGGTTGTTTTTTTAAGGAAGAATTTTCTTGCCAAAAAAATCGGTCCTATGCTATAATATATAAAAGGCCTCCGGGAAGGGGGCCGTTTTTAACGGCAAGAACAGACGAAAAATCTTTTCTTGTGAGTGGTTTTTTTGATATAATAAAGTGATGTTTTTTGCGGGCGTGGTTCAATGGTAGAACACTAGCCTTCCAAGCTTGTGACGTGGGTTCGATTCCCATCGCCCGCTTTGACAATTTTCTGCTGGGGTAGCTCAGTCGGTAGAGCATCTCCATGGTAAGGAGAAGGTCGTGGGTTCGATTCCCACTCCCAGCTTAGCAGATTTGCAGTACAGTAGTAAGGTAGTAGAGTGCTGGGGTAGCTCAGTCGGTAGAGCATCTCCATGGTAAGGAGAAGGTCGTGGGTTCGATTCCCACTCCCAGCTATTTTAAGAGAAGTTATATTAAAACAGGAGAACTAAACAAAATGGCAAAGGAAAAATTTTCCCGCAGCAAACCGCACGTAAACGTCGGTACGATTGGTCACGTAGACCACGGTAAGACCACTCTTACCACTGCTATTACGAAAGTATTAGCCAAAGAAGGTAAAGCCAAAGCTATGGCTTACACCGATATCGCCAAAGGCGGTGTCGTTCGTGACGCTTCTAAAATCGTAACCGTAGCCGTATCTCACGTAGAATACGAAACTGACAAACGCCACTATGCACACATCGACTGCCCCGGCCACGCTGACTACATTAAAAATATGATCACCGGTGCCGCGCAGATGGACGGTGCTATCTTGGTAGTGTCCGCCGAAGACGGCCCGATGCCGCAAACCCGCGAACACGTACTTTTGGCCAAACAGGTCAACGTACCGAAACTCGTCGTATTCTTGAACAAATCCGATTTAGTTGACGATAAAGACATGTTGGATCTCGTAGAAGAAGACGTCCGCGAACTCTTGGGTAAATATGATTTTGATCGCGATAACACGCCGATCATCCGCGGTTCCGCGTTGAAAGCCATCGAAGGCGATCAAGGCGAACTCGGCGAACCCAGCATTCACCGCTTGATGGACGCGTTAGATTCTTGGATCCCCGAACCCAAACGCGAAACCGATAAACCGTTCTTGATGGCCGTAGAAGACGTATTCTCTATTACCGGCCGCGGTACGGTAGCCACCGGTCGTATTGAACGCGGTAAGGTGCACGTAGGTGATCCGCTCGAAATCATTGGTTTCCGCGACACCCTGAACACGGTTGCCACCGGTATCGAAATGTTCCGCAAATTGTTGGACGAAGGTATCGCCGGTGATAACGTCGGTATCTTGTTACGCGGTATTGAAAAGAACCAAGTAGAACGCGGTCAAGTTTTGGCTGCTCCGAAAACGGTTAACCCGCACAAACACTTTATCGGTCAAGTGTACATCTTGAAAAAAGAAGAAGGCGGCCGCCATACCCCGTTAACCCCGGGTTATAAACCGCAATTCTACCTCCGCACCACGGACGTAACCGGTGAACTTTCTTTCAAACAAGAAATGATCATGCCCGGTGACAATGCGGAAATTGAAGTAAAACTTATTACCCCGGTAGCCATGGAAGAAGGCTTGCGCTTCGCTATCCGCGAAGGCGGCCACACCGTAGGTGCTGGTGTAGTAACCAAAATTATTGAGTAGTAAATAAAGATTGTTTAGTTCGCTTGGTGGGGGCGCATAACGCGCCCCCACAGAGAACTTTTTTTCTGCGAACTAACCCTTTTTTGAGCGCAAGAATGCGCTACGTTAATTAAGGATAATAAAGATGGCAAGTGAAAGAATTGCAATCGCGCTGATTTGCACACAATGCAAAAACAAAAACTATTATCAAGTGCGCGGTAAAAAGAAAGAATATAAATTGGAAGTGAACAAGTTCTGCAAAAAATGCGGAAAGAGCACTGTCCATAAAGAAGGAAAGGCTTCGTAAAATTTTTTTGGGGGGGTGTCGGTTAACTGGTAAACCACCGGTCTCCAAAACCGGGACTGAAGGTTCGAGTCCTTCCGCCCCTGCCATGTTTTAGTAAGGATAAAATTCTATGAACAAAGCAATAGATTTTGTGAAGCAATCCATAGGCGAACTCAAAAAATCCACATGGCTTTCCAGACAGGAAGTCATCCAATCTACTATTCTGGTTGCAATCGTAGTTGCGATTGTGGCGGTATATGTAAGTGTAATTGATTGGGGCTTAACGGGTCTATTGGGTAAAGTCGTTGGGGGGCACTAATGGCTGAAGAAAGAGCATGGTACGTCGTGCATACCCAAACCGGGTACGAAGATAAAGTTTGCGAACGCATTAAAATCAGTACGGAAATGCGCGGGTTTTCTGACCGTGTGTTTAACGTATTAGTTCCTACGGAAGAAGTAGTAGAAGTTAAACAAAATAAACAAATCAGACGGAAACGGAAATTTTTCCCCGGTTATGTGCTGGTAGAAATGATTATGACCAGCGAAACCTATTGGTTTATCAAATCTATTACAGGTGCTACCGGATTTTTAGGTGACCCTCACCCGGTTCCTCTGCCGCAAGAAGAAATTGTCGGTATTTTGGAACTTACCGAAAATCCGTCCGGTAAACCTAAACGCTTGGTGGAATTTGAACGCGGCGAAAGTGTCCGCATCACCGAAGGACCCTTCAAACATTTCGTGGGTACCGTAGAAGAAGTCAACGAACAAAAGAACAAACTCAAAGTGATGGTAACGGTGTTTGACCGCGCCACCCCGGTAGAAGTGGACTTCTTACAAGTAGAAAAGAACTAGATTTTACCGCAGTATTGCAGTAAAAATGGAGTAACAATAAAATGGCAAAAGAGAAAAAAATTAAAGGATACATCAAATTGCAGATTCCTGCCGGTGCCGCTAACCCGGCCCCGCCAGTTGGTCCGGCTTTGGGTCAACATGGTGTGAACATCATGGAATTTTGCAAACAATTCAACGCCAAGACGGCGAAAATGGAAAAAGGGATTAAGATCCCGGTCATCATTACTGTTTTTGAAGACCGCTCTTTCACCTTTATTACCAAGATGCCGCCTATGGCCACGCTGATTATCAAGGAGTTGAAACTAGCCAAAGGCTCGGGCACTCCGCACAAAGATAAAGTCGGCAAGATTACACAAGCCCAATGTGAAAAAATCGCGGCTCAAAAACTGCCCGATTTGAACACGAAAGACGTAAAAGCCGCCGCGGAAATGGTAAAAGGTACCTGCCGCAGCATGGGCGTTGATGTAGTCAAATAAAATTTAAGTCAGGGAGGGCGTAAGCCCGTTTGAACCTAAGGAGTTTATAGATGGGAAAAAGAATGCAAGCCGCTGTAAAAGCGTACGATAAAAGCAAAACGTATACGTTGGAACAAGCTGCCGAAATCGTAAAAAATAACGCGAAAGCGAAATTTGACGAAACGGTAGAATTACACGTCAAATTGGGCATTGATACCAAAAAAGCCGACCAACAAGTCCGCACGACGGTAGCCTTGCCGCATGGTACGGGTAAAACCAAACGTATCGCTGTCATTGCCAAAGGCGAACACGCTCAAGAAGCGCAAAAAGCCGGGGCTGACCGCGTTGGAGCCGAAGACATCGTAGAAGAAGTTATCAAAGGCAAAATTGACTTTGATGTACTCGTGGCTACGCCCGATACGATGAAAGACCTCGCCAAAGCCGCCAAAATTTTGGGGCCGCGCGGTTTAATGCCAAACCCGAAAAGCGGAACGGTTACGTTTGACTTGGCTAACACGATTAAAGCCTTAAAAGCCGGCCGCATTGAGTTCAAAGCCGATGCGTACGGTATCGTACACGCCATCATTGGTAAAGCGTCGTTTGACGCAGCCAAATTGGCGGAAAATGCAAAAGCGGTTATAGACACGATTATTCGTGTAAAACCCAGCACCTCTAAAGGGGTGTATGTGAAAAGTATCTCGATGAGTTCCACCATGGGCCCCGGGGTATTTGTAAGCAACAAATAATATCTCTTTTGCGTGACGAAAAACCCACCTTTTCAGGTGGGTTTTTTCTTGGCTAAAATTGCAAAGTATCGGTTTTCAAATTTAGCCAATCTAAAGCCGACTTTCGCTTGCGTACTTGCGGTGCTTTGCACCGTCCGCAAGACGTACGCGGCGCTCAACTTGCGGCGTTACCTTGGCATAAATTTGAAAACAAGAGAATTAACTTGCGTACCTAGAAGTGAGAATAAAAAGTAACAAAAGCCCTGCCTTACGGCGGGGCTTTTTCTTTTCTGCCTAATTTGAAAACAGCAAATTCCCTTGTGTTATTCGTCCTTACCGAAGAAGAATTTTGGGAACTGATTGGGAAAATTTAAGGCAATTTATAAACACGCGAAGAGCCATTGTAAGAGGTTTTTGTTCCTTTGAAAATTTTTTCACAATAACTCCCGGCAGCGAGTTGGAAACCGGCCGCATATTCTATACAAAATACTGTATCTAACGGGATTTCTTCTTCGCTATGTCCGGGGAGTCCTTCCCATTGATATTGAAATCCTGCGCCGCGATACTTCCCTGTTAAGCGTTCCATCCGTATTTGCTTATCTGAAGTTTGGTTAAATAGTATGTTCCAATCTTGTGTTGAATGTACTTCTGGATATGCTGTGTAAACCTTGTCGGTTCCGGTCCAAGAAGGAATTTCTATATCAAAATCGGCCAATGTCTCCGGATAATTGCCGTTTGCCATCTTATATACTTGTCCCGCTTCTCCAAGAGTTTTTAATAAAGTCATTGCTTGCACGGCTTTAGATTTTTCCACGGCTTTTTGATATTGCGGTACGGCCACCGCCGCCAAAATACCGATAATCAAAACGACTACTAATAATTCAATAAGCGTAAACGCTTTGTTGTTTTTCATAAAAATTCTCCGGTTTGATTTTTTTGCTATGAATATATTATGGTTTTTTTTTTGACTTGTCAAAAAAACCTTTCGGTCCGTCAATTTTACGACGTAATGCAATGAGTTAAAAACAAGGAAAGAAAAGAGAAAAGGCGTTATTTCCTTAAAACTTGCTTAATAATTTTTTCTGCTTGCTTATCCATTTCCGCGCGGTCTTTC
This sequence comes from Candidatus Avelusimicrobium luingense, assembly GCA_900315845.1. Lineage (GTDB taxonomy): Bacteria > Elusimicrobiota > Elusimicrobia > Elusimicrobiales > Elusimicrobiaceae > Avelusimicrobium > Avelusimicrobium luingense. Next base: position 87,269 of record OOHK01000003.1, read on the forward strand.
GGGTCGTGGTCATCCATACCCGATAAGTGTAATGCACCGTGTGTTACATACATCATCATTTCTTGCAAAATGGTGTGATTAAACTGCGGTGCATTTTTCCGCGCCACTTGGTAGCACACAAAAATATCGCCAAACGCCCACGGCTCGCCGGGCGGCAAAATGGGCGGGCGTTCATTGTTAAACGAGATAACATCCGTTACGTAATTATGCCCCAAAAATTCTTTATTTACGCGCAAGATTTCTTTTTCGTCCACAAAAATCACATTAACTTCTATATGTTGACGGGCGAAATTTTTGAGGCCTTTTTCCAAGGCTTTTTTGAACAGTCCGGTGCGGCGCAAATAAGGGGCAACGTCGGTGTTATAAAAAATATGACCTATCATAAAAAATGCGCCGCGTTTTTATGCGCGGCGCGTGTGTGACCATTAAAACTTACTCTTTCCGCGCGGCAGTACCACAATGCCTGACGGATCAATATAGTATTTTTGCGAATCGGCTTCTAAATTATGGCCGATTGTTTGGCGGGCCGCCACGTGATTAAAACGGTCCATAATCACTTTTTTCAGTTTGGCGCCGGCCTTGATTTCGCAATTATCCATAATGACGCAATCTTCAATTTCCACGCCTTCGCCGATGAAAACACCGTCGCTGATGACAGAGTGTTTAATTTTGGCTTTGGGGTGGATGATACAACCGTCGCCGATCATGGAGTTGGTCACCGTGCCGCCCAAAAATTTGGTCGGGGGGAAACGGTGCAAGGTGGTGCTGATGGGCCACTCGGGGTTATTCAAGTCCAATTTCGGTTTCGGCCCTAACAAATCCATGTGCGTTTGCCAGAACGATTGAATCGTTCCTACGTCGCGCCAATAGCCTTGTTCTTCATACGATTTGGCCCCGGGGAGCGTTTGGCTTTGGAAGTTATAGGCAAACGTGCGGTGGTCTTTTAGAATTTTCGGTAAAATATGTTTGCCGAAGTCTAACGCCGGCACATCGCAAAAGCGTTTTTGCAATACTTGCAGTAATACATCCGCATTAAAAATATAGTTGCCCATGGAAGCATAGGCCGATTTGGGATGGCCCGGAATCGGTTTGGGATGGGCCGGTTTTTCGTCAAACTGAATAATGCGGCTTTGTGCATCTACACCAAGCACTCCAAACGCGCTGGCTTCTTCCAACGGTACGGTATTGGCGGCCACGGTAACGTCGGCTTTGTTTTTCAGGTGGAAATCAATCATTTGCCGTACGTCCATGCGGTAGATGTGATCCGCGCCGAAAATCGCTACCAAATCGGGGCCGAAATCTTTAACCAAATTGATGTTTTGCCGCACCGAATCGGCCGTCCCGCGATACCACATTTCTCCCAGTCTCATTTGCGGCGGAACGCAGGTTAAAAAGTGATCGGACATAATACCTTCCGACCGCCACGTGGTGCGTAAATATTCAATTAAACTTTGCGATAAATACTGCACTAACACATAAGACGAGAAAATGCCCGAATTGACAAAGTTGGACAATACAAAATCCACAATGCGGTATTTCCCGCCGAACGGTACAGACGGTTTTGAACGTTCTTTTGTCAGCGGATACAAGCGTTCGCCTTTTCCGCCGGCCATAATCATTCCCAGTATTTTCATAATTCCCCTGTTATAAACGAATTTTATTCCGAACCTAACGGCAGTTGACGGTGTAACTCTTCAAAGGCTTCCCACGACCACGGCATTTTTTGCGCCACGATTTTGGCAATCTCGTCGGCATAGACGCGGATTTCTGCTTGGGCGTGTTTGTCGGTACGCAGGCATAAAAAGTTAAACAGACTTCTGGCGTTAACGCTCCAGTAAAATTGGGTATATTGGCATACCGGTAAAACACCGCGTGCCATTTCACGCGCCACGCCGGCTTCAATCAGTTTATGATAAGCGGCGTACGACGCTTCTACACTTTCTTCATATATTTTGCGTAATTTTTCGTTATCTAACGAAGAATCGGCCACGGAGCCTTGTTTGTTTTTGGTATCTTGTCCGCGGAAAGAAGAAGGAATATAAAATTCGTCTTTTACTTCGGTATAGCGCGCGCTGACTTCGTTATACGAACCCCAACGGTGGCGCATCCATTGGCGGGCTACATAAATCGGGCAGCAAATATGAAACTGAAAATAACAATGTTCAAACGGTGTATGGTGTGCGTGTTGCATTAAGTATTTAATTAAGCGTTTGTCTTGTTCTTCGCCTTTGGAAACGGCGCCGAACGATACGCGGGCTGCTTGTACGGCACGGTCATCGCCGCCCATAAAATCAACTAAGCGTACGAAACCTTTATCTAATACATTGATTTTTTCGTTGGTGTCTTGAGCCATAAGGAAATTCTCCTAATTCAAAATTTCTACGACGGAACTATTGCCGTCCGATAATACTTCTGCGGTGAGTAACGCCGCGGGGGTGCAAGCGGTGTCATACATAAAGCCGTCCATTTCAACGGTTTGTGTGGGAGTCAGCCGCCCTTTTGCAAAAGCCAAAAAGTGAATTTTTCCGCCGCTGTATTGCCCGAACGTGCCGGAAAGTAAGCCGAAGTTGGCCGTATTTTCTACGACAGCCGCTTGCGGGCGGTCTTGCCATTTAAGCACTTGCAGCGCGGGATAAAAACGCACCATTTCCTGCTTATATTTTACACGATTTGGAGCCCCAACGGAAACATCTTTATAGGTAGCCGTTTTTCCTTTGGAAGGTTCCAATTTAATTTGCCCGGTAGGGGTTGTGTAAATCAGTTTTTTTTCGTCTTTATCAACGGGGAACATATTTAAGCCGGTCAGCCAATTATGGCGCGTATCAAGTTGTAATTCCCCTGCTACAAATTTTCTGTCTTTATAGATAATGTTACGTGCGTTGCCCGGGCGCGCACCAAGTATAAAGGGGCGTTGCATCCAAACGGTTTTTTCGTCACACCCTGTTTCTTTGACGAAATACGGCAAGGTGGCAAGCGTTGTCCATTGTCCGTTTTCATATGCTAAAACGAGCGTGGAAATGCGGGAAAGAGATTCTTCATATACCGACACAAAAACTTCGGCCGTATCGTTACCGCGAATTTTTCCGGCCGACACAGAGAGCGGTGTTTTACCGACGGGAAGTTGATAAGAAGTAACTTCTTGTAATTTTTCTTTATTGCGGTTCCATACGGTTAATTTTCCTTTTGTGGAAAGCGTAATAATGTTGTCGGCATTTGTTGCGGAAACCGCACCGGTGGTTAGCGCGACTACTTCTTGTTCAATCGGTTCGTAAATAATTTTTTTCACGTCGGAAGTGGCAGGGGCTTGTTCTTTTTGTGCTGTTTTTTCTTGCGGTTGCACGTTTGGTTGCGTGCTTTCCATCACGGCTTCTTGCCCGATTTGAATTCCTTTTTCCGACGGTAATTTCCCTACCGCATACAGCGGTTGTACTTCGGTAATAACGCCGGGTTCGGAGTAATTATACAGTAGCCCCAATTCTTTTCCCGTTTTGGGATTGGTCAGTTTTTCCGACGATAAAATCACTTTGAAAGTATCCCCTTTGTGCACAGTTTGCTGGGCCGAGGACGTATCTAGATATACTTGGTGATTTTGGACGCGCACAACGGTAATTTGTGCGGTGGCGCTAAACGCAAAAAAACAAAAAAAGGTTAAAAGGAAGAATTTTATTTTCATATAATAATTGTATATTATTTCTAACGGAGTTGCAGATGAAAAATACATTTGACGAGTTAGTGGAAACTTTTGCTATTTTGCGCGGGCCGAACGGATGCCCGTGGGACAAAAAACAAACACATGAAAGCCTAATTAAAAATATGCGCGAAGAAGCGGAAGAATTAGTGGCCGCTATTGAAAAAAAAGACGTGGACAATATGAAGGAAGAACTCGGCGATGTGTTGTTGCAAGTCCTTTTACACGCGCAAATTGCCAAAGAAGAAGGGTTTTTCACCATTGACGACGTGATACAAGGCTTATACGATAAACTCCACCGCCGTCATCCGCATGTGTTCGGCGATCACGCCAAGGCGGCTACCCCCGAAGAAGCCCTTGCGGTGTGGAAAGAAATGAAGAAAAAAGAAAAAGGGAAATAGATACCGTTATTTTGCTTTTTTTGCCCGCCCATCAGGCAAAACTTGACATCGTTTTTTTTTTTGCTAGTTTTTATAAAAGGACATGAAAAAGGAGTCTTTGTATGAACAATAAAGCATTTACGTTAATAGAACTATTAGTGGTAGTTTTGATTATCGGTATATTGGCGAGTGTAGCCTTGCCGCAATATCAAAAAGCCGTGTGGAAAAGTCGCAATGCACAACTGAAAACATTGGCACAATCTGTTGCGCAAGCAGAGCAAGCATACTATATGGCCAACGGGCAATATTCTTTTAATTTTGACGTGTTGGATTTAGATTTGCCGCTTTCCGCGCCCGTTCAAAACGGCTCGGCGGAAGATAAATGCGGATTTGCCATTGGCGGTACCGATGCGGTTCGCCGCGGAAAAAATTTTGAAATTGTGTTAGGCGGGCACGCAAATGATCCTTCTTATATAAGCGTGCAAGCCGTGTGGCTGGAGAATCCCTATAAATGTACGGGGTTTTTCTTTGATAGTATCAATCAACATCTCCGGTGCCGCGAAAAACATTCTTCCGGTGATAGCACCATAGGTGATTTTTGCGCCAAATTGGAAAAAGGTACTTATACTGACACTACGGGCAGTTGGTATTATTACGATTTGCCCTAATTCTTTGCGAACAAAAACTCCCCGTTTGCGCGGGGAGTTTTTATTTCTACCAAACTTTTATTTCTTCTTTTGGTCTTTAAGCGCCAGATATCCCATTAAGCGGTAAATCAGTTTGGATACGTTGAACTCCGTAATCGTATCGGCGCTGCGTTTGCATGATTCCACCACGTCAATGGCCACAATTTTTTTGTGTTTGATGACTTCGCGGAACAAGTCCAACGCTTCATACCACATAAATCCGCCCGGTTGCGGGGTGCCCGTTGCCGGAATGACCGACGGATCAAAGCCGTCCACATCAATGGTAATATAAACGGTGTCCGTCAGTTTTTTAACCACTTGCGGAATCAGTTTTTTAATGTCGCGGTGTTCGTGCATTAAATAGGTGGTTACGTTGCCCGCGTTGCAGAATTGCTTTTCTTCGCTGGCGACGCTTCTGATCCCTACTTGCACTACTTTGACTTGGCGCGACGCCGGATATAACGCGCACGCATGGCTTTTGGGCGTTCCTTCAAACGTCGGGCGCAAATCGGCATGTGCGTCAAAGTGCAAAATGCTTAAATTCTTATATTTTTCAATATAAGGTTGAGCAAGGGCTTGCGTGACGGTGTGTTCTCCGCCGATATAAAACGGAATGGCCTTATATTGCATTAAGTTACGCACCGTTTTATCAATGTTTTTGAAAACGGTGTTAGTGGAACCTTTGCAATTGATTGCCGGTTGGGTATTGATGCCGAGTTCCCACGTTTCGGTTTTGGTTTCTTCGTCCCATAACTCAATTTGGGTGGAGGCTTCAATAACGGCGGCCGGGCCTTTGGCAGTACCGTGTCCGTAGCAGACCGTTTTTTCAAACGGCACGGGCACGACTACGAATTTACAAAGGGGCAGAGAACTTGTTTTGCTCTCTAACCCCATAAACTTATCAGTCTGTACGTTGTCTTCGCTCACAAAAATACCGTTCACTATCTGACAAATACAGCAGCGGCAAGAACCGTCGTCCACATACCATCTACACAGATAGCAGATTGTGTGATGTTAGTGGTGCGGACAATTTTACCGCTCATTTTCCAAATTTCTTCTTTTTTATCCCACGTGGTATCGTTATCAAAATCAATACCGAGCGTGGTGGAAAGCATCAAGGCCGCCAAGTCTTCGGCGTAGTCGCCGGCTTGTTTATCGGTCTCGCCGAAACTATGGTGTTCGGACAAATAGCCGTAGTTGTTTTTGCCGTCTTTGGGAATAGCCACACCGACGGACGCTGCAATCATGCGGCGATATTCGTTGCTGGTGTTGCGGCTGATGACGCAGTGCAAAATTTGCCCGGGTCTTAATTTTTCGCGGCCTTTGCTGGCGGGAATAAGTTTGCAACCGGGCGGAAAAATGCTGGACACCGGCACAATGTTAAACGGCGCAATGTGTGCATCGCGCAAGGCCTCTTCAAAACTGGCCAGTTTTTCTTTGTGACGTCCGATCCCCTTGGTAAGGAAGATCTCTTTTGCTACAAACGGTTCGTACATGTTTGTTTTCCACAGTTCCTTTTTGTGTGAATTTTCAGTGCCTAAATCGGCTACATAAAATTATAACAAATAAATATGGGTAACACATTATTTGTTACAATTTATATACGGTTCCTACCGTACACTAAAGAGTGTAGTATATTACTATGAAAAAAACAAAAATAATTTTAATTGCGGCATTGTTTTTTGCCGTAACGGGAGTGCAAGGTATGCCAAGTATGTTTAACGAAAAAGGAGTTTTACACTTTAATTATAAGGCCGAAGACCTTGCCCCTACCGAAGCCGCCGCCCGCAAGCAGTTAGAAAAAGAACTTGCTGAATTTGTGGCGATGCCCGCCGAAAAACGCACGTTTGATAATACCATTTTGGGGTATTATCGTATCTTTCAAAAATATCACGATGCGCTTGGTGTCAGCGGATTTTTAGGATATGTTTCCACCGATAAAAAATTGCGCGACGCCGTGGTGGAATTGGAAATGCAAACCAGTCAGTATTTGGTGGACGTTGCCGCCCGACGCGATATTTACCGTGCGATCCGCCAATATACGGACACCAACCCGCAATTAGATCCGGTGCAGGCTAAACTCGTTAAAGAAATGCTAATCGGGTTTAAGTACAAAGGGATGGATCTTAACGACGAAGATTTAGAAAAATATAAAGCCCTTAATAAAAAAGAATCGCAAAATGCGATTTCCTTTGACCAAAATATTCGCGAATATAAAGATCCGCTTTATGTAACACGCGAACAATTAAACGGTTTGGACGAAGATTATATCCAAAAACTCCAAAAAACAGATGACGGAAAATATATTGTTACGTTAGATTATCCCGACGTTATCCCGTTTATGAAAAGTGCCGAAGACGAAAACGCACGCAAGGAACTTAACTATAAATATAACCGCCGCGGCGGAGAAAAAAACGTAGCGTTATTAGAAGAGTCTCTTACGCTTCGCCGCGATGCTGCGCACCTGCTCGGTTACAAGACTTATGCCGACGTACAATTAGAAAACCGCATGGCTAAAAATCCCAAAAAAGTGATGACGTTTTTGAAAGATCTGCAAAAGAAATTAACGCCGCTGGGAAAAGAAGAAACCAAAAAAATGGTGGCCTATAAAAACGAAAAAACCGGTAAAAAATCACGCGAACTTTTCCCGTGGGAAAGTGCCTACTGGGGTTATAAATACAGCAAAGAATATTTGAATTTAGACAGTGAAAAAATCAAAGAATATTTTCCGTCGCAAGTAGTGGTGGACGGTATGCTGGATTTATTCGGCAATTTGTTTGGCATTACGTTTGAGCCGGTAAATATTCCCGTTTGGCACGAGGATGTTAAAGCATTTGCCATTAAAGACAAACAAGACAAACATTTAATTGCTTACTTTTATATGGACCTTTACCCGCGCGAAGGGAAATATAAACACGCGGCCTGTTTTGATTTAGTCGGCGGAGAAGAAAAACAAGACGGCACCTATCAAACGCCGTTTGTGGCGATTGTGGCTAACATGAATAAGCCGTCTAAAGATACACCGTCTTTATTAAAACACAGCGAAGTGGAAACCTTGTTTCATGAGTTTGGTCACGTCTTGCACAATGCTTTAACGCGCGCTAAATATGCGCCGCAAGCAGGCACCAGCGTCAGTTGGGACTTCGTGGAAGCCCCCAGCCAACTTTTAGAGCGTTGGGCATGGAATCCGACGGTGCTTAAAAAAATCAGCAAGCACTACAAAACGGGTGAGCCGCTGCCGGATGATATTATCAAACGTATGATTGATGCTAAAAATTTCGGTACGGGCAACGCTTATTTGCGCCAAAACTTTTTTGCGCAATATGATATGACGCTTCATACGATGGATAAAACACCCGATACCACTAAACTTTACTACGATATGACCAAAAAAATCTGTCATATCCGGTTACAGAAAGATACCATTCCGCAAGCCGCGTTCGGGCATATTATGGGCGGGTATGATGCGGGATATTACGGATATTTATGGTCGGAAGTGATTGCGGAAGACTTCTTCAGCGAGTTTGAAAAAAACGGTATTTTTGACACGAACACCGGCTTAAAATACCGCCGCGAAATTTTAGAAAAAGGCAGCACCATAGAAGAAGAAGATATGGTTAAAAACTTTTTGGGCCGCCCGGTCAGTAACGAGCCGTTCTTAAAATCTATCGGGTTAAAATAAGGAGAAATATGAGCATAGTTATCGGTATTGATGTCGGTGGTTCTACCACAAAAATCGTGGGTTATACAGACGACGGAAAGCCTGTTTCTTTTCTCAAAGTGGAAGCGGCTGATCCGCAAACATCCGCGTACGGTGCCTTTGGAAAATTTGTGAGCGAAAACGGACTTTCGCTTACGGACATTACCCGTATTATTTTAACCGGGGTTGGCGCTTCGCTTTTTACCAAAGACATTTACGGAATCCCTACCGAAAAAGTAGATGAGTTTTTGGCAATCGGTTTGGGCGGATTGGAATTATCCGGTAAAAAAGAAGGGTTGATTGTCAGTATGGGTACCGGAACGGCATTTGTCCGCGCCGGGCAAAACGGCATTTCCCACATCGGCGGTTCGGGTATCGGCGGAGGAACGGTGGTAGGTTTGTGCGGTAAAATGTGCGGGGCCACTTCGTTTAAGACGGTGACCGAACTTGCCAAAACCGGTAAGTTGGGCAAGGTAGATTTGAACATTAAAGATATCAGCTCGGCGGAAATTCCCACCTTGCCGCCCGATACAACCGCATCCAACTTCGGCAAAATGGAAGACGGCGCAACCCCGGCCGATATCACGCTGGGCATTTTGAATATGACGTTCCAAACGATCGGTATGTTGGCTGTTTTTGCTTGCCGCAACGATCGGGTAAAAGATGTCGTGCTGACGGGTACGCTGACGCAAGTACCGTTTGCCAAAAAAGTATTTGATGCGCTTTACAAAATGCATGGTGTCAAATTTACTATTCCGCAAAATGCGCTGTATGCTACGGCCACAGGGGCGGCCTTGTCGTACTTAAAAAAACATGGAAGAAAATAAACCGTCTGTAAATACGTCCTATAAAAAATCCAGTTTCGGCCCGGCGTTTTTCTTTGTATCCAAACGCCGCCGGACGGCTTTGGCGGCCTATTACGAGTTTTGCCGTTTAATGGATGATATTGCCGATGAACCGAATGTCAAGGATCCGCTTAAAGAATTAGATTTTTGGCAGGAAGAAGTAACGCACATTTTTAATCATACGCCGCAAACCCCCTTGGGCCAACAATTAGCGCAAGCGGTGGATGAATTTGCTATCGGTAAAGAAAGTTTTGTGCAACTGATTGAAGGCATGCGCGATGATCTAAAAGGCAAAATTTATCATACGCAAGAGGAACTCAATACCTATTTGTACCGAGTGGCGGTGGTGGTGGGGCTGGCTACATTGGATATCTTGGAAGTTTCTAAACAGCCCGCTCGCACCTTGGCCGAAAATTTAGGCCGCGCGGTACAACTAACCAATATTATTCGGGATGTTTGCGAAGATGCCAAATTAAATCGCGTTTATTTGCCCGTAGATTTGTTGACGAAATACGGCTTAACGCGTGATGATATTTTAGCCGGAAAATCACAAGAAAAAACATCGCAAGTGCTGGCCGAATTGGCGCAAACGGCGCGTGCATATTATCAAAAAGCCTTTGCCCAAATGAAAACGTTACCCCGCCTGAAAATGCTTCCTTGCCGGATGATGGGGTGCGTTTATGCTAAAAATCTTGCTAAAATAAGTAAAAGCGGTTTTATCGTTTCTCGCAGCGTAAAACTGACCAAAGCCGAAAAATTGATAGGAGTTGTTTATGCGTGTAGTCAAACCGTTTTGGGTTAGCGGATTATTATTTTTAGGTGCCATATCTTGGACGTATGCGGCCCAAAATTTTACGAACATGCAATCTTGTTTGGAACAAGGCAAAAAAGAGTTTAATGCCCAAAATTATCAAGCGGCTAAAACTACTTTTACCCAATGTGTTCAATTGGATCCTAAAAATTCCGATGCGCAATTATCGTTGGGCGGAGCCCTTTTAACGCTGGATGATTTAGACGGAGCAGATACCGCTTTTCGTGCGGCCCTTGCGGAAATGAAACGCACCTCTCCGTATTTTTCTTATACCTATTCTATGTTGGGGGATATCGCCCTGAAACGCCAGAAAAACGACGAAGCGTTAGAGTGGTACAGCAAGTCGCTCGTGTCCAACGCGGCCAACGTTAATTCTTTAGTAGGCAAAGGTGTTATTACCGAATATAAGGGCGATAAAAAAGGCGCCGCGGGCTTTTACCGCTCGGCACTGGCCGTAGAGCCGCTTAACTTAGTAGCGCGTCAACGGCTTATCAATTTAGAGCCGGATTACATGAGTGATGAAGAAATTTTAGATGCCTTAAAACAACGCTATGCCATCCAACCGGATGTTACAGAACTGACCGATTCTTTGCGTAAATTATTTAGTGAAATTCACCTTGCCGAACAACGCATGGGTGTTAGTTATTTACATAATAAATATCCTAAAGTCCCCGGTGATTATTTGGTAACGCTTAATAAAGGAACGGCTTTTGAGCGTGAAATTTTAACGTTAGCCGGCTATCAAGCCTTACAAAAACATATCGGCCAAGATGCCATTGCCGTTTTCCAACGGGCGGGCGTTCCGGTGCAAGATGTGTTCAAATTACGCGATTTGAAAGGGTATAAGTTATTTAAAAAAGATAATACGCTTACGCCCAGCGGTTTCTTTGCTTATACGGAAGCGTTGAAAAACCGTAAAGTGTTTTTACTCCCTAACGAATCTACCCCGCCGAGCCAAGAATTACTCAAACAAATGGCGCGGTTGGAAGAAGAACTTAAAAAAGCCGGCTATGTGGAAATTTCTGCTAAAGAATTAAAATTTTTAAAGAAAAATACCAAATGTTCCGATGAAACCTTACGTGAACAATTGGGCTTGTATTTAATGCCGGTTAGTAAAACCGAAAACCGGTATTTTATTATTTCTCGCCAAACTCCGGATCCGAAAAAAAGCGCATTGTATTGTTTGCTGATGAAAGAAAAATCAAAATACGATAAAACCGTAACCGTTCCGCGCAATTCACTCGTGGAAAGTTATGCATATTATGGTTATTCGTTGTGTTTAGGTGACGGAAAACTCGTCAAATAATCTTATTTACGGATTAAAGATGTTGTTCTAAAAGGTAAAACTTGTATGCCCCAGTATTTTGCGGATATCAAAGAAACCGAATTTTTCTTACTAGATGACGAGGCCCACCACGCGGCTACTGTTCAACGCCATAAAGAAGGCGACACCATACTTGTGTTTGACGGTACAGGCCGCCAATACGACGGGCGCATTGATAAAATCCAAAAAAAATTTGTGCGCGGCACACTTCTTAAAAAGCATGACGTGCGCCGCGTTCCTTTGCAAATTACGCTTTGTTTTGTGCCTAATTCGCGCGTTGGGTTAGAAGAAGTATTGGATAAATGCACGCAGTTGGGCGTCACGTTTTTTCAGCCGGTTTCTTCCGCGCGCAGTGAATATGATATTTTCAAAAAGTGGGAAGAAAAACAAATCCGCTGGGAGCAAATTATGCTTGCCGCGTGCAAACAGTGTAACACACCTTTTTTACCGAAATTAGTAAAACCCGCGCCTTTTTCGCAAGTCATTACGGAGCAAAAAATACCGTCTTTGCTCGCTTATGAAGCCGAACAAAATCACACGCTTTCGTGGGGATTAGCACAATTAAATCACCCGCAACACGTTCGCCTTTTTATCGGCCCGGCGGGCGGTTGGACGGCGGACGAAGTTGCGCTGGCGGCCTCGCATCATACGCCGGCGGTAACTTTGGGTGTAAATATCTTGCGGGCCGAAACGGCTTGTATCGCCGCCTGTGCTAAACTTTTATGACCACTTTTTTTATTAAAACGTTCGGGTGTCGCGTCAACCAAGTAGAAAGCCAAGCGCTTTTAGAAGATTTTTTACGCCATCATTTTACGCCTGCGGCCGATTTTGAAACGGCGGATATTTGCGTATTAAACACGTGTACCGTTACTCATCAGGCCGATAAAGATGTAGAAAAATTAATTCGCCAAATTCTGCGTCGCAATCCAAACACAAAACTGATTTTAACCGGGTGTTATGCTGCGGCGCACCGGGCGCATATTCGGGAGATTTTTCCCACCGCGCGAATCGTAGGAAAATACGATTTGGGCCGCGTGCTTTTTGATGAAGAAGATCTTTGTTGGACCGTGTCCGGACATGAAGGCCATAGCCGCGCGTTTATTAAAATTCAAGACGGGTGTGACTGTTTTTGCTCGTACTGCATTGTGCCGTTTGCACGAACGGAAAAACGCTCTAAACCGTTGGCGGATGTTTTAACGGAAATCAAAAATCTCGTACAAAACGGGTTTGCCGAAATTGTACTTACGGGTATCAATATCGGTAATTTTTGCTGCCCGAAAACGGGGGCCGATTTAGCGGCACTCTGTGAAGAAATAACCAAACTGCCGGGCAATTTCCGCGTGCGATTTTCGTCCATAGAACTCCAAACAGTAACGGATGGAATTATCCGCGCCATGCAAAATTATCCTGCGCGGTTTTGTAATTATTTGCACTTGCCGTTGCAGGCGGGGAGCGACCCGGTATTACAAGCGATGAACCGCCATTACAATACGGCGCAGTACGCCGCGCGCGTGGCGGACTTACGTAAAAACGTGCCCGGTATCGGCATTTTTGCAGACGTAATTGCCGGGTTCCCTACGGAAACAAAAGATAATTTTGAAGAAACGGTTGCTTTTATCCGTGCCCAAAAATTGGCGGGGCTTCACGTGTTTAGTTATTCGCCGCGCCCCGGCACCAAAGCCGCCAAACTGCCGCAACTGCCCGCGGAAGAAATCAAACGCCGCGCGGAAATTTTGCGCGCGTTGGATAAAGAGTTGCGGGGGCAATTTGCCGCATCTTTTGTAGGAACGGAACAAACGGTATTTGTGGAAGAATACAAAGAAGGCCAAACGCGCGGGCTAACTTCCAATTTTCAAACCGTATTTATTGAAAACGCCCCGAAAGATTTACACGGTTTGGCGCATGTGAAAATTACGCATGCCGACGCAAACTCCTGCTATGGGAAAGTTGTGCCTTTTACGGTTTAAGGTAATAAATAATATCTACCGGAGGCTCCGGTTGATAAAGTTCCTTTGAATAACTTTACGCAATAATCTCCGGCTGATAAATTGGTATCAAACAAAAGATCTGCGCTGCTTGTTCTTTCAAAACATAAAATTTGTTGTTTAGGTGCTCCGGATGTTGTTTCAAACACCCATTCAAATCCGGCCCCGGCATATTTCCCGCGGGTTCGACAGATGTGCGTATTTACATAACCACCATTATTTTGAATTTCTATTGTCCAATCGGCATTTGATCTGGGGTCTTTTGAGCCGCCCCAACAAGCGCTTCCGGTTGCCCACGGAATTTCTAGGGCCAGTTCATCAAAATTGGTGGCATAATCGCCGTTAGCAATGTGATACGCTTCTTGGGCTTGAACAACTGACTTTAGCAAACTTAATGCTTGGGCTCCGCGTGATTTTTCCACGGCTTTTTGATATTGCGGCAGCGCAACGCTCGCCAATATACCGATTATTAAAACTACTACCAATAATTCAATAAGTGTAAATGCTTTATTATTTTTCATAAAAAAGTCCTGTTTGATTTTTTACTGTTATAGATATTGTATATATTTTTTGATTTTCAAGAAAAATTTAATACTTGCCGTATAAGACACCCAGTTCCACCGAAAAAACAGATGGCCGCTTGTATGGTTTGTTTTGATTTGTTATAATATTTCTATACTTTTTAGGCAAGAGTTAAACAAAATGGTAGCCCAAAAGAATTTGTGTGTGTTAATTCTCGCGGCCGGAAAAGGCACGCGAATGAAATCTTCTCTCCCCAAACCACTACACCCGGTTTGCGGGTTTCCGATTATCTCATATATTTTAAAAGCCGCCCATGCGTTGCGCCCGGCGGCCATTGGCATTGTAGTAGGAAACGGGGCCGAACAAGTTATGCAGACCGTGAAAGACGGTTTGCAAGCATGGGGCGTAAATACACCGTTAGTATTTGCCGAGCAAACCGAACTGACCGGATCCGGCTCTGCAGTTAAAGCGGCTGTGCCTCTTCTAAAAAAATTTGAAACCGTACTTATTCTAAATGGCGATACGCCGTTACTTCGCGCCGAAACATTAGAAAAAATGGTCACTGATTTTACTAACCGCCAAAGCGGAGCGATGGTATTGGGTGTCAATGTGCCTAACCCGTTTGGATACGGACGCGTTGTTCGTAACGCGCAAGGCGGGTTTGAGTCTATTGTAGAACAAGCCGACGCGGATGAAGAAACCCAAAAAATTACCGAAATTAACAGTGGTATGTATATTTTTAAATCGGATTTATTGCAAACCGCGCTGACACAATTAACTCCGCAAGGGCCGAAGAATGAGTATTATTTAACCGATACCCTTTATCTGATTAAACAAATGAATCAGTCGGTAGATGTCTTTTGCGCAGATGACTTTACCGAAGCATTAGGTATTAACAGCAAAGCACAATTGGCCGAGGCCGGACAAATCTTATATGCCCGCACCGCTGCTCGTTTAATGAACGAGGGCGTTACACTTATCCAACCCGAAAATACCTTTATTGATGAAGGTGTCCAAATCGGGGCCGATACCATTATTTACCCCGGTACTTATATATTAGGGAAAACGACTATCGGCAAAAACTGTGTGCTGGAAGGCGGCGTGTATGTAAAAGATTCCGTACTTGGCGATAACGTAACCTTAAAAATGGGAACGTACGTGGAAGAATCTACGGTGGAAGCAACGTGCCAATTAGGGCCGTATGCACATTTGCGTCCGCAATCGGTACTTAAAAAAGGGGCCAAAGTAGGTAATTTCAGCGAAGTAAAAAAATCAGTCATCGGTGAAGGCTCCAAAGTAAATCACTTAAGTTACATTGGGGATACCCAAATGGGGGCCGGCGTGAACGTCGGTGCGGGAACGATTACCTGCAATTACGATGGTAAAAATAAACATCAAACGATTATTGAAGACCATGTGTTTGTGGGATCTAATGTCAATTTTGTGGCACCTGTAACGGTGCATGAGTATGCAAAAATCGGTGCGGGCTCTACTATTACCAAAGAAGTAGCAGCCAAATCGCTGGGCATTGCCCGGGCGCGCCAGGTCGTATTAGAAAACAAAGGGGTCAAAAATGACTAAAAGTGTAAACGGTGATTTGCGGATTTTCTCGGGCAATTCCAACATTGCATTAGCGCAGAAAATTTGCGGACATTTGAATATGGACTTGGGCAAATTGCGTGTGGAGCGGTTTGCAGACGGCGAAATTGATGTGCAGATTTTGGAAAGCGTCCGCGCGCACGATTGCTATATCGTACAGCCCACCTGCCCGCCCGTCAATGAAAATTTGATGGAACTGCTGATCACTATTGACGCGTTCAAACGCGCCAGTGCCGGAAAAATTACGGCGGTAATTCCGTATTTCGGTTATGCCCGTGCAGACCGGAAATCTTCCCCGCGCGTGCCGATAACGGCTAAACTGGCCTGTAATTTAATTACCGAAGCCGGAGCCGACCGTATTATGACGGTAGATTTACATGCCGGACAAATTCAGGGTTTCTTTGATATTCCGGTGGATCATTTGCGGGCACGCAAAGTATTTTTAGACTATTTTTCACAATTTGACCACAAAGACATTGTGGTCATCTCTCCCGATGTGGGCGGCGTGGAACGCGCCCGCAAATTTGCCGCACGCATGGATGCGGGGCTCGTGATTATTGATAAACGCCGCCCCAAACCCAATGAAGCGGTGGTGTATAACGTCATCGGGGACGTGCAAGATAAAGTAGCCATTATTTTTGATGATATCGTGGATACGGCCGGAACGCTGACGACCGTAGCCCAAAAAATCAAAGAACGCGGCGCGCGTGAAATCTATGCGGCTTGTACGCATGGCCTTTTGTCGCGCAATGCAATAGAACGCATCAATAAATCCGATATCAAGAAGTTGGTCATTACCGACTCTTTGCCTATCCGCGATTTAGGGCCGAAAGTGGACGTGTTGTCGGTTTCGTATTTGCTGGCCGACGCTATCAAACGTAACCACGACGGACGTTCAATCAGCGATATGTTCAATTAACCCTTTTGATAAAGGAGTTGGAGGAAAAAAATGGAAAAAGTAACTATACAAGCCGAAAGCCGTGAAGGTATCGGCGTCAAAGGAACGCTCTCGCAAATCCGCGCAGAGAAAAAAGTTCCGGCCGTAGTTTATGGCGGTCATAAAGAACCCGTAAGCATTACCGTAGCCGTAAAAGATTTAGAAAAAATCATGAAAGCCGGTAAAAATACTTTGGCAGAAATGGACTTGAACGGTGCTAAAGAATTAGTGCTCGTTAAAGAAGTACAATTCCACGCCGTAACCGATAAACCGATTCACGCCGACTTTCAACGCGTCAGCATGAAAGACAAAATGGACGTTGTCGTTCCGCTTAAATTGGAAGGTATGCCTGCCGATGTGGCCCAATACGGTGCTATTATTGAACACATCTTGCGCGAAATTGAAGTGCGCGCTTTGGTCAGTGCTATCCCGCACGAAATCGTGCTTGATATTACGCCCATGACCATTAACAAAGGTCTTTTGGCCGGGGACATTAAACTGCCCGAAGGCGTAGAACTCATTACCGATGCGCAAGCGCCTGTGGTGCACTTGGCTATCCCGAAAGATGATACGCCGGCGCCCGCTCCCGCTGCCGATGCGGCTGCAGCCCAACCGGAAAGTTCTTCTACCAAAGGTAAAAAGGACGAAGAAGGGAACTTGGCTAAAGACAATAAAGACGCCGCCAAGGACGCTAAGAAATAATCTATGGCCATTCTCCTGGTGGGGCTGGGAAACCCCGGTGACCAATATGCACGTACGCGCCACAATGCCGGTTTTCGGGTGGCAGATGCGTGCGGAGCAAAATGGGGAGCCGAGTGGAAGGACTGGCAAAAACTGGGAGAATATGCCAAAGTTTGTGTGGGCGGAACAGACGTATATTTGTTAAAACCGCTTACCTATATGAACGAATCGGGCCGGGCTGTTAGCAGCCTGGCCCGGTTCTATAAAATCGCGCCGCAAAATTGCGTGATTTGTTTTGATGAAGTTGCGTTGCCTATCGGGCAACTACGCTTACGCAAAAGCGGATCGGCCGGCGGTCAAAAAGGCATGAAAAGCGTGATTGAGCAATTAGGCACGCAAGATATCGTACGTTTGCGCGTAGGTATCGGGCCGAAACCCGAAAAAATAGACCTTGTCAATTTTGTGCTCGGCAAATTTTCTGCCGCCGACGAAGAAATCCTAAAACCCACCCTTGAACGCGCTGTCGGCGCATTGGAAACATTTCTTACCCAAGGCATTGAAAGAGCCATGGGCCAAATCAATTAAATTTTTCATACAACACTATTTTTGCGCCAAGTTATTGATTAAGCGTGTAGTACATATATCCAGTTTTTTGGCCTTCGGGCGTGAACGCACCCCACCCCGCTCGTTGAACTCCCAAGGATTTACATAATTTAACGGCCTGCTTATTTGCCAGATTGGCTACACAATACGCCGCACCGTCTTCTACTGTCATGTGATGAAAAGAAAAGGATAGATCGGATCTCCCACATACGACTGCCGGTGTGAAACCGCTGCTATGTATAATACAACAATACATTTCGTTATTTGACCCACAAGTGTTGCCATCTACTTGTGAGGAAGTGAATCCGGCGGGCAAATCTACGGCTAAAGAATCAAAATCGGTGGCCCAGGTACCATTGGCGGTAAAATATATTTCTGAGGCTTTAACTAATGCGTTGGCGGTACTGCGCAAGTTGGCAAACCGCGATTTGTTGACGGCTTGTGTATATTGCGGCAAGGCCACGCTCGCTAAAATACCGATAATCAAAACCACTACTAATAATTCAATAAGCGTAAATGCTTTTGTGTTCATATAAAATTCTCCTTACTGATTTTTTGTTACTATAATTATTATCGTTTTTTTTTTTGATTTGTCAAGGGCGATTTGGCAGAGTGCGCAAGTTATTACGTATTTGCGCGTTTGTATTGCCCCGAAATTCAATTAGATAGATTCTTTATTATAAAATATCCCCCGGATATTCTGCCGGGGGACATTTTGTGTTAATGAATAGTGTAGTAATTATAACCCGTTTGATTTCCGGTAGGAGAATTGGTGGAATCGGTTTTGATAAAAGTGGAGCCCACCAAACTTTTACATAATTTATCGGCGTTGGCATTAGTGGCTTTGGCTGCGCATAAATCTTTTTCTTTCAAAGGATTCACTGCCTCAATGGTATCTAACAAGTAAATATAAGAGAAAGAATAGTCTGCCCGACCGCAAGTTACACTGGTGGCCCAAGAAGCATCCTTTTGGCGCAGACAACAAAAGAAATCATTATTATAAGCGCAAGAACGGTGGGGACTGTCTGTATGTACCATTGTTAACCCGGCAGGAGCATCCACACTTAATTCATCAAAATTGTCGGACCATTCTCCGTTAGCCAAATGATAGGCTTCCATGGCTTTGATGTATGGTTGGGCCATACTTCGCAAGTTAGCAAAGCGCGATTTATTGACGGCAAGCGTATATTGCGGCATGGCCACGCTTGCCAAAATACCGATAATCAAAACCACTACCAATAATTCAATAAGTGTAAATGCTTTTGTATTGTTCATAATTATTTATTCGCTTTATTTTTTATAAAAAATTATTCTAACACACAACCCAAATCTTTTCGTTTTTCTCCGCCAAACCATTGGCAAACTTCCAATGGGGCTGGATACGTTTGTTCCATCATAACGGTGGTCTCTTTTTTTTGCAGAAACCAAACGGTACGCGCTTCCATAATGATTAACGGGGCCGTTTTATTACCGTTGACGGTCAAACGCAAAATCGGGGTGATGCCTTCCAAATCATCCGACCCGTAAAATTTTCGTTTGCGCTCGGCATCTACTTTGCATTGTTTGGCAGTACATTTGAAAAAATAGTCCCAAGGCGTTTTTTCGGGCAAAGAAATTCCCAACAGAAAAAATTTTGTTTCGGAATCGTTTGTATAGGGCATCTTTTTGTGAACGGTATAAAAGCGTTCCAGTTGTTTGCCGATGGCTCGTAATGTTTTGGTGGCTTGTTGCACTTGCAGACGTGTTTGTTGCGGAGTAACTTCCGCATGAAGGGCTGCCGTCGCAACTACAAAACAAATTAAAAGAATGATTTTTTTGAACATAACCTACTCTTAAACATAGTATAGTATTTTTTCTGTTTATTGTCTTAAAATGCAGGGCCGGGTGATGCGCGTGTGCCGGATTTTGCAAATTAAATTACTGCAGGACTAGGCCTACCCCAGTTGCAGGATTTTTTGAGTAAAATTTAGTGCAAGGCTAGGCGACAGGCATATGCCGGATTTTGCAAACTAAATTACTGCAGGACTAGGCACGAACGAAGGAGTAATACTGTAGGAACTCGCGCGTTAGCGCGGAAGTATGCGACTGAGTGAGTAACAACGTCCTGCAGCAATTTAGGACGCAAAATAAACCCCCGCGTATTATTTCGGGGGTTTAGCTCATTGTCGTTTTCATTTGACGTATGTTCCTCTTTCCGCCGGGGGCTACAATTCCGGGTCTTCACGCAATCGGGGGATACGCCGTACCCGCCACAACTGCAACCAAGGAAAAATGTGCATTCCCTGCGTACTTGTAATGATAGTATAAACGATTTGTAAAAAATTTCAAGGGGTATTTTGAAAAAATTTTTCTCGTCGGAAAAATCAATTATTTATTAAATTTTTCCAATTTATGCGCGAGCCATTTTTCAAATAAACGGTTGCTCAGCCACAACGGTGGGGTGGCAAGCAGTGTCAAATAAATAGTACTGCGCGGAATTTTTACACGTTGTGTTACATCTAACAAACAAGTTGTTTTATTTATTTTTTGTAACGTGTCGGCGGCCCATAATACCGGCCATGCTACGGCGGCACGTTGCCCCGGATGTGTTTTAGGCAGTAACCGGAAATACTTTTTCCCGGCTTGCAAACGGTTGATCCCCCAGGAAATCCACTTTTGTTTAATAGGTTCAAATCGCGCACTGTTTTTTGTATCCAATAAATCATGGGGGGTTAAATTGTATTTTTGTAAATCTTCCAGCGGAAAATAACAACGGCCGATTTGTAAATCTTTGGGCAAATCGCGCAAAATATTGACGATTTGTAAAGCATCCCCGATGTGCTCGCCGAGTTCAAAAAATGTTTCTTTGTCGGCGGGAATTGTAGCGGTTTGATAAATTAACTGACTCCAAAATTTCCCCGGTTTTCCGCCCATTAAACGGCAATAATTTTCCAATTCTTGCTCGGTTTGAAAAGCAACGACGGACGCATTTTTCTCTTGCGGAAAAGTTTGTAAATCAATTTTCATTCCGTTGCACACGGCACGGGCTACTTCCAAAATAAACGGCTTTTGTTCTTCGGAAATTCGGTTGAATGCGTTTAGGCACGGGCGTAAGTTTTCAATCAAAATTTTTTCGTATGGGTTTTCGCTGCCGCCTTCAATTTCGTGAGCGAGTTGGGTGATATCGTCCGCAGGTTGCTTTTCAATAATAATCGGGAATTTTTCTATCCAAAACAAGCGGCGTTCGGCGGGGAGCAAAGGCGTATCGGCAATCGTGTCGGCATACCTACATAATAAATAGGCCACCGAAAACGCCGGGCGCATCGCTCGCGGAAGCGCTTGCACGCTTAAATATAAACTGCGTGACGTGTTTTTTAATAACGTTTCCAAGTCCATATATATAAGGATAGCAAAATATGGATAACGTTGTTACATATTCATGGAATAATAATTGTAAGCAGATTTTCCGCCGTCCGGCGTCCAAAGCCCTTGAGCAGAAGCAAGTTTGGTCCCGCCGAAACTTTTGCACAATTTTTCAGCGTTGGGGTCAGTCGTTTTGGAAAAACATAAATCTTTGTTCAGGATAGTTGCTCCCGCATTATCAAAAACGTACACGTAAGCAAAAGAGTAATCTTTCCGTCCGCAAGTGAACGAATTGGCCCATGACCCTTGCGTATATTTTATACAACAAAAAATATCATTATTGTACGCGCACGAACTAACCGTTCCCGCGTTGGTTTGTACGGTTAATCCAGCCGGCGCTTCCACGCTCAACTCGTCAAAGTTGTTAGGCCAATCTCCGTTAGCCAAGTGGTACGCTTCAATGGCTTTTATATAAGGATTGGCCATGCTGCGTAAATTGGCAAAGCGCGATTTATTGACGGCAAGCGTATATTGCGGTAACGCCACACTGGCCAAAATACCGATGATTAAAACGACTACTAATAATTCAATAAGTGTAAATGCTTGGTTGTTTTTCATAAAAATCTCCTTATTATATTATTATGTTTTTTTTGCAATATATCAAGAGAAATTGTGTTGAGTAAATAATCCGCTTGTTTTTATCTGTTGCAATTTGTTATAATAAATAAGTAATAAATTAAGCAGTTATATGTGCGTTGCGAAACCGCGCAGAAACCGCAAAAAAATAGTAAGTTCTTTTTTATAATGTCAAAAAATGTTGATTTCTCCGACGGAGAAAAAAATAGTTGACAAGTTTGCTAAAAACTGCTATACTAATTACATAAGGAAACAAAAAGGTTTGTTTCCATAGAAGTTTTCAAGAACCCTTTTTCAAGTTTTGAAAAGATAAGAAAAACGGGTCTTGACATTTCTGTCTTTTTTTGATAGACTATTTAGGTAGTCTTAAATTGATCTTTGTAAAAGCAAAAACTTCTGTAGTAAAGTAAATTGCAAACAGAAAACTTTTCGGCAGCGAAACATCTCCTTATATTAGAAAAGGCAGCCGATGGACTGAGCCGAGCTGATCAAGTTAGTTTTGCAACTTACCTAAACTTAATATGTATTTAATCTTATCCCTTCGGCCTTAGCGCCATGACCGGTTTGAATAACCAAACGGTACATAAAAGATTAAATGTTTCGTATTTTTTCCAAGGCAAAAAGTAAGCCGTTCGAAGTAAAACAAGAAAATACTTGACAAACTTTGAAAAATATGCTTTAATATATATGTAGCCGAGAGAAAAGGCTACAAATGAAGTTAAAAATTCCATTGCTTTTTTGAAATAAAGAAAAAGCAACGAGGAATTTTCGCTCTGTGAAAATTTGAAGCAATGTGCGAATGGGCGATTTGAACCGGAAGAACCCGCAAGGGTAAAACAGTTCAAGGCTCATTAAGTTAAGTCCTATACTTTTAAAAATAGGACACCAAGTTAATTCAAACAAGTAGAGTCAAAAGTCAACAGCTCAATGTTAGCGATTGGTTGCCTTTAAACCGCTTGCGATTTAAAGGTAATTAATTCTAATGGAGAGTTTGATCCTGGCTCAGAGTTAACGCTGGCATCGTGCATAACACATGCAAGTCGAACGGGACTTTGCGCTGTAGCAATACAGTGTAAAGTTTAGTGGCAGACGGGTGAGTAATGTATAAGAAACCTACCTCTGAGTGGGGAATAACAGTCCGAAAGGATTGCTAATACCCCATAACATAATGAAAAGGCATCTTTTTATTATCAAAGATTTATCGCTTGGAGATGGTCTTATATTCTATCAGCTAGTTGGCAGTGTAACGGACTACCAAGGCAACGACGGATAGCCGGCCTGAAAGGGCGACCGGCCACAAGGGCACTGAGACACGGGCCCTACTCCTACGGGAGGCAGCAGTGGGGAATTTTGGACAATGGGCGCAAGCCTGATCCAGCAACGATGCGTGGAGGATGAAGGTTCTCGGATTGTAAACTCCTTTTGTAAGGGAAGAAAAAAATGACGGTACCTTACGAATAAGCCACGGCTAACTACGTGCCAGCAGCCGCGGTAAGACGTAGGTGGCAAGCGTTACTCGGAATTACTAGGCGTAAAGCGCGCGTAGGCGGAATGTTAAGTCTGTTGTGTAATCTCTGGGCTCAACCCAGAAACTGCAACGGAAACTGGCGTTCTTGAGTGAGGCAGAGGAGATCGGAATTCCTAGTGTAGCAGTGAAATGCGTAGATATTAGGAGGAACACCGGTGGCGAAGGCGGATCTCTGGGCCTTTACTGACGCTCAAGTGCGAAAGCTAGGGGAGCAAACGGGATTAGATACCCCGGTAGTCCTAGCCGTAAACGATGATAACTAGGTGTGGGAGGTATCGACCCCTTCCGTGCCGCCGCTAACGCATTAAGTTATCCGCCTGGGGAGTACGGCCGCAAGGTTAAAACTCAAAGGAATTGACGGGGACCCGCACAAGAGGTGGAGTATGTGGTTTAATTCGACGCTACGCGAAAAACCTTACCTGGGCTCGAACGACTGGTGGTAAGTTTTATGAAAGTAGAACTGACCCGCAAGGGAGCCAGCCGAGGTGCTGCATGGTTGTCGTCAGCTCGTGTCGTGAGATGTTGGGTTAAGTCCCGCAACGAGCGCAACCCCTATCCTGTGTTGCCTAGCAATAGGATCTCTCAGGAGACCGCCGCGGATAACGTGGAGGAAGGTGGGGATGACGTCAAATCATCATGGCCTTTATGTCCAGGGCTACACACGTACTACAATGGTATAGACAGAGGGTAGCAATACCGTAAGGTGGAGCCAATCCCTAAACTATGCCCCAGTTCAGATTGTGGGCTGCAATTCGCCCACATGAAGCCGGAATCTCTAGTAATCGCAGATCAGCACGCTGCGGTGAATACGTTCCCGGGTCTTGTACACACCGCCCGTCACACCACGAAAGTCAATGGCAACAGAAGTATCCAGGTCGTCTGGGTCCTAAGTTGTGATTGGTGATTGGGGTGAAGTCGTAACAAGGTAGCCGTACCGGAAGGTGCGGCTGGATCACCTCCTTTATTCTTTTTTCTTCGGAATTAAGAATAGGTCGGTAGTCTTAAATTGGTGCGCTAACGCGCTATCCGTTTCAAGTCGGCCACTCGCACATAGCAAGGTTTATAGAGCTTAGGCTCTTTATTTTGAAAATAGCTTGGGCTCGTAGCTCAGCTGGTTAGAGCGCACGCTTGATAAGCGTGAGGTCGAAGGTTCAATTCCTTCCGGGCCCACAGCAACTTGTTTAAGGGGCTGTAGCTCAGTTGGGAGAGCGCCTGCTTTGCAAGCAGGAGGTCGTCGGTTCGATCCCGATCAGCTCCACAACTTTCACCTAACTAAAACCTTGCAACCATAAAACGTTGCGTCAAATTTGAAGTTCTTTGAAAATCAGATAACTTATACTCAATCGTCTCTTGTAAGACTCCGAAAGTCCTAACTTATAACGAATAAAAAGTCAGGCGGGCAGCAAAGAGAATGAAAGTATATTTTAGAAAAGCCAAGCGTTTGTATATTTGATATGTGATAAAAATATACTTACACTTACACAATGATGCATGAGACAATTAACTTAATGTTAATGGTTATCATACCTAAAAATATAGATAGCAATATCTAGCATTTGAAATGACCAAAATCTGTAGGATTAAAGAATATGGTCAAGCTACAAGGGTGTATGGTGAATGCCTTGGTGCCAGAAGTCGATGAAAGACGTGATAAGCTGCGATAAGCCACGGGTAGGAGCAAATATCCTTTGATCCGTGGATCTCTGAATGGGGGAACCCTTACAGGTGAGAGCCTGTAAATCATCACTTGAAGGTTAAGTCTTCGGACTTGAAGATAGGGTGATAGAAGACAACGTAGGGAAGTGAAACATCTCAGTACCTACAGGAAAAGAAATCAAAGAGATTCCCTGAGTAGTGGCGAGCGAAACGGGAACAGCCTAAACCAACTCCCGCACGGTGCGCATTACGGTGCGTAACGTGCGTGGGTTGGGGTTGCAGGGCTTGCGATATGGAATGTGTTGACGGTTAGTTGAATGGTCTGGAAAGTCCAACCATAGCGGGTGATAGTCCCTTAAACGAAAACTGAAGACCTCCTAGCGAGTACCTAAGTACCACTGGTCACGTGCAATCCGGTGGGAATCAGGGGAGACCACTCTCCAAGGCTAAATACTCTCTGGCAACCGATAGTGAACCAGTACCGCGAGGGAAAGGCGAAAAGAACCCCGAGAGGGGAGTGAAATAGAACCTGAAACCGTACATCTACAAGCTATTGTAGCACTATGCCCGCAAGGGAATGTGCGACAGTGTGCCTGTTGAAGAATGATCCAGCGAGTTAATGTGCCGAGCAAGGTTAAGGGCTGATGAAGTCCGCAGCCGTAGTGAAAGCGAGCCCGAATAGGGCGATTAGTTCGTCATATTAGACCCGAAGCCAAGTGATCTAACCCTGTCCAGGCTGAAGTTTGCGTAACAGCGAATGGAGGGCCGGAGTGTTAAACGTTGAAAAGTTTCTACATGAGGTGGGGTTAGGGGTGAAAGGCCAATCGAACTTGGTGATAGCTGGTTCTCCCCGAAATAGCTTTAGGGCTAGCGTTGAAATTTAACCCGAGGGGGTAAAGCACTGGTAGATTTAGGGGGAGCGACCCTCCTTCCGATGTCTGTCAAACTCTGAATACCTCGGCGTATATTTCAGCAGTCAGTTCGTGAGGGATAAGCTTCACGTGCGAGAGGGAAACAGCCCAGACCGTCAATTTAGGTCCCAAAATGTATGCTAAGTGGTAAAGGATGTGGATTTACTTAAACAGCTAGGAGGTTGGCTTAGAAGCAGCCATCCTTTGAAGAGTGCGTAATAGCTCACTAGTCGAGTGAATCTGCGCCGAAGATGACTCGGGGCTAAGCATACTACCGAAATTACGGATTGCATAGAAGTTCGCTTTTATGTAGTGGTAGGGGAGCGTTCTTGGCCGCTGCGAAGGTATACCGTAAGGAGTGCTGGAGCGCCAAGAAGTGAGAATGCTGGAATGAGTAGCGATAAGGAAGGTGAGAATCCTTCCCGCCGAAAATCTAAGGTTTCCTTGAGCAACGTTCGTCGGCTCAGGGTCAGTCGGGCCTAAGCTCAGGCCGAAAGGCGTAGGCGAAGGACATCCGGTTAATATTCCGGAACTATGATAAGCGCGTCATAACCTAGGGAGGGACGCAGGAGAGTAACCCCGTTGGCTACATGCCAATGAAAGGCCGTAGGCATCTTCGGATAGGCAAATCCGTCCGGAGGCTAAGCCGAAAACCGAGACGAGTGATCGCAAGATTACAAAGGGGGCCAATCACGCTGCCTAGAAAAACTTCGTAGGGAGTTCTTATCATAACCGTACCGTAAACCGACACAGGTGGATGGGGTGAAAATCCTAAGGCGCGCGAGATAACCATCGTCAAGGAACTAGGCAAACTAGCTCCGTAACTTCGGAAGAAGGAGTGCCCAAGTACTGGCTAGCAATAGTTGGGAAAGGGTCGCAGTGAATTGGGCTTCGTGACTGTTTAACAAAAACTTAGGGCTCTGCTGAAATCTCAAGATGATGTATAGGGCCTGATGCCTGCCCGGTGCCGGAAGGTCAAGGGGAGTGGTTAGCCGCAAGGCGAAGCTGCGAACTTAAGCCCCGGTAAACGGCGGCGGTAACTATAACCGTCCTAAGGTAGCGAAATTCCTTGTCGGGTAAGTTCCGACCTGCACGAATGGCATAACAAAGAAGCCGCTGTCTCGACGGTGGGCTCGGCGAAATTGTGGTTCAAGTGAAGACGCTTGATGCATGCAACAAGACGAAAAGACCCTATGGAGCTTTACTGTAGCTTGTTATTGACTTACGGTTTACAATACGTAGTATAGCTGGGAGCCTTTGAAACATCCTTTGAGGAGGGTGCGGAGGCAACAGTGAAATACCAGCTTTTGTGGATTGTGATTCTAACCTATTACCCGTGAATCCGGGTTGGGGACAGTGGCAGGTGGGCAGTTTGACTGGGGCGGTCGCCTCCTAAAGAGTAACGGAGGCGTTCTAAGGTTCCTTCAGGCCGTATAGAAATCGGCCATTGAGCGCAAAGGTAGAAAGGAGCTTGACTGTGAGGACGACGGTCCGAACAGGTGCGAAAGCAGGACTTAGTGATCCGGTGGTCCCTCGTGGGAGGGCCATCGCTCAACGGACAAAAGCTACCCTGGGGATAACAGGCTGATCGGGCCCAAGAGTTCACATCGACGGCTCGGTTTGGCACCTCGATGTCGGCTCATCACATCCTCCCGCTGAAGCAGGTGGGAAGGGTTGGGCTGTTCGCCCATTAAAGTGGTACGTGAGCTGGGTTCAGTACGTCGTGAGACAGTACGGTCTCTATCTGTTGTATGCGCAGGAAACTTGAGAGGAGTTGTCCATAGTACGAGAGGGCCTGGATGAACGAACCTCCTGTATATCAGTTGTCTGTAAACAGGCATAGCTGATTAGCGGTGTTCGGTAGGGATAAACGCTGAAAGCATATAAGCGTGAAACCCGCCTCAAGATAAGGTTTCCCTGGTAGATTAACTACCCAGAAGACCCCCGGAAGACTACCGGGTTGATAGGCAGAGTGTGTAAGCACAGTAATGTGTTCAGCTAATCTGTACTAATAGGTCGTGAGGCTTGGCCATATTCTTTAATCCAATAGAATATGTAAGTGAAACACTTGCGCTTTTCTATTATCTGACGTTAGAAGTCCGCGATGACCCGTCTAGACAACGGCGAGCAAGATTCTAGCGAGAAAGGAATTGTTGTAGCAACGGTTCCTTCCAAATTTGTTCTTTTAACATAGAGGCTTTGATGAGACTGATATTAATTCCGACGAGGTCACACCCGTTCCCATTCCGAACACGGCAGTTAAGCTCGTAAGGGTCGATGGTATTGGCACCCAATTCGGTGCTGAGAGAGTAGATCGATGTCGGTCTCATCAAAGCCTTTATCCTTTTTATATAGGAATGTATTATAAATCAATATGCACCGAAACAGTAATTTTTACTGTTGCGGTATTTTTTTGTTTTATTGTATCAAGCGAGATTTTTTGCTATATTTATAAAAATCCCAACGAACGAGGAATTTTCTCATGAAAAACAACAAAGCATTTACGCTCATTGAATTATTAGTTGTCGTGTTAATCATCGGTATTTTAGCGGCGGTAGCGTTGCCACAATATCAAAAAGCGGTGGAAAAATCACGCGCGGCGCAAGCGCTTGTTGTATTAAAGGCGGTGTATGATGCGGCCGAGGCCTATTACGTAGCCAATGGCACGGCTCCTACCACCATGGAAGATTTGAGCGTAGAAATTCCTTGGACAGGATCTGAAAACTGGGCATGGGGAGAAGCGCACTCCAATGCGGATTGGACGGTTGAATTTTATACTTCCTCTGCAGGGACGCCGGCGGTAAGTGTAGGGCGGCTGACCGGGAAATATGCCGGAGCCGGTTTCTTTATCTTCTTAAACGAAACCCACTCTGCCGATATCCCGGCGGGGGTTCCGGTTTGCGCAGAAAGAATTACCTATGGCTTTAAGCAATTTTCCGCTCCGGCCGGCTCGTATTGCCATGACATTTTCAAAGGCACGCT
Source organism: Candidatus Avelusimicrobium luingense (assembly GCA_900315845.1). GTDB lineage: Bacteria > Elusimicrobiota > Elusimicrobia > Elusimicrobiales > Elusimicrobiaceae > Avelusimicrobium > Avelusimicrobium luingense. Next base: position 116,085 of record OOHK01000003.1, read on the forward strand.
GGTTTATACAGATGCTTCCCGCTATTATACATTGCCTTAAAGGCTCTTGCGCGGGCAACTTGATTTTGTTATAATAATTATAAGAGTTGCGGATAACACGTTTGCAAAAATGTTTGCAATTGGCAACTTTTATTGATAAAATATAAAAGAAGTTAGTTATCAGATTTAACGAGAACCATGATTCCCCCCGACGAAGAAACGGAGGATGGGGAGTCTGTGGCTGTCGTTTTCTCGCTCTAAAAACGAGCAAAACAACAGCGGTTCTTGATTAAAAAAACAGGCAAGAAAATGAACCTGACAAAAGACCAAAAGAAACAAAAGTCGCAAGACCTTGCTTCTGAAATTACCACAGGCGGCACGGTATTTTTCACAGCCTATCAAGGTTTGAAATTTACCGAAATGGAAGCCGTTCGCCAAGCGTTAAACCCGGCGGGAGCCAAATTCCGCGTGGAACGCAACGCGATTGTGGAACATGCTATCAGCCAAGCCAAAATTGAAGGAGCCGATACGAAACTCTTTCAAGGGCCGACCGCTATTGCGGTAGGTGGCGATATCGCCGCCGTAGCCAAAGCGCTGGTTGATTTTCAGAAGAAGAATGCGGCTTTGAAGCTTCGTGCTTGCTATTCCGAAGGTGTCTGGTACAACGAAGATCAAGTTAAACAACTCGCTACCATCGGTACGAAAGAAGAAAACTTGTCCAAGTTGGCCGGCGCGCTTTACAGCGTGGTTGCACAATCGGCGCAAGTATTGCAAGCTCCGATACGGGATTTTGCCTACGTTATCAAAGCTGTTGAAGACAAGCAAAAATAACGCAACAAGGTATCAGTTGGCTTAGTGCCAACTGATGCCCGGTAAAATCTAAACCCGCCAAGTGCGGTAGTAGTCCCGCAAGGGGTAAAGGTACGGGCTTAACCCGGTTAAGCAGAAGGCCGCTACTCTAGAAATAAAAGGAAAAAATAAAAATGGCTAAAATGACCAAAGATGAATTAGTAAATGCTATCGCTGAAATGACCGTTTTGGAACTCTCCGAACTCGTTAAAGCGATCGAAGAAAAATTCGGCGTAAAAGCTGCTGCTCCGGCCGTTGCCGTAGCCGCTGCTGCTGCCCCGGCTGCCGGTGCTGCCGCTGAAGAAAAAGACGAATTCAACGTCGTGTTGACTGCGGTTGATGCCGCCAAAAAAATCGCGGTAATCAAAGTGGTGCGCGAAGTAACCGGTTTAGGCTTGAAAGAAGCCAAAGACCTCGTAGAAGGCGCCCCGAAAGCCGTAAAAGAAAACGTTGCCAAAGCCGAAGCGGAAGAACTCAAAAAGAAAATCACCGAAGCCGGCGGCACCGTCGAACTCAAATAGTTCAACCGATGCACTATATCCCAACCCCCGGTTTTGGGGGTTGGGATGAGATATCCCCCCGATTTTGGGGTTGGAATTCGTACCCTCGGGTACGCTAACGGAAAAGCGCGGGTGCGCGCGCTGGAAAAAACCGTTACAATTTCAGGAAGATAAACGATGATTGAAAAACAGACCAATTTTGGCAAAATTTCCACTAAACTACCGTTACCGGATTTGTTGGATATGCAAAAGCAATCTTTTGTGGACTTTTTGCAACGTGATGTGTCCCCTTCCAAACGGGAATTAAAAGGCTTGCAAGCCGCTTTTGAAGATGTATTTCCTATCGAAGCCCCCGACGGAAGCATGCGCTTAGAATTTTTAAAATATGAACTGGGTACTCCCCGGTACGCTACCCCGGCTGAAGCCACCGTACGCGACAGCACTTATTCTGTCCCGCTCAAAGCGTGGTTACGTTTGTATGTCAAGCAGAAAAACGGGAAAATGAAAGAAGCGTCCGACCAAGATGTTACCTTGTGTGATTTGCCCATGATGACCGATGCCGGCTGTTTCGTTTTCAACGGCGCAGAACGCGTTGTTGTCAGCCAGATGCACCGCTCGCCGGGCATTATTTTTGAAGAAGATGAAGAAAAGAAACAGTCCACGTTTGGTAAACGCTTATACGTCGCGCGTATTATTCCGTATCGCGGCGCGTGGATTGAATTTTCGTTTGACTTAATGAACGCCTTGTGGGTTCGCATTGACCGCAAGAAAAAAGTACTCGCGTCCACCTTCCTGCGCGCGTGTGGTTTGGAAACGAACGCACAAATCATCCAAACCTTCTATAAATGCGAAGATGTAGAAGTCAAACCGACCCATATTGATTCCATTATCGGCCGCTATGCCGCCGACGATATTTATGATCCGCAAACGGGTGAAGTTTTGTGGAACTTAGATGAAAAAGCCGCTTTACCGATTGATGATAAATTATTCAAAACTTTAATTGAAAAGAAAGTCAAAACGATTAAAGTTATCTGCGGCAAACCGCGTCAAGATGACCCCGGTATTTTGGCTACGTTAGAGCACCGCAAAGATTCTATCCGCACCGCGGCCGAAGCGCAAGCCGAAATCTACAAGAAAATGAGAGGGCAAGATTTCGTCGTAAAAGAACAAGCGGAATCGTATCTTAACAACTTGATTTTTGACAACATCCGCCGCTACGATTTAAGTTTCGTCGGTCGTTATAAAATCAACAAAAAGTTTGCTAACATGTTTGATTTGATTAGCAAATTCAAATTCAAAAAATTCCAAAAACCGGCTGACAACCGCCGCACGCTCGCGCCGGAAGATGTCATCGTTACCGTTAAATACTTGCTCGCGCTTAACGCCGGGGAAGATATTCAAAAAGAATATGGTGATGATTTCTCGTTCAAAGTGGACGATATTGACCACTTGGGCAACCGCCGTGTTCGCGGAATTGGGGAATTGTTAGAAAACCAAATTCGTATCGGTTTAAGCCAAATGGCCAAAACCGCGCGTGACCGCATGAACCGCGAACTTACGTCGTTCACACCGCGCGCTTTAGTTAATGCCCAACCGGTACAAGCGATTGTCCGCAAATTCTTCGGTACGTCGCAATTGTCGCAATTCATGGATCAAATTAACCCGCTGGGCGAACTTACGCACAAACGCCGTTTATCCGCGTTAGGCCCCGGTGGTTTAAACCGTAAACGCGCCGGATTCGAAGTGCGCGACGTACACTATACGCACTACGGACGTGTCTGCCCGATTGAAACGCCGGAAGGTCCGAACATCGGGTTAATCACTTCGCTCGCGTGTTATTCTAAAGTTAATAAATACGGACTTATTGAAACACCGTACCGCAAAGTTGTCAACGGAAAAGTAACTAACCAAATTGACAATTTGACCGCCGATACGGAAGATGATAAATTCGTCGCGCAGGCCAACACGCCGCTCAAAGCCGACGGCACCATTGCTACCGATGCGGTAGCGTGCCGCTTGCGCTCCGATTATCCGGCTGTGTCTCCTAAACAAGTTAACTATATGGACGTCTCGCCCTTGCAAGTTATCAGTGTGTCTGCCGCGTTAATTCCTTTCTTGGAACACGACGACGCCAACCGTGCTTTGATGGGTTGTAACATGCAACGCCAGGGCGTACCGCTGCTCATGCCGGAAGCCCCGTATGTGGGAACCGGTATTGAACACGAAGTAGCGCGCGACTCCGGTACCTCTATGGTAGCCAAACGCGACGGACGTGTCCAATTTGCCGATGCTTCCAAAATTATCATTGAAGCCAAAGACGGCTCTACGGACGTATATGATTTGTTGAAATTCAAACGTTCCAACAACGATACTTGTATCAACCAACACCCGATTGTTAAAACCGGCGATAACGTAAAAGCCCGTCAAGTAATTGCCGACGGTCCGTCTATGGATAACGGCTATTTGGCTTTAGGGCGCAATATGCTCGTCGGGTTTATGTGCTGGGAAGGGTACAACTACGAAGACGCTATCTTGGTATCCAGCCGCTTAGTGAAAGATGATGTGTTCACCTCTATTCACTTGCACGAATTTACGTTAGATGCGCGTAACACCAAATTGGGTGCGGAAGAAATCACCCGCGATATCCCCAACATTGGTTCGGATGCGCTTTCTCACTTAGACAATGAAGGTATCGTATTACCGGCTACCGTAGTAGAACCGGGTGATATCTTGGTTGGTAAAGTGACGCCTAAAGGCGAACAACAATTAACACCGGAAGAACGGTTGTTAAAAGTTATCTTCGGTAAAAAAGCCGACGACGTGGTGGATGCGTCCTTGCGCGTACCGCCCGGAACGAGCGGTAAAGTAGTGGGTACCCGCGTATTTGTACGCAAAGAAAAACTCACTAAAGCCGAAGAAAAAGCGCGCTTACAAGCGTTGGAAACGGAAAAAGATGCGACGTTGGACTTGCTCAAAGAACAACGCAAACGCGCATTAGATAACGCCAAAGCCACGATTAAAAATGCCGCCGCCTTGCAAAAAGAAACGGCCCGCATTACGTCGCTTTATAAATTGATGGAAAAGAAAGCGGTAGAACATTATGAACGGGAAATGGAATTCTCCAAACAAGGGGACGAACTCCCGGTGACCGTTAATAAATCTATCAAAGTATATATCGCTTCCAAACGCAAATTGCACGTCGGTGATAAAATGTCAGGCCGCCACGGAAACAAAGGGGTGGTAGCCCGCATCTTGCCGCAAGAAGATATGCCTTTCTTACCCGATGGCACGCCGCTTGATATTGTGCTTTCGCCGTTAGGTATTCCTTCTCGTATGAACGTCGGCCAGTTGTTAGAAACGATGCTCGGCTGGGCTGCGCACTACTTGCACTACAATGCCGCAACGCCTGTGTTTGACGGTCCGAGCGAAGCCGAAGTAGTCAACGAAGTCCGCAAAGCCAAAGAAAAAATCTTGGATGATAAAGGGCTTAAAGGCAAAGCGCGTGAAGAATATGCCGCTAAATACTTGCCGGACGATTACTGCCGTATTACGCTTTACGACGGACGCACCGGGGAACCTTTTGAAGAAAAAGTGACCATCGGTTACATGTATATGATGAAACTGATTCACTTGGTAGAAGACAAGGTTCACTCCCGCTCTACCGGTCCGTACAGCATGATTACCCGCCAGCCGCTTGGCGGTAAAGCCCAATTCGGTGGTCAGCGCTTCGGGGAAATGGAAGTGTGGGCCATGGAAGGGTACGGCGCAACGTACACCTTGCAAGAGTTCTTGACGGTTAAGTCTGACGATTTCGCCGGCCGTACGAAAATGTATGAATCTATCGTCAAAGGCGATGCACCTGCTCAACCGGGTGTACCGGAATCTTTCAAAGTACTTGTTAAAGAACTTCAAGCGTTAGGTTTAAGCGTGGACTTGCTTAAAAACGTAAGTGAAGATGAAAAAGAATCCGCCTCCGAAACCGAAGGAAAAGCGGCGGAAAAACCGCAAACCGAAAAGGAGGCCAAGGCCGATAAATAAGCCGGGGATTTGAAACCATGCAAACGAAAAAAGTAAAACAATTAAGCGAATTAAATTTCTTTGACTTTGATGCTATCAAGTTAGGGATTGCCAGCCCGGAACAAATCTTGGGTTGGTCTTATGGGGAAGTAAAAAAACCGGAAACGATTAACTATCGCACACTCAAACCGGAGAGAGACGGTCTGTTCTGCGAACGTATTTTCGGGCCGACCAAAGATTACGAATGTTCCTGCGGTAAATATCGTTGGGTTAAATTCAAAGGTATTAAGTGCGACCGCTGCGGTGTAGAAATTACCGAATCCAAAGTCCGCCGCGAACGTATGGGACATATTGAACTGGCCGTGCCGGTTGCCCATGTGTGGTTCTTACGTAAAAATCCGTCACGTATCGGTATCATGTTAGATATGCGCACGATGGATCTTGAACGCGTGGTCTATTATGCTTCTTACGTCGTTATTGAAGATTGTATTGATAGCGTTACCGGACGTGTCCTTTTCAAAAAAGGCACCTTGCTTTCCGACAGCCAAGTCCGTGAAGCCCGCAAAAATTACGGGGCCCGCTTAAAAGTAGATATTGGTGCGCCGGCTATTAAAACGCTTTTGGAAGGTATTGATTTTGATAAAGAAATCCCTGCCTTGCATGAACAACTTAAAAATACGCAAAGCGAAGTGGAACGCACGAAACTTATCCGCCGTGTAAAAACGATGGAAGAGTTCAAAGAAAGCGGCAACCGCCCCGAATGGATGATCATTAGCGTATTACCGGTTATTCCGCCGGACTTGCGCCCGCTCGTGGCGTTAGACGGTGGCCGTTTTGCCGCGTCTGACTTAAACGATCTCTATCGCCGTATCATCAACCGCAACAACCGTTTGAAACACATTGAAACGTTGCGCGCTCCGGAAGTGATGATTTACAACGAAAAACGCCTCTTGCAAGAAGCCGTTGACGCACTTATTGAAAACGGTGCTCGCGGTAAGTTCTTCATCGGCGCCGGTGGCAGACCGCTTAAATCGTTATCCGATAACATTAAAGGTAAACACGGTCGTTTCCGCCAAAACTTACTCGGTAAACGTGTAGACTATTCCGGTCGTTCCGTTATCGTCGTCGGGCCGAACTTGAAACTCCACCAATGCGGTCTTCCGAAACTCATGGCGCTCGAACTTTTCAAACCGTTTATCATTGGCGAACTCATGAAGAAAGAAGGCGTAACCTTGAAATCGGCCAAGAAGATGTTGGAACGTGTCCGCCCGGAAATTTGGGATATTTTGGAACAAGTTACCAAAGCCCACCCGGTCATGTTAAACCGCGCTCCGACGTTGCACCGCTTGGGTATTCAAGCCTTTGAACCGGTACTTATTGAAGGTAAAGCCATTCAGTTGCACCCCTTAACTTGTGCGGCGTTCAACGCTGACTTCGACGGTGACCAGATGGCTGTGCACGTACCGCTCTCGTTAGAAGCGCAAATGGAAGCCCGCACGTTGATGTTGGCGTCCAACAACATTTTGTCGCCCGCTTCCGGCAAACCGATTGCCGCTCCGTCTCACGATATGGTATTAGGTATCAACTTCTTGACCAAAATCAAAGACGGCGATATCGGTGAAGGTTCTATCTTCGGCAGCAAGGAAGATGCGCTTGTCGCGCTTGAATATGGCAAACTTTCGTATCACGCCAAAATCAAAGTGCGCGGCATTAACGCGATCCCCGAACCGGGCCTTTCCGCCAAAGATGAAAAAGATGCTTCCAAATGGAAAGATTATACTTCCGTCGGTCGCATTATTTTCAACCAAATCTTGCCCAAAGGATGGGAATATATTAACAAGACCATCGGTAAAAAAGAATTGGGTGCCTTGGTAGATGAATGCTACAAGAGCAAAAAATACGGCCGCTACGAAGCCGTGCAATTCTTGGATAAGATTATGAAGATGGGGTATCACTATGCTACCTTGTCCGGCTTATCTATCTCTATTGCCGATATGACGATTCCGTCCGTCAAACAGAAATATATTGACGACGCGAAAAAACAAGTCAAACAAATTCAAGCGCAAGCCGAAGCCGGTATTATTACCGAAGGCGAACGCTATAACAAAGTGATTGATATTTGGACGCGTGTAACCGATGATGTGGCCAACGAACTCTTCAAAGAAATGAAAAAATTTGAAGAAGCCAAGTTTGACCCCACCAACAAGGAACACAGCGGACAACGCTTTAACTCCGTCTATTTAATGGCTGACTCCGGTGCCCGCGGTTCGCGCCAACAGGTACGCCAGTTAGCCGGTATGCGCGGTCTAATGGCTAAACCGCAGAAGAAACTGACCGGTGGTCAGGGTGAAATTATTGAAAACCCGATTACCGCCAACTTCCGCGAAGGGTTGTCCGTATTAGAGTACTTTATTTCCACGCACGGTGGACGTAAAGGTCTTTCCGATACGGCGTTAAAAACCGCCGACGCGGGTTACTTAACCCGTCGTTTGGTGGACGTAGCGCATAACGTAGTTATTACCGAAGAAGACTGCGGTACACATAACGGTATCGTAGTAAAATCTTTGATGAGCGGTGAAGAAATGGTGGAACCGTTAGATGAACGCATTTTGGGCCGCACTTCGCTAGAAGATGTGGTAGTCAAAGTGAAAAAAGCCGACGGCACCGAAGAAGAAAAAACCATCATCAAAGAAGGCGATTTAATTACGCTTGAACAAAGCAAACAGGTTAAAAAATACGGGGTTGAATCGGTACGTATCCGCTCCGTACTTACCTGCGAAGCGCCTTACGGCGTATGTGCTAAATGCTACGGTTTGTCGTTAGCGACATCTGCTAAGAGTAACCCCGGCGACTCGGTGGGTATTATTGCCGCCCAGTCCATCGGTGAACCGGGTACGCAGTTAACCTTGCGTACGTTCCACATCGGTGGTACGGCCTCGCGCGTGCTGTCCCGCAGCCAAGCGGTGGCCGAAATTGACGGTAAAGTTACTTTCAAAGATGTTAAAGTAATTACGAACCGCTATGATAACAAAATTTGTATCTCCCGCAACGGCTCTATCTTTGTGACCGCCGGAAATGGTACAATAAAAGAATATAAGATTCAGTACGGTGCTTCTATCTATGTAAAAGATAAAGAGACCGTCAAAAAAGGTTCCTTACTGGCGGAATGGGACCCGCACTCTATCCCGGTGTTAGCCGAAGTCACCGGTAAAGTCCGCTTGACGGACGTGGTGGAAGGTATCACCTTGCAGGAAGAGCGCAACAAAGTAACCGGCGTCATTGAACGCAAGATTACCGCCAGCCGCATGGGCAAGAAAAACCCGCGTATCAGCATTGAAGGCAAAGAAAAGAAAATCAATTTCCCGTTGCCTATTGATACGATTTTGATGGTAGAAAACGGTGAAGAAGTAGAACCCGGCGACGTGCTTGCCAAAATCGGGCGCGAAGCGGGCGGCACCAAAGACATCACGGGCGGTTTGCCCCGTATTGCGGAATTGTTTGAAGCGAGAAGACCGAAAAATCCGGCGATTATCTCCGAATTTGAAGGGATTGTCAGTTTGGAAACGTCTCCGCGCGGGTTGATTGAAGTTGTTGTACGCAACGAAGAAACCAACCAAGTCAAACAATACAGTATCCCGCAAGGGAAACACCTTGTAGTATATGAAGGCGACCATGTCGGCGTAGGGGAAGCCCTTACCGACGGCGCCATTGACCCACACGACGTGCTGCGCGTGAAGGGTGAAAAAGAAGCACAAGAGTTCCTGTTAAACGCCATCCAAGAAGTGTACCGCTTGCAGGGCGTAACAATCAACGACAGACATATCGAGGTTATTGTCCGTCAGATGTTAGGGAACGTAAAAATTCTGGATGCTGGGGATACCCACTTCCTAAAAGGTGAAGTTTTAAGCCGCGCCAGCTGGCTCAGAGAAAACGCAAAAATGAAAGCCGCCGGCAAACGCATGGCGGAAGCCGAAACGATCCTTTTAGGTATCAGTAAGGCCTCTTTAGCATCTGAATCTTTTATCTCCGCGGCTTCGTTCCAAGAAACCACCAAGGTTTTGACGGACGCCGCGATTACCGGGCAAGTAGATGAACTTGCCGGTCTGAAAGAAAACGTCATTGTAGGCCATTTGATCCCGGCGGGAACTGGTATTTCTGCCCGGAAAATTGCCCATGAGTTTGAACAAAAACGTAAAGAAAAATAAACAGGAGAGAAGTAATGCCAACAGTAAACCAATTAGTAAAATACGGACGGGCGAAAGAGTCCACCCGGACTAAATCCCCGGCGTTGCAAGCCTGCCCCCAACGGCGCGGCGTTTGCACCCGTGTTTATACCACGACCCCTAAAAAACCGAACTCTGCGTTGAGAAAGGTCGCCCGTGTAAAACTCACTTCCAAGATGGAAGTAACCGCTTATATTCCGGGTGTGGGCCACAACTTGCAAGAACACTCCATCGTGCTCGTACGCGGCGGACGTGTGAAAGACTTGCCGGGTGTGCGTTATCACATCATTCGCGGTGCGCTTGATGCGTCGGGCGTAGAAAACAGAAAACAAGGCCGCTCGCTTTACGGTGTAAAACGCCCTAAAGCCGGTAAATAATTTTTAGGAGTTAAAAGAGAATATGCCAAGAAAAGGTTTAAGACCCAGAGACAGAAGACCGCAACCCGCGCCGGATTATAAATATAATTCCGTGCTCGTGTCCCGGTTTATTAACAAATTAAATTTTGAAGGTAAAACTTCCACCGCCGAACGCATTTTAGATGATGCGATGGCTATTATTGCGGAAAAAACGAAAGAAAATGCGTTAGACGTATTTACCAAATGCATTGAAAACGTCCGCCCGCTCGTAGAAGTAAAAGCCCGCCGCGTAGGTGGTGCGAACTATCAAGTTCCTACCGAAGTAAAACCCTTACGCAGCACCTCTTTGGCGATGCGCTGGTTAATCGGTGCCGCCCAAAGCCGCAAAGGCCGCCCGATGGCTGAAAAATTAGCCGAAGAAATCATCTTGGGCGCCAAGAAAGAAGGCACCGCGTTCAAAAAACGCGAAGACGTGCACAAAATGGCTGAAGCCAACCGCGCGTTTGCCCATTTCAAATTTTAAGCGGGAACTCAACTATGGCTGAATTTAAAACCTATCCGTTAGAGAAAATCCGCAACATCGGTATTATCGCGCACATTGACGCCGGTAAGACCACCACGTCCGAACGTATTTTGTATTACACCGGTAAGGTGCATAAAATCGGTGAAACGCACGACGGTGCGTCTGTAACCGACTGGATGGAACAAGAACGCGAAAGAGGTATTACGATTACCTCCGCCGCTATTTACTGCGTTTGGAAAGATTGCCAACTCAACATTATTGACACTCCCGGCCACGTGGACTTTACGGCCGAAGTGGAACGCTCGCTGCGCGTGCTCGACGGCGCGGTATGCTGCTTTGACGGCGTACAGGGTGTAGAACCGCAATCTGAAACGGTATGGCGTCAAGCGGATAAATATCACGTTCCGCGTATTGCCTATATTAACAAAATGGACCGCATCGGGGCTGATTTCATCCGCTCGGCGAACTCCATTAAAGAAAAACTGGGCGGTAATGCGTGCCCGATCCAATTGCCTATTGGCGCGGAAGACAAATTTGTTGGCGTCGTTGACCTCGTCAAGATGAAAGGGATTATCTGGGATGGAGACCATAACGGTGCTACCTTCAACGAAGTAGATATCCCGGCAGACCTCGTGGATCAAGCCAAACAATACCGTACAGAAATGATTGAAAAACTCGCCGATTTTGACGAAGCCATTATGGAACGTTACTTAAACGGCGAAACCGATTTTTCTGTTGAAGAAATCAAAAAAGCGATTCGCCGCGGTACCTTAACGGGTAAATTCTTCCCGGTAATTTGCGGTTCTTCGTACAAAAACAAAGGGGTACAACCTTTGTTAGACTGCGTTAATGACTATCTACCCTCTCCTGTGGATGTCCCCGCCGTCAAAGGTACGAACCCCAACACGGGCGAAGAAACGTTCCGCAAACCGTCTAACAGCGAACCGTTCTGCGGGTTAATCTTTAAAGTACAAACCGACCCGTTTGTAGGTAAACTCAGTTTCTTCCGCATTTATTCCGGTACGATTAAAGCCGGTGATGCGGTGTTCTTCCCGGGTAAAAATGCCACCGAACGTTTCGGCCGTATGATGCGTATGATGGCGGATAAACGTGAAGAAGTTAAAGAACTTTCCGCCGGGGAAATTGCCGCTACGGTGGCTATCAAAAACTCCCGCGTAGGTCAAACGATCTGCTCGCCGGATGCCCCGATTGTGCTCGAAAGCATCACGTTCCCGGAACCGGTAATTTCTATTGCCGTAGAGCCGAAATCTAAAGCCGACGAAGAAAAAATGTCCAACGCGTTGGCGCGCCTCGCTGAAGAAGACCAAACCTTCCGCGTCCGCACCGATGAAGAAACCGGCCAAACCGTTATTAGCGGTATGGGCGAACTTCACTTGGACATCATCGTTGACCGCATGAAACGCGAATTCAACGTGCAAGCCAACGTCGGTGCGCCGCAAGTCGCCTACCGCGAAACCATCACCAAGACGGTGGAACAAGAAACCAAATTCGTCCGCCAGTCCGGTGGTCGTGGTCAATACGGGCACGTATTCTTGCGTTTGGAACCGCAGGAAAAAGGTAAAGGGTTTGAATTCGTTAACGAAATCACCCAAGGCCGCATTCCGAAAGAATATATCCCGGCTATTGAAAAAGGTTGCCGCGAAGCATTGGACTCCGGTGCTATGGCAGGCTACCCCTTAGTGGATATTAAAGTGGCCGTATTTGACGGTTCGTTCCACGAAGTAGACTCTTCCGAAATGGCGTTCAAAATCGCTGCTTCTATGGCTCTCAAAGAAGGTGCCAAAAAAGCCAACCCGGTCATTTTGGAACCGATTATGAAAGTGGAAGTAGTCGCGCCGGAAGCCAACCTCGGTGATATCATCGGGGACCTCAGCAGCCGCCGCGGTCAAATCGGCGAAATGGGTGTACGCGGAAACGTCCGCTACGTCCGTGCCGAAGTGCCGCTTGCCGAAATGTTCGGTTACGCTACGAACGTACGCTCCTTGTCTCAAGGCCGTGCGTCGTTCACGATGGAACCGAGCCACTACGCCGAAGTGCCGGCCAACGTTGCCAAAGCGATTGTTGAAAAACGCTCTGCCGACAAAGCCGCCGTCGCCGCGTAAGTTAACTAGATTGCAACAAAAACCCCCGCTCATTCAAGCGGGGGTTTTTTATATGTAAGTGTTCATAGTTTATGGGGCTTTGTCCGTAATAATTTTTTCTTCCAATAAATCGTAAGCCACGTAGCGTGCTTCCAACAGATTTCCCCCTTCTACCAAACCGGAGCCCGACCACCATACCTTTTCAATATATAATTCCAAATACTGGGCATTCGGTAAATGTTCCACGATGGTGGAATAGGGGAATTTGTTTTTGATGGACTTGCTGAAAATAGTTTTTCCGTTTTCATCTTTTAGTCTAACCAGAGAAACAAATTCTTCGGGGCGCAAATCTACGATTTTTTTCCCGTCTAAAATAAGGGGGAAAGTAGCATGTGCCGTATCGCCATGATATGCTGCTACTAATGTTTGCAAATACAAATTGCGCGCAGCGTAGCCGGTATGAAAAGTGGGGGTATTTTCTCTGCGCACGGCCCCCGTAACGGTGCCGACCACTTCTCCGGCGGCATTGAGTAACGGACTTCCGCACAATCCGGGCAATACGTCCGGATCACCTGCCATGGGGAAACGTAATGAAATCAACGTGTTTTCCAGCAAAGGGATATGAGACATAAGCGTCAATTGTTCGGTGGAAAAGCCAACCAGTTGCAAAAGTTCCCCTTTTCGCGGCTCTTGCGTGGCTAAAGTTAAAGGTGTGAGAAATGCTTCATCTTCCGGCCGGAATTTTACTAAAGCAATATCCGGTAAGGTGGGGGCGGACAGTTGAACAATTTCTGCGGGAATATCGGTTTCAATTCCATCTTTTAGTATGCGGGCGGTAAACGATTTCCCCACTTTTCCATGACCGTTCCATAAAGGCATGGCGTGTTGGGCGATGACGCCGAAAATTTCTTCTTTCCCTTGATAGGTTGTCTTAAAGACAAAACCGGAATGTGCGTGTGCGTCTTCTTGCCCTTTGGGAAGCGCCCGAAACACACTTTTGATAAATAAAACTTGCTTTGGCGTAATAGGGGCAGGCGGTATGGGATCGTTAACGGGCGGAATAGTAACTGCCGGTACGTTTAGGCCGTTGGGGACCACGTTGCTAACTTCGGCCGGCAAAGAGCGTGTCGCTTGCGCCATATTCATTTGGATACGGGTGGCCGTTGTGGTAAGTTGGGCGGTAATTTCTTCTATTTGCCGAGTGCTTCCGTAAAGAACGGTATGAACAATTTCTTCCGGAGATAAAATCGTTCGGGTAACAGTAACGACCGCGTTGCCGCCTTGTGCGTTTGCCAAAGCCGCGCCAAAAATAAACAAAATAACTGCCCAAAGAAAGTTCAACTTTCGCATACTTTATTTTATCTTACCTGCCTGGGGACAACAAGGGTCAAAAGGCCCATATTAAGGATGGGCCTTTAAATAGCATGTGTATAGGTTTTATAAGATAATTTCTATCGGTAGGCCGCGTAACTCGGCGTTACTCTCGCGCATGGCTTTTAAGTCGGCCACGTCGGTTAAATGAACGGAAAGCACAATTTCTTTTCCCTTGGCTTTTAAGGCTTGGCGCACCGCGGCTAATGTTTGCCCGGTAGCCAAAATATCATCAATATAGATAAATTGGGAAAAGTTATCTAATAAATCGCTATCCACTTCCATATTGTACGAGGTATATTCGTTGGTAATATGAAACGCATAGGGGTTGTTGGGAATTTTGCCCTGTTTGCGAATCAAAATCAAGGGCAAGTGTAAAGTGTGTGCCACGGGCGCGGCAAACAGAAATCCGCGCGCTTCGGGAGCGATAATGGCGGTTTTGGTTAAGTCAGCGCCGGACTTTTTAATCGTATCGCAAAAAGCGTCAATAACAGCCGCATATTGCGACGGGTTTTGTAACAGCGGGTTAATATCAATGAAATTGATACCCGGTTTTGGATAATCTTTTACAATGTTAAGTTTGAAGTTTAATGTCATAGTATTTATTTTTTTAACAACAGTATTGTATCCTGTATAAGAATATAAAGAGATAAATATAAAGATAATGATAAGGGATGAAGGAGTAATTGCGCTCCGATTAGTTGCCAATTGCCGCTAAAAAGAACCCGGACCATAAGACCTAATGATAGCAATACAAAGGGCAACGCCATCAAAGAGAGTATAATAAAGTTTTTACGTTCATCAATTCGGTTGATAATTTGCCCGGTACAATGGATGGTTTTCTTAAAGTACAGAACGGCTAAAATGGCCAGTCCGATAGTTACCAATATTATCGGCCATGACATCAAGAGCGAAAATCCTACCGATAAAACAACCCCGGGGACCACAATCAGCCCTATAAGAATTGTTTTGGCGATGGCGGACATCTTCATCATATTAAAAATCCAATCCTGCTTCGGCGCGTTGCCGGGCAGATGCCTTTTGGGCTTTCTCCAGTGTGGCGCGCACGTGATCTACGGTTTGTTTGGCTTGGCTTTGGGTTTGAATATGCTGCGGCTGATTAGTGTTTGTAGTCGTTTTTTGATACGGCGCAATCATCAGTTTAAGCAAAAGGCCGATCAGTAACGCGGCCAGTAAAAATCCGATAAGCGAAAATCCTTTTTTCATATCTTCCCCAAAACAGTTTTTCCGCTAGTTAGTATAGCAAATTTTACAAGGTTTCATTCCGAAAAAAGTAGATGATAAGATGATTTTTCAGATTTGAGCCGTATTTGCGGGGCAAGTTGCCCGTATAGGCGTGCCTGTATGGCCCGTCAAGGGCAAGGGACCGCAAAGACGGCCAAATGTGGAAAATTGTATCGGCGGTAAGCAACAAAATTCAAAAAATTGTTTTTTGAATTTTGTGCGTTTGATAAATTATTGCGTCAAGCCGTTATTTATAGTACAATATATCCATCAGGATTTTAGTGCGGCGCAATTTTATGCGCAAGGGTGAAACCGCTAAAAATTGCGTGCACAAACGCCCGCTAATTTGATATAATAAAATGGTATTAAATTAGCAGTAAGGCAAAAAATTCCTAACCGGCTCGACGAAGAAATCGAACCGGAAAGGGGTTTTCTGCCGATAAATTTTTTGTAGAAATTTGTTACAAAAACAGAGAAGGAAAAATTAAAAATGGCAGAAAAAACAGCAAAAAAAGCCAATACTATTGGCCAAGAAAGAATCCGCATTAAATTGCGTTCTTATGACCATCGCATGTTAGACGCCTCTGTTGCGCGCATCGTAGAAACCGCGCAAAAAACAGGTGCGCTCGTAGCGGGTCCTGTCTTGTTACCGGTTCGGATTAAAAAGTACACCGTACTTCGCTCTCCTCATACCGATAAAAAGAGCAGAGAACAATTTGAGATGCGCATTCACAAACGTCTCATTGACTTGAAAAGCCCCACCTCTAAAACCGTGGACGAACTCATGAAATTGGATTTGCCCGCCGGTGTAGATGTGGCCATTAAAAGCAACTAATAGGAAGAAACAAGAACTATGACAGAAGAAATGCAAAATGCTGCTGGTGCCCAAGAGGCAACGCCCGTTGCTGAACCGGCCAAAGCAGAAACTGTCAAAGAGGCTCCTGAAACTTTCCGCTTTGTAATCGGCGAAAAAATCGGGATGACGCAACTCTTTGATGAAAAGGGCAATCTGCATGGTGTATCCGTTGTAAAAGCGGGCCCGTGCAAGGTTGTGCGTGTCAGAACCCAAGAAAAAGACGGCTACAATGCCGTTTGTGTGGGTTTTGGCGAAGTGAAAGAAAGCAAACTGAACAAACCTGAACTCGGTTATTTCAAAAAAGCCAATGTGGCTCCGGTCAAACACATGAAAGAATGCCGTGTTGCCGATGTAGCCGGCTTTGAAATCGGTCAAGTCATTTCACTCGATAAAATCTTTAAACCCGGCGACTATGTGGACGTACAAGGGAAAATCAAAGGGCACGGCTTTGCCGGCGCGATGAAGCGTCACGGCTTTGCGGGCCAACCGGATTCGCACGGTCAATCCGACCGCTCTCGCGCTCCGGGGTCTTTAGGTTCCCGCCGCTCGTTAGGTAAAGTATT
This sequence comes from Candidatus Avelusimicrobium luingense, assembly GCA_900315845.1. Taxonomy (GTDB): domain Bacteria; phylum Elusimicrobiota; class Elusimicrobia; order Elusimicrobiales; family Elusimicrobiaceae; genus Avelusimicrobium; species Avelusimicrobium luingense. The sequence continues at coordinate 132,669 of OOHK01000003.1, forward strand.
GTCCGGTCAACGCATGGCTGGTCACTATGGTACCACTACCCACACGGTAGCCAAAATTGAAGTTATCAAAGTGGACAACGAAAACGGTCTTTTATTCTTAAAAGGTTCCGTTCCGGGAGCCAAAGGCTCTATCGTTTCCGTTTTAGAAACTTCTAAATTCAAAAAACACTATGTGGCTCCTCAAGAACAGAAGATCTCTGCTTCTAAGGCTGCTAACAAGAAATAAGGACTTTGACCATGGAAACGAAAGTTTTAGATATCAAAGGTAAAGAGAAAGGGACATGTAACCTGCCCGACAGTTTGTTCGGTGTAAAACCCAATCCCACTTTCTTGCACGAAGTCGTCACCGCTTTTTTGGCCAACCAAAGACGCGGCACCGCGGATACCAAAACCCGCAGCGAAGTTTCCGGTACCGGTAAAAAACCGTGGAAACAGAAAGGCACCGGCCGCGCCCGCCAAGGGTCGTTGCGTGCTGTGCAATTCCGTCACGGTGGTATCGCCTTCGGGCCGACTCCGCATTCGTTCCGCCAATACTTGCCCGTGGCAAAACGCCGCGCGGCCTTAGCAATGGCGTTATCTGCCAAAATGGCGGAAGGAAACGTGGTGGTATTAGATTCTTTGAAACTCAAAGAACCCAAAACCCATGCGTTTGCTGAAATTATGAACGTGTTATCTGCCGGGCGCAAACCGCTCGTGATGGATAATTTTGCTGACGAAAATGCCGCTTTGGCCAGCCGCAATATTGCCGGGTTAACCCGCTTGTTGCCGCAAGATGCCAATGCTTATACGGTGCTTAACTGCACGAAGGTCATTTTGACCCAAGAAGCGGTAGAAAAATTAACCAGCACGTTCGGCAAGGAGGCCAACTAATGACCACCTATACAACCTTGAAAAAACCGCTCTTAACGGAAAAAAGCCTCATTGAACGCGATACACATAACCGCTACGGCTTTATCGTAGCCGCCAATGCGTCCAAAGGCGAAATCAAAACCGCGGTGGAAACCATCTTTAACGTAACCGTTACTAAGATTAACACGATTTCCGTCACGGGTAAGACCCATCGTATGGGTCGCTTTGAGGGCAAACGGCCTGACTATAAAAAAGCGTTTGTGACCTTGAAAGAAGGCGATAAAATCGAAATGGTGGAAGCCGCTTCGAAGTAGAATAAGGAGAACTACTAACTATGCCTATTAAATCATTTAGACCTTACACTCCTTCCCGCCGCACGATCACGGTGTCGGATTATTCCGATATTACCAAGACCACGCCCGAGAAGCGCTTAACGAAAGGTCTTCGCAAAACCGGTGGAAGAAACAATACCGGTATGATTATGGTTCGCCACATCGGTGGTGGACACAGACGTGCTTACAGACAAATTGATTTCAAGCGCGAAAAATACGGTGTGCCGGCCAAAGTCGTATCTATTGAATACGATCCGAACCGCAGCGCCCGTATTTGCTTGTTAAACTATGCCGACGGCGACAAGAGATATATCTTGCATCCGCTCGGTGTAAAAGTGGGCGATACGTTAATGTCCGGCCCGGCTGCAGATATTAAAGTGGGTAACTGCCTTGCTCTTAAAAACATTCCTGAAGGTACTTTTATCCACGCAATTGAACTTAAAGTCGGCAAAGGTGCGCAACTTGCGCGCAGCGCCGGCAGCCAAGCGCAACTTATGGCCAAGGAATCGGACTATGCCCATATCAAGATGCCGTCCGGCGAAATCCGCTTAGTGCCCAGCGATTGCTGTGCGACTATCGGTCAAGTCGGTAACATCGACCATGGCAACATCGTAATCGGTAACGCGGGGCGCAACCGCCATCGCGGAGAACGTCCTACCGTACGCGGTAGCGCGATGAACGCTGTGGATCACCCGATGGGTGGTGGCCGCGGTCACGGTAAAGGCGGAAACATCCCGCGCTCTCCGTGGAACCAACAAACCCGCGGTTTGAAGACCCGCTCCACCAAAAAAGCCTTCGGCTGGATGATTGTGAGCGATAGAAGAAAAAACAAGGTTAAATAATTATGGGAAGATCAACTAAAAAAGGTCCGTTTGTGGATTTAAACCTGTTGGAAAAAGTTCAAGCAATGAACGCTTCCAATGAAAAAAAACCTATCAAGACGTGGGCAAGAGCCTGCACGATTGTACCGGAATTTGTAGGTCATACTTTCTTGGTACATAATGGCCGCAAGTTTCTTCCCATTTACGTTTCCGAACGTATGGTAGGATACAAACTCGGTGAATTTTCGTTCACGCGTTTGTTCAAAGGTCATGGTGGTATGACGAAAGATTCCACCGCCTTAAAATAAGAGTTGAGGATTTGATATGGAAGCTTGTGCAAAAGCAAAATTTCAACGCTTCGGTAGCCGCAAGGTGAACTTAGTGCTTGACCAAATCCGCGGAAAAAACGTCAAGGCGGCGGAAGATGTACTTCCTTTCGTAGCCAAACGTACTGCTGATTTAGTAGCCAAGACGCTTCACAGCGCTGCTGCCAACTTAGAAGTAAAAGCCGGCAAGAAACTGGATTTCAGCAAAGTATTCATTAAAGAAGCCTTTGCCAACTTAGGCCCCAGCGGCCACTTGAAAAGAGTGCAACCCGGCCCGCAAGGTCGTGCGATGCCCTATAAAAAGAGCATGTGCCACTTGACGGTTATTGTAACCGACGAAAAAAAGGGAGGTCGCTAAACTATGGGACATAAGATTCACCCCCGGTCAATTCGCTTAGGTTATATTCAAGATTGGCGTTCCAGATGGTTCGCTCCGAAGAATATGCCCGCTTTGATCAAAGAAGATTTTGAAATCCGCAAAATCGTTGAGAACAAATTCAACATGGCTGCTATCAGCTATGTAGGTATTGAAAGAGCCGGTGCGTTCTTGCGTGTGAACATTCACACGGCCCGCCCGGGTGTGGTTATCGGTAAAAAAGGTGCTGATATTGAAGCGTTACGCAAAGAGTTAGAAGCCTTCACCGGCAGCAAAACCTTTGTGAACGTAGTAGAAATCAAAAACCCGGAAACCGATGCCCAACTCGTTGCGCAAAATATCGCCATGCAACTTGAAAAACGTGCCCACTACGGTGCCGCTATCAAGAAAGCGATTGAAAAAGCCCTTTCCGGCAAAGCGCTGGGTATTAAAATTATGGTATCCGGTCGTTTAGGCGGTGCGGAAATTGCCCGCACGGAATGGAAACGTGAAGGCCGCGTACCGCTCCACACGCTGTGCGCCGATATTGATTACGGTTTTACCGAAGCGAACACCGTTAGCGGTAAAATTGGTATCAAGGTCTGGATTTTCAAGAGAACTCACTTCGCCAAATCTCCCAAAGAGATTATGAATGAACTCAAGAAACACCGCGACATGGAAACCGCCGCTACGGAAGGCGTCGTTGAAGAAACGGTTGCTGCCGTAGAAGCGAAATAAGAGGAATTTGACTTATGTTGATGCCTAAAAGAGTTAAATACCGCAAACCCTTCAGCGCCCCGCGCATTAAAGGCAATGCCAAACGCGGAACGGAAGTGGTCTTCGGCGAATATGGGTTGAAAGCATTAGAACCCAAATGGATTACCGCCCGCCAAATTGAAGCGGCCCGTGTAACCTTGTCCCGCTTTATTAAGAAAAAAGGGAAATTGTGGATTCGCATTTTCCCGGATAAAGCCATCACCAAACACCCGGCCGAAACCCGTATGGGTAAAGGTAAAGGTGCGCCCGAATATTGGGCTGCCGTCGTAAAACCGGGCCGGATTTTGTTTGAATTGGAAGGGGCTTCTGAAGAAGATACGAAGCGTGCAATGCGCTTGGCTTCTGATAAACTGCCCATCAAAACCAAATTAGTAACGAGAAGGTAGTTTATGAAAACGAACGAAAAAGAAGCTTTGAAAAACAAAACCGTGGCTGAACTGAGCGAAGCGCTTAGCAAAGCCCAAGAAAAGAAATTCAACCTTCTTTTCAAACACAGCACGACGCCCATCGCCAACCCGATGGAAATCCGCGCTGTAAGACGCGAAATTGCTCTGTTGCAAACGCTGATTAACCAAAAGAAAGAGCAAAAATAGAGGCTAAACCATGGAAAAAGAAATTCGTGGCAAAAGAAAAGTGCTGACCGGCGTCGTCGTGTCCGATAAAATGGACAAAACCCGCACCGTTTCCGTAGAACGCTTGGTGCATGATGAACGCTACGGCAAAACGCTCAAAAGAGCAGCCAAATTCCACGCGCATGATGAAGCAAATGAAAGCAAAATCGGCGACAAAGTGGAAATTATGAGCACCCGTCCCGTTTCTAAAACGACGAAATGGCGTGTTTCCAAAATTGTGGAAAAAGCCAGAGCTTAGTTTGTAAAAACTGGAGTTAGAAAAGTATGATTCAATTAAGAAGCATCCTCAATGTGGCCGACAATTCCGGCGCCCGTAAAGTACAATGCTTTAAGGTGCGCGGTGGCCACCACCGGGATATCGCAACTTTGGGAGACGTCATTATGTGCTCCGTCAGAGATGCGATCCCGACCTCTGCCATTAAAAAAGGCGACGTGGTACGCGCGGTAGTAGTGCGCGTAGCGCGTGAAAAGAGAAGAAAAGACGGTTCGTACATTCGTTTTGATGACAATGCCGTTTGCATCATCAACGATAATGGCGAACCCAAAGGCACCCGTGTATTCGGCCCGATTGCTAGAGAGTTGCGCGAAAAGAATTTCTTGAAAATCATTTCGCTCGCTCCTGAGGTGGTATAGTATGATTATCAAGAAAAAAGATACCGTTTTAGTTTTGTCCGGTAAAGACAAAGGCAAGAAGGGTGAAGTGAAATCGGTCAATCCGTCTAAAAATACCGTTGTGGTAACCGGAATTAACATGATTTCCAAACACGTGAAACCTTCCCAAAATAAGCAGGGCGGCATTATCAAGATGGAAGCCGCGTTAGACGCTTCTAACGTTGCTGTTGTCTGTGGCAAATGCAAAAAAGCCATGACGCCCAAAGTGCAAATCGCTGCTGACGGCACCAAAACGCGCGTCTGCCGCAAATGCAATGAGCCGATCATTTAATCTAGGTAAGTAACATGACGAAAAAAGAAACAAAAACCGTAACGAAGGCTCCCGCAGGGTATCAACCCCGCTTGCAAGCCCTCTATAAAGAAAAAGTGCTTCCGGCTTTGCTTAAAGACATGAACGTCAAAAGCCCGATGGCCGTACCGAGAATGACCAAAATCGTCATCAACATCGGTGTAAAAGATGCCCGCGAAGACATCAAAGCGTTGGAACTGGCCAAAGAAGATTTGACCGCTATTGCCGGTCAAGCCGCTCAAGTGCGCCGCGCTAAAAAATCTATCTCTAACTTTAAGTTAAGAGAAGGTATGCCGATTGGTGTGCGCGTAACGTTACGCGGTGCCAAGATGTATGAGTTTATGGAACGCTTCATCTGCATTGCTTGCCCGCGCATCCGCGACTTTCAGGGTTTCAATGCCAGTTTTGATGGCAAAGGCAACTTGAACTTGGGTATTAAAGAACATTATATTTTCCCGGAAATTGACGTGGAAAAATCGCCCAAGGCTCATGGTATGAACATTACGTTCGTTACCACTGCCCAAAACGACCAAACCGGCCGCATGCTCATGGATTACATGGGCTTGCCGTTCCGCAAGGCGACCAAATAAGAGGAGCAAAACTTTATGGCTACTAAAGCATGGGTTGCAAAAATGGCGAAAGACCAAAAGTTCGCTGTGCGCTATCACAACCGCTGCCAAATCTGCGGACGTGCGCGCGGATACTATCGCGACTTCGGCCTTTGCCGTATCTGCCTGAGAAAGATGGCACACCAGGGTTTAATCCCGGGTCTTAGAAAATCGAGCTGGTAATTTACAGGAGGAAGTTTCGCTTTCGGGCCAACTCTTGAAAAAGAAAGTGGCTTGGGACGAAAACTTAAGTATATGGATCCAATTGCAGATTTCTTAACCAGAATAAGAAATGCCAATATGAAGAAAAAAGAAAAAGTGGATATCCCTTTTTCTAAAATCAAAACCGAAATTGCGCGCGTACTCAAAGAAGAAGGGTATATCGCCAATTTCAAAGCCGTCCACAATGAAACCAAAGGCGGCGTGGTACGGGTATTTTTGAAATATACGCCGGAAAACGAATGTGTAATCCAAGGTTTGAAACGTATTTCCAAACCGGGTTCTCGCGTGTACAGTGCGTATAACAATATCCCCAAAGTCCGCGGTGCCTTCGGTGTGACGATCTTGTCCACTTCCAAAGGTGTTATGACGGACGCACAAGCCAAAGCCGAAAAAATCGGCGGCGAATTGTTGTGCCAAGTGTGGTAAGGGGGGAATATGAGCAGAATCGGTAAAAAAGTAATCAATATTCCCGCTAAAACCAAAGTGGAAATTAAAGACAATTTAATCACCGCTACGGGTGCGTTAGGTTCGTTGTCTTACACAGTACCGGCCGGTATTACCCCGGAACTTAAAGACGGCGCCTTGACTTTCACCGTAGCCGAAGGCCGCGTAAAAGAACTCAATGCCTTACACGGTACTACCCGCGCTAACGTATTCAACATCATTGAAGGTGTAACAAACGGTTTTTCCAAAGTATTGGAAATCAACGGTTTAGGATACCGCGCCAGCGTAGCCGGCAAAAAACTCAATTTGGAATTGGGTTTTTCTCACCCCGTCAATTTGGATATTCCCGAAGGGTTAACCGTCGTGGTAGATCCGAAATCCGGCGCGGTAACGATTAAAGGCAGCGACAAATTCAAAGTAGGTGATTTCGCGGCCAAAATCAGAAGAATCAGACCTCCGGAGCCCTATAAAGGCAGCGGTATTAAATACCAAGGCGAACACATCGTCCGCAAAGCCGGTAAGACTGCGGCGGGAGGTAAATAATTATGGCTACTAAACAAGCAAGATACCAATTCCGCAAAGACCGCAGCCGCGAGCACTTGTTGAAAAACGGTGCGCATCGGCCGCGCTTGTCGGTGTATAGAAGTTTAAAATACATCTATGCCCAAATCATTGACGACAACACCCACAGCACGTTAGTGTCTGCTACGACGTTGTCTAAAGAATTTGAAGGCAAATTTGAAACGTCCGGCAAAAGCATTGAAGCGGCCAAAGCCCTCGGTGCTGCGATTGCTAAAAAAGCCTTAGACAAAGGCATTAGCGAAGTGATGTTTGACCGCGGCGGACGTGTCTATCACGGCAGAATCAAAGCGTTAGCCGATGCTGCCAGAGAAGCAGGATTGAAATTCTAAGTTACAGGTGAATTTAATGTCCAATGAAACGCTCGTGAAAAGCGAAAATAAAAAAGAAGCGAAAGGCAAAAGAGCCGAGTTTCAAAAAGCAAAACCGGCGGTAGAAGGTAAAACCACGGTTATCCACGTTGCCAGAACGGCCAAGGTAGTCAAAGGCGGTAAACGCTTTGGCTTCCGCGCGCTCGTAGTTGTCGGAAACGGCATGGGCAAAGTGGGCGTTGCTATTGGCAAGGCGAATCAGGTTCAGTTGGCTATTTCCAAGGCTGAATCCCATGCGCGCAAACACATGATTACGTTCCCGATTGTCGGCGAAACGATTCCGCATGAAACGATCGGTAAATTCGGGGCTGCGTCGGTTTGGATGAAACCGGCTGCTCCCGGTACCGGTGTAATCGCGGGAAGCGGTGTGCGGTTGTTGTTTGAAGCCGCCGGCATTAAGGACGTTTTGGCCAAGAGTTTAGGTAGCACCAACCCGTGCAACTTGGTCTATGCGACGTTAGAGGCTTTCAAGCAACTTAAAAGCAAAGAAGCCGTCAATGTAATTCGCGGCAAAGCCGCCCCGGCGCAAGAAACCCCCAAAGCGGAAGAAGTAAAAACCGAATCCGCTGAGGCTAAATAAGGGGAGGAGAAAATATTATGGTAAGTTTAAATACACTTTTCCCTAAACATGGGTCTAGAAAAGAAAGAAGACGCTTGGGCATCGGGCCGGGTTCCGGTTTGGGCAACTACTGCACCAAAGGGATGAAAGGTCAAACCTCCCGCTCCGGTAACACCCGCAAAGAAAGCAAAGAAGGCGGACAAATGCCTTTGATCCGCCATACGCCGAAAAGCGGTTTTTCCAATAAAGATTTTGCCAAACGCTACGATTATGTAAACGTTGGCTCGTTGGAAAAAGTTTTTGCTGCGGGAACGGAAGTTACCCCCGAAGCCTTGAAAAAAGCCGGTATCATTCATGATGTTACCCGCGTGAAAGTGCTTGCAAACGGCACCCTCACCAAGGCGTTAAAAGTGTCTGCTCATGGTTTTTCCGCTACCGCGAAAGCGGCCATTGAAAAAGCCGGCGGCACCGTAACTGTTATTGAACAGAAGACCAAATAATGGCAAATAATACAGTTGCAAATATCTTGAACGCACCCGAACTCAGAAAGCGCTTACTTTTTGTGTTCGGGGCGCTCGCTGTTTTCCGGATTGCGGCTGCAATCCCTATACCCGGTATCAATACGGAAGTATTAAAACAATTGTTCCAAGCCCACCAAAACGGTATTTTAGGTTTTATGAATATCTTTTCGGGCGGTGCATTGGGGCGTTTTTCCATATTGGCGCTAGGTATCATGCCGTACATTAACGCTTCCATCATTATGGGGTTGGTGCGCGGGGCTCATATTTTCCCGGCATTGGACCGCATGCATAAAGAAGGGGAATCCGGCAGAAGAAAAGAAAACCAGATTACCCGTATTTTTGCACTGTTTTTAGCCGTCTTGCAAGGCTCTATGATGACGTTTGCCATCACCCGCGTAACGGGTGTGGGCGGCGTATCGGCGGTGGTCAATCCGTCCTTTTTGTTTTTTGTGACGACGGTTTTAACCTTGGCTGCAGGCACGATGTTTGTGATGTGGCTGGGTGAACAAATTACCGAAAAAGGCGTCGGAAACGGTATCTCGCTTATCATCTTTGCGGGTATCGTGGATCGCTTGCCCAGTGCTATTATGGAAGTCGTTAAACGCGTACAAACCGACGAAATGGATTTGTTTGTCGCGTTACTTATTTTCGGCGCAGTGGCTGTGGTAACGGCCTTGGTGGTGTGGTTGGAAACGGCCCAACGCCAAATCCCGGTACAATATGCTAAACGTCAAGTAGGCAATAAAGCGTACGGCGGACAAACCAGTTATTTACCGCTTAAGATTGATCAAAGCGGTGTAATCGCGGTTATCTTTGCGTCGTCTGTAATTTCGTTGCCGCTCACGATTGCAAGTTTTAACCAAGAAGCCGAATGGGCACAAAAATTGCTCGGTGCCATGAACCATAGCAGTACATGGTACATGTTGCTGTTTTCGGCGCTCATTATTTTCTTCTGTTATTTCTATAACTCTATGACGATTAACCCGTCTGATTTAGCCGATAACATGAAGAAATGGGGCGGTTTTATTCCCGGAATCCGTCCCGGTGAACCGACTAAAAACTACATTGAATGGGTCATGAACCGCTTGACGTTCTGCGGCGCCATCTTTGTTTGTTTGATTGCGGTCTTGCCGGACTTCTTCCGTGCGTATTTTAACGTGGACTTTTACTTCGGTGGCACCGCGCTGCTCATCGTAGTCGGCGTGGCGTTAGATACCGTTGGGCAAGTGCAAGCGCACTTACTCGCGCGTAACTATGAACCGCTGATGAAAGGGTCCAAAAGAATTAAAGGCCGCTGGTTTAACGTCGGCCAATAGTTTTGTGTTTTTGGGAGATTGCGTTGTTGTTACGCGGCTCGCTTAACGAAGTAAGCTTCGCCGCTACACGCCTAGCAATCTCCTCAAAAACCCATAAACTATTAAGTTGGATGTGGAGGGAAGAAATTCCCAAAAATTCCACAAACTATCCCGGTTTGGCAGGAAAAATTTTAGCAGTAAAAGAGTAATTTATGAACATTATTTTAATGGGATGTCCGGGTGCCGGTAAAGGCACACAATCTGCGAAATTGTTACAAACATTTCCGTTGCATCATATTTCTACGGGCGATGTCTTGCGCGCAGAAATTGCATCGGGATCGCCGTTAGGTAAACAATTGGGCGAAATTGTCAATAAAGGCAATTTGGTACCGGATGAACTGATGGTGCAGATGTTGGAGAAAATCGTCAAATCTACGGACAAAGGAATTATTTTTGACGGGTTTCCGCGTACGGTTCCGCAAGCCGAAGCATTAGATGCTATGATGCAACGCTTGAACCGCGCGATTACACACGTCATTATGATTGATCTTCCCGCAGAAGAAGTTGTCAACCGCATTTGCTCGCGCAGACAATGCAAAAAATGCGGTGCGATTTTGCGTGTAGATATAAAAAACCCGTTAGAAAAATGTTCGGCTTGCGGCGGCGAATTATACACGCGTCCCGATGATACTCCCGAACGTGCTACACACCGTTTAGAAGTATATCGCAACAGCACGCTGCCGGTAAAAAATTATTACCAGACCAGCGGGAAATATGTGGAAGTGAACGGCAATCAAACGCCGGAAAAAGTTTTTGAGGATATTACAAAAATCCTTGAGAAATAAAATGATTGAAGTAAAAAACGAACAAGAACTTGAACGTATGCGCGCCGCCGGAAAGGTGACGGCTGCGGTTCTTAAGCAAATGACCGAGCTAGTCAAACCGGGCATTTCTACGTTGGAGTTAGACAAAGCTGCGGAAAAAACGATTCGTTCCTTCGGAGCGACGCCGCTTTTTCTGGGGTATTACGGGTTTCCGGGCAGTATTTGCGCGTCTGTGAACGAAGAAGTCGTGCACGGAATCCCAAAAAAAGATAGAATATTAAAGAGTGGTGATATTATCAGTATCGATACAGGAGCCCGCCTTGACGGTTTCTGTTCGGATGCCGCAATCACGCTCGGCGTGGGAAAAGTTTCTGAGGAAGCCCAAAAATTGATGGACGTAACGAAAAAATCGTTATACAAAGCCATCGGGCAAATCAAACCGGGCCGCCGTCTTGGTGACGCGCAGCACGCGGTGGAAACATTTGCCATGCAACATAACATGGGAGTCGTTCGCGATTATTGCGGGCATGGAATCGGCCGCAATATGCACGAAGAGCCAAACATCCCCAACTTCGGCAAACCGGGCACCGGCCCGATATTAGAAGCGGGAATGACCTTGGCGATTGAGCCCATGCTTACTGCGGGAACTTATAAAGTCAGGGAGTTGGATGACGGTTGGACGGTGGTCACATTGGACGGCAGTTATGCGGCCCACTTTGAACATACGATAGCCGTTACCGCTAACGGCAGTGAAATTCTCACTGCTTTTGAATAACACATCGGACGCGTTTAAGAAGTAAAAAACGCGACGCGGTGTTTGTTCCGACAATTTAATCCGAACTCGGAGTTGTATGAGTGACAAAATAGAAGTTGAGGGTAAAGTCTTAGAAGCGCTTCCCAATGCAATGTTCAAAATTGAAATTGCAGGCGGCAAAGTCATTCTGGGACACATATCCGGCAAAATGAGAGTTCATCATATAAGAATTCTGCCGGGAGACAGCGTGAAGTTGGAATTATCTCCGTACGATTTAACCCGTGGCAGAATAACTTATAGGGAGAAATAAATGAAAGTCAGAGCCAGTGTAAAAAAGATATGTCAGAAATGCAAAATTATTAAACGCAACGGCGTAGTTCGTGTGGTTTGCGAAGTAGCAAAACACAAACAACGCCAAGGTTAATTTACAGGAGTTTTAGAGAAATATGGCTAGAGTCGCAGGTATTGATTTACCGAAAAACAAAAGAATTGATGTCGCATTGGAATACATTTACGGCATCGGCAAGAAAAACGCCAAAGAAGTGCTTGCTAAAGTAGAAGGCCAAATTGACCCCGCTACCCGCGTGAAAGATTTGACCGAACAACAAGCCGGTTTGCTCAACACCATTTTGCAGAAAGAATACAAAGTGGAAGGCGAACTGCGCCGCGAAGTCGCGCAAAACATTCACCGCGCGATTGAAATCGGCTCCTATCGGGGTCAGCGCCATCGCCGCAATCTGCCCGTACGCGGCCAACGCACCAAAACCAACAGCAGAACCCGCCGCGGCAGAAGAAAAACCGTGGGTTCTAAAACCAAATAACTTTTAGAAGGAATTTTACTATGGCAGAAGAAAAAGTAACCTCGTCCGCACCGGCCCAAGCGCCTGCGGCGAAAGCAAAAAAGAAAAACTCCAAAGCCCCGGCTTTTGGTGTCGTGCATATTTATTGCTCGTTTAACAACACCATCGTAACCGTTTCCGATGACAAAGGCAACACCGTTGCTTGGTCTACCGCCGGTTCCCATGGTTTCAAAGGTACCAAGAAGTCTACTCCGTTTGCTGCGCAAATCACCAGCAACAAAGCGGCCGAAAAAGCCTATGCGCTTGGTATGCGTGAAGTAGCCGTCAAGGTTTGTGGGCCCGGTCAAGGCCGCGAAACGGCCGTTCGTGCCGTCCAACAAGCCGGACTTCTCGTGTCTTCTATTAAAGACATCACCCCCATCCCGCACAACGGATGCAGACCGCCTAAAGCACGGAGAGTATAATTTTTATGTCAAGATATACAGGACCTGCCTGCAAAAAATGCAGAAAATTAGATTGCAAATTGTTCCTTAAAGGAACGAAGTGTTACACCAACTGTGTCATGGACAAGTTGGCCGCTGCCACCAAACGCGGTGGTAAAGTACGCAAAGCAAAAGTATCGGAATATGGTATCCGCTTACAAGAAAAACAGAAAGCCAAATGGCAATCTGGTATGTCGGAAATTCCGTTCCACAATTTGTTTGATGCTGCTGCCAAAGCCGAAGGACAAACCGGTGAAAATTTCTTACGCAAATTGGAAACCCGGTTGGATAACGTCGTTCGCCGCTTAGGGTTTGCTGTATCGCTCAAGGCCGCGCGCCAAATCGTGTTGCACGGGTATGTAACGGTCAACGGCAAAGCCGTCAATGTGCCGTCTTACCAATTGCGCATCGGCGACAAGGTAACTTTGGATAAATCTATGGCAGAAAACGTCATGGTCAAACAAGGTTTAACCGAAGCGGAAAAACATAACCAACGCCCGAGTTTCTTAGAATATGACGGCGAAAAAATGACCGGTAAATTGTTAAGATGGCCCGACAGAGCGGAAATGTCCTACCCTGTCAATGAGCAGCTCATTGTAGAATACTATTCTAAATAATAGTTTGGAGGCTTACATGGCTTTAAATGAATTGGTTCTTCCTCAAAAAATTCAGTTGGAAGAAAAAACTGCGTCTGATTTCTATGGCAAATTTATTGCCGAACCGTATGAAAGCGGTTATGGTCACACCGTAGGAAATTCCTTACGCCGGATTTTACTTTCCGGTATGGAAGGGGCCGCAGTTAGCGCCGTACGCATCGCGGGAGCCGTACACGAATTTAGCACGATTCCCAATGTGCGCGAAGACGTTATCAATATCTTGCTTAACTTTAAGCACTTACGTGTGAAAATGGAAGGCAAGGCCAAAGAATATGTGCAATTGCACGCTTCCAAACCCGGCGTTGTTACGGCGGCGGACATTGAAGAAGTGGACGGCGTAGAAATTGTCAATAAAGATCTCGTGCTTGCTACGTTAGAAGTCGGCGGGGCGCTTGATATTGAAATTGAACTTACCCGCGGCAAAGGATACGTTTCTGCCGAGGAACACGCCAAAGTCCAACGTCCGGCCGGATTTATCCCGGTAGATTCGTTGTACTCGCCGATTGTAAAAGTCCATTACGATGTGGAACCGGCGCGCGTAGGCCAAAAGACCGACTATGACCGTTTGATTTTGGAAATTACCACCGACGGTACATTAGAACCGGCCCGTGCCTTGCACCGCGCAGCGGTATTGTTATCGGGTTCTCTTCATATCTTTACGATTGAAGGCGAAGACGATTGCGTAGCCACCACCAGCGACCAAGTTGCCGAAGAATCGGTCGTTGCGCCGGCTGCTACGGCCGCTTCCAGCAAACAGGAAGATTTGCTCAATCAATCTATTGAATTTATTGAGTTATCTTCCCGTTCCATTAACTGCCTCAAATCCGAAAACATTCACACGGTACGCGATTTGGTTAAAATGACCGAAGACGACCTGAAAATGATTAAAAATTTCGGGGCAAAATCTATGGACGAAATCAAAGAAAGACTCACAGAAATGCACCTTTCTTTGGGTATGAAAATTTAAGGAGTAACTTTCAGTATGATTAAGAATACCGGATACCGGAAATTAGGCAAAACCGCCTCTCACCGCAAAGCGATGTTAAACAACATGGCTACCAGCATCATCTTGCACGAAGAAGTCAAGACAACGCTTCAAAAAGCCAAAGAAGTACGCCGCGTGGTGGAAGGGTTGATTACGTTAGCCAAAGCCAACAATATGGCTGCTGCGAAAGAAACCCTGAAAGATGAAGCGGCTTGCAAAAAATTAGCCGAAGTGTTGGCGGCCCGTTACGCCAACCGCCCGGGTGGGTTCTGCCGGATTTACCGCGCAGGGCTTCGCCAAGGGGACAATGCGGAAGTAGCCATTGTAAAATTAGTTGATTAAGAGGCAACCGATGGTAATAGACTATTTAGGAGGGCTTTTTTCCTCGGACTTAGGGATGGACTTAGGTACAGCCAACTGCTTGATTTACGTCAAGGATAAAGGCATTGTACTTCGTGAGCCGTCCGTCGTCGCGGTGGAAAGAGAAACCGGTGAAGTTAAAGCCGTAGGCGCTAAGGCCAAACAAATGTTAGGCCGCACGCCTGCCAACATCGTAGCCGTTCGCCCGATGAAAAACGGTGTAATTGCGGATTTTGAAGTAACACAAGAAATGATTCGTTACTTTATTCGTAAAGTACATAGCCGTAGCAGTCTGTTACGTCCCCGCATTGTAATCGGAATCCCTTCGGACATTACCGGCGTGGAACGCCGGGCCGTTGATGATGCCGCCCGCCAAGCCGGCGCGCGGGAAGTGTATTTGATCGAAGAACCCATGGCTTCGGCCATGGGTGCCGATTTGCCTATCGCCGAACCGCATGCCAGCATGATTGTGGATATCGGCGGAGGTACGACGGAAGTAGCGGTTATTTCATTAGGCGGCATGGTAGTAGCCAAATCTATTGATGTTGCCGGAGACGAATTAACCGAGTGTATTGTGCAATATTTCCGCAAAAAATACAGTTTAATCGTCGGCGAAACGACTGCCGAAGAAGTAAAGATTAATTTAGGTTCAGTTTATCCGTTAAAAGAAGAAAGATCCATGGAAGTAAAAGGCCGCGACCAGACACAAGGTTTGCCGCGTACCTTAACCGTAACTTCCGAAGAAATCCGTCAGGCTTTAATGGAACCGGTGCGTTTGATTTTAGATGTTATCAAAAGCACATTGGAAGAAACACCGCCGGAACTCGCTGCCGATTTGGTGGACAGAGGGCTTGTGGTGGCCGGTGGCGGAAGTCTTTTACGGGGTATTACCGAACTCATCCGCAAGGAAACAGATATCCCGGTGCACCGCGCAGCCGATCCGCTGAGTTGTGTAGCATTGGGGACGGGCAAGTTTTTGGAACAACTTAACGAAAAAGGAACGCGCTTTTTCAGTTCGCGCGGCAAATCTTTCTAACTTGCTCTACGGTTCTTATGGAAAGCGGACACTGCTTGAAAGAAAAGCCGTGTCCGCTTTTTGGTTTGTATAGATAAATTTTGATTTTATTATGGCTCTTGTTACACGAAAACGTACCCGAAAAGTTTATACAGGTAACCGACGCCGGTTTTTCTTTCCGGTAGTCTTTTTGCTCCTATCGTTTTTACTTATGATTTTGCCGTTGGAGGGCATTGTCGTTTCTGTCAAAACGGTATTGTCTTATATTTTTATTCCGCCGATACGGGCCGCGCACGGAACGGTTAAATATGCACAAGGGGTACACCAAACGGTACAGGAATTATTGGAAACCCACCAAGAAAATTTGCGCTTAAAACAACAAATAGAAATGGAACATCTTCGCGCTACACAAGCCGAAACTGTATTTAAGGAAAACGAACGCTTAACCGAAGAGTTAGATTTGGAATCGGCCTGGCCTTGGCAAGGTATATGGGCTAAGGTGGCTTACCGCGAGCCTAGCCAATGGAACACCGTCACCATTGATAAAGGATCGGCAGATGGCATTCGGGAACGCAGCGCTGTATTATCCTTGGAACAAGGCCAAGACGGATTAGCCGGTGTTGTGGTGGAAGTTTCGGAAAATACTTCTAAAGTGCTACTGGTCCGTGATGAAGATTTTTCAGCGGCGGTTATGTTGGAAAACGGGCAAGAAGAAGGATTACTTGTCGGTGGTGGATCCGGGGCCGTTCGCATTAAATATATTCCGCTGCAAGCCGAGGTTTCCAAAGGGGATAAAGTAGTTACATCTGCAAATAGCAGTATTTTCCCGGCGGGCATTTTTGTAGGAACGGTGCGTGCTATACGCGATGACGGCAGTTTCCAAACCGCCCGCACGATTGAAATAGACCCGGCTGTACGGTCGTCTGCCGTTAAGGAAGTTTTTGTGCTTTCTAAACAGGAGCCTGTTTATGTGGAAAATTTGTAAGTTATTTGTTTTATTTGTGTTAGCCACCATCTGCCACTGGGGATTTGCGACGCTGTTTTCGTATGCGGAACTTAACGTGAATTTTATGTTGGTTTTTGCGATTGCCTTGTGTACGGTTATTCCGTTGGAAATCGGTTACCCGATTGTGTTTTTATGCGGACTCTTTTTAGATTTCTTCGGAGTTAAATTGTTTGGCAATAACGCCTTTTTATTTACGTTTGTGGCACTTATTATGTACACCTTGCGCGACCGGATTGATTTTTCCGGAATCATATCGCAAGTAGTGATTGTATTTTTACTAACGTGTATGGTCGGCGTATGCAATCATATCTTGTTAGCCTGGTTTACGCCCGCATCTTTTTGGCCGGGAATTGGCAGTTTATTCGGCGGAGCCGTGGTGGGGGCATTGCTCGCCCCAATCGTCTTTGCTATCGTTCGGTTGATGTGCTACGATTTTATGACAGATGAACGATTGTAATAAAAAAACGTATGGCAACAGTTACCAAAATTTTATTTAATCAGCGTTTGAAAACTATGATGGTTTTGGCAGTAATCGCCGGAATTGTGATTGCTGTACGCCTGATTGATATACAAATTTTGCGTCATAACGATTATTTGCAATTGGCCGAACGTAACCGTACACAAATCTTATACCAAACGGCTCCTCGCGGCCGCGTATTTACGGCGGACGGTGTGGAAATTGCGTCTAATGCGCCGTCATTTAGTTTGTATTATTTGGGTGGCCAACAAGACCCTGCCTCTTTTTACCGTTTGGCGCGTGATTTTGCGCCCTATTTGCATGTGTCGCTTGTAGAATTGTTGGAAAAATTACATACGGGCGCCAAAAGCGGCAAATCGGTTTTGCTGGCGGAAAATTTATCTACTCCCAGCACGGTAGCGTTGCAAGAGTTGCAATACTATTATCCCGGTATTTATTTGATTGAGGAAACAAAACGCCACTATCCGTATGGTGATTTTGCCAGCCATTTGCTCGGGTATTTAGGAAGTATGGATGAACGCCAATGGCGTAAACGCGATAATAAATTAGGATATCGTTTAACGAGCAAAATCGGCAAGAACGGTATTGAACAAAAATACGAAAAAGAATTAAAAGGCAAAGACGGCGGCGTATTTTTGGAAGTAGATTACCGCGGCCGCGTAAAAAGTATTATTGAAGATAAAAAATGGGCAGCCGGCAGTGATGTATATTTAACACTTGATTTTGCCGTCCAAAAAGCCGCACAGGAAGGATTAAAAAACTCGCTTACGGGGCGTGGGGCCGCGGTGGCATTAGATCCTCGTACCGGGGCAGTACTTGCCATGGCCAGTGCTCCGGAATATGACCCGAATATTTTTGTTCCTTATAGCGATCAAATGCTTGCTCCTACTTCTAAAAAAATCAATGAATATAATTTAGCCATACAAGGTATTTATCCGCCCGCTTCTACTTTCAAGGTGATTACGGGTGCGGCGGCTTTGGAAAGCGATTCGTTTGATACGGAACGCAAAATTTCGTGTTATGGCAAATATGATTCCGGCCCGCGTATTTTCAAATGTTGGGGAACGCACGGACCGGTTGATTTTTGGGAAGGAATGGCTCACTCTTGCGACGTGTATTTTTATGCGATAGCCGCCCAAATGGGTTCTGCCGCTATTGAACGTGTGCAACGTATGTTTATGTTTGGCCGTCCGACCGGTATTGATTTGCCCGGTGAAAAAGCCGGCAATTTGTATGGACCTACGCGTCGGGCGCGTAATAAATCGTACTGGTTTATCGGAGATACGCTCAATTTATCTATCGGTCAAGGGGAATTGTTAGTTACGCCGCTTAAATTGGCGCAATTCGCGGCGGCTTTAGCCAGCCGGGGAAATGTGTACCGTCCGTATTATGTATCCAAAATCGTCAGTAACCAAACCGGAAAAACGAAGATTGTAGGTAAACCGGAAATTTTACAAGTGGCCGAGTTACAGCCCGAAACATATGATAAATTATTCAAAGCCTTAAAGCATACGGTGGATAACGGTACGGCGCGCCGCGCTAAAATTAAAGATATTGACGTTTACGGAAAAACGGGAACGGCCCAAAATCCGCATGGGGCTGATCACGGTTGGTTTATGGCCTTTGGGGCCTATCCGGGCGAAAAACCGTCTATTGCCGTAGTCGTGTTTGTGGAAAACGGAGAAGGCGGTTCTTCTGCCGCCGGCCCGATTGCTCATGATATGCTTAAAGCCTATTTTGATAATCCGCAACATAAACCGGTAGAAAAAGAACAAGCGGAAAAAACACAAGATGATTATGATGAATTATTAACAGGAGAAGATGCCTGATATGAGACAATTGGTTTCCGGCCGTAGCCGTATAGATTGGATGCTCTTTGGAGCCATGGTATTGTTGGTAGTCCTGGGGGCGTTATGTATTATGTCTGCGGTCAATAGTTTCTCGTGGACAACTCCGGTGGTGCGTACCCATTTTATTGCACTAGTCGCAGGAGCGGTTGCTTTTTTTGTCGGATGTAGTTTTAACTATCAAATCTATGATGAACAATGGAAAGCATTGTATGGGTTTATTCTGCTACTGCTGATAGGGGTATTGTTGTTTGGATCGTATCAGCGCGGGTCGCGCTCGTGGTTTGTGTTGCCGTTCTTTTCCATGCAACCTTCCGAAATTTGCCGCGTCGGAACAATTTTAATGGCAGCGGCTTTTATGGATAGACGCGGCCGTCGTATCCGTGATGTGGTGTCTGTATTTTATCTGGGGTTACTGTTACTGCCTATTTTCGGGCTGATTATGATGCAGCCGGATTTCTCATCGGTGGTAGTTACTTTACCGTCCATTATTATCTTATTGTTTTGCACAGGGATTAACTTGTTTTATTTGGGCCTTATTGCGCTTTTAGCCGGCGTGGCGGGGTTTTTTACGATTTCATGGACGTATATCTATCTGCACCCGGAATTGTTAGATTATGCGTGGATACGCGTGTTTAATGACTTGGCGCATAATGGGTGGTATATGGGTGTTTTTGCTGTAATTATTATGCTTTTGGGCTATGGTATGTGGTGGTTATTTAGGCAATTTCGTATTTTATTGCCGTCATTTTATTTTGTATTGGCAACAATAGTAGTGCTCATAGGATTAGTGGGGGGAATTTTTGTAGAGCACCAAATGAAACCGCACCAACGCAAACGCGTAGAAGCCTTTTTGGCTCCCAAATCCGATCCGCAAGGTGCCGGATATAATATCTTGCAAGCGCAAATTGCTATGGGCGCGGGTGGTATTATGGGTAAGGGGCTGTTTTCCGGTACCCAATCGCGTTTAGGGTTTGTGCCGGAACGACACACCGATTTTATTTTAGCCGTTGTGGGGGAAGAACTCGGCTTATGGGGCACGCTCCTGGTGCTTGGGTTATATTTTCTGATTTTATGGCGCATTATTGCCGTGGCGTATTTGTCGGGTGACAGGTACGGCTACCTAGTATGTGCCGGAATTTTTGGTATGTTTTTTACTTATATGCTAATCAACTATGGTATGTTGATAGGTATAGTGCCGGTAGCGGGGATACCACTTCCGTTTATTTCATACGGAGGATCTAACCTGGTGGCCAGTTTGTGGGCATTGGGGGTTGTGCAGTCGGTTTATGCGCGCCGCTTACGGGCATAAAAAAAGATGATAAACTCGCCAAAAAATTATAAAATGCGTATAGTGTTCCGTTGGGCAGATAATCAGGCGGAACATTCACATGCTTTGCGCGGTATAAAAAAAATGGTGCTTGACTCGGGTTTGCCATACGAGCCGTCTAAATTTGTAACAAGCCAACCGCGATTGGCTTACGGCCCGGCTCCCGCTAAAGGACAGCGGGCCGAGCGAGAGTACCTAGACATTTATCTGTTAGAACGGCGCAGCGAAGAAGAAGTGCGTGCTGCCTTGTTGCAAACGGCCCCCAGCGGGTTTGAGATTTTGCAACTGACGCGCGTGCCTTATCCGTTGCCTTCCGTACAGAACTTGATGGCCGCGATCAGGTACCGGGTGAAAGGCGATTTTTCGGCCTATATTTCGTCCGGGCGGAAGTTGGAAGATTGGAACGGCATGAGTCAGTTAGCGGTAACGGTGCAAGCCTTAAACGGTATTACATATGAAAAAAATTTAACCGACGGTTTGCTCGCATCGCGTGTACTCGGGCCGCAAGAGATAGAACTTACTCTTGTTCCGATAAGCGGACAATGGATACGTCCACAATGGTTTATGGCGGCGTGGCTGGATATTCCCGTCCCGGCGCAAGATGAAAACTTTACGGTAGAAGGGTTTGATTTTATCCGGCAGGAATTATGTTGGCGGGACACGCAAGGCGTGTACCACACGATATAAAAGGGATTTTTCCCTAAGCGAGGATTTTTTTACATGACAAAAACAATACCGGAACTTCCCGTAGTGGAAGCGTTAGTCAATACGTCGTTTGAAGAAACGCGTATTGCCATTTTAGAAGACGGGCGCGTCAATGAACTGTTATGGGAACGTCGCGGCGCGCTTAACATTGTAGGCAACATTTACAAAGGTACGGTAGAAAATGTACTCCCCGGTATCTCCAGCGCATTTTTGAATATCGGGTATGAAAAAAATGCATACCTGTATATTTCCGATGTAATCGGCGGGGACAAAAAGAACATTGATAAATCGTTACATAAAGGCCAAGAAGTGATGGTGCAAGTTGTTAAAGATGCCATCAGCACCAAGGGCATGAAAGTAACGATGGACGTGACTTTGCCCGGTCGTTATTTAGTACTTACGCCGCATCAAAGTTTTGTGGGAGTTTCCAAACATATTGAAGATTCCGAATCGCGCCATAAACTCAATGAAATTATGCAAGAGTTGGCTGAAAAACACTTAAACGGTATGGGGTGTATTGTCCGTACCGAAGCGGAAGAAGCCACGAAAGAAGAATTAGAACGTGAAGTGAAATACTTATATCGCCAATGGCAATCTATCGTCAAGAAATTTGAAACATCACGCTCTCCTAAACTCTTGCATGAAGATATGGACGCGGTCCTTCAGGTGGCGCGGGATGTGCTGTCCGAAAATGCCAAAGTCTATATGTTAGACAACGAAAAAGATTATGAACGCGTGATGGATTTTGTAAGTAAAAATTCGCCGGAACTGGCCGGACGCGTCAAACTCTACAAAGGCAAAACGCCGATTTTTGAAGCGTACGATGTAGAAAAAGAAATTGATAATTTGCGTAAAATTAAACTGCCGCTTCCTAACGGGGGCAGTATCATTATTCAAGAAGCCGAATCGCTCTGCGCGATTGATGTGAACACCGGAAAATTTACCGGTAATAAATCGCAGGAAGAAACGGTCACGCAAACCAACATTGAAGCCGCTAAAGAAATTGCACACCAATTACGTTTGCGCAACATCGGCGGTATTATCGTGATTGACTTTATCGATATGCGCAAGGCTTCCAGCCGCCACCGCGTTGTGGAGGCATTGGCCGAAGCCGTCCGCGGCGACCGCGCGAAAATACGTATCTTGCCCATTACGCGTTTAGGCCTTGTGGAAATGACCCGCGAGCGCAAACGCGCCAGCACCGGCAGTTTTATCAGTGAAGAATGTCCCCAATGCCACGGCTCGGGGCGCGTGTTATCTGCCGAAACCATGCGTATTAAAATCCAACGCGAAATTTACGATTTAACAAACGGGCGTCCCGGTGGAAATTTACGGGTGGTATTACACCCGGTGTTGGCCGAATCTATTAAGCAACGCCAAGAAGATATTGAGCAAAACATTCACCGCACACTCAAAATCCAAGCCGATCCGCAATTGGCGTGGGAAGATTACAAAATCGTATTGGAATAAAAACCAACGCGTATGAAACGGATGTTGCATTTCTTACAAGTTTTGGTAGCAGTTAGTTTCCTGTCCGTAGTTGCATACGGACAGGAAAAAGCGCCGTTTATCTTTTCGGGCCGCAAACAAGGAACGATAGAAACGGTACAAAAAAACGGCACTACTTATTTGAATTTGCAACAAACCGCCCGCAAGTTGGGGCTAAACGTAGAATTATTTGCCCGCTCCAAGCAAGCCAAACTGACCACCCGCGGTTTCTATGCCATTTTAACAGCCGGTATTAACGAACTGATTGTTAATGCACAGACCGTTAAACTGTCCGCTCCCGTTTTAATAGACGGGGGGGATATGTGGGCCCCCGCGGAATTTTTTGAGTTGCCCGTTTTGCAACAATCGCTGGCGAAAGAAATTGCATTTACAAATGGCGAATTGCAAGTGGAACGCCCCTACGATTTGGCACGGATAGATAATGAACTCTTAGCCAAAGAAGACCGTATTATTTTTAATCCGCGCCGCCAAGTAACGTGGACATCCGCGCAGCCAAATCCGCATACGGTAGAAATAACATTTCCCGAT
The DNA here is from genome assembly GCA_900315845.1 of Candidatus Avelusimicrobium luingense. Taxonomy (GTDB): domain Bacteria; phylum Elusimicrobiota; class Elusimicrobia; order Elusimicrobiales; family Elusimicrobiaceae; genus Avelusimicrobium; species Avelusimicrobium luingense. The sequence continues at coordinate 155,600 of OOHK01000003.1, forward strand.
ACGGGAATTAAACGGGTGGAAAATTTCCGACTTAAAACGGGGCATATTTCATCGGTATCTATCCGTCAAGATCGCGGAAATACCGTTGTCAAAACCATTTTGGGCAAACAGGGGAAACATTGGACGGTAGAAGAACACTCCGGGAAAATTTATTTCCGCGTAGGGCGCGAAAACTTGCAACCGATTCAAGACAAACCGGCTGCTCCGGCAGAAAAACCGGTGGCTAAAACACCGCAAACGAATGCGGTTAAAACTACTTCCGCGGCAGATGAACCGTTGCCCGCTCCGTCTGTAACGGACGATAGCGAAGATAGTATCCCGGCAGGTACGCCAACAATGGCCGTTGCCGCCGTGCCGGAAATGAAACCGACCCCGCAAACGGAAATCAAACCGACTCCGCAAACCGAAATCAAGCCCGCACCGGTAGCGGCTATTTCTCCGGTGCATAAAAAAATGCGTATTGTTATTGATCCGGGGCACGGCGGAAAAGATCCCGGGGCGGTACGCTCTCGCACGCGTGAAAAAGACCTTAATTTAGCGGTAGCCAAGGAATTATACAAATTACTGCAAAAGAAAAATTTTGAAGTCAAAATCACACGTGATAATGATACGTTTATCCCGCTTTCGGGTCGCTCCAAAATTGCCAATACTTTTAAGGCCGATTTGTTTATCTCGGTGCATACCAATTCGTCTAAGAATAAAAATGCCAACGGATTTGAAGTATATTTCCGCAGCGAAAAAGCAACCGATAAAGAAGCCGCTGATACGGCGGCATTAGAAAACGAAGCCATGCAATACGAAGAAGTCCATTACAATTTTGTGGACGCTTTGTTGCAGTCTTTGGCGAAAAATGAGTACATCAACGAAAGTTCCAAATTGGCCGGATATGTTAGAAATGCCGTATATAAACAGCCCGGTATCGGTATTGCCGTTAATCAAAATAGCAGTGTGCGTCAAGCCAACTTCTATGTGTTAAAAGGGGTGCAAAGCCCGGCTATTCTGGTGGAAATGGGATATATCAGCAGTAATAAAGACCGCGGCCGGCTGACGCAGAGTGCCGTGCAGAAAAAGATGGCACAAGGGATTTTTAATGGTGTATTAAACTACGCCAAGAACGAAGGTTGGATCAATTAGATTTTAGAATAGTTTTGTTAACACAACGCCTACAAAAGTGAACTAACTTTTGTGGGCTGTTTTTACGGGTTGGCGCAAATTTTTTGTCCCAAGGCGGTAGAACCCGAACAATCAATTTGACCGGGATGAGGTGACTGGTCCAACCAAACGGTATAGACAAATTCTTGTACGGATACGCAATCGCTTATCCGGGTATGTGTCTTGGATACCGTCGGGCAGTATCTGGCCAAAATGGCGTAATTGGCACTGGTGGCCGAGGCTTGCACTTGGCTGATGACATCAATATCAAAATAGGCATCACACGAGTAGGTAGTCCCGTCGTCGGCAGATAATTTTTTGCAGGTGCTTTCAGTGGCAAGTTCGTCCAAATCAAACGCATATTGGCCGTTGGCTAAATAATAGGCTTCCTGCGCGCGTTTCAAATCCGCAATAACTGTTTTCATGTTGGCCAGTCTTGCCTTTGTAACCGCTTTTTTATACTGCGGCAATGCCACACTGGCTAAAATGCCGATAATTAAAACAACAACTAATAGTTCAATCAGTGTAAAAGCTTTGTTGTTCATAAAATTCTCCTTTTCCCTTTCCACTATATTATCGTTTTTTTTTTTTGATTTGTCAAGGAAAATTTAGTATCCCGACGAAATGGCAAATCTGTAATAGAGACTTGCATTTAGTAGAGCGTCTCCGTGTTATTTATATCCAGGCATTACACAAGTTTTTTATAACAGCATCCGGTTTTTGTAAATGTTCTTGATTTTCCAGGGAAAGATACAGCAACGAATATGGAGTCACGCTTACCCAATATTCATGTGCTTGAGTGCGTTCTGCCACCTGTTTCCCGAATATATATATGGATTTATTATTCGGACATTGTTGTTCCCAATATCCTTTGTCTTTGGCGGAAGGAAATTGTTTGCGCCACGTTTGTACTCCTTCTCTGGCCAGACTTACATTATATTGTAAGCGATCTTCTATGGTTTCTATGAAACCCCACGAAAAAGTTTCGGGGTTTGAAGAACATTCCCAATGTGAAAAATCATTATCCTGGCGTTTGGTTATGCAGTGGTGTTGAATTCCAAAAAGCATACGTGTGCGCGTGGCGGAAGAACGGGCACCGAATTGTTGAAGTAATTTGACAATTTGTTTGCGCTCGGCGGTCGGGTCTTTCCTAAAGTGGCTTTTTGCAAAATCTAACAGGGAATCTCCGTTACTATCTTGCGAACTGTTTATGTCTGCATGGGCTTGTAATAGGTATTTAACGGCTTCTACGTCTCCCCGTGCTATTGAGTAAATCAGCGTAGAGATTCCTCCCGCAAATTTTCCGTTGATATCGGCTCCATAGGATAAAAGCAATTGGGCAATATCAAAATGATGATGGGCAACCGCGGTAAAAAATGCGGTGGTACCATTTTTGGGGTGATGGTATATGTCTGGCGGAATATGGTATTTTTCTACGTAATTACGTACGGAATTGATATCTCCCATTTCGGCGTTAGAGTACATATTGTCTGCTAAGTTCATGTAAGTCAGGGTATCGATGTAATCTTCGCAATGTTCTTCCTGTCCGTTTGAGCGGGTGCATTTGCGCACCGGCATACGTAATGCAATATCATCCGGGCGAGAAGTTGAAGTATAGGGTATTATCTTATGTGTCTGCGGTTGTGCTTGGGAAGTCGCAGGCTCCTCTAGGCCGCTTGTTATATCTTTTTTAATGTGATTAAAAAGTTTTTCCGGGATCTTCTTAAAAAAAGGCCCTGTCAAAAAGAGACATGCTATTAAAGTTCCAGTACCTAGTAAGAGTGCGAACGCAAAGATAAGCGGTTTCTTCATTTTTTCTCCGTTTGATTGTGATATCAATAATTATATTATAAATTATCTCTGTATTGCTGAAATTAAACTAACCCAAGGGAATACTTAAAAGAGCCGTGGTGAAATAGTAAAATAAAAATATGTTGTTTTCTTTATTTTACACATTTGCCAAAATCGGGCTATTTACTTTAGGCGGCGGATACGCGATGTTGCCGCTGATGGAACAGGAAATCGTAGAGAAACGTGCTTGGCTGAGTCGCACGGAATTTTTAGATACGGTCGCCCTTGCGCAAAGTGCGCCGGGTATTTTGGCAATCAATATGGCTATTTTGGTGGGATATCAACGCGCCAACGTGCGGGGGAGTATTTTTGCGGCGTTGGGGGCGGCGCTACCATCGTTTATCATTATTTTACTGATTGCCGTTTTCTTTCATAACTATCAACAAAACCCGGTCATTAACCGCATTTTCAAAGGAGTCCGCCCGGCGGTGGTGGCGCTGATTGCCGTTCCTGTTTTCCGGTTGGCGCGTGCGGCTGATATCGGGTGGAAAAATGTATGGTTGCCGATAACGGTGGTGGGGCTGGTGTGGGGGTTGCACGTTTCTCCGATATATGTGGTGTTGGCGGCGATAGCGGGCGGCTTTTGGTGGGCCGTTAGACGGGAGCGCGTATGATATATGTAAAATTGTTTCTCACGTTTTTCAAAATCGGTCTGTTTAATTTCGGCGGCGGATACGCCATGATTTCGTTTCTGCAAAACGAAGTTGTTTTCAAAAGCGGTTGGTTGACTACGGCACAATTTACCGATATCGTAGCCGTTAGCCAAGTTACGCCCGGTCCCGTCGGTATCAATATGGCCACTTATACGGGATACACAGTGGCGGACGCATGGGGCGCGGCGATAGCCACCTTTGCGGTATGTCTTCCGTCGTTTTTGTTGATGATTTGGTTAGGAAGTTTTTTACTCAAGCACCAACACTCGCCGCGTATGCAAGGCGTTCTTGCCGTATTGCGTCCGGCGGTAGTAGGCCTGATTGCGGCGGCCGCGCTTGTGTTGTGTAATAGCGAAAATTTCATTGATTACAAAAGTTATTTCTTCTTTGCACTCGCCTTTTTGCTTGTCTATCTGCGCAAAATCGGGCCCGTCGGTGTGCTGCTCTTTAGCGCCGCGGCGGGGCTTATCTGCTACTAAAACTAGTTTAGACTAACTTTTATTATACATCTTAAAATATGTTTTTTAAGAAGTAAAAAATTTTTTTTAAAAAAATACTTGTTAGTCTTTCCTAACTTTTGTATAATATATCTATCTTACTTAAAAGGAAAAGGAAAATGAAAAGAATTATTGTTGTATTTTTACTTACCGCAGTATTGGGCAGCACCCAACTGGCTGCGCATCACGTAACGTCTGCCGAACTCAAAACCGAGTTAGCCCGCGCCGTTGCGCAAGAAACCTTAAAAAATTCGCTTAATGTCTATGAGGTGCAAGCGACGGTTTCTTTTGAGAAAAAAATTTTACTGAAGGATACGATGTTCCGTCCGGCCCGCCATCCGGCAGATAGCAACCAAGTACTGTCTGTAGAAACCGCGCAGAAACAATGCCTAGGGGTATTGGTGTCTAAAGGTTCGCAAGTTGTCTTGCCCGCCGTTTGTTTGGAACAAGGCAACTATCAGCCCACCCGTATTGTAATGAAATTTAAGCAGGGAAACGAGGTGTCCGTTAAAGCCGATGACTTAGTCATCCGGGAAGATGTCGCTTGGGTAAATGTAGATGCTGCTTTGACGAAACAAAATCCCTATGTGATTTTTACACGTACGGAACAAGGAAAAACGTTGCAAGATAAATTCGGGGAACCGATGTCGGAACACTTAAAACAATTCTTCCGTAAACGCGGTGTAGTAGAACGCCGCCGTTGCCGAATGGGTATGGTATATAGCGACTCGCGCTTGCGCGTGGGGGAACCGGTATTTTATCAAGGCAAATTGGTGGCGTTAGTGAAAGCGCGGACCAAAACCTATGGCGGTTTGTTGGGCGGCGTATCGGAAAGCGCTCTTGCCGTCATCCGCTAGATACTTTTGAGTTACATCCGCTGTTTAGCCATAGCGGACTCCTATAGAAAACCGCCGGGTTAAGCCCCCGGCGGTTTTGCATATTATAACGATATAATAATTCTTATTTGTTTGATTTTAGTTTAATCGGTGTTACCGGCGTTTTGGTCTTCTTTGAAAGTTTCTTTTCATTTTCCTGACGAACTTGCAAAAACGAAAACGGCGCAATTTTTTGCTTTTCAAACAAGGCTTTCGGGTTGTAATATAAGCACAAATAAGTGATAAAGTTTTCTGTGGTCATGCGGACCAAAAAATCGTCGGAAGGCAAGCCGGTATCTAAATAAGAATAGACGAAAAAAGAAGAAATAAAGTCGGAGTCATATACATTGGTTTCAAAGACGGCTATGTCCGATAAGTACTTCCAACCGATCTGGCGGTCTTTATTTTTACAACGGTGAAAAGATAACGTGGTATCTTTTTTGGCAGTTTGCAATTCTTCTTCCACGGTTTGCCCAAACCATTTAGAAACTAACACGGTTTGGTCTTCTTGGCAGACACCGTCCATTTCATAATGCTTGCAATGCAAATCAAATTCATCGTTTTTACTGCAGCAAAATTTCTCAAAGAAGATGTAAGTCGTGGTTCCGTTACACGGCGGCGGGCACGACTTTTTGGATTGGGCATAACCCAAATTGCATAAGACAATACACAACGAAAAAACAAATCCTAATTTTTTCATCATTATTCTGCCGGGTTGTTTTCAGTTTTCTCTTTCGGGGTATTATCCGGCGGAAGCGTAATGTTAATTTCTTCAAAGACGGCGTCTTTATGCTCGTTTAGCCAACGACGGTGGAGTTTGTAATCGGGGCTAAACTCGCCCACAAGTTGCCAATACTCTTGCCCGTGATTCATAAACCGCAAATGGCATAATTCGTGAATTACTAAATAATCTTGCACCACCGGCGGCATTTTAATAATGCGGTAAGAATAATTGATATTTTTTTGCGATGAGCAACTGGCCCACAGCGTGCGCTGATCTTTTAGCACAACGCGATTATATTCCACGCCGATTTTTTCCGCCCACTCTTTGGTTTTTTGCGGTAAAACTTCGGCGGCCTTATCGCGTAGCCACTGTGTAACAAGTGCCGATGGATTGCTTTCTTTGTTTTGCAGATAGACGTGGAAAACGGCGCCGTCAAACGCCACGCCTTCTTCTTGGTCGGGCGTTATATAGGTGCGTGCTTCCAATAAATCGCCGTTAAAAAGCACTTTGTTACCGGCGGTTTGCGTGGGCGCGTTACCGTTTCCTTCGGTGGTTTTTTCATCCGTACCGAAGATTTCCGGCATTTCTTTTTTTAAGCGTTCTAAAAATAATTTTACGTCGCTGACGACGCTCTGTGTATCTGCCATAATTTTATTATAGCAGTTTAGGGTAAATTGCGGTTTGAATTACCGCGGGGTGGTGCCCAAAAATTATATGAATGTTTGATATAATAACCGTAAGGAGAAATAACGTGAGCGAAACTGCAACTCTAAAAACAACCGCCCTGTGCGAAGCCTGCAAACAGGCCGGCGGTAAAATGGTAGATTTCCACGGGTGGCTCTTGCCCGTTCAATATGATGGCATTTTAGCCGAACATAAAGCCGTACGCGAAAGCGCGGGAATGTTTGATGTGTCCCACATGGGCCAATTGTTTGTGGAAGGCAAAAAAGCGTGGGAGTTTTTGCAATATATTGCTTGCAATAATATCAAAAATGGCCCGGCCGAGGGAACGTACTTTCATATTTTAACCGAAGAAGGCACTATCATTGATGACGCCATCGCCTTTTGTTTATCCACCGAAAAATTTTTAGTGGTTGTTAATGCCGCTTGCGTGGAAACCGATTTTAATTGGTTTAGAAAACAGGCCGGAGATTTTGGTGTTACCGTTCGCAACGAAAGCGAGAAATGGAGCATGCTGGCCGTGCAAGGCCCTAAAGCGGTGGAAACGGTTAATCAACTGTTGCCCGGCGTGAAAGATTTGCCGCGTTTTCACATTTCGCCGATCACGATGTTCGGGGCGGACGGTTATGTAACCCGCACCGGATATACGGGCGAAGACGGGGTGGAAATTATGCTCCCCAATGCACAAATTACCGAGTTATGGAACGTATTAAAGCAACTCGGTGTAAAACCGTGCGGGCTGGGCGCGCGCGACGTATTACGCTTGGAAGCCGGCTATTTGCTTAACGGCGAGGACGCCAACCCAACCAAAACCCCGTACGAAGCCAACTGCGGGTGGGTGGTCAAACTGGCTAAAGAAAATTTTATCGGTAAAGCGGCACTTGTTGCCAAAAAAGCCGCCGGTTTTCAAAGCCGTTTAGTCGGCTTTGTGTTGAAAACCGCGGGCGTGCCGCGTGCTAACTGCAAGATTTTTTGTGATGGAAAAGAAGTAGGAATTTTGACAAGCGGCACTTTTTCGCCGCTCTATAAGGGGATTGCCGTTGGATATTTAGCCAGCGAAATTCCCGTCGGGGCAGATGTAGAAATTGAAATTCACAGCCGTCGCGTTCCGGCGCAAGTCGTTAAACCGCCGTTTTATAAAAACCGAGTTTAAGGAGAAATTATGTATAACGAAGAAAATTGCCGTTTTTTGAAAACACACGAATGGGCCTGTAAAGAAGGCGAAAATGCCGTCATTGGTATTTCTAACCACGCCCAAGAAGAAATCAGCGATATTGTATTTGTAGATTTGCCTAAAGTAGGCCGCGTAGTTAAAGTAGGTGAAAACTGCTGCGTGATTGAATCTGTCAAATCCGCTTCCGAAATTTATGCCCCCGTCAGCGGCGAAATCGTCGCCGTCAACGAAGCCTTAAACGGGGACCCGGCCCTTGTCAACCGCGAGCCGCACGGAAACGGTTGGTTATTCAAAATCAAAATGACAAACCCCGCCGAATATGATGTCTTATTAGATTTGGCGGCTTATAAAGCAACTATCCAAAAATAAAAATTATCCCCCGGTTTGTCCCGGGGGTTTTTGTTATATTTATGTTTACTCCACATACGTCCAAAGACGAACAAGAGATGTTAGACGCTATCGGCGTCCCGTCCATACACGCCCTGTTGCAAAAAATTCCGGCCGATTTGTTGTACCCCAAATACAACTTACCGGCCGCCTTAACCGAACAACAGTTGACCGCACATATGCACGCGTTAGCCGCTAAAAATAAACCGCTGAAAAATTTTATCGGAGCGGGGGCTTATTCCCATTTTATCCCGGCGGCTGTGCCTGCTTTATCGGGCCGCGGTGAATTTTTAACTGCTTATACCCCCTATCAGGCCGAGGCCAGCCAAGGAACCTTGCAAACGATTTACGAATTTCAAAGTTGCATGTGTGCGCTGTTTGATATGGACGTAGCCACGGCCTCACACTACGACGGGGCTACCGCTTTGGCCGAAGCCGTTTTGGCAGCCCACCGCATTACCGGGCGCGAAGAAGTAATTGTGTCCGGCTTGCTTCACCCGCATTATAAAGAAGTGTTAGACACGTACACCCGCCATAGTGCCATCCGTTTGACGGAAGCCAAGCCGACTTCAAACGGTACGCTGGACGTGCAAGCCTTAAAAAATCAGATTTCGCAACAAACGGCGTGTGTAGTTATTTCCACCCCCAACTTTTTAGGATATGTGGAACAAGCAAAGGCCATTTCTCAACTAGCGCATGAACAAGGTGCGCTACTGGTGGCGCAAGTGAATCCGATGTCGCTGGGAGTATTGCAAACGCCGGGTTCGTATGATGCTGATTTCGCCGTGGCCGAAGGACAACCGCTGGGCAACCCGGTTAGTTTCGGTGGCCCGGGGCTTGGTATTATGACCGCCAAAAAAGCCTATATGCGCCAACTGCCCGGACGTATGGTAGGAATTGCGAAAGATAAAAACGGCCGTCGTGCTTTTGTACTTACGTTACAAGCGCGCGAGCAACATATCCGTCGCGAAAAAGCCGCTTCCAATATCTGCTCTAACGAAGCAATTTGTGCATTAAATGCCGTTATTTATTTAACCTTACTTGGCCCGCAAGGTCTCAAAGAAGTAGCCTCTCTTAATGTGGAACGCGCCCACCAACTGGCGGACCGGATACATAACATTAAAGGGTTTAACGTACTGTCGGGAGCGCCGTTTTTTAACGAGTTTGTGGTGTTTTGTCCTGTTCCGGCCGCGCAAGTGATTGAAAAGTTAGCCGCTAAAGGAATTGCCGCCGGGTATGATTTGGGCAAAACCGGTGAAGCCATGAAGAACGCCTTGCTCGTTTGCGCTACCGAATTAACTACGCCGCAAGATATCGCCGCGTACGCAAGTGCCTTGGAGGAAATTTAATATGGAAAATTTACTCTCTATTGAAAAATCGCAACCGGGCCGCCGGGGAATCCGGTTTGAAAAAACCGTCCACGCGCCCGAAGCCTATTTGCCGCAAGATTGTTTGCGTACTTCCGCCCCGCGTTTGCCCGAAATGAGTGAATTTGATACGGTACGCCATTTTACACGGTTATCGCAGAAAAATTATTCGTTGGACGGACAATTCTATCCGCTCGGCTCTTGTACGATGAAATATAACCCCAAGGCCTATGATGTGCTTTCTGTATTAGACGCGTTTGCTAATGCTCACCCGTTTGCACCGGAAAGTGCGGTACAAGGCACGCTTCAGGTTATGTATGAATTGCAGGAAATGCTGAAAGAAATTACGGGGCTTTCTGCTTTTACTCTGCAACCGGCCGCCGGAGCGCATGGGGAATTAACCGGTATTTTGACGGTGCGTGCTTATCACGACGCCCGCAAAGATACGGCGCGTTGTGAAGTGATCGTGCCGGACACCGCCCACGGCACAAACCCGGCTACGGCAAATATGGCGGGATACCGGGTGGTGAATATTCAATCAGCCGATGACGGTTGTGTGGATAAAGCGGCGTTGCAAGCGGCTTTATCTGAAAAAACCGCCGCCGTCATGCTTACTATTCCCAATACGGTGGGACTTTTTGAAAAAGATATCCGCGAGATTGCCGATATGGTACATAAAGCGGGCGCACTACTCTATATGGACGGCGCCAATTTTAATGCGCTGATCGGGGTATGCAAACCGGCTGATTTCGGAGTAGATGTCATGCACTTAAATTTGCATAAAACCTTTGCCGCACCGCATGGCGGCGGCGGGCCGGGAAGTGGTCCCGTCGGAGCGGCACCGCATGTCGCACCGTTCTTACCACACCCGATTGTGGAAAAACACGACGGAAAATATACGCTTAACGGTCAAATGCCGCAAAGTTTGGGCAAGATGAAAGCGTTCTATGGGAATATTGCGGTTTGCTTGCGCGGGTATTGTTACTTGCGCCAATTTGATGCAAAAACGCTCAAAAACATCGCCGAAAAAGCCATTTTAAACGCCAACTATGTGCGTGCCAAACTTAAAGGCAAATTTGACGCATTTTTTGACGAAAACTGCATGCACGAATGTGTGTTGTTTGTCAAACCCGATGACATGAACGGCGTGCATACGGCCGATGTGGCTAAACGGTTGTTAGATTACGGTTTTTATGCACCGACTATTTATTTCCCGCTGATTGTGCCGGAAGCCCTGATGATAGAGCCGACGGAAACGGAAAGTAAGGAAATGTTAGATGCGTTTGTGGGGGCGCTTGAAAAAATCTACGACGAGATTTTTACAAACCCGCAACTGGTGCATGATGCACCGCATACGCAACCGGTGGAACGGATTGACGAGGTGTCGGCGGCACGCCAGCCGAATTTGCGTTGGTAAGTTCATAATCTTATTAAGGCACACTTAACGCAACGTCCGCAAAAGGCAATGTGCTTTTGCGGACGTTTCCATATATGTTTCTCATTAAATCGGTTTATCGGCAAGCAGGGGAATTTGATATAATTTTTTAACGTCATAACGAGGTGTTTTATGGATGTGTTACTTAATACTCCACCGTTAAATGTATTTGAACACATGGCACTTGACGAGCAAATGGTACACTTGCGCCCGCGTGCCGTTACGCTCCGGTTTTATAATTGGACACCGCAAGCGGCGGTGACGTTTGGTTACGCACAGTTTGTTAGTGAAGTAAAAAAAACACTTTCGGCACAAAATTTCTCCGGTCAATTTACCCGCCGTCCGACCGGGGGCGGTATTGTGTTTCATACGGACGATTTAACGTTTTCTCTGGTGTTTTCCTCTCCGGAACGCCCGACGGAAATTTACCGCAAACTGCATACGTTTATTTTAACCCAACTCGCTCAAGCGGGTATTTCCGGGCATGTATTAACTGAAAAATTACCGGCTTCTGCGTATGCGCCAAGTGTCAATCACGAGGCAACGGCGTGTTTTATTCGTCCGGTGGAAAATGATCTCTTGGCTGATGACGGTCATAAAATTCTCGGTGGGGCGATCCGCCGTTTTGAAGAAAATGTACTCTACCAAGGCTCTTTACAACTGCCCGGTGCGCGGGAAAACCCTATTCTGAAACGTGCTGTGATTGATGCCGTGCGCGCGTTTTTAGCAGTAGATTTGCGCCCGGTATCGTGTTGTGCCGGTCGTCTGGCTGCGGTGCGTCAACAAGCCGCCTTGCAATACGATAGCCCCGGCTGGGTGGAGAAATTTTAATGCGGTTTCTCAAATTTGTACTTGCCGTTATTTTACTTCCCACTGTATTTTTTGTACTTGTTCAAACGGGCCATATCTTGCTAACTGTGCTTGGCCATTTTCAAACGGCCGCTGCCTTTGTGGCCGGCGCGGCAGGATATGCGATTTTACACTATACGGTATATGATTTTTCACGCCCTTATGTTTTTATGCACGAATTTACCCACGCACTTGCCGCGTTTTTGTGCGGGGCACGCGTGAAAGATATATGTGTCAAGCGCGATAGCGGATATGTCAAAATGGATAAAACCAATGTTTTTATCGTGCTTGCGCCTTATTTTGTGCCGGGATACGTTTTACTTACAGCATTTATCTATGTGGTGCTTGGACTATTTTGGAACGTCACGCCGTACCGTTCGTTATTTTTAGGGCTATTGGGTTTTTTTATGGCGTTTCATTTTATTCAAACGTTTAAGACGTTGTTTGAAGCCGACCAACCCGATTTACAACTGGCCGGAGGAAAAATATTTTCCGTAGTGATGATTGTGCTGGCCAATTTAGTGGTGCTGGCTATTGTGCTAAAAGGGGGCTTTGCCGAGCAAGTCCACCTAAAAAGTGCCGCGATAGCGGTTGTAAAAGATACAGTCAACCTATGGCGAAGTTTGATAAACTATATCTACATGTGGTACGCGCGCATGGCGTAATGTATGGCTGAAGAAAAAAAACGAGCAAAGTGGACAAAAAAATCAGCAAAAGCACTTAAATCTGCCTTTATAGTGTGTTTGCGTACGGTGTTATTTTTGTCTATGCTTGCGCTGCTTCTCTTTGCGGCGGCATGGCTGTTTTTAGTTAAAACCTTTAATGCACAACACGTCAGCGAAGTATTGGCCGAAGAAATTCAAAAACGTTTGCAACGGCCGGTGGTGATTTCTTCGGTAGATGTTAAATTTATCAATACGTTGGAAGTTAAAGGCTTTCGTGTCTTGGATACGCAAGGCGTACCCGGGCAAGATTTATTATCTGCCGATTCGCTTACCTTCCGGTTCAAATTGTTGCCGCTATTAGACCATCAACTCGTTATTGATGAAATCGCCCTGAATGCCCCTCGCTTTAATATCATTCGCGCGGCAGACGGAAAGCATAATTTGCCGCCGTTGCGGGCACACCAATCATCTGTTTATACCAATAAATCTTCGGGGCAAAAATTTACCGTTAGCGTAGAGGACTGGACACTCAAAGACGGTGTTATCAGTTACAAAGATTTATCTTCCGGCGTTACACACGCGGTGTACGGACTCAATATGCACTTTGAGCAATTACGGTTTGATGAACTGTCGCGCTTTACGCTGGAGATGGTATTACGTAACGAATGGGCATCGGGCATGTCGGATATGGAAATTAGCGGAACGGGACATGTTAATTTTGCCGGATTTGATTGGACAAATTTTGCCCTTCGCAGTTTACGCGCCCAACTGTATTTATTCCAAAAACCGGTAGAAATTACATTGGATTTAGATAATTTACGTACCCCGTTTTTTAATGTAAAAGCCACGGTGCCGGCCTTTGAAAGCAAAAGCCTGTCCGTCTTTCACTTGGAAAAAACACCTTTTTCCGTTCCGAAATCTACCGTTACGGCTAAAGGGGTGCTGACCAACAATTACAGTTTACTCAAGGTTAATCAGTTTACGGCTTCGGCGGCTGATGTAAAAGCCGACGGTAAAGGGAATATGAACTTTGCTAAGCAACCCTATACGGCCGATTTTTCTGTTTCCACGAAACCGTTTGACCTTAAAGGTAAACAAAAATACTATGAACCGCTTAGCCGTTATAAACTTACCGGGAAAGCCTCTTTGAGCGGTCAGTTGGTGCGTCAAGACGGTAAATATACGTTCCCGCTTATTACCATAGATGCGCAACAAGCCAGCGGCGATATTTACGGTTTTTTGGCTGAAAACGTAACGGGCCAATTCCGCGCGAAAAAAGATTTTTCCGATTTGTATGCCGAAACTTCCACCGGCAAATTGACCGTTCATAAAACGGTGTTTGATAAATTAAATTTAAGTGCCAGTTGGCGCGGCGGCAATTTGTACGGATACATTGCCTCTACCGAAGTGAACGGCGTACCCCTTAAATTAAGTCTATCGGTAAATAACCTAAAAAGTGCGCGCCGCCGTATTCGTACGGCAATGCATTGGCAACATTTTAACCCGATGGATTTTATCGATACGGTGCAAGATTTTGTGACGGTTATTGTGCCGCTGGTGCCGGGCGGAACAGGTAATACGCCCGACGTTACCGGTGATTTGGCGTGGCTGCGTAATTTTAGAAAAAACTTGCCGAACTTTATGAGTAACTTTGGCGGAAATATTTCTGCCGATACGTTTTCCAGCCCGGTGCTATCGGGCAACCGCTTTAACGGAGAGTTTGAATTGACCGGTCTGCGTGCGGGAATGAATAAATTATCCGGCAACATTGAAGCGCGTTTAGAGGGTGGTGTGGTACACCAAATGGAGAAATGGGCCGAAGAACAAGAGGCCTTAAACATTACCTTCCAGCCGTTTATCATTATGCACCGTATGGAACGGGCGGGAAGTTTCAAAATCGGCAAGGTGTTAAAAGATGTACCGTTTAACGATATGGCAGTGTCGGTATCGTTTGAAAACGGGCAAATGCAAATTAATAATGCCTATACGGTGGGGCCGTCCATTTCCGCTACGGTAAGCGGATGGATTAACTGGGTAAGCGAAAATTTTGATATTATAGTATGGACGATGTTTTCTAATACCTCTCGTTCGGGTGCGCTAGCGGAAAATTTAACAGATGAGTCCGGCAACCCCGCTTTAGCGTTTCGGATTTCGTCGTCTATGTTAAAACCCAAAGTGGAAATGTTGCGTGCTAAAAAGACGGGGGAAACGATCCGCGCCGCGCAGACCAAAGGGTTACAAACCGATTTCAAAGCCGGACAAGAGTTCTATCAAGGAGATTACCATGCCAAGAAATAATATGGATATCTTGTGCCTGTTACAAGAACACGGAGCCATTTTAGAAGGCCACTTTGTGATGCCTTCGGGCTTCCACAGCCAGACGTATATTCAAACGTCTTTGCTGATGCAACATCCGCATTTAGCACAAAAAATTGCGGGCGCGTTGTCTGATAAATTCACGCAAAAAGTAGATGTGGTGATGGCGCTTACGCCATCGGACTCGGTACTCGCGCAAGAAGTAGCGCGTGTGCGCGGGGTGCGTGCCATTTTTGCGTCTAAAGACGAAAACGGCGTGATGATTTTTAAGCATAATTTCACGATTAAAGAAGGCGAAAATGTGCTTATTGTTGACGATGTAGCCGTTTCGGGCCGCAAAATTAACTCTGCTATTGATTTAGTTAATAAATTAAACGGAAATGTAATTGGAGTAGGTGTAATTGTGGACCGCTCTATGGGCTACTTACCTTTGACGGTACCGTTGCGTTCGCTCTTGTCATATCCGATGCAAACATTCACAGCCAAAGAATGCCCGCTCTGCGCGGCTAAAATTCCCTTTACCGAAGTGGAAGAAATGCGCGAAAAAGGGATGTAAGGTATGCAGCAAATCAAACTAAAAGCCAAAGAAGAACGTCGCTTAAAAGCCGGACACTGGTGGGTGTTTTCCAACGAAATTGACGGGTTGGATACGTCTATTGAACCCGGTACGTTGGTGCGTGTGATGTCCAGCGAAGGCGTACAAGTTGGTATCGGTACGTTTAATCCACACAGTTTAATTGCGGTGCGGCTACTTCAAAAAGGCGAAGATGATTTGCCGAAAGATTTTATCTTTGAAAAATTAGACGAAGCCTATTCGCGTCGCAAAGAAATCGGTGTGCGCAAATACGGACGTATGTGCTATGGCGAGGGAGATAATTTGCCCGGACTCGTCATTGACCGTTACGGAGATGTTTTAGTGGTGGATGTTTTAACGGCTGGCATGGAGTTGTTGAAACCGCAAATCACTAAAGCACTTCAAAAGATTTTCAAACCCACCGGCATTTATTACAAAAACGACAGTGCTTTCCGCGCGTTAGAAGGTTTAACTAATACGCCGGAAATTATCGGTGAAGTGCCCGAAACGGTAGAGATTGAAGAAAACGGCGTTAAATATATCGTGCCGATTCGCGGCGGCCAAAAGACAGGTTTTTATTTTGACCAACGTGAAAACCGTGCGTTTTTGAAACCGTATTTCAAGGATAAACTGGTGCTTGATTTATATTCCTATATCGGTTCATTCGGTATCACGGCGGCAAAAGCCGGCGCGGCGCAAGTGTGGGGATGTGATTCTTCCGCAGCGGCCGTTGAACTGGCCAAGAAAAATGTCGAACTTAACGGCGTAAGTGATATCGCTGTTTTCCATCGCGATGATGCCGAGCGGTTGCTTTCTGCTATGAAAAAAGGCGAACTACCCGACCAACCCGATATTGTTTTATTAGATCCGCCTGCTTTTGTTAAAAGCCGCAAGGCCTTGCCGCAAGCGGTGGGGTTGTATGTCAAACTTGTCAAAATGGCGTTAGAAGGGTTGAAACCCGGCGGCTATTTGGCGTTTTCCACTTGCTCGCATCATGTATCGCGCGAGTTGTTTGTGGATATTATCCGCCAAGGCGTGAGTAAATCAGGCGTGCAAGCCGCGCTGATTGAACTGCGCGGGCAAGCCAAAGACCACCCGGTTTTAATCGGTATGCCGGAGACGGAGTATTTGCATTTCGCATTGGTGCAAGTGCGGTAGGAAATAACATGAAAAAAGTAATGAGTGTAGTGCTGATGCTGTTGTCAGTTGGTGCGGTAGCGCAGGAATTGAAATTGCCATACTATAACGCTCGCCCGCAAGCGGCTGATTTTTCGGGACTATGCAAGCAATTTTCCCCCGACGGACAACCCGCTAAAGTGGTTCCTCCGGCGGAATTGGATGTCCGTTCATGTGATATTTCTTCGTGGAATTTGACAGAGTATACCGCACAAGAGTTGTCTGATGTCATTTCATTTGACAGCAAAACTAAATTTCCGAAAAAGAAAAAACTGCCTAAAGGTTTTTCTCCTAAAAAGATTTTAGCCAACGGGAAAAATCCCGGATTAAATCTGCGCGCGTTGCACAAACAGGGTATTACGGGAAAGGGTGTTTCCATAGCAATTATTGACCAAAATCTTTTACTTAATCACAAAGATTATGCCGCAAATGTGGTCTTTTATGAAGAAGACCCGTTTTGGAGTCACATAGAAGAGGCAAGTATGCATGCACCGGCGGTTGTATCTATTGCGGCGGGCAAGGAAATAGGTGTTGCTCCGTCTGCCCGTGTGTTTGTGTTTGCCCCATCCTTTGGCGAAACGACGAAAGAGCAATATGACGCCCGCCCGACGGCACAGGTGTTACGTCGCGTGGCCGAAGTAAATTCTCAACTTCCGGCAGAGAAAAAAATCCGCGTCGTTTCCATTTCGCGCGGGTTTAGTCCGGACGATTTGGGCGCGGAAGAATTTGAAGCCGCCAAAAGTGCGTTAGAAAAAGACGGCGTAGCCGTTTTTACCACAAATGATGTGTTTACGTTAAGCCGAAATCATACCTTAGATAACCCGGACAGGGTGGCTGATTATTGCCGTACGGCGTATTGGTTCGATGAAAATGACGTTGGATTTTTGTCAGCCGATATGCAAGACGTGATTGTGCCGACTGATTTTCGTGTGATTGCTTCTCCGACGGGGAAAAACGATTATGTGCATTACACTAACGGCGGTTTGTCGTGGGCGGTGCCGTATGTGGCCGGGTTGTATGCGCTAGGGGTGCAAGTGTATCCACAACTGACCAAAGAGATATTTATGCAAGCGGCGCATGAAACAGTCTCAGTGCGAAATTGCAAGTTGCAAGGCAAACCGTTTTCGGTGCCGCTAGTCAATCCTTCGGCGTTACTTAACAGATTGCAAGCATTACATACCGATAAGTAATAGGAATACTTTATTCCATAAAAAACCCCCGGATAAATTCCGGGGTTTTTTTGTTACAAAAGGGTTTAATTACCGTATGTAATTCTATATTCTTCCCCAACCAGTTCCGCGCCGACATTTTCGCAAATGTTTGCGGCGGCTCCCGTGCCGGCAACGCAAGTGATGTATTTAAGTTCTCCGGCTTGGTTGACGGCCGTTAAGGTGTATGGTTCGGGCCCGTTGCGTACAATGTCAATATAAACGGTAGCAGCAGTAGCGGACGTGCAGTTGGCCCATCCGGTGGTGCCGGATACGCGTAAAATCGGTTCTCCAAAGTAAGTGGGGCGGGTAAAGTTCCCGGTAGAGGCGCCGGCTATTACAAACCGTCCATTGGTGGCATTAGCCGCTCCGCTGCAACGATACGTATTTCCGTTCATTACATAACGTGCGTTAAGCACTTCGCTGGCGGCTTTCAAATTGTTAATCCCTTCCATGGAACGTCCATGTTCCATAGCCGCATAATACTTCGGTAATGCTACTGTAACTAAAATACCTACTATGACCATTACAATCAGTAATTCAACAAGTGTAAAACCTTTTTTCATAATTCCTCCACTAGGTTTATTATAATAAAATAAATGGGTATGCGGCGAATTTTTTGGATCTTGTTTTTACTGAACCTGTTCAACTATATGGACAGGCAAGTTTTGTATGCCGTTTTTCCGTTGCTGCAACTTGATTTGCATTTAGCCGATTGGCAACTGGGCACGCTGGCTTCCGTATTTATGGTGGTGTATATGTGTTATGCACCGGTGATGGGGGTGTTGGCAGATCGCTTTTCCCGCACGCGGTTAATTGGAATAAGCGCACTTATTTGGAGTGTGGCTACTTTATTAAGCGGAGCCGCTAAAAATTTTTCGCACTTGTTGTTTGCACGCGGGCTGACCGGTGTAGGCGAGGGTGGTTTTACAACGATTGCCCAACCTTTTCTAGCGGAGCACGCCCCGAAAGAAAAACACGCTTTGTTACTGGCGCTATTTGGTCTTGCGTTGCCGCTTGGCAGTGCCTTAGGGTATGGACTTGGCGGCGTGATCGGGCAGACGTGGGGGTGGCGGATGGCCTTTATCGGACTGGGTGTGCCGGGAATATTGTTGGGGTTATGTGCCTTCTTCTTACCGGATAAAGGCCGCGCATTACCAGAAAAACCTCGCCCGTCTTTAGCCGAATATACACAACTGTTGCATCATAAACCGTTTTTGTTTGTGTGTTTAATTCAAACGGCGGTAACATTTTTGATGGGAGGATGTTCGGCTTGGGTGCCTACGTATTTTGTGCGTTACTTGCATGTGAACGCGGCGCAAGCGGGAGTATGGTTTGGAATTTTAGTTATTATGTGTGGCGCTTTAGGTACGCTAGTGGGGGGAAAGTGGGCCGAAAAACGGCTTGCCCATTCGGCGCGTGCATATTATGAAGTAATGTTTATTAGTTTGGCGGGTTGTATTGTTCCGTTGTGGTTAGGTTTGCAAAGTGCACATGTTGCTACCGCGCTTGCGTGGTTTGGCCTTACTATCTTTTTCTTATTTTTGCCGACGGGTGCAATTGCCGCGGCACTGGTGGCTACTTCTCCCGTTTCGGTACGCGCCACCGCCTTTGCGCTTAATTTACTTATTATTCATTTGTTGGGGGATGCTCTTTCTCCCGTGCTTATTGGTATATTGTCCGGCGTATGGAGTTTGAAAGTGGCCATTGCCTTGTGTTCGTTGGTAGTTTTCCCCGGACTTGTTTTGTGCCATTATATAGGCCGTCAAAAATAATCCACTTTGTCGGTTGCGCCCGTAGTCCTAAAAGACATATACTATATATAAGCCGGTTTTTTGTCCCCGGCTAACAGGAGACTTATGCCTAGAATAGAAGTGGACGCCAACCGCTGCAAAGCGTGTTATTTGTGCGTAAGTGTGTGCCCCAAAAAATGTTTGGGTCCGTCTAAAACAATCAGCAAAAAAGGATATTTTCCGGCCGAAATGATTCACCCGGAAAATTGTATCGGCTGTGCGATGTGCTACCGCATGTGTCCGGACATTGCCATTACGGTAATCAAAGAATAATTTTGAGGTTTTTATATGACAGAAAAAGCATTACGAAAAGGCAACGAAGCACTCGCTGAAGGTGCTATTCGCGCCGGGGTGCGTTTCTTTGCGGGATACCCGATCACGCCGCAAAACGAAGTGCCGGAATATATGTCTGCCCATATGGCAGATAACGGCGGCGCATTTGTGCAAGCCGAAAGCGAAGTGGCCGCTATCAATATGGTCTATGGGGCTGCCGCTACCGGTACGCGCAGTATGACTTCTTCTTCATCGCCGGGAGTGAGTTTGAAACAAGAAGGTATCACCTATTTAGCCAGTGCCGATTTGCCGTGTTTGATTGTCAACGTAATGCGCGGCGGGCCGGGTTTAGGCAGTATTTCCGGTGCGCAAGGCGATTATTTTCAAGCCACGCGCGGCGGCGGTAACGGCGATTATCACGTTATTGTACTTGCACCCAACTCCGTAGAAGAATTGGGCAATTTCCCTAAACTCGCGTTTGATTTGGCGGAAAAATATCGCATGCCTTGTATGATTTTAGCCGACGGCATTTTGGGGCAGATGATGGAAAGCATGTCGTTTAATTTTGAACCGGTGGATCCTAACAAACTCGGTAAATTTGACTGGGCCGTAGATATCAACAAACAAGGCCGCGGCAAAAGCAAAGTGTTTTCCTACAAAGGCGATAATTTAATTGCCGATGTTATCGAACGTGCCAAACGCTACGGACTCATTGAAAAAACCGAAGCGCGCTTTGAAGAACGCAATACGGAAGATTGTGATATTTTGCTCGTAGCGTACGGGCTTTCTTCCCGCGCGTGTTTAGAAGCCGTCAATATGGCTAAAGCGCACGGAGTAAAAGTGGGCCTTTTCCGCCCAATCACCTTGTGGCCGTTCCCGTCTAAACGGTTAGCCGAACTGGCCAAAAAAGCCAAAGGAATTGTGGTCGTGGAGCAAAGTTTAGGCCAATTGGTGCAAGATGTAAAATTAGCCGTAGGCGATCGTGTGCCGGTGGGACTTAATGCGTATCCCGCAGGCGGACAACCGGACGGCGAAAAGATTTTAACGGCAGCCCGCTCGCTCTTAACAGGCAAAAAAGAAGGGCTGTTTGATTTACAGGAACACGCTACTAACTTTACTTACAACTGTCAGCGTGATACGTCGTTAGGAATGCAAGGCGACGCCAAAGGAGGCAAATAAGTATGACGATTATTGCCCAAAAACCGAAAAGTTTAACAGATGTGCCTATGCACTATTGCCCCGGTTGCGGCCACGGTATCGTGCACCGCTTGATGGGGGAAACCTTTGATGAACTCGGTATTGCAGACCGCGTGATTGGGATTGCTCCGGTAGGTTGCGCGGTGTTTGCCGATGACTATTTCAAATGTGATACGGTGCAAGGGGCGCACGGGCGCGGCCCGGCCATTGCTACGGGTGTCAAACGCTCTAAACCCGGTGCGATTGTGTTTTCGTATCAGGGCGACGGCGATCTGGCTTCTATCGGCATGGCGGAAATTGTGCACGCGGCTGTTCGCAGTGAAAACATCACCGTTATTTTTATCAATAACGCCATTTACGGTATGACGGGCGGGCAGATGGCCCCCACCACACTGGTCGGACAAGTAGCCACGACGGCCCCCAAAGGGCGCGATCCGAAGTTACAAGGCTGGCCAATCAATATGTGCGAAATGCTGGCGCAAATTACCGGCAGTAAGTTTTTGGCGCGTGTGGCGGTGGACTCTCCGCAAAATGTTATCAAAGCCAAACAGGCCATTAAAAAAGCGTTTGAAAATCAAGTCAATAATGTTGGGTTTTCTATGGTGGAAGTGTTAAGCCAATGCCCGACCAACTGGCATGCCAGCGTGCCGCAAGCGCTTGAATTTGTGCGCACTAAAATGATGCCGCAATATCCGCTGGGTATTTTTAAGGACGAGGGGGCGAACTAATGTATCAAGGTATTCGTATAGCCGGATTTGGCGGGCAGGGCGTTGTTTCCGCCGGAATTTTACTCGCTCAAGCGGGCGTAGAAGATAAAAAGAACGCCAGTTGGTTGCCTTCCTACGGGCCGGAAATGCGCGGCGGTACGGCTAACTGTTCCGTCGTGGTAACAGATGGCGAAGTATATACGCCGATTGTTTCCGTCCCCGATACGGTAATTGTAATGAACGAGCCGAGTTTGCCCAAATTTGAGCCGCTGCTCAAAAAAGGCGGACTACTTATTTTGAACAGTTCGCTCGTTAATTCCCGCCCGACGCGCAAAGACATTACCGTGGTTTGTGTGCCGTGTAACGAGATCGCCAAACAAGTCGGTATGGACCGAATTGCCAACTTGGTGGCTTTAGGTGCGTTTGTCAAACTAACGGGTGCCGTTACTTTAGATAGCGTGGCCGACGCCATGAAAAAAGTATATAAACGTGCAAAACCGGAAATGTTGGAACTTAATAAAAAAGCCTTACAAGCCGGCTTTGACGCGGTGAAATAAAACGAAGTTGATTTTGCCAAACGGCAGAGATTTTTTTCTGCCGTTTGCGTGTGAAGTAAAAATTTAGTATTATATATAAGTAATGCCGAGGTAGCTCAGTGGTAGAGCACTGGTCTGAAAAACCAGGTGTCGACAGTTCGATCCTGTCCCTCGGCATTTCTTTTTTGTCTAATTTGCCGCATTTCGTTGTTGTTTGTCGGCTTGAATATCTCGGTGCTATCGCGCCGCTTTGCGCGGTACGCTTTATTGAAAAACACCCCGCTTATACAGCGGGGTGTTTTTATCTAACCGTATATACTCTGCAAGGGACTGACGAGCCACCGTTAGGGTTGCAAGTGGTGGTAGTTTTGAACGAGCCTGTGTTGTTGCAAACCTTATCAAATCTGGAACCCGCTTCGTTAGTCAGACTTACGCAATACGCATGGTCTTCCCACCCGCTTCTGCTACTGTGAATATAGTACACGGTATAGGCGTTGTTCAAACGGGCGGTGTCAAAACAGATTACTTCTTGTTGAGCGGCTAATCGACACGTGCCCCAGTCAAAAGTGGCTGTATTCCCGGAAATACTGGTAGCGGGGATATCCACAGATAATGCCTCGAAATCAGTCGTATATTCTCCGTTAGCCAAATAATATACTTCGTTGGCTTGTGCTAAGGCATTTGTAATGGCCATTAAATTAGAAAAACGACTTTTGTCCACCGCTTTTTGGTATTGCGGTAAAGCCACTGCCGCTAAAATACCGATAATGAGTACCACCACTAATAATTCAATGAGCGTAAATGCTTGTACGTTTTTCATAAAACTCCTTTTCGTTTGTACGGCTAAGAACATTATATCTTTTATTTGTAAAGATAAAAATTACTTGTTGCGGTTTTGTCGTAAGGCTTCAAATAAAACAATCGCCGCGGAAGAAGATAAATTAAGCGAGCGTACCGGGCCTGTCATCGGAATAGTAAATAAACGGTGTGCGTAGCGCGTATAAAAATCTTTCGGTAATCCGCACGATTCCGCACCAAAAATCAAATAACCGTCTGCAGGAAATTGTGCATCCCAATACGATTTTTTACCTTTGGTAGATAGAAAGAACATTTTATCTTCCGTCGGTTTTTCTTCCGCTAAAAAATCTTCCCACGTATTATGTCGTTTATAATCTAAATTGGGCCAATAATCTAACCCCGAGCGGCGAATTTCTTTAGAAGCGATGATGAAACCAAGTTTGCCGACAAGGTGCAACCGCGTACCGGTGGCTACACAAGAGCGGCCGATATTACCGGTATTAAAAGGAATTTCGGGGTTAATGAGTACGATATTTAACATAATAATAACTGTTGGTATCTTATGCTTTACGCACAATGCACAAAATTAGTTCATTTTGTGCATTGTTGCTTTTTAGGATAAACAATTTTCCAAATTTGGACTATTTTGCGGTCTCGCGGCCTTGACGTAACTGCCATTACGCCTAGCGGCCGCCTACATCCCGCAAACTAGACTCAAATTTGAAAAATCATATAATCTTCCGCTTTGACTCGTCTTGGGGGAAGTGGGCTGTTTTAACAGTTCCCGGGTAAGTTTTCAGTTTTGGGATAGATAGCCGCCGTAAGTTGGCGCGTAGCGTACAAAGAAAAGTACGTAAGAGCCAAGTCGGCGGCTAGATGCTCAAAAATGAAAACCGTTACTTTGCATCTATTACGTTACTCTTCCCAGCGGATAAATAACGGTGTAAGCACGTTGGGAATTGCGTTATTGGCCGGTAAAATACGCAACGCATAATCTTGCCGTCCGCTGTTAAACGGAGCGATCGTTACTTCGTAATTATACGCATTGTCTTTTTGGCCTACGCATTTCATAGCCACCGCGTTTTCTTTAACCATATCACCGCGCGTGCCGCGTTTGCCCAAATACAATTCTACTTGCACGTCTTCGGGCGATAAACCGCCTAACGTTACGCGGGCGGTAAATTTGACTTGTTCGCCCATAGAAATTGCTTTTTCCGGAGCGGCGGTCGTGTCGGTTACGCTTACGCGGTACCAATTTTCGGCAATTTTTTGACGCCATGCCGCTACTTCGGCGGCTTTGCCGTCTTCGCTTAAGATTTGACCGTAGTTATTGGCGGCCACATAAAAGCGTTCGTAATATTCTTTGACCATGCGGTTGGTGTTAAAGAACGGAGCAATATGCTTGATAGATTCTTTCATCAAGTTGATCCACGTTTTAGACATACCGGCTTCGTCTTTAGCATAATAGGCAGGGGCAATTTCCTGTTCAATTAAACTATATAACGATTCGGCTTCTACGGCATCGCGTTCGGCGTCCGATTTGTAATTTTCCGGACCGCCGATAGACCACCCGAATTCACACGGACCGACTTCATCCCACCAACCGTCTAATACGGAGAGCGCAAGTGCGCCGTTAAGTGCGGCTTTCATGCCGCTTGTACCGCTGGCTTCCATGGGGCGAATCGGGTTATTGAGCCATACATCTACCCCTTGTACCATATAGCGTGCGGTGTTCATGTTGTAGTCTTCCACGAAAACGATTTTCCCTTTGAAGCGCGGGTCGTTTTGCGTAAGGCCGACGATCAGTTTAATATATTCTTTTCCGGCGGTATCGGCGGGGTGGGCTTTACCGGCAAAGACGAATTGTACCGGGCGGGCCGGGTTGTTGACAATCTTGTCTAAGCGGTTCAAATCTTTGAATAACAAAGTCGCGCGTTTGTACGTTGCAAAGCGGCGGGCAAAACCAATCGTTAATACATCAGGTTGTAAAACATTGCTGGCTTTTTTGACGGTCATTACGTCAAAGCCTTGACGTTTGAGTTGGCGTTTAAGGCGTTCTTGTACCAATGTGATCAGTTTGTTTTTGCGTTCATTGTGTACTTTCCACAATTCTTTATTGGGGATCGTATCAAATTTTTTCCATAACTTTTCGTCAGACGGATCAAATTCCCCGAATTGGTCGTTATCAAAAAGGTATTTGCGGAATAATTCGTTGTGTTCGTGTGAAATCCACGAAGAACTGTGGATACCGTTGGTGATGCTGGTAACGGGCACTTCGCTGACCGGTAATTCCGGCCACAAGTTGTGCCACATTTCGCGGCTGACGGCTCCGTGTAGTTTGGCTACCCCGTTGGAATAGGCAGATAAGCGTAATGCTACTACGGTTAAACAATACGTAGCCGAAGTCGGTTTTTCTTTACCCAGTTCCAAAAATTGTTCCCATGAAATATGCATTTGGTCCACATAGTATTGCATGTATTTGCGTACGAGTTGCGGATCAAAATGTTCGTTTCCGGCGATAACGGGGGTGTGAGTCGTAAAGACGGAAGAACCCCATACGATTTCGCGCGCTTGGGCGAACGTTAAATTCTTCTCTTGCATGATATCAATAATGCGTTGGAAGAGTAGGAACGCGCTGTGCCCTTCGTTAATGTGATAGACGGTGGGTTTAATGCCCATCGCGGTTAACGCGCGCACACCGCCGATACCTAATACGATTTCTTGGCGGATGCGGTTTTCGCGGTCGCCGCCGTAGAGTTTTTCGGTAATGGCACGTTGGGCGGGGGTGTTTTCCTGCAAATTCGTATCTAACAAGTAAAGCGAAGTGCGGCCTACCGGTACGCGCCAAATGCACGCTTTAACCGTTTCGCCGCCTAAAGGAATATCAACTACTACGTCTTTGCCGTTTTTATCTAATACACGTTCTACCGGCATGTGGGCCCAGTCGTTATCGGGATATTCTTCATTTTGCCAGCCTTCGCGGTTAAGCACTTGTTGGACGTAACCTTGTTTGTAAAATAACCCTACCCCGATAATCGGCATACCAAGGTCGCTGGCGGATTTCATGTGATCCCCGGCGAGCATCCCTAAACCGCCCGAATAAATCGGCAACCCTTCGCCAATACCGTATTCCATGGAGAAATAGGCCGTTAATAATTTGCCGTTTTCGTGTTTGTGGTCGTTATACCAAGTATGGGGGTTGTTTTTGTAGTTGTAATACGATTCTTTGACTTTGTTGAGTTGTTCTACAAAATTTTTATCTTTGCTAAGTTCTTCAAAGCGTTTTTGCGGTACGCTGCCTAAAAACCATTTCGGGTTGCGTTTGGAAGCCGTCCATAATTCATCATCTACTTGTACAAAAAGCAAAATGGCTTGCCAATTCCACGTGAACCACATGTCGTTGGCCAGTTCTTCTAAAAATTTAATATTTTCGGGTAAGTGCGGTTGCACATTAAAAGAATGGATTTTCATCATTTCTCCTTAATTACTAGTAAAATACACGTTATATTATATAAAATTCGTACGCGTATTAGGGAAAAGAAAAACCCCGGTTGCCCGGGGTTTTTGTAAGAAACGACTCGGTTTATAAGATAGCGGAAAGCAATACGAAGTACGCTACCATCAGCGCAAGGCCCAAACCAAAGGCGGCTTTCACCCACTCTTTGCTCTTAATGCCCAGTTTAGAAGCACAGATAATGTTAGGAATATTGCCCGGAATCAGCATGCCGCCGGATACTACCAAACTCATGAGCAGAAACGTAAGTGTGCGATCGTCAATGGCGGGGGTAACTTCAATAGCGGCCAAGGTGGCATTATCCAATACCGCAGAAAGCATATTGATCCAATACAACCACGAAGCGTGTAGGTGCGTAATCGTTTTAAGGGCTAACGGTTTTAAGCCATCTCCCAAAAAGGTTAAAGCCATTACAAACAGATAGACTTTTCCGGCGCGGATAACAATACCTTTAACGGTGTTGTCGCTACCGATATCGGCGGCTTTTTCACCGGGAGCGCGGGTAATGGTGCTTTCGCGTAGTGAACTGGCCATGCCCGCCATAAATAAAATACCGCCCAGCACAAACCAACCTAAATGGTTGATTAAGTAGAAAAAACCGGCATAATGTGGCGCTCCGGATAGTTTGGAAATCACAATCGTTCCCAACGGCTCCCCTACGGCCGTAAGTACCGCACCCATACCAATAGCATAACAGGAAAAAGTGACCAGTTTAATGCGTCCTTTGCGTTCAAGCGGTAACATGACGGTAACTTCCGCCAAGATGAGAGCCGCAATAATAGCCGTAATCAAACTGGAGGCAAGGCCTAAAATAACAACAATTAGAAATAAAGTCCAGCGTAGCCCGATGGTTTTAACTGATTTTTGGGTAAGTTTTTGTAAGTGGGTATTAAACTGACGGAACAGTAAACCGGCAATGAGTACGGCGAAGGTAATAACAAGGGGATCTTTTATGGCTGCCCAGATTAAATGTCCGCTCCAAACGTGTGAGACGGTTACGGCAAATATACCGCAGCAAAACAAAAAGGCTTCTAAATTTTCTTCTACTTTGTGTATAGTGAGTGGTAGGAAAAGTACAACAACAATAAGTAGCGATAATAACACCGTTTGCACAACCGATAATTCCATAATGCAACCCCCATAAAAATACGTCCCGTACGAGATTCGAACTCGTGATCTCCGCCTTGAGAGGGCGGCGTCCTAGACCACTAGACGAACGGGACCTATACTGTTATTTTAGCAAATTAATAGCCAAAGAATAAAACCTTATCGGCTATTTGATGGCAGCTTTCCACGCGCGGCCGTTGATTAACATTTCTTTCGCAAGCGGCTTATGTCCCGGCCGGTAAGAATATATGATTTCGAAAACGGTATCGGTGGAATTGCGTTTGCGAAACAGATCATCCAATTCTTTAGCGTATTGTTCCGGTATATAAAACCGGCATTGGCGGCCCCAACGTGCCTGATGACAGAATTTTTCCTTGGGGCAAATGCTGTCCGGGAATTGGTCGCAATCGGTTTTTGCCCAATCAATTTGGTAAGCAATGTAATGCCCGGAAAGTAAATCGCGCGGGTCGTAGCCTCTGACGGCTACTTTTACTTCCGTTCCTTGGTTGCGTGAAACGGTTAGAAAAATTGTCCACCCTATCAAACAAATAAGCGGTAAGAAAAATACCGCAAGCAACAGGCGTTTTTTCATTGGAAGGCCTCCATGCTTTTAATATAACGCGTGGTTCTGCGTAATACATAAATCAACCCCAGTACGAGAAGCCCGCCTATAATAAATCCGAAACCGGACGCTAATAAATTGCCAAAGCGCGAGGCAAAAATACCGAATACATACACTTCCGCTAATATCGCATTGCGCTTAAAGGAGATGCGGTTTTGGGTTTGTACCGCCAGATACATGCGCGCGCCTAAAAAAGCAAATACAATTAAATAGGCGAAGCATTGCAAGAAAAATGTATTTTCCCACCGTATCATTCCCCAACGGATGCCTACAAAAGCAACCGTCGCATAGGTACACCACATCATGACTTTTTCAAAGGCCGCCGCCAAACGCGTGTAAACGGATAGTTTTTCGTTGGCTTTTCCGCCGGCGTAACTGAGGAGCCATAACCCGGCGATAAGTGCTAAGGCCGTAGCGTCCAAATGTTTGCCTAAATATTCAAAAAGCGATTCTAGCCACTTCCCTTTTAATACACCGCTTAAAAGAAGAATCCACCAACTCATTCCTATAAACAGCACCCGGCTTGCCCATACATATACCAGCCCCAACAATGACCAAAATACCGCAAACGATTGCCACCCGCCGTCTAATTGAAATACCTGGGCGATTAGCCCGATGGAAGCCCCCGACAACAGAAAAGCAATAACAATAAACAATTCTTTAAGCCCGCTGCGTTTTTGGCAGATGCTCCAATATACGGCGTAACTAAATCCGCCCAAGAGCAAAAAATCGCCCGTTAGTTTTACGGGAGCGCCCAGCGCATCCCAATTAGAGGCCACGATCAGGCAAATGCCCAGCCCGATTAAAAGCCCCGCAAAAATAAAAGCGGTTCCCCAAAAGGTGCGGTTACCGCGGGCACGTTCAAAAGCCAAAATTTGTTCGGCTTGCTGTTCGGAAAGAAATTTATTTTCTTGCCAAGTTTTAATTTTTTTTGCAATTGACATAACGTTCCTATAATCAACTTATTATATCAAATGCTTAAATGAATTTTACGGAGCGAACGGAATGGTGGGCGTCGGCTTGAGCATGGCGGGCATCTGCCGCTTAAGTTCTTCTGCATACGCCCGGCGCTGCGGAGTTTGTATTAAGGGTTGGTAAAAGTCTTTATCAAAACTGATGGCATAGCGGGTTTGTCGGTCCAATTCCTGTTTTAATTTGAATAATACAGGGCCGAACGTTGGATGGACCCGTAATATTTCCCCATTGTTATGTAACGGGACGGTGGTAGAGAAATGCTCTCCGTTGTCGTAGATATCAACTTCGGTGTAGGGTTGTTTGCTGAGCAATCTGTTTGCTACCGTCATGGAAATATGACTATGCCCGGCTACATTGGTGTGGATCAGCGAAAGAGATACAGCCCTGAGTTTTTGTTTGAAAAAATCCAAATGTATTGTATTTTTGTCATGAATTTGAATCTGCCATTCCGCTGCCGTAGGAAGCGGAAAATGGAAATCGGGCTCTTCCTCGGGCTTGGGGCGGCTGTTGCCTTTAACGCAGTAAATGTTCAGTTGTTCGTAGGCCTTGTCGTAGGTAAATACACGCCACCTGCCGGAACCGGCCGGACAGGGGGGCACGGCACTGCCGTCATTTATGTCCGTTACTATTTGGGTATCTTTGTCACGCCGAATTGCACGGGAATTTGAGGTGAAAAATAACGGCAAGACATTGTGAGAAATACTGAAGATTTTCCCGTTAAAAGATGATCCCTTGCTTTTGGTGCTTTTTTGATATTCCAATTTATCGGTACATAAACTTTTCCACCCATAAATGGCCCGGCTGGGGAATTTGCCGTTCTTTTGGAATAAACGTAAATCAACCAAATTGATAAATCCGTCAGCGTCGTCGCAAGTAAATTCCTGGTGGAAACTGTCGTTTGGCAACGAGTACATAACACTATACTCGGTTTTGTTGACGCTGCCGTAATACTGTTGGCTGGCATTGTGGGCTTCGGGGTATTGGTCGGCTAATCCGTAAAAGTGGCCGATTTCGTGTAAAGAGATTTCATCAAACTTGTGTCGGCAAGCGGGATTGATGGAAATGACATGCGGATAGGAAGAAGTATGTGTCCCGCAGGCGTCATAGCCCAGGTCCTCTCTGGCAAAATCAGATTCTTTTCCGATATTAAAGATGACATCGGCCTGTTGGGAAGTTGTTTCTTCTAATTTCACCGGCCGTTGCAACAACGGTAAAATATCGCTAAATTCGTTTTTGCGGTCCTGGGGAATCGTCTGCCAGGTTTTTTTCGGCCAAGCACGTAAATTATTTAAGAACAACGTTCGTTCTTGGGGGGTAATGTCCGACTCAATCGCATAACGGATAGGCCGCCCGGATAAAAAAATATCAATACCATAAGAATGGTTTTGTTCGGCATTTTTCAATACGGCATACGGCTCACTTTGTGCTGTCAATGTGCCGATAAATAATAATATTATTCCGCAAAACCATTTCATAACTATTACTCCATATTTATTTATGTTTGGATAGTTTCTTTTGTAAAGCACGGTTTACCTGTTGCCATTTGGCCAGGCCGAAAGCCGGCTTGTAAAAGTTTTCGTAAAAACTCCATGCGTATGGGACAACTTGATCATACGCGGTTTTGGCTTCCATTAACACGGAGCGGTGATTAGGTAAAATATGTGCGCCGAGTAACTGACGTTTGAAATCGTTGGCTGTTAAAAAGTAGTTCAGTGTTTGATTTCCTTCTACTTCGGCTATATAATTGAATTTAGAGACCGGGCGTGATAAACGAAGCCCATGATGTTCAAATTCGTTGCCGACAGGTATCATATCGCCGCCCGATACGGAAAATTCGGTCGCGTGATTTTTATCAAACTGAATGACTACGTTATAAGAATTATCGCTTAACGGAAATTCTTTGCGCCAGTAGGGTATTTTCCCCGCAACGGGCACGGGCACAAACAATATCCAGTCGTTGTCTTTTACTATAGGAACGGAATAATTTTTCTTCGTGGAAGCACATTGAATATGAATTTCCTGAATTAATGCATCCTTTTTTACATATTCAAATGTCCGCACCGACTTCTTGCCCATGAACGGACACATGGGTGATGATACGCCGGACTCAATACGGGAAATTCGGCCCTGCTTATCGCGGGTAATCTGATCTCCTTTGTTCACGGCAAACAACGAAAAGGGGTTGCTGTCTATAAAGAAAGTATACTCTGTTCTAATGGGGTTACCTTTTTTATCGTATTCTGTGGATATCTGCGTGTTATCATTGAGTTCCACGGAGTCGAAAGACTCGCTACGGTTCGTAGTTTTGGCTTCTTGGTAGAAATTTTTTGTTTTCTTACACAAACTCCACCAACCGTCACTGGCCCGCTTGGAAAACTGACCTGTGTTTTGACTGATACGTAAATCAATTAAGTTAATCAAGCCGTCATAATCGTCACAAGTAAGGGTGTCGGCGTCATTCATAATACTGCCTTCGATAAAGTTGGCTTTGCTCGAATAGATTCTGCTGGAATTATGACGCGCGTTCGCATATTGGTCACCAAGTCCGTAATAATGCCCTATCTCATGCGTGAGAACAGAGGCGGCTTGCTGGCGGAATTCTTGCACAAGGGCAATTTGGTTGGTCGTTGAAGAAAAACAGCCCATGGCGACTTTGCTGCACAAACTGTTGTTTTTGTCTATAAAGAAATAGATGTCGGCATGCTCCTCGTCGGTTTTAATAAGCGTTACCCCACGTTGCAAAAGATCGGTAATATCCTTAAACTCATTGGCGCGTCCCAATTGCTGGATAGCCCGTAATGTCTTTTTCGGCCAGAGATGAAAACCATTGATAAAAGTTCGTTCTTCCTGCGGGGTAACATCGGCAGAAACAGCATAATAAATCGGTTCATTAGCCAACAGTTTATCCACGCCGTACGAACGACCGTCCACGGCTTCCTCAAGCACGCCCCACGGCACTGCATGACTTAACATAGGCGCGCTTACACACAAAATTCCTATTAAAAATAAGTAAAAAATACGTTGCATATGTTTTCCCCTAATACTAAGTATAAATAGTATAAGGAAAAAGCATATAATCGTCAAGGGACAAAGGGCCTAACCCGATATGGGCCCCCGAATTATGTATCCTGTCGGGACAAAATGCTAAAATATTTATTAAAGGGAACATCCTTTCGGGTGTTTCGGCATTTTTTTCTTCAAGGAGTATTTTCATGGAAATCGGTATCGTCGGACTACCTAACGTCGGCAAATCTACTTTATTTAACGCACTTACGTGTGCGGGAGCGGAAGCAAGCAATTATCCGTTTTGCACTATTGAACCCAACGTCGGCATTGTGCCGATACCGGATAAACGGTTGGATAAACTCTTTGACATGTTTAAGCCACCTAAGAAAACCGCCGCGTTTATCAAGTTTGTAGATATTGCGGGTATTGTTAAAGGGGCCAGCCAAGGCGAAGGACTCGGCAATAAATTTTTAGCCAACATCCGCGAAGTGGACGCCATTATTCACGTGGTGCGGTTATTTGAAGACGAAAATGTCACCCACGTGATGAATTCCGTAGATCCTTTGCGCGATATTGAAGTGATTAACACCGAGTTAATGCTGGCCGATTTGGAAAGTGCCACTAAAATCTGCGACCGTTTGGCCAGTAACGCTAAATCGGGCAAGAAAGATGCCGTGGCTGCCTTTGAGCGGATGAAAGAAATTAAAGCCGCGTTGGAAAACGGTAAGCCGGTTTCGTCTTTAGGTTTAGAGCCGGAAGAATTAAAAGAGTATCAATTTTTAACTTCCAAACCCGTTTTGTATGTGGGCAATAACAGCGAAAAACGCAACGCGGAAAATGCCGCCAAAGTAGCCGCATACGCTAAAGAAAACGGGGCGGGATTTGTGGAACTTTGCGTAAAATTTGAAGCCGATATCGCCGAGTTTAGCGAAGAAGAAAAACATGCTTTCTTGGCCGAAACGGGTAGCGATTACACCGGGCTTGAAAAAGTGGTGCGCGAGGGGATGAAGTTATTAAATCTCTGCACGTATTTTACCGCCGGGCCGGAAGTGGAAGTGCGCAGTTGGTTAATTCCCGTAGGGTGTACGGCTCCGCAAGCCGCCGGCAAAATTCACAGCGATTTTGAAAAAGGTTTTATCCGCGCCGACGTCTATACGTTTGACGATTTAGTCAAATACGGTGATGAAAAAACCTTGCGCGAACATGGGCTAATCCGCAGCGAAGGAAAAGACTATATTGTAAAGGACGGCGACGTTTGCCTGTTTAAGATCAATGCCTAATCCGACTTGCAAACATTTCGGCGTGTGCGGCGGGTGCGCGCTACTTAATTTATCCTACGACGAGCAAGTGGCTCAAAAACAAGCCAAATTGCAAGAAACTTTGCGCGAATTTTGGCCGCACGAAATTTCCGTTACCAAAACGGACGAGCCGTTTTATTTTAGAAATAAAGTAGAGTTGGGTTTTTGCCACCAAGTCAAATGGCGCGAAGATTACAATAAAAAAGATCCTGCCAACAAAACCCGCCCGCTGGAGTTTGAACAGGCTCTCGGCTTTAAGTATAAAGGACGTTTTGATAGAGCCGTAGAAATTAGCGAGTGCCTTTTATTTAGCCGGCAATTAGTGCCGCTTTTGGATGCCTTGCGCGTGTGGGCCGCCGCCGAAAATTTACCGTATTACGATACGCGCAAACATACAGGCGTCTTGCGCCACCTTTTGGTGCGTGAAGGCAAAAATACCGGCGAGCAAATTGTCGTTTTATTTGTAACGGATGATTTTAACGAAAAAACGTTTGTGTCCGCGGTGGAGTCCGTGTTGCCAAACGCCAACATTATGGCCGCGGTAAATACGGGGTTGGCCGACACTGCCGCGCCGGAAAGTTTGCGTGTGTTAAAAGGCAAAGACCATATTTTTGAAAAGATTATTTTAACGGGCGAAAACGGCACGCAAGAGCGCGAAGTTTTATTCAAACTTTCTCCGCAGTCGTTCTTTCAAACCAATACCAAAACGGCGCAAAAAATGTATTCCGTCGTGCGCGGGTTCGTTAAAAAACTCGCCCCGAAGAAAATTTACGACTTATACGGCGGCGCGGGGAGTTTTTCTTTGTCTTGTGCCGACTTGTGTGAAAAGTCAATTTGCGTGGAAAGTGTCGCGCCTGCTATTTACAACGGCATTGAAAACGCCAAACTAAACGGCGTGAAAAATGTGCAATTTTTCTGCGCCAAAGTGGAAGATTTTGTTAAACAACAACCGATTGAAAAGAAAGACGCCTTGATTATTCTGGATCCGCCGCGCGGCGGTATGCACCCCAAAGCCGCCAAGGCGGTAGCGGAGTCGGGCGTGGAAAATGTGCTTTATATTTCGTGCAACCCGGTTACGCTGGCTAACGATCTGAAAATTCTCACGCAGCATTATGAAATTCTACACGTGGAAGCGTTTGACTTCTTCCCGCACAGCGAGCACATTGAAACGTTTGTGCAGTTGAAATTAAAATAGGGGTAAATATGAAACGTATTTCAGCAACAAAAAAAATATCTTGGTGGCGCGTGTTGCTAGCCTATTTGTTGGATACATTTATGATATTTCTGTCTTCGCTGATTGTTATATTTAGTTGGGGAATGTTTTGTATGCAGTGGGGGATAGAAGTCCACAGTACGGATATGTTTATCGGTAAGTGCTTTTGGCGAGGATTGGGCGTATGGTTGGCTTTAGGATATTTTGGCTGGTATGAAAAAAAACACGCTACTTCTATTGGTAAAAGTGCGGTTGATCTAAAAATCGTTGCCGCTAAAACTAACCGGTGGAATGTCTTTGGGGCGTATCTGATAGATTTTATTTTAATGGCTTTATTTTGTGCCGCTTGTGTGATGTTCCGTTTCGTCCAACCGGGAGACGGCCTATGGTTTTTAGCGTGGAGTACCCCTTTTGTCTATTTTACTTTGACGGAAGGAATTACCGGTTCTTCCGTCGGTAAAAAATTATTTAGGATACGAGTTCGTAACGAAAGGATCTCTCGTAAATCACGCAAGAACTAATGTATGGCAACCGGTAAAGAGTTTGTAGATTTTATTTTAGACCAACTGTCCGGCTTGCCGGGAGTGCGTACGCGCGCCATGATGGGCGAGTATGTGTTGTATTATCAAGAAAAAGTAGTCGGTGGGTTGTATGATAACCGCTTACTCGTTAAGCCGGTTTCATCGGCCCTTGCGTTGGTAAAAAACCCGGTGTTAGAGCCGCCTTATCCGGGGGCGAAACCGTTACTGCTTATAGAAAATGTAGAGGACCGGAAATTTTTAACAGATATAGTCAAAACAGTTGCCGCGCAATTACCCGCGCCAAAACCTAAAAAATCAAAATGACCTTACAAGACGCTCTAAATTCGCTTAACCCCCAGCAACTTTCCGCCGTTAATTATGACGGCGGGCCGTGCCTGATTGTGGCCGGGGCCGGAACGGGAAAAACAAAAACGTTAACCACCAAAATCGCCAAACTGATTGCGGATGGGTATAACCCCTCGCGCATTTTAGCGGTTACATTTACGAACAAAGCCGCCGGAGAAATGCGGGAGCGTGTAGAGCAACTTGTTCCCGGTAATGCCCGGCGTGTGTGGATACATACATTTCACTCTTTTGGGGTGCGGCTCTTACGTCAACACGCAGAAACGTTGGGTTTGTCAAAAGATTTTGCTATTTACGATGAAAACGACCAAAAAAAGGTAGTTACTTTACTGCTTGAGCAAATGGGCGTTAAAGAGCCTAAAAAAGAAGTGGGGCAGATTGTCAGTGCGATTTCCCGCGCTAAAGACGATATGATTTCGTCCGATATGTTCATGCAATCGGCTACTGCGTCCGGGTTAGACGGTAAAATCCGCGCCGCGGAAATTTACCGCCGCTACGAGCAAAAATTAAAAGAAGCGGGCGCGTTAGATTTTGGCGATCTTTTAGTAAAAACGGCCGTTTTATTGCGCGATCATGAAGATATCCGTACATACTATCAATCTTTCTTTCAATATGTTTTAGTGGACGAATATCAGGATACGAACCGTACCCAATACTTAATTACCAAAATGCTCGCGGCGCAACACCGCAAATTGTGTGTAGTGGGCGACCCGGACCAGAGTATTTATTCGTGGCGTGGTGCGAACATCCGCAACATTTTGGACTTTGAAAAAGATTTCAAGGACGCTAAAATCATCACGCTGGAGCAAAATTACCGCTCTACCAAAGTTATTTTGGATGCGTCAAATAAACTGATTTGCAAAAATAAACAACGCAAAGAGAAAAACCTCTTTACCGAAAAAGACGCCGGCGACCCGATTGAAGTGCGCCAATTAGAAAGCGAAGGGCGCGAAGCGCGTTGGGTTAGTCAAAATATTAAGTCGCTCGTGGAAGTGGAAGGGGAAAGCCTAAAAGATATTGCTGTTTTCTATCGCACCAACGCACAGAGCCGCAGTTTTGAAGACTCGTTTAGACGTTATCAAATTCCGTATCGTTTAATCGGTACGGTGCGCTTTTATGACCGTAAAGAAATTAAGGATATGATGTGCTATGCGCGTATTTTAGTTACGCCGCAAGATGACGTCAGTTTGCTTCGTATTATCAATACTCCCACGCGAGGTCTTGGTAAAACGGCGCAAGAGCGGTTGGTGGCTCACGCGCAGGAAAAACAGATTTCTTTGTACGATGCGCTTAAAAATGCGGCCTATGTACCGGGGTTGAGTTCGGCGGCTGTCAAAGCATCTATCAAATTCGCGCAACTGTTTGAAAAGTGGCGTAGCGAAATGCTTTTTACAACGCCTACCGATATTTTCCAAAAAATTTTGGCCGAATCGGGCTATATGGATAGTGTCAAAGCCGATATGGAAAAAGACCCGGAAGCCGAGAGCCGTTTGCAAAACTTGGACGCTTTAATCAACGCCGTTAAAGAATATGAAGAACGGTGCGAAAAAGGCGAAAAGCAACCTTCCGTAGCCGATTTTTTACAGGAAATTTCACTTTTGTCCGGCGATGATGATTCGCAAGCCGGCGAGGGCGGAGCGGTAACTTTGATGACCGTGCACCTGGCTAAAGGGCTTGAGTTTGAGGATGTGTTTGTAACGGGTTTAGAAGAAAATCTTTTCCCCATCGGGCGCGATAATGACGATGAATTGGAAGAAGAACGCCGCCTTTGCTACGTGGCGATGACGCGCGCGCGCAAGCGGTTGTTTTTAACGTACGCCCAAACGCGTCGTAAATTCGGGCAACTGCAGGAAAATTTACCGTCGCGCTTTTTGTTTGAAAGCGGTTTGTTAGACGAAAACGAAGTGGAAGAAACCGCGCCGCGCGCACGTTTTGCGTGGGGTGGAAATTCGTCTTATTCCGGCGGTAATTACGAACGCTTTAGAGAGCGAAAACGCCAATACGGCGGTTTTGAGGGCGCAGTACATAAGAGCCGTTTCCAAAAACGCTATGATGAGGACGGCTATGAAATTCAAGAAGATGACAATTTAGATTATACGTCCTATTCCTATCCGCAGACGCCAGGCGTCGGCTCGCTATACGCCAAACCGCAAAAGCCGTCTAATTCTTCCGGCTATAAATTGTCCGATCCGCGCCGTATTTTAGGTGAGCCGCCCGCTCCCAAACCGGCTGAAAAAAACGCGGACGGAGTTGCGGTGGGCGGCATGGTAAAGCATGGTGTTTTCGGGCAAGGCAAAATTGTGCAGATTGCGGGCAGCGGCGAAAGTGCCAAAATTACGGTAGTATTTGGTAACGGAACCCGCCGGACATTTATGCTCAAATTTGCGCCGTTAGAAATTTTATAGAAAGTGATTTCCCCGCGGGTGTAGACTTATCTTAGTTATTCCAAAATACATGGCTTCTTTTGGGTTATAGTGCCGTCGGCTAAAATGCCGATAATTAACACAACGACTAATAATTCTATCAACGTGAAACCGATTAGATTATTTT
Source organism: Candidatus Avelusimicrobium luingense (assembly GCA_900315845.1). Taxonomy (GTDB): domain Bacteria; phylum Elusimicrobiota; class Elusimicrobia; order Elusimicrobiales; family Elusimicrobiaceae; genus Avelusimicrobium; species Avelusimicrobium luingense. The sequence goes on from OOHK01000003.1 coordinate 193,657, forward strand.
TTCCATCGGTTGCTCCTTGTATAAGGTTGTCTTATTATATAAAATAAATTTTAAGGAGCCTTTTTTATGGAAATTACAAAAAAAGATGTAGAATTGGCGGGCAAACTCGCCAATATGCGTATTAACGAAGAAGAAACCGCTTTGTATGAAGCCCAATTAAAAGCGTTGTTTAATTGGGTGCAAGAATTATCCGCTATCAATACAGATGGCGTGAAACTGACGAACGTCAATTTGGCCGCACATATCCGCCCCGACGTGCCGGTGGAAAACGAAGCGCTCGCGCAAGAATTGCGTAACGATTTTGCCGCCGAAGAAAACGGCTGTGCCAAAGTAAAAAAGGTGCTTTAATATGATGACGATTTCCCAAATTATTGAGTCCATTTCGTCCGGTAAAAAAACCGCCGAACAAATTACCCGCGAGTCGCTGGCCGTCATCGCCGATAAAAACCCTACCATTAACGCGTTTGTGGAAGTGTTTGAGCAAGACGCGCTCGCACAGGCCAAAGCAGTAGATGAAAAACGTGCGCGCGGGGAAAAATTAGGCCCGCTTGCCGGTGTCCCTGTGGCTATTAAAGATAACATTTTATACAAAGGTCACAAAGCCACCTGCTGTTCCAAAATGCTGGCTAATTATGTGGCGCCATATACTTCTACCGTCGTAGAAAAATTGCTGGCGGCCGATGCGGTCATTATCGGGCGAACCAATATGGACGAATTCGCTATGGGCAGCACGAACCAAACTTCGGCTTGGGGTATTGTGAAAAACCCGGTAGATATTGAGCGCGTCCCCGGCGGAAGTTCCGGCGGAAGTGCGGCTGCGGTAGCGGCGGGCATGGTGCCGTTAGCCCTCGGTACGGATACGGGCGGCTCTGTCAGACAACCGGCCAGTTTTTGCGGTATCGTCGGTGTAAAACCGGGGTACGGACGTATTTCGCGTTACGGAGTGATTGCGTTTGCTTCCAGCGCGGACCAAGTCGGCGTGCTCGCGGCAAACGTGCATGACGCCGCTTTGGGATTAGAAGTGTTATCCGGTAAAGACGAACACGATTCTACTTCGTTAGAAGCCCCCGTGCCTGCTTACACAAAACAATTCACGGCAGACTTAAAGGGGGTAAAAGTCGGTCTTCCCAAAGGATTTTTGGACGGGCTGTATGAAGATATCAAAGCGCGTATTGTGTTGGCTGCCGAACACGTTAAAAAATTAGGCGCAGAAGTGGTGGAAGTAGATGTGCCGTATGCTAAATACTCGGCGGCGTGTTATTACATTATTACCAGCGCGGAAGCCAGTTCCAATTTAGGACGCTTTGACGGTATCCGTTACGGATATTCGGCCCAAAACGCACCCGATTTAAATGCTTATTACCAAGATTCCCGCGCGGAGTTTGGTATAGAAGTTAAAAAACGCTTGATGATCGGTACGTTTGCGCTTACATCCAAACGCTATGAAGAATGTTTCTTAAAAGCGATGAAAGTGCGCGAACTCATCCGCGACGATTTCAAAAAAGTATTTGAAAAAGTAGATGTTTTGTTAACACCCACTTCGCCGATGACCGCATTTCGTATCGGCCAACACAAAGATAATCCGCTTGCGCTCTATCTGGCGGACTTATATACTTGCCCCGGCAATATCGGCGGCTTGGCCGGTATCAGCGTGCCATTTGGGTTAGATAAAAAAGGTCTTCCGGTAGGGGTACAATTCTACGGGCCGATTTTACAGGAAGAAAAAATCTTGAACGCAGCACATGCGTTGGAGCAAAGTTTATGATCGTTTCCGAATTTTCGTGCGGTGGCGTGGTCTTAGACGGGAAAAAAGTATTATTGGTCCAAGTCAAAAATATGAAAGGCAAAAAGATTTGGACGTTCCCCAAAGGCCATATTGAAGCGGGGGAAACACCCCGTCAAGCGGCACTGCGCGAAGTGTTGGAGGAAACAGGCTATCGTGCCAGTATTATTTACCCGATGATTCGCGTGCATTACGCATTTACGCTGCAGGGAAACTACATTAAAAAAATGGTGCAGTGGTATTTGATGAAAAAGTTGGGCCGCATCGGCAAACACGACGCCTCCGAAATTATTGCGATACGGTGGGTATCTTTGCCCAAAGCCCACGAACTGGTACAATATCCCAGCGATATCCGTTTGTTGGATATGCTGATGTCGTCTATGCATATCCGCCGTAAAGAGGAAGAAATGCCGGAAGATTCGGAAAACACGCAGTTATTGCGTGAGCACGGTGCTAAAGAATAAACGTTGCATTATTCTTATTTCAAAAAGTCCAACCGGTGCGGTTGGACTTTTTGTTGTCAGGCGGGGATTGTATCTCGCACTATACGCGCGCGTGCGTAAAATACTATAATATCATTATGACTATTGCCGAATTTCAAACCGCTTGCGACACTATTGCGCAAGAATATACTGATAAAATTGCCCACGCCGCCGATCTCGCCGCCGTGGAAGAACTGCGCGTAGCCTCTTTAGGGCGCAAAGGCGCGCTGACCGAACTACTCAAAAATCTCAAAGATTTTTCTATTGAAGATAAAAAAACAGCCGGGCCGCTCGGTAATGCCTTAAAGGCTAAACTAACCGCTGCGTTAGATGAAAAAACCGACTTGCTCGCCGCCAAAGAAATCAACGAAGAATTAAATAAAGTAGATTTGGATTTAACACTCCCCGGTTATCCCGTTGCAAAAGGCCATCGTCATCCGTTATCGGTGGCGCAAGACCGCATGACCGAAATTCTGTCGCAACTCGGTTTTGAATGGGCAGAAGGGCCGTGGGTGGAAGACGAAAAGCACAATTTTGATTTGTTAAATATTCCTTTGCACCATCCGGCGCGTGACGCACAAGATACTTTTTTTGTAGATAGCAAAATGCCGTTGGTGCTTCGTACGCATACGTCCAATGTGCAAAGCCGGTATATGGAAAAACACAAACCGCCGCTTCGCATCATGGCCCCGGGCCGCGTGTTCAGAAACGACAGTTTAGACGCTACCCACAGCCCCGTGTTCCACCAAATTGAAGGATTGTATGTGGATAAAAACGTTAGCATGGCCGACTTAAAAAGCGACTTAACTGCGTTTATGAAAGGGTTATTTGGGAACAAGGCCGAAATCCGTTTTCGCCCGTCATTTTTTCCGTTCACAGAGCCCAGCGTGGAAGTAGATGTTAAATGCGTATTTTGCCAAGGCAAAGGCTGTAACGTGTGCAAAGGCAGCGGATGGATTGAAATGCTCGGCGCGGGCGTAGTCCACCCTAACGTCTTAAAAAACTGTGGCATTGACCCGAATGAATTTAGCGGCTACGCGTTTGGTATGGGCGTGGAAAGATTAGCGATGATGATGCTGAATATCAAAGATATCCGCACTTTTTACGAGAACGATTTGCGCGTACTCAAACAATTTTAAGGAGTCTTTCATGAAAATTCTATACTCTTGGCTTAAAGATTTTATTGATCTGGATTTAACGCCCGAAGAACTGGCGCAAAAATTAACCGATTTGGGTATTGAAGTCGCTTCTATGGAAACGACCGGGGCCGATTTTGAAGGCGTGAATGTGGCCCAAATTACGCAGATTGAAAATCACCCCGATTCCGACCATTTACATTTAGTGACGTTAGATCTTGGCGGCGGAAAAACGCAACGCGTCGTGTGCGGTGCGCCGAATGTGGCCGTCGGGCAAAAAGTGCCTTTGGCGCGCGTAGGTGCACGGCTTGGCAAGAATGTGCTAAAGCCGGCAGTTATCCGCGGTGTACAATCGGAAGGAATGATTTGCTCGTCTGATGAACTCGGACTTACTAATACCCGTGCCCGCGGTATTATGGTGTTGGATGAAAACCTGCCGCTCGGCACAGATGTTTCGTCGTTATATGGCAAAGCCGATACGCTTTTTGATTTGGAAATTACCTCTAACCGTCCCGATTTGCTCTCGCATTTAGGTGTAGCCCGCGAACTCGGGGCTTTATTAAATAAGCCGGTCAAACTTCCGGAAATCAAAGATATTGCCGGGCAAGGCAAAGCGCTGGATATTGAAATTCAAAATCCGCAAGCCTGTACGCGCTATATCGGGCGCGTGATCCGCGGTGTAAAAAATACCGAGTCGCCCGAGTGGCTTAAAATGCGTCTTTCCGCCATGGGCTTAAACCCCAAAAACGCGCTCGTGGATATTACCAACTATGTGATGTTTGAACTCGGCCACCCGATGCACGCGTTTGATTTGCGTTTGGTAGAAGGCGGAAAAGTGATTGTACGCAACGCACAAGAAGGTGAAAAATTTACTATTTTAGACGGCAGAGAACTGACGTTAAATGCTAATTGTTTGTTAATTGCCGATACCAAAAAGGCCACCGCGCTTGCCGGTATTATGGGTGGGCTTAACAGCGGTATCCAAGAGGATACGACGGATATTTTTGTGGAAGCCGCCCACTTTGACGCGCCGACCATTAACAAAACCGTTAAGAAATTCGGCGTGTCGTCCGATTCGTCCCAACGCTTTGAACGCGGTACGGACGTAAATGGGGCGTTACTTGCCATGCGCCGCGCCAGTGAACTTTTTGTGCAACTTTGCGGCGGAACAGCCAGCGAAATTAATGACGTATATCCTACGCCGTATAAGAACCCGACGGTGGAATTTACGCCCGCGGAAATTAACAAAATTCTGGGTACGCAAATTTCCGAAGAACGGCTCAAAGAAATTTTCTCGCGCTTGGCGCTTGAGTTCCATGCGGACGGCGACAAATGGACGTTTGTAGCGCCTACGCACCGGCGCGACTTAAATCATAAGTGGGATCTTGCCGAAGAAGCCGCCCGCTTTGCCGGCTACGACCAAATCCCCGTGCATGCCTCGCGCGCGTTTGTAGCGTTTACCGATGCGCCCAAAGGGATTGAACTGGGCCGGCGGTTTGCCAAAACGCTTATCGGCCTTGGTTTCTGCGAGTGCAAAAACATTGATTTTGTGGGAGAAAAAGAATTAAAAGCGTTTGGGCAAAACCCGCAATTTTGCATTAAAATAAAAAACGCTTTGGCGCAAGGGTGGGACTATTTGCGCCCGGTGCTACTGCCCGCGTTACTGAAAAACGTAGAGAGTAATTTGCGTTTCGGTAACCGCAATTTGGCGTTATTTGAAACGACCAAAACTTTCCAAAACATCAAAGGTTTCCCGGTGGAAAATTACGGCGTAGCCGGAGTGTTATGCGGAACGTTGGAACAGGAAAAATTCTTCGGTATGTCCGAAAAACCCGTTGATTTTTACTTGTTAAAAGGGCTCATGCAGGCGGCATTCTCAAGCGTGGATGGTATTAGTTTTGCGGTGTCTAAAACGGTGCCGTGCTATATGCATCCCAAAATCTGCATGGATATCGTTTTGGGCGGAAAAGTAATCGGGCAATTCGGTAAACTCCACCCGCTTACGTTAAAAGCGTTTGGTATCAAAACCGCAGATGTGTGGGCGTTTGAATTTGCTACCAAACAAATTGAAAAAAGTTTTTCCGCGCAAGATTTCAAACCCGCCAAAGATGTAGCGGTATTCCCGCCGTCTTTGCGTGATTTGTCCGTAGTGGTGGATAAAACCGTCACGTACGCACAAATCGTATCTGCGTTGGATAAAACGCCGCTGGATGTTGATTTAGCGTATCATCTGATTGATAAATACGAAGGCGAACATTTGCCCGCAGGGAAAAAGAGTGTCACGTTCTCGCTCGCATTTTCCAATCCGGCGCGTACGCTTAAAGATAAAGAAACCGACGAGGCCTTTAACCGCATTGTAGAGCAGTTAAAAGCGGCTGTCGGCGCGGAATTACGCTAATATGCAAGAAAAATTAAAAGAGTTAGAATTGCTTGCTTCTCAACTACTTGCGCGCCAAAAAGACGCGCAAGCGCAAAACGCTGCCTTAAAACAACGGTTGCGTATCTTGGAAGAAAGCGTAGAAAAACTCAAAAAGACGGAAGCCGAATTGCGTGCGCTTAAAGAATGGAAAAAGAACACGCAAACGGTGTTGCGCCGTCTGGCTACGCGTGTGGATAAAGAATTGGAAAAAGCCAAACAAGAAGAAAATAAGATTGTGTAAAGGTATTTGGTACCAATTTTACATCCCTTTTATCGTGAGATAAAAGGGATGTTTCGTTTAAGGCATCGTGTACCAACGCAATTGGGGATTTCCCGCAATAAAAGAGCCCTTCATTATTTGGGTACAGTAAGAACCTGCTGTGCCGGAAAAACTGTAACCGCCGGAAATGCGCTCTACGCAAAGAGGCACTTCTTTAGGCAAAGAATGTTGGGCTGTTGATAAATAGATCATAAATCCGCATCCCGTATATTTACCGCTAATATGCCCGACCGAAACCCCCGGTTCTTGGCCCCCGGTGGCATTATACAACTGCAGACTCCATTCCCCGTTAGATTTGGCATCGCCGTCCACCGAAGAAGTCCATTTGGCTGTTCCCGTCCACGGGATATCTATACTTAATTCATCAATAGAAGTGGCATGTGTACCGTTGGCTAAATTATAAGCAGTGGCCGCATCATACGTAGATTTTAACAGTGTGAGTGCTTGCGCCGAGCGTGATTTTTCTACCGCTTTATTATACTGCGGCAACGCCACGCCGGCCAAAATACCGATAATTAAAACTACTACTAACAGTTCAATTAACGTAAATGCTTGGGTGTTTTTCATGTTGGATATCCTTTTTCGTAATTTTCTACGGATATTTTATTGTTTTTATAGGCTATTATCAAGGGGCGCTCTTTTATCAGGCGTAAAAAAAGGCCTTCTTTACGAAGGCCTTTTTTGTGTCTGAAAACTACTTAATGTACCCCATGCATCCAGTGTAAGATTTTGCGGGTCATTATCCACATAATCACACCAAATAGCATGGATCCGATGGCCGGCACAGAGAACAACGTGGCTAAACTCCACGATTCGTACTGGCTGGCGAGCATACCGGCTAAAATGTTACCGAAGAACGAACCCATTAACCATATACCCATAAACAAGGACATGAATTTAACAGGGGCCAGTTTGGTAACCATGGAAAGCCCCACCGGGCTTAAGCACAGTTCGCCCATCGTGCAGAACATGTACATAAAGATTAACCACAAGGCGCTGACCGGGCCGCTGGATTGATACAAGGAAGCGGCTACGGCGATAATCGCAAAAGCGATACCTTGTAAGAATAACCCCCAACCGAATTTTGTGGGGATGGACGGATCTTTAGAACCGAGTCTAATCCACAATTTAGCAAACAGCGGCGCAAACAGTACCACGAAGATCGGGTTAATGGCTTGGAAGTACGAGGCTTTCAACGTAATTTTCCCGATAAACGGCAACGTCGGCGTCAGGTTAGTGGCTTCGGCTGCAAAGAAGTTAAGCGAAGTGCCCGCTTGTTCAAAGAACGTAAAGAAGAATACCGCAAAGAACGTAAAGGTGAAAATCGCTTTGATTTTATCCCAATCTTCTTGCGAGAGCGGTTTTTCGGCTTCTTTGGCTTTGGCAATTTCGGTCGGGTCTTTAATGGCATCGGCTTTGGTAGCGGGTAACAACCCGATATGGCCCAAGTATTTGTTTTGAGAAAGTAAGTACCATACTAAACCAATAAGCATCCCGAATCCGGCAGCCATGAAACCATATTTCCATTTATAGGCTTCCAAGACGTTGTTTAAGTCGGTCGGCTCGCCGAAGAATCCGCAGATAAACGGTGCAAAGAATGCCCCAATGTTAATACCCATGTAGAAAATGGTAAAACCACCGTCACGGCGTACATCGTTAGGTTCATACAGTTCACCTACAATCGTAGAAATGTTCGGTTTGAAGAAACCGTTTCCGATAATAATAAGCGTAAGCCCCGTTCCCAAGGCAACAATCGGGTTAATGATTTCATAAGAGGCCAAGGTAAATTGACCCATCGCCATCAAAATGGCACCGATCGTAATGGAGTGGCGTTTGCCGATATAACGATCCGCTAGGTAGCCGCCAAGTACCGGCGTCAAATAAACTAGGGCCGTAAATATCCCATATACTCTGCTGGATGTAGCCTTGCTAAACCCAATTACGGTACTGATCATGAACAGCGACAAAAGCGCCCGCATACCGTAGTAGTTGAAACGTTCCCACATTTCCACCATGAAAAGCATATATAAGCCTTTCGGGTGGCCTGTTTTGGTTACGTTATGTTTTACTTCTTCGTCAGTCATTTTTCGTTTTCTTCTCCTTATATGAATAAAAAATAGAAATAAACAACTATCTTATATTTTACAAAATATATGGGGGTATCTGCCTGATTTTTTTAGAAACCGCCGCCGATAAGTAGTTGCGTGGCTTCTTGCGTGAGTTGGAAGATGCGGTAACAGGCTACTATAAAATAATAGCCTACGAGTCCCAAAATGATACTGTAAATGATTTTAGCGGTTAGCCCTAACCGTTTGGACATCCACACCAGCGGCAATACAAACGGCCCTAACACCAGCATCAATAAAATGATTCCGCTGTGTGAATACCAAAACCCATGGCCCGGCTTCAAACTGCGCCCGCAATGACGGCAATAATTGTCGGTTTCGTCCACGAGTAAGTGGCATGATTTGCAAGTAACCGGGTTCATAGTTTGATTCCTTTACTGCGTAAAAAACGTTTAATATGGCTGCGTGCGGCGGCAGTTTTGGCAAAGTTGAGCCAATCTTGTTTCGGCTCACCGTTTTTGCGCGTGATAATTTCGCACACGTCGCCCGTTTTGAACGTGTAGTCCATACGCACCATACGGTTATTGACTTTGGCCCCTACATAGTGGTTGCCGATATCGGTATGAATGGAATAGGCAAAATCAATAGGCGTAGAGCCGACCGGTAACGATTTGACGTCTGCCTGCGGAGTGAAAACGAAAATCTGTTGCAAGTTGACGTCGGTTTTGAAACCTTCCAAAAATTCGCGCGGGGCGGTTAAGTCTTGTTGCCACTCTATCCAGCGGCGTATCCAGTTAATTTTTTCATCAAAGTTTTTATCTTGCTTGGTGTTACCCATTTTATAGCGCCAATGCGCCGCGATACCATATTCACAGGTGCGGTGCATTTCTTCGGTACGGATTTGCAATTCAATAATATCCCCGTCGGGTGACACGACCGTTGTGTGGATACTTTGATACATATTGGCTTTGGGCGTGGCAATATAGTCGGTAAATGTACCGGCAATCGGCTTAAATACGCTATGCACAACGCCTAATGCGCGGTAGCAGTCTTGCACGGTTTTAGTAATGATACGTACACCTAACGAATCTTGAATTTCCGCAAACGATAAATGTTGGCTTTGCATTTTGCGATAAATAGAATAATAATTTTTCGCCCGTGCCAAAATGCGCGAGTTCAACTGCGCTTCTTTTAAGGCCGGCTCTAAATGGGCCTTAAAGTGTTCCAACGCGGCTTGCCGGTCGGCGGTGCGTGCTTCTACTTCTTTTTTCAAATTGGCATATTCGGTGGGGTGCAAATACTTAAACGATAAATCTTCCAAATCGGTTTTAATGGTGAACATCCCAAGCCGCTGGGCAAGCGGCGCATAGAGCGAAATAGTTTCGTAGGCTTTTAATTTTTGCCGCTCGGGGGGGAGCGCGTCTAACGTGCGCATGTTGTGGGTGCGGTCGGCGAGTTTAATTAAAATAACGCGCACATCTTCGGCTACCGCAATTAACATTTTGCGCCAATTTTCCACAGTTTCTTCGTCGGTGGACGAAAATTTTAAGTCGCTGATTTTCGTTACCCCTTGCACCATGTGGGCTACTTGCGGGTTAAATTCTTTGCGCAGATCGTCCAATGTAATAGAAGTATCTTCTACGGTATCGTGTAACAGCCCGGCGCAAATGGTATCTGCATCCAAATTGAAATCCATTAAGATGTTGGCCACATGCTGACAATGGATAAAATACGGTTCGCCCGTTTCCCGTTTTTGGTTGGCATGTGCTTTTTCGGCAAAGTGGTAGGCCTTCTCAATAAGGGACGTATCTTGAGTAGGGTTATACTCTTTGAATTTATGAAGTAACGCGGGTAAATCAGGTGCTTGCATAATTAGTTTTTCTGTTGTAAATCATTCAAAATTTCCTGTGCGGCTCGCTGAGCGACACCGGGTTCCCCTAATTCGGCACGCAACGTAAGTAATTGCTTACGCATATCGGCGAGCAACCGGGGATTTTGGAACATCGCCATTGTTTCGGCGGCTAATGCGGTGGGGGTGGCGTGATGTTGAATCAGCTCCCGTACAAGCGGCTTATCCGCCAGCAAATTCACGAGTGAAATATAGCGTACTTTGATGACTAACCCGGCAATCAGTGCCGTCGGCCAAAACATTTTATAGGCTACGGCCATCGGCACCCCCAAGAGTGCATTTTCCAAGGTGGCTGTGCCTGAGCACGCAAGTAAAAAATCCATTTGGCTGCGTTTCTCGTAATTTTTGTCTTTGACAAAATGAAATTGTTTATGGAGCGGTTCGCCGATCATTTCGGCAATTTTTGTTTCATCCGCATCCGGCAGTAGGAACATAGAGGCTTGCGTGTTGGGAAATTCTTTCAAAACTTTCTTAAATGCCTGATAAAAAACCGGGGCCAAACGTTTGATTTCTCCGCCGCGGCTGCCGGGTAAAAGCCCTAATTGCCACGCGTGGTTTTTAGCATCTTTGACGTCGTAAGTTTTTTCCAGCGGTGCGGGAAGTAAATCTAAAAGCGGATTACCCAAAAATACCGCATTACCGCCGAATTTTTGATGAAACGCCGGCTCAAACGGATAGATGACAAACATTTTGCGCGTGAGTTTGGCTAATTTTTTAGCGCGGTATTGGCGGCTGGCCCACACTTGCGGCGTTACATAATAGTATGCCGGAATGTGACGGTGAAAAGCCATTTCCAATACTTGATGATTAAATCCGTAAAAGTCCACCACGATTAGCGCAATCGGATTTTTTGTTTCCATATATTCGCGGATACGGTTGACTAAACTAATCCACAACGGCATTTTTTTAAGCGGTTCAATAAATCCGTTAGTGCCTTTGCTGGCCAAGTCATACCAAAAATCGTCGCACAGCGGTTGCATATTTTTCCCGCCGATAGCGGTAATATGAATTTGCGGATCTGCCGCTTTTAAGGCGCGAATTAAGCCGGCCGCGTGAATATCGCCCGATACATCGCCGGCTACGATTAAAATGTTTTTATCAATCGGGGTAACGGTGGACATTATTTATCTCCTTTGAGTTTGCCAACCGCTTCATCAAACACGGTTTGCGCGGCGCGCGCCACGGTCGTGAGCGTTTGGAGCGGTTTGGGGGTGTGTAAGTGGCCGGTTTTGGGAATATCAAAACGGTTCATTTTTTCTAAAATGTGCAACGCCAAATCTAACGCTTTAGAACCCTTTTCTCCGCTGGGGGCGGGGGTTTTGGCGGTGCGGATGCAATCCATAAAGTGTAAAATTTCAGACGTAATGGGAAGTTGTTTCTCTACTTTAGGATAATTAACCGTTAAATCGCTCATGGCATTAACAACGGGTTTTTCTTTGCGGTACGTTTTAACGCGTGCGTTCATAAAATCTACGGAAACATAACCGTCTGGTTGGAACACATGCATAAAACGGGCGCGTTCAAAACTGGCGCGGCTGGCAGTAATGTCGGCCACGGCACCGTTTTCAAAATGCAACCGCACGTTAGCAATATCTTCGTGTGGGGAAAACACGCTAAGTCCCACGGCTTCTACGTTAATAACTTCGCTGGGGATCAAGGTGTAAAGTAAATCTAAATCGTGAATCATCAAGTCCAGCACTACGCTGATGTGTGCCATGCGCCCGTCGTAAGGCCCTTGGCGGGTGATGGTAATAAAGCGCGGATCTTTGATGTAATTGCGCGCTTCTACCACGGCGGGATTAAAGCGTTCCACGTGTCCGACTTGCAAAATCAAATCATGTTTTTTGGCGGCTTGAATTAAATCGCGTGCTTCTTCCATAGTCACGGCAATCGGTTTTTCTACAAGGGTGTGTATGCCGTTTTCCAAAAATAACATGCCGAGTTTATGGTGAAGCGGAGTCGGCGCGGCAATGATTACCGCATCCACTTGGCCGAGTAATTCTTCGGGGTGCGTGTAGGGGGTACAATTGTGTTCCCAGGCGAGTTTTTGCGCGCGCATTTGGTCGGGGTCGCAAACGCCTACTAACGTAACACCTTTCATTTTTGCTAAGGTGCGTGTGTGAAATGTGCCGATTTTTCCGGCACCGATAACGCCAAAACGTATATTCTTTTCTTCTGCCATAAAATACTCTCTATTTTTTATTATACTTAATTCTGGGGCGACTTCGCGTACGGAAAAAAGTAACGGCGGTTTTAGTGGTATAATATAAATATGATACGAAACCGAATTTTAACAATTTTAGTCAGTTGTCTTGGCGTGCTTTTTGGCACAGCCGTTCTCTACGCCGCGCCGAAAGCCACCCCCGTAACGTTATCTACTAAAGACGGTTGGGCGTTAGCGGCGGCTTATCTTCCCGCTCAATCGGAGCAAAAAACGGTTGTGTTATTGCATGACGGCGGAAAAAATAAAGAAGCCTTTTCCGCTCTGGAAAATGCACTCGCCCCGGAAGGAATCGGTTATTTAGCGTTAGATTTGCGCGGATATGGGCAAAGTGTCGGCGGCGGGAAAGCCTCGTCGTTCAAACGCGAAGGAGTGGATAATCCGTTTAACAAAATGACACGTGATGTAGATGCGGCCATAGAATTTTTACATAAAAAAGGTGTGAAAGACGAAGATTTATGCGTTTTGGGTGCCGGCTTGGGCGCGAATGTAGCCGCTAAAAGTATGACATTTTGGCCCGATACCGCACTATTGGCCCTGATTAGCCCGACGGCAAACGTGCGTGATGTCTTATCTATTCCGGCCATGCGGTTATATAAGGGGAATGTACTGATTGCGGCGGGGGCGGCCGATAAAAAAATGTTTTTGGAAGCGAGCGTTATTCGTAATGTGGCGTATTTAACGACGGGGCCGGAAAATGGCAAAGTCACTTTTTTAACGGCGTACGATAAAACATCACACGACATGTTAAACCAATATTTGATTCCGTCCGTTGTCCAATGGATTAAAACACCCCAACGCCCCGAAGTGCTTGCGGATACTCCGGTGGAAGTAGATACACATGAACAAACCGATGGGGTAGCCATTTTACCTTCAGATACGGAAGAAGCATTAGTCCCTTCTGTTTTATAAGGAGCCATTATGAAACCGGCACGCATTGTTTTCCCTGCATTTTGGTTTGGACAGAGCGATATTAAACAAGCCGAAGAATTGGCGCGGATGGGTGTCGGCGGATTTTGTTTGTACGGCGGAACAGCGGCACAAACATTAAAACTGACGCAACGTCTTAATGCGGTTTCTCCTTATGGGCGGCTCCTGTTTTGCGCAGATATTAAAGACGATTTGAGTGAAGTAATTAAAGATGCACCCGCCCTACCTAAAAATCGTGCTCTTGTTGAATATTCTTCCCCGGAAGCAGCGTACCGCAAAGGTAATTTGCTGGGACGTATGGCCCGCGCGGTCGGGTTAGATTGGGTGCTTGCGCCCATCGTAGATTTAGGGTATGCGGCTTCATCTATTTCCGATGATCCGGCTATTGTTTCGCGCTTGGCGGGAGATATGCTCGCGGGGCTTTCCAATGCGGGTGCGCTGACGTGCGTAAAGTATTTTCCCGGCGTATCCGGCGCATTAAAAACGTTGGTGCAATTAGAGGATGCCGAGTTTATCCCATATAAAAATTTGTTTCGCCGTACCGATGCGGTTATGCCGTCAGACATGACTTTTGTCAATATAGATAACGACAATCAGGCCTGTCTGTCCGACAAAGTAATTAAGGGGCTCCTTCGCAAGCGGCTTAATTACAAAGGATGTATTATGGGATTTCCGTTACATGCGGCGCGGCTTCGCTACGAAGAAGCAAGTGCCGTCAAAATGTTGCACGCCGGTGTGGAAAATATTTTGGCCCCGCGTGATGCTTTTGGTGTGATCGCCGCCATTGAGCGCGAAGTGAACCGTGGGCTTTTGTTTGATAATATGGTGCAAGCCATTTCTAATCACGAAATGTTTATCAGCAAAGTTTCTTCCGGCCCGGAACCGGAGAGTATTTCCAAAGCATTTGAAGCAGCACGCAAATCATTTTAAGTATTAGGGCAGACTGTAAGAACGTTATAATAATCTAATAAAACAACCCCCGACAAAAAACGAAAGTTTATTCGTTTCCTGTCGGGGGTTTTAATGGGAAAGTATCGCTAAATTACTTTTCTTCTTCTTTGTGGAACTTGGCAGAGATTTCGTCTTTGCGTTTGTTCCATTCTTTCATTACTTTTTCTTTGCCTTCGGCAATTTTTTCACGCGCATTTTCTACATGTTCGGCGATTTTTTCGCGTGCATGGCCGGCGTGTTCCAATACATATTCTTTTTGTTCTTCATACGTATCGTCCGCCCAGCGTTTAAGTTTGCGGCGGGTTGTTTCGCCTTTGGCGGGCGCAAACAAAAGCCCTAACGCAATTCCTGTTACCGCTCCCAGTAAAAAAGCGGCGAGTCCGGTTTCAGCATTTCTGTTGCACATAATAGCCCCCTTGTTTAGTTTGTATAATGTTATATAGATATTATACAACAAAAGATTTTTTTTGCCAGTGGAAAAAATCAGGGAGAAAAAATATGCCAAACCCGTCATCCCCGCGCCAAAACGGCCGGCAACTTGCACCCGAAGTGCGTAAGCAGAATTTTGAAGAAGTTGCCCAAATTTTTACCAAAGAAGAAGCCCAAGCCGAGGCCAACCGCTGTTTGCATTGTGCTAATGCACGTTGTCAGGCCAACTGCCCGGTAGGAGTGCAAATTCCGGCGTTTATTGCCTTGTTAAAAGACGGTAACGTCGGCGGAGCGATTGCTAAAATTATGGAAACCAGTTTGCTCCCCGCTATTTGCGGACGCGTCTGTCCGCAAGAAAAACATTGCGAGGGAAACTGTGTGTTAAAAGAAAAATTCGGCTCGGTCAATATCGGCATGTTGGAACGTTACACCGCCGACACCGCACGCAAAGAAGGGTTATTGCAAGCCCCCGTTTGCGCTCAAAAAACAGGCAAAAAAGTAGCGTGTATCGGTTCGGGCCCGTCGTCCATCGCGGCGGCGGCGGAACTAGCGCGCGCCGGACATGACGTGACCGTTTTTGAAGCCTTGCACGCGTTTGGCGGAGTGCTTCGTTACGGAATCCCGTCTTTTAGATTGCCGCGTGAAGTAATTGATAATGAAATTAAAACCGTTCAATCAATGGGCGTAAAATTTCAAACCGATGTGCTTGTCGGCGCCAGCGAAACGGTAGCAGATTTATTAAAACAATTTGATGCCGTATATATCGGTAGCGGGGCAGGGCTTCCCACCATGCTCGGTATCCCCGGCGAAAGTGCCGTTGGCGTGTATAGCGCAAACGAATTTTTAACGCGCGTCAACTTAATGCAGGCTTATAAATTTCCGCAGACCGATACGCCTATCCGTATCGGAAAACGTGTGGTAGTGTTGGGCGGCGGAAACAGCGCAATGGACGCAGCGCGTTGTGCCATGCGTTTAGGGCCGGACAGCGTTACCGTGGCTTACCGCCGAAGTGCGGCTGAAATGCCTGCCCGCGCGGCCGAAGTATTGCACGCGCAGGAAGAAGGGGTGGCGTTTGATTACCTGATTACGCCCAAAGAAATTTTACAAGATGAAACCGGGCACGTTACCGGCATTAAATGTACCCGCAACGAACTTGGCGAACCGGATGCCAAAGGTCGGCGCCGGCCGGTGGAAATTCCTAACTCGGAATTTATACTTCCCGCCGATACGGTCATTGTGGCTATCGGCCAACGGCCCAATCCGATTATCGCCAAAACCACCCCGCAGTTGAAAACAACGGAGCGCGGCGTTTTAGCGTTAGACGAAGAAGGCAAAACCTCTATCCCCGGTGTATATGCGGGGGGAGATATTATCCGCGGTGGAGCAACGGTGCTGCTTGCTATGAAAGACGGTATTGAAGCCGCCCGCCGTATTAACAAGTATCTCAATGGGGGAAAATAATATGCAAGAAAATACCATTTTAATCAAAGAACAATTAAATAGTGCAGTCGTTAAATTTGTGATTTACAAACCGCTGATTGCCAAATCGGCTAAAGCCGGGCAATTTGTCATCTTGCGCGGGCGCGAAGGCGGCGAACGTGTGCCGGTTACGCTGGTGGATTGGGATAAAGAAAAAGGTACGATTACCGTTATTATCCAAGCCATCGGTAAATCCACGTCGCTATTTAATTCGCTTAACCAAGGGGATCAATTTTTGAACGTAGCCGGGCCGCTTGGCACTCCCGTGGAAATTAAAAAGTACGGCACTGTGGCGGTAGTCGGCGGCGGGGTAGGTATTGCCGAAGTGTACCCCATTGCCCGCGCGTTAAAAGAAGCGGGTAACCGCGTGATTGCGGTACTCGGCGCGCGCACAAAAGAACTGTTGATTTTAGAGCCGGAAATGACTGCCCTGTGCGATAAAACCGTCTGCGCTACGGACGACGGATCACACGGAATGAAAGGCATGGTAACCGACGCTATCCAAGCGTTGCATGACGGCGGCGAAAAAATAAATGCCGGATTTATTATCGGGCCGATTCCTATGATGAAATTTACCGCGCGTTTAATGGATAAGTTGGGCATTACTCCCTATGCCAGTTTGAACCCGATTATGCTAGACGGTACGGGGATGTGCGGTTGTTGCCGTGTGACGGTGGAAGGCAAAGTGCGTTTTGCGTGTGTGGAAGGGCCGATGTTCCCCGCCAGCACGATTGATTTTGACGAACTCATCCGCCGCACCAGCGAATATAAACCGCTTGAAAAAGAAAGTTTGGAAAACTTCCGCAAAGACCACGTTTGTAAATGTGGGTTGCATTAAAATTTGGCACCAAAAAGCCCTGCTATCAAGCAGGGCTTTTTTAGAATTTAGTTATCCTATTGAATTCCAAGTTCATTGTCTTCATCTATTTCCATTATACCTTTGATGGTAACTTCTGATGAAGGCTTGTCGTCTTTGACATAGGTACTAAGCACCGTTTCGATTTGTAACCACAGATTGTTATAAATGTCTGTATACTGAATTTGTAATTCCGGTAACGTCAGCTCTTTTTGTTTCCAGGCATTAAGAATTTCTTTCCTTGCTTGTTTGGTAAGGGCCTTTATCTGCTTAGTTAACTGACGTTGCTCTTTAGGAGTCAAACCT
>OOHK01000002.1 GCA_900315845.1 Candidatus Avelusimicrobium luingense
TGCCATCATTTCTTCCGCTTCCGTTGTTTTGCGGGTTTCTATAATTTTATTAAACTTCGGTAAAACTACCGCCGACAAAACCCCAATTACAATTACTACTACCAGTAGTTCTGTCAGCGTAAAAGCACGTTTCTTTTTACTTTTCATTTTTGCCTCCTCCTACTATAATACAAAAACAACCACGAGCCCCTAATAGTTTGCTCGTGTCAATCTATTCATATAGGATAACAAATAAAATTTAACAAAAAAAGAAAAAACAATGTCAAGTAAAATTTTATTAGAAAATTTGTATATACTGACAAAAAATATCCCCGGGCAAAACCCGGGGATACATAAGAATTATAACAAACTATTTACACCACGCTTCGGAACCCACCGATTCCATGCCAAAAACGTCACAGGCTCCGTCATTTCCATTATCATAACAGAGCAATTCTACGGTACCGGGCGCCCCGGATCTTTCCCCAAATAAGAAATTGACACCTTTATAATCTCCGCTAAGGCGCATGGCACATACTTTGTTTTGGTTACCTGTTCCGCTTGGCAATAGAGAATAACCAAAATCTTTACTTTTGCAACCAATCATATGGCCATCTGTTTCTTCTCCCAACGAACAATCAAACGAAAAATCTAAATTTTCAAAACCGAATAACTTGGCGACATATTTCGTTTTTTCCATATCATCTAACAAGCGCATTTTAGCATCGTAAATACGCCGCAAATTTGCACGAACTTCGGCAATGCGGGATTTTTCAATCGTTTTTTCGTACATGGGAACAGCCATTGTTACCAATATTCCCATGATAAGTACTGCAATCAAAATTTCTACTAATGTAAAACCTCTATTCATAATTTTCCCCCTAATTCGCCACCTGCGGAGTATCTTCTCCGCTTGCAGAAAAACTCACATTAGAAGTTGTATTTCTATCCAACCCATATACATCGCAAGCCGCAGCTGTGCCTTGACAAGATATTTGCAAACTATTGCGATCAAGTAAAATATAAGTACCGGCGTAAGGATTTTTCAATTTTTTAGCCGCCACATATCCATTCGTTGCAATTTTGTACGCAAAACGCCGGCAATTTAATATTTCAAAATCTTCTATGAAACATTGCGCCGGTAAGCGATCGGCATCAAACATATCCAACCGAGCAAAAGAATGGGTTTTTTTATCTTTATAATTCAGCAATTGAACATACGAACGATAACCATATTCACCGGCCAGACGTTCACTGCTGTCATAAATAGTGCGCAACATGGCTTGTGCTTCCGTGGCACGGGAACTATCCACCACCCGCTTATACTGCGGGACAGCCACGGCCGTTAAAATACCGATAATCACCAAAACGACTAATATTTCTGATAAGGTAAAACCTTTTTGAAAATTTTTCATGGTATTCTCCTAACGCAAATCGCAATCGTCTATATTAAAAATTTCACAACCGTTATTTTTAGGATCAGAACCGGTATATTTACACATCAAACACCGGCCGTCAAAAAAAATTTTTGTACCGGGATAACGCGTAATAGGCTCGGCCGACACCAAATTCGGGTCATCATCATCAAATAAGAAATAAAAAAAGTTACTTGTCATCCAAAGGGTAGGTTCGGAAGGATCTTTGAGTTGCCCCCTAATTTCAATATCCAACCGGGAAAAAGGAGCCTCTTTTTTGCGATATTCTGGGTCGTTACGCAAGGCTTCCCAATCCAAATCCCGCTCGGTAATTAACCGCTCACGCGCATCAAAAATAGCCGGCAACATTTGGCTGGGCTCCGCCGCGCGCGAACGCTCCAAACTGCGCCGGTATTGCGGCACGGCCATAGCAGTAAGCACCCCCATAATAAGGACGACTGCTAACAATTCAATCAATGTAAAACCTTTGCGTTTCATAAACACTCCCTGAATGATTAAAATTACGATGAATTACTTTTATTATAACTAAAAAAGCCCGGGAATAAAAGGGGGAATCTGTCTTTTATATAAATTTTTTCCCTAAAAAAATCAAAAACTGTTACAATATAGCATTGTCCCGCATACGGGCCAAGGAGAAAATTATGATTAAAGAAGGTGCTAAAGTAAAATTTGATTACACCCTGACGGTTGACGGTAAAGTAGCCGATACTTCCGCCGGGCGCGGCCCGCTTGAATATACGCACGGAGCCGGGCATATTATTCCCGGGCTTGAAAAAGAACTGACCGGAATGAAAGTGGGCGATAAAAAAACCGTTAAAGTCGCGCCCGAAGAAGGTTACGGCAAAGTGTTAGACGAAGCCATCCGTCGCGTACCGAAAAGCGCTGTGGGCGGGGCTGAAAACTTAAAAGTAGGCGACATGGTAGGTGCCAGCAATGCCGGGCACACATTCCGCGCCATCGTTAAAGAAATTACCGATACGGAAGTGGTGTTAGATTTCAATCACCCTTTAGCCGGCAAAGAATTAACCTTTGACGTAGAAATTAAAGAAATCAATTAGTTCATATCTTATTTGCAAAAACTCCCGCCGTTTGGCGGGAGTTTTTTATTTACCGAATTTTTGCAAGAACCATTTGAGTACCCAATCGGGTTTATAATCAATAATTTTGCGGTTATGCGGCGTGTAACTTTCCGGCGGAGCCATCAGTTGTTTTTCACGCGGCAAGAACGGATAAAAATAATTTGTAACCACTTCTATATTCGGATACCACAAATTGTGTACCTTTTTATCTATCCAATGCTGCAAACCTAAATTTGGTAAATCAAGCCCGGCACTGGCCGCCCAAAAAACGGAATTCACCGCAATCACATAGAGTGCAAATTCTTGTTTCAGTAACGACAACAAATGCCACGTTTGGTTAATGGTAAATTTTTTAATATCAATTTCCATATAATCGGCATTTTCCGTCGGGCCGCCTTTGGTTACACTTAACACCACATACCCTTGTTCCATCAGCCCTTGCGCCAGTTTTTTCATGTGCGGATACACATAATTAGACCCGCGCGAATCTAACTGCAAAAATACCAATCCTTTTTTGCCGTTCATTTTAGCGCGTACGGTTTGCAACGTTTGCGTTACGACTTCAGCCGGTTCTTTCGGGAAATACATCACAGGCGCCGGCGCTTCAGCAGGAAGCGGCAAATCAAACGTGTCAAACAAACTCACCACCCGATGCGTTACTTTTTTACTGTAATCGTAATAAACGGGAACGGCTAAAAATCCGTCGGGGATATTTTTGAAAGCGTCCTCGTAATCGTAATTTTTCCAAATAAGCGGATGGCGCGTACCGTTAAAATAAAATACTTTTTCAAAGTTGGGGTTTTCGGCCAGTAATTTACCGACAATCGGCGAATTATTCCTATCAAACTGCGCCCCGACATACGCATAAAACGGCACGTTGGGATACTTCTTTTTAAGTTCCCCCCACACCGGCGTAGTATATAAGTAGTCGCCGATCCCCATAAAGAAAATAAACGCAAATCCCTTGACCGCACCCGTTTGCAAGGCATTGTCAAAGTTATAATGCACATGTTCATGGCGGTAAAGCGGACGGGAAATGCGGTAAAATGACGGATCGGACGGCGCTATTTTATCCGTCTGAAACGGTTTATTGTCAAACCGGTACCACGGGGCCGTTTTCTCAGGCAAGAAACCGGTTAATTGATGATATAACCACCGGCCCATTTCGTAACACACGCAAGGCAAACGGCGGGAACAAATTTTACGATACAAAAAGTTATTCATATATAAAAAATCCCCGCGTTAAACGCGGGGATAAAAAGCCTTATTATCTACAATATTTCATTATGCCGTCATCGGTAACTTCACTGTTGATAGCCTTGCAAAAGTCCCATAAGTTACAATTATCCCCATTATCATCATGACAAGTCCAATAGGTTTGCCCAACCGACAAATTACCGGGCACACCGGTTTTTCCGGCTTTACCTATATAGCCGCGGCTTAGTACTGCACCCGTTTCTTTATTAATGACCGGTATTATGCAGTTGCGGTCCGTCGGGTCGCCAATATATTCCAATTTAAAATCCCAATATTTACCCTCGGGAGATATTTTAATATCCAAATCTTCAAAGGCAACCGGGCATCCTTCAAAGCGGTGTTCCGTAGCGTACATAATTGCAGCTTCCAATAAAGCTTTGCTGGTTACGCTAGCCTCTACGGTTTTGGCCTTTTCAATAGATTTGCGGTAATTAGGTAACGCTACCGCCGATAAAATACCGACAATCAACACTACAATCAACAACTCAATCATGGTGAAACCTTTTTTGTTCATAGTTATTCTCCTTAATAAATCTATTTATAGTATAACAAAAAAACAGGAAAAAAACTGCCCCCTTTTTGATATTGGCTAATATCCTATATTAACTTGCAATTTAATTTGCGCGGGCTCTTGCAAAATTCTATAATAGAAATAAGGTTTCGTTTGGCCTTACGTTATATGCCGAACACAAAACCGTTTTTAATTCAAACAAGGAGACTTTCTAGTATGGCTAAATTAGTTGCTATGGACGGTAACGGAGCAGTATCCCACGTCGCCCATGCTACCAACGAAGTAATCGCGATTTACCCGATTACCCCGTCTTCCACGATGGGTGAAATCTGTGACGCTAAAAGCGCCAAAGGCGAAACGAACATTTGGGGCAACGTTCCCTCGGTGAGCGAATTGCAATCCGAAGGCGGTGCTTCCGGCGCCGTACACGGCTCGCTAGTAGCCGGTGCGCTTACCACCACCTTTACCGCTTCGCAAGGTTTACTTTTGATGATTCCGAACATGTATAAAATCGCCGGCGAATTAACCCCGACGGTTTTCCACGTTTCGGCCCGCGCGATTGCTACCACCGCTTTGTCTATTTTCGGTGATCATTCCGACGTAATGGCTGTCCGCCAAACCGGCTGGGCCATGTTGTGCTCGGACAATCCGCAAGAAGCCATGGATATGGCCCTAGTCGCCCAAGCGTCCACCTTGCGTGCCCGCGTACCGTTTGTACACTTCTTTGATGGTTTCCGCACCAGCCACGAACTTAACATGGTGGAACCCTTGACCAAAGAACAAATGAAAGAAATGATTAACGATGACCTCGTAGCCGCCCACAAATCCCGCGGTTTGAACCCGGAACACCCGACCGTACGCGGTACGGCTGCCAACCCGGACGTCTATTTCCAAGAACGCGAAGCCGTTAACAAATTCTATAATGCCGTACCCGGTATTGTGAAAGAAGAAATGGCGAAACTCGCCAAAATGACGGGCCGCAATTACGATTTATTCCAATACTTCGGCGATAAAGATGCCGAACGCTTAATCGTTATTATGGGTTCCGGCGCTGACGTAGCCCAAAATGCGGTAGAAGTGATGAAAGGCGAAAAAGTGGGCGTACTTAAAGTTAAATTATTCCGCCCGTTCTCCATTGCCGACTTCATCCGTGTCATTCCCAACACCATTAAGAAAGTAGCCGTTATGGACCGCACCAAAGAACCCGGTTCGTTGGGCGAGCCGCTCTTCCAAGATGTCTGCGCGGCCTTCTTAACCGAAGAAGCCAAAGCCAAATTCGCCACGACTCCTTTAATTATCGGCGGCCGCTACGGTATCGGTTCCAAAGACTTTACCCCCAGCGACATCAAAGCCGTATTTGACAATTTAGCCGCTAAAAACCCGATTAAAGATTTTGTAGTCGGTATTAACGACGATTTGACCCACAAATCGCTCCCCACTACCAAATTGGAAAGCAAAGCCGGCAATGATATTTTCGCCGCTTTGTTCTACGGTTTAGGTTCTGACGGTACCGTCGGTGCGAATAAAAACACGATGAAAATCATTTCCGCCAACGGTTTCTTTGCGCAAGGGTACTTCGTCTATGACTCTAAAAAATCGGGCTCTATGACGACTTCCCACATCCGCTTCGGTAAAAACTATATCCGCGCTCCGTATCTCATCCAAGCCGCTGATTTTATCGGCGTACATATGTTTGACTTCTTGGATAAATACGACGTACTCGGCAAAGCCAAAAAAGGCGCCACGGTCTTAATCAATGCGCCGTACTCGGCCGAAGAAGTGTGGAACCACTTAACCGCGGAAGTACAACAAATCATTATTGACCGCCAACTCAAAGTCTATGTGATTGATGCTTCCGAAATTGCACTCAAAACCGGTATGGGCAGCCGCACCAACACGATTATGCAAACGGCGTTCTTCGGTATTGCGGGTGTAATTCCTTCGGAAAAAGCCATTGCGGATATTAAACACGCTATTGAAAAAACCTATTCTAAAAAAGGTGAAGAAGTCGTACAGAAGAACTACAAAGCCGTAGATGCGGCTTTAGCCGGTCTGCATGAAGTAAAATATCCGTCTAAAGTTTCTTCCAAACTTCACACCAAAGCCCCCGTTCCGGCCGATGCCCCGGCGTTTGTTAAAGACGTTTTGGGCGAAATGATTGCCGGACGCGGCGACAACTTGCCGACCTCGGCTATGCCCGAAGGCGGTGTATATCCGACCGGTACCACCCAATACGAAAAACGCAACATTGCGATTATGGTTCCGGCATGGGATCCGGACACCTGCATTCAATGCGGTTTCTGCTCTATGGTCTGCCCGCATGCGGCTATCCGTATTAAAGCATACGACGCTGATGCGCTCAAAAATGCACCGAAAACTTTCAAATCTGCCGACGGCAAAGCCGATTTGGCCGGTAAAAAATTCACCGTACAAGTAGCGGTGGAAGACTGCACCGGCTGCGGCGCGTGTGTATTTAACTGCCCGGCGAAAAACAAAGAAAATCCGGAAAAGAAAGCCATTAACATGGTGCACCAACTTTCCGTGCGCGAAAACGAAATTGACAACTACGCTTTCTTCTTGGGCTTGAAACAAGCCGATGTAAAAACGAAGAAAGAATCTGTCAAAGGTTCTCAAATGAGAAAACCCTTGTTTGAGTTCTCCGGCGCGTGCGCGGGCTGCGGTGAAACCCCGTATGTAAAACTCTTAACGCAATTGTTTGGGGATCGCTTGGCCGTTGCCAACGCGACGGGCTGCTCGTCCATTTACGGCGGCAACTTGCCCACCACTCCGTATTGCCAACGCGAAGACGGCAAAGGACCGGCTTGGGCCAACTCCTTATTTGAAGACAACGCCGAATTTGGTCTCGGTATGCGCTTAGCGTTTGACCAACTTAACCATGATGCCAAAGCACTCTTGGAACAAGCCAAACAAGACGAAAACTTCAAAGCCCACACCGCTTTGATTGACGCCATTTTGAACGCCGATCAAACGACCGACGCGGGCGTAGAAGAACAACGCAAACGTGTGGCCGAACTCAAAGGTATTTTAGAAGGCGGCGCGAAAAAAGGTTGCGAAACCTGCAAACGTCTGTTAAGTTTGACCGACTACCTAATCCGCAAATCGGTGTGGATCTTGGGCGGTGACGGTTGGGCCTACGATATCGGCTACGGCGGTTTAGACCACGTACTCGCCAGCGGCAAGAACATCAAAATCTTGGTGCTGGATACGGAAGTCTATTCCAACACCGGCGGTCAAATGTCCAAAGCCACCCCGTTAGGTGCTAAAGCCTTATTCGCCGCTGGCGGTAAAACGATGCCGAAGAAGGACCTCGGTATGATTGCCATGACCTACGGTAACATCTACGTCGCGCAAATCGCGATGGGAGCCAACATGAACCAAGCCATCCAAGCGATTGCCGAAGCCGATGCTTACGACGGTCCGGCCTTGGTCATTGCGTACTCTCACTGTATTGCTCACGGGATTGATATGTCCAAAGGTATGGGCGAAGCCAAACGTGCCGTACAAGCCGGCCGCTGGATCCTCTACCGCTTCAACCCCGAAGCCCGCTACGAAGGCAAGAACCCCTTGCATGTAGACAGCCCGCTCGGCGCGCCGACGTTGCCGTTGGCTGACTATATGAGTGGCGAAAACCGCTTCAAAGGGCTTATGCGCGATAATCCGGAACTGGCGAAGAAACTCATTAAACAAGCCGAGTCCGAATATGCGTGGAGACGCGATTTGTATAAACAACTCGCGGCTATCACGCCTGCTGAAAAACTTGAAAAATAAGTTTGCTGGCTAACCAAAACCCCCTAGCCGAAATCGGCTAGGGGGTTTTTACGAATAAAAATTTTAATTAAAAACCGCTGTTGTTAAAATATTGTTCGTTGTGCGTCCAATAATAATACAAACTATACACCGCAAGCACTAAACAAATAATACCTATATAAATAAGCGTGCGACCAATCACAATATCATAATTCAGTAATCCCAACGGTTGTAAAATATAGTGCCAATCTCCTTTCACTTCTCCCGGAGCATAATTCGTCATCATATCCGAGGAGCTCAACTTCAAAGCACACGCCCGCGCATCGGCGGCGTAAATTCCGGCACCGTAAAAAGTGCTTGCCAACCAATACCAAAGCCCCGGTAGAAAAAACCGTCCCCCCGCTATACGCAAACAGGCCAGTAAGAGCAACAGCGGAACTAATGTTTCCATACCGTTACCCATAGCAGCGGCCCACCACTCGCCAAAGGCAGGGCAAGAAGAATAGCAAATACGCCAACCCAAATTGCCCACTAAATTGTGCCCAATCATCTCATGGATAAGATAATTAGGGAAATATACAAAGATATTGTCCAGCGCGGTTTTAATAAAAGGACTTTCCCAATGGGTTATCCCCCAATAACACGCGCCGCCTACAAATAAAATACTCCAAAACCCCCACTTAAAATATAATGGGCTTTGATGGTAAGGATCTATATGTTGCAGTAAGTTTTTCATAGAAGTATTATACTACTTTATGAAAAACCCTCTGTTCACACGCCGGCATCGTAAGCAATTTGCTACAATAACTCTATGCTTAAAAAATTTATTATCTTATGTATTTTAATCGGAGTCAGTGCATTAGGGATTAGTTATCATACCGCCCTTATACAAGAGCGTGGCGAAAATCTAGTTACCGATGCCTATTATGGTGATTTGGAAAGTGTAAAAGATGATGTGGATGACGGTGCCCCGCTTGATTTTATGTTTTATTTCCACGACGATGAACGCGAATATTCTGCCGTTTCATTTAATGCATTACACGCGGCCGCTTCAAGCGGAAATGAAGATGTAATCAACTTTTTATTAAACCATGGCTTTGACATCAATGCACAAACGCCCGATGGCTGGACTCCTTTATTCATTGCTGCGCGCGATGGAAACACAGAAGCCGCCAAGTTATTCGTTTTCCGTAAAGCCGATTTGAATATACAAACAAATTTAGGGGCCACCGCACTACTGATGGCTGTTACGCAACCGTATCCTACGGAAGAAGAACGCGCCCAATTGGTGACTTATATGCTAAAACGCGGAGCAGATCCTGATCTAGCCGGCGAAAATAGTTTTCCCCCGTTGTACTTTGCTGCTCTTATGAAGAAATTGCCTATTGTTAAAATTCTGTTAGACAATAATGCTACCGTTACCCCGGAATTATATGAAAATATTTCACAGTATTTTCAAAAAGAAAAGACGGCCGATGGCAAACAAATTTTAACGCTTCTTAAAAAGAAATTACCCAAACAAAAATAAAAAATCCCCGGATGCTAATCCGGGGATTTCCTTATATCAAATAAATACTACGGCTTCAACCCGACGTCAGCATGTTGAGAAAATTCTTTGTCCAAATGCTCTGCCCCTTCGGGATCTAATCTCACCCAGTCCTGATACCCGCCTAAATTCGGGTTAATAATGCGCCGGGCACCTTGACGGAGCAAGAATTGTCTTTGATAATTACTACCATCCGCAGGCGCTTCCCCTATCCAGGTTCCGTCACTCTTTTTGGTATAATCATTTTGATATTCGTTCGTCCAGATTGATTTTTGAGAACTTCCGGAAGACGTAGTCAAATAACTGCAATTGGCCGGAGAAGCCGCTTCACAATCGCCCAAATATAACTTGGTAGTTTTGAGCCCTTCCAAATCCATCGTACCGCCAACGTACATTTCCGTAGCCTTTAATTTATTCTGCGTAATCGAAAGCGGAAGCCCAGGCAAACTATAAGCACCGGAACCTCTGTTGGTATTGTTGGTGGCCACATTGGCAAAAATTGCTTTCCCTACCATTTTTCCTTCTTTGCGCAGAGAGACTGAACTAACCAGCAATTCCGCAATAGAAGCACTGGCAAGTTTAGCCTCGTTATCGAGTACGACGTTCCCTAAAGAAGGAGCCTTCGAACCGGCCAACAAAATAGTACCGCCGGAGGCCTTACTGTTACAAAAATTTACGCGTCCGCTTTGTGCTATTTCATTAGGGTTGGCCGTTTCCAAGGTTGTAAACGTACCTACAGGAGAAGATAATACTGTAGCAAAATTAATCTCTTCTGCATAACATAAAATGCCCACAAGCATCAAGCCGATAATTCCCATTATCTTTTTCATAATACACTCCTTTCCTAAAAACAGAAAAAAATACAACAACTTATATTATAAGTGTAACATACGTTACACAAAATTTCAATAGCAAATTAGGCTTTATTTGCCACCGCGCACAAGAAACGTATAACCTTCTATTTGGCCTTCTGTATTCCTGGCAGGAATTACTTCCCATTCTACCGATTGATAAATTCCGCTGGGCAACAATATTTCTAAAGTTACCTGACAAGGATTATTCCCCGCAGCCTCTAATTTCTGCCGGACCATTCGTCTGGAACTTTCTTCATCGCGAATCAGTTCGGTAAAAAATTCACGTCCGATAAATTTTTTAGGTTCTTGTTGCAACCACTCAGCCAAAGGACCGTTGACATAAGAGATGTAAAAATCTTCACTGACCCGCAAGGCCGGAGTCTGCAACGCATCTAATGTACGGGCAAAAGTTTCCCCGACAATAGCAAACGATTTATCAACTTGATGCAATTCTATACGCAAACTCAATAAACGAGCCATTAAACCTAAAAATTCTTCCGCACCCGGTTGGAAACAACGGCGCGAATCTGACGAAGCGAAACATAAAGCCCCTTCCACTTGTCCATTGACCACCAAAGGCGCGGCTAATAAGGCACCGAATTTCTTGGATTGATGGATACAACGAGAACAGTTTAACCCATCCAAATCGGGCTGTAACACCACAGCGCCATCAGTCACATCCTGCAAACATTCTTCCACGGCAAATTCCATACCGCGCTCAATACTCTTGGCATTTTTAGATGCGTAAAGCACCACGCTCGCGGTATGGTCTTTACGAGACTCAAAACGTAATACCAAGCCCGTATCGGTTTGGAAAATTTGATTGCCTAACGCTAAAATTTGCTCTACTTGTTCGGTTAAACTCAAATCTGTTTTTTGCGATAACAGATACAAGGCATGCAATTGGCGGTCATATACTTGTTTTTCCGAAGCATCTTTCACCCATAAAATGGCTTCCTTGCCGGATGCTAACGGTGAAACATCCACCTCGTAATAGCGCGTATTTCCTTGGCGTTCCCATTCAAATTCAAAATGGGTGCTTACATGCACAGATAAAGCCTCTTTAATAGAGAACAGCGCACGGGAAGCCGCCTCTTCCGGCCAAAATTCCATCGGAGTTTTAGACAAGAAAATGGTTTGGGCTTGCGCATTATTTATATCCGGCAAATTAGAAGAGGTCTCCATGACTTTCCCTTCTGCATCCACGCGCAAGTATAACCCGGGTAAAGTTTGACGCAAACTGGTTAATTCTTGCGCTTCGTGCGATTCTTCCCCCCATTTTTGTTGTTGGGCGGTTAAATTGCTAATCACCACTAACGCTTCATTACGTTTAGGTATATCAATTAAACTCAACACTACTTGCGCTACAAACGAACTGCCATCTTTTCGCCGTAGCGGCAAACGGAATTCGGCTTGCCCGCGGCGGGCCAGTTGGGTCTGTACTTTGCTTAATTCAAAAGAGGCCGATTCATCTTCTTGCGACGGGTCAAAGAACAAATCTGCAAATTTCATCTGCGACAGTTCTTTATGGGAATATTGGGTTTGACGTGCCAGCCAATTATTGAGTTGTTCTATGGCGCCCAATTTGCGGTTATTAAAATCTACCCGCAAAACAGCACCATCCGTTGCACTGCGCAAAGCACTTAATTGGGCGGAACGTTCCTCTAAAATCTTCATAATTTGCAAGTGGAACGCCAAACTGTGCAAGACAAAAAGCAATTGGCCGCTTTCTTCCCGCACCGCCATCAGCCGCACTTTGCAAGTCTCCAAACTGCTGCCTAACAAAATCGTATATTCCCGGTTAGACAGTTTCCCTTCTTTGCGCAACAACTTGAAATCTTGCTCAATAAGGGGTTCATCATCCGGGTGGAATAAACGGCGGATATCACTGCCTTTCAGTTCATCCATGTGCAGTTGGCATAAGGAACAGAACAACTGGTTACATTCCGTAATAATAAAATCGTCATTACATAACGCATACGGTTCGCTGTTAGGGAGCACCAACCGATTTTCAGTTTTTCCCTGATGTTGCGGAGTTAAAAACGGCGGAAGCGGCGGTAACGAAGGAGGAACTTCTTCCGCTTCAGTTGATTCGGCAGGGGCAGCAGGGGCTTTAGACGCCTGCCGCTGCTCTATACACACTAAATACTCGGCCTCCACAGAACCATCTTTTGCATCCCGTTTGGCAATCGGCTCAAAAGACACCCATAAATTCATCTGCCCGGTTTTATGGATATGCTCCGGAAATTGACGGGCGGCTTTATCAAAATCAAACACATAATCTGTCCGCACCGCCATACCTTCTTTCATGGCCTTACGGGCGGCCAAGGGAATCCCCGGACGGATATAGACGTTACAATAGAACTTTTTGTCGTCGTCCGTAAACCCGAACAATTGACGGGCCGCGGAATTCATCCGGGAAATATAACCTTTGGAAGACAAGATAAATGCCGGGAATATGCTTTTTTCAAAGGCTTGGCGGAAATTATTACGTTCCTGTTTTAAGGCTCGTACTAATTTATTTTCCGCAGTAATATCATTCAAGAAGCCCAACACCACACGCCGACCCAAATATTTAGCGAGCATAGCGGTAAATTTAGCCTCTAATTTTTGGCCGTCTTTACGGACGAAATGAGCCTCCAAAGAGGTACTGCCGTCATCGGAACCGGTCCGTACCGCCTCGTATTTTTCTTTTAAGAATACGCGGTGGTTTTCGGTAGAAAAATCTAATATTTTTTGGCCTTTCAGTTCGTCTAATCCGTCAAAACCTAACATGGTGCAGAAAGCCTGGTTAGCATACAAAATCTTTCCGTCTTCTATTAACACAACTCCTTCGCGGGCATTTTCCACGAGTAAGGTGTTTTTATCGTTGGCTTCACGGATTTGCTTTTCCATTTTTGTTTTAGCGGTAATATCTTCCGAAACGACCAACAGACAATGGGGCGTACCGTCTTCATTAAACACCGGTGTTTTAACGGTATGCATAATTTTAATACCTTCGTTGGCCGACGACACCAATTCTTGCGGAATATTTTGTTCTTTCTTGCTTTCAAATACGCGCAAATCGGTTTCCCGCACAAATTCCAACTGCTCTTTGTTCAGGTCAGCGCGGTAAGCACTTTTTCCGATAACTTCTTGAGCCGAAACGCCGAAAAGTTCTTCACTTTTCTTGTTCCATAAAATATATTCACCTTCGTAATTTTTAACCGATAAAGATACCGGCAACTGGTTAATAACGGTTTGTAAGAAGTTTTTAGATTCTACCAAGGCACGTTCTTGTGCTTTTTTCACAGAAATATCTTCCACCAAGGTAATCACACAATTTCCTTCTTTAACCGGGGCTTTAACGATATGCAATAATTTCTTTTCTCCGCTGGGAGTAATATATTCTTCTTCGGGAATATCCACCGTTTTCCCCTGCTTCAAAATTTCGCGTTCGCGGTTGATGTAATTGGTTACCTGTTCGTCGGTTTCATGGGCAAGGCCGCCTCTGTCATCAAAATCGCTATCTTCAATTTGTCCGAATAATTCGGTACATTGTTTATTACGCAGCAACATATGGCCGTCTGAAGCGCGGGCATATAGAGCGATAGGGGCATTTTGTACCACCGCCGAGAAGAAACTGTTGATCCGTTGAATTTCCTGCTCTTGGGCAAGACGTTTGGTAATATCTTCAATAATTGTTAAAACAAGCGGTTTGGGGCCGGCATCAAAAAGCGGCACTTTGATAATATGCACCGTACGTTCTTTACCGGAAGAATCTACATACACCTCTCCCGGATATTCATAGGTTTTTCCTTCACGTAAAATCTGCCGTTCACGATCATTGTAACTATCCGATTCTTCTTGGGTTTGGCAATCGTGTTTTTCTTCCAACGAATCCGGTGTTTCATTTAAGATAGATAAGCCTTGTTTGTTAATGAATGTAACTTTTTTATCGCAGTCGCGCGTGTAGAGACCCAGCGGAATATTTTCCAAAATAGCCTGTAATAGTTTTTGACTTCGTTCCAAATCTTGCTGATGCGCCAACCGGTCGGTAACATCTTCATACCGCGTTACTAACAAGCGCAAAGACGATCCTACCCACGATTTGGTAATGGCTAAACAAATCTCTTTTCCGTCTTCTTTGGCGGGCAACGTAAAATTGGCGGGTTCTTGGCGGGTTTTTCCGGCTTTAAGTTCTTCATCGAGCCCATACACAAAGGCCGACAAGGTTTTAGGAAGCAGTTGATAAATAACTTTCCCTTGCGCATCTTTCGCCTGTAAACCAAACAGTTTTTCGGCAGATTCACTCCAAAAAACACATTTCCCTTGTTCATCCTGTACGGTTAATGCCCCGGATAAACCGTCTAAAATCTCTTGCAATTTGGTTTTTTGAGATTGCAAATCTTCCAATTCCGGCATTGCGTTTAATGTAACAACAATTAAAGATGTTTCGCCCATTTTTTTGGCTTCGGCTTGCAAAACAACCATTTTCCCGTCCGGAGTTTTCAGACGCAATAAATTCTTGCTGCTTTGGGTGTACCACCGGGAAAATTCATCTGCAGATATGCCCAATACTTCTTCAACCGTTTTACCCGGTAACTGCGCCGCATTCCACCCCAATAAATTGGCGGCTGCCGTATTTGTTTGCCCGATTTTGCCGTTTTCTTCCACTAACAATACGGCCGTAGGTAATTGTTCCACAAACGAAAGCATATCGGCATTAACGGTTTTTAATACTGCGGTTGAAGGTTTTTGTTTTGAAAAAAACGAAAAGATATTTTTGGGCATATTTTTTCTCCCGGGATAGTGAGATACGATTACGCTTATATATTACATAAATTCAGCCCTACACGCAACCTAACTTCCGTACGCGCGCATAATTCTTATTAAATGGGACTAACCCTATTTTGTTACGTAAGAGTTATACCGCACCTACGTAAAATTTGCTAGCATAAAAAAATGAAAAAGTATTTTATCCTATTAGCCTCTTTAGCCGTATTTACAGCGGCCGCACCTTATAAACCCGTTACGGTGCGCCAAAATGCCCAATATTTATCAACGGAAATCCCCACCGTAGCCGATACTTGCCCGGGGAATGATATTTTTACTCCTTTTACCTGCACCAAACAACAAGCCCCCGGCTATTCGTGTTTTGATATTGTGCAACTTCAAGGGGATCCCATTGATAAAGAACGCTACACTTTATTAGACCAAACCATTACCACCGAGCCGGTTTCGGCGGAACCGCTTTGTCCGATGTCGGATTTAACGTGTGATAATTTTTTAGTTGCCTTAAAATATAATTTAGATTTTTCATGGTTTATTGCCAATTTTCCATCTTCTTCGTTTCCCGAGTGCGGTAAAACTTACTCCTGCACGCGTATTGCCTGTTTTATAGCCCAACCGTCCACTTCGCCGGACAACCCTGTCTCTAAAAAACTCTCTTGCGTGTTCAAAAAGAACCAAACGTTTTTTGTCGGGGCGGAAGTAACCTGTCAAGACAAACATCAACAAGCCGCCAAATAGGCGCCTTTCTAAATTGATATAATACCTATATGGTGTGGATTCATCTAAAGACGCTGTTTTCATTTCATTTTTACCACCGGCTTATTTTGACTACGCGGTGGCAAGTAGTAGGTTTTGTGGTCTATTTGTGGCTGTTATCCGTACTTGTATTTTATGGATTTGCCAATGGCCTTGTAAAAAAGAATCTATCTGCTTTTTTGAAGAATTTTCCGGAAGTAACTTTTGAAAAAGGAGTATTAACCGCACCGAAAAACACCGTTTTTGTTCCGTTGCCGGGGAGCGATTTCAAAATTGCTTTTGATGCAACGCGCCAAACGCCCCCCAGCAGCGAGGAATTGATACGAGAAAATATATTGGCACTGGTGTCATCAAACACCGTATATATGCCCGGTTCCGGCCACGCGCAACAACGGACACTCCCCCCTACATTGACAGTCACAACCACGCAAGAATTTTTAAACACGCACACTGATTTTTTGGTGGCCAGCCTTACGGCTACCATCTTAATGGCGGCTTGTTTTTTAATTCCGTTTGTTATGCTGTTTGATTTTTTTCTCGCGCTATCTGTTATTACGTTTTTCTCTCTTTGGACGCGCCGTCTTTTACCGCGGCATATTACCTTGCGTTGGGCAGTATTTTTACAAGGGCCGCTGGCCATATTATGGTACGCACGGTTGTGGTATGATATTCCGCTTTTTATGTGGGCACAAGTATTTTTATGTATTATTTATGTTCAGCAGATTTTTAATCTTATCCCGGAGAATAACAAATGCGCATAAAACTGATTCGTTCCTTTAGTGCGGCCCACCGTTTACCGAATTATCAAGGCCCTTGTCACGATTTACACGGTCATACATGGAAAGCCGTTTTTGTATTGGAAGGGCCTGTAAAAGAAGACGGCATGGTGTGCGATTTTAAGGTCGTTAAAAAACTACTGGACGGCTTTTTGCCCGACCACCAATTTCTAAACGATATCGTGCCGAACCCGACGGCTGAAAATTTAGCGCAATTTTTATTTGACACAATCAGCGCGGAACTTAAGAAACAAAATTTAACCTTAAAAACCGTTGAAATCTGGGAGAGCGACAATGCCGCAGCCATCGTGGAAGGTTAACGAAATTTTTTATTCTATCCAAGGTGAAGGCCGCCATAGCGGTATGCCGGCGGTATTTTTGCGTTTGGCGGGGTGCAGTATGGGGTGCGCATGGTGCGATACCAAGTATGCTTTTTCCGCCGGGCAAGAAATGAACAATTTACAAGTGCTCGTAGAATTAGCGAAATTCCCGTGTAAGACGGTGATAATTACCGGCGGGGAACCGGCCGAGCAAGATTTACCCGCGTTAATTGCATTATTAAAATCGGCGGGGCATATAGTACATATTGAAACAAACGGCGCGCACGATTGTGATATCAGCCGCGCCGATTTTGTATGCGTTTCGCCCAAAAAATACGTCAGCGAAAACATGCTTAAAAAAGCCGATGTAATCAAACTCGTCGTTAATGAACAAACCGACTTAGAAGATTTGCAAAAATACTATAATTACGAAAACGAAAAAACAACCGTTTATTTACAACCCGAAAGCAATAAAGAGGAGAACATCAATCTATGCGTAAAACTGGTAAAAGAACATCCGTCCGCTCGACTAAGCGTGCAACTGCACAAACTTATCCACATAAAGTAAGCGAAGAAAAAATGTTGCAAAATTTACGTGAAATGCTCGCCTATATCGGCGATGATCCCGCACGGGAAGGATTGCAAGAAACCCCCAAACGCATTGTAAAAAGTTGGAAAAAATTATTCGGCGGCTACCAACAAAAACCGCAAGATGTGTTAAAAACCTTCGTGGAAGGCTCTTGCGAAGAAATGGTGGTACTCAAAGATATTGAGTTTTACTCCACGTGCGAACACCACTTACAACCCTTCTTCGGAACAATCAGCATTGGGTATTTGCCCAACGGACGCGTACTCGGGATTTCCAAATTAGCCCGGTTGGTGGAAGTGTTTGCACGGCGGCTGCAAATTCAGGAAAAACTCGTTGCACAAATTGCCGATAGTTTAATGGAAACTTTACACCCGCACGGCGTAATGGTCGTATGCAAAGCCAAGCACATGTGTATCAGTTCGCGCGGCATTGAAAAGCACAACGCTGTTATGGTAACGAGTGCGATTCGCGGAGCATTTAACAAATTAGAAGTACGCAGTGAGTTTTTAGAAATGATTAAATAGGAGTTGCGCATGAAAAAAACGCTATTGGCCCTATTTCTTGGTTTAGTATGCGGCAGCGCGTTCGCGCAAACTTTTACCGCGGATACTTCTTTGGTTTTTAGTCCTACTCAAAAACAAAAAGAAAATTTTTATACCAAACTGCCGCCCCCCGTATTAGCCGTTTATCAAAAAGACGGGAAAACACTTGTGTTGTTAGCCGCCTCTCACGGGCCAAAGTCTATCCCGGCCGTACAATATGCGTTTGATATGTATTACCCGCAAATAGCATTGATTGAACGGGAACCGGGCCAACCGTTAGGTAATTGTTCGATGATGGAAGACGGTTATACAGCCGCTTTGAGTGCCCAGCATCATATTCCGCTTGTACGTAACGATGCCGATTTGGAACATCAATGGAAACATGTGCAGCAACAGGGGTTTTCATACGAAGATTTCCAAATGCTTTGGATACTTCGCAGTGCTTATGCGCTGGCTACCCAAGAAGGGAAATCAACCAATGCTGCCCAAGAAATCAAAGATTACAAACGCACGATTCATAATCCTGCATGGGGCGAATTATTTACCGAAGAGCGCTTACTTGCCTATTTTCAACAACATTATAATAAGGACTTTAACACTACCGATTTTGTGCAGTTGTACCAAGATTTAATGAACCGATTTCCCCAAAAATGGGTCAAGCAAACACCTTTCTACCAAATCCATGCACAAGACCGTGTATATCGTAGTGTGTTTATGTTGGAAAACATAGCCGCCGCACTTAACGAGTATCAAGTGGTATTTAGCGAAATGGGCGCCGGACATTTTATAGAAATTTCCAAAGCCCTTAAAAAAATGTTAGGGAAACCGCACTATATTACAGCAGACCACATTCCCCCGCAAACCTTGTGGGAAGAGTGCAATTTAGAGGGCTTGCAAGAAAAAACACTCATACAATAATATGCCGCAAATCTGGGGAATTATTAACGCTACGCCGGACTCATTTTACGACGGAAATCCGCAAAACACGCCGGATACGCTAATCACGCGCGCGCAAGCGTTTGTGCAAGCGGGCGCAGATGCGTTAGATATCGGCGGAGAGTCCACCCGCCCCAATGCCACCCCCATTAACGAACAGGAAGAACTTGCCCGCGTGATACCTTTATTAAACGCGTTGCGCGCGCACTATAAAGGACTTCCGCTTTCATTAGATACGCGCCACGAATCTGTGGCCGCAAAAGGGCTTGCAAACGGTGCTACCATTATCAACGATGTCAGCGGCAACCCGACAAGCGAATTATTTTCACTTGTAAAAAAGTACGACGCGCAACTTGTTTTAATGCACACGCGCGGCACGCCGCAAACCATGCAAACGCAAACCGATTATAAAGATTTGCTCGGCGAAGTAAAAGATTTTTTAGCCGAAAAAATTTCGCAGGCACAGGCGGCCGGGTTGGTTAAAGAACAACTGATTATTGATGTAGGTTTTGGCTTTGCCAAAACACGCGCACAAAATTATGACTTGCTAAAACACTTAAAATTTTTTAAGAATTTAGGAGTACGGTTGTTAGTGGCGCTTTCGCGTAAAAGTTTTTTAAGCCAACCGGAAGACTCACCACAAGACCGCTTGCCGCAAACACTCGCGGCGCATTTTATTGCGCTGGAGCAAGGGGCAGATATATTACGCGTGCATGATGTTAAAGAAACACGTCAACTGATTACGTTTTATAACGAATGGGAGAACATAAAATGAAAAAAGTTCACTTAACCCAATGCGGCAACTTTACCGCACGCCATAGCCACGATGGCATTTTAAATGAGCCATCGCACGCACATCAATTTTCATATCAAGTTACATTTTACGGACCGCTTAATGATGAAGGGTTCTTGATTGATTTTCGTGAAGTGCAACAATTTTTACAAACGCATATCAACGATTACTTAAACCACGCCGATTTGAATGCACTTTTTCCTTATCCGACGACGGAACACCTGGCCATTTGGATCTTTGATGCGGTGCATGCCAAATTTCCGCAACTGGTCCGTGTGCGCGTAGCCGAAGCCCCCGATCGTTGGGTAGACTATGAAGAAAATTCATTTCAAAACAATGACGAGCCCACGTTGGCCCCGTATGAACCGATACCCACTATTGATTTAGCCTTGCCCACGCCGGAAGACACCGTAGAACCCACGCAAGTGCTTATCGGTATAGGCAGCAATATTGCTCCTGCTAAAGAGCATGTGGATCAAGCCATTGCCGCGCTGTCGCAAGTAGGGGAAGTGAAACAAATATCCCCTTATATTGTT
Source organism: Candidatus Avelusimicrobium luingense (assembly GCA_900315845.1). Lineage (GTDB taxonomy): Bacteria > Elusimicrobiota > Elusimicrobia > Elusimicrobiales > Elusimicrobiaceae > Avelusimicrobium > Avelusimicrobium luingense. Next base: position 20,452 of record OOHK01000002.1, read on the forward strand.
TCCGAGCCGGAAGGATTTGCCGACCAACCGGACTTCATCAATGCGGTTGTCTTGCTGGAAACTACCTTTGCTCCGTTGGCCTTACTAAAAAAATTAAAAGCGTTAGAAACGCAACTCGGGCGCACCAAAACATTTCCTAACGGGCCGCGTGTCATTGATTTAGACATCTTATTATATGGGGACAAAGTACTCTTTGAAGATGATGATGAATTTCCGCTTTTTATTCCGCATCCGCGTTTAGCCGAACGGGAATTTGTATTAAAACCGCTTTCTTATATAGTGCCGGAATGGGAGCATCCGCAACTAAAAAAACCCATTTATCGTCTATATCGCGAACTTATGAAAAAAAAGGGTACACCAACTTGCAAGATATTGTAGAATATAAAAGTCAAGCCGTATATTTTATACAAGGAGAAATCAATGAAGAAAGTATTGACTATTTTGGCAGTCGCCTTGTTTTTAGGAGCCTGCCACTGCACGAAGTGCACCACCACGCCGTATCGCTCTAACACCTGCAATACGGTTGCTTGCCAAAAGCACCACCATCCGAAAGGATGCCATTGCAAAAAATGCAAACAAGAAGGTTGCTTTAAACCGGTAGCCAAACCGGCCCCGGCCCCGAAACCGGCCCCTGCTCCGAAACCGGTAGCCAAAGTAGCCGATGATGCCGCGTTAGCCGAAGTCGCTCACGTAGCCAAAAAAGCCGATAACAGCGCTGTATTATCTTTCAAAGAACCGATTAACTTCGGCCACAACAGCGATGTTATTCAAGATGATTCTCTCAGTCAAATCCGCAAAACCGCTAACGTACTCAAAAAATATCCGAATGCTCATGTACGTGTAGCAGGTCACTCCGATTCTCTCGGTGATCCGGATTACAACGTTGACTTGTCTCAACGCCGCGCCAAAGCCGTTGCCGACGAACTCATCAACAACGGTGTTGCTGCGGAAAATGTATCTTTCATCGGATACGGTGCTGCTCGCCCGGTTGCCACGAACAAAACGAAAGCCGGTCGTGCTCAAAACCGCCGCGTAGAATTGGAAGTAACGAACAAATAAGTGAGTTACTGACAATCTGTTTTAAAGAGTCCCCCAAACGGGGGGCTCTTTTTTGCTTATAAGCGGCGGTTTCAAAATTTCCCGTAGGGAAGTTTTGTTAAACAACAAACTAGAATTGGAAGTAACGAACAAATAAGTGAGTTACTGACAATCTGTTTTAAAGAGTCCCCTATGGGGGCTCTTTTTTGCTTATAAGTGGCGGTTTCAAAATTTCCCGTAGGGAAGTTTTGTTAAACAACAAACTAGAATTGGAAGTAACGAACAAATAAGCGAGTTACTGACAATTTGTTTTGAAGAGTCCCCCAAAAAACGGGGGCTCTTTTTTTGTCACAAAAATGAAACAAAAAAATTCTATCCATAACCCACAGAAAAAAGTACAATATAGATACCTTATTTTAAAAAGGAGATTACTGAACACATGAAAAAACTAGTTCTGTTTGTTGCGGCAGTTTCTATGCTCGCCGCTTGTACTACCCCCGGTAAACGTACCGCTTGGGGTGCCGCCGGTGGTGCCGCGGTAGGCGCCGTAGCCGGAGCCGTCATCTCGCACAACACGGGTGGCAAAAGTGAAACGGGTGCCATTATCGGTGCTCTTTCCGGTGCTGCCGCCGGTGGTTTGCTTGGCAACTACTACGATAAACAAGCCAAAGAACTCGCCGCTATCGCCGATGTGGTTAAAGGCCCCAACGGAATTCAAGTTTATTTGAAAAACGATATTTTGTTCTCTACCGGAAGTTCGGAACTTTCTGCAGATTCTTTGCAAACGCTTTCCGATTTAAACCGCGTACTTAAAAAATATCCGAAAAACCGCATCGTGGTACAAGGTTACACCGATTCCACCGGTGGTGATGCTATCAACCAAAAATTGTCCACCGCCCGTGCTAAAGCCGTATATGATTACTTGCTCGGCAGCGGTTTGAAAACGTTGAGCATTAAATACGTCGGTTTTGGTGCTTCCAACCCGGTAGCGTCTAACGATACCGCCGAAGGCCGCGCCGCTAACCGCCGCGTAGTCTTGGCCATTACCGCCAACGAAAAAGACTTACAATAGTTTTTAATAAAACTATTTTGCCGGAGTGTTAGAAAACACTCCGGCTTTTTTATTTTCCGACGGCAGATAACCCTAAAAAAAGAGTGGAAAAACATCGTTCAATTTGGTATGTTATATATATGGAAAATACGCGGCTAAAAGCATTACTCAAACTCCTTTCTAACGAAACAGACGCCCACAGCCGACTGGTTCGTAAAGAAATCGCCGACGCGTTAGAACAAGATCCCGTCGGAGTAAAGACCGCTTTGGCTGAAGAATTTTCCACGGATGCCCCCTTGCATGTTGTTCATGCGTTAGAAGAAATTTACTGGGATGAACTCGCCCGCTCACTGGCGTGTTTTTCAGCCAAAATCAATCCCGATTTAGAAGAAGGTTTGAAATTATTATCCCAATTTACCGAGCCCGGCTCATCCAACGAACACATTTCTCAATCTATTGACGGTGTAGCCCGCGCCTTGCGACCAGCCTTATTAAACGCTACCGGATATACGGAAATTGCACTTATTTTAGGGCACTACTTTTTTGACACACTTGGTTTCAAACCATTGCCTACTTTACTGAATGTAAAAGATATTTCGTTTGCACGTTTTTTACGTACACGCAGAGGTTCCGGTTTGTGTGCGGCCTGTTTATATTCCGTCGTAGGGGCCCGCTACGGATTAGATATTAGTATCGTTGATTTAGCCGGCCGCGTTTTGGTACATTTGCAAGATTTTCAGCAAGATCAATCCTTTTTTATTGACCCGCTAGACAACGGGAAACTGCTTACGCAAGAAGATTGCCGTTCTTATTTAGAATCGCGCCAACTGGCTTGGAATGATGAATTTACAGTGCCGCTTTCGTCCCGTCAAATCGTGCGGCGGTTTATTGCCAATATGATTTTCGTACTTAACAAAGTACACGATACTAGACGGCTTACTTACTTGCGCAATTATTTAGAAATTATTAAGAATTAAAAATATCCCGCCGAAAAGCGGGATATTTTTTTCTTGACGCAACATTTCTTATTTTTGTTCTGCCAAATATTTCTCTAAAATTTCCGCTGCGCATTTTACTTTATCCGCACACGTACGATGTTGGTAATACGCGTCCGTACGTTTTTCGGGCGTGGGGACAGACGGTCCGGCGGGCAACCCTAACAGTTCGCGACAGATAATTGAACCGTTTTCTTCTTTGAATTGCAAGCACACCTCTTGCACACGTTTATAAAATTGTGCTTTAGCGAGTTGATCGGTCGGATCTTTAGGAGCATACTTTACGGATAGTGCCATACACATTCCGCTGACAGCCCCGCAGACTTCGCGTTGCCGTCCAAGTCCGCCACCGAAACAGGCTGAAAGGGACAGAGCCGTTTTTTGGTCTATCCCAAGTTCGTCCGCAAACGCACAAAATACGGCTTGTGCGCAGTTGTAACCGTCTAAAAATAGTTGTTTGGCTTGTTCTGCTTTAGTCATATAGGTATGATAGCATAAATTAATCAACAGCACCGTTTCTCTTTATTGACGCCATAATCCAAAAAACCTCTTTCAAACTTTTTCCTCGTTTTCTATAATATAGGTAAATACTCGGCGCAGGCCAAATTTATACAGGGGGAAATTATGGATATCACCACCTTAAACAAACAAGTACAACAAGAAAGTTTATTTCTGCAAGATCTTAAACACGAAGTCGGCAAGGTTATCGTCGGACAAGAAGACCTGGTGGAAAAAATGCTCGTGGCCCTACTGGCAGACGGACACATTTTAATTGAAGGTGTCCCCGGGTTAGCCAAAACGCTCGCCGTAAAAACATTATCGCAAGCCATTCATGCCCAATTCCAACGCATCCAATTTACCCCTGATTTGCTGCCCGCCGATATTACGGGAACGCTGATTTTTAACCCCAAAGACGGGCTCTTCTACCCTAAACGCGGACCGGTATTTTCTAACTTTGTTCTCGCCGACGAAATTAACCGCTCTCCTGCTAAAGTGCAAAGTGCTTTGTTAGAAGCCATGCAAGAGCGCCAAGTAACCATCGGCGAAAAAACTTACCCACTCCCCAAACCGTTTATGGTGCTGGCTACCCAAAACCCGGTAGAGCAAGAAGGGACGTATCCGCTTCCGGAAGCGCAAGTGGATCGCTTTATGCTTAAAGTCGTAATTTCCTATCCGACTAAAGAAGAAGAAAAGATGATTTTAGAGCGCATGGCCAGTCACCAACCCATCGCGCTTAACACGCAAGTTACGCCGGAAATGATTATAAAGGCACGCAGCGTGGTAGATACTATTTATGTTGATGAAAAAATCAAAAATTATATCGTAGATCTCGTGTTCGCCACGCGCGACCCGAAAGCCGCTGGACTTGAAAAATTAAAATCGTTTATTGCCTACGGGGCCAGCCCGCGTGCCACCATTTTCTTAACACAAGCCGCCAAAGCCTATGCGTTCTTGAACGGACGCGGCTATGTAACGCCGGAAGATATCAAGGCTATCGGAGTGGATGTTTTGCGCCACCGCGTGTTGTTGTCGTACGAAGCCGAGGCCGAAAACGTATCATCCGAACAAATCGTCAAACATATTTTTGATGCGGTAGATGTACCGTAGTAACTCGCCGGGGGTAACAGCGTGGACAACGCGGAAATTCTAAAAAAAGTCCGTCAAATAGAAATCAAAACGGGCAAATTAGTATCCGAAACGTTCGCCGGAGAATATTTAAGCACGTTCAAAGGGCAAGGTATTGAATTTGCCGAAGTGCGCGAATATATCCCGGGCGACGATGTACGCGCTATTGATTGGAACGTAACCGCCCGCGCCGGAACTCCCTTCGTTAAAAAATATAATGAAGAACGCGAATTAACCTTAATTATCGCGTGTGATGTTTCCGGCTCACAACATTTCGGTTCGTCAGACAAACTCAAACAGGAAGCCGCCGCCGAACTTACCGCTCTATTTGCATTAAGTGCTTTACAAAACAACGATAAAGTCGGGCTATTGTTATTTTCCGACCAAGTGGAACTGTATGTTCCCCCCCGCAAAGGGAAAAAACACATTTTGCGCTTAATTCGCGAAGTGGTAGCGTTTGAGCCTAAACACACCGGTACCGATATCGGTATGAGTTTGGAAACGCTTAATAAAGTTATCAAACGTCAGGGAATTTTAATTTTAATTTCCGATTTTATCGCGCCGCTAGCGTCGTTTGCTAAACCGTTTCGGCTGGCCGCGAAAAAATTTGATTTAATTCCGGTAATTTTACAGGATAAATTAGAACGGCATTTGCCGTCGTTAGGGGTTTGTATAGATGTAACCGACCCCGAAACCGGCGAAAGCGATTTTTTAAGTTTATCTTCCGGCGACTTAAACGCCGCTTTGGATAATTACCACCAAGAACACGACAATCAATTGCGACACCTGTTCAACCCGTACAAAATTGAACCTATCGTCGTAGATACAGCACAGGACACCGCGGATCCGGTGATTGCATTCTTCAAGCAGCGGGCCAAAAAATTGCGGAGATAATAATGAAAAAAATAGGGGCATTACTCATTTTTATTACAACGTTTACGTTAGGCAACGCACAGGAAATTGCGGTACAGCAAGTACAAGCCCCCGCCCAAATTCCGTTTGCCCAACCGTTTGATTTGTCTTATCGGCTGTCTTATACTCCTGATTATGAAATTTCGCTGGATAAAGATACACTCCCCGAAGATTTTGAAATTACCCAATCTGCCTTTACTCCTAACGGTTCAGGCAGCGGTGTCTATACGATATCGGCTATTCCGTTTGCACTTAATCAATCTACGTTTACAGTCACTTTTTTACTTACCAAAAACGGCAAAACCGCAGCAAAAACCACTCACGATCAACCCATTACCGTTACGCCCGTTAAAATTTTTAACGATAAAAAATTACGCGAAATCCGCGCTGCTTATATCCCAATCGGGTGGTTAGCGTGGCTGATTGCTTTTCTGGTTACGGTAGCCATTATATACGCGTTGTATTGCTGGGCCAACAGCCGCAAACAAAACAGGCTAAAAGTGGCCGCGCAAGAAGACACGCGCCCTTGCGATGAAATTGCACTTTCTAAAATTGACGCGTTGTTAAACAGCGGACTATGGGAACGCAAAGCCTACAAATTATTCTACATTTCGCTAAGTGATATTTTACGCGAGTATTTATGGCGGCAATTACATATAGACACGTCGGCCGACACCTCCGCCGAATTGCTTTTGCGCGCTAAAAAATCCCCGGCCTTGCAGCCGTTACTCCCCCCTTTAAAAGATTTTTTGGCGTCCGGTGATTTAGTCAAATTTGCCAAAGCCGAACCGGAAGAAACTACCCGTAATAAAGACGTACAGATTTTACGGGAAATTATACAGCAAACTACTCCCAAACCCGAAGAAATATCCATTAAGGAGACATCCAAATGACCGCTTTATTTTTACTATCCTTCTGTTTATTTCTTGTTTCTCTTGCTTGTCTGCGCTTACTACCCAAGCAAGCCCGGTGGGCATGGGGCGGAATTTTGCTCGGCGTGACCGGCATGCTGGTAGGAATTTGCGGTATATTGCTTCTCCGTTTTGGAAACGGACAAGTAGAATTTTTACATCCCTGGGCCTTTATTCTTCTGGTATTTCCGGTGGCCGTTTTTTGGGCTTATAGTGCCGGAAGAAATCTGTTTGCCCGTACGGTTAATTATCCGCTAACCCATTTACAAGTAGCGCAAAATTCCTTGCGCGTATTGTTAACGCGTTGGCTACCGGCTACACTCTATACGCTGGCGTTACTGTTTATGACGGCTGCTTTGGCACACCCGGTACGCGTGGATCGCACCGTTCTTCCCCCGACTGAAGGGATTGATATTATGCTACTGATGGACGTATCGGCCTCTATGCAAAAGCAAGATTTTTATCCCAATCGTTTTACAGCCGCCCAAAACACAGCATTGCGGTTTATTTCCAAGCGGTTAAATGACCGTATCGGCATTGTGGCCTTTGCTAAAGTAGCCATGTTGCAAGCCCCGCTTACCTTAGATCACGAAGCCTTAAATGAATATGTATCTTCTTTGTATTTAGGAATTGTAGATCCGAATTATACGGCTATTGGGGACGGCCTTGCCGTGGCGGCCAATCACTTAAAAGACAGTAAAGCCAAAAGTAAAATCATTATCTTACTGACAGACGGAGATTCCAACGCCGGCACCATTGAGCCCGTCATGGCGGCTAAAGCGGCTAAAACATACGGCATCCGCGTCTATACCATTGGAACAGCCGCCACCCCGAAAGAAGATGCCTATTCCAGTGCAGAAGACGAAATCAATGAACCGTTACTAATGGAAATTGCCACGTTAACCGGTGGGAAATTCTACCGTGCGAAAAACGAAAAAGAACTCGTCCAAATTTACGATACAATTAATGAATTAGAAAAAACGGCATTTGCCGCCACCACCGATATTCACCGTACAGACGAATACCAACCGCTATTGTGGTTAGCCTTATGTTTCTTATCGGTGGGGTTAATCCTAGAAAAATTATTCTTAATTAAGGTGCCTTAATATGGAATTATTCGCACGTCCGTTATTTTTACTTTATGCCTTACCGGCGATTGCCGGAGCATTGGTATTGTTTTGGTTGGGTGGGAAACTTAAACGTAGAGCCGAGCGCATTTTATTTAGTTCACAAGCCTATGCAAAGTTGACTGCCGATTTACGCCCGCAAACCAAGTGGCGAACCGCGCTGATGGTGTTGGCGGTATTTTTCTTATTTGTCGCTTTAGCCGGGCCCCAATGGGGAACGGAAATCATTGAAGTACAAGGATCATTTGCGCAAACGGTTATTGCGGTGGATGTGTCGGCTTCGATGCGCGCGCAAGACGTTAAACCGGACCGCTTAGATAGTGCCAAAACAATGCTCCGGATGCTTATTAGCAACTTAAAAGACGAACGTATCGGGTTAATTGCATTTACCTCAAAAGCATTCATTCAATGTCCTATTACCACTGACGAAGATGCCTTACGCTATTTTATTACTTCGTTGCACCCGAACATGTTGCCGGTACCGGGAACCTCGCTAGCCGAACCGGTTAAACTGGCCGCCCATATGTTGGCCAAGTATCCCGGACAAAAAGCCTTAATTTTATTAACCGACGGAGAAGACCATTCCCCCGAAGAAATCGCCGCGGCTAAAGAAGCCGCCCAAAAAAGCGGAATCCGGATTATTGCTATCGGTATCGGCACAAAAGAGGGCACACTCATTCCCGATAAAATGGATGCTGCCGGGAATGTTTTAGAATATAAAAAAGACAAACAAGGCAACACCGTCGTTTCTAAATTAGATGAAGATGCCTTGCTGGCTTTAGCCCAAGCCACCGGCGGTGCGTATATTCCCTACACCTCGCCGGCCCAAGTATCGGCCAAAGTAGAAGATTCTTTACGAGATTTAGATAAAACCCATTCAGCCTTATCTAAACATGCCGCCTATAAAACCCGTTACCAATGGCCTTTGGTAATAGCGTTATTATGTTTGAGCGGCTATTTATTATGGCCGCGCGGTAAACGGACACGCAAAGAACAAAAAAGGTAAAATAAAAATATGCGCAAATGTATGATTTTCTGCTTATTACTCACCACGTTGCCGATTCAAGCAGCAACCCGTTCCGATTTGCGTACGGGCGGCAAGTTATATAAGCAAGAAAAATACGGACAAGCGCAAGCGGTTTACAATGCTATCTTGCAAGCAGATCCCCATAACCAAGAAGCCGCTATCGGAGCAGGGGCATCTGCTTATTACTTAAAAGACTATGCCGCTGCCGAATCGGCCTTCAAACAAGCCGCCGAACCGGATTCCCTGCGAACAAACGACGCCTTGTTTAATTTAGGAAATGCTTATTATCGCGACAAAAAAATGACCGAAGCCAAACAGGCCTATCGTCAAGTAATTTTGAAAAACCCGAAAGATAAAGAAGCGTTACATAACCTACAATTGATTTTGGAACAGGAACAATCGCCCCAAAACAACAAAGATAAACCGAAAGACCAACAACAAAATCAAGGAAACGGACAGGGGCAAAACCAACAAAATGACAATAATTCCCAAGGTGGGGCAGATAACGATAAGCAACAAACGTCGCAAGATCAAAAAGATGCGGCCGCCAGCGTTATGCAAATGGCAAAAGACCAAGAGCATAAATCATACAATCGGCAACCAGGCAATATGGCCGACGATTTTATAGAAAAAGATTGGTAATATGTATCAAAAATTACGTTTATTTTTCATCTTGCTGTTAGTAACGTGCAGCGTTCACGCACAAGTGAATTTATCGGCACATGTAGATAAAAACGCGCTGGCGTTAGATGATGAACTTACTTTTACAGTTAAAGTAACCGGCGTATCCGGCAACGTGGTTATGCCCCGCTTGCCCAGTTTGCCGGCCTTTAATGTTTATTCCCGCGAAGTGGAACAAAATACCATTAACGGGGAAACCTCGTTGTTATTTCGTTATATAATGTTGCCGCGTTTTGTAGGAAATGCAACCATCGGCCCGGTCACTTTTACATACAAAGGCGAAACCTACCAAACCGAACCCGTAACCGTACGAATCTATCGCAATTCCACCAATCAGGCAACAACCTCTGCGGGAAATATTCAAACGAATATACAAATTGATCCGAATTTACCCCCCTTGCAAGCCGAGTTAACCAAACAGGCCTATGCCCATTCAGGGGAGCCGTTTTTCCTAATTTCAGCAGTAAGCGATAAAACCCCATATGTCAATGAACCTATTTCGTTAGGAGTTCGTTTTTATTATTCCCGCGCATTTCACGATGCTCCTTATCAAAAGCCGAATGTATCTAATTTGTTTATGGAAGATGAAGGATCCAGCGAAGGCTCTCAGGCTATCAACGGTACCACGTACCGCTATAATGAACAACGTTATCAAGTGACGGCCGCTTCCCCGGGAGAGGCTACCATTGGACCGGCAGGAGTACGATATCATATAGGTAATTCAGCCTTGTCTGCTTTTGACCGAATTTTCGGCGGTTCTACTGCCGGACCGGAAAAAACGGCCCTTTCTTCTCCTATTACGTTGCGCGTTCGCCCCTTGCCCGCCGAAGGAAGACCCAACTCCTTTTACGGAGCCGTAGGGAATAATTTTATGATACATGCCAAAGCCGAGCCTACCCATGTCCGGGCCGGAGAAGCCATTAACGTTTCCGTCATGGTCAAAGGGCCGGGAAACTTAAAAGCCACCCAAAATTTGGAATTTCCGGCTTTAGACGGATTCAAAATTTATCCCGCTGCCGCCACATCCGGAACGGCTAACGGATCCGATGGTCAAATACAAGGTTACAAGATATTTAAGGCTGTTTTTGTACCGGTTACGTCCGGTATTTACACATTACCGCGATTCAAATGGTCTTATTTTGATCCTACTGCCAAAGCGTACCGCACGTTGCAAACTTCGCCCATTCAAATTACGGTGGATCCTGCCGCCAAAACCGATGGCGGGTTCAATTTTGCATCCGCCAATCCTTTAGGCAATGGGGTACAAACGTTAACCCAAGATATTGCTTACTTAAAAACCGCTAAAGCCCCGCAAGACAATGCATTGGCTAAATTAAGTCGGGTACCCATCATCAACTGGATTTGTTTAATTATCATGGCGTTAACGGCTCTGTTTGTAGCACTTGGCCGGGCTCCGTTAGCCAAAAAGAAAGCCTTTCTTACAGCCAAGGCCCAACTTAAAAAAGCCACTTCTTGCCAAGCGGTGGCAGATATTATCAGCGAATATTTACAACGTAAACTTCGCCGTCCTACGGGGAGTTTATCCTTAAAAGAACTAAATATCCTCTTGCGAAAGAGTGGAGTGACTCCCGCTACCGTAGAATCGTTCGCTCTCTTGTGGCAACAATTAGAAGCAGAGCGGTTTGCTCCGGTAACGGACGGCACCGCCAGCGCGGTAGATTTACCGTCGCAAGCGTTAGATATTTTAAAACTAATTGAGGAAGAAATGAAATGAAACGTCTTATCTTAACCATTTGTATCTGTTTCATGGTCTGTTTGGCTCATGGGCAAAATACGTTTCAATCTGCCGAAGAATTATACCGGCAAGGTAAGTTCTCTGCCGCCTTGCAAGAATATGAAACAGCCCTAAAAGACTACCCAAACGACCCTTTTCTTTACTACAATATAGGGAACTGCTATTTTAAGATGGGTAGCCGGGGGTTGGCTGTTGCCAATTATTACCGGGCTTTTCGATTGGCCCCGCGGGATAAAGACATCCGCCACAATTTAGCCTTAACGTTAGAAGCAAGTGGCGAGAAATTAGTTCCCGCCGGAGTACCGGTCATTTTACATAAGGCTTTCTTTTCGTTATCAAGTGCAGAATTGAAAGGCTTAGTATATGTATTGTTTTGGGCAGTTTGTATTTGTGTAATTATTTGTTTATTGCGACGTAAATGGTCTGTGGCATTCACCGTTGTATGTGTGATTTGGTTGATGAGCGCCGGATGGTTGTATTTTCGCCTGCAACAGGATAATGAAAACCGCGCCGTAATTGCCGTACCGGTAGCCGAAATCCGTAGCGGCCCGGGAACAAATTTTCCGGCCAGTGCCAATATCGGGCAAGGCCATTTAGTTACTATTTTAGATGATAAAGATTCTTGGTATGAAGTAGTTGTATCTTCCCAAGGGTTAAAAGGGTGGATAGACAAAAACGCTCTGGAAAAAATTTAACAAGGAGTAACCATGTTTGTACAAACACAAGCCGATGAACTGATTAGCGCATTAACCTATGTCAAAGAGAATTTAGCCGGCAAAGTAGAAACGTTAGCCGCTGAAATTGTCAAAGCATTTCAAAACGGTCATAAAGTAATTTTGATGGGGAACGGCGGCAGTGCTTCCGATGCCCAACATTTAGCCGCTGAATTTGTAGGCCGTTTCAAAAAAGAACGTCCGTCTTTACCTGCGCTAGCGCTGAACACCAATTCATCCACACTTACGGCTATCGGCAATGATTATTCCTATGATGTCGTTTTCTCCCGTCAAATTGACGGATTTGCCCAAAAAGGGGATGTCGTCATCGGCATTTCCACTTCCGGCAACAGCAAAAATGTATATTTAGCGTTGGCGTTGGCCAAACAAAAAGGTTGTTTTACCGCGGCCTTTTTGGGTAAAGACGGCGGCACTATTAAAACCATTTGTGATTTACCGTTAATTGTCCCCGTAAATAACACGCCCCATGTGCAAGCGTGTCATATTTTTATGGGACATTGTATGTGTGAACTTGTAGATGAGGCTTATTAATGAAAGTAGCATTAGGTTGTGACCACGCCGGATTTGCCTTAAAAGACACCGTAGCCGAACAAATAAAACGTTTAGGCCACGAAGTATTAGATTGCGGCACTTTTTCTGCCCAAAGCACCGATTATCCGGACTATGCCGAAAAAGTCGCCAAGGCCATTGCCAACAAACAAGCCCAACGGGGTATTTTGATTTGCGGCAGCGGGGTAGGTGTTTGTATTGCCGCCAATAAAGTTAAAGGCGTTCGGGCCAGTATTTGCCACGATGCTTATTCTGCCCAGCAAGCGGTAGAACACGATGGCTTAAATGTACTGTGTTTAGGAGCCCGCATTATCGGGCCGGCCACCGCTGAAGAATTGGTGACGCGGTTTTTAAGTGCTACATTTTCTAATGGAGAACGTCATTTACGCCGCTTAAATAAAGTATTGACGTTAGAAAAAAACAATTTTAAATAAGACCGGTTTTGGTCTTTATAAAGAGGATGGAAAAAGTTATGAATACACATGAAAACCCCTTGGCTCAAGGTATTGTACGCGAAGGACTAATCAGACTTGAAAATTTGTCGTTCAATACAAAGTTCTGGGCCAAAGACGCTTCTTTGTGGAAGCAAGATAAACCAAGTCAAGATTTCATTGTCCAATTTTTAGGTTGGCAAAAAGTCTATGAATTTACCTTGGAACATTTAGAAGAAATTACTACTTTTGCCCAAGACGTCAAAGAACATTTTAAATATTGTATTGTGATGGGAATGGGGGGTTCTTCGCTCGCGCCGGAAGTTTTCCGCACGGTATTTGGCAAACAAAATAACTGGCCCGAACTTATCGTGTTAGACACAACTAACCCCGATTGGATAGACGCCGTACGTGCCCGCATTAACCCGGCAGAAACGCTTTTCATTTTTGCCAGCAAATCGGGCGGAACGGTGGAACCGTCTTCTCAATTTGCTTACTTTTTTGACGAAGTTAAAAAAGCCGGTATTGAACAACCGGGCGAAAATTTTGCCGCTATTACAGACCATGGTACCGGGTTGGAAAAATTGGCCAAGAGACATCATTTCCGCCACATCTTTTTGAACCCTGCCGATATCGGCGGCCGTTTCTCCGCTTTATCTTTCTTTGGGATTGTTCCGGCGGCATTGATGGGAGTGGATGTAAACAAATTACTTTTGCTGGCTCAAGAAGAAGCCAAATCGTTTGGCCCGCAAACTCCGGTCAAAGAGAATGCGGCGCTTAAATTAGGGGCTTTTATGGGGGCGTGCAACGTCAACCACAGCCGCGACAAATTAACCTTGCTTACGCCCAAAGATTTGGCCACTTTTGGCTTGTGGGTGGAACAATTAGTCGCCGAATCTACCGGCAAAGAAGGAAAAGGGATTGTGCCGGTTGCCGGCGAACATATCCGCACTAATTTTGACTATCGCGAAGACCGTTTCTTTGTTCATTTATCCACCGGCAGCGAAGACGATAAACACCTCCGCTCTTTTGCGGCCAAATTAGATGAACATGAAACCCCGCTTATGACGATTGACGTACCTACTCCGTATCATTTAGGTGCATTATTCTTATTGTGGGAAATTGCCACAGCGGCGGCGGGAGCGATTTTAGCCATCAATCCTTTTGACCAACCCAATGTGCAAGAATCTAAAACCATGACCAAAGACGTGCTTGCCAAACTGGCCGACGGAGATATCCCGGCGGAGATTCAGGCTCCGATTTTGGTTTCCGAAGATATTGCGGACGAAGTCAAATTAGAGACGCTCGCGCAAGACGTATATTCTATTTTGGAAAGCAACGATTATGTAGCGTTACTACCGTATGTATATCCGTCTGCCGATGTGGCGCAAGCATTAGACGAATTACGCGATAAAATTCGCCAACGCACCAAACGCGCCGTTTTGTTTGGGTACGGGCCGCGCTATTTGCACTCTACCGGGCAGTTGTATAAAGGGGATGGCAATAACGGAGTATTCATTATTTTCTCCGCCGATGCCGAACATGACATTCAAATCCCCGGGCAAAAGTACACGTTCGGGCAACTGTGCAATGCCCAAGCGCTGGGAGACTTCCAAGCGTTAGAGTCTAAAGGACGCCGCGTCATTAAAGTTCATTTGGCTCAACCGCTTGTTGAAAGCATCCGCAAAATCAGCAGTTTATTCTAATCTAACAAGAAGGCGGGCTAAAAACCGCCTTCTTTTTTCTGATAAAAACGTATGAAAAAAGTGTTTATTCAAACGTACGGTTGCCAAATGAACATTGCCGATTCCGAAGAAATGTTCGCTCATTTATCGGCACGCGGATATTTACGTACCGATAATTTGGAAGAGGCCGATGCCGTTTTGATTAACACCTGTACCGTACGTGACCATGCCGAACATAAAGCCGTATCTTTTTTGGGCCGTCTTAATTCATGGAAAAAAGAACGTGCCGGCCGGCGTATTATTTTTGCCGGATGCGCCGCACAACGGTTAGGGAAAACCCTACAAAAAAAATATCCGTTTTTAGATATTTTATCCGGAGCCAAAGGCATTGAACATTTTTCGGATATGTTAGATGAAAGCGGACTTTTCGGCCCGCAAACCTCGCAAGGCGAAACGTTACCGCCCGGTTTAACAGGATATGTTACCATTATGCGCGGGTGCAATTTCGCCTGTACTTACTGCATTGTGCCCAGCGTACGCGGCCCGATTAAATGTTTACCGCATGAAGAAATTTTACAAAACGTCCGTAACAAAGTGGCCGCCGGCGCCAAAGAAATTATGCTCCTTGGTCAGACGGTCAATGCCTATCAAGACGGGGCTGTTTCCTTTGCCGATTTGCTCAACAAAACAAGTGAAATCCCCGGGGTGGTGCGCGTAGGTTTTACCAGTCCGCATCCTATTTATTTTACGCCGCAATTTTTAGCCGCCGTGAAGGATAACCCCAAAATCGCGCGCCATTTACACTTGCCCGCCCAAAGCGGTTCTACCAAAGTATTACAAGAAATGAAACGCGGTTACACGCGCGAAATTTTACTGGAAAAAATTAAAGCACTGCAAGCAGCGGGATTTGTAATTTCTACCGATTTAATTGTCGGATTTCCGACGGAAACGGAAGAAGATTTCAAACAAACGCTTTCACTCGTAGACGAAGCGGGATTTATTACGGCTTATTGCTATAAATACTCCCCCCGCCAAGGCACCGTAGCCGCACAAATGAAATTACTTTCGCAAGAAATACTGGAACAACGGCTTGAAAATTTGTTAAATAAAGTAAGAGATTTGGCCCAGAACGCTTACCGGGCACAAGTAGGCACAACGCAAGAAGTGCTTTTTGAAACACCGGACAAGGGCCGCTCGTCGGGTAGTTTTTGGGTAAAAGCCGAAGGTGGCAAGTATCCCATAGGAAGTGTAGCCAAACTGACGGTGGAAAAAGCCGTCGGAACATTACTGATTGCGAGGTAAAAACTATGACTAAAAAAAATGTAGGATCCGAAAGACGCCGTCACCCGCGTATGCCGGTGATTAGCAATTTAATTGAACCCGTCAATTTACACTATAAAACCCCGGACGGAAAAGAAGTGTCGCTCGTGGCCATTTTAGCCGACTTGTCCGCCTCCGGCATGCGTATGATTAGTTTTTTAGGCGCGCCGCTGGCCGATCATTTCTCTATCAGTTTACAACTGCCCGGCACCGAAAAAATGGAAGTGGAAGCACGACTTGCGTGGGTAAAAGAACGCGAAAACGTCTATACCATTGGTATTGAATTTTTGAAACTTGCCGCCAAACACGCTAAAGTCATCAGCGAAATGGCCGACGATTTTAACGATTGCGATACACGCATCTTGTTAAAACTGCCCGAACCGTGCGTTAAGACGTGCAAGTGCAACAAAATCTGCAACAAAATTCAAAAAGACGAAAGTTTATTTGAATAGTTGTACTTGATTTACCTTCGCAAAAAAAGCCCCCGGTATTAAAACCGGGGGTTAGTTGTTAAAACGGAATGGTAAACATCGGGGAATTAGCGGCAATTTGTGTTCCGTGCAAAATCTTTTGGCAGTAATCGCCTCTGCTTTTTGTAAATACGACACCACTATCAAAGCGCTCATAACATACAATTTGCTCCAACGGATAAATTCCGTGAGCATTATCCCCCAGAAAAAACCACATGAACGAGGCACCTTTATAGGGTCCTGTCAGGCGCGTTACATAAATAGCGTGTTGGACAGGCAGATTATACAATTGTACAGACCAATCATTATTAGATACCACATCCGTCCCGGCAGCATCGGTCATTCCTTTGGTTGTTCCTGTCCAGGGGATTTCCACATCCAATTCATCAAATTTAGTAGCATACGTCCCATTTGCCATATAATAAGTTTCCGCAGATTGCGCGATTGCTTTCAGTAACGTTAACGCTTGTGTAGCCCGTGATTTTTCCACCGCTTTTTGATATTGCGGCAACGCCACACTTGCTAAAATACCGATAATCAAAACAACCACTAATAATTCTATGAGCGTAAAACCGCCCAGTCTGTTTAGTTTTGTATTTTGCATAAAATTTCCTTTTTTACAGTACATTTCTTTAATAAAATATAGCAAAAAAATGATATCAAGTAAAATTTGCACGCGCCGAAATCTCTGCCAAAAAAGTACAATATATCTATGAAACCCATTATTTTGTGCGGTCCGACGGCCAGCGGAAAAACCGAACTTGCCCTTGCTCTTGCCAAGCAACTGGGCGGCGAAATTATTTCGGCTGATTCGCGCCAAGTGTATAAGCGGCTGACTATCGGCACCGCCAAACCGCAAGGCACGTGGCAAAACGGCGTCTATCGGGTGGATGGTATCGCCTATCATTTGGTTGATTTTTTAGATGTAACCGATACATTTAACGCAGGATCATTCTGTACAAAAGCAAAAAAAATTGCCACCGGCGCCCCCCACACTCCGCTTATTTTTGCGGGCGGGACGGGTATGTATTTACATGCATATTTTGTAGGCATGGACGACTTGCCCGCTTCTACGCCAACGTCGCGCGCCGCGGTAGAAACTATCCTCGCCGAAAAAGGCAAAGAAGGGTTGCATGCCCGTTTGCAAGAAATAGACCCTGTTAGTGCGGCGAACATTCCGGTAGGAAACGTCCAACGTACCATGCGCGCGGTAGAATTATTTTTACTTACAGGCAAACCCGCCAGCACCTTAAAAAGCGGAAAATTTTTCCAACTTCCCGAGCAAGAAAAAGGTCTTTTTGTCTATTTAGATTGGCAAAAAGATGCCTTACAACAACGTATAGAAAAGCGCACCGCACAAATTTTTGATGGTATGGTACAAGAGACACGGGAATTACTTGCGGCCAATTACGCGCCGGACATCCCCGCGTTAAAAAGTTTAGGATATCCGCAAGCCGTTGCATTTGTGCAAGGCGAACTTTCCCGCCAAGAAGCCCTTACGCAAATTATCACACTCACGCGCCAATACGCCAAACGCCAACGAACGTGGTTTAACCGCTATACGCAGGCGTTGCACTTGCCGCTTGAACGTCCGGAAGATTTTGATGTATCCCAACTAACCACCCGTATTATTAACACATACAAAAACCCGGCTTGAGCCAAACTCAAACCGGGTTTTTAATAACTATCAATATTATATAGCAAACGAACTTTGATTAACGCTTTTGATAATTGTTTTGAAATCTTTATCGGTTGGCTCAATAAAACCGTTTTCCGCACCGATCACCCGCAAATTCGGCACCCAACTACGGATAAAATTTAAGGTAGAACCGTTAAACCCGGTAAATAAAAAGTAGTCGCGGGCATTTTGCAACGTAACTAACGTTTGTCCGTCGTCGTTTTTAAAAGAAACACTTCCGTCAGGCGTATATAACAGAGACGACACCACCCCCGCCAAATCGCCCGACGGTGTAAATATTCCTCCGCCGCTATTACCGGGGCGCACTCCAAAATCAGGCGAAACGAAATGTTGAAGTTCTTTCACAAAAAACACATCCCCCGCCGATGACAAATAGGATAACGTTCCATCGGTCATTTTCGGCACTATAACTTGCGGCAGAAAACGGGCGCTTGGCAAATTAGCCGCCCCGATTAGCCGCGCGCCCATCGCATTTAATTGGGCTTTTGTCTCCGGACTTTCGGACAATTTCTTTTCAAATTCTGCACGGGACATAGCCAACCATTGTTGTGTTTCGCTATCCCAAAAATCATAAAAATATTCTGCACCGCTTAATTTAATTAACGCCACATCCGTACTGCTAATGCGGTTTTGCCCCGGGAAAAACCCGGAATAAATAAATACCGTTTTAGCGGTTGTAGTATGATTTATCCGCGCCATTTGACGCATTTCACCTTCGGCAAGCGTAATTTGTACGGTACAAGGCAACCCATCCCTGCAGGAATTATACACACAGTGTGCCGCCGTCAAGAACCACTCGCGTGACAAACGAACGGCTTGGCAATTATATACGGCTACCCGGGAATTGTTCGCTTTATCGGTACGCCACGTGGAAATTTCCTTTTGAATTAAAAATGCATCTTCGTTCACTTTGGGCGCGGCAAAATCTTCTTGCGCCACAAGCGGCAAGAAGGCAAATGTGCTTAATACGCAAAAAATCAGTTTCTTCATACTTTAAGTGTATATAAAAAAGACAAAAAAAACCACTTTTTTCATAAAAAATACGCCCCAAATATAATATAATGATATATATGATGATTACAATAACCCTGCTCATTTTATTTAGTTATCTTTTAGGTTCTATTCCCACCGGATATCTCATCTCCAAACGGGTGATGCATATTGATATCCGCCAACACGGCTCGGGCAATCCGGGCGCGGCCAACGTGTACCGTATCGTCGGTAAATGGGCCGGCATTTCTACTTTTTTGATTGATGCGCTAAAAGGGTTCATCCCGGTGTGTATGGCCCGCCACTTCTGCCCGGACTATTACTGGGTGGCTATTGCGTGCGGTGTAATTGCTATTTTGGGCCATATGTGGACGATTTATCTCAAATTCCGCGGGGGCAAAGGCGTTGCAACGTCTGCCGGTGTATTTGCCGCATTACTGCCTTGGCCCACGGCCATTGCATTTGCTTCCTTTGTAGTGTGCGTAGCGTTATGGGGCCGTATTTCTATCGGTTCTATTTGTGCGTGTATCGTGCTTCCGCTATGCAGTTTCTTTATTGGAAATCATCCTATGTCTGTCAATTTGATGGTAACGGCTATCGGGGCGCTTGTAATTTATAAACACGTACCGAACATTAAACGCTTGCTGGCGCAAAAAGAACTCAAATTTGAAGACGGCGCCAAAAAGAGAAAATAATTTATGAACATCCGTAATATTACCGTCTTTGGGGCGGGTATTTGGGGCAGTGTAATTGCCCAACATTTGGCGAAAAAAGGCTTTTCCGTTACGTTATGGGAATATAACGAAACGCTACTTAATGCCCTGAAAACCATGGGCCGCCACCCTAATATTCCTAATTTCAAGATTCACGATAATATCCGCCTAACGGGCAACGTTGCCGAAGCGATGGAAAATACCGATTTAATTGTATTTGTCATTTCATCTAAAGCCATTCGCTTATTTTGCCGCGAGCAGTTAAAACCGCTCTTAAACGGTCGTGTGGTACCGGTAGTCAGCGCGTCCAAAGGCATTGAAGACAAATCATTCAAAACCATTTGTGAAATTGTAGAAGAAGAACTTCCGCAACTTAAAGATAAAGTGCTCGCTTTCTCCGGGCCGAGTTTTGCTTTGGAAGTAGCGCAAAATGTCCCTACCAAAATTATGCTTGCGGGGGCCGATGATAAATTAGTCGCACAAATAGGCGAAGTATTTAACGGCGGGCCGATTATTGTAGTACCGGCCAAAGACCGCCGCGGCGTAGAATATGGCGGCGGCATTAAAAACGTGATGGCTATCGGCTGCGGGGTAATTGACGGTATCGGCGACGGTGCTAATACCAAAGCCGCGCTTATTACGCAAGCCTTGCACGAGATGAACGATATTTTAGTCAGCCAAGGCGGACAGGCGGGAACCGTTTACAGTTTAGCCGGGTTTGGCGATGCCATTTTGACAGGCATGTCTGCCATTTCGCGCAACCGCCGCTTAGGTGAAAAATTAGGTATCGGGCTGACGTTAGAAGAAGCACAAAAAGAAGTCGGCACTATTGCGGAAGGTGTCAACTCCGTACAAAGCGTGTACGATATTGCCCGCAAAAACAATTTACATACCCCGATCATTGACGCTATTTGGCAGATTGTTTGCCAAGGCAAAAAACCGTGTGTGTTGTTGCACGCGATGGGTTTTACCAACCGGGGAAATAAATAGATATAAGCCTGCGCCCAACCGACGCAGGCAGTTTTATCGGTAAATAAGGAAATTAAAATGAATAAAGATGATGTGATCCGGCACTTAACCCGGAAAGTAATTGACAAAAAACTCGCCAAAACGGCAGTGGATAGTGTATTTGATATTATTAAACACGGCTTAAAACGAGACGGGAAAGTAGTGATTAGTAATTTCGGCTCGTTCCAACTTAAAACGGCCCGCCCCGTTACACGCCACAACCCCAAAACACGCGAAAAAGTACAAGTTCCCGCTAAGCAAAAAGTACGCTTTAAGCCGTCTGAAAATATCTTAAAGAAATAATAAAACCCCCGGCAATTAAACCGGGGGTTTTATAAAAGAAAATAACGTCTACAAGACTTGTTTTAATTCCAAAGGTAAGTCTTTTTTATCCACGATTACAACGCTATGGGTATTGATTTTTTTATCCAGCCCAAACACACTTACCCGGTACGAAACAACACGTTTTCCATCCACCTCTTGCACGGTAGTTACATCAAATACTTTATCCGGCAAGTTGCTTTCTGATTCCAAAACGAGCAACTGTTCTTTGGCAAAATTGACTTCGGGATAATTCCCGCGGGCACGCCGCTTAAATTGGCGATAATCGTCTAACGATTTAATCAATGTCGCTTTGACAGGGGCTTCTATCATAGAAATTTTGGTATCCGCAGAAGTGGTTTGTTGGGCCGGTTTTGTAGGCACTTGCAACGTTACTTGCGCCGATTCATCCAAGGTAACAACCGAATGTGGCTCGTCATCATTTTTATCATTAGCCGCTTGCGTTTCGTCACCATGTTTAGGCAACACTTCTTCCACGTCCTGAATATCTATTTTAGACAATTGGGACGGTACTGTTACGCGCTGTACTTCCGCCGCGGGAGCATCCGCATCCGTCATGTCCGGGGCGATGGATGCATCTTTCATATCTGACACCCACACCGAGGCTCGCGTTTCCCCCACTTCAGACAGTAACGCATCATCTTGCCGCGTTTGATGCGAGTGCCATACTTGCATAGCCGCCGCGCCTGCTACAAAGCAAATCGCGCCGACCATCACTTGCATTCCAATCTTTGATAGGTTCATTTTGTTTTCTCGTATTTAGCCGTAATGACCGAACGCAACCCGCCGCGCGGCGTAAACACTCCGGTTACGGTAGCGCATTTAGGTTTGCAGGCTTTTACGACATCATCTAAAATTTTGTTGGCGATATTTTCCATAAAAATACCCATATCGCGGTACTCTAATAAATAGTATTTAAGCGATTTGAGTTCCAAACACAATTCGTCCGGAATATATTCTATGGTAATCGTGCCAAAATCCGGTAGGCCCGTTTTCGGGCAAACGGACGTAAATTCCGGAAGTTCAATTTTAATATCATAGTCCCGTTTATATTGGTTGGGCCAGCATTGAATTTCCGGCAAAACCGCATCGGCATTTTTGCGGGCGTGGTCTGAAGTATAACCGAAGTCAATATCTTTATTTGTCATTTGATTCTTAATAACCTCATTGAATTTAAAAATATAATTCCTATAATTGCCAAACTCCCCCCGACGGGCCAACGCCAATCGGGTTGGTGCGGCGCACTATAAAACAAAAATTCTACCCATATTAGTCCCAGTACAACGGATAATACGGCATTGGTCAAACTGGTTTGGCGAATTTTACGGTTGATAGTTAACAGTAACGTAAGCGGATACAAATCAGACCGAGAAATCACTACATCTACCCAGTTGGCATATACATTTTGTCCCGTTTCGTACGCAATAGACATATCGGCTTTTAACAAAGCCACAATGTCGTTAAAACCATCGCCCACCATTACTACTTTTTTGCCAAGGGCCCGTAAATTACCCACAATTTCCGCTTTCGTTTTGGGGAGCACATTGGCATTGTATTTTTGAATATTCACTTCCCCCGCCACAGCGGCAACGGCCGGTTCGTTATCCCCGGAAATAAGCAAAATTTCTTTCTTTTTCTTTTTCAAATAATCAATCGTTTCCCGGGCACCTGTACGCAAATTATCCACCAACACCAAATATCCTAAATAGACGTTATCTTTCACCACCGCGACCACAGTATGCGGAGTTTGGTAAATTTCTTTAGGTAGCGTAACGCCTTGTTCTTCCATCCAAGGAATGCGTCCGGCAAGTATCGTATGCTTTCCGTAATGTACCCGCGCACCCATACCGGGGAACAATTCCAGCGAATCGTTTTTCGGTGCTACAATTTTTTGGGCTTGGGCATAGGTTAAAATGGCTGAAGCAAACGGGCCTTCGGCTTGTTGTTCGGCACAGGCAGCGGCTTCTAACAATTCCCTTTCTTTGAGATTAGAAACCGGGCAGACTTGTTTGACCGTTAATTTTCCATACGTCAATGTACCGGTTTTATCAAAGAACACCATATCGGCCAATGCTAATTGGGCTAAGGCATGCTCATTGTGAATCACGATTCCGTTTTTGCGGGCAAAGCACCGTGCAAAAAATACCGGAAAAATATCCGCAAACAACAGTGCCAACGGCGCGCCCAATGCAAATACTACCAATAATATTCCACTATTATACAACCACGACGAAATCCCTTGTTGCGACAATACCAACCCGTATTTAAGCCCCGCTACCAAGACTAAAATAACCAATAGAATTGCCGAATAAGTTTCCAACGGGGACGAAAAATTACTGCGGCGCAGTTCGCTATTTTTAACGGCCTCTATCACACTCATCAGGGCGCAGACCGGCAGGGGTTTTTCCACCCGTACATAAATGGTAGATGACTTATTAATCGTTCCCGCATATACCGTATTACCGACTTGCTTATACGCCGGAACATGGCTACCGGTCATCAATTGTTCATCTACGGAAGTATGCCCTTTACAAATAACTCCGTCACAAGGCAACCGCTCACCGGGTTGGACACAAACTTCATCACCGGGTTTTAATTCAACAGCGAATACGCGTTGTTCTTTACCGTTCTTAAGTATCCGGCCGGATTTGGGCAAAAAATCATCTATTTTCTTAATATAAACTTTCGCCCCTTCGCGCGCACGCGTGCGCCGAATTTGCACCCAAAGAGCCATCGTTAAAAAGAACGAGACATATAAGTACAATTCCGCCACCGGGCCGATAACAGGCACCCGTAAAAACGTATGGCATGCCGAATATAAAAATCCGGCATATACAACTACACTTACTAATAACGAAAAACCGATATGTCCGTTGCTCAAATCTTTAAACGCACTGCGCACAAAAATCGTAGCGCAAAATAACGTATTAATAAGCACTAAAATAAAGAAACTAATTTCGGAATATCGGACCGCCAATAAACATAACATCAGGCCCAAGAGTACCATAGACAGATAAAAACGGTACACAAATACTCCGGACGGCAACTGCAAAGATGCCGGCACGAAAGGAGCACGGGCCGCTTTTGGCTGAGTCATAAGCGTTTAACGTGGGAAGAAACGGTTGGCCTGCACACGGGCACGGCCTTCTTCGTTTTTCATCAAACGAATTTTGGCTTCGTAACGGCGGGCATGGGCCGGGTCTAATTTCAAGGCAACCATATAGTTAGCCGTTGCAGAGACCGGGTCTTCCACCGCAAGCATATCACCCATCAATTCGTAAGTGGGGACGTACTGATTGGCCAGTTCTTTGGAACGGGCCAACATACCTAACGCCGCATCCGTTTCCCCTTTGCGGAAAAGCAGATCGCCCATGTAATAATAGGGCAGAGCATACGAAGGTTTCAACGTAACGGCTTGTTCCAAATCGGCATACGCCTCGGCGGGATATCCCATTTTGATAAATGCACGGGCGCGTTCCAAATAGGCGCGGGCATCCGCCGGATTAAGTGAAATTAGATACGTCAAATCTTCTACGGCATTTTCATATTGCCCCATATCATAGAAGGCAAGTGCGCGGTTAAGTAAAAGCAATTGATTACGCGGACGCAAACGGGCGGCTTTATTAAAATCATCCAACGCTTCTATGGTACGGCCCAACCGGTAAAAAGCGATAGCACGGTTCATACGGGCCGTAAAATAACGGGGTTCTAACATAAGTGCGCTGGATAACATATCCACCGCATCCAAATTGCGGCCCATATCAATATATAAGGCACCCAAGTTATTATAGGCTTCGGCGTTATTCCCATTGATTTCCATTACTTGCAAATAATCTTGCTCGGCACGTTGGCGGTTTTTCTTACGTTCTTTGGCATCTTTCACCGGCAAGCGTTCCCAAAGTACCCCACGGTTCAAATAAGCGGCAAAATTATCGGGGTTTTGTTTGATAGCACGTGTGTAAAGTTCCACGGCTTGGTTCAGTTCGCCTTTAGACGTAGCAAACCGCGCCTCTTTGAATAATTCTTTATCGGAACTACCGCACGCTGCCGCGCACACACAAGCAATTACACCTAAAAATAGTTTTTTCATTTTTCCTCCCGTTTTGGTTTTTTATGAAAAATCAAAGAAATCACAAATAACGCACCACCGATGGTAATGGCACTATCGGCCACATTAAAAACCGGCCAAACTAAAAAATCTAAGAAGTCCACTACATACCCTAATGTTATTCTATCATAAAGATTGCCAAATGCACCTGCTAAAATCAATACACTTCCCCATTTGACAAGGTTTCCTTGCGCGCAAAGATCTTTCCAACTGTGTATAATGTAACCGATAATCACCAGCATGACCACAATCAAAAGGCCGTTTGCCCCTTGGAACGAGCCAAATGCCGCGCCCGTATTTTCCACATACCGCAAGTGAAAAAACGGAAACACAACGATAGGATTTTCCGTTAAAAATACTTGGGCTAGCACCTTGCTGATGCGATCAGCCGCCAACACAAAAGCCACTACCCACAATACCGGGGTATTTTCGGCTGTCCACTTTTTTAATGTTTGCCAACTTTTACGCACCAACGGGTTCACTCTCCTCAACCGATAATCCTTCGCGGGTTAAGACTTCTTCGCAACGTCCGCAAATATCCTGGTGTGCATGTGTGCCGACGTCCTCTTTCCATTGCCAGCAACGAGCACATTTCGTACCTTTAGCGTGGACAACTTCCACCGACAGTTCTTCCCCACCGTCTGCAATTTCTACCGCAGACACAATGGCAATTTCCGGCCATAACGCTTGGGTATCTTGTAAAAATTTACGTATTTCTTCATTAGATGTTTTGAACACTACGCACGCTTCTAATGAGGAGCCGATTACGCCTTTTTGCCGCGCTTCTTCCAAGGTTTTTTGGATGATTTCGCGCACTTGGCGGATACGGTTCCATTTTTCTTCCAATTTCACATCCGGCACGAGGGAAGCGTTTGCCGGCATATTGGACAAGAATATGCTTTGCGGCAAGGTGCGCCCGAGCGCGGTTTTGCGTATTTCCTGCCACGCTTCTTCCGCGGTAAAAGAAAGTACCGGCGCCATTAACTGCAGCAACGTAACCGCAATTTCGGCCAACACCGTTTGGGCACTGCGCCGCGCCGGAGCGTTAACGCCTTGTGTATAAAGACGATCTTTAGACGCGTCCAACATAAACGACGACAAATCTAAAATACAAAAATCGGTAATGGCGCGCATAGCCCGGCGGAAATTAAATTCCGCATATCCGTTATGAACTTCTTCAATCAGCGTATTTAACCGCCCAAGCATATATTTATCCATTTCGGTTAATTCTTTGGCATTTACGCGGTGGATATCCGGATCGTAATCGGATAAATTCCCCAGTGCATAGCGTACCGTATTGCGGATTTTGCGGTAAGTATCAATCGGTCCGCCCAAGATTTCTTCGCTAATGCGTACGTCGCCTTGGTAATCGGAGAACGATACCCACAAGCGCAAGATATCGGCGCCGTATTTGTTGATAACATCTTCCGGATCTACGGCATTGCCGGCCGATTTGTGCATCGGGCGGCCATCACCGTCTAGCACCATACCGTGCGTCAAAATTGTTTTGAACGGCGCGGTCCCTTCTAACGTATAAGACGGAATATAAGAACTTTGGAACCAACCGCGGTGTTGGTCGGAACCTTCGGAATAGACGTCGGCCGGAAAATCTAAGCCGCGGTCTTTTAATACCGCCGCCCACGACACACCGGAATCAAGCCATACGTCTAAAATATCGGTTTCTTTTCTAAATTCGCGGCTACCGCATTCACAGGTATAATTTTCCGGCACGAGTTTTTCCACCGGATCAATAAACCAAAAATCGGAGCCTTCCTTCATCGCGCGGGCTTTGATAAATTCAAACAAGTCGTGATTTACTTGCGGTTTGCCGCATTTTTTGCAGTACACCACCGCAACCGGGGTTCCCCAAAACCGCTGACGCGATAAACACCAATCGGGGCGCAACCCAATCATGGCGCGCATACGTTCTTGTCCGCCGGCGGGATAAAATTTGACATTTTGTAAATTGTCCATTAATTTTTGGCGAAGTCCGTCTTTATCAATAGACATAAACCACTGTTCCGTAGCCCGGAAAATAATGGGATTATGACACCGCCAACAATGTGGATAACTGTGTACGATTTCCTGTTCTTTGATAAGTGCACCGAGTTCGTCCAATTTCTTAACCATTAAGGGGTTCGCGTCAAACACGTGCATCCCTTCAAAAACGCCCGCATCTTTGGTATAGCACCCTTTTTCATCTACCGGGCAAACCGTTTCTAATTTCCATTGTTTGCCGGCTTGGGCGTCTTCTTCCCCGTGACCGGGAGCAATATGAACCACCCCCACCCCGGCATCCATAGTTACAAAATCCGTCCAAATGACCGGATTTTCTTTGTGCGTTAAAGGGTGGTAGTATTTCATACCGACGAGTTTTTCACCGGGCACACAACCCACCTGCGTACAATCAAGTTCGGTGTTTTTCAAAAATTCTTCGGCCAGTTTTTCCGCCGCAATATAATATTCGCCTGTATGGTTATCTTTCAAAATAGCGTAATCTTCCGTATTGGATACGGCAGCGGCAACGTTAGCGGGAATCGTCCACGGGGTGGTCGTCCAGACCGCTAAATTAACGGGTTTTGTGTAGTCCAAATCGCCCAAAATTTCTTTACTGGGATTTACCAACTTAAAGCGCAAGTAAATAGACGGCGACGAAATATCTTGATATTCCGTTTCCGCATCGGCCAAAGCCGTTTCACAATGGGCACACCACGTAATGGTTTTTTGCCCTTTATAGACGTATCCTTTTTCAATAAGGTCCAAGAAAGCCCCCACGGTAATGCCTTCATACCGCGGCGACATCGTCAAATAAGGGTTATCCCAATCGGCTTGAACGCCTAAACGTTTGAATCCTTGGCGTTGCAAGTCAATAAATTTAGCGGCAAATTCGCGCGCCCGTTTGCGAAAAGCGGGGATATCGGTAATGTGTTTTTTATCTTGTTTAAGTTCTTTTAAGAGCGCCTGTTCAATGGGCAAACCATGGCAGTCCCACCCCGGCACATAAGGCGTATAGTGCCCGGTCATCGCGCGTGATTTTAAGATGATATCTTTAATGGTTTTATCTAAAGCGTGTCCGATATGAATTTTGCCGTTAGCGTAGGGCGGCCCGTCGTGCAAGACAAAGTGTTTGCCTTGCTCGTTTTTCTTGAGCATGGCTTCGTAAAGGTTAATAGATTTCCAAAAATCTAAAATTTTCGGTTCTTTTTGCGCCAAACCCGCGCGCATCGGAAAATCGGTTTTGGGCAACAAAACCGTATGGGAATATTTATTTTTTGCCATGGTATAAAACTCCAATAAAGAATATTTCTTATATTATAGAAAATTTTACGCGCGTGTACGAGAAGAAATAAGCCGGGAAGTTATTCCCCGGCTATTTTGTGCAAATAGGCGTGGAGTTTTTCTAACGTTTCTTTGCTAACGGCGTGTTCCATTTTACACGCGTCCATATCGGCGGTTTTAGGGGTAACGCCCAATACTTGCGTCAAAAAGCGGCTCAAAATAGCGTGGCGTTTTTTAACATCTTGCGCCGCGCGGCGACCTTTGGGGGTCAGTTTAATTCCGCCGTAAGGCTGGTGAGTTACGTAGCCGTTTTCGGCCAGCAGTTTCATAGCGCCCGTTACGCTGGGCGTTTTAACCCCCAGCAAATCGCGAATATCACTTACGCGGGCAATGCCTTGGTCGTTGGCGCAGAACAAAACGGCTTCTACGTAATCTTCCATATTAGCAGATAATTTCATATTAAGTAGTGTAACATATTTTTTACCGCTTGAAATAATTTTGCAGGCTACCTTTTCCTAACATTAAATAGTATAATAAACATAGTTGTTATTATAACCAGAGGAGTGTGTATGGATATTCATGCCTATACAGCGGACTTCTTAGAAGCCCAAGAAAAGAAAGATCCCGGCCAAAAAGTATTTCTTCAGGCCGTTAAAGAAGTAGTCAGCACGTTGCACCCGGTGTTGGAGCAAAACCCGGTCTATATTAAAGAAAAGATTTTGGAACGTTTGGTAGAACCGGAACGCATCATCAGTTTCCGCGTACCGTGGCAAGACGATAAAGGCGAAATTCACGTCAACCGCGGCTACCGCGTTCAATTCAACAGTGCTATTGGGCCGTACAAAGGCGGTATCCGCTTTCATACGTCCGTTACGCAAGACTCATTGAAATTTTTAGCGTTTGAACAAACCTTCAAAAACAGTTTAACCACGTTGCCCTTAGGCGGCGGTAAAGGCGGAAGCGACTTTGATGCCCGCGGCAAATCCGACGGCGAAGTGATGCGCTTTTGCCACTCATTTATGAACGAACTCTATCGCCACATCGGTTATCACACGGACGTGCCCGCCGGAGATTTAGGTTGCGGTGCGCGCGAAATCGGTTATATGTACGGTCAATACAAAAAACTGACCGACGTTTTTACGGGTACTTTTACCGGTAAAAAACCGAATTGGGGCGGCAGCCTTTTACGTCCGGAAGCCACCGGCTACGGTGTAGCGTACTTCACGCAAAACATGCTTGCTACCAAAAATGACAGCGTCAAAGGTAAAACCTGCATTGTTTCCGGTACCGGCAACGTAGGTATTCACGCTATTGAAAAATTAACCGAACTGGGCGGTAAAGTCGTTGGGTTTATGGACTATGACGGCAGCGTCTATGACAAAGACGGCGTAGATGCCGAAAAACTCGCGTTCTTAAAAGAACTCGTATTTGTCCGCCGCGGCAGTTTGAAGGAATATGTCAAAAAATTCCCGAAAGCCGAATTTAGACCCGGCAAAAAAACGTGGGATATCCCGTGCGATATCGCCTGCCCGACCGCTTGCGAAAACGAACTGCACGGCGACGACGCCAAAACCTTACTTAAAAACGGTTGCAAATGCGTATGCGAAGGCTCTAACATGCCTTGCACGCCCGAAGCCATTGAAGCGTTCCAAGCCGCCGGAATTTTGTACTCCCCCGGCAAAGCCTCTAACGCGGGCGGGGTAGCCGTTTCCGGGTTGGAAATGACGCAAAACTCCATGCGCCTGTATTGGACGCGCGAAGAAGTGGACCAATACTTGCACCGCATTATGAACAGCATTCACAACAGTTGTTTGGAAGCCGCCGAAATGTACGGCATGAAAGGCAACTATATGGCCGGCGCGAACATCGCGGGCTTCAAAAAAGTCGCCGATTCTATGCTGGACCAAGGGTTGGTATAAGCAATAAATGCTAAAAGATTAGATGTAAAAACTCCCGCTCGTTTGAGCGGGAGTTTTTAGTGTTCTATTGCCCGTCCGGCAAGGACTTTGCTACAATAAATTTATGCAAGTAAAAATAAATATAGACGGCGGTTCGCGCGGCAATCCCGGTCCGGGGGCGTCGGCGTATGTGATTTGCGATCTAAACGGTAAAATTTTGGCGCAAGAAGGGCATTTCATGGCTCACTGTACCAACAATCAGGCCGAATATACCGCCTTAAAGTTGGCACTTATCAAATCAAAAGAACTAGGTGCCACAGAATTATTTATTGAATCAGATTCTTTGTTACTTGTTAAACAATTTGTAGGGGAATATAAGATAAAAAACCCCGATTTGGCCGCGCGCATGGTGGTTATTCGCCGGTTAGCCGAATCGTTTTCCATCCACATTAAACACGTCTTGCGCGAGTTCAACAAAGCCCCGGACGCACTTGCTAACAAAGCCATGGACGCCAAACAATCCTTAGGCTTTAATCCCATCAAACACTTGCCCGAAGACGCTGAAATTTTAGCCGTACCGCAAACCGGCAATACGGTTAACGGGGTAGAAGTAAAACCGGTAGTACGCAAGCCGGCTCAATCTGCCAAAAAACAACACCCCGAGCCACCCAGTTTATTCGGCGATTTCTAATTTGATACAATATATATAGGACGGTCAGATAACCGCTCCTGTTTATAAAAACAGGGGAGGAACTTCCGGACTCCACAGGGTAATGCGCCGCTTGAAAAGGCGGGCGGGTAAGTGTCAAAACTTATCCGATGGAAAGTGCCGCAGAAAATATACCGCCCGTAAGGGTAAGGGTGAAAAGGTGCGGTAAGAGCGCACCGCACGGTTGGCAACAAACGTGGCAAGGTAAACCCCGCAAGGAGCAAGGCCAAGCCGGTTCATACGTGACCCGCGTTCGTAACCAAGTAGGCCGCCTAGAGTAATGGTTATCCGGCCCGCAAGGGCTGACAGAATCTGGGGTATAGACCGTCCGTCAATTAAAATACTCCCGCATTTTAAGCGCGGGAGTATTTTATGCCTAAAAACAGTAAATCAAACGGCAGATTTGGCTTTCGTTTTTGCCGATTTAGTAGGCGTTGACGTCGGAACAAATTCTTTAGGCACTCTAAACCAGAACAACGCCCCTTGCCCCAGGCCCGCACTTTCTACACTGATATCTCCGCCATGTGCATGGACGATTTCTTGCGCGATAGATAACCCCAAACCCCAGCCTTGTTTTTTGAGATTACGGTCGTTATCGGACTGGTGGAATTTTTGAAAGATTTTTTCTTTTTCCGTATGCAAAATACCGGGGCCGTTATCAGATACTTGGCAATACACATCTTTATTATCGTCGTAAAAATTAACTTCTATCCGCCCCCCTTGCGGTGCAAATTTAATTGCATTGCCGATTAAATTATTAAGTACTTGCGACATTCGGAAACGATCTGCCGTAATCGTAATTTCGGTAGGATATTCATAGAGTTGCAAGTTTATTTCTTTCTTTTGGGCATTAACGGCTTGCAAGGTAACCACATCACTTACCAAGGCATTAAAATTAAAGGGCTGCACGTCCATTTTGAAACGGCCCGATTCCATCATAGAAATATCCATTAAATCGGTCATCAACATATTCATATTATCGGTGGCTTTCAAAATGTTGTTTAACGCAATTTGGTCATCATTGGTTTTACCACCTTGCGGTGTGTCCATTTTCAACACCGAGGCAAACCCTTGAATAGACGAAAGCGGTTGGCGCAAATCATGTGCCACAATAGACATAAATTTAGCGCGAATTTCGTTAAGCCGCGTAAGTTCCTGGTTAGACAACCGCAATTTATTGACCATTCCTTCCAATACAGATACTTTACCCGATAATTGCATTTGCAAAGACGCAATTTGTTGTTGATAATTGTGCTCGGCCGTCATAATCGTGCGGTTCATTTTACGCAAAATAAATTTTTTCGTTACCCAATACGTTATTAACGACAAGGACGACGCAATAATTACTACATATGCTACCACCATTTGCCAAGGTGTACCTACAATAGTTACCATATTTTCTCCTTTACTCTTCTAATGGTGCGCCTAATACACGCACCAATTCATGGCGCGTAATACTTCCTTCGCGCAAAATTCGCGGGCTTTGTGTCATATCCACCACGCTGGATGCGGTGGGGCTTAACGTACCCGCCTGAAAAATCAAATCTACTTTTCCGTCAAACGTTTCCACAAGCGTTTGTTCATCCGTAATAACCGGCTGGTTGTGCAAATTAGCACTTGTGCACGCCATGGGCATACTCATTTGCCCCAGTAACGCCGTCAAAAATGCGTAATCGGGCACGCGAAACCCAAGCCCCGCAAACCCACGTGTTAAAGCCTTCGCTTGCGGTTTAGGTGGCAAAATAAGTGTAAGCCCGCCGGGCCAAAACGCAGTAGCCAATTTGGCTGCATCCGCCGACACTTCGGCACAAGTCCGCACCGTCTCTATATGCGGGGCCAGCAGTTGCAAGGGGCTCGTTGCCGGACGGTTTTTGATCTGATAAATCGTTTGGATACTTGCTTCGGCAAATGCACCCGTACCGATACCATATACCGTATCGGTGGGCAAAACCGCCAAGGCGCCTTGTTCTATTTCCCGGGCCAACGTCTTGATTTCTTGCGACGTTAAATCAGTCGTCTTAAAAATACGGGTTTTCATCAGTTTCCTCTTTTTCTTCGGCGGCAGGTCTATCTATAATCAGTACAAATTCGCCCTGCACTTTGGGACGTTTGGAAAAATTTTCAATTAGTTCTCGTACCGTTCCGCGCGTCCATTCTTCATATACTTTAGACAGTTCGCGCGCCACAATCATCGGGGTTTGTTCGCCCAATGTTTTAGCAATTAGTTCTAACATCTTAATAACGCGGTAAGGTGACTCATACAACACCACTGGGACATTCAACCCATACGCATTGGCAATTAGTTTAGCGGCTTTACCCGGCTTGCGCGGCAAAAATCCTAAAAACGTGAACGCGCCCCCCGTAATACCGGCTCCCGCCAACGCACACGCTACGGCACTCGGCCCGGGTAATGACGACACTTTTATATTGGCGTTTAAGGCTTCTTTAACCAATTTCCACCCCGGATCGGAAATACACGGAGTACCGCAATCGGACACAAGCGCGGCGGTTTTTCCGCTTTGCAACACTTCCACACAACGCGAGATAGAACGCTCGTCATTTTCGTTATAGCGCATCGTCGGTTTGGAAATCGCGAAATGGGAAAGCAAAATTTGTGTACGGCGGGTATCTTCGCACAAGATAACATCCGCGTTTTTAAGCACGTCTAACGCGCGCAAGGTGATATCTTGTAAATTACCTATCGGGGTAGGAACGATGTAAAGCATAGATAAAGTATATAAAATAATCACGCAAAACGGAGTGCATTTAGTACAATATATATTCGTTGTTATTATTATTAAAAAGTAAGAGAGGAATCCCAAAAGAAAATGTCTAAAGTACTGTCTAAAATCAAGTTAAATACCTTCGCTATTATTTTATCGGTATTAGCGATAGTAACCGCGCTGACGTGGATTGTCCCGTCCGGAGCGTATGACCGCGTGGAAAACGCCGATGGGCGGCTGGTGGCTGTTGCAGGCACGTATCACCGTGTAGCGGCTAGCCCGCAAGGGTTGTTTGATTTATTACAAGCCCCAATTCAAGGATTTTCCAAAACGTCGGAAGTTATTGTATTTTTACTTGTAATTGGCGGAGTACTGGGCATTATTGAAAAGACGGGAGCCATCGCCGCGGGCATTCAAGCGGCAAGCGGTTTTTTCAAACGAAACCCCAAATTGCGCTTCCTGTTTATTCCGCTGGGTGTGATTGTATTTTCGCTGTGCGGGGCGACCTTCGGTATGTGCGAAGAAGCCTTGATTTTCGTACCGATTTTTATTCCCCTTGCTTTGTCGTTGGGATATGACTCGGCCTTGGGAACGGCTATCCCGTTTGTGGGAGCCGGTGTTGGGTTTGCCGCCGCATTTACCAACCCGTTCACCGTCGGTATCGCACAGGGGATCGCGCAAGTACCGCTTTATTCCGGTTTAGGATACCGCTTAATTATTTGGGTAATTTGTACTTCGGTAATTATTGCGTGGTTAAGCGTGTATGCGCACAAAATCAGCAAAGATCCGACCAAAAGTTTAACCTATGAATTTGACCAAGAAAAGCGCAAAGAATTAAAACTTAATAAAACGGAATATCATATCACCCGCCGGCAAAAAGCCGTTTTGATTGCCTTTGGTTTAGGCATGGCCGGAATGATTATCGGCGTACTCAAACCGCAAGTCTGTGCGTTTATTAACGGAACGTTCGGTATTGATTTAATCAAGTGGCTCAACTGGGAAAATTCCGGTTGGTACATTACCGAAATTGCCGCTTGGTTTTTGGGACTTGGTTTTGTGTGCGGTATTTTGGGCAAAATGAAAATGCAAGATTTTAGCGATACATTTTTTAACGGTGTACGCGGTATGGCCGAAATTGCTATGCTCTTGTGTTTCGCGCAAGCCATTGTAATTATTGCCAACAACGGCCATATCTTAGATACCTTGCTTAACACGATGTCGGGGCTGATCAAACATTTACACCCCATTTGTGCTTCGTGGGCGGCCATGATGTTGCAAACGGTCATTGACTTCTTTATTCCGTCCGGCTCGAGCAAAGCCGTTTTGACCATGCCGATTTTAGCCCCCCTGGCCGACTTAATCGGCATTACACGCCAAACGATGGTCTTGGCGTTCCAATTAGGCGGAAGTTGGATGAATATGGTAATTCCCACCGATCCGGTTACCATCGCGGCCATCGGGTTTGCGCGTATTGCTTATCCTAAATGGCTCAAGTGGATGTTGCCGCTGTTAATAACCATGTATTTATTGTCTTTCCTGTTACTGATTCCGCCGTATTTTATGAAATGGCAATAATACAGCCGCTTGATTATTTAGTAAAATAAAAGAAGCCCCAAAACAAATCCGGGGCTTCTTTTGATATATGTTAAACGAATTAAAAACCGTATCGTATTTACATATTGCCGATTGGATTGTATTGCTACTGGTATTGGTGGCTACGGCTTGCGCCGCGGCGTACGGTCATTTCCGTCTTAAAATCTCACAACCCAAAGATAAACTCTCCGCGTTAGATTATCTGCTCATGGGCCGCCAACTTACTTTGCCGCTTTTTGTAGCGACGTTAGTGGCCACTTGGTACGGGGGCATCTTCGGTATTAGTGAAATTACATTTAATTACGGTATTTATAATTTCGTCACCCAAGGCTTGTTTTGGTATGTAGCGTATCTGATCTTTGCCTTTTTTATTGCCGACAAAATTGCCCGTTATAATTCCATGACTTTACCTGATTTAACCGGACAAATGTTTGGCCCAAAATCCGCCAAAATATCAGCCATTTTCACTTTTTTCTATATCACACCCGTTGCCTATGTATTAAGTTTAGGCATGTTTTTACACATGGTTTTTGGCATCAGCGTCTTGACGGGGATGATTCTGGGGACCTTATTTACGTGCTTATATACGGCATGGGGTGGGTTCCGTTCGGTAGTATTTTCCGATTTAGTACAGTTTTTTGTCATGTGTAGTGCGGTACTGTTAGTGGCTGTATTTTCAGTATCTGTATTTGGCGGGATAGATTTCTTAAAAGCCAATTTGCCCGCTTCGCATTTTACACTTACCGGCGGCAACTCGTGGATGAGTACGTTTGTATGGGGCTTTATTGCGCTGGCCACTCTTATTGACCCGAGTTTTTATCAACGCTGTTTTGCCGCTAAAAGCCCCCTCGTTGTTAAACGCGGGGTCCTCATTTCCACAGGCATTTGGTTTGTGTTTGACTTATGTACCACTTTAGGCGCGCTATACGCACGTGCCGTATTGCCGCAAGCGCAACCGGGGCAAGCATACTTTTTTTATGCTATACAATTATTACCGTCCGGATTGCGCGGTTTATTTGTAGCCGGTATTTTATCTATTATTCTCTCTACCCTTAATTCGTTTTTATTTATTGCGTCTAACACATTAAGTTTTGATTTGTTGCGTAAACATTTTCAAAATGTCATTTTATCAAACCGTATTATGATTTTTGCGGTAGGCACGATCTCCATTATGTTAGCGCAATTATTTCACGGCAGTTTCAAAGAAATTTGGCTGGTATTGGGGTCCTATTTTTCGGCCTGTTTACTGATCCCTATTTTGATGGGTTATATTTATCCGGGACGCATTAGTGATAAATTATTTGTATGTTCTTCCCTAATCAGTGCGGTAGGAATGACTGTTTGGTATTTAGCCGTACCGGACGAATGGCTCGATAAAATAGCCCCGTTTTATATTGGGGTAAGTATCAGTTTAATTATTATTCTGCTTTACAGGAGCCGTCATGGAAGGATTGAATCACGTATTATTGATAGGCAATAGCCCGCACTGTTCTCTATCCCTTATCAAAAAACTAGCCACAACCGCTGATTTTATTTTAGCGACCGACGGCGGCGCCAACAATGCTCGCAAAGCCGGAATTCGCCCCCATGCCGTTATCGGCGATTTGGATTCCGTTTCCCGTACCACCCGCCACCAATGGCCTGATATTTCTTGGATTTTCGTAGATAACCAAAACAATACCGATTTACAAAAAGCATTGGATTATTTAGTAGCACACAAATGCAAAAAATGCACACTCATCGGATTTTATGGCGGACGGACCGATTTTTCCATCGGCAATTTACTCGCCTTATATTCGTATGCTAAAAAAATAGATCTTTGTGTCATGGAAGACGGGTGGAAAATTTATCCACTTTGCTCCGAAAAAACCTTTTCTGCTCCCATAGGCACGCGTGTCAGTTTGCTACCGCTTACTACCTGCTATCAAGTGACTCTTGCCGGGTTTAAATATCCTCTTAAAGAAGCGCGCTTGACGCTGGGCACTACACGCACGTTAAGCAACCTGACCGCAGCCAACCGTTTTTCGGTTTCGCTTACACGCGGGACCTTATTAGTATACATAGAACATAAGTCCCAACGTTAATTGGGTCTTTTGACCCTTGTTCATATATGACATGTTTTTTTAAACTATAATTACATACTAAATAGTTGGTATCTAAAGGAGAATTAGTAAAAAATGAATGTATCCACCCAAACAAAACTATTGTTATTAACAGTTGCCCTACTGTTAGCCGCCGGAAGCGCACAGGCCCAACCGGGACCAGAAATAGCCAAGGAAGTCGTTCGCACGTTTCGCGAAGCAGATATGCTTTTTGCACAACAGCAAGAAACTCTGTTCAAAGCCATCTTTGCTCCCGATCCGAATTTGTATGCGAATTTTTATATCGGCGGAAACCAATATTTTGACCCCATGGCCAAATCTATTCAACGTGCCAAAGAACTGGGGCGAACCGATTTATTGCCTTATTTAATAAATCCCCAAAAATTAGAGACCTTAGAACCCAATCGGGCCGATCCGGCTGCAGATGGAGTTTCCTATGATATGGTCACAAAATTTGTACAAAACACAACGGCAGAGATGTTAAGCGGTAAATATGCAGATATTCCGACTGTTAACGCCAACTATCATTCCTCGCAATATCAACAAGCCCTTGAGCGCCACATGAAGTGGCTAGAAAACAATCCCTTGGTAGACCAAACCAAAGCGACACCTTTCCAAAACGCCAACAGACTAACGCCGGCAGACAAGGACCAACTTGCTTACAAATTGGAAGAAATATACGAACGCGTTACCGATGAAACAGATTGTTTCTTTTTTAAGAAAATCGTATTTAAGGGAATGGAAATTTCCCCTTGGAAACAAGCGTTTTACCGCGCTAAAGAAGAAGGCAATACTTTATTTGTTTCATTTCTGAGTAGCAAATCATTAATGACGGAACTGAGAACGGCTTTCCAAGAAGGAGATTATATGCCCATGTACCAAAAGCACCAAGCACTTTTTGACAAATTGGAATTATGCCCCGAAGCATCCGAAGACTTTGAACTGACGATGAACGACGTTTGGCTGAACATTTATGACTTTGTCCAAAACACCACCAAACAAATGATCAGAGACGGGA
The DNA here is from genome assembly GCA_900315845.1 of Candidatus Avelusimicrobium luingense. GTDB lineage: Bacteria > Elusimicrobiota > Elusimicrobia > Elusimicrobiales > Elusimicrobiaceae > Avelusimicrobium > Avelusimicrobium luingense. The sequence continues at coordinate 58,947 of OOHK01000002.1, forward strand.
AATCATGGGATGGAAACTCGTTAGAACAGATTGGAAGTATTGACAACGAATATTTCTCCTCTGACTTTTTGAGAAGAATTTCAGAATAACTTATACGACGATTACTCGTATTTTTGCAAAGCTTGCCCCCGCTAGTTCAAACGGGGGCAAGCATATTTTTCAGGCTATACAAGTATGACCGATTACAAAAAGCATTAGATTATTTAGTAACGCACCTATGCAAAAAATGCACGCCTGCCACTGGGCACTACACGCACGTTAAGCAATCTGACAGCCACCAACCGTTTTTCGGTTTCGCTTACACGCGGGACCTTGTTAATATATATAGAGCAAAAGGCCTAGTACTCTTTAGGCCCTTTGACCCTTGTTCATTAAGAGTATTTATTTTATTCTATCATTAGATACAAAAAATATTTGTACTCAAGGGGAATGAACATGACATTACGTGCCAAAACGAACCTAAGTTTACTAACCGTTGCGTTACTATTAGCAGTAATCGGCAACGTACAAGCGCAACCAGTCGGATCCGAAGTTGTAAAAGCAGCCGAAAGTGTCGGTAAAGCCATAGAAGAAACCGTCAGAGCCACCGGACAAGCGATAAGAGCCACCGAACAAACGACAAGAGGCACCGAACAAGCCATAAGAGCCACAGAAGAAGCTACACGGGCTGCAGAAGAAGCGGCAGGAGCCGCTGCCCGAATGAGAAACGGGACCGTCACCGCAGAAACAGGGAGAGTACTTAATACTGAATTAGGTACGGGCACAACGGGCCAAGCTTCAAACATAGATAAAGCATTAGACAACGCATTTATCTCCGCCCAAAGGCGCGAAGCACATAATGTATCAAGCGAAGCCGTCATGTCAGAAGAGGAGATGATTGCTTATGCAGAACAACAAGATCTTTTCCTACAGAAAATATTTGTTCCCTTACCCAATCTTTATGCTAAACATTTTCCCTTCCCCGATCTTTATGCTAAATATTATTTAGGTAAGGGAGTATGGTTTAATCCAATGCAACAGTCTATCTTACGCGCCCAAGAAACCGGACGGACAGAGTTACTTCCTTATTTGACAGATTCTAAAAAACTAAAGTCTTTACAGAAAGATTACAGAAATGCAAACGAAGATGGTGTTACCTATGACATCATTGTTGCATATGTACAACAGACAACTGCTTTGATGTTAACCGGTAAATATTGGGGACATATTCCATTGAATGTACCACAAATTCCGGCGAAATATCATACTCAGTTCTACCATGAAATGGTAGAAGATGCTGTAAAAAATGCTCTAGAAGAGGCTCTCTCATATCCGGAATCTACAATGGCTGATCCCAATACGGAGAGATTCACGCCTACCAAAAAACGCAAAATTGCAAAACTGCAGGAACAAATGTATGAATATATTGCCCTGGACCATAACTTGGCTATCAAATTCACTGTCGGGGAAACTGAAATTGCTCCTTTACGCCAGGCCTATGCACGTGCAGTACAGGAAGGGAAAACAAATTTCATTCCTTTCTTAAAAGATCCCAAACTACTTAAAGAATTAGAAAAAGCTTACAAAGATGATGATCCCACCACATTGTTTGTGGAAAATGAAAAACTGCTTAAAAAAATCGGCATTCATCCGGATTGCGTTCCTGATTTTGAATTAGCCCTGAACGATTTGTGGCTTGATATCTGCGATTATGTAGAAGATACCATGTGGCAAATGTTCTTAAAAGGCAAATCGTGGGACAAGACTTCGTTACAAGACTTTGTCTTTGACAGTGACTACTATGGGCTAGAATTCCGAGAAGCCAGGTCTAATTATTGGGAAAAAATCAAATAAAAAGGTATTATAGTTAAACAAAAGCCTCCACGAAAGTGGGGGCTTTTTATTATATAACAATAATTTCTTTATTTTTGACGAAATATTTTTTGATATATTTTTTGCGCGGCCGGCCACTTAGGGGTTGCCTTTTCCAAATATCTCAACGATTCTTCTTGCCGGCCTTGTTTCTCACGCAACACACCGATATGATAGGCTATTTCCGGGTTAGCATTTACAGCATCCTCAGGCAGAGAAGAAAAAACAGCATCGGCTTTTTCCAATTCGCCTTGCTTAATATACACCCACCCGAGCGTATCTATAAATGCTACTTCTTTGGGCGAAATAGCCACGGCACGGACAATAAGTTCTTTGGCTTCATCTAGCCGTTCACCGCGTTCGGCTAAACTATAGGCTAATAAGTTAAGCGCGGAAGCATTATTGGGTTGTTTTTCTAAAAGAATTTGAAGTTGTTCTTCCATATGCTTATATTTTTTCAAACTCTCTAAAGAGTAGGCATAATGCAAACGTGCTTCCATATACTCCGGACGTGATTTCAACAATTTTTCAAATACACGGGCGGCTTGCTTATAGTTTCGTCGGTCATTGAGCATCAATCCATAGAAAAAAGCGATTTCCACATTATCACCAAACTGTTTGTATGCTTTTTCCAATGTTTGCAAACTTTGTTCATTCTGTCCGGCCTTTTGTTGTAAAAAACTGACTTGCAACGGACGGGTAGCATTCGTGGAATAATCGTTGGAGGCTTGTAAATAATTGATAGCCCCTTGGAAATCGCCTCGTTGTTCCGCAAATAAAGACAAAAAATAATTAGCGGCTGTATGGTGAGGATCTTGCCCAACGGCTTTTAGAAAATAGGCTTCCGCCTTAGGAAAATCCCGCACCGCCGTAAATATAGCAGCCATACGCACATATACTTCCGCATCGGCATATCCCATTTTTTCCACTTCTTCCAATTCATGCAACATCAAAAAAAATTGCGACGTTTTTTCGTACACTTCGGCCTTTATTAAATGCGGTTGCGGATTATACGGATCAGCTTGAATTGATTTATCAAAATAGAGCAAGGCTTGTTCTATTTGATTACGGCGCAAATATAAAAGCCCAATTTGGTGATAGGCCAGCGAAGTCCAAGCCGGTTGTTCGTTGGCTGTTTTTTCCAACACCGCTATTGTTTTATCCAAATCTACCGTTGAAAGAAGCAGCAAATACTGTTGAAGCAATATGCTATCATCCGGGCGTAAAGCAAGGGCTTTTTCGTAAGCATCAAGGGCTTGGGCGGAATTTTGCTTCTTAAGGTTATACGAAGCATACGCCAAATAGTCTTCTGCTGTATTTTCGCCCATCGTAATATAATCTATATACGGCTCAGCCTGCTCCGGAGTGGGGGCCGCCGCCACCAATAATTGACGCAAGTATTTAGAATCGGGATCCAGTGCTAGTGTTTTCTTTAAGGCCTCAAAATAGGCTTGCGGATTATTTCGATGCACATAAACAGCCTCTAAAAAGGAATTAAATAACGCGGCTTCTTGTTTCCCTTCTGGGCTAATTTCCAACCCCCAAGCCGGGCACGCATAGCATATGGCTAAAACAATGATCCATTTTTTCATAATTTAATTCCCATAATTAATGCATCTTGTCCGTCAGCATAAAATTTTTTTCGCCGACCTATCGGCAAAAATCCTGCTTTTTCATACAACCGTATCGCGGCTGCATTATCGGCCGCCACTTCTAACGAAATTTCTTCTCCGCCGTTTTCGCGGGCCCACGTCAGGGCGTGGAAAAGTAAAGCCGTTCCTATTGCGCGGCGCGTAAAATCTGGCGATATACCCACGTTTAAAATTTCACCTACGCCCGCCGCTAAGCGCAACGCCACAAATCCGACAACGGCTTGTTCGTGCGCACAAAAAACGTGTGCAGATTTCTCTGCCAATTCCGTTTTCCACCCATTTTCCCCCCATTGAGCACAACGCGGTTGCTGCTTTTCTATAACCGCTAATGCGGGGATATCTTGAGAGTTGGCTAAACGTATGTTCATTTAGGAGTAATAAGTTCAAAGCGCGCCGGTTTTAAGTAAAGCGGTTCTAACGCATCTTGTTTAAGCGTATCATCTTGCGCCATGGCAAGTAACGTCTGCGGACGCACCCGAGAGTCACGCGGCGCAGCAAGTGGATATTTATTACCCAACAAGCCGTCCAAATCCGCATTATTTTTATCCGTTCCCGCCAGCATAATAGGATGCGTGTACGCGGCTAACCGCGCCAGTAATTCTTCGCGCGATAACCACATGGGCGCCCCATTTTTTCCGTCAAAAATCTGTAAAAAATACTCCTCGCGAAATGCGTGCAACACTACACCCAATGCTCCGTCAGGATATTGTTTTTGAAAACGTTTGAACGTGGCCGAAACCACTACTTGCCGACGGATAATTTCAAAAAGGGTTGCGCCATAGACTTCGGCCTGATTTAAGTATTTCATCATAGAAGCAAACGTCAGCCCGATACGGATACCCGTAAACCGCCCCGGCCCACGCACAATACACACTTTTTTAACATCTTGCAATGTACTCTCACAGGCCGTTAAAGCACGCGACATAACCGGAAAAAGCAAGCGTTCCTGTTTGATGCCTTTTTGACGGCGTGCGGCTGTTTTTTCTCCGGCTTGCACCGCTACCAAAAGAGGCGAAGCCGATGTATCCAATCCTACAATGACGTTTTTGCCTGTTTGCATAAATCCTCTAACAATATATCTGAAATGCGGCCGAAGGACGACAGTTTAATTTCCCGTTCGTCCCCTTGGCGCAAGATAAAATCCATTTCTAGCCTATCGGAGGGCAACATATGTGCAATCGGATCAGGCCACTCAGCTAAAATGATAGCCTCTTCATCTTCCAACATTTCTTCAAAACCCAGATTAAACACTTCCCCCGCAGATAACCGGAATAAATCAATATGAAACAAACGGTGTTTCTTATTGTGATATTTTTTCATCAAACTAAAACTGGCACTGGTAGGGGAACTTTTTAGCCCGAGCGCAGCGGCAATTCCTTTCACAAACACCGTTTTCCCGGCACCGATCGGCCCGCGTAAAAAGATAATCTCCCCGCCGTGCAACGCATGAGCAAACCGCGTTGCCAAAGCAAGCGTTTCTTCGCGCGAAGAAGTATAAATGGTACCTTGTTTCATTATTTTACCGTCTTAATACACACCCGCCGTCCATCAATAATTTGGCGGTCTTCGTTCATCGGATCTAAAACGTCGTCCCCGTCCACCACAAACACATACTTATATTCTCCCGCCGTCAATGCAACCGACGTTTCAAAATATCCTTTGCGGTAGGCTTTAAGTTCAATAGGGTCCTTGCCCCAGCGGTTAAAATCCGCCGCGAGTTCTACTTTTTGTGCGCCGGGAACCGTGATATAAAATTTGCGGTATTTCACTTCGGTATCATATGACACGGTCGGACGCGGCGTTTGTAAACTTTCTTTATTTAAGGGCGCCACCGAAGCGGCATTTTCTATCGTGCCTGCCGCATAGGAATAATAATCGGACGCCAAGGCAAAAAAACCCGTTAGTCCGATGGCCAGTAAAAATAAAATCAACGCAAAAAATGTACCGGGCCGGCTAATTTTGGGCATCTAAAAAACTCCTCAAATAGAATTGCGCGCCACATTCGTGGGCAATTTTTTCTACGGCTTTCTCATCAGCGCCGGTGTTTTCTACACAACTGACCACTACACGTTTTATTCCGGCGTCCACACACAAGCGGATAAATTCCACTACGCTTTCATAGCCGTCTTGATAAGGTTCTTGCGGGCGAACTAATTTACGCCATGTTTCTTCGTCTTGGGCATTAAGACTGACATTGATTGCATCCAACACCGCCGCCAATGACGGCACAATGTTTTTATGATGAATTAAATTGCCCAAGCCGTTTGTATTAAGCCGAATCGTAAAGGGCGGATATCTAAATTGTGCTTTCCAACCTTTGAGCGTTTGCGCGATAAATAAGAGTTGGTCTAATCGCATCGTCGGCTCGCCGTATCCGCAAAATACAACTTCCTTAAAGGGGGCTTTAGCAAGTTCTTTTTCAAGAGCAAGGAGCACTTCATTAGCAGACGGCTCTCCCGCCGCTAAATTCAAATTATTCCCATGGAAATCCATGTTCCATTTGGTTTTGATACAAAACGTGCATAAATTAGGGCAACGGTTTGTCAAATTGATATAAACCCCTGTCCCAAAACGATAAACAACTGCCGGCTCAGTTTTCTCTTCCATAAAACCCTCTTTATAGTATTATAGCAATTTCCATATATCCGGCCGGGCGATTTTAACTAGGCAAGCACCCGAAAAAAATAATAGAATAAAAGAAGGGAAGGGTGGCCGAGTGGTTTAAGGCGTCAGTCTTGAAAACTGATGTAGGGGCAACTCTACCGAGGGTTCGAATCCCTCCCCTTCCGGAAATTAAAAATCCTGCGAAAGCAGGATTTTTTAATTTTCGAAAGGTGGAGTGACACCAACTGCTTGGTGTCACGTCGGGATTCGAAAGGCGCAGCGTTGTACGAGTTTTGCCATTAGGCAAAGGCGAGTACCGCGAGCCCGGCCTGCAGAAAAATTCCGTCAGGAATTTTATCGGAAGGCGAATCACCAACTGCTTTACGTTGCGTCGGGATTCGAAAGGTGCAGCGGCAAATAACGTCGCCCAATACCTTTTGCTTATACGGTAAAACCGATACTGTGCCCTACGGCATGTTGTTTTAATTTCTGTTCAGTTGCAAGCATATCCTTCAGCACCTCCACCTGTGAACTTTTACCCAAGATTTCTGCCTTATTTTTAACTAACGTAAAATCACCGGGAGTTAATTTGTCTAAACCGATAAGGTTCTTTTTTCCTACATCTAATCCGAAGAAAAACGAAAATGCTTCCTGCACTTGTTCCAACGTCAAGAAATCATATTTGACCTTAAAACTAAACCGACGCAAACTTGCCGGGTCTAACGTATCCATCAAGTTGGTGGTACAAACAAACGGATAGGGGTGCGATTCCATCCACGTCAGCATTTCGTTCACGCTGGAAATCTCCCATGAACGCGCGGCTAAAGAACGGTCCCGTAAAAAACTGTCCGCCTCGTCAAAAATCAATAACGATTTATTGTCTTTAGCCTGTGCAAATGCTTTGGCAATGTTTTGCTCGGTTTCCCCCACATACGGGCTAATCAAATCAGATGCTCGGCGCTGGAACACATCCAAGCCCAATTCTTCCGCTAAATAACGCGCATAAGCCGATTTACCTGTACCGCTTGCCCCATACAAACAAAGGGAAAAATTGAGCCGTCTCAAGTCTTTTAATTGTGCGGTCAGTGCGCTTAAATCCATATCGGCGTGCACCAAAGCCTGACAAAATTTTTGTTCCGTTTTGGGATCTTCCGGTTTTTCGTAGCCGCCGTTTAAGGCTTGTGTCATAAAAGACAGATGATCTTTAACGGTGTCCAAATTTCCTTTAGCCATACGGGCCGCCCGTGCCGCATTGACAATCATAGAAGGCGGAACTTCGTACTTTTTGGCAAGCACAAGTGTATCGCTTACATCACACACAATTTTATTTTCCGTTAAATATTTTTTCCAAATTTTTTGGCGCACTTCCACAGGAGGTTTAGTAAAACATATCGCCAAGGTAAAACGACGAATAAAAGCCGGATCCATCCGATGAATTTTATTAGTCGTCCAAATGACAGGCACTTCGTTATTTTCCAACAAATTATTTATTTCCATTTTGCTGATGCGCGTTTCCGTACTGGAAAACACATCTTCGCCCTCATCAAAAAGGATACATGTGTTTTTAATATTCTTAAGTAAATATTGCTTGCGGTATAATTGTTGCAAACGATAATTACGTTTATCGTCTCCGTCATTGCATATACCGGCCGGATATAAGTTTAGTTTGGCCGATTGGGCCAGCACGTTGGCAAAACTGGTTTTGCCCGTACCGGGCACTCCATACAAAAGGATATTAAACCCCTTGGTATGTTGGGCCCTTTTCATCAGCCGCCATGCCAAATCGGCGGCCTTCACATGTGCAAAATCACGCTTAGTTAAAACATTCTCACCGATGATAGGCTCACCCAGCAATGCTTTATAGCGAGCCGCATCATCTTTGTATATCGTATGAATAAACCCCTGTACCCATTTGGTCAAAACAAGCGAAGATCGGTAATGATGCTCCCGTAATATCCCCAATCGTCTTAACGGAGCATTTTCATTCAAAACCGAAAAGCCCATCCCGCGCGTGATTCCGGAAACTTGCGTTAAGATATCTTCATCGTCCTCAATATCTCCTTTGAATTCACGCAAGCATGACCTTAACAGTTCATTATCCGTCATGGTACTTAAAAACCGCACAACGGCTTCTTCGGAAGCGGTCAAATGAAACTCGCGCACCAAGTATGAAATGTTATGTTGTTGATTAGATGGTGACAGGCTCGGATAAAATTCTCCGTATTTAGCAAAAGCCTTTTCTATTTGCAACAATCCGTTCGCTTGCTTGGCGGATGGATCTGAGAAAGCATCCATTTTCTTAAGTCCGGGGAATAATTTCCCATCTATTTTTCGGGCCGACAAGATTAAATCCCGCGCAAAACTTTTAAAATTTTTCAGTTCGGGCAGCAATTTATTCAGATAGTACATTGCTTCGTATTGTTCGTAAGTATATTTCATCGTTTTGTTCTCCTTTTTAGTAGATAAAGATAGAATAACAAAGCCGCCCGACAACGCTATGTCGTTATCTAAAAAAAGAACGATTTGTATAGAGAAAAAAGATTAGATGTTTGTGAAAAAATTTAATTTTGCCAGAACAAAAAACTCCCCGGGTTATAGGCCGGGGAGTTCAAAAACGAGGAAACTGTTTATCTAATTCCGGTTACGATACCGTGATCCAGCGTATAAATAGTAGTTGTAGCGCCGACAGACATATCGGTGAACGAAAGTTCTTCCGTATCAGCGTTAGGCTGATATTGCCAAGTCGGGCGGCCTTTACGCTCAAGGAGTTCGGCACGTGTAAGCCCATAGCCTTTGGGCGTAGGCGGACAATAGGCTTTATAAAAATCTACCATTTTCCAATACATATTGGTTGTTTTGGCTACCAATTTTTTATCTAAAATCAGGCCTTGCACCACCGCACAATTTTGCGCAACGGTCATATTGCCCAACAAAAAAGAACGTACGGTTTGAAATTCATTCAAATCATTCGTGTTTTGCGCCACCCAAACCACCTCATCCGCCGTTGCGCTTTTTTTGGCGAGCAAATGATTATACCGGCAACGGTAACTGGTACATTGCCATTTAGCATACGACAGGTGCGGCTGATAAACAACCAAAGCGGCTTCTTTAATAAAAGTTTCGGCAAGCAGCCGTTGGGCATCCGGAGAAACAGGGTTGCCGTTCTCGTCCATAAACGGTTCAGACAAATTTTTAACAGACGGAAACATCCACCACGCCACCCAAACAGCGTTGTTGGCTTTTTTAGCCGGGGCTAATTCGGCAACTTCACCGGTGCTCATATTCCACAATTCGGCTGACGCCGTCCAATGTCCGCTGGCCGATTGGAAGGGCACGGTAAATAAAGTTAAGGCGGAAGCCACCCCCCAAATTTTATTGGCTAAAGGTTTAGATAATTCAAAAGTATAATGCATTTTCAACTTATAATTACTTGCCCGTTGCGCCGCGGTAAAATAAGGCATAACCGAGGCACCGGCACAATTTTCGCACGATAAACTGAATTTACGGGCGGAAATATCCGGCGACGGGACTTCATACGGATTATCTAATTTAGGAGCCGTTACACACCCCGCAAGCGCTAAAACCACTAAACAAATTATCCCTACACCAAATGTTTTTTTCATCGTTTCTCCTTACAACTGCTATTATTATACATTAAAATTTATTCACAAAAAACTCTCCGGTGTAGCGAAGAGTTTTTAATGGAAAAACTTCAAATCAAACCATTTTATTTTTTAATGGCTTCTTCCAACGCGCGGGCGAGTTGATCGGCGCACGAAGTGCCTTTTCCGGCACAATCGTTGCCCTTTAATAAAGTAGCAATTTGTCGGGCATCGGCCCCTTCTACCAATTTACCGATAGCCGTTAAATTTCCCGGGCAACCGCCGATAAATTGCACATTATGTACACGTCCTTGCGCGTCCACGTCAAATAAAATTTCTTGCGAGCAGACCCCTTGCGGGCGAAATGAAAATGAGGCCATAAAAACTCCTTATTGTAAGATACTATATTATACCAAGTTCGTTTGAAAAGCCGTTTTTTGTATAATAAAAACGGGAGAAAATTTATGACTAATTCCGACATTATATCCAACGCACCTATTTCATCAGAAGAATTACAACAAGCCGCACAAATCATTACGGCTTTGCAAGAAGAACTTAAAACATATATTGCACAAGGTTCCGGCCCGTTCCTAGCCGCTATTTACGACGATAAAGGGACTCTCATTGCCAAAGCTGCCAATTCGGTAGTAAAAGGAAAATGCAGCCACAAACATGCCGAAATGAATGCCATTAAACAAGCGGAAGAAAAATTAAACACCTTTGATTTGGCCCCGTATAATTTACGCTTATATGTTACCGCCGAACCCTGTTTAATGTGTTTGGGCGGGATTATGTGGTCGGGTATTAAAACGGTATATTTCGGTGTGCCATCCAAACGCGTGGAAGAAATTACCGGATTTGATGAAGGATTCAAACCCAGCTGGTTAGAAGAGTTTAACAAACGCGGGATCCGCGTATATGGGAATTTGGCACCGCAAATCGGAGAAGACATATTGACGTTTTACGTCAAAAACGGACATCCTATATACAAACCCTCGCGTTGATATTTGGTAAAATAAAAGTAAATTTATGCGTTACGTTTTATATTTATTTACAATGGCTTTGTTGTTTGTTGGCGGGATGCTTGTAGGCAATAATTTCTTGCCCCAACGGGACATGTCGCTTGCTTCCGCTGTGTCTGTCCCGCCGCTAAATGTGGATAATCCCGCTTTGCAAAGTGTGACGCGCGAACAAGCCCAACAAGATTTGGCCATGCTTACGCAGTTGTTGCAAGAGGGCGAAGGGGCTCAAAACGAAGAGAGAACCCGTTTGTTAAATCGTATTTCTTTACGTTTGGCGATGGAAAATTTTGAGTTCAAGAAAACGAAATTAGAATTGGAAATTGCTAAAAACAATAAAGAGAACCGACCTACCGCCCAACTGACACAAGCCATGAACGAATATAATCAAGCGCGTGAACAGGTAGAAAAATTATTAGATTCGCTTTTCCCGGTACCAACGCAAGAAGAAGAAATGATTGAAAACGAAACACCCCCCGCAGAATCTGAAAAAAAGTAATACCAAAAATCCCCGGTAAAAAACCGGGGATTTTTACACTCCAAAAAACATTTTATTTTCGGTTTGTTTCGGCAAGCAGGTTGCGTAACATTTCCCATTCCGCCGCATATTTTTCAGCGGTTTCTTGCGGGGTATAACCGGAGCGGTACGTCCAGTTTTCTTCGCCTACTGTTCCGGGAGTATTAACGCGGTCAGTTGTGCCGATAATATCTTGGAACGAAAATAATGCAATAGCCGATGATGAACCTAATACGCGACGTAAAATCGCACGTTGTGTGTCTAAATTCCACGGCACGTTTCCGTCGGTTTTTTGTGCGGAAATCATTTCCCAAATATTGGCACGCTCATATGGATTCATTGTTTCCCACCAACCGCGTACCGTTTCGGTATCGTGGGTGGACGTCGTCGCCAACGACACAACGGGATAATTGCGCGGTTCGCGGTAATAACCGTTATCTTCGCGTTCCCAACGAAGCACCTTATAACCGGGAATACGCAAATCTACAAGCATTCGGCGCACATAGTTGGGAATAACGCCTAAATCTTCACCGACAGCCAATTTACCATGGGCTTCATCTAACACCATGCGCAAAAACGCATAACCGCGGTCAATTTGGTTTTGTTCACCTTCCACATCAAATTGACCAACTTGGTCGCCGGGGGCAAAAATATAAGTCCGGAAAAATCCTACTAAATGATCTAAACGGAAAATATCATACAGTTCCGTTACACGGCGGATTTTACGCCGCCACAAATCTAAATTATTTTCATGTTGATACTTCCAATCATACGCCGGAAGTCCCCAGCGTTGGCCGCCTTTTGAAAATTGATCGGCCGGAGCGCCGGTTTCCCAACCGAGCCGGTAATTGCGCCGCTCGGCCCATACTTCGGCACTATCTAAATTAGTGCCAAACGGGATATCGCCGAAAATCAACAGTCCTCTTTTGGTAGCAAAGGATTTAGCGGCGCGAAGTTGCCCATCCAATATCCATTGGATATAGGCAAAAAATTGGATATATTCACGGTATTTGGCTTCAAAAATTTCCACGGCCGTTTCATTGCATTGGCGCAAAGTTTGCGGCCATGAGAGCCACGTTTGCCACCGGTAAAATTCTTTTAATGCGCGAAACAAAGCATAACTTTTCAACCACCCGGCTTGTGCTTGTTGGTAGGCTTCAAAAGCAAAAAAACGCGGCGTACGCGCGCTTTGGTCTTTCGCCAAGAAGTGTTGATATCCCAACCACAAAACTTTTAATTTCGCCGATTTTACTGCTCCAAACGGGGCTTTCTGCGCATGGTGCCACGTTTCAATTTGCGGTTTTAATTCGTTAATACATTGTTGCGCTTCTGCACTTTGCGCAATATCTTCTACCGCCGAAATATCGGTATAAACAGGGTCAATGGCAAACGACGTCATCGCCGAGTACGGACACGTAACCCCGGGCGCGGTTTCCTGCAACGGTAAAATTTGCAAAATTTTAATACCTTGTCCGGCAAAAAACTCCGTCCATTGTTGCAAGGAGCCGAAATCGCCCACGCCCCAATCGGTTTGGGTTTTCATCGCAGAAAGCGGCAATAAAATACCGCATGAGCGCGAGGATAGAAGTTGGTCTTGTATCGTCATCATTTATTTCTTGGCTATGGCTTCAATTTCTACCGCACTGCCTTTGGCAAGTGCCGCCACCTGAACTGTCGTACGGGCAGGCGGATTATCTTTAAAAAACGTACTATACACCGCATTCATCTCGGCAAATTGCGTCAAATCCGTCATAAATACTGTTGTTTTGAGCACGTTTTTAAGCGAACAGCCAGCTTGTTTCAAAACGGCTTCCAAATTGGTTAAAATAAGTTCGGTTTGAACACGCACATCTCCGTTAAAGATTTCCCCCGTTACCGGGTCTATGGGTACGATACCCGTAGTAAAAATAAAACCGCCGTCTTCTACCGCTTGCGAATAACAACCGATAGGTTTGGTGGTACTGATGTTAATTACTTTTTTCATAAATCACCTATATAAAAACGGAATACGGCACAAAGCCCTTTTTTATATGGTAGCAAGGCAAGAGCCTGATGTCAAACGGTTTATTCGGCGGGAAAAGAAAATTTTTTGACGGGTCTGTGTAAAATTGCTATAATAAATTATCGCTTAAAAATACAAGCAGCACAATCTAAAAAAACAGTTGTGTAACTTCTTTGAATTTTGATATAATAATTAGGTCGGGTTTAACCGATGCTAGATTAAACCCCCTAAAAGTTATTTTTTTGCGCTCGTAGCTCAGTGGTAGAGCATCCGCCTTTTAAGCGGGGGGCCGTGAGTTCAAGTCTCACCGGGCGCACCATTTAAGCCTTCTTCGTCTATCGGTTAGGACGTCGGATTTTCAATCCGAAAAGAGGAGTTCGATTCTCCTAGAAGGCGTTTTTTTATGCCCTGCGTATGCGGGGCATTTTGACTTCTAGGCCTGAATCGAACTCCCGCCCCTTTAGGGGCAGCCGAAGCATTTAGCGTAGGCGGGGATACTATAAGAGCAAAATCTAAGTTGTTTGGCACATCGTGCGTTTAGATTTTGCCGGTATTTCCGGAGGAAATAACGATTCTCCTAGAAGGCGTTTTTTTATGCCCTGCGTACGCGGGGCATTTTGACTTCTAGGCCTGAATCGAACTCCCGCTTGTTCACCGGAACAAATTTTTACAAAGCAAACTTTTATTTAATGAAAAAGCAACTCTCTTTTTGCAGTGTTGCTTTTTGTAAAAACATTTTTATTGAAGATGTTAGAACATAAAAAAACCCCGCCGAAGCGGGGTTTATTCTCGTTAAGAGAAAAGAATACTAATCGTTTTGTACCGGTTGAGAGCAGCCACCGGAAGAACGACCATCGCTACAGCAAGAAGAGCGAGGCATATCAATACCGCAGAAGTCGGCGCACAAGGCTTGACCGTTTTCATCGGAACCATCGCATTGCGTATCATTGCTGGCATACCAGCGGCTGAGCGTATATTTGTATTGCAAGTTGGTGCTGGCGCTACCATTGGCTTCGCGGACAGCGGTTACTTTACCACCGGTGAAAGCAGTACCGGACAAAGAAACGGCGAAACCGTTACCGTTAGCACCAGTAGAGACGTTACCTTTGGTGTAGTAGATAGAACCGTTGGCACCTTTGGGGGCGACGTCTAACGCTCTATAGTTCGTGGTATACTTGTTGATTTGCAAGTATTTGCGTTGTTGAGCTTGAGCAATATTTCCAAGCAAGGTTACAGCTTCCGTCATGCGGGAGCGTTCCACTGCTTTGAAGTATTGCGGCATGGCCATAGCGGCCAAAATCCCGATGATGAGTACCACCACCAAGAGTTCGATAAGGGTAAACCCTTTATTAGTATTCATAAAACCTCCTACAGTTTTATACATAGATTTCTGTAACCCACAAGGGGCTACAAATTAAGTGTAGCAGTAAAAGAGAAAAAAATCAAGCGTTTTTTGAAAAATTATTTATCAAAGTTAATTCGCTCTTTCTCAATTACTAACGGGCGGTGTAATACTTGCGTCAATATCGCTCCGACGTATTCTCCTAAAATTCCCAAGAATATTAACTGTACGGAAGCGAAAAATAATACGGCTAATAATATGGGGGCCGTCCCCATGGGGAAATTATCCCAAAAACATAATTTAAGAATTAAATAGATACAAGCCAAACTAAAACTGATAATACCTAACACAAATCCTCCCAACGCCGCTAAACGAAGCGGCACTTTGGAGTGATTGGTAAAACCGATCATGGCATTATCATATAAGGTGTAAAAATTATTTTTGGTAATTCCTGTTTTGCGGGCAGGCTGTTCAAACGGCACGAGTGCTTTGGCATATCCCAACTCACACACCAGTCCGCGCATGTACGGGTAAGGGTCATCCAACCGACGGATTTCATCCATCACTTGTTTATCAAAAAGTCCGAACCCGGTACAATTCGGTACCAGTTCAGCGCCGGAATCGTTGACTAAATTTAAGAGCCAATAATAAAATGTTCGCACAAAAGCAAATAATTTATTTTCTACGGTTTGCTTTTTTTGGCCCAGCACAATGGGTGTACCTTTTTCCCACTCGGTAATAAAAGCATTGATTAAAGCGGGCGGGTCTTGCAAATCGGAAGCCATATAGATAACCGCATCGCCGGTGGCTTGTAACATACCGTAATGTGGGCTTCGGATATGCCCGAAATTACGCGCATTGACAATCACTTTAATATGCTCATCCTGCGCAGCCAAGCGGCGAAGTTCTGCCAATGTGTTATCCGTAGAACCATTATCTAAAATAATTTGTTCGTAATCGTATTTATCCGTCCATTTAGCCATTTCTTCTTTAACGGCTTTACATAATGGCCCGACGTTATCTTGTTCGTTAAAAGCGCTGGAGACGATAGAGATTTTTTTTCTCATAAATTACTTACTCCCGCCGGATGCACCGTAAAAATACAAGCATCGCGGCCAAAGACCATTGGCTCGCCATCTTCTTCGGTACGGGTTTCCATACTCACTTGCATAAAATGAATTTGCGAACAAAGCGGTAAGAAAATATACGTCTTTGGATTAGTTTCCCAAGATAAAGATACATTTTCCGGCGTGAGCGGAATAAGTTCCAAGTTCTTATCTTTCGGGATATAAAGCCCAAACATATAAGGAAGGGCGGCTTCCGGATATCCGGTTTTTGTCATATCTACTAAAATTTTATCTACTTGTTCATCCTTAGCCAAATGGGAAAATAACGCTTGTAACCCGGTATATTCTTGCCAATGCAAATGTTCCAATTGCCAATAAAAACTAACCCAACCCCATAGCAAAGCCGGCCATAAAATCAACAAAACCAAATGACGTTTTTGCAAATGATCCAAACACTCAGTGAAAAGCAAAATGAACGCAGGCATTGCGGGCAGGAAATAACGGTCTAACCATAAATTGACACGGCAAGACACTAAAGCCACCACTCCCAAAAGCAGTACGATTTGGGCGATGGGCAATATAAAATCAGCGCGTTGAAGTATTTTGACTTTATAGGTAAAGACAAGAGATACAGCCGCTAATATCACCCCATATAAGATAGCGGAGAATAAGAACCGCGGGCCGAATAAGAAAATTAAAATATCATAGGTGGCTTTGGCAAGCGGCGTTTTGAACCACCATGTAGATTGCAACCCGCCCGTAAAAGTCAGTACATGATACAACCACACACTCCACAGGGCAAATACAACGGCTGTCCCCCAGAAAGCCCATTTACGTCCGATTTTATAATAACATGCATATAAAAACACAATTAATGCCGTAATAAAAAATTCTGCCGTACAGAAGAAATGGCTATATGCCCCCAAGAACCCGGCTATATAAAAGGCCAACCATAACCGCCGAGAAGGTTCTTTACCTTGGCTAAAATCATAAATAAACCGCAAGCCCAATAATGAAAAAATAGTAGAAAGCAAAATAGATAAAGAATAGGTACGCACGATATGTCCGTAAGCAACCAAGATAAAAGAACAAGCCATCAAAGATACAAAGATATATTTTTTAAGCGGTTGCCAATACTTTGGGGCGAGCAACCAGGCCATAACCACAGCCAACAGACCTAACAACGCACTAAACAAATGTAACCATACATACGAGAACGGGAATATACGGTTCCATACAAACAGCAAGATATTAAAAAGAGGCAAGTTAATATCTTGCAAGAGCATATTTTTCCAGATAAATGAAAAAGAAAGTTGAGGAAAAGCCGTAATGGCGGAATATAATTCATCATATTGCAAGCCATTGCCCAAGTGGGCAAAACGCATGACAGACATATAGAGAGAAAGAACCACCGCACAAATAATACAAACCGTCGTAAAAATGCGTGCCAATGCCGCTAAACAGGTGACTCTTTTCCCGGAAGAAACGTCTATCTTTTTTACATCAACTTGCAAATTATCCATAACCCGTTACTCTCCCTCAGCGGTAGATATACGGGCTTCAATGCGCGGATCCGGGGGCAAAGCAGACATATCGTCCACCCCCATCATATCCATACAAAGCGTTTCGTTTTTCTGGAAATGTCCGGTAGGAACACAAAATACTTGCAGGCTATTAAACGGACGCACCAAGGTATAACTATATTTCTCGCTTCCTACGCGGTCAGCCGTCATAAACCATTGACCGTTGATTTCTTCAAAATACACTTGGAAACCCGATTTCGGGGTGCCGTCATCGTATTTACCGCGGGTGAAATAAACCGTATTTTCTATGCCATTGGAATACAGGTTATCCGCCGACGGCCGGCGCAACGGCACAGGGGCTACATCCAGATAATGCCACAATTTCGTATAACGATGTTTCATGACACGATAACGGTCTTGCGAAGAGATAACCGTCCCCATCAAAGACAACACATCTGCCCGGCGGACATTTTCAATAGCATGTTCATAAAAAGAAGTGGCGATAGCGGCCAAAATGGCAACTATTATTACTACTACAATAATTTCCAACAAGGTATATCCTTTTTGGTTTTTTAACATAGTTTTCATATTTTCTCCTAAATGTTACCTAATAACAAAATAAACAATCCCAAAAACACCAGGCATAAACAAATTTTTGTAAGCCCCAAATGTCTTTTGAGAAAATCGTTAAATGTTTTAGACTCGTAACCGAGTAATGCCAATACAAATACCAGCACTAACGGTACAATAAACATTAAATTATATAACACTAAATAGAAAACGGCCTCGGCGCGAAATGCCGGATTCTGCATAATCAACACACACGTCGGTACATACACTTGCCCCGTGCAAACGGCTTCAATAAGCGACACGACAAACCCGACGGCTAAAGCAGCCAATGTCAAACGAAATATATTTTTGTTTTTATCGCGTAAGAAAAACCCCATAATCTTATGGATACGCGTTTTATTTCCTAAAGAAAGTTGCAAAAGCATACCGTCTGATTTTTTCGTTTTCGTATAAATCCAAAAGTCATATACGCTAAGAGCAAAGAACACCAAACAAAGGCCCGCCGTTATAATATAAAACGCCTTTATCACATAACCAAATCCTCGCATGGCATATAGAAACTTAAACACACCCATTCCCAACAACAAATAGGCCAAAAACACCGCCACACAATACGAAATACCCACCACGATAATTTCCCGTCGGGTATACTTATATACGGTTAAGAAAGAAATAAAGAACACAATAACGGCAAATGCACAGGGGTTAATTCCGTCCACAAGTCCCGCCCCGACAATCGCCCAAAAGGTAATTTGCGAGAAAGCCTGTTCGGCATTTTCTTTTCCCCCTGCTTGCGTTTGGACATTCGTTTTCTCATGAAGGAGTTGGGCTTTTTCAATCGCGGTATCGGCATAGGTAGCGATTTCGGTAGGATACCCCATCAAAAACGTACTTCCTACGGCGGCCGCCGGATAACCGAGTTTATTTTCCGGCACGCCGTACACCTTAGCGGTTTGCATAAAAATCAAGTGATTACCGTCTTTAGAAATATCATATTCCGTAAAATGGACAGTATCTTTATATTTTTCTTTCAGTTTGCCCAAATACTCTTTTTTCAGTTTATTACAATGCACACACGTCGGACTTAAGAACAAAGCAAATTCTACTTTTTCCGATGAAGATTGGGCAAAAGACGGCATTTGCCCCCACAAAAAAATGCTTAATAAACTTAATGCAACTAAAACTTTCTTCATACTTATAATTTCATAAAGGCAGAAATTCCGCCCATCACCATATCTACCGACATTAAAATTAAGATCATACCCGTTAACCGTTCAATAGCGGCAAGCCCGCGTTTTCCCAATACATTACTCAACGGGAACGAGAGCATTAAAATAATGGAATTGATAACGGATGCCACAATCACCGCTCCCAACGTCAACAGTTTGGGGTGTTGAGCCGCCGAAATCATCACAATAGACAACGCCGCCGGACCGGCCACAAGCGGAATAGCCAACGGCACAATAAACGGCTCATCTTCTTTGGGATCGTTTTTAGGTTCGCTTTCGTTGCTAAACACTAATTTGACGGAAATGATAAATAAAATAATCCCCCCCGCAATATTCAGTGAATATTCGTGAATGCCAAAGGCTTGCAAAAACCATTTGCCCATAAACAAAAAGCCCACCATAATAAGAAGGGCAATCACCAACTCGCGTATCAATACGGTTTTACGACGTTCCGGAGCGACTTTTTTTAATGCAGCAATAAAAAGCGGGATATTGCCAAATCCGTCCATCACTAACGCAATAGTAACTACTGTAGAAATAAATGTATTCATAAAATTCCCCAAAACAAAATAATACCTAGCCGATTCATCCGGTGGTACTTTTTTATAGTATAGCAAAAAATACACCTGTTTGACTTATCCGCATCGCCGAATATAATCTAAAACCCGTTCTATACAGACCGCCTGTTTTTTAGTAAGATATGTACTATGAAATTATTAGATAATTCCACACGAAACGTTATCCACATTATCAAATGGTTTATATTATCCACTTGTATTGGGGTAATTATAGGCGTGTTAGATGCGGTATTTCTCAAAACGCTGGACTTTTCTATTGAGTGGCGAAATCAAATTCCGCATTTCTATATATGGTTGCCTTTAGCATTATATGTAGTAGCCGTGTTATCCCGCCGGGCCGCCCCCAAAGACAAAGATTATTCTACCGATGCGGTCCTTAAAAAAATTAACGAATATAAGCCCATTTCGTTTATTTCCATTTTGAAGGGATTTGTACTCTCTATTGTTACCATGGCCACCGGCGGTTCGGCCGGGAAGGAAGCCCCCTGTGCCGATGTCGGCGCGGGGATTTCGTCGCTGTTATCGCGGTTATTTCGCATGAGTTTGGAAGATCAACGCAAAATGATGATCTGCGGCGTAAGTGCCGGTTTTGCGGGTGTGTTCGGTGTGCCGATATCGGGGGCCTTATTCGGGCTGGAAGTATTGTGGGTAGGGCATATATTTTACGAAGTAATGTTTCCGGCGCTCGTGGCGGGGATTACGGCATTTCAGGTAACGTCTTATTTAGGAGTCAATTATATTTATCATCCGATTCATTTTGTCCCCGTTTTTTCAGAACAGTTTTTCTTAAAAATGATTATTGCCGGTATGGCTTTCGGGCTGGTATCGTTACTGTTTATTGAAATTTCCAAATTTACAAAAGTCGTATTTCGCTATTTAGCAAGACGCAGTAATTTATTCGTTACGTGTGTATTGGGCGGTGTTCTGTTAATGGCAGTCGGCCACTTTATTTCGCCGCTTTATTTGGGGCTCGGCACCGCAGGTATTGACGGACCTCTTAGCGGGGGCACCGTATCGCCTTTTGGTTTTTTATATAAGATTATAACTACTTCTATTACATTTGCCGCAGGCGGAATCGGCGGCATTGTTACCCCGATATTTTTCGTGGGATCCCAAGCCGGCGCCATGTTATCCGATTTTCTAAAAGTAGATTCAGCCACGTTAGCCGCGTTGGGATTGGTATCGGTTTTGGCCGGAGCGGCCAACACCCCATTAGCCGCCAGTATTATGGCGATAGAATTATTCGGCCCGGCCATTGCCCCCTACGCAGCCGTTTCATGCGTAATCAGTTTTTTAATTACCGGGCAACAAAGCATGTACCCCAGCCAACGCATTTCATGGGATAGCGGCAAAATGTCCGGCGAGCCCCGTCAAGGTTCTGCCAAATTCGGACGCCGTGCTACCGACCAAGTACCGGTTCATGCGCGCAAAATGCTATCCAAACAAATGTGGCGGGAAATGACAAAACATCTCATCCCGCACAATAACGATAAAAAATCTTAGTAAATAGTCTCTGCTTGACAAAGCAAAAAAAAAAACGATAATATTTTTTGTGGTAGTAACACAAAAATAGTCAGGAGAATTCTTATGAATAAACATGCATTTACACTCATTGAATTATTAGTAGTCGTACTTATTATCGGCATTTTGGCAAGCGTGGCCTTGCCGCAATATAAAATGGCCGTAGAAAAGGCCCACATGACGGAAGCCATTACACAAGTAAAAGCACTGGCTCAAGCCGAAAAAATATATTTTATGGCCAACGGACAATATGCCCCGACTTTTGATTTATTAGACTTAGAATTTACCGGTACATTAGATACTGCCAAAACCACACAAAGCCAAACGCATTTCTATCTTTCTTTGATAGAACTCCCCCGCATTGTATATGCCGGACGTCAAGGAAACGGTATCGCGTGGGGTGACGGGAGATGGTATATTGTGTATGATTTGGCTTTAGAACGTTTAGCCTGCACGGCTAAAAAGACAGATACAAAATCCAATGCTTTGTGTAAGCGAGTAGGAACTTTGGGTACGTGCAATGTTGTTGAATCGGAAAATTGTTATTTAATCAACTAACTATCAAACAGGAACTCTTTTAACGTCAAAATACCCCTAGGAATCTAGGGGTATTTTGTGTTTTTTCAAAAGGCTGTTATTTACTAATTTGTTGGCCTTGAGGCGTATCTTTTACGGTATAGCCCGCTTTGGCAATTTCGTCACGCAAGCGATCCGACTCCGCCCAGTTTTTGGCCTTACGCGCCGCGGCACGGGCATCCGCCAACGCTTGTACTTCTGCCGGAAGTTCGGTAGGTTGTTCACTGTCCACCGGCACCAATAAATCAAGCGATAAAATACCGTCAGCCAATTGCAAATAGTCCCATTTTTCGCCGGCGGACAAATCACCCGCGCGGACGGCTTCCCAAGTAATAGCCAAGGCTTTGGGGGCATTTAAGTCATCTTCCATCGCGGCAATCAATTTATCTTTCCACGCGCGGCTCTTTTCGGTTTCCTGTGCGGTGCGGTTGGCCGCTACCCCAATTTGCGTGGCCAACGCACGCAAATTTTTCAAACTTTTGGCGGCGCTGTCCATGCTTTCGTACGAAAATTCCAACTGTGTACGGTAGTGTGCCCCTAAACAGAGATAACGGTATGCAAGCGGCTCGTATCCTTTTTCTTTGAGTACATCTAACGTTACAAAAGTGCCGCCCGATTTAGACATTTTGCCAGAGCGCAAAATTAAAAACTCGCCATGCACCCAATAATTGACATACTTTTGTCCGGTAGCGGCTTCGCTTTGGGCAATTTCGTTGGTATGGTGAATCGTTACGTGGTCAATGCCGCCGCAATGGATATCCAACGTCGCGCCTAAATATTTCATCGCCATGGCAGAGCACTCAATATGCCACCCCGGGAAACCGACTCCCCACGGGCTATCCCACTCCATTTGGCGTTTTTTATCTTTGGGAGAAAATTTCCATAAAGCAAAATCGGTTGGATTACGTTTTTCGTCACTCATTTCCACACGCGCTCCGCCTTGCAAGCCGGAAATATGTGCGTGCCCCACCAAGGCATCATAGCGGTCAAATTTGGAGGTATCGTAATAGATTCCGTCAGACGTACGGTATGTATATCCTTTTTCTTCCAACGTTTTGACCAGTTCAATCATCGGGCCGATATGTTCGGTGGCGCGGCTGATGATGGTAGGACGCGTGCAGTGCAACGCATCATAATCTTGCCAAAATTTTTGTTCGTAGAATTTAGCAATTTCCCACGCACTTTTTCCTTCGCGGGCAGCGCCGAGTTCCATTTTATCTTCGCCGTCATCGGCATCGGATACTAAATGTCCAACGTCGGTTACGTTCATCACATGTTTAAGCGGATAGTGCAAGCGAATGGTGCGTGACAATAAATCTTCAAAAATATACGTACGTAAATTACCGATATGTGCAAAATTATACACGGTCGGCCCACAGCAATACATGGTAACTTGTTTTGGATTCTGCGGGTTAAAATCTTCTTTGCGCCGAGAGGCAGTATTATATAATTTCATCATTATTTTCCCTCGTTCGCCGTATTGGCTTTGAGACGTAAGAAATTAACTTTAATTTGTTCAAAAAACACCTGACAGGCTTTTTGACCGTTGGCATTAGCCGAGCGTTCACTCATACGGCATTGAATTTGAACTACCGAAAGCGGATTGACCGCACCCACGCTACTCATCGTGTATGTAAAACCGGTGGGTTGATACATACGGAAAGACTTGGTGTACGAGGTTTCAATGGCTTTCATCAGCATGGACATATCTTTGCGCGTAGCCGACGAGCCAAGTTCAAATTTGCGCGAGGCTACCGTTACCACCACATCCCCGTAAGAGCGATAGGAACCGGCTAAATTTTCAGACACAAAATCTTCATCTTCGCCCAACAATTCTTCGGCCGTTTCGGTAGTTTCCGGATTGTTGGTTAACGTATCAGCGAAAGCATTTTCGCCCAAATCAGAAGGAACTGGGGAAGAAAATTCATAATACGATTCTTGTTTACCGTAACGGGAATAATCAATTCCTTGCGTCACTCTTTTACGCGAACTAAACGAAGAACCGGAAGCACACGCGCACAACAACGCCCCCGCTACTAAAATAATACTTAAACGAATTTTCATAGTTACTCCTTATTGGTAATTTTAATGGTGGCTACGGCGTGGCACATGGCCGCTTCGCCGCGCCCGATTTCGCCCACTTTTTCATGGCTTTTTGACTTAAAACTGACATTTTCCACCGGCATTTCAAATACGCGCGCCAAACTGTTACGCACCGTATTATAATGCGGTTTAATTTTCGGTTCTTCGGTAATTAACGTGGCATCAATATGTTCAATTTCACCACCGCGCGCGCGAACAATTTCCAACACTTTTTTAGCGATATCCACGCTGCAAATACCTTTAATTTTCGGATCAGTCGGCGGGAATAAAATACCGATCTCCCCTTCGCACAACGCACCTAATAACGCATCACAAATAGCGTGCAGCACGACATCGCCGTCGCTGTGTCCCAGAAATCCTTTGGTATGCGCAATTTCCGCGCCACCGATAAACAATTTGCGGCCCGGCTCTAACCGGTGCAAATCAAATCCAAAACCTGTTCGGTACATTTCTTTTGTGTTCACAAGGGCCTCTGCAAAAATCAAATCTTCCGGCGTAGTGATTTTATTATTTTTATAATCAGACATCACCAGCCGCACTTTAACACCTAATTTTTCTACCAGTTGTGATTCATCGGTAGCATCTGTTTGGTGGCCGAATTTTTCCAGGGCTTCTTGCAAAATTTCGCGCCGATAGGCTTGCGGCGTTTGCGCAGCCCACAAAGTAGCGCGCTCTAACGTGCGCCCGACAAATTCGCCATCACTTTCTTTAACGGTATCTTTAACAGGCACAGCCAGTACCGCGGCGCCGTATTTGTCAGCCGCTGCCAAACAATCTTGAATATATTGCGGGTTGACTAGTGGGCGTGCGCCGTCGTGCACGGCAACGGTGTTGGCATTTTTGTCCACGCACGCAAAACCGTTTTTAACAGATTCCAAACGAGTATCTCCGGGATCAACGAACGTCACGTCGGAAATATATTTTTCCACACCGGCGCGATTTTCCAACGGAGTAACTACCACAATTTGCCGCACTTGCGGCACTTGCTTAAATGCCAAAATAGTATGCACGAGTACAGGCTTATCGCCTAACGGAAGCATTTGTTTGGGGCGGCCCATACGTTTTCCGCTCCCCCCCGCCACAATAACTACCGACGAAAAACCTGTTTCGTTACTCATATCAAACTATTTAACTTTTGCAAAAATCATCCGGCCCGAAGAGGTCTGTAAAATAGAATAAACCGATACTTCAATGCGTTTACCGATAGATTTGCGGCCTTCTTCCACCACAACCATCGTTCCGTCGTCTAAATAACCGATGCCTTGTTCTTTTTCTTTGCCTTCTTTCATGACAAACAAAGACATCGTTTCGCCGGGCAATACTACCGGTTTAAGCGCGGTAGTTAAGTCGGCAATATTAAGCGCGGTAACATTGTATAGTAAGGCAGCCTTGCTAATATTAAAATCTAACGTCACCACTTGTGCATCTAAACTTTTGGCCAATTTCACAATACGTTCTTCGGGTGTAGCGGCTTTGACGTTTTTATTCGTAAGACGCACCGTAACACCTTTGAGTTCTTGTAAACGCGTGGAAATATCCAATCCGCGACGACCACGGGCACGTTCCAACGGATCGTTAGAGGCGGCCATTTTATTCAGTTCGTCTAACACAAAAACCGGCAACACCATAATACCGGGCAAGAAACCGATTTCACATAAATCAATCACACGTCCGTCCAACAAAGCAGATAAATCTACTACTTTTAAATGTTGCCCTTTATACGATAGCCCTTCCAAATCACGCGATTTCCAAATACTGGCAAGCACCCCAAAGACGAGTAAAACAATTTCCGCTTTGAAAGAATAGGTATTCCACCAATTGATAGCATCTTGGTGTTCCACCAAAATAACCACGTTGTTAATAAGCACAAAAAGCATATAGCCCATTAACAAGCCGGTACAGGCAATCATAATTTTAATTAGACGCAAACGTTTGAAAAGCACTTCACCAGCCACGACGATTGCGCCGCATAACAGACCCCCTAACAGAGTCATCCAATCTTGTTTGATAAATGTGTATGTAAGAAACGGAAATGCTACTAAAGTAGCGATACGGAAAATCCAAATCGGCATACAACCTCCTATAAAAATACGGGGAAAATCCCCCATTACAGACTCTTATATTTTAGCACTTTTTACGTGGAAGTGGAAACGGTATCTGTTCCCGATGAAGTTAATCGCGTTTGAGAAAAATTTTGGCGGGGCTGGTGGCACCTTTAATCAGGGAAAGTTTATTTTCCGCGATATTTAAGTGCGCGGCAAGCAAGGTGCGGACGGCTTCATTGGCGCGGCCTTGTTCGGCTGGGGCTTTGACCCAAATTTCAAAACTGTCTGCCGATTTTTCCGTCAGTTTATTTTTCTTTTCGCCGGCGTGTACTTTTACTTTTAAGTATTGCTCCATAAACATATTATAACTTTTTACTATACACCCTTTCCCATATCGTTTTTGGTATATAAGCAGGTACTAAAATCATCCGGCCGAAAAATTTTACTTGACAAATAAAAAAAAAAAACGATAATAAGGTGTTGGTAAAAATAGTAAGGAGAAAAACTCTATGAAAAATACAAAAGCATTTACGCTTATTGAGTTATTAGTAGTCGTTTTAATTATCGGTATTTTGGCAAGTGTGGCCTTGCCGCAATATCAAAAAGCCGTAGAAAAATCCAGAGCGACACAGGGCTTAACGGTACTGAAATCACTGGCGCAAGCGGCCAAAGCACATTATATGGCCAGCGGTTCATACGCTACGAGATTTGATGAATTAGACGTAGAAATGCCCTGGACGGGAACCACCAAAGGATATACCGGAGTGGAAAGTACCGATACGCGATCTTCGGATGATTGGTCGTTACAAATCTATACGGCTCATAACCAAAACAGTTTATTTATGTATCGCATACGCGGTCCGTATCAAGGGATTATGTTTGAATACCGATTATATACCGCCGACGCCGAATATAAATCGTACGAAGATAAACTTATCTGCTGGGAACAATTACAAGGCAGCAACTTACTATTTACCAAAAGTGCCGGCAGTTATTGTCAAAAAATAGTGCAAGGAACACCGAAAGATTCGTTTGCTTACGGTCGTTCGTACACACTTCCTTTCTAAATAAAAATATCCCCGATGTATTTCATCGGGGATATTTTTTGCTACAAACCAATCGTTTTAGTGTTTAATTAAACTCCGCGCGGTCATGTCAGCGGGTTTTTCAATACCCATGACGTCTAATACCGTGGCGGCCACATCACCGAGGTTCCCCGTCGGTTGCATTTGGGCAGATTTATTATCTTTATCCACATAAATAAAATCTACCAAATTGGTCGTGTGTGCGGTTTTGGGCATATTGATTTTCTCATCCCACATTTCTTCGGCGTTACCATGGTCGGCCGTAATAAGCACCACATAGTCTTTGGCAAGTGCGGCTTCGGTTACGGCACCGGTGCATTCGTCCACCACTTCTACCGCTTTGATAACGGACTTCAAATTGCCCGTATGCCCTACCATATCGCAGTTAGCAAAGTTAATAACGATAAAATCGTATTTGCCCGAATTGATTTGGTTAATGGCTTCGTCCTTGACGATATACGCTTCCATTTCCGGATGCTCGGCAAATGTAGCCGGATCAAAACGGCCTTTTTTCTCAATGCGGTCTTCTCCGGGGTACGGTTTTAACAGTTTCCCGTTAAAGAAAGACGTAACATGTTTGAATTTCTGCGTTTCGGCCAAGCGTAATTGTTTTAAGCCGGCCTTGGAAATGACTTCGCCCAACAGATTATTCATGCCACCGCCGTCAGTCATAGACGGCAAGGCATTATACGGGAACGAATCGTAGTATTTCGTCAGCCCGCAGAACACGCAAGGCACGCGCGCGCCGCGGTCTTTGCCCGGGTAATTATCGTCAATAAACGCGCGGGTTAGTTGGATGGCGCGGTCTTGGCGGAAGTTAAAGAAAATCACGCTGGAATTTTCTTCCATTCCTTTATAATCGCCCAGCACAGTCGGCGGGATATATTCATCTACCATGGGGCCGCCGTCCGGTGTTTTTAAGGTTTTGTAATCGGTGCTGACCACTTCTTCTGCGGTCGTGCCGTGCAACCCTTGCGCGCGGACAATTAAATTATAGGCTTTGTCGGTCAATGTCCAATCTTCGCCGCGGTCCATGGCGTAGTAGCGGCCTTGGATAGTGGCAATTTTGCCGGCGCCGGCTTCTTTCATTTTTTCTTCTAACGTGCGGATATAGCCGATAGCACTTTGCGGCGGCGTATCGCGTCCGTCAGAAAAAAAGTGAACATAAATTTCTTTGATACCTTTTTCGGCCGCATATTTGATAATGGCGTGCAAGTGGTCATGGTGTGCGTGGACGCCTTCGTCTTGCACAAGGCCCATGACATGTAACGGTTTATGATTTTTAATACAATTATCGATACACGCACTAAACGCAGCGGACTTAAAGAGCGAGCCGTCTTCAATCGTATCTTTCAAGCGTTTTAATTCTTGCACAACAATACGTCCGGCGCCCATATTTAAGTGTCCCACTTCGCTGGATCCCATATAACCGGCCGGCAAACCTACTTGCTCGCCGGATGCTTCAATTTGCGTATGCGGATAATTGGCTAAATACTTCGTAATGTTTGGAATTTTAGCCAAACTTACCGCGTTGTACGGCCCCGCTTTTGCGTTCCCCCAGCCGTCACGAATTAACAAGACTACTTTTTTCATAATCTTCTCCTATTTACAACTCACTAAATCAGCCCAGCGTTTACATTGAAAATCATCTAATTGTTCCAATGTATGTACTCCGCGTTGATTTAGGGTTGTAATGAAATAATATAAGATCTTTTCGGCCATTTTTGTATCGGCCATAGCCCGGTGCCACCCTTCGCAATTAAATCCGAGTTGGCGGGTTACATCCCCCAAACGATTACTGGCAAACATACCGCTTTTGCGTGCCAATTTTAAGGTATCAATTACCGGATAGGGTGGGAAATTAACCCCACACGCATTAAATTCCGCACGTATAAAAGGAATATCAAACCCGGCATTATGCGCTACTAATACGCATCCGTCCAACACACCCAGTAACTGCGGGATGATATCTTCAAATTTCGGGGAATCTTTCACCATTTCGTTAGTAATGCCGTGAATTGCAATTACCGCCGGGGAAATAGGGGTATCCGGATTGATAAGGGTAGAAAATTCTTCTAATACACGTCCGTTTTGGGAAACAGAAACGGCGATTTCGCAAATTTTACCGCCGCTATCAAAACTAAGGCCGGTTGTTTCCGTATCCAAGCAAGCAAATTTAACGTCAGACAGTTCCATATTATATTAGATAAAAGCGCAAGCGTACTAAAAACCCGATAAATGCCGCACCAAATGCTCCTACGTAAAATACAAAGTTAGACACGTCCATCAAGCGGATTCTACGTGCATACATACAAATAAATAACCATACAAAGAATAAAACTCTCCACCGCCAACCGGGCAGCAGCATAATCAAAAAGAAAATCGCGCGTACAATCATCAGCACCAGCCGCTCATCAAAGGAAATATACTTTACCCCGTGGCGGTCTTGCTCTACGGCAATAAGGCCCCACCCGATTACACGCGTAGCCACCACAAGCCCCGCGCAAAACACAATCCAGGGTTCTGCAAAAAAGTTACCCGTTTCATACAAGACTTTGAATGGTACACACAGAAATAAAAATAATAAATTAACGATATTTTTAAGAAAGAACGTCAATACAAACCCATGTTTGCACTTGCCGCCGAATTGAAAAAGGCCGTCCGTAGATACGTGAAATGCACAAAACAGCAAAATACATACCCAACCGGGTAAGTCAAACAATTCCAAAAACGGCCATTCCATCGTTAAATAATTTTTACACAATAAAAAACCCCAAAACAAAAATACGACACTGTGTAAAATGGCCCCTTTGACGGGTTTTTCTTCGCGCACTTGGTTAATTGTTTTGTGGAAGAACACGAAATCAGTTAAGAAATAGGCCAAAAACAAACGCCAAAATACAATCATTTTTCCTCCTTAGGTAACGTTATCGTAAAAACGCTGCCTTCACCGGGCCGGCTGGTAACGCTTAACGTGCCGCCATGAGATTCTACAATTTGACGGCTGATAAATAAGCCAAGCCCATAGCCGGGTTTATCCGCATGAATTTGGTGGTACTTTTGGAACAGACCCTTAATTTCCTGCTCACTCATACCGATACCACTATCCTCTACAGTAATAAAGTAGCATTTTTCATCTTGTTTTGCACGCAAACGGACATATCCTTTTTCGGTAAATTTAATAGCATTAGATACTAAATTGGTTAACACGCGGCGAAGAAGTTTTTCATCAGCGGGCACTTGCCATGCGGGGACAACGGCATTTAAGTCAATTTTTTTCTCGGCGGCGGTGGGGGCTAATGTATCCACTACTTCTTGCACCAGTTTGGCCATATCAACCGGTCCCTTTTGCGGAGCAAGCATCCCCGCTTCCACGCGCGATACTTCCAACACATCTTCCAACAAGGCCGATAAGTTACGTGCGGCTTGGCTCATCAATTCCAAATACTGTTTCTTTTCTTCTTCGCTGGCTTTACCGCTTTGCAAAATATATAAGTATCCTTGCAAACCCAGTAACGGGGCGCGCAAATCGTGTGCAACGGCGCGGAACACGTGTTCTTTAAGTTGGCTGGCTTGCGCTTGGAGTTGCAAGACTTGATAATCTTGTAAATCAGCCGTCATCTTATTAAACGCGGCAATAAGTTGCTTAAATTCCCCCCATCCGATATCTTCATCAATTTTTTGGTCCAGATGTCCGGCGGAAACTTCGCGTGCGGCATTAGACAATGCGCCGATCGGTTCGCCCAATCTTTCGGCAAACGTCAATGCCCCGAAATAGGATAACGTCATAATGGTCAGCAAGAAAAGTGCCAAAATAATGTTGGTGTAATAGATACTGCGGTAGGCTTCACTTTTAAGTTGTAAAACCGCCACATACGCGCCTAAAATCGGAGTGGGGGCATATGCGCCGACATATGTCTCGCGCGATGTTTTCAAATTTTTAATGAGCGGATTTTTGGCGGAAAACGCACGCGACAAAACGGCGGCATCGAAATCGGGGCTATACTGATACGGCGTGGTATAGATTTGTCCGGCCTGATCGGCAATATAAATGTGTCCGGTATTACCGATACGTTGCTCTTGCAAGCGTGTTAAGAAACTAAAGAAACTCATAACACCATACAAAAAATCTCCGTTAGGCAGCGGATAAATAAACTCGCTAATCGGGCGACCGGATACCACGTCAAAACTACTGATAAAAAGTTGTTTCTTTTCAGCCAATTCGGCTAATTCTTCCTTATTGCTTAAATCAAGCGGCGGCAATTGGTTTAATACTTGTTTTTCTCCCGCGCGGTAAAGTTCTTTACCTTTAGATGACAAAACGGCCAGCATCACAAAATCAGGATTAGCGGCCAACGCTTCCTGCAAAAGGGGTTGCGGGTTTTTCTTTTGTTGTAAATAAGAGGATACATTTTGCGTAAACGCAAGCCGCCAATTTAAATCCTCAATGTGTTGATTTAAGGAGGACGCCACCATCTGCGCCAAATTGGCATGGGTTTCCAAAATGTTATCTTTCAAATGAACCTGATAAAACACCAGTAATAATATCATTGGTATTACCGGCATTAGTACCACACCCACAAATAACTTAAACAGTTTAGAGAATAAAGACATACTTATAGATATTATATCAATTAAACACCCTTGCCTTGCCTTTTTTAGTTGACTTACCTACCCGACCATTTTGCCGGGCTGTCAAATCCGGCATTGACAAAAAAAAACCATGCTATAATATATTGGTATTTCTACAAGGACATTTTTTATGAAAAACATACAAGCATTTACGCTTATTGAATTATTAGTCGTCGTACTCATCATCGGCATTTTAGCCGCCGTGGCGTTGCCGCAATATCAAAAAACGGTACATAAAGCACGTTTTACGCAAGGAATCACCGCGCTGAAATCGCTGGTTGATGCCGAACAAATATATTTTTTGGCAAACGGGGAATATACCCAAGATTTATCTCTTTTAGATTTAGATTTTCCGAATAATCAAATCCCTTACTTTACCAATTTATCCGTACATAACCCGGGCTCATCAATCACGCCGCATATTCAAATCTTATACTACCAGCGAATTGACGGAACCCAAATTTGGTTGGCGGCCTATTTAGAGGATCAAGACCGCCCAAACATTGTCTGTGGAGTACCGTCTTCCACGGCGGCTAATTCCGAAGCCCGCAAATTATGTCAAACAACCATGGGGACATCTACTTCTTACAACGGCGAACCCGGTTGGGATGATTACCCGCTAAGTCTATAAAATGACAATTTGTTTATTGGAAATAGAACACAAGGGCGCAACTAATATTGCGCCCTTGTGCTTGCTTACGAAACTTACGAACAGCCGTTCGTTACGGGCTAACATTATAGGAGTTTGCCTGATTTGTCAGATTTGAGATAGATTTGCGCCGCTAGTTGCCCGTATAGGCGTGGTGGTAATCACGTCAAGGGCAAGGCGGCGCAAAGATACTCAAATGTGGCAAATTATTGCCGCTTTCCTGCGAATTACGAAACATAACGAGGCCGTTAATTATTTCTTCAACTGTTCTAATACTTTGGGTAGAATTTGGGTAGCATCCCCCACCAGCCCGTATTTGCATACGTTAAATATGGGAGCATTGGCGTCTTTGTTAATACCCACAATCACATCACTGTGTTCAATACCGCACACGTGTTGTACCGCGCCGGAAATACCGCATGCCACGTAAAATTTGGCGGCAATCGTTACACCGCTTTGACCGATTTGTTTGTCTTTTTCTTTTAAGCCCAAATCAATCGCCGCGCGGCTGGCGCCTACCGTTCCGCCTAACTTGGCTGCCAAATTTTCAAGCAGGTCAAACCCGGCTTTATTCTTCATACCGCGTCCGCCGGCAATAACCACTTCGGCTTCGTCCAATTTGACGCCGCTAGCGGGCGGATCAAAGTGCGTACTAATCACGCGTACTTTGGCCGCTTCGGCAGGCAGCGGTATCATTTCGGACACCACTTGTGCCATTTTGCCGGGGGCGGATACCACTTTCTTAAATACGTTGGGCCGTACCGTTGCCATTTGCGGGCGGTAGTCCGGACATTTAATATCGGCCATAATGTTACCGCCAAAAGCGGGACGGGTTTGAATCAAATTACCGTCTTTAATGGCGAGTCCGGTACAATCGGCCGTAAGTCCTACAAATAATTCCGCCGCGAGCCGCGGGGACAAATCACGCCCGATAAATGTGGACGGGAAAAGGACTACGCTGGGGTTGTACTTTTTAATAAGCGTTCCTAAGGCGTTTGCATACGCAGCCGTATTATATTGTGCATACGCGGGCGAATCTACGGCGTAAATTTTATCCGCGCCGTATTGGGACATTTCCGCAAAGAATGGCGAAACGTTACTGCCGATAATGACCGCGCAGAGTTCTTCGCCCACTTGGTTAGCCAGTTCGCGTCCTTTGGAAAGCAACTCATAACCGACGGAACGTACGTGTTGGGTTTGTCCGTTATTACCCACTTCTACAAATACCCACACACCCTTATAGGCAGATAAATCTTTTTTAACCGCGGTAGTAGCGGGCAAAGAAAGCGCACCCACCGGGCATTGACTCACACAAGCACCGCACATTGTGCAAGCGGCAGAAGCCACCGCTTTGCGGTTAACTAAAGAGAGCGCCCCAAACGGGCAAGCGGCCGTACATTTACCGCATCCAACACATTTTTGAGAAATCTGAATCATTTGACGACACGCTCCTTTTTCAAAATTTCTACGAATTTATTGGCTAGTTCCATATCAGAGCCGGAGAACATTTCTCCTTTGGTTCTGGCAGGCGGCGGAAAGATTCTATCCACACGGGTAGGAGAACCTTCTAACCCTAATTTATGCGGGTCAGCGCCGATATCGGCGTCCGTCCAGGTGCGAATCAGTTTATCTTGCGCTTTATGAGCCGCCATAAATGACGGATATTTCGCCACATAATCAGCCGGCATTGTCATGGTAACAAGCAGCGGCAAATCGGCTTGCAAGATTTGGTGTCCGCCTTCTATGAGTTTTTTAACAACAACGGTGTTACCGTTAGCGTCAATACTTTCGCAAAACGTGATTTGCGGGATATTCAAGTGGTAAGCCATTTCCGGCCCGGTTTGTGCCGTGTCGCCGTCAATAGCCATTTGACCGCATAACACCAAATCAAATTGCCCTATTTTTTTAACCGCCATAGCCAGCGCATACGCCGTTGCCCACGTATCCGATCCGGCAAAGGCACGCGCAGAAAGCAAGACACCTTCGTCCGCGCCTAATGCAAGAGCCAAGCGTAAAACAGCGGTGGCCTGTTGCGGCCCCATAGACAAAACGGTTACTTTCGCCCCTGTTTTAGCCTTGATAGCCAATGCTTTTTCCAACGCAAAATGGTCGTACGGGTTCAAAATGCTGGGCACGCCCGCACGGATGAGCGTACCGGTTTTGGGATCTACTTTTACTTGGGTAGAATCGGGAACTTGTTTAATACAAACGATAATATGCATACGTTATCCTATTTCTTGAAAATCTCACGCAATTTAGCCGATACGGTGTCCATATCGTCAATGAGCCCGCGCATTTTGTCTTCAATGCCAACGAGATTGACCGCTTGGCTGACTTCGGCCGTATTGATAGCCGGGCAAGTGCCCAAAATCAGACGTAAACCTTCGCCGGCCGTCTTAAACGCACTTTGGCGAGCATTGACGCGCGCCATCGTGCACAAAGTAGCCAAATCAAAGCGGCTGCCTTCCGTTACGATTTTGTTAGCGCATTGGCGCGTAAATACGGCGGCGACTTCCATTTCGCTGATTAAATCACCCAACATAAACGTAACATATTGGTGGCGAGTGAGTTTATTGACGCGGCAATCTTCCAAAATACGGGCAAGCGCTCTAAACCCTAACGCAATACTGTCTGCACCGACTTGCGGGTTTTGTGCATGCAAGGCATCAAATTCGGCGGCTTGGTTTAAGTAGTATTGGCCGCGCGATTTTAAGTGTTCTTGCCAGCGTCCGCGGAAAATCGTCATTTCCAACACTTCGCTTGTTCCTTCGTAAATGCAAGTGATTTTGACGTCGCGTTTAATTTTCTCTACGGCAAATTCTTTCGTGTAACCGAAACCACCCATGGCTTGAATAGCGTCTTCGGCGGCTTTGTTGCCCGATTCGGTAGCATAGAGTTTGGCGATAGCACCCTCGGTAGCAAGTCCATGGTTATTGACTTCTAACTGTTTAGCCGTCCAGTCAATATACGCGCGCGCCGCTTCAAAGCGGATATAGTGCGGCGTAATGAGTTTTAACATAAACCCTTGTTTTTGCGAAAGCGGCCCGCCGGCTTGGATACGTTGTCCGGCATATTCCAAAGCGGTTTCTACGGCTTCTTCGCCGCCGCCAAGTCCAAACGCAGCCACCATTAAGCGCGTATAACCGAAAACGGCTTGCGCTTGTAAAAAGCCTTGCCCTTCTTTTAGGCCGATTAAATTTTCCGCCGGAACATATACTTCATCAAACGCAAGCCCCGCCGTATTGGACAGCCGAATACCGTGTTTATCTTCGTGCACGTCTTGCGTAAAACCGGGCGTGCCTTTTTCTACAATAAACCAACTCGGCCCACCGGGAGCAAGCGCCAGAACGGTGTAAATATCGGCAACTCCGCCATTGGAAATCCACATTTTGCTACCCGTAATTTTATAGCCGACTACTTTGCCGTTTTGAATAACGTGTTCGGCGCGGGTGCGTAAGGAAACCAAATCGGAACCGGCATCGGCTTCGGTAGCGCCGTAAGCGACGAGTTTATTTTCATGAGCGATTTTTTTGAACCATTTGGCTTTTTGTTCGGGAGTACCGCCCACGTTAAGCGGGTCGCTTCCTAAAAAGGTAGCAAAAACGCCCGTGGCGATACCGAGATCAATGCGTGCCAGTTGCTCGCACACGCGGTAGATTTCGGTCGTTTGACCGCCGAGTCCGCCATATTCTTCCGGAATAAGCAAAAGATGTACGCCCAAAATATCATGGTCGTACATTTCTTTCAAAATGTCTAAAGGAATTTCGTTCTTGGCGTCATATTCGCGCAAGAGATTAAAGGAAATACGGTTCTTTGCGTACTGCTTAAGACTATCCAACATGAGGTTGCGGGTAGTCAAATCATTTTTAGCCATGTTTTGGTCTCCCAAAATAGAATATAGTATATTGTACTATTTTTGGGGGAATAAAACGAAATTAAACTATATTTTTTAAGGTTGATAAGGATAAGAACGTCCATTCCAATTACTAAACGGAGTACCGGAACAACGCATAATTTTTACGCAGTAGTCCCCCTCATTGCCGTCAAACGTAACGCCATCGGCAATTCTTTCCTTACAATACCACGTTCCATCTTCCGAGACAGAGAAACCAGCCCCCTTATATTTTCCGCTAATGCGACCCATAATTACCGACCAACCATACCCTGTTTCTTGATAGATTTGTAATGACCATAAATCATTGGAACGGGTATCTCTCATCACAGAGGAATTACGCCATTTTACGTTTCCCGTCCACGGGATTTCTACGGCAAGTTCGTCAAATTTAGCGGGCCACTCGCCATTGGCCATGTAGTAGGCCTGTGCGGCCTGATAAACCGATTTTAGTATTGGTAACGCCTCGCTTGCGCGTGATTTTTCTACCGCTTTTTGGTATTGCGGCAAGGCTACCGCGGCCAAAATACCGATAATCAAAACTACCACCAATAATTCTATTAACGTAAAACCACCCAAACAGTTCAACCTATTGCTTTTCATAATGACGCTCCTTTATATGATTTTGCTTAAATAATAATTTAACAAAAAAAAACGATGTCAAGCAATTTCAAATAAAACAAATAATTTTTACGCCAAGCAATCCGGGGAGACAAGAAGAAATGTTTTTCGCTGAAAGACCGCTCTTGCTTTTTCTCAAAGAAATAATGTTATAATGGGAAAATAAGGACATTTTCCCTATTCAAGGAGTTTTTATGCCAAACACAACCGCTGTTAAACAGAAACAACCGGCCGGACTGTACCTTTTATTTGCGACCGAAATGTGGGAACGATTCAGTTTCTATTCGTTAAAAGCCCTGTTTATTTTGTATCTCACCAAAGAGTTATTACTCTCTACCGAAACAGCCAGCGGATATTTCGGCAATTTAATGAGTTTAATTTTTCTCTCCCCGCTTTTCGGCGGTTACATTGCCGACCGGTGGCTCGGCAAACGCGCCTGTATTATTATCGGCGGTATTTGTATTGCATTAGGGCAACTGTGCATGGGGCAAGGGTCTCTGCCGGCCGTGTGGGTAGCCATGGGGCTTATTATTATCGGTAACGGTTTTTTCAAGCCGAACATTTCCAGCATCGTCGGTGATTTGTATGAAAAGAACGATGCCCGCCGCGACGGTGGCTTTACCATTTTCTACATGGGCATTAACCTGGGCTCATTCTTAGCCGGAATTATCGCCGGGACTCTGGCACACAAATTCGGCTGGGCTTACGGTTTCGGTTCAGCCGCCGTAGGAATGATTTTCGGACTGGCTTTATTCATTTGGGGGAAAGACAAATACTTGCAAGGCAAAGGTAAGGCCCCCAAAGAATATATAAAGGAAACCGCTAAAAAAGAAGTTTCCAACGCCCCGCTAACAAAAGAAGAATGGCAACGTATTGCCGTCATTTGTATTATGGCGTTCTTTACGATTTTCTTCTGGGCGATTTTTGAACAAAAAGGCGCCGCGCTTAACTTAATTGCCGACCAGCACGTAGACCGTATTATTCATTTCTTTGGAAAATCGTTTGAAATTCCGACGGCATGGTTCCAATCTATCAACCCCTTGTTTATTATGTTGTTTGCCCCGGTGCTATCCAAATTATGGGTCAATTTAGGCAAAAAAGGGAAAGATTTAAGTGTACCCGCCAAATTTATGGTAGCGTTTTGGCTGATTGCTTCGGGATATATCATTTTGTTACTTTCCACCATTGTTTGCGGCGATAACAAAATGGGTATTATGTGGATCGTCGGTGCGTATTTTATGTTCACCATGGGCGAGTTGTGTTTGAGCCCGGTGGGACTTTCTATGGTGACGAAATTATCCCCCACCAAGTTTATTTCGCTGTTTATGGGTATTTGGTTCTTGGCGACGTCTGTTGCCGGGAAATTAGCCGGTCTTTACTCCGGCCAACTCAGCAAAATGACGTTGCAGCAATTCTTTACATGGCCGGTCATTGTACCGATCTGTGCCTCCCTGGTGCTACTGGTACTCATTAAACCGATTAAGAAGTGGATGAACGGTATTCAATAATTTATTCGTATGCAAAAGAACCCCCGCTTTTGGCGGGGGTTCTTTTATAATAACCGGTAAAGTTATTTTTTGTTCATTTCTGCCGATACGGTACCTGTTTTTGCTTGGCCCGAAACAGCGGGAACTTTTGTTTGTTCCGGATTTTCTACATTCTCCGATGCGGTTCCTTGCGGGGTTTCTTCCGCAGCAGCAGTAGGTTGTTCGTCCGTATTAGTATCTTTTTCTTCTTTCTCTTTTTTAGCGGACTTATCTGAAGGAGCGTGATATTCCCGATAATTGAACTCACCGAGGCCCCTTCTCATTTGTTGCATATAACGCTCCGATGATTGTACGGTATGAACGGCATAGCGCCCTTCGGAGTGGGTAGAATAATAATCATCGGTTGCATTACGCGGAATCATCCGCTCTAACTGGGACGTCATCTGATTAATAGTCCGTTCTGCCTGTGCAGTTTCTCTGACAGCGGCTTGCGTTGACATTTCTGCAGTCGCCACAGCACGAGACAACGCAAATTGGATTTCGGCCACTATGTTGCTACCAACTTCAAGCCCGGCTTTGGCGCCCTTAACAACTTGTGCGCTCGCCGGGGTGATCATTCCCAAAAAAATAACAACACTAAGTAAATGAGATGTTTTCATAACATAATTATGTGTTTTTATGACAAAAACCCACAAGGGCCAAAAGACCTAGATGGATCTAGGCCCTGTCCTTTTGGATAGTTTGTACGAGCAATCGCAACGCGTTGATTGAGGCCTTGCCGATGTTGCGCTCGCGCGTATGGGAAAACAAAAATTTTTTTGCTTTTGCACCGTTAGGCCCGGCTACGGCTATCCATACGGTACCGACTGGCTTTTGCGGCGTACCGCCATCCGGCCCGGCTATACCAGTAGTAGAAACGGCATACTCGGCCCCCGTTACACGGCGCGCACCCGTTGCCATTTGCAAAGCGACCTGTTCGCTAACCGCGCCGAAAGTGGCCAAATCGGTTTTATTCACGCCGAGCACATTGACTTTGACATCGTTAGCGTAGGAAACAATGCCCCCTAAAAAATAAGACGACGCCCCGGGAACGGACGTAATTAAATGCGCGATATTACCCCCCGTACAACTTTCCGCACAAGCCACCGTACGGCCCAGTTGTTTGAGTTGTTTAGCACAAAAATCTTCCGGTTTTTCTTCGCCGGACGTAAAAGGCAGCCCGGCTAAATTGGTGCGTAGTTTTTCCGTCATTTCATTTAATTTTTCTACCACCGGGCCGATAGCCGTTAAGCGCAACCGCACAAATCCCGCCGACGGTAAATAGGCCAATTTCATCCCCACGGGCAACGCACGCTCAAAGGCATCTAACCGCATCGCAAGATCGGACTCCGGAATATCATACACCGTTACTACCTGATAGGAAAGTTGCAATTGCGGAAATTTTTGTTTGAGCCGCGGTAATACTTCGGCCGGAATAAGATATTCGGTTTCAAACGGCACGCCGGGCAGTGAAATGACGATCTTGCCGTTTTCTTCAAACCACATACCGCACGCCGTGCCTTTCGCGTTATGCAAAGGCGTGCACGAGGCCGGTAAAAACGCCTGCGTTTTATTATACGCATTCATACGCGCAGGATTAGCCGCAAATAATTCATCTAACCACGCTTGTGCTTGCGCGTTAAATTCAAGAGTTGTGTGGAAAAAATCCGCCAAGGCATTTTTGGTAATATCGTCTTTAGTCGGGCCAAGTCCGCCGGTAATGATAACGGTATCGGCCATTTTAAGGGTGCTTTCCAAAGCGCTTAAAATTTCATCGCGGGTATCTCCCACGGAGCGCATTTCTACGGTTTGTGCGCCCAGTTTGGTCAGTTCCCGCGCGATAAATTGGGAGTTGGTATCTAAAATTTGGCCGAGTAAAATCTCGTCGCCAATGGTAATAATGGCTGCTTTCATACTGCTATTGTAGCAATTTTGATGAATTCCGGTGTTTTACCGGACGTGTCGGTTATGACTTGTAAGGATACGCGCGAATGTTCCAATCGGTATAGGATGCCGGAGCGCTACGCATAATTTTAATACAGTAATCACCTTCATTCCCTTCAAAGACAAATCCGTCAGCCACGCGTTCCGCACAAGCGAGATCGCCTTGCTCCCCTATCATAAATCCGGCACCTTTATATTTGCCGCTGATACGCCCCAACATTAATGTCCAACCGTATCCGGTTTCTTCATAAATTTGCAAAGACCACAAATTGTTGGAGCGGGTATCGCGCATAACACTGCTGTTACGCCATTTTACATTTCCGGTCCAAGGGATTTCTACGGCGAGTTCGTCAAAATTGCGCGGCCATGTTCCGTTAGACATTTGATACGCCGCCGCCGCTTGATAAACCGATTTTAAGATAGGAAGCGCTTCGCTGGCGCGGGCTTTTTCCACGGCTTTATCATATTGCGGCAAGGCCACCGCCGCTAAAATACCGATAATTAATACTACCACTAAAAGTTCTATTAACGTAAAACCATTCAAACGATTTGACAAGATGTTTTTCATAAAGACTCCTTTCCGAGTATTTTACACGAACAAGTAAATTTAACAAAAAAAACACTGTCAAGTAAATTCTTTTTGTTGAACAAAACCGAAAAAAATACTAGATTGAACGCACAAAAAGTTATAATAAAGTATGTCTGCTGTGCAAAACCCCATTATTTTAACCGACGAATTTAAGGACGCCTTGGCTCTATTGGAAGCCACGCCCGCTATCACGCCGCTTATCTTTATTACAGGCCGCGCCGGAACGGGAAAAACAACGCTCCTTCGGTATTTTGCCGAACATTCCGCACAAAACACCGTTGTATTGGCTACCACGGGGTTAGCGGCCATCCACGTTCACGGGCAGACGGTACACTCGTTTTTCCGCCTTAAGCCGGGTAATTTATTTGATACGGCCAATTTACACCGCTTGCCGCGCAAAACAGTAGATGCCATAGATACTATTATTATTGATGAAGCGTCTATGTTACGCGCCGATTTATTAGATGCTATGGACTATATTTTGCAACTTTCCACCCATAGCGATTTACCGTTTGGCGGCAAAAAAATAGTGCTGTTTGGCGATTTATTCCAACTTCCGCCGGTGGAAGAAAAACAAACCAGCGGACTTTTTGATGTATTTGCACAAGAATATCAAAGCCCATATTTTTTTGAAGCGCACGTGCTAAAGCGCTTACCGCTGGAAGTGTTTGAACTCAAACGCATTTTCCGTCAGAAAGCCGATCCCGATTTTGCCCATTTACTGAATTTAATTCGCGAGGGGCAAATTTCGCAACCGCAACTGGACAGTATTTTGAACACGCACAAGACATTTGAACTGCCCGAACAATTTGATAATTGCATTATTTTATCCCCCACCAACCGCGAAGCCGCCGCACGCAACCTACATTATTTATCACGGTTGCCTGGGCCGGAATTTACGTATCAAGCCTATCGGGATGAAGGATTTAACCCCAAAATCACACCGGCGGAAAGCGAACTGAAACTAAAAAAAGGCGCTAAAATTATGATGCTGACCAACACCGATAATTGGGTCAACGGTGATATTGGCACGATTTACGATTTAGACGAAAACTCCATTAAAATTGAACTCAAAGGAGCCGTCTATGAAGTAGAGCCGCATGTGTGGGAAGATGTGCGCTATGAATTTAATGCACTTACTCAAAAATTAGAACCGAAAGTAAAAGGATTTTTCAAACAATTTCCGCTAAAACTCGCTTGGGCCATTACGATACATAAATCGCAAGGGCTGACATTTGATAACATTTATTTGGATATCGGGCGCGGGGCGTTTGCACCGGGGCAAACGTATGTGGCGCTTAGCCGTTGCCGCAGTTTGGGCGGAGTACACCTCAAAAAAGACATTTCCGTACGTGATATTTTATGCGACAACCGTGTTAAACAATTCTTTGATTACGTCCGCGGCTCTGCGCAATAAAATACAAATTTAAGGAAGTTGATATCCTCTTGCAGTAGGACGACCGACTTGGTCTCTATCTACTCCGCCCATTGCTTTACACGCTTGTTGATAGGCCGCATTTTCTCCGAAACACCAACGCCCGCTAGCCCAGTGGGTGTATCCGGCATGATCAAGATAAAAAAGGCTACCATGCAATAAACTGCTGGGAATATATACCGTCACTCTATTATTCCCACC
Organism: Candidatus Avelusimicrobium luingense; assembly: GCA_900315845.1. GTDB lineage: Bacteria > Elusimicrobiota > Elusimicrobia > Elusimicrobiales > Elusimicrobiaceae > Avelusimicrobium > Avelusimicrobium luingense. The sequence goes on from OOHK01000002.1 coordinate 101,322, forward strand.
GCCATAACCGTTAAGTGCAATTTCCAACAGATAGTGATTAGCCAACTCCACTTTTATATAATTCGGCACATCGGCTACTGGTGTATAACTTCCCGCATCTATACTTAATGCTTCTAAATCGGTAGTATATTCTCCATTGGCTACATAATATGCTTCTTCGGCATCTTTGAAAGATTTGGCTAACGTAAAAGCTTGCACCAACCGACTTTTAGCAACAGCCGCCTGATACTGCGGGAGCGCCACCGAGGCGAGTATGCCAATAATCAAAACTACCACCAACAATTCTATCAAGGTAAAACCATTTAAATGACCTACCATCGTGTTTTTCATACATTTACTCCTTTTTAATCCTTGCATCTTTTTATAAAATCTAGCAAAAAAAAAAACGATGTCAAGTATTATTTTACCCCGCAGAACAACTCACTAGTGACGAGTACAAAATGCTACAATAAAAATATGAATCCCCTCTTCCCCTTTTGTGTATTACAAGCAATAGTATGGTGTGCCGCAGCGACAGGTTATTTTTATACGAACGGTTTTTTTACCGATCCGGTAGGTCTTATCTTTAGTTTCTTTTTTACGGTAGCCCATTTCTTTTGTTTTGCGTGGTTGCTCGGTTTAGTTTGCGCACCTTTTAGTAAAATCGGGCCGCGCGCATTAGCGGGGGCGTGTATTACAGGCGGAACGCTCGTTTCGTTTTTTTTAGCGGCAGATATCGTCGTATTTGCCCAGTACCGTTTTCATATCGGGTTATCTATTTTGGAACTATTCTTCGGCTCGGCCGGACGGGAAATCTTTGTTTTTTCCGCCGGGATGTGGGCACTTGTGCTGTTAATTGCCGCACTGATTATTGCGCTGGAGTGGGGGCTGTGGCAAGGGGCCAAACATAGCCGTTTTTCTACGCGCCAAATCATTACTATTTTTATTGTATGGATTCTTTGCTTTGGCATTTACAACGGTCTGTATGCGTGGGGAAAATTCAAAATGGTACCGTCCATTGTTTCTCAACCGAAAATTTTGCCGCTTGCTTATCCGTTATCGGCCAACCGGCGGCTTGAAAAATGGGGTTTCTCCCCCCACCAAGACCCGTACTTTTTACCTAAAAAAGGTACCCTTAATTATCCGCTTTCGCCACTTACTTGCACCTCTCCCGAAAAACAAAAAAACATATTGATTATTGTAGTGGATGCGTTGCGCGCAGATATGTTAAATAAACAAGTAATGCCGCAAGTGTCGTCGTGGCTTACACGTCCGGGCGTGCACAATTTTACAAACCATTTATCGGGCGGGAATGCCACTATCGGCGGCATATTTTCACTTTTTTACGCCATGCCCCACTCGTATTGGGACGATTTTACCGGGCAACATGTACCGCCGCTCGTGCTGGCCCGCGCCTTATCGCAAGGATACATACCGGGAATTTTTGCAAGCAGTCAAATTACAAGCCCGGCTTTTCACCGCAATATATTCTCCGCTATAAAACCTTTGCGCATCGGCTCCGACGGGAACACCCCTTGGGAACGCGACCAAGACGCCGTAACCGATTGGACACACTTTTTGGACACGCACGCTAAAGACAAACCGTTTTTCGGATTTATCTTTTTAGATGCACCGCACGGGTACAGTTACCCGGACAGCGCGCAAGTTTTCTCGCCGTCTAAACCGATGAACTATTTACTGTTAAATAATGACACAGATGCCACCCCTTATTTGAACCAATATAAAAACGCCGTCCACTTTGACGACGCACTTATCGGGCAGGTATTAACCGATTTGAAAAAACGCAATTTGCTTAAAGATACCTTTATTTTAATTACAGGCGACCATGGGCAAGAATTAAACGATTCTCACCAAAATTTCTGGGGACACAACAGCAACTTTACCGACTACCAAACCCATGTACCGCTGGTGGTATTTGACTCCTCGCGCCCTACCCCGACCACCAACGATTACAGCACTTCGCACTACGATGTTGCCCCCACTATTTTGCAAGGCGTTTACGGGTGCACCAGCGCCGCGGAAACCTATGCACTGGGAAAAAATTTATTTGATAACACCCCGCGACCGTTTACCGTTTTTGCGGGACAAACCGCCAAAGCCGTGCGCGTGGGAGATGCCGTTACGGTGTTCCACGAGTTCGGCACCCTGGAGCAATATGATAAGCACTTACATCCGCTTGAAAAAGCACCCGCTCCGGCATTACTGAAAGAAGGCCTTAAATCGTTCCGCCGGTTTTATAAATAAAATCTCATATGTTGATTTTGTTAAATTTCATTTTCCACCGTTGCCATGTTTTTTTGAGATATCTTTTTATTCTTCTATCCCAACGCAACGCGGAAATATCCGTAATGCACAATACAGGTATTTTATAATCGGGCCCGTACTTTTTGAGTAACCAACAACACCGATGTTGTCCGTCTTGCAACACATAATCTTCCCCCCTGACAACGGGCATATATGTTTCATCATATCCGTTTTGCAAGGAATGAATTAACTTCTTAAAACGTGTTTCAGACATACAAATCCCCGATATTCTTTCATTTTCCGCACAATATTCATTATAGACGGTGCTATTTCCTTCCAGGTATTGATAGGCGTGCGTATCTTGCAAATGTAATATTTGCCCTTGCCACTCCCGCTTGATTTCCCGTAATGCCAGATGTTTAATTTCATACACAATCCGTCCACCTTCCAACCATTTATAAAAAAATTCATAATCTATATGCACACGCGGATCATCCAACAAACGTAACGCCGTGTATTTTTGATACCGTTTTAATTGACGTGAATATAAAGGGTGCGGTGTGGGTTGCCCATAGAGAGAATATCCCAGCGGCTCTATAAAAGCGCATATCATACGCTCCAAAGCATGCGCCAACGAAAACCCTTCCCCGCGCTTAGTAGGGGTAAAATCGGTCATATGCACAGGCCAAGTCTTTACTTGTTCCAGCAAAGCGGCTTTCATAGCAAAACAAGTACCCGCTACAAAATGATAGTTCTGCGTTATAGGGATATGCAACCGTTGTGCATAAGCTGCGGTAAAAGTTTGTTTATGCTTAGGATCTTGGATAATTAAATTTTTGGCCGCCACCAGCCCCGTAGTAGGATGCGTACAAAGTCGGTTAATAGTCCGGTGAACAGAAAAACCGCCTAAAATACCGTCATAAAGATTGGTAAACCAATCTTTTTTCTTGAAAATTTGATTATATATATAGATAAATTTACGCGTCGTCCCTTTGGTATGCAGTTTATACACAATATCATACCGTAACAAATCTTGTTTAGAAATAACTTCTAAAAAAGGCGCAATATCCCACCCTTTATTTGCGCAAGCGAAAAACTGCGTATCTGGTTTGAATTGCTTGATTTGAGCCAAAATTTTTTCATTAGATTGTTGGGGAATATAAGTAATAATTAAATCATACTTATAAGGGCGAAGATTTCGTAAATACTTTTGAATAGTTGGCCAACTATCCATATAATACAAATGCAGTACAACTAAAATTTTACAAGAATAGTTTTTTGCAATTTCCTTTCTGTAATACCATCGTCCGGCGAGATACTCCCAATAATTATTAGACATAATAGACGCTCCTTATAATTCGCTGATAAGGATGTCTATTAAAAAACGGCTGCTATACATGAGCCAAGCGAACGGTTCTCAATGTATAACAGCCGTAGTCTGCCGTTTATATAAACGGCAGACATTCGGCATGGAAGACAGGCTCATGACTTCCTGTCTTTCATACCTTTGAATCGGCTGTTTTTTGGAGTTCGCTTGGCCTTTTAGTCCACCGGTAGGTTTTCTAAAAGCAACCCCGTATTCTACATACGGTTCCAAAAACAGTAAATTATGCGTATAGTATAGCAATTAACAGATTTTTTGCTCAAGAAAAGTTATAATACTTGTATGAACTGTATATTTTGCGGCATTGCCGACGGCTCTGTAAAAAGCCAACTGATTTACGAAGATGAGGACGTGGTGGCATTTAAGGACTTAAACCCGCAAGCCCCCACCCATCTTTTAATTATCCCGCGCAAGCATATTGCGCGCTTGTCGGAAGCGGACGAAAAAGACGTCCTTTTGCTAGGTAAAATCTTGCTCGTAGCGCAAAAATTAGCCCGAAAATTTGACTTAAAAGACTTCCGGCTGATTACCAATAACGGCAAAGGGGCCGGACAAAGTGTGGATCACTTACACTTTCATCTCATGGCCGGACGCCGTTTCTTGTGGCCGGCAGGCTAAAAATAATATATAATATAAAGAGAATTTATTTTGACCTACTAGCCGTAGAAGGTGGTGAATAACGTAATGGTTTTCGTGAAAGTAAGAGATGCCGAACACTTGGAAGAAGCCTTGAAACGCTTCAAACGCGAGTGCGAAAAAAACGGTATCTTGCGTGAAATCAAAAGACGCGAAACGTACATGCCTCCGAGCGTAAAACGCAAAATCAAATCGCAGGAAGCACAACGCCGCGCCAGACGTACCAAACGCAGACGTTTTTAAGTAATACTGCAAGCAGGCAATAGTCCCGTACATTATGTATCGGGCTATTGCCTTGTTTGCTCTAGTCAGCCGCATTTTTGATACCGAAAAAACGGATTTGTTGCGTGAATAATAACATCATAGAACAAATTAAAGACCGGTTGGACATTGTAGAATTTATCCGCCAATATGTACCTAGTCTGAAACGTGCGGGTAAAACCTACAAAGCCTGCTGTCCGTTTCATCAGGAAAAAACCCCTTCGTTCACGTGCAGTAGCGAAAAGGGGCTCTTTTACTGTTTCGGTTGTCAGGCCGGGGGCGATATTTTTGAGTTTTTAATGCGTATTGAAAATATCCCGTTTAACGAAGCGGCCGAAAAACTTGCCCAACTAGCCGGCGTAGAATATAAGCCCAAACGAGATACCTTCTCCGCAGAAGAACAACGACGGGCGAGTGCACATAAAGTATTAGATTTTGCCAAAACGTTCTATCATAAAAATTTATTAGCGGCCAATGGCGCATACGCGCGCGCGTATGTCAAAGAGCGCAATTTAACCAAAGAAACGTGTGTGAAATTTGAATTGGGATTAGCATTTCAAGATAACACACAACTGGCTCGGGCCGCCCAAAAAGCAGGATACAGTGCGGCCGACTTAAAAGAAGCGGGCCTTTGCATGCAAACCGATTACGGCTTGCGCGATTATTTTAGAAACCGCTTGATGTTTCCCATCATCAATCACCGCGGTGATACGGTGGGGTTTGGCGGACGTATTTTAGGCGAAGGCGAACCGAAATATCTTAATTCGCCCGAAACGATTTTATTTACAAAATCACACGTTTTGTACGGATTGAATTTTGCGGGGCCTGCCATTCGTCAAGCGGGCCGGGCGGTACTTTTAGAAGGCTATATGGACGTTATCGGCACGCACCAAGCAGGTGTCAATTATACCGTTGCCCCGCTGGGTACCAGTTTAACCGAAGAACATGCGCGTTTATTAAAACGCTATACGGAAAACGTTATTTTGCTCTTTGACCCGGATGCGGCCGGAATAAAAGCCGCCTTGCGCGGTTCGCTCGTACTTATCAGCCGCGGGCTATTTGTAAAAATTGCCACGTTGCCGGACGGGTTAGACCCCGATGAATATATCGCCGCCAACGGCAAAGAAGCGTTTGAACAGATTTTGGATAAAGCGGAAGATGTTATCGCGTTTTACACACGCGAATTAATGAAAAAATGTGCGATGCCGTTAAGTGCACAAGATAAAACGCATTTGGTAACGGAACTTGCCGAAGTTATCACCCAACAGCCAGATGCTATCGTCCGGCGCGAATGGGCCAAATATGTAGCCGAGCATATCGGCGTAGATGAAAACCTGGTTTTGGCGCGGTTGCAACGGCCGGGCGCATTAAAAACAAGGCAAGTGGGTACACCGGTAGTATCTCCCGTATCGGCCACCAACAGTGCCGAAGAAGAACTGCTGTCGTGGTTACTCCGTGCGCCGGAACAAATAGAATTATGTGCCGAACTTACGGCAGACGATTTTTCCACGCCGGGTAGTTTTCACCTGTTTCAAGCCGTACGTAAAGCGGCTCAAACAGGAGCAAACGAAAAGGAGTTAGTGGAACAAGTAAAAGCGGAAGTACCGTCGTTGGCGCAAGAAATTATCAAACTGGCGATGTTGCAAATTCCGCCGGATTTTCAGCCGCAACGCGATATTAAAACGTGTGTGGCCCGGGTAAAACAAAACGGCGTGCAAAAACGCCTAAAAGAAGTACAACAAAAGATGAAATCGCTGGGGGCAGGGAATGTGCCGCCGGAACTCATCCAAGAGTATATGTCGTTACAAACGAAATTAAAAAAGTAGTTGAGGGAAATTATGGCATCAGGAAATAAATCACTAAAAGATTTGTTACAAGAAGGAAAAGAAAGCGGCTTTGTAGCCTTAGAGGACCTAAACCGTTCTATTGAAGGCGCGGATATGAGTGCCGAAGACGTCAACGGTATCATGGACACGATTGACGATTTGGGCATACAACTGGTAGAACAAAAAAAATTAAAATCTAATTCCGCCCCGGAAAAAGAAACCCTCAGTGAAGATTGGTCATCCACGCCGGATATTTCTAACTCTATCCGGATGTACCTGTCGGAAATGGGCCGTGTACCCTTGCTTACCCGCGACGAAGAAATTACCTTAGCCCGCAACATCCGCGAGCGCGAAAAAGAATTGCGCAAACTCGTGTTAGAGTCCCCTATTACGATGCGCGAAATTTGCAACTGGGAAGAATTGGTGGACCAAGAGGAAATGACCACCAAAGAACTGATGCCCCGCGGAAAACGTACCACCCGCGAACTGACCAACATGCGCCGCAAACTCAAAGAAGCGGCCAACTTCATCGGCAAACGCGAGCAGGAAATTACCAAACTGATGCGGGAAATTCGCGAAGGGAATTTATCCGATAAGCGCCGCAACAATGCCATTGAAAAAATGGAAGCCAAACAAAAAGAAGTCGTGGCGTGTATTACCAAACTCAATTTGAATCAAAACAAAATCAAACGTTTAACTAATAAAATTAAGAATTTAGCCGACCGCTTGCGCGAAACGTCCAACGACATGCAACGCTTTGATGATTATTTCGGGCCGTATGCACAAGTCAAAAAATTAGTGAACGATTTGAAAAACAAAAAAATTACCGAGCGTGAATTCAAAAAGAAAACCAAATTCACCTTGCCGGAATTAGAACGGGCGCTTACAAATATTGACGACGTCCGCCGCCGCCATAACCAAATGGTGGATATGTTACCCATGTCGGAAAAAGAATTTTTGGCTTTTAATGACCGTATCATATTTTTTGAAGATATGATTTTACAAGACAAATTAAAACTCATTAAAGCCAACTTGCGTTTGGTGGTATCTATCGCTAAAAAGCACGTCAATTCCAATTTGGAACTATCAGACTTAATTCAAGAAGGTGGTCTTGGCCTTATGAAAGCGGTAGAAAAATTTGAATACAAACGCGGTTTTAAGTTTTCCACGTATGCCACTTGGTGGATTCGCCAAAGCATCAACCGCGCCATTGCCGATCAAGCCAACACCATTCGTATCCCGGTGCACATGAAAGAATTAGTTTCCAAACTGACTAAAGTAACTAACAAATTCCGGCAAGAGCACGGGCGCGAACCCACGTTGGAAGATTATTCAAAGGCGTTGCGCTTATCCATAGAAAAAGTGAAAAGCGTACTGAAAATCATGCAAGACCCGATTTCGCTTTCTACCCCTATCGGAGAAGACGAAGACTCCAACTTAGAGGACTTTATTGAAGATAAGAACGGGCCGGATCCGACAAACGCCGCAGCGGACTTTTTACGTAAACAAGAAGTCGCCGACGTATTGGCCACCTTATCGGAGCGGGAATCTAAAATCATCAGTTTGCGTTTTGGTATTGATTCCGGCTATCCGCGCACGTTAGAAGAAGTAGGAAAAATGTTTAACGTTACGCGCGAACGTGTGCGTCAGATTGAGGCCAAGGCCATTCGCAAACTGCGCCACCCCAGCCGCACCAAAATGCTCAAAGATTATAACGAGTAGTTGTTGAAGTTACTGACAACCCCCCGCTCTCGCCCGTGCGGCGAGCACCGGGGGTTTTTTATTGAAACCAATTGACGCCTGCGGTAATGGCTTCCGGCACCGATTGCATGTTCAAAACTTTTGTACAAAAATCTCCTTTGGGGCGAGACCAACGCCCGCTTCCGGTAATTTCTATACAATACTTTCCTGCATGTTCCGTTGTTTGTCTATCAGCCAATCCTACACACTGATATTCCCCTTCCGTTAACACGCCCAGAACCGAATTGGGCGATATGATCAGAGAGAATCCTTTTCCGCGGGCAACCGTTAAACCTGTTCCCGTAGAGATACCACAACTATTACTATCCGTCCTTGCTTCCACTGTCAAAGGGAAATCTATATCTAAATCTTCAAATGACTCCGGCCATGTGCCGTTAGCCATTTTGTAACTTGCCGCGGCTTGCCCCGCCGCAGACACAGCCGTATATAACTGAGTTACCCGAGCCTTAACTACTGCCTTTTTATATTGTGGCAAAGCCACCGCCGCCAATATGCCGATAATTAAAACCACTACTAATAATTCAATAAGCGTAAATGCTTTCGCATCTAAAATCCCCGACAAACTACTTTTATTTCTCATGCGTATCCCTCCACAGGATTTTAATATATGCCTATTAAAGCAAAAAAAAAAACAAAGTCAAGGGGTTTTATACTTTTCTATAAACACAAAAACCCCCGCTCTCGCCCGTGCGACGAGCACCGGGGGTTTTTTGATATGTTTAATTATTCATTATAGCCGTAAAGTCCGTATGCCGTCCAACCGTCCGAAGTCCATTGATACGTACCCATAGATTTGCACACTTGCCCGGCGGTAGCGGTAGAGGTTACACACTGGCCGCGCGCGCCCGTTCCCAATACGTGCCGAAATGTCAAAACAAGTGTTCCGCCGTCATAGAGATCCCCACGAACACTTTTTTCACTTCCGTCATTGACCGGATTATATAAGTCCACCCTTAAACTTCCTTTGGATGCTATTTCGCTATCCCCCGACCAAGAAACCGTCCAACCGGCCGGAGCATCTACGGACAATTCATCAAACCGGGTGGCATACTGTCCGTTAGCCATATAATAACTCTCTTGGGCTTTCATGATACCGTCCACTACGGGGCGCAACGTAGCAAATCTGCTTTTCAAAACAGCCACCTTGTACTGCGGCAATGCTACACTGGCCAATATACCGATAATTAAGACAACGACTAATAATTCAATCAGTGTAAAACCTTCCGACTTCTTATTTCTCATATCCTTATTCCTTTGTACCAAAATGTTCCGATAAACATAGTATAGCAAAAATCATAAAAACACCCCCACAAATATCGCGGGGGTGTTTTATGCAACCAAAAACTAACTTTTATTTTTCGGCGTTTTGTTTAGCGGAAAGGTCGGTACGGACTTTGTTAAACAAATTGCTGGCCGTAGCCCGTTCCAAAAACGCTTCCCATTCTTGTTGGGTGAGTTCAAAATCATCCATCACGATAGAAGATATTTCTTTGGCCGTATCTTTACCGGTTTTGTTGAGTTTGGCATATTCCTGTTCCAACTCTACATAGCGGCTGGCTACGGCATAATCAATATCGTCTTGAGAATAAGTGGGCATAGCCGGTTCTTTCATCGTGTTTGTATCGGTAATACCGACCACCGGCGCATTATCTTGCATAGGATAGGCTTGCGACTCGTCTGCAGAATACGGTTTTACACCTGCTGCCGTGGAGGACGATCCTTGATAGGGTTGCGCAAGGGGTTTGTCTCCCGAGGGAACAAACATTTTTTCATGTTCACCCGGTAACAATTCCTGTGTAGGTTGTGTATCCGTTACATTCGTCACGCGGCCCATCATAAAGTTAGAACAAGCCGACGGGTTAACGATAAAATAGATACTTAAAATAATAAAAACTAAAATAATAGTTTTGAGTAAAATTTTCACCACAAGATTGCCTCCTATATGTATAGGATACAATATTTTACTTATTTTGTTTTTGATTTTTTGCCGCTCCGGCGCTGTGTTTCTGTAACTGTTGTACACTTTCCACGAACTGCGGATTGGACAAAATTTGTTTCACGGTTTGGGCAAAATTCGGATCTTGCATGTGTTTAGATACCACTTCTTGAATTTGCGGATTGTCTTTTAATATTTTGCCCAAATCGCCCCCACCTAGGGCACTTAAATCAACGGCTTGCCCCTGGGTGGCTTTGGCAAGGTCTTGATTAAAGGCCTTGATTTCCGGCTCATCCTTAAAATCTCGCACGATAGAGCGTAACGTCTCTTGCGCTTGTTCTATGGCTTGTGTTTCGGGCAGCGGCGCATCTTCTAAAACAACTGATTGAGAGGTAGTTAACGAAACACTTTTTCCGGCAGCAGACTCATCGGCATTAAGCGGTAAAATAGCCATAGAAGTAATGTCTGCGGGAAGAATTTGCGGATTAGATACCGGCTCGGCTTGGGGAGCCGAAAGGGCTACCGGGGTTTGTCGTTGAAATGAGAATGCCGCGTCCGGACTATTGAGCCGTTCTTCTTCCCATTGGGCTACTTTTTTTTGGTAAAACTGATAACCGCGCACCGCGCCCATAAATAAGAGCGCGGTGATCATAATTGCAATTAAACAGTAACTTGTTTTAGACATTATTTCACAATATCCAAAAGTTCCACGTCAAACACGAGTACCGAGTTGGCGGGAATAGGCCCCACCGGGCGACTACCATACGCGGTTTGCGCCGGGCACACTACGGTAGCACGCGCCCCGGGTTTTAATTGTTGAAATGCTTTCGTCCAGCACGGGATAACATCGGTCAAGCGCGTTTGGAACGCTTCCCCGCGGTCACGCGAACTGTCAAATTTCGTACCATCAATAAGTGTACCGGTATAGTGTGCTTTTACCGTATCGTCGGCTTTAGGCGTCTTGCCTTTACCCGCGCGCGTTTGTTTGATAAGCACACCGTTATCTAATTTTTTGACCCCTTTTTCTTTTTGGAAATTTTCCAAATAGGCTTCTTGGGCCGCTTGATGTTTTTCTTGTAATAAGTGGGCATCTTCGCGGTATTTTTGGATAATTTGCGGTTTGTATTTTTCCAAGTCCGTTTGTGATTTTTTGCCGAGCAAACTATCGCGCATGCCTTGCGAAACGGCTTTAAAATCAGTATCGTTATCCAAAATCAGCTCGCGTTTGAGGTTATCCCCCAACAAAAAACCGAGCGAATAAAGCATTTGCGTGCGCTGAGCCGGATCTGCCGCCGAAGTGGCTTCTTGGGCAAATAGCGCTACCGGTAAAATAAACAAAACAGCCAATAGTAATTTTTTCATATATTCTCCTTATTATTTCGTTTTCAAATAGGCTTCTAAGCGAGCGGTAATTTGAGCGGCGGCTTGTTTACCGGCGGCTTCCATACTGCGGCGCATAGATTCTTCGGCACGCGAAGTACCGGCCCGTTCATACACATTAAAACGAGAAAATGTAACTCCGCGGGTAGCATCCACCAAACTAATAGCCGCATTGCTGGATGCCCACAATAAGCCATCTACTTTTTTAGAATCATAATTATCCACGTCGGTTAAGATTTCCACACTAAGCACTTTTTCCGGGTCGGAAATATCCACGACGCCAAGCCCCATTTTATTCAGGGCATCTACTACGTACGTAATCATGACTTTACTTTCGCGCCCTTGCACATCAACGCCCACCAGTACCGCGGCCATTTTTTCTTTCAATTTGTTTTTGTAAGGAAAGAATTGATCCGCATTGTAACTTTGGTGCGTTTTGGACAAGAATTGGTACGTATCATCTAACAACGTGCGGTGTTGGATAAGCGGTTGCATCCGGTAAGCGATACGCAAATCGGCAAGCGGCTCGGCGGGATTAGCAAATTGTGCATCCAAACCGGAGAGTTGGGCATCAATTTTATCCATTTCCTGTGATAAAATTTTATGTGCATTTTCACGGGATAAAACGGCTAACGCCAAATAGTGGGATTGTTTGATTGATTTATCTTTCCATACTTTTTCCACTTTAGCGTTGGCTACCAAATCAGTTAAAATTTTATCTTGTGCTAAATCAGGCGCATTTTGAACAAGTGCCGCGCGCATATTTTCCAGCGCATCTTTTGAAGCGGCGTCTTTGGTTTTTCCGTCACCAGACACTACATAATACTTGGCCGAATCGTATTTAGAAGCCTGATACGATACGGTGTTTTTATTGAGCGTCGTACAAGCACTTAACGCGAGTACGGCGCAAAGACATCCGATAAGTTTCTTCATAATTTCCTCCTTATTTTGCAGTGCGGTAATGCAAGTAAACACGTCCACCCGGCGTTACACGCACATTTTCAAAAGTATGTTCTCCTATTATATTACCAAATCGGTCGCGAAAGCGCAGTTTGATATCTTGCGTTCCGGGTGCTACAAACATCCGGGCCATCAGAATTTGGGCCGGCAATGTAAACCATTGGCGGGTATCTGCTTTTTCCACAGCACTACCTAAAATGTTAACAAATAGTTCCGCTACATCCCCCCAATTATCATCCTTAGAGGCCGAGCGCGCCGCTTGCCGGGCTGCTTGAGCGGTCACTTGTTTAGCCACCGCCCGCGAAATGGCCCGAAACCAAATACCGGGCTTACGTTCTTCCAAATCGGCTTGCGCGGCAGCGGATAAATCGGCTACTTTTTGCAAGGTATAGCGCTGGCCGTCCGGCGATTCGGCAAAAGACGATACAATGCTATACGGTTGCGGGGTTAACTCTGGGAATGCCACCGTGACGGCATGCCCCATAAAACCGGCCTGAAGCGCATTAACTACTTGCGGACTTAAATCGCTTCGGTTCGTTTCTTGCGCGGTAGAGAGTACCGAGTACATTCTATCCCACGCTACTTGTATGGTTGCATTACGTTTCAGCGGAAGCAACCCATTGTAATGTAAAATAATTACTTCGCCTAAGTTGGCATAATTAGACGGAACGGAAAACTCCGGCGCACTTACCTTTAACAAACCGCCTAATTTTTGGTACCCGTTTAGCGCATTACTGCGGCTAAGGCGCGCATCGGAAAGTTGCCCGACCGATTCAAACACCAAACTCGTAAAATATTGCACGAAAGGGTCATCGTTATAGCCGCTACGTTTACTGCCGCGTAAATTATCTAAAAATTGTACGGCTCTACGCGCTTCAACCGCGGCATTTTGCAAATCGTTTTGCTCAATAAAATTCATAGCGCGGTAAAAATAAGTCATCGCGCGTTCGTATGGGGCCACGCTATAAGGCAATGTTAAATCGTTGACGAGTAACCGCCCGGCAGATTTGGAGGCGCTAACCGTATATAATTCATCAATCCGCTCTTGCGCTTGGGCAAACAATTCATCGCTTTTAGCGTTTTCGCTGGCGTCGTGGCGCAAAACGGCTTCGTCTAAATAGGCCAAGGCGCGGTCTTGACGGGCATAATGTTTGGTACGTTTAGCCGCCACCATATCGGCCGCCACCTTAAAATCACCCTGAGCCATTTGGTGGCTGACATCGGATTTATAACGCAACGAAGGCGCCGTACACGCGGTGCAAAATACAAGCAGCCCCAGCAAATATACGCGCGCCTTCATAGTGCGAAATCTCCTTACCAAGAAACTTTACTGCGTTTAACGTATTTCTTGATTTGTTTTTGTCCGTTCCAAACGATTTGGTTCGTTTCCAAGTTAATGAGTTTCAAGTTCGTTTGGTAGAACACGAGTGCTTTGGAGCCGGATTTATCCACTACGGAACTGAGCACGCCCGAAAGCATAAAATCAGCGCCGATTTCTTGTCCAAAGGCTTTGCGGGTGGCTTCGGACGCAAATTCGTCTTGTTCCAAGCGTTCTTGGCGTACTTCGCCGCGTTCGCCGGCAGAGGCTACGAATTCCACTTTGCCCGAGTTAATGAGCGCACGTTGCATTTCCTCCACAAATACGCGCGTATTGATATGTTCGGACGATTCATTGGTTACCGTACCGACAATCACCACCGGTTCTTTACCGTTTTTAGTCAAGAATTTGGGATACCAACCGCCTTGTAAGCAGTCCGTAATCATTTCTTGAGCCACCATTTGCGCGTCGGTATCGTTCCAACCGCCGGAAACGTCTTTTACTAAATTAGTTTCCACGCGTTTGACGCTAGGCGAACACGCAAACACAAACGGCATAAGCAGTAAAGCAAGTCCTAGTTTTTTCATGACTGATTCTCCTTATTAGTTAGCGTTATTGTTATCCTATCAAATTTAACACTTCTGCGGAAAGTTTTATTGCACGAAAAAACCCCGCCGTTTCGGGCGGGGTGGGAAATATAGAAAAAAACTAACGGAAAAAATAGGTGCTGGCAAAAGCCGTCGGTACCGGTGTAAAAAGCAATTCTTCGTTTTTTTGCAATGTAACCCGATACCAACCCGGTTTTCCATTAAATTCCCAAAACACCATGACATCTGCTATGGATGCCGGAGAAATATGCGTATTGTCAATAGTGGCCTGTGTAGAGAAGAGTGTACGCACCACAACCGGTATGCGCAATTTCGTCGGCTCATCTTCTATCATTTTGACATCTTCTCTAGCCGGCAAGGCCCGGTTTAAGGCTTGCGGGAAGGTATCCCCGGTTACCACCAACCCATCCTTAACTATGGTTTTCAAATCGGATACATATTCCACTTGCAAACCTTGATAGAAATAATCATCGGTAATACTAAAATCTTTAGGCATAAGCACCCGTCCGTCCGCTTTCACATAAGAAAGCACTTCGCTGGGGGATAGCACGCGGGCATGTTGGACAACGGCCGATGAACCGGCAAGGGGCTCAAACGAGTACAACGCATGATAATAATAATTCTCTACTTTTTTCAATTCCGCCTGCGTTTGCGCATCGGCGTGTTCCGCTTCCCTATGTGCCTGTTGAGCCGGAGTACGCCCTTGCGCATTGGGGATAGTCGGGTCAGCCCCTAATTTGATTAATTCTTTGGTAGTGGCGTAATTATAAATAGCCCAATGCAACGGGGTGGCTTTTGAAATGCCGGATTGAATATTCAAATCGGCTCCGTATTTTTTCAAAATCGGCAAATAGGTCTGCCCTTCATACAAAACCGCATGATGTATTAACGGAATATTCAACAAAATTTTATTGGGATCAAGACCGTTTTCTAATAAAAAAGTAATTTGTTTCTCATGCCCGGCCCGGTGGAGTAAATTTGCACACAAGAAATAAACATCCTTGGAAAGCAACACTTCTTTACCGGTTTGATCCAATAAATTTTGGGCCACATCAAATTCTCCGGCCGTCAAGGCATTATAAAAGGCTTGCTTGGCTATTATTTGTGAAACAGAAAAATCTGAAGATATTATTTCGGCAGATACTGCCGGGGTTTGGAATGCTTGTAGTTCATGCATTTCCCCCGCTTGTATAGTTGTTGCTTGCATGGCACGCGCGGCGGACATAAGGGCGGTGCGAACTGCTTCTTCCCCTGCTTGGACGGTTTGAGCAGTCCGTTCCCCGGCTAGTGTAACTTGCTCGGTCATTTTGCTTCCGACTTGGGGAAGCGTTTCCAAAACTTTCACTTTATTTTGTGCAAACGCAGGACAGACTGCAAAAATGAACGGAATTACCGCCAAAGATGCTTTTTTCATATCTTCTCCTTACTAAACAATAAAACTAACGATATTATATTTTCGGTTTTTTATAGGCAAGCCCGCAAGGGTATTTTGGCCCAGAAAGCACCTAGGTCTTTTGGGTAAAAAACAGAACTCCCCGGGGGGTAGTCCGGGGAGTTTCTTACACACAGGAACAAACTTTATTTGAAGTTTGCCGTACCGAGTTTTTGTTGCAAATACGTCTTTAAACCGGACGTATCACTCGAGTGCGACAAGGCTTCTTGATAACTGATTTTCTTTTGGATATATAAGTCACCCAACGCTTGGTTCATGGTGATCATACCCATACCTACGTTAGTTTGCATGGTAGAGATAATCTGCTCGGCTTTTCCGTCGCGGATTAAACTGCGCACGGCAGAGTTAGCCAGCAAGACTTCGGCGGCCATAGCGCGCCCGCCGGTAAGGGTAGGAATTAACTGTTGGGAAATAATCGCCTCTAACACGAAGGACAACTGCGTGCGGATTTGCGGTTGTTGGTTGGGCGGGAACACGTCAATAATACGGTTGATGGACTGCACAGCGTCGTTGGTGTGCAAGGTAGCAAACACCAAGTGACCGGTTTCGGCCAACGTCAAGCAGGCTTCCATGGTTTCAATATCGCGCAACTCGCCGACCAGAATAATATCCGGGTCTTCGCGCAGGAAGTGTTTTAACGCGGCAGCGAATGTTTTGGTATCGGCACCCACTTCACGCTGATTGACAATACTGCGTTTATGTTGGTGGACGAATTCGATAGGATCTTCTACCGTCATAATATGGTTACTTTCGTTCATATTGAGGTAGTTAATCATACTGGCCAGAGAGGTAGATTTACCGGATCCGGTTGCCCCGGTTACCAAAACGAGCCCCTTGTTGAGTTTCATAATGTTATAAACTACCGGGGGCAAGTTAAGTTCTTCAAAGGACTTAAATTCATTAGGAATGGAACGCAAGGCAGCAGCAACACATCCTCTTTGTTTATATACGTTTACACGCAGACGCCCTAACGATTTCAAACCGATAGAGCAGTCCAATTCCAAGGTATCTTCAAAAGTTTGGCGTTGGTCGTCGTTCAAAATAGAATAAATTAACGTTTGGGCACTTTCTTTCGTCAACGATTCAAACGGCGTTTGATAGAGCCGCCCTTGAATACGAAGCACCGGGGGAACCCCTACGGTTAAATGGATATCGGACGCGTTTTTGGCTTTCATCAACTTAAACAAATCGTCCATGGTTGCTTGCGGCAAATTTTGCGTTGTTTGTTCTGCCATACAATTCCTCTCTTTTTAATTTTGGTTAATCCGTCCTACTAAATCGAGCGCGATATTATTAAGCGCGCCGGTTAATTTTCCGCGTACGCCGTCTGCTTGAAAGACATACACAATTGGCTCGGTACGCGTTTTGGTCAGTCTATATTTTACAATATAAATACTTTTATGCAAGGGCTCTACGGACCAACTGGCTATATATCCTTGCGATAAATGGTCTTGATACACCCGGTCAAAATAAGCGGCAATCGTACCTTTATTATCGGGCAATTGATAATTTTGGACTGCGGCTAATGCTTTCTCTTGTGCGGTAACAGGTTTAGGGGGCGTAATGGGTTTTTCCGGCGCCGACGTTTCTGCCAAAGCCGCCGTTTGCACCGGGGTAGCAACAGGTGTAGGAGTTGGGGTTGTCTGTGTCGGCACTTGTTGCACGACCGATGTCGGTGTATTTGCCGCTTTAGACGGGGTATCCGTTGTTTGCGTTTTCATACGTGATAATCCCCAAATAGCCAAAGCAAGCACGATGATTATCCCTAATAAAATCCATAAAATCATATAGGCTTTTTTATGTGTGGGCGATTGTCTTTCCGATATGTCCGGCACGGCTTGACGGTTGGCTAAGGCTTGTTCCAACCGGTGCAATGTCTGTTCACGCGGCGGACGCGGGGCGGGGATGGCCGTTTGCGAAATAGGTTCTTCTTGTAAAATTTTTTCTTGTGCGGGAGTCTCTTGCGGAGTTTCCGTTGGCTCGGTCGCAGAAGAAACCAATTCTTGCGGTTCTTGCGGCTTTAATTGCTCTTGGGATACCGGCTTTGCAACCGGTTGTGCCGGCGCGGCGGCGGTTTGTGTCGGCCCGGGAGTCTCTGCTTGTTCCGCAGTTATTTCGGTTGGTTCGGCAGCAATTTCCTTTAATGCAAATTCCGGCATATCCGGTAACGGTACCGGTTCAAAATCGCCTTGCGGAAGTTGCGGTAAATCGCTCCGTTCTAAAATCTCATTAACAAGCGGCAAGGTGCAAGTAGAAATAATTTCTTCTTCCGGGGCAACCGTCAACGATTCTTGCAATTTCTCCGGTTTAGAAGTATCTGGCTCCGCTTGTTCATTTTGAGGTTCCTGCGCGGGCACTACCTCTTGTTCTTGTGTAGGTTCTTGCGGTTGCGGAGTCGCCGCTTGTTGTTGAATTGTTTCTTGTATAGGGGCGGGCGCTTGATTTTCTTCCGGGTGTTCGGGAAGAACCAAATCCACATCTTCTCTAGCCAATATAACCGTGGCCGGTTCTTCCACCGTTTTTTCCACACGCGGTTGTGGTTGTACCAGTATGGGTTCCGGTTGAATAACCGGTTTTTCTTCCGTTTTTTTAGGTTGCGGTTCTTCGGTGGGAATTTCCGTAGCGGTAACTTCTTTACCGTCCGGCAAAAATACGCCTTCTAACTGCCCGCTAACCGGATGGAAACGGAAAATTTCAAAGGACGAAGCCAACTGCCATCCGTCCGATTCTTCCCCTGTTTCTCCGGCACAAATTAAACTGGTGGCGGAAAAGTCCGTTCGCGCGGCAAGGGTCTGCAACGTGAACGGACCTAACACATCTTTTCCGTCAAAAAGCCAGTATTTCATTTTGATTAAGCAGGCTGCTTACAAAGCGCGAGCGCATCTTGCAAACGCGCAAGCACCGTTTCTTTGCCCATACACTCTAGCATCTTAAACAACGTCGGCCCGTGGGTGCGGCCCGAAACGGCTACACGTACCGGGTGGAAAATCTGCCCTGCCTTTAGACCGTTTTCTTTAGCGGTTGTGCGGGCGGCGGTTTCCAAATTAGCTTCGGTAAAATCGGTTAGTTTGCTATAGGCCGCGATAATGAGTTCCAACGCCTGTTTGGCTTCCGGCTTACCGAAAACTTTTTCCAAAGCGTCTTGTTCAAAAACGGGTTTTTCAAAGAAGAAACGGATTAAATCCGGAATTTCCGTTAAGAGTTTATATTTTTCTTGTTCCAACGCCACAATGCTTTCCAATTGTGCGCGGCTCACACCGGATACATCAATTCCGGCTTTTTCAATAAACGGTAACGCAAGGTCGGTTAAGCGGGCAATCGGCGTAGCGCGGATATATTCGCCGTTCATCCAATTGAGTTTTTCCGGATCCATAACCGCCGGGCTGGGTTGGCAACCGGAGATGTCAAATTTTTCTTCCAATTCACCGGGAGCGAATAATTGCTGGGAATCACTGGTGGCCCAACCGAGCAAAGCCAAGTAGTTTTTCAAGGCTTCGGGCAAGTAACCCATATTGCGAAATTCCACTACGTTGGTCGCGCCGTGACGTTTGGATAATTTTTTGCCGTCCGGCCCGTGGATCATAGACAAGTGGGCAAAAACAGGCTCTTTCCAGCCGAGTGCGCGGTAAATTTGAATTTGCGCCGGCGTGTTGGAAATGTGGTCATCCCCGCGAATAACGTGCGTCATACGCATCAAGTGATCGTCCACCACTACGGCAAAGTTATAGGTAGGATATCCGCTTGTTTTTTGGATGACTAAATCATACAAGTCTTTGCTGGCAAATTTGACGTGTCCGCGGATAAGGTCATCCCATTCCACATCCCCTTCTTGCGGCATGCGGAAACGAATAACATATTTGCGGCCTTGCGCTTCCAATTCTTTTTGTTGTTCGGGCGTTAAATGGGCACATTTACCGTCGTATTTCGGCGGGCGGTGTTCGGCCAAACATTTTTGGCGGTTGGCTTCCAATTCTTCTTCCGTGCAATAGCATTTATAGGCTTTGCCTTCGGCTAATAATTGGTCAATATATTTTTTGTAGATGCCCATATCGGCGCGTTGCGCTTGGTAGTAGGGAGCATCCGGACCTTTGGAAGTACCGTCGGTCATCGGGCCTTCATCCCAATTCAAATTCATCCATTGCATGCCTTCAAAAATAGCATCCGTGGACGCTTGGGTAGAGCGTTCTTCATCGGTATCTTCAATACGAAGTAAAAACGTGCCTTTATTCTTTTTGGCAAACAGATAATTAAATAAAGCGGTGCGCACACCACCAATATGTAGAAACCCAGTCGGAGACGGGGCAAAACGAACACGAACTGTCATACTAATTTTTTCCTCTCAACTTATATGAATATACTATATTATAACTTTTTATTATGTAAAATATAAGCATTCTAGCCAAGTTGGAGTGGAAATGACCGCGTTTTTTATTATTGCTACGCTTGTGATTTGGGGGCTCTTTGCCGTAACGGGGCTATGGCTCGGTATGAATTTCCCGGCGTTAAGTAAATTCAGTATTGCCGGGTGGTTACCCATACTATGCACGGCATTTGTGCTGGCCGGGCTTACACTCACGCGCACCCATTACAACTTTTTTACCCAGGTATTATATTATGCATCCTACATTTTATTCGGGCTGGCATTTATTGCCTTTTGCGTGAGCGCGGGTTTCGCCGTTTTAGCCTTTTTACTCAAACTGCTACACCTTTCCGCCAGAACATATTTAGGAATTATCAGCGTAATTACCATGGGGATATTATTTGTATGTTCCGTATGGGGCGGTTTTTCCGCACCGAAAATCAAACGTATTTCCGTTTCCGATTCACAACTGCCCGCCTTAAAAATCGCGCTGATTTCCGATTCGCATTTGGGGATGGGCGTATCATATGCGCGGTGGGATAAAGCACTCACGCAGTTGGAAAACGAAAAACCCGATATAATTTTAGTGTTGGGTGATGTGTTTGAATATGGCCCCAATGCCGACCAATACGCCGAACGGTTAGCCACATTCAACACTCCGCTCGGAACGTATGGCGTTTTAGGCAATCACGAGTATTATAACGATTTCAAAGCCGCCGTAGATTTTTACAAAAAGGCCCATATTAAATTATTGCAAAACGAACTGATTACGCTACCCAATGGGTTGCAACTGGCCGGACTTAAAGATATCAAAACCGCCAACGTAACCGCGCAAGATATGGCTAATTTACTCGCCGCGACCGATCCGAAAAAGCCGCTTATTTTACTTTCCCACACTCCCTTATATGCGGAAATTGCCGCCGCTAACGAAGTCAATTTAATGTTTAGCGGGCATACTCATAACGGACAAATTTGGCCGTTTAATTATCTGGTCAAATTACAATTTCCGCGCGCGTATGGACTCTTTGATGTAAACGGCATGAAATTTTATATTACGTCCGGAATGTTTTATTGGGGCATGCCGTTACGGTTATTTGCACCAGCCGAACTACCTATCGTGGAGGTAAACCGATGAGAAAATGGGGCACATTCCTGTTAGCCTTGTGTTTAGCAACCGTTACCCGCGCGGCCACGACCTTTGATGAATTATCATTTGAAGAAAAACTCGGGCAAACGCTCGTTGCGTTTGTGGATGTGGACAGTGCCGAACTGGTCCGCCCGGTCATTGAAGCAGGAAAAATCGGCGGTGTACTTATTCAATGGGGAAATTATTCGTTTGCGCAAACCGAAGAACTCGTCAAAAAATTGCAAACGTGGGCACAAAAAAGTCCGCATCAAATTCCACTCTTAATTTCTATTGATTACGAAGGCGGCACCGTGCATACGCCTATTACGTTAGGCTTTGATTATTTGCCTACCAACATGATGCTTTCCGCCGCAAACGACGAAGATGCCGCCGCGGCCGTAGCGTATTTGGCCGGGCTGGAATTAAAACGTGTGGGGGTGCATATCAATTTTTCCCCGGTACTGGACGTTAACAGCAACCCGCATAACCCCATCATCGGGGTGCGTTCGTTCGGCTCCGATCCGACGAACGTAACACGGATGGGCATGTCGCTTATTCACGGATTTCAGGCAGCCGGCATTTTAAGTGTAGTAAAACATTTCCCCGGGCACGGCGACACTGCCCTAGATTCACATTACGATGTACCGGTAGTAAAAGCATCCTACGAACAGATGAAAAAAATTCATTTGGCTCCCTTCCAAGCCGCTATCAATCAAGGGGTGGACGGTATTATGACGGGGCACATCCGCTATCCGGCATTGGACAACAAAGATATCGCCACGTTTTCCAAACCGATTTTGCACGATTTATTACGAAAAAAAATGGGCTTTAAGGGTTTACTGGTTACGGATAGTTTGGATATGAAAAGTGCCACTAATTTTTGTACGATTTCCGGCTGCGCGGTGCGTGCATTAGAAAGTGGCGAAGATATGATTTTGCTCGGCCGATACATTAAACCAAGTGCCGTCTTTGCCCAAATTTTACAAGGCGTGCAGGAAAAAAAATTGCAACCGCGTGTAGAAGAAGCCGCCCGCAAAATCTTTGACATCAAAGAACGGCTTGGCTTATTAAGTACAGACACTCCGGCTGTTATCCCCCCCACGCAAAATGCGTACCGGGTACAACTGACCAAAATCAGCGACAAAGCCGTTACACTTATCAGAGACCGCCACCATTTGTTGCCGTTTACACCAAAGGCTAACAAAAAGCCTACCGTTTGTGCCGTGTTTTTTGCTCCGTCGCGCTTTGCAGACCAACTGCCCGGTTTTGCCCAACCTTTTTTGGAAAAAGGGTGGAACGTACGCAGTTACAATGCCGCTTTAACCCCGCGCAAAAAAGACAGCGAACGGGCCGCTGCCTGCGCCAAAGGGGCCGATTTGTTAGTGTTAACAAGCCTTCAATGGGCCGATAAAACAAATATTAACCAAAAAAATGCTATTAACGGTTTAATCAAGGAAAACAAAAATGTCGTGTTTATTTCTACGATGAGCCCGTACGATATTCCCAATTATCCCGAAGCCAACGTGGTATTGGCCACCTATGGGTTAAACCGCTATGCCTTACACACGGCGGCGGATATTATTTTAGGGGATTTGAAAGCACAAGGGAAATTACCCGTCCAACTTACGGTTTCTTCTGCTGACGGCGTGCCGCAAAAAACTCATACACCGCGGGCAAAACCGAAATTAAAATAATGGCAGCCACTACGTAGTGGAAATGTTGCTGCACAACCGGCAAATCGGCAAAGAAATATCCCCCCACCGCAAATAACATGACCCACAGAAACGCCCCGATTACATTATATGAAGCGAAGTGTAAATACGTCATTTTGCCAATGCCGGCTACAAACGGCGCAAACGTGCGGATAATGGGAATAAAACGCGCTAAAATAATTGTTTTCCCGCCGTATTTTTCATAAAAAGCATGTGCTTTTAATAAATGATTTTTATTTAAGAAAATACTGTCTTCGCGTGTAAAAACTTTAGGCCCCAGCCACTTGCCGATTTCATAATTGCAAAAATCGCCCAATACCGCTGCACAAAACACAACGGGTATTAACACAAAAAGAGAGATGGAACTTCCTTTACTGGCGGCTAACGCTCCGCACGCAAACAGGAGCGAATCACCGGGCAAAAACGGCGTCACCACGAGTCCCGTTTCACAAAACACCACCGCAAAAATAATCACGTAAAGCCAAATACCCATCCACGCGGCCCACGCGTTCAAGTGAACATCCAAATGCAAAAAGATATCTATAACTTGAGAAAGTATTTCCATATTTATATTATACCAAACCCGTTATTGTGCTTAAATTGCCCCCTTTTTAAGGCATCCAAAGAGCATTCAATACCGTCGGGCTGAAAACCACGCCTTGACAAAGCAAAAAAAAAAACAATACTATAGTAGTAGCCGTATAAACAGGAGATTTTTATGAATAACAAAGCATTTACCCTGATTGAATTATTGGTAGTGGTACTTATTATCGGCATTTTGGCGTCAGTGGCCTTGCCGCAATATCAAAAAGCCGTTTGGAAAAGCCGCACGGCCCAATTATATTCGTCTGTTCAAGCATTATCCACCGCACAAGAAACTTATTTTATGGCAAACGGGAATTATGCTACGCGTTTTGATGAGTTAGATTTAGACTTTGAGAATCTTACTCCCCAAACATCTATTGAATCTCCTGTCGTTAGTTCCGATGATGCTATCCGCGGGACGAATGATATGGAACTGATTGTAAATAACGGAGGGAGTTTCGTATGGTCGCGCGGACAATTCAGACGTGGTCCCTATTTGGCTGCCGGAATTACGTTCGTCCATAAAGGGGATGCTTCTTTGGTAGGGAACATGTATTGCACAGAAGCCGTAGCGAAAGTTTCACCCGCCGGAAAATTTTGCAAGAATGTAATGGGAATTTCAACCACGCCAACGGTATCTGTCGGAGCGCGTTTTTATAAGTTATAAGTTGTAGACTAATTTCAATTAGCACGCGGGCACACCTACTGGGTGTGCCCGCTTATATTGATAAAACTTAATAAGATTGTACTTATCTAAACAGCGTAAGTAATATCCCTTTCAAGGTCAGTTTCGGGTCACTTATTGCGCCGGACTTAAACCCGGCATCCGCGTCAATCATTTTATTCATGGCTGCTAAAAATTGTTTTTGGCCGGGGAAATTGCGCGCCGCAGTGATAAGCCGGCTTTCCCACGGGAACAGCCCCGCCGCGCGGACAATATCTCCCGCCGCCATTCCCCCTTCGCTCATACGTTTAATGCGGGCCATTTTTTCAATCGGATACGTCATTTTGGCTAAAATAGCCACCGGTTCTTCTCCGTCATCTAACAGTTTATCTACCAGTTTAATGGCTTTGTTTTTATTACAGGCCAAAATGGCATTGGAAAGTTCAAACGGGTTTTCTTCTTTACTAAATCCTATACAAGCCAAAACATCTTCTTTGGAAATCTTTTTGTTTTCCCGTTGTGCCGTATAAAGATACAATTTTTCAATCTCGTTTTCTAACGCGGCCAGTTCCGAACCCACTGTTTGGCACAGCAAATCTACCGCGTCAAAATCTCCGGTCAGCCCGCGTGCGGACAAGCGGTTTTTCACCCAAATATTAAGTTCGGCTTGTTTGAGTTCGCCGTAGTCCACCACACATCCGGCGGCCCCGCACGATTCGGCCAGCGCTTTTTCCGTTTTCATTTTTTTCGCATCGTTGTGGGTTAATATCAACGTCGTTGTAGAAAGCGGATCGGACACATATTTTAACAAAGCGGCTTTGGGATCTTTACGTAGTTTTTCAATATCGGTCAGCACTACCAAGCGTGCATTGCAAAACACCGGTGACGTGTTGGCTAGAGCAAGCACTTCACCGATATCGGCCTTGTCGGCAGAGGACGAATAAAAATTAAAATCATCCGGTTGTAAAATGTTACGGATTTGTTTGATAACTTCTTGCTTGCGGAAAAGATCTTCCCCCGTTAATAAATAAACGGGAGCCACTTTTTGTTTGGCAAGTTCTGCCTGTAATTTTTCCGCAGTCAGTTTGGGCATAGTTAATCGGTAATGGTGGTATATTCCGGGTTGTTCATCACTTTCTTTTTGTTTTCGCTCCATACCGAGCCAAACCCGTCCACCGTGCGTTTGACGATATCGCGCGAGAGTTGCCCGAACACTTCATCACGCGCTTGTTGTTCGGTCATACCGCCGGGCAAAGTAGAAGCCGCATATACTTGCGTACCCATCAGTGCCGGCTCGCGCCACACCGGTTCGTTGGTGGTTTTATCCATGAACACCACATCCAGCCATATATTCATTTGATACACGGTAGGAATTAACTGGCTGTCATACTGTACCGGCACATTTAAGTAACGCGAAATAGTGGTCACTACTACGCCTTGCGCGCCGTCGTTTTCCGGTACGATTTGATACATACCGTTCCGTAAAAACTCGTCGTAGAGTGTATTATAGAATTTATCTTCCAACGCAAATACTTCTGTTTTATTTAGAATTTGCCGCACTGCAATTTTTTTAATATGTTGCGGCATAATTTGCGCTTGCGGTTTATAGACCGCTCCTTCGCTCGCGCACGCAACTAACGCGGCCGCGGCACACATAGCAAGTACGAGTTTTTTCATAACGCTCCTTATTTCGCCGGGGCGGCCACAATGCTGACCATACGGCCCGGCACAACTATCACTTTTTTAATTTCAAGTCCTTCCAAGTTACGCTTTACTTTCGGGCTGGCAAGCGCGATTTTTTCAATTTCTTCGCGCGAGGCAGTAGCGGCAACGGAAATGCGGTCACGCACTTTGCCGTTAATTTGCACGCCGATTTCTATACTATCTTCTTGCAAGAAGTTTTTATCGGCTTTGGGCCACGCGGTTTGCAGTAAAAAGCCTTCGTACCCGTGTTGTTGCCAAATTTCATCGGTAATATGCGGTGCAAACGGGTGCAAGAGTTTCAAGAACGTCTCAAACGTATGACGGCTCACTTGCGGGAGTTTGCTAATGTCGTTAAATAACACCATGAGCGACGAAACGGCCGTATTAAAGCGGAAATTTTCAATGTCATCACCGATTTTTTCAATCGTTTTATTCTTCAAAATTTCGCTCTTTTTGGGGTCTTGTTCGCCCGTTAGTTTAACGTTTTCACTCCAACCGTACACGCGTTTTAAGAAGCGCGAAACGCCTTCTATGCCTTTCATATCCCAGGGCTTGCTGGCTTCAAACGGGCCCATAAACATTTCGTACATTCTAAACGCATCGGCGCCGTAATCACGCAAAATATCGTCCGGGTTAACAACGTTTTTCTTGGACTTAGACATCTTTTCCACCATCGGCGAGAGTTCTTCCCCGGTGGCGGCTAAAAAGGCTTTGCCGTCTTTGAAATCAATTTCGTCGTAACTGTGGTAATTTCCCATTTTATCGCGGTACGAGAATGCTAAAATCATCCCTTGGTGGCGTAATTTTTTGAACGGCTCTTTACACGACACTACGCCCAAATCATACAATACCCGGTGCCAAAAACGCGCATATAACAAATGTAGCACTGCGTGTTCGGCGCCGCCGATATAGCAATCTACCGGGCCGTAGGCTTTTTCAATAGCCGGATCTACCAGTTTCTCTGCATTGTGCGGATCCATATACCGCAGATAATACCAGCATGAACCCGCCCATTGGGGCATGGTATTGGTTTCGCGTTTGGCCGGACCGCCGCATTTGGGGCAGGTCGTTTTGACCCAATCTTCTACGGTCGCCAAAGGCGATTCGCCCGTACCGGACGGCTCAAATTTTTCCACTTCGGGTAAGCGCAAGGGCAGTTCACTTTCCGGCAACGGCACGACACCGCATTTGTCACAATGCACCACGGGAATCGGCTCGCCCCAGTAACGTTGGCGCGCAAAAACCCAATCGCGCAGTTTATATGTAGTTTTAGCGTTACCGCAGTTATGTTCGGTAAGCCATTTAATCATTGCGGCTTTACTTTCTTGCACATGAAGTCCGTTCAAAAAACCGGAATTAACGAGTTCGCCGTCCCCGGTGAACGCTTCTTTTTCAACGCCTTGTTCGCTTTTGATAACTTCAATAATATCCAAGCCGAATTTTTTGGCAAATGCATAGTCGCGCTCGTCATGGGCGGGAACCGCCATAATGGCGCCTGTACCGTATCCCATAAGCACATAATCGGAAGTCCACACCGGGATTTTTTTACCGTTAACCGGGTTTATGGCATATGCTCCGGTGAACACGCCTGTTTTTTCTTTATTCAGTTCTCCGCGTTCCAAATCGCTCTTTTTGGCGGCTTCTTTTTGATAAGCGGCTACCGCGTCTTTTTGCGCGGGCGTAACAATTTTTTCCAAAATGGGGTGTTCGGGCGAAACAACCATATACGTCGCGCCGAAAAGTGTATCGGGGCGAGTGGTATAAACGGTTAAAATTTCGTCGTGTCCGTCCACCTTAAAAAGCACATTGGCCCCGTTAGATTTGCCGATCCAATTTTTCTGCATAGTCAAGGTACTTTCGGGCCAATCAAGGTCGTTAAGTCCTTCTAATAATTGTTCGGCATACTCGGTAATTTTCAAAATCCATTGGCGCAAAGCGCGGCGTTCGATTTCGTGACCGCAGCGTTCGCACTTGCCGTTAAAGACTTCTTCGTTGGCAAGCCCCGTTTTGCACGACGGGCACCAGTTTATCGGTACCGTAGATTCGTACGCAAGGCCTTTTTTGAACAGTTGCAAGAATATCCATTGCGTCCATTTGTAATAGTTCGGATCGGTAGTATCCACTTCGCGTGACCAATCGTAGGCCAGACCGATAGATTTAATTTGACGTCTGAAATTATCAATATTTTTTTGCGTCGTTACGCGCGGGTGAACGCCGGTAGCAATAGCATAATTTTCCGCGGGCAGACCAAAAGCGTCCCACCCCATCGGGTGCAAGACGTCGTAGCCGTTCATGCGTTTGTAGCGGGTTAAAATATCGGACGCGGTATATCCTTCCGGGTGGCCAACGTGCAATCCCGCCCCCGACGGATACGGGAACATATCTAAACAATAAAATTTCTTGCCGGACGGCAGTTTTGGGCTGGCAAAAAGGTTAGCCTTTTCCCAGCGGTCTTGTTGTTTCTTGTCAATTTGCGGAAAATTATCATTACTCATATCTTATTATTTTAACATTTTGGACAATTTAAGTATAATGCTTTTATGAAACGAAAAGGATTTACGTTGCCGGAGTTAGTAATCACGGTACTGATTATAGGTATTTTAGGCATGGTGGCTTACTCGTCTTATAGAACATCTGTCTGGAAAGCCCGCACCGCTAAATTAATGCCTCTTGGGAAGGCCCTTACGGAACACGCCCAAATTTTTTACTTGGCTAACGGACGTTATCCCACTTCTTCCGAATTAGACGAAATAATTCCGAAGGTATTTCAATTTGATGAATTTGCTAATACTTGGGTAGCCAAACATACCACTGTTTATTGTGCCATGGGTAGCGGCTTGCCGGACGAACCGGCTACTTGTGCGGCCATCAATTTATCCGTTACGGATGACAGTTGGCTTGCCCCGGTAACACTTTCTTTTCTTACGCAGGAAAATAATTTTTACGAACACCCCATCCTTTGTGTGACACCGCCCAATTCTACCCCCAAAACCGCCCCTTTACAACACCAAATTTGCCGTTCTCTCGGCGGGACATCTTGGGAAGGGTCTAGCTTTATCTACTCTCTTGATTAGTATTAAATAAATCGTAACGCGCAAAATTAGGCGGAGAATATTTTACGGTTTAGCGCGTATGTAATTTCAAACGAATTTTGTGTCAGACGAGGCGCGCAAGGGCGCAGTATACTGTCGGCACGCGCGCGTTAGCGCGGAGGTATTCAAGCCATTGCGCAACGAAGTATCACACAAAATTAGGAAGAAATTAGCCGCGCGGGTGAAATTTCTTGTGTTTGTTTTTGAGATCCGTTACATCTAAATGGGTATAAATTTGCGTCGTCGTTAAATTGGCGTGACCGAGCATTTCTTGCAAACTACGCAAATCTGCCCCGCCTTGCAGCAAGTGCGAGGCAAACGTGTGTCTAAACAAATGCGGATGAAGCGGACGCGAGATATTGGCTTTGCGCCCCAAAGCCGCTAAATCTTTCCACACACTTACGCGGCTTAATTTTTTGCCGCGGTTATTTAGAAAAACTTCCGAGTCCGTTTCTTTGCCTACAAAATGTGCCGTACGCAGCGCCAAATACTCTTTGAGACGCTTACAACAAGCCGGGTGAATCGGCACGAAGCGTTGTTTTCCCCCTTTGCCGAATGCAAGCAGCCACCCTTCGTCCGTATTGATATTTTCTAGCCGCAACCCCAACAGTTCGCTAACGCGAAGTCCCGCCGCGTATAAAAGTTCCACAATAGTTACGGTACGGACTTCGTCAAATTTTTCGGCCGGGAAAGAAAGTAATTTATCCATTTCTTCGCGTGTAAGTTGCTCGGGCAATGATTGGGGAAGTTTGGGGGATTTCAAAAAACGCGTCGGATCTTCTTGGATACGTTGTTCAATCAGCAAGAATTTATAAAAACTTTTCACGGCTTCCATCTTGCGAAATACACTGGCGGGCGATAACCCTTCCACATTTTTTAACTGATAATTATATTGGTCTAAAAACGGGGGTTCTACGTCTTGCGGCAAAATTTCGTTAGCGGCGCAATACTCTAAATAGTGCGCCACGTCCGACGTGTACGACACTACCGTATTGCGCGACAACTGCCGCTCAAAACTCAAGTGATTAGCAAAATCTTCTAATAATACGCCGTCCATAAAAACATTATAACTTTTATCACGTCAGAATGGCGTGGGCCTTAACACATTCAAATTTGCTTTCATTGCGTCACACGGAGCAATTTGCCCTTGACGATTTGAAATAAAAAACCAATAATAATGATAAGTGGTAAAACGGAGCATTTTATGAATAACAAAGCATTTACACTGATTGAATTATTGGTAGTCGTTTTAATCATCGGCATTTTGGCGGCCGTGGCGCTTCCGCAATATCAAGTAGCCGTTAGAAAGGCCCGTGCCGTGCAATTGCGTGCGCGTGCAGATGCCTTATATAAGGGTGCTTCGGCTTATGAAATGGCAACCGGAGAATGGCCTACGGATGTGAGAGAATTGGATATTGATATTGGGGAAGAATCAGCAACCTATCAAAAACTGGACGATACCAGCGTGGAACATATTGGTGCTATTTATGAAAACGGTTCCCGTTGCGGCGTTTGGAAAAGCCCCGCCGGTAATAAAACGGTTCTCTGTGCCGATACGGATGTGATGATTCGTATTTATCCGGACTTGGATCCCCGATATCGTTGTGACGGTCTCACCCCTGTAGGAATAAAAGCCTGCAACTTTTCATAATATCAGACGATTATAAAAAAACCGGAGCATTTTATGAATAACAAAGGTTTTACACTCATTGAACTTTTAGTAGTTGTACTGATTATCGGTATTTTAGCAAGTGTCGCGCTGCCGCAATACAAAAAAGCCGTTATGCGTAGCCGCTATTCCAACTTAAAAGCGATGGCAAACGCCATGGCAGACGCGGAAGAAGTCTATTATTTAGCAAACGGATCTTACACCATGGATGCAGAGGCTTTGAGCATAGAACTTCCCGCCGGGCAGAGTGACGGAAGATTTTTTTATTTTAACTCAGATTATTATTGCCTATTTACAATCGGATTTGATAATGACGAACGTTTAGCCTGTGTGGATGAAAAGGTAGGTCTTTCTTATGAGATCCATTTACAAAACAACACAACGCCAGCACACGCTGGAGCGAAAACTTGTGTTGTCAACCCACCGGGCACACAACTAGCACACCAACTATGCAAACAAGAAACCGGAATGAATGCTCCGTGGTATTCCGATTCCGGTTACTCAATTTATCGGTATTAACGTTGAGTAATTTGTTTATCACTTATCCAAGTAGGGTGGCAAAAATTGCCACCCTACTTTATATTACACCGTTTAAGAAAAGTTGTTATTTTTTGGCTTTTTTCTCTGCCGGTTTTTCTTCGCCGGCCGGTTTTCCGTCATAATGATGGCCGAGATATTTTACATACAATTTATCTTCAATTTCGGCCGCCAGTTCCGGGTTATCTTTAAGATATTGGCGCGCATTGTCGGCCCCTTGGCCAAGTTTTTCTTCGCCATAGATAAACCAACTGCCGCTCTTTTCAATAATGCCGGCTTCCACGCCTTTATCAATAATACACGCTTCGCGCGAAATACCTTGGCCTAAAATCATGGTAAATTCGGCTTGGCGATACGGCGGCGCTACTTTGTTTTTGGTTACTTTGGCGCGCACACGCGTACCGATAATTTCGTCACCTTTTTTCAAGTTTTCAATGCGGCGCACATCAATACGCACGGACGCATAAAATTTAAGAGCAAGTCCGCCGGGGGTCGTTTCCGGGTTGCCGAACATCACGCCGATTTTTTGGCGCAATTGGTTAATGAAAATAATGCTCGTTTTTGTTTTATTTAAAAGGCTGGTGAGTTTGCGCAGGGCTTGGCTCATCAGGCGCGCTTGCAAACCGACGTGAGCATCGCCCATTTCCCCTTCAATTTCGGCTTGCGGAACAAGCGCGGCTACGGAGTCCACCACGATTAAATCAATCGCGCCCGAGCGCACTAACTTTTCGGCAATTTCCAAGGCTTGTTCGCCGGAATCGGGTTGCGAAACGAGCAACTCATCCACATTTACGCCCAAATTAGCGGCATACACCGGGTCCAAAGCGTGTTCGGCATCAATAAACGCCACCGTTCCGCCCATCTTTTGCGTTTGCGCGGCAACGTGCAACGAAAGCGTCGTTTTACCGCCGGCTTCCGGCCCGTAAATTTCAATAACGCGCCCGCGCGGAAGTCCGCCCACACCGAGCGCCAAATCTAACGACAACGCGCCCGTAGGGATGGCTTCTACTTTTTGTACCGAGCCGCTGCCTAATTTACAAATGGCTTCTTTGCCGAAGGCCTTTTCGATTTGGCCTAGGGCGAGGTCTAATGCTTTTTGTTTGTTTGCGTCCATAATTCCTCCAAAATTATGCGTTCACCGGTTCTTTGGTTTTCGCTCCCGCAAAAGTGAGTTTGCGGGTTTCTTTATTAAAATCTACCACAATCTTCGTACGCGCGGGATATTGGCTGACAAGTATATTTTCCGCAAGCGGATCTTCCAGTTCGCGCTGAATCGTGCGCAAGAGCGGGCGCGCACCGAATTTCTCGTCAAAGCCTTTTTCCACCAAGAAGTTTTTGGCTTCTTCGGTCAGTTCCAACGATAATTCTTTTTCCGCCAATTTTTCATCCACTTCTTTGAGTGCCAAATCTAAAATCGCACCGATATTTTCACGCGACAGTGAATGGAAAACAACAATTTCATCAATACGGTTGATAAATTCCGGATTGAACGTCTTTTTCACTTCATCCATCACATTTTGGCGCATATCCTGATAATCTTGCTCGGCGCTTTGGTGAGCCGCAAAACCGAGTTGGTTGCCTTTATTGGTAATTTCGCGCGCACCGACGTTAGACGTCATAATAATCACGCAGTTTTTGAAACTGACGCGGTGGCCTAAATTATCCGACAAAGCCCCTTCATCCAACACTTGCAGTAAGATATTGTAAATGTCCGGGTGGGCTTTTTCCAATTCGTCCAAGACCACCACGCTATACGGGCGGCGGCGGACGGCTTCGGTCAGTTGGCCGCCTTCTTCATAGCCCACATAGCCGGGCGGCGCGCCGATTAAGCGTGAAACGGCAAATTTTTCCATATATTCGGACATATCCAACCGAATCATGGCTTCTTCATCGCCAAACAAGAACATGGCTAAACTTTTGGCAAGTTCGGTTTTACCCACGCCCGTAGGGCCGAGGAATAAAAACCCGCCGATCGGCCGGCTGGGGTTGCCCAACCCGGTACGGTTGCGGCGAATTGCTTGCGACACGACACGCACCGCATCATCTTGCCCGATAATGCGTTCATGCAAGCGTTCTTCCATGTGTAAAATTTTGTCGGTTTCGCTTTGCGTCATGCGCGTAACGGGAATGCCCGTCCATTTAGATGCCACCAGTGCGATATCTTCTTCCGTTACTTCCGGTACGTTGTTAACGTTTTCTTCTTGCCATTTCTTTTTCAAATGGTCAATGTAATTTTTCAGCCGGTCTTCGGTATCTTTAGCGGCGGCGGCTTTTTCAAATTCTTTATTGGCGAGCGCCTCGTCTTTTTCCAACACGGCCTGATTGTACTCCGCTTGTTTTTGGCGGATTTCGGGCGGCAACGTAGCATTTTTAAGCCGTGCCCGTGCGCCGGCTTCATCAAACAAATCTAATGCTTTATCCGGCAAGACGCGGTCGGAAATATAGCGGTCGGAAATAGAAGCGGCCGCTCGGATAGCCCCGTCGGTAAATTTCACTTTGTGGTGTTGTTCGTATTTGGCGCGGACTCCTTTTAATATAGCAATGGTTTCATCCACATCCGGCGGCTCAATAACGACCGGTTGGAAGCGTCTTTCCAAAGCGGTATCGGTTTCCACGTATTTGCGGTATTCATCAAAAGTGGTCGCCCCGATACACTGCACTTCACCGCGGGCCAAGGCGGGCTTTAACATATTGGAAGCATCCATAGACCCTTCCGCCGCCCCTGCCCCGATAATGGTGTGAAGTTCGTCAATGAAAATAATGGCATCTTGCGCAGCAGCCATTTCATCAATAATATTTTTTAAGCGTTGCTCAAATTCACCGCGGTATTTGGTTCCGGCAATGACGGACGCCATATCCAACGCAAGCAACCGTTTTCCGGCGAGCAAGTCGGAAATTTCCCCGCGGGCAATTTTTTCGGCCAGTCCTTCCACAATAGCCGTCTTACCTACACCGGGCTCCCCGATAAGTACCGGGTTATTTTTCGTGCGGCGGGCTAAAATTTGCACCACGCGTTCAATTTCTTCATCGCGCCCGATAACCGGATCCAATTTGTGTTGGGCAGCCAAGCGGGTTAAATCGCGGGTATATTCATCCAACGTCGGAGTTTTTGATTTTTTATTAGTCTTGTTAGATGAATTTTCATCATTTTTGGCCCACATAGGCATATTGATTTCTTGTGATTCTTCGGTACTTTTTTCCGCGATATCGTCTTCGCTGGCGTTTCCTAAAAAGGTCAAAACGGCTTCACGCACGGAAGATAGTTTTTGGCCTAAATTATCCAAAATTTTTGCAGCCATCCCTTCTTCTTCGCGCACAAGGCCGAGCAAAATGTGTTCTGTGCCGATATGTTCCGTACCCAACACTTGTGATTCTTCCACGGAAAATTCCAACACCGCTTTAGCGCGCGGCGTGAACGGAATTTCACCCAATAACATAATCGTATCGCCGATGCCGACCATTTTTTCAATTTCTTGGCGCACCTTACGAAACGTAATTCCCAAGCCGGACAATACTTTATGCGACACCGTACCGTCAATGGCACTCAACCCCAGTAAAATATGTTCCGTACCGACGTAATCGTGATTTAAGCGTTTGGCTTCTTCTTGTGCGATTAAAATAATTTTTTGTGCATTTTCGGTAAATCGTTTAGCCATAAATACCCCTTTCAAAGACAAGTACCTTTATTATATAAAAAACCACAAAGAAACGGTATGAAAACCGTTAAAACGGAAGATCGTTGGACGTTGGCCTTTTGACAAACCTTGCACCATACGTCTGAAAAAGTTACAATAACAATAACTTTTGAATTGAAGGAATTATGATGAATCGTCAAGCATTTACTCTGATTGAGTTATTGGTAGTTGTTTTAATCATCGGCATTTTGGCCAGTGTGGCTTTGCCGCAATATAAAAAAGCGGTGGAAAAAGCACGCGCCGTAGAGGCTATCACGCTTGCCCGCGCCATGGCAAGCGCCGCGGAAGCCTACTATTTGGCAAACGGAGAATATACGGAAGACGTGGAAGCGTTGGATATAGAACTTCCGGGAGAGGTCGTTACCAATTATGGGTACGGAGCGAGTGCCGTAAAAACAAAAAATTTTGTTTGCCGGGCCGCGTCCCTTACAAGCGGATTCACGGAAGCTATTGTGTATTGCAATCGTGATCCTTATTCTCACTTTTACGGTATCGGCAAGGTAAAAAGCGGTCAATTCTTTTGCCATGGATACGATGCTTTCGGAATAAAAATTTGCCAAAGTTTCGGCACCCAAACGGTAAACGTAGGTCAAGGGACAACCGGTTACGTATTTAATTAACCCCCCCTGTTTAGCCCTATCCCCAATTTTGCTATAACACCACGAAAAATGCTTTAGAAAGGGGCCAAATGCCTCTTGACAAATCAAAAAAAAAACCATAATAAAGTATTGGTAAAAAAGCAAGGAGCAAACAACATGAAAAACAAACAGGCATTTACTCTCATCGAATTATTGGTTGTCGTTCTTATTATCGGCATTTTGGCCAGTGTGGCCCTGCCGCAATACAGAGTTGCGGTGGAAAAAGCACACGCGACAGAGGCCCTTACGCTCTTGTCCTCTTTGGAGGAAGCCGTCAACGTATATATGATGGCTAACGGACGCCCCAGCACAACCGTAGAATTTATCGGTAAAGCAGGAAATACAAACGGTATTTCCGATGTATTGGACATAGATGTAGAAAGAATTTTAAAGTGCGATCTCAGCGGCGGCGATGATTGCCGAAGTAATTATTTTAGTTATGATTCTTGGTGCAACGCTTCCGCCTGTGTCGGTGGCGCAGACAGACGCGAAAATGGAAGTTTCAGCAATCCCATACAATACTCTTTAATGATAAATTTTTATGATGGAACTAAAACCTGTTCTTGGAAAGCCGCTTTTCCTTATTCCAAAAAAATCTGCGATAGTCTAACCGGACAAGGGTGGATATCAACACAGGGGTAGGACTAAGCGAATTTTGCTATAATACCTATATGCAAAACGCTTTAGAACGGGCTAAAAAAATCAAAGCCATTTTAACCGATGTGGACGGTATTTTAACGGACGGAAAAGTTAATTTTTTCCTTCAAAACGGCCGCATTGAAGAATTTAAGTCGTTTAATACGCAAGACGGCATTGCCGCGATTTTGTGCCGGCAAGCGGGTATCACGCTGGGCATCATTACCGGTCGGCGGCACGAAACCACTATTCACCGCGCGGATGCGCTCGGTTACACTTATATTTATCAAGGTTTTTTATCCAAACTCGGGCCGCTACAAGACATCTTAAAACGTGAAAATTTAACCCCGGACCAAATTGCCTATATCGGCGATGACTTAACCGATTTACCTTTATTGCAAGCCGTCGGTTTTGCGGCCACGGTACCGGCTGCCGTTCCCCAAGTTAAACAAGCGGCTCATTTTGTTACCGCACGTGCCGGGGGCGATGGCGCGTATCGTGAAATTATTGATTTTATTTTGAACGCTCAAGGCAAATTGGATACACTTGTTCAAAATGCCAAAAACGGGTGGCAGTTGCCCGCCAAAACGCAGTTACAAATTATTACTTCCCAAGAAGGATTAGCCTAATATGCCGAAAGGAAAATTTATTGTTTTAGAAGGGCCGGACCGTTGCGGTAAATCCACGCAAGCCAAACTGCTCGTCAATTACCTGTTGGAGCAAGGCAAAGACGTGCTTTTGACGCGCGAACCCGGCGGAACCCCCACAGCGGAAAAAATACGCCAAATTGTATTAGAACCTAAAGTCAACATTACGCCGATGGCCGAACTCCTTTTATATGAAGCCTCGCGCGCTCAACACACACAAGAAAAAATTATTCCCGCATTGGAAGCCGGGAAAATTGTCATTTGTGAACGCTATACCATGTCCACGTGTGCGTATCAGGGTTACGGGCGCGGTATTGATTTAAAAATCATTGATACCTTAAATAAAATTGCCACGTTGGGGCTCTCGCCCGATTTAACACTCGTATTTTTAATGTCGGATAAGTATTTCACCGAACGCGGCGAATATTTATTCTCCGACCGCTTGGAACAAGAAGACAGGGCCTTCCGCCAGAAAATGCGCGAAGGGTATTTGGAAATGCTCCAATGCACTAAAAACTCCTATTTAATAGATGCCGATAAAGACATCTCGGACGTTCAATTCCAAGTGCGCCAGTTATTAAAAAGACACCAAATCTAAATGCCGTTTTCAGAAATCCTAGGGCAGGAAAAAGCCACCGACTACTTAAAAACGCTCGTAAAAAACGAGCGCGTGCCGGGGGCTTTGTTATTCTACGGGCCGGCTGGTGTGGGGAAGGCGAAAACAGCCCTTGAATTTGCTAAAGCGTTAAACTGTTTAGACGCTACGGCGCGCGCCCAAGGGGAAGCCTGCGGGGAGTGCGCCAACTGCAAAGCCATCAGCCAGCAGATACATCCGGATGTTATCTTTGCCGATTTTTTGTATCAAGCGCGATTAACGGTAAAAAAAGATTTTGAATCTTCTTCCTACGAAGAAGAATTGGAAAAAGAACTCGCCAAGCAACAACACATCAACATTGATACAATCCGCGACGTCACCGCCAAAGCCCAACAAAAAGCCGTAGGGAACGGCTATAAAGTTTTTATCATTGACGAAGCCCAAAGCATGCAAGGTGCAGCGGCAAACGCATTACTTAAATTTATTGAAGAACCGCCCGCCAAAACCGTTTGGATTTTAATTACCTCTAAACGCTCGGCCATGCTACGCACGATTTTATCGCGTTGCCAATCGCTGGCATTTGCCCCTTTATCGCAAGAGAACATTAAACAGATTTTACAGGATAACCAACTGGACACCCAATATACGGACTTGTGCGCTAAATACAGTTGCGGCTCCATACAAGGGGCGTTAAAGGCAGACGGAGCCCTTGCTTTGTTACAAGAAGCCGGGATAAGTGCTACCGGGTGCAGCCCGCAAGGGCCGGCAGCCGTAGTAGCCGAACTACCCCGTACGCTTGTGGCATCGCGGCAAGAAACGCAAGCCGTTTTAGATGTACTTTTACAAGCCTTACATAGCGCGTGGGTATCTGCACCGACCGATAACGAACAGCGCCGCTATACCCATATCTTGCAACAATTTGAAAACTATAAACGCAGTCTAACCCGCAACGTTTCCCCCGCGCTCGTGTTGGAAACGGCCCTTTGCAGTTTAGACGGTCTCAATTTACCTTTATTTGAAACGGAGAATTAAATGACTAAAAAATTCTATATTACCACCCCGCTTTACTATGTAAACTCGGTACCGCATATCGGCCACGCTTACACGACGATAGCGCAAGATATTTTGGCCCGCTACAAACGCCAACAAGGTTTTGACGTACATTATTTAACGGGGACGGACGAACACGGCGCCAACATTGAAAAAACCGCCGCCGCCAACAACGTAACCCCCAAAGCATGGGCGGACAGCGTCGCCGAAAAATACAAAGAAATGTGGAAACAATTAAACATTTCTTACGATGATTTTATCCGCACCACCGATCCGCACCACGAACATGTCGTTCAAGCCATTTTTGAAAAATTACTCAAAACGGGCGATATTTATTTAGGTTCGTACTCGGGCAAGTATTGCATGTCGTGCGAACAATACTATAACGACAGCGAAATTTTGGAAGGCAATCTCTGCCCGGTGCATAAACGTCCCTTAACCGAAGTGCATGAAGAAACGTATTTCTTCAAACTCTCCCGCTACGAAAAACCCTTGTTAAAATACTACGA
Source organism: Candidatus Avelusimicrobium luingense (assembly GCA_900315845.1). Classification (GTDB taxonomy): domain Bacteria; phylum Elusimicrobiota; class Elusimicrobia; order Elusimicrobiales; family Elusimicrobiaceae; genus Avelusimicrobium; species Avelusimicrobium luingense. Next base: position 140,308 of record OOHK01000002.1, read on the forward strand.
GGAACACCCCGAATTTTTAAGCCCCAAAACACGCGCCAACGAAATCATCAATTTCGTCAAAGGCGGTTTGCAAGATTTGTCCGTCACGCGCACGAAAGTAGCATGGGGAATTCCGGTGCCGAGCAACCCCAAACATACCATTTATGTATGGTTTGATGCACTTATTAACTATATTTCCGGCGCCGGTTTCGGCACGCATATTTGCGACGATAAAACCGAACACGAAGCACAACTAAAAAAGATCGGCGTTGCAACATTTGAAGACTTGTGGCCCGCTGATTTACACATGGTGGGCAAAGAAATTTTCCGCTTTCATACGGTTATTTGGCCAGCGGTACTCATGGCCTTAAATTTGCCGCTTCCCAAAAAAGTATTTGCGCACGGTTGGTGGACAGTAGAAGGCGAGAAAATGTCCAAGTCTTTGGGCAATATCGTCAACCCCGCCGAAGTAGCCGAAAAATACGGCGTGGACCCGGTACGCGCATTTTTATTCCGCGAAGTACCTTTCGGGCAAGACGGCGATTTTTCTATGGCCAGTTTCAAGAACCGCTACAATTCCGATTTAGCCAATAACATCGGCAACCTTTTATCGCGCACGCTGAATATGGCCGCCAAAAACATCGGTGATTTGCCGGAAACGATTACCGGTAATTATAAACTGCTCGCCAAAGCCGGCGAAGTGGAAAAAATTATTGACGCGGCGTATGATGAACTGGCCTTTGATAAAGTGTTAGAACAAATTTACGGGTTCGCCAGCGACTTAAATAAACTCGTGGACGAGAAAAAACCGTGGGAACTGGCCAAGACCGATCCCGCCGCCACAAAAGAAGTCTTATTAGAGTTGGTGGCGTGCTTGCGCTACGTAGCAAAATGGCTAACGCCGTTTATGCCTACCATCGGGCCGGAAATGGCGCGCCGCTTGCAACCCGGCAAGATTGAAAAATACCCGCCGCTTTTCCCGCGGTTGGAAAAATAAAAATTGCCCAACATAAAAAACCGAAAGTTCACGCTTTCGGTTTTTTTGTGTTTTCTTGCGCCAGTTGTTTTAATTCTTGTTCGCTGTTTTCAAGCCGTAGGCAATAGATATTCAACGCTTGCAAAGCCTCTACCGGAGCGTATGAAAAAAACGGCATGGTATAAACTAATTTTTGCAAGCGGGCCTGCGCCAACCGGGCTGATTTTTTTAATACTTTTAGATCTTCAAATACTTCCTTTTCTGTTTTCATATTTTTATTGGCCCGGTATAAAAAAAGGGCGGTCTCCGATTAGGTGTTCGCTCCATCCTAACCAGAGCCGCCCTTGCGCGTACCCGAAAGTACGCGCAAAGAGAGACTCCCTGTTTCTAGAGCGAACAATCGTTTTGCAACGAATGGCCGTTCTTCACGGCATAGAAACAGATTTATTTCTATTTACAGTATAGCATTTCTACAAAAAAGAATTATGCTCCATGTCAATACAAAAATGTATTAATCTTACGATAAATCAATTAAGTGCCAATTCTTTTGATAGAGTTCTTGCAATTTGCGTTTAAAAAGCGCGTGCTCGGGCCGCGTTAAACCCGGGTCTTGCGCTAAAAGTTCGTCGCGGTCTTGTATGGCCTGATATAAAATATCGCGGTCTTTAAAAATATCGCCCGCCTTAAATTCCAACTCCCCGCTTTGGCGCGTACCCAAAATTTCCCCCGGGCCGCGCAGTTGCATATCGCGCTCGCCGATTTTAAATCCGTCGCGCGTAGCGCAAATAATATCCACCCGTTCTTTAGCGATACTTCCCGCATGTTCGGGTACTAACATACAATAACTTTGATGTTCACCGCGGCCCACGCGCCCGCGCAACTGGTGCAAACTGGCCAAACCAAACCGCTCGGCATTTTCAATTACCATAACGGTAGCGTTTTTGACATCAATACCCACTTCTATGACGGGCGTTGCCACCAAAATATCAGTCTTGTGCGCGGCAAAATCAGCCATGATTTGTTCTTTTTCGGCTTGCGTCATTTGCCCGTGAAGCATAGACAGACGAAACTGCGGAAACACTTTTTTTAACTTTTCAAATTCTTCCGTAACGGCTTTGGCGGAAATTTTTTCGCTCTCTTCAATCAGCGGAAAAACAATATATGCTTGCCGCCCGTTTTGTATTTCTTCACGCACGCGGTCATACGCCAATTTCGGCGTAGCCGTTTCGGTAATAATCGCCTGCCGTCCCGGCGGAAGTTCGCTAATGGTAGATACTTCCAAATCGCCGTAAAACGCCAACGCAAGCGTACGCGGGATAGGAGTAGCCGTCATGGTTAAAAGGTCTAATTTAGCGGTTTTTTCTTTAAGTTTGCTGCGCTGTTTGACGCCGAAGCGGTGCTGTTCATCAATAACCGCCAAACGCAGATTATGAAATTTCACATCGTCTTGAATAACCGCATGCGTACCGATTAAAATATGCAAACTGCCGTCTGCCAACTCTTTCAAAATTTTCTTGCGCGCCGCAGCTTTGGTGCTGCTTGTCAGTACGGCCACATTTACAGGTAGCCCTTGCAAAAGCCGCTTAAACGTAAAATAATGTTGTTCGGCTAAAATCTCCGTCGGCGCCATGAGGGCCGCCTGATACCCGTTTTCCACGGCCAATAACATTGCACATAACGCAACCACCGTTTTACCGGATCCCACGTCCCCCTGCAACAACCGGTTCATCGGACGAACCGAACACAAATCATTGAAAATTTCGTTAATTACTTTTTTTTGGCTATTGGTAAATTCAAAACCGAGATGCTGGCGAAACGGCGTTAACAGATTTTTTTTGATTTCGTAGGAATAATCTTTGGCTAACACTTTGGTTTGCGTGCGTTTAATGCCCCACGCCGTAGCAAGCAGTAAAAATTCTTCGTATGCAAGACGCGCGCGGGCATTTTCCAACTCGGCAAGCGAGTTGGGAAAGTGCACCGCTTTTAATGCTTGCGGGGCACTTAAAAATTTATGTTTTTGCAGCAACACCGGCGGCAAAATTTCCTGTTCGTTCGCCATAGCGGAAGTCTGCAACGCCTCATGCACAAATAATCTGAATTGTTTGTTAGTCAGCCCTTCGGTCAGCCCGTAAATAGGTGTTAAACGCCCGGCGTGTAATTCGGTAAGTACATCTGCGGCGACGTAGTGTTCTTCCACCGTAATTTTATTACCGAAAAAATTATTTTTATTCTCGCGCCGCCCAATCACCCATACTTCGTTATTGATATGAAAATCTTTTTTAAGTGTACCGAACGGATCAAAACTATACCGCCCGAACGTGCGCCGTTTGAACCACGTACACTCAATTTCGTGGCCTTGTTCGTCTTGCAAAAACGCCTTAAAAATAAGCACACTGCGCGCCGGAACGGTTTGCGAGCGCAGAACGCGCCCCTTAAAAACGACGAGCGAATCGGAGTTATACTCGTTAGGTGGGGCGCCCAAGCGGCGGTCTTGATAAGTACGCGGATAGTAGTGCAGCAAATCTTCTACCGTCTCAATTCCCAACTTATCAAACAATTTGGCTTTGGCCGGGCCGATACCTTTTAAGTACTGAATTTCGCTCATATTATTCTTATTTTACCAATAATCGGCTTATGATTTGCTACAATTTTAACAAGGAGAACTATTATGGAAACATTGGAAATGATGTCGCAAAACATTAGCACCCAACTGTTAGAGTTGGGCCAAAGCAGTTTGAAAGTGTTAGTCGCGTTACTTGTTGCCCTACTTATTATGGTATTAGGGTTATACATTTCGCGGCTGGTCAGTTCGTTTGTCAAAAAAATGCTGGGCAAAATTTCGTTTGATGAAAAAACATCTAAATTAGGCATTAACGAACTTTGCATGCGCTTTGGGCTTGGCAAATCACCGACGTATATTATCGCGTTCGTGCTCGCGTGGGCGGTAATTTTCTATGCGGTGGTATTAGCCGCGGAAGTGTTGCACTTGGAAGTCATCCGCAATCTGTTCACCCAATTCTTAACGTTCATCCCGACGCTTTTTGTGTCCGTGATTATTCTGTTTGCCGGTATGCTCTTTGGCAAACTGATGAGCAACATTATTGAAAATTCCGCCAAAGCCAACAACTTGCAAGGCGGTTTTTTGATGGCGCGGGCCGTCAATGCGTTTATCATTTTCTTCTGTGCGCTTTTGGCGGTAGAGAATTTAGGCATTGCTACGCAACTGGTAAACAATATCGTAGTAATTGTGCTAGCGTCTTTGGGGCTTGCGTTTGCTATCGGTGTAGGGCTCGGCTCTAAAACATTGGCCGAAGATTTTTTACGCCACTTGTTTAAGAAAGAAAATAAATAAGTTTTTCATCCGCAAAAAAGCCGAAGCGATTTTTGCTTCGGCTTTTTTATTTACAAAAACCGATTTATTTTTCCATGATAAATTTACCGGACTACAAAACGTTTCTTGACAGATTCAAAAAAAAGCACAATAATAATAAATAAGGAAATTTTTTATGAACGATACAAAAGCATTTACACTCATTGAATTATTGGTAGTTGTGCTCATCATCGGCATTTTAGCGGCCGTAGCCCTGCCGCAATATAATAAAGCGGTAGAAAAATCAAAAGCGACACAAGCCTTCGCATTACTAAAAACATTGGGCGAGACAGGGTTGGTGTACAAAATGGCCACCGGGGATTATCCGTTATCGTTTGAAGATTTAGATGTGGAAATTCCCGCGTGGGCCGGAAATACGCAAGTGGGGATTACGATTCCTACCGAAGTACATTCTTCCAAAGATTGGAATATCGTTTTCTTTAATAACGAAGATCAGAACCGCGGCGTACGTTTGGAACGGTTAACCGGCCCCTATCGCGGAGCCGCTTTCCAATGGCAATGGCGCAGCGACAGCAATACAGAAGAACAAGTGCCTAAAAATCAAATTATTTGTATCGAAGAAACCGGTTATTTCAAATTAGCCGAAGGCGATTATTGCACTAAATTATTCCGGGGAACTAAAACACCTTATCCCGGGGCACAAGAAAAAGTCTTCAAATTACCGTAACAAAATTTATTTTTCAAAGACGTTTTTGTCGCGCAGTTTGCGGTGGTAAGTAACGGCAAAGCGGTGAACTTCGTCACGTATTTCCATTAAAAGGTTAAGGGCCGGATCGCCGATAGGCAGTTTAATGCTTTCTGCCGCGCCGGGCAAATAAATTCCTTCGTGTGTTTCGGCAAGCGCGATAAACGGGATATATATATCCGCACGTTCAAAGGCATTTAGCGCAGCGGTAATTTGGCTTTTACCGCCGTCAAGCAAAATCAGGTCGGGCGCGTGGGCCGGGTCGCGCTTGATTTGGCGCAAACGCCGATAGACACTTTCTTCCATCATCGTAAAATCACTCCCGCCGCGCTCGGGCAGTTTGGAGCGAATCTTAAAACGGCGGTAATGTTCGTGGTTTTTCTCGCCGTTAATATAGCAAACCATACAACCCACCGCTTCGCGCCCAAATAAATGCGAGTTATCAAACGCTTCAATATGCGCGGGTAATTTTTTCAGTCCGATAACTTCGGCAAGGCGTTTTAACTTATCGGTATTTTGCATAGCCGTTGTGATTTTTTCATCTTTGAATTTTCCCACAATGACGCGCTCTTTCATGTGTTCTATCGCTTGCAGAAAATTGCGGAAAACCGCCGCTTTTTCATATTCCATTTTGGACGAATGTTCGTGCATAAGTGCGGTCATTTTTTCGGTAATATCCCCAAAATTTCCGTCTAAAAATTCCGCCATGCGCTTTACAAGCACGCGGTAATCTTCGTATGAAATTTTCCCCGCGCAAGGCGCCGGACATTGCCCCGTATGATAATAAATACACGTGTTGATTTTTAAGGGAGCAAGCGCTTTCTCACGCGAAAAACTCCAGTGGCAGGGCCGCAATGGGGCATAGTTGCTTTTCCATAAAAACCGCATTAAACTTTTGACAATAGATGATTTGGGATACGGCCCGAAATACAAGTCCTTGCCTTTTATCACGCGGCGCGTAAGCACCAAGCGCGGATAATCTTCCCCCGTCGTAATTTTCAAGTACGGATAACTTTTCCCGTCTTTACCGAGCGAATTAAAAAAAGGCTGATATTCTTTAATGAGTTTTTCTTCCAACACCAGTGCGTCGCGTTCGCTGTCGCACGTGATGTAGTCTATTTTGGCAATCAGCGGTAGCAAACTGGGCAACTTCCACCCGCGCGAATACAGGTTAGATTCTTGAAAATACTGCTTGACCCTATCGGACAAATTTTTTGCTTTTCCGATATAGATAATCGTGCCCGATTTATCGCGCATAATATATACGCCGGGGCTTTTCGGTAAGATATCAATTCGCGGGTCCATAGGTATATTGTAACATTTGCGGCTTTTGAGTGGCAGTTGACCGCTCCCGGTAAATTAACTATAATATATGTACCGATTTTTGTATAGAGGAATTATTACAAATGGCAAAATTAAAAACTGGTAGACACACTAGCGCTATCAAAGCGCAACGCCAAGCCGTCAAAAGAACTTCCGCCAATAAAGGCTTAATCAAAAAAGTTCGCTTGGCCACTAAAACCGTCAAAGCGTCCGCTTCTACAAAAGCCGCTACGCTCAAAGACGATTTGAAAAAGGCAAATTCTTGCATTGACAAGGCCGCCAAAAAGAAAACCATTCACTGGAAAACGGCCGCCCGCAAGAAATCTCGCTTGGCCAAAGCCGCCAACAAAGCCAAATAAATAACGGTTTTGTCTTGAAAAACTCCCGCTTAAAAATTAAGCGGGAGTTTTATTTATAAAAATTATTGCTTTAGATAAAATACAAACGGCAGACGTTAGTCTGCCGTTTGTATAATCAATGTTATTTTATTTAAGCCGCTTTGTGCTCATACTTAAAGCAAATGCTAAATAGCATCGCTACTACAAGCGCAAACCCCGCAAACACAAACCACGCATGACTCCACCCTTGCATAATCGCTTGAGAAACATCCGGCGGATATACGCCATTTATCAGTAAGTCCGTGTTTTGGTGCGAGATGACTAAACAATTCACTACTTTCTGCGCCGCGAGCGAACCGATAGCCGCGCCGAAGCCGTTGGTCATCAGCATAAACACACCCTGCGCGCTGGAGCGGATGGACGGATCGGTTTCTTGGTCCACAAACAACGAACCGGAAATGTTGAAGAAATCAAACGCCACCCCGTACACAATCATAGACGCTATTAACAGCACAATACCCAGCACGGTGGACGGGTTACCAAGCCCTAAAAACCCGAAACGGAGCACCCACGCAAGCATACTGATCAGCATTACTTTTTTAATACCGTAGCGTTTTAAGAAAAACGGAATCAGCAAAATACAAAGTGTTTCCGACATTTGGGAAAGCGAAATCAGCGCGTTGGCGTTGTTAGCCCCCCACGAACCGGTAAAACCGTCTAACGAGTTAAACCCGCTGATAAACGGGCCCGCAAAACCGTTTGTTACTTGTAAGGACATACCGAGTAACATAGAGAATAAAAAGAAAATCGCCATTTTCTTTTCCTTAAATAAGGCAAATGCTTTAAGTCCTAACGCATCGGCTAACGTTTTGGCTTCGCCTTGTGCCACCGGGCACGCGGGAAGCGTCAAACAATAGACCGCCAAAATAAAACCGAGCAGCGCCGAGAAATACCATTGGACATAACTGCCCTGAAAGCCCGCGAAGTTGGTGGTAAGCATCGCACAAATAAAACCCACCGTTCCAAACACACGAATTGGCGGGAAAACTTTGACAGTATCTAACCCCTGTTGGCGAAGTGCCGTATAGGCTACCGAGTTAGAAAGCGCCAACGTAGGCATATAGAACGCCACGCTTAACGTGTAGCAAGTAAACAAGTGGGAAAAACTAATTGTACTTTGCGAGCCGTAATATGCCGCACCCGCAATAAATGCCGCCGCTAAAAAGTGACACAGGGCAAGCATTTTTTGAGCCGGTACCCAACGATCGGCAATAATACCGATAACAGCCGGCATAAATAAGGATACAAACCCTTGTACCGCATAAAACCAACCGATATGTTCGGCCAAGCCCGCGCCGGCCAGAAACGTCCCCATGGACGTTAAATACGCCCCCCACACGGCAAATTGGAGGAAGTTCATTACTGTCAAACGAGTTTTGATATACATGTTTGCTTGTTTGCACGCACCGACAGTGCATTCTCCTGTTTTCAAAATAACGCATCCGAACGATTTGGAGCGCCGTTAAAACTATTTTACAAAAAAAGATATAATATAGGAAATTTACCCCAAAAGGAGAAAAACTATGGCCGATTACAGTTTTGATATTGTGTCCAAAGTGGACTTAAATGTAATTAGTGAAGCCGTCAGCGCCGCCAATAAAGAAATTACCAACCGCTACGATTTCAAAGGGACTTCGTCTTCCATTGAACTAAACCAAAAAGATAACGAACTCAAACTGGCTTCCAGCGATGAATTCAAAGTCAATACGTTGCGCGACATTATTTTTACACGTATCGCCAAACGCGGTATCCCGCTTAAAAATATGCTCCCGCAAAAAATTGAATCGGCTTTGGGCGGAAATGCCAAACAAACCGTCAAAATCCAACAAGGTATCCCGGCGGAAAAAGCCAAACAAATTTCTAAAACCATTAAAGACGCTAAACTCAAAGTCAGCGCCTCTATTCAAGGGGATCAGTTGCGCGTATCGTCTAAATCTAAAGACGAACTCCAAAACACCATGGCACTTCTGCGCGGGCAAGATTTCGGCGTAGAACTTCAATTTACAAATTACAGGTAATTTCCATGAAAAAAATAATCCTTACTTTCTTATTTTGTGCGTTAGGCGTAACGACATGGGCGATAGATTCCCAAAAAACGTTGGAGTTTTATAAACAAGCCATCAGTTCTTTTCCGGTTAAAAACTCCGGCGAAACCCGCAGATATGCCTCTGCCTTGGCCGACAATTTAGATACTTGGTTTTTACAAAACCCGGCGCATCCGTCGGCCCCCGATGCCCTTTTGGTGCAAACGCGCTTACTGGTCAAAGCCGGACGCAACGGCGAAGCACTCGGCGTATTGTTCCGTTTGCGCTATTTATTCCCCGCGACGGACATGGTCCAATTGTCGCCGTTATTTAATGAAACACAAGAGGCGTTAGACAAAAAAGTCCGCGAAATGGCCAGTAAATTATTCGTACAAACGCCGAATGAATCTATGTTAGATAAACAAACGGCTAAAATGCTTTATGCGTTTTCCAAATTAAGCGGTAAAGAATTTTATCCGGCCGCCGTACAGGCATTTGAACGGTTTTTATTGCATTATAACGAATACCCCGGAAATAATGAAATAGAATTATGGTATGGCGATTTGCACCGGGTGAACGGCAATTATTTGGCTGCCATTTTGCAATATAAAAAGGCCAATGCCTTATATCCCAATTCCCCTTACCGGGCAGCCAGCATGCGCTTGATTGGCGATGTATATGCCGATAACTTAAAAAATACGGCTGCCGCCACGGAGGCCTATACTAGCGTGTTGCGGTTGTATCCCAATTCGGCCGAAACGGGAACGGTATACAAGCACATGGCTATTTTAGATGAGAACAATAAACAGTACGACAGCGCTTTGCTCAATTACGATAAGGCCATTGAACTAATTAAAGATCCTAATTCCGTCTATGAAGCCTACCGCGGCAAAGCCGATGTGTATTACAAACAAAAACAATATGACATGTCTTATGACACCTTGCAACAAGCCGCCAAATTGTCTAAAGTATCCAAAGAAAATGCGGCCAACGCTTATATGCAAGCGGCTAAAATAGCGCATAAAAAATTCAAAGATCCTAAACGCTATATACAAGCCTTGGAAAAAGCCGTCTTATTGCAACCCACCGCCCCGCGTATGTATGAATTGGCAGGGGCCTACGCCAAAGACGGACGCACCGATAACGCATATGAAACATATACGAAACTGATTTTACAGTTTCCGACAAGCAAATATGCCACCAGCGCACAAAACAAACTGACGCGTCTGCAGAAAAAGAAATAAAAATACTTTAGTAAAAACCCCCGTCAAACTAGGCGGGGGTTAATTTTATTAAAAAGCATGTATGGTATAGAGACGCATGGTACCGCTATAAACATTCTGTCCATGCCATAGTTTTTCGCAATAACTTCCCGCCGAACCAGGATACACTACTGCTCCGCTGGCAACTTCCGCACAAAGGAGCGTATTAGCGGGAATATTCAGTTGAGCATAGTTTTGTTTCAGAGGATAATACCCAAATCCCGTACCGCGGTACTCACCTGTTAATTGGCCTAAAAAAATTATATATGAATCGGAACTTGCTTCTGTTTCTAACACAAGAGACCATTTACCATTAGAACGGGCATCAACAACCGCCTCATTCCACCATCTTTCCGTGCCATTCCAACCGGCAGGGAATTCGATATCTAATTCATCGAAAGACGATGGAAACGATCCATTGGCTATATAATACGTATCGGCGGCTTGACTAAGCGACTTAAGTAACGTCATCCCTTGCGTGGCTCGGGCTTTTTCTACCGCCCGCTTGTATTGCGGCAAGGCCACTGCAGCTAAAATACCGATAATTAACACAACTACTAAAAGTTCTATCAGCGTAAACCCACTTACTTTGCCCGAAATTATACCTTTCATAAAACTCCTCTTTTGTTACTGAATTTGCCTACCCATAAAATTTAACAAAAAAAAAAAACAATGTCAAGTAAAATTTTCTCTACCAAAAAAGCATCTTCAGAAAATTTCCCGAGGATGCTTTTTAATCAACCAGTTTTACTTTATGCTAACACTTTTTGCGCTTCGCTAATCAACGTATGCAAGTGCTCTTCGGACGTGAACGTTTCGGCATAGATTTTCAAAATATTTTCCGTACCGCTCGGTCGCACCAAAAACCACGAATTTTCCAAATACACTTTAAGGCCGTCCGTATCGCGCACGCGGGTAACTTTCTCTCCCGCCACTTGCGGCAACGTAAAATCAGCCGCTTTTAACGCTTTGATACGGGCTTTTGTTTCGGCGTCGGTCGGCACATCCACGCGCGTATAATACGGCGTACCGTATTTGCTAGCAATATCCTTATATAAGGCGGCAATATCACCGGCAACGGCTTGGATTTCCATTAACAGACATACGGCAAAAATACCGTCTTTTTCCGTCGTCCAACCGCTTACCGACATACCCGCGCTTTCTTCCCCCGCCAACACCAAACGGCCTTTGTCTAATCCTTCCACAAAATACTTAAAACCGACGTTCACTTCGTCCAATTCCAACTCGTAGTGTTTGGCAATACGGTCTAACAGGGCCGTCGTTCCTAACGTGCGCCCAATAGCCGTTGCCCCTTTGACACGGTGCTTTTTAACTAAATAGTCCGCCATAACACATAGCGCGTGATTCGGGGCAATCAGCCCGCCTTGTGCCGTAGCGCAACCGAAGCGGTCGGCATCCGGATCACTCGCACCGGCGAAAGCATACACTCCTTTTTGCACCAATTCTATCAGCGGTTTCATGGGATATTTAGACGACGGATCCATGCGAATTTTTCCGTCATGGTCTAACGGGATAAAGCAGAATGTCGGGTCTTGTACTTCGCTGACAATATCCACATTGTGCAAACCGTATTTTTCTTTAATGGCACGGTAAAAAGGCAAACTGGTACCGCCGAGCGGGTGAATAGCAAACCGGCAACCGGATGCGGCTATTTTTTTGAAATCAATTTTTTGCCCGATGGCTTTTACGTACGGGGTAATGACATCTGCCGTCGTTACCAACCCCCGTTCCCGCGCTTGAGCAAGCGGCAACGATTTAATTGCCGACGGATTGGCCATATATTCATTGGCATATTTTTCAATTTGGGCCGTCAATTTACCGTCGGCCGGGCCACCGTTAGCCGGGTTATATTTAAGTCCCATTTCCTGCGGCGGGTTATGGCTGGCGGTGCCATTCAAACAGGCACACGCGCGCCCACTGCGAATTTCAAACGAGAAAACCGGCGTCGGCACCGGGATATCAGGCAAGATAACCGGGATATTATTTCCAGTTAAAACTTCCGCGCATAGTCGCGCTGTTTCGCGCGACATCAACCGCGTATCTCCCCCCACCAAAACCGGACCCGTAATATGATTTTCCAAATGGATACGCGCCACGGCTTGCGCGATGGCTTGCGCATGCAAAGCACAAAACCCTTCCCCTAAAGTTCCGCGGTGCCCAGACGTACCGAATTTAACAGGCACCGGGGTTTTGCCCGGGGCAAAAAAAGCACTGTGTAAGGCTTGTGTATCAATTTTTTGTGTAGATAATGTTCCGGCAAGTTCGCTGACCATAAAGAAATCTCCTTATCCTAAAATAGCATTGCACGTTACGTCTTTCTTTTTCTATCATATTATATATGTTTAATTTTCGCAAATGGAGATACGTACAAATGAAAAAAATCTTAACCGTTGTTTTTAGCTTATTTCTTTTCCCCGCGGCAGCACTCGCGTCCACCAATATTTCCGATGACTTCCGCGATCACTATGCCGGCAGTGCTTCCAACTTATCTGCCTACAACAAAGATATCAATACCCTTATCGGCTTAAACGATTTCCACACCGGAAAAGCCACTTCTTTCCCGGGGTTTGATGTCGGAGCGACTTTCGGTGGCGTCAAAGTAGGCAAGGACAACAACATTTCATCCGAAGATTATTTAATCACGCCTTTTATTACGGCCGAAACATTTGTTCCGGTTATTAATACCACCGTAGCCGTACGCGGCAGTGCCTTTAACGGTTTTGAATCGTTGGGCCTTGGGTTGAAATACAATTACGATGTCATGCAACTTTTTGACGTAACGTTAGCCGGCTTTTACGACCACGCCCAAACCGATTGGTACACGGTTGACCATTTGTCTTTATCGGCTGTGGCTTCAACCACAGTATTATTCGTGACGCCCTATTTAGGTGTAGGCTATGATTATGGGGACTTTTCTACCCGCAAAATGGCAGAAAACCGCTCTACTTCCGACGGAGCCGTTCGCTATACGGCCGGGGTGCGCGTGGCACCGTTTCCGTTGTTTTACATCTTTGGGTCATACACCAAAACTGCCAGCAACGAAGGGTTCCAAGGCGGTATCGGCCTGAATTTTTAACTGAGTCATGGACTATAAACAAGAACTGAAAAATTTCTTTGGCGAGCGGTGTTTGCCCGATGAACCGATGGGCAATCATACGACGTATCGCACCGGCGGCCCGGCCGAGGTATATGTTTATCCCGCCACAGCCGAAGAGTGGGGTTTTGTCTTAAAATTAGCCAGTGCGTATAATATTCCCCTACACATTTTAGGTTTCGGTTCTAACATTTTAGTCGGCTCCAAAGGTGTACAAGGCATTGTCTGCTCCACGAAACACATGCAAGCCATTTCTCGTGAAGGCAACAATATCAAAGCACAAGCCGGGGCCGCTTTAGATAAAGTCTGTGAAATTGCCGTACACGCCGGATTAGCCGGTATGGAAAAGTTATCCGGAATTCCGGGAAGTGTCGGCGGGGCCGTTTATATGAATGCGGGCGCATTCGGGCAAGAAACCTTTGACAAATTGGAATATTTTGACGTAATTGATTTGCAAGGCCGCCCGGCTACTATTTTGAAAAATGATATTTCGTATGCATACCGCCATGTAGAAGGTATTGAAAACTACATCGTTCTGTCCGCTGCATTTAAGTTGGACAAAGCCGACTTTACCCAACTGGTGGAAACGCGCCATAGCATTCTTCATAAACGCATTGAAAAACAACCGTTAGATTTCCCAAGTGCGGGGAGTGTGTTCAAACGACCTGCTAACGATTACGCCTCGCGTTTGATTGACGATACGGGGCTGCGTGGCTTGTCGGTAGGTGGAGCGAAAGTATCGGAAAAACACGCCGGATTTATTATCAATTTCAACCGCGCTACGCCGGAAGATATTTATGAACTCATGAAGCAAGTGCGTCAAAAAGTAAAAGAAAAACACGGCGTAGAATTAGAGTTGGAACAAATCTTATGGGGCGAATTTGCGTAAGTTTTTCCGTCGGAGACATGGAAAAAGTTGACGCTTAGGCCCCAGGTAAGATATAATATAAGTACGAAAAAATTTGAGTTGTTTGGAGTCGTGGTGTAGCCTGGTTAACACGCTGCCCTGTCAAGGCAGAGACCGCGAGTTCGAATCTCGTCGACTCCGTAAAAATTTGAACCCCCCTTATGGGGGTTTTAATTTTTGTGAAGTATCGAGCGGCATAAACTGCTTTATGCCGCGTCGAGATTCGAAGCCCACAGCGATGTATGAGTTTTGCCGTTAGGCAAAGGCGAATACCGCGAGGGCGGTTCCGGGCAAAATTTCCGTCAGGAAATTTATGCAGGACGAATCTCGTCAACTCCGTATTTTAGTTTTTGATTATTAGCATTTATCCCCGTTAGGGTTAAACCCCGACGGGGATTTTTATGCACCACTTTGAGCATGCGCTTTTTGGCAGATTTTTGTGAATTGTAAAGAATCTTTTGTTTTTATGCTGACCGGGGATGGGTAGGAAGTGGCGCACGTGCTTATAAATATCTACGCCTTCACGCTTCTTCTGGGCCTAGAAGTCAAGTTAAAACTTAGTGCCAATATAGTCAATAGCGTCTAGTCCGGCATCAAAAGCATATTCGTAATAATCTTCCCAGCGACCTGTGCCTAAATGGTGGCATAAGCACATAAGCCACGGTCCATACTTGTTTTTAGCGTACGTTCGCCACACGCCAAACATCAGAAGCGGATCCTTGAGCCATTTGCCGTATTTAGTTAAAAACATCAAAATATCGTTGGGAGTTAGTTTGTCCACCAGTTTGCGCGGCGCACCTTCGGTTGGATTAGTTATATACTTTCCGTCTTGCATTTTGCCCATACACACGATCGTGCCCATCACAGCCGGAGCGCCCGTGCATGTATAAAATGCTACGCCCTCCTCTTCGTGTTCAATGGCTTTGGAAATACGTTCATAAATTTGATAGCCAAATCAATCGGGCTATGATGATAACAGTTCATTTTATCCAAAAACGGCTCTCCTTTGTAGGTAAGTTGGTAACGCATAAAGTGCTGCACGGCTTCCCTCTTGGGATAAATATATCCTCTATCTCTAAGCCCCTTACTGTGTAAGTAAATAAATAAATCATCCTCTGTCACCTTTTAAGCGCATACAACGCATCAAAAAGTGCCTCTAATTGCACATCTTCGTCTTCTTTACTGCGTTTCCATATTTCAACCATGTCATATTGTTTCATAGTTTTTCTCCTTTTTTATAGAATATAACATTCGCACGACAACCTGTTGTCGCATCATTTTGCTATACTATAAGTACCATAGAGAGTGTACGAGGGGCAAGCCCGACGACTACACAGCAACCTGCCCAAGCAAGGTGCTAATGCTTGAAAGATGGGACCTCTTACCGTTTAAGCCCATCTTTGCGATGGGTTTTCTTTTTGATACTCCTGTGGAATTTATCTAAAAAGAGGTAGTTATGAACATAGTTCTTAACAATATGTATCAAAAACAATTGCCATCGAAACACACCGATGACAATGCTAAATTGGAAGTGGGGTTATTTAAATACCTTTACGATAAAAAAATAATCACCCACGAAGATTTTCTAAAAGCTGGCGGAGATAGTTTAAAACATCTTAAATTCCCGACGGAAATGAACGTTAAAATAAAACTTGCCGGCATTCGTAGTTTGCATGTTTTTTTAACTGAAAAAAAAGAGGTCGGATTTTTAGACGATTTGCAAAAAGAGCACCCCGAGTCCTATCCGCAGATTCAGCATTATTTGAAACACTTTTATTATAAAGTTATCCTACAAATGATTAAAAATCACCATACGATGCAAATGAAATTCAAATATGCCATGCTATGCGCTTCTCTACGTGGTATGCGCGGTGAGATATCTACTATCCAAACAAACAAGGAGCCCCAATATGACAAATAATTTTTTTCTAAATGCACCGGAGTTAAAAAAACACTTATCATATATTAACGAGAATTTAGCCGATCCGCAATATAATAGTTTTATTATTACGGGAGACTCAATCGGCGGTGCATTTGCCTTAGAGCAGTTCGTGCGCGATTTGAAACAAAAACATCCCTTGCGGGAAATTTTGGTCTTTAATACACACAGCATACATGATTTTATTAAAAAAACGCCCATAGAAATGCTAACTAATTTTTATCGGTTACATATCAGTTTAGCAACGGTAATTTTAACAGAATTGGATGTGGAAGGATGGACAAAAGAAGAACAGGATAAACTAGCGGTATTTCTTAAAACACTGACCAAACATTATGTTCAGGTAGTGGCTGCCTTCAATACAGGAGCGAGCCTTACACCCGAAATGTGGAGTTGGTATATGTCCGGTTATCAATACCACTTAAATTATGGACTTGTCAGTTATAAAAAGGATTTAACCTGTTCGCTCACGTTGGCGCAAGACAGGAAACGTTGGCACTGGCTTTCGCGCATACGACAAACATATCATTTTGGCGAGTTATATCCCGGTATTTTAATGCAAGATGACGAAATGGTTTTCAACGGGTTTATGCTCATGGAACTTGGACTTTGCTGGTTGGGCAAATTTACACCTCCCGGCTATATTTTCCCACGTGCCGTCTGCCCCACTTGCGGCAAAATAAAGTTACTACCTTATTCTTGTATCGCTTCGGCATTATCCGGTGGGCATGTGATTAAATTTCATTGCCTAAATTGTCACGAACGCATAGCTACCAACAATGCAATAGATTATTATCGCATCCTACGCACCTATGGAACACGTTACTGTTATATTGCCAAACCGCTGCCGGTAAAGAATTTTCCGATCTGCTTAAAAAAGCAGCCGAAATGGATCCGGAGTGGGCAAAATCGGCTTTGAAAACGTACACGTATCAAGTAGGCGGAAAAGAATTGATATGGATGGATTACAGCGATATTTATAGCAACTTATACATTAAAGACTTTTGGAATATAAAGGATGAGTTTAGAAACAGCGATCAATGTTGCGTAGAAGTATGCATTGAATCCAATGATACTTTTTGTTTCTGGACATTTAACGGCGAGAAAATTCGCATGCAAATTAAAGACGACAAAATCACCTGTTTGGACGTGCAATTTACCAAATAAACCTCATCTCTGCAATCGGCACTTTTTGATCAGCATAAAACACGGACACCCGTGGTATTTCTCATATACCCACATGCACGGGCAATTCCATTTTAAGCCATATAAGCACATTGCAACGATTACATAGAAAAAATAGAAAAACGCCGGGTGTACATATAACCCCAATAGCCCAAATACCGTCATCATGCCCGATTTGGAACGGTATGAAAAGGCCGTTTTTTCCGGTTTAAGACTATATCCCAAGTATAAGTGGATAAACACAAGTCCGCCTAATACAGACAGTGTAATTTGGTGAGCCGCCGTAAAATAACACAGGGCAAGCGCCAGTACCAACCGAACCAAGACACTCCACCCGCCCGCTAAAGTCACGCTCAACATCCGCACATTATTTTGGTAAAGGGCATAATCGGGATTTTTTTGCAAAAGCCACTGTTCTTCGGCCTTAGCGCGGCGCACCATCAGCGGCAAGAACACTCCGCTTACTACTATCCATGTAAGCGCGTTGGCCAGCATGAGGCTTCCGCACCAACACCACAGCAAGAGCGAGGCATACATGGGATGTCTGGCTAAGGCATAAGCACCTGTGGTGCGTAACGGATGATCGGTTTTTATTTCTATTCCGTCAGACCATAAAGTACCGATGTTCAATTTTGCCCATACGTGCCAGAGCGTAGCGAACAACAAGCCTGCTGTCCCAAGTACAAAGAAAAAATACTGCGCGGCAACCGGCAAACGCACTTGCCCCCAAGAACCGATCCAACACGGAAAAAGCATCAAAACCAATAGCAACATTTCCCGCGTAGAAAAAAAGTGAGCGCGTTGTTTCTCAAGCACTTGAGCAGCCATACGGTGCTCATAAAATTTCCATACTACCGCTGCTAACAGGATAACACCCGTTATATATATGAGTATAATTCCTATCAAAAAAAGAGTGGGATTTTGAGCCCGCTCACTAACTTGCAGTATCCACGTTATCATGCGCACGTCTCCAAATAATCAAAATACATACCGGGATAAATGCCACCGCCAGCCATTGGTACACACTTAATTGCAGCCATACCCGGGGTTCTGTTCGCCAAAATTCAATAATAAAACGCATTACTAAATACGATAGCAAATACACCGGAAATAACAAATCGGCACGTTGGGTGCGCCGATAAAACAGATATAAACAACCGGCCATGACAAATTGAAAAATACTTTCCAGCAGTTGAACAGGAAAAGCCAACGTCCCCCCGCAACAACCATTTAAGTAACAACCGATCTTTCCGAATCCGATAGTAACCGCCAACGGAATTACAAACCTTCCGCCGAAACCGCCTGTATGACCGCTACATTTTTTGTATAAGTTAATCGCTAAAAAAGCGCCCAATATACCGCCCATCACGCTTTTGCCTTGCAAGATATAACCGTACCAACCGTACGAAAGCCATATCGGCACTTTGGCGCCCACAATAGCACCGATAAAAGCGCACACATAAATAGGTAACCGTACCGCTTGCGGCGGGCGGGGCATCTGTATTTTATAGGCCAACAGTCCCCCTACGATTAAACCGATACTGGAACAAATTGCGTAAGCAAGCATAGTATTAGTTAGCAAGGGCTATAATACCCATACAGGTCATAAACAACAAAAAAGGGATACCGATAATCACACCGGCCACAATCAATAATACAATGCCTATCTGTTTCTTAACGGAATAGGGTTGCCCGGTTTGTTCGGTTGTCTTGGAAACCGACTCCGGCAGTGAAGACAAAGGGTTTTCTGTATTATTTTGTTCGTTAGAAGAATTATTATTTTCTACCATGTTATGACTCCTTTAAGCGCATTATGGACGCAAAACGGAATTACTTTTCCGTGCCCGACACTTACGCCTGTGCAACACTGTTGAGCACGTTGCCAATCAAACGTGTCTGCGTCCATAAAGTTTTTTACAATAATACGCACAATTTTCATATCCTTGTGGCAAGAGCCGTTGCCTTGAGCGAACTCTTGCAGTTTGTCCAACATAAAATTGCTCCCCAAAACGCGACCCACAAAACATTTACATACATTTTTTTTCATGTAATCTAAAATTGTTTTATCAAAGGCAATCCGGTTGGAAATTTGTGATTTACATTTGGAAAAATCTACATAATCACCCAAAGAATATACGTTATCGCCTTGGCAGAACAAAAAGCCCAAACTGGTGCAATTTTCGTGCGAACATGGCAAAGGGATTAAATCTTTATACTTCATATATCCGCTGTTAGCCACCGCCAGTAAAATATCTTCCTGTAACACCGACGGTATAACGCTACCGACGGCACTTCCCACTTTTGTTAAACGCTGAAACGTAATACCGGAAATATGTTTCATTTCTACGGCTAATTTCAAAATAGCCGGAATTTCTTTTAAGTTGCCTTGATAGACGGTAACCGCCAAACAAATTTTGATTGCGGCTTCGTTTAATTGTTTCAAAATTTCTTGCTTTTGTGTTAACAAGGATTTCCCGCGTAGGGTTTTATATACTTCATCATCAAAGCCGTCAAACTGCAAATAGATCTCTACCCGGTCCTTATGTTGTTTAATTAACTCAAAAACAGCGGTGTCTGTTAACAAATTAAGCCCGTTCGTATTGATTAAAATACGTCCGATATCTGCTTGCAAAGCCGTTTGTAAAATCTCGCCAAATTGCGGATGCAGCAAACACTCCCCACCGCTGATTTGTAACACATCCAAATGGCCCTGCTCAACCGTTAACAATGTTTGCAAGCGGGATTTAAATTCTTCCACCGAAATATGCCGGGCAGATTTCTTTCCGAAATAACAAATCGGGCAAGCCAAATTACAGGCATCCGTTATTTCTATAAGGCCGGTGCAAATGTGTTGTTTATGTTTCTCGCACCAACCGCAATCGGGGCCGCAATTACCATTAAAAGCGCTAACGGCTTGAAAGGGTTTCCCTTCTACGTCATACGTTTTATCAAAAAAGCGCTCGGCATCCTTGGCTATTTGTACCTTAAACGTCCCGTGCTGCGGACAGGTTTTTTCCAGCCACACATCACTTCCCCGTTGTACTTTTACGGCGGGAATTGTTTTTAAGCAAATAGGGCACAACGCTTGCGTTTCTTGTTTCATAATTGATAAGTCCTACTTATTTAATGCCATCTCTTTTAATTTTACATAATCTACTTTACCGGTCCCCATCAACGGAATTTCATCCATAGGACAAATGGTTTTGGGAACGGCCAGTTCGCTCAATCCTTTTTCTTTGAACGCCGTTAATAAATCACTGCGTTGGGCGTCTTTTTGAGTGGTAAAAAGCACCAACTGTTCGCCTTTTTTCTCATCGGGCACGTTCACTACGGCGTGCATTTGATTGGGCCAAAGCGCACTCACTTCCGTTTCAACAGCGGTCAGTGAAATCATCTCACCCGCAATTTTTGCAAAGCGTTTGGCGCGGCCCAAAATAAACACAAATCCGTCTTCGTCCACGCGCACAATGTCGCCGGTGTCATACCACCCGTCTTGTGGAGGTTCTAATACACCGGGGTTGCTGTCGCGCAAATATCCGGCCATAATGTTGGCCCCTTTTACTAATAATTTTCCGCCGTTTTCCACCCCCGGAATTTGTTCCAACTTATATTCGATACCCGGCATAAAGCGGCCCACACTGCCGCGCTTAAAATACATAGGCGTATTGACCGCCATAACCGGGGCAGTTTCGGTTGCGCCGTATCCTTCCATAATACGCAAACCGAATTGGTCGTAATATTTGCGGATGGTTTCTTCTTTGAGTTTTTCGGCCCCTACAACCGCCAAACGCACCGAATAAAAATCATACGGGTGCGCCATTTTGGCATAGCCGTTGAAGAAAGTATCCGTACCGAAAATCAATGTAGCATTGGTATCGTAAATCAATTCCGGCACAATACGATAATGAAGCGGCGACGGATAGAAAAATACCGTCACGCCGGATAGCAACGGAAGCAATGTTCCCCCCGTAAGTCCGAAGGAATGGAAAATCGGCATTGCATTAAACACGCGGTCTTTGATACCGAAATCAAGCACACTGCGCACTTGCAACAAATTGGCTTGTAAATTTTCGTGGCTGAGTACCACCCCTTTGGGGGTGCCTTCACTACCCGACGTAAATAATACCACGGCCGGATCTTTGGAAGTTACTTTTCCGCGTACGCATTTATAATAGCGGCGCGGGAAATAAGACGCCAATAAACCAACTGCTTTATCCCAAACCGTAATTCCTTTTTTCAAATCTTCCAAATAGACCAGTGTAAGTCCCGCTTCTTTCAGAGCGGCGGCCGTTTCCAATAAGCCACCTTGCTCTAAAAAGGTTCTAGATGTAAAGACCGTAGTAATTTTGGCGGCTTTACAACAAGCAATCATATTTTTTACCCCGGTAGAAAAGTTCAACATACAGGGAGTAATACTAAAAGCGCGCATCCCGAAAAAGGCCACCACACTGGCCGTCATATTCGGCAGTAAAAATCCGGCCATTTTGTCCTTTTTCTGGCGTTTGGCAATTTGTTTACCCAGCACAAATACCGCCGTTAAAAATTGCCCGAACGAGAGCCACTTGCGGCTGGCATCCCCGATAATTCTTTTCTTGCGGCCCACCAATTCATACGCATCTAACAAAGAGTCAAATAAAGTTTCTTGTGCATGGCCCGCTTCATATTTCATGTTAACCATAATGTCATAGAGTCCGCGGGAAGCGGCCAAACGGCGCGCCTTGCCTTTGATGTTTTCATCAATTTTTAAGGTTTTCGGGGCCTGAATGGTAATAGAAATTTTACTTTGCGGACGCGTTTTTAATTGCGTACCGAAACGCGAGAAAATAGAATATTGGCTGCCTTCCAAATAAACAGGAAGCAGTTGCGCATTACTTTTATCGGCAATCATAGCCGGCCCGGGATAAATTTTCATCAGCCCGCCGGTGGTAGTAATACGCCCTTCCGGAAAAATAACCACCCGCTTGCCCGATTTTACTTCTTCAATAATGGACTTTACAGCCATCGGATTAGTGGGATCAATCGGAAAGTATTTAATCAAATGCAAGAAAGGTTTCACCCACCATTTTTGGCTGACGTATGTATCAATCGCAAAATGCAAATCGCCCGGCAAATACACCCACAGCAACGCTGCATCCAAAAACGAAGTGTGATTGGCAATAATAAGCGCATTTCCTTTTAAGTTCTTCCAATGTTCTATTCCGATGACTTTGACGCCATATACCCAATTAAGTATCCGCGTCATAATCATGCGGATAATGTGGTGCGGCAAGAGCCCGCAGATATAAATAGCCGCCAACGCGTTAAGCAGCGCAATGACTCCAAAAACGCCCGGAATCGTAAAATGCATAGACAGCAACAACGCGCAGAACCCGCTACCCAACACCATAAAGAGAGAATTGATAATGTTGTTCGTGGCAATCACGCGCGAACGTGTATCTTCGTCGGCTAAAAACTGGAGCATTGCATTAAGCGGCACCACATATAAACCGCCACATACGGCAAAACCGAGCAAATCAAACGTAATGCGTTTGCCCGCAAATGTCAATAAAAACGCTTTATAATCTACCGGCGATAGTGACGGCACATAACCCGAAGTAGCACATGCCAAATCGGCTAAAAACACCGTCATCAAAAGCGCACTGATCGGAACGTACTTGCTGGTAATCTCGCCTTTTACTAAAAATTGACAGAGTAAGGAACCAAGCCCAATTCCGCACGAAAACAACGTCAGTAAAAATGTAAACAGCCCGGGCGTACCGTTCAAAATATCATGTGCCAAAGAAGGCATTTGAGCAATGAGAGCCGTCCCCAACATCCAAAACCAAGAAATACCTAAAATACATAAAAAGATATTGTGGTTTTGTTTCGCAAAGGCCATATTTTTCCACGTACTGCGTAAGAAATTTTTATCTACTTTCAAATTGGCATTTGCCGGTTTTTGCGCCGGGATAAACAAACTGGCTGTTAAGCCCAGTACCGCTACGCCTAAAATAATTCCCGGCAACCAATATTCGTTAGCAGCGATAATAATTCCGCCGAAAATCGTACCTTGCAAAATAGAACCATATGTGCCCGCTTCAATTAACCCGTTTCCGGCAATGAGTTGTTTTTCCCCTAATATATCCGGCAAAATACTGTATTTGACAGGGCCGAAAAAGGCAGATTGTGTTCCCATTAAAAATAATACGCCCAGCAAAAGGGGTACATTAACGGTTAAAAAGCCAAGTCCGGCCAAAAGCACAATAACAACTTCCAATACTTTCGTGGCTTTAATAAGAATATCTTTACGGAATTTGTCGGCCAGTTCCCCCGCCACCGCCGAAAATAAGAAAAACGGCAACATAAATAAAGCAACCGCCAAAGACACAATAACCGATTTACTTTGTGCCGACATTTCGGTAACCTTATACGTAATAAACGTGGCCATGGCGGTACGGAAAAAATTATCGTTAAACGCACCTAAATATTGCGTGCAAAATAAAGCCAAAAACGAACGGTTAAAAAAAGTTTTAAGTAAAGATAACATGTTATTTTTCCTCCTGAAGTAACACAAACCAATCTCTTAAAATCTGTTCTATTTGCGGACGCCGCGGCGCGGGGATTTTCTCCGTCAAACTTTTTACCAATCGGTCATATCCCGGCCACGCCGTATCAATTAACTTTTGACCTTTCGGGGTAATGCAAATGATATTTTCACGGCGGCTTTGCGGATTGGTTTGGCGCGTGAGCAACCCCGCCCGCACCGATTTTTCCACCAATTTGGTGATATTACTGGCCGAGGCAATCAGCCGTTTGGACAATTCCACTTGATTAAGGCCCTTGCCATTGTTTTGATAGGCAGCCAACATCAGCAAGTTAAATTGCACCGCAGACAGACCATAGGAAAACAAATATCTTTCCACCCGCGTTTGCAACCGGTTATACACCAAGGCCAGCACATACGTAATGTTTTCGTAGCGACGACCTTTCTTCGGATTGATACCATAAGATTGTAAGTCGGTTTTATTAGTTTCCATATAAATAATTTACTAATAAACTTTTTATTTGTCAAGTATTAAGTAGGTTTTAAGAAAAAGATAATTCTTATACAGAACGTAAAAAACCCGCTTTGAAAGCGGGTTTTTATTTTCGTCTTATACCAATTAGAGAACTCATTTGAGATAATACTTTTCCAATTCGTTCCAACCCCGTTGATGCGCTAGTTGCAAATATGAATCTTGCCGATCTCGCGCCGCCGCCAATCCCAATGCCGCGGAAATAAAGAACATTTTTTCCTTATCTTTCAGTAAAGCGCTTGTATCTTTATCTACATCGATACGATACCGGTAAGGCCGGTAAATAAAATCTGCGGCGGATGAAAACTTCTTTTTGTTTAACCCCACCCGAAAACTTTGCCATATATCGCAAGGCAAACCAGCCCCCACACAAGCAAAGGTAAGTCGGTCTTTTTGCTGTACTAATTCTTCGGACGCGGGGTTGATTCTTCTGATGCCCGGTACCAACTTTTGACGCCCCGCATACACGGCATTTTTGATTCCCAAAGAGGGCAAAATAAAATCGGACACTAATTTAAGCGGGCCCGTCTTATATTCCCAAGAGCCGTCTTGCTTGCGCTCTTTAATACCACGCACAAGCACGCCGCCGAAAATATTTTTTTCACCATCCCCGATAGTAATATCTATTCCGCTTCTATGCCAATAAATTTTCCCGCGGCTGCCTTGCAAGGCAGAATTGTGACGGAATTTATCCGGATGTTCCGGGCTTTCATAATAAAATTCCAATTCGGTAAAATAAAATTCCCGATTTTCCGGCAGTACCTTTAGGCAACAATTTTCAAACAAATAAGCGGCCAACGCATTAAATTTATCAAAGGCATTTTTGCGCTGCGGCAAATCATCACATAATTTACTAAAAGTTTCGTTGGTATTCATTATATTCTCTGGTTAAACAATGTACCGCTCCGCCATATTGCGAAATCTGCTCGCAATCTATCCTCACCAGCGGTTTACAGGTGTATTTTTTCATTATATCAATAACACGGTCATCTTCGGGCAAATTAAATTGCGGCACAAACACGGCGCGCGAAGTTTCCAAAAAATTCACGTAAAGCCCTTTGGCACTAAGCCAATCTTCTTCGTTACCGGCACACAACAGGCGGCACATATCCAACCCATTGGCTTTAGCATACCCGCGTAATATATCCGTTGCTTTACAGTCTAATAACGGGGCGATAGCCAACTCGCCATACAATGCTATTGTCCCTTCCGTTAAAAAATCACCCACGAATTGAATATAACCGTCTATGTGGCCGATTTTGTCATCTTTTTGCTGCGGCAGCCATACTATTTTCTGCACACCTAGCGCACGCTTTAATTCTTGTTCCACACGTTCTTTTTGCGCGGGATTTGATTTGTGGAAAATCGTTTGTTTTTCCAAGCAAAACGCCTGTTTTTTGTCAGGGGCCAGCACAACATTTCCCCCGTCCATACGCACATCACACGGTTTAGCGTGCGGGAAAGCATCTCGCACCTGTTTGCGAATCGCCGCCGTAAATTTAGGCGTATAATTGGCATAACGCGGGTCAAAAAAAAGTTGATACAACTCTCTGGTTTGCATGTTTTGCACGGGCAAAAAATCACGCACCCAAATATCGGGTAGTTCCAACGCACGCACTTCGTGAAATTGTTTTAATTGCGCTGCAAAATGCTCGTAAAATTTCGCGTGGCCGGGATATGTCTTTTCCGTGTACCAAGTAGGTTTGGCCACATAAATAATTTCACCCCTTGCCATTATATATCCTCCGTAATTTCAAAAACACTCCGGCACGTTGTTCCATCGGCAAAATCATACCATGCCAGGCTATACAATGCAGGCGCTTCATGAGAAGATTTTGGAATTTCCAACGTAACGGCCCGAGTTTTTTAAGTATTTTTTTCCACACCGGGCACGTCTTTGATCGGAGTTTTCCTTCTGTCAGACAAAATCTATTTTCTTGCTCATTCCAACGGCGGTAATCATACAGGTGCGCACTTATTTCCAATCCCAGTATCGTCACAGCCAACCGCAACCCGGCAAAATCAATTTGCCGGTCCCGCCGGATATCCACGTCAAAATTATCCAACCCCATATACACCATGCTTATTTTTAACGCCTTATATTTAGCACCGCCAATATGATGATATGTTTTATCCCAATTCATTTTTCTTATAGATTTCCAACACATAATAACTCCTTATTTAAGCCTACTATGAAATGACTTTTTATAAGATACCAAATCGTTGCGACACCACCTTGTCGCTACTGTTTTATACACTTTTCTTATGCTACAATGAGGTAAATATGAAGAAAACAATTATTTTTGATATAGACGGCACCTTAGCCGATTTGAACGGCCGGGATAAGTTTTTACATAACGGCACAAAAGATTGGGAAAGTTTTAACGCCCATATGGATCAAGATTTGCCCAACACGCCTATCATTGAACTCTACCGTACGTTATATGCAAGCCAACGCTATGAGATTATGTTGGTATCCGGTCGGCAAGAGCGTTTCCGCAAAGTAACAGAAACATGGCTGGCGTTTCATAACATTCCGTTTGATACGTTGCTGATGAGAAAAAATACAGATTTTAGACACGATTGTGAAGTCAAACAAGACATTTTGAAATCATTACAGGCACAAGGTAAAGAAATTTTATTTACCGTGGATGACCGCCAAAGCGTCGTGGATATGTGGCGCGCCAACGGCATTACTTGTCTGCAATGCAACAGGGGAGATTTTTAAAATGGCTGTCCCCCAACACATCAGTTTTTCGCAGTTTATCAAAACCAAGTACCGTACCAAAGAAGATCGGTAGCATTTATTTTACTCTCACCGACATCTGCCTACTCATACCACGCGCGCCGACCAATAGGCACAATTATTTAATTGACTTGCTCATACGCTCACCGACGATAAAATCTTGCCCTTACTTAATTTATCGGAACCAGTCAACACGACTTTATTTTCAAATTCTAACCCTTTTTTTAGGCTTAGCGCGGACGAATGAAGTGATATACTAGATTAGCACCGTTTCAGTTTAGACGGGGCGAATTTGATTAAACCGGGGGATTAAAATATGGGGATGATCGGACGCAAAATAGTAACCGATGCCGGATTAGATGTAGAAGAAGTAATTCGGCTACTTAATCAAGCCTTTAGTGATGAGTGGTTGGCTTATTACCAATATTGGGTGGGAGCACAAATCGTATGTGGATTAATGGCAGCGACGTTACGGCCCGAATTGGAAGAACACGCCAACGAAGAATTAGACCACGCTCAAAAACTAGCAAAACGCATTATTGAATTAGGCGGTACGCCGGTATTAAGTCCGGAAGAGTGGTACAAGCAAAGCACGTGCGGGTATTTAGAGCCGAAAAATCACGACGCGGTACAAGTGCTTAAGCAAAACTTGCAAGCGGAACGTTGTGCGATAGAAGTGTATAATAAACTTCTTAAATACGTATTTAATAAGGATATGATTACGGCGCACATTGTTCGTCAGATTTTGCAAGATGAGATAGAACACGAGCAAGAATTGGAAGATTTGGGAAAAGATTATGAAGTAATGTTGCCCGATCATACCTCTTGCGGGTGTAAGAAGAAATAGAAACTCCTATGTTTTATAAAACAGCCCCCTTTCGGGGGCTGTTTTTATATCGATTATAAATGATTCTTTATTGTCCGACCCAATTGCGTATAGCAAACCACGACAAAAAGGTAACTCCTAAGAAAATAAGGCCCAGCAATAAAAACCAAAAACCGCGCCACATAGGCGGATTAGCCGTTGTGGGCATACCCTCGGCTCCGAAACGTTGCAACATAGCCATAGCGCGCACATCAGGAGCGGCATCTTGCACGGCGGTTTCTTTTTTCTCATTTGCATCGTTCCCTTTTTCCATTCGCTCTACTAATTTTTCCAATTCACCTAAAATTTGTAAAGCACGGAAACGGAATGCTTCTATTTCTTCCACGGGGATCAACCGATGTTCATGGTACACCAAGGCATTGTCATTTAATTCCAAATAAATGTGCGATTGCGTTTTGAATAAACCGATCAGCATAGGGGTAAGCACCACGCAGGAAGCTGCCGACGGTGCATGCATTTGGTAAACGGTATCTATGGCGGGGATATTTGTTTTCATCAGCGCCTGTTGTGACGCGGCAAACGGCGACGAAATCGGCGCGGCTTTTAAGAGAGGAAATTCCCGTTTTTTAAGTTCCGCCGTAAAAATAGTAATGGGTATCGGTTTTGTTTTAGGGTTATCATCCGTAAAAATAGTATCGTCGGCCCAACGGATAAATGCCACATTATCCGAACAAGTGAACACATTATCGTATTGATGAAAAAATTGCGTAAAAAACTCCAAACGTCCGGCCGTCAGTTGCGTAGTAACCGACGTTTTACGTTTATCAAACGCACAACCGTTTCCGCGCGCGATACGGGCCAGTTGCGCGCTGCGGGAACGCGTTGTAGCCACTAATCCGACGACACAGCCTGCAATAATAAGAGACAATACGAGTATCATATCTATATCATAGCAAAAAAGAATCATTTGTCAAAAAAGCCCCCGCTCTACCGAGCGGGGGCAAAACAAACATGGGAAGTCTTTACTTTTGCGTAAAGTCTTGCGCCGGTTTTTTGCTTGTTAAAATTGCCCAACTCAGCACAGCCAGTAGCGCAATCACAACCATCCAACCGAATTTGCCCAGCGGCGTATAATCGTTGTGGTAATTCACGATAATCGGTGCAACGATTACCGCTACCATATTTACCACTTTAATCAACGGGTTAACAGCCGGACCGGCGGTATCTTTCAAGGGATCGCCTACCGTATCGCCCACAACACTGGCTTTGTGGCGTTCGGAACCTTTACCGGTGTTAGCGGCAATATCGGACGGTTCGTCTTCCACCACTTTTTTGGCGTTATCCCAACTGCCGCCCGCATTGGACATAAACACGGCTAAGAGTTGCCCGGAAACGATAATTCCGGCCAAGAAACCGCCCAAGGCTTCTACGCCAAACGCAAGTCCTACCACAATCGGCGACACGATACCGAGTAAAGCCAAAATGACGAGTTCTTTTTGCGCGGCAATCGTAGAAATATTAACGGCGCGCGTATAATCTGGTTTGGCTTTACCTTCCAGCACTCCGCCTTTGAATTGGCGGCGTACTTCTTGCACGATAAGCGCCGCAGCACGGCTGACCGCGTTAATCGCAAACGACGAGAACAACCAAGGGAGCGCCCCACCGATTAGCATACCCACAAACACCACCGGGTTGGACACCACAATACCCACTTCGGATAAAAGCGTCAAGGCTTTATCTACACCGTTAGCGGCCCATGCATCATTTAACAAACGTTGTACGTTACTGACGTCCACCATATATGACGCAAAGAGTGACACCGCCGCAATGACGGCCGAACCGATGGCCACCCCTTTGGTAATGGCTTTGGTTGTATTACCTACACCGTCCAAGTCGGCCATAATTTGGCGGGCTTTTTTTGTTTCGTCATCTTCTTGCCCGTGCCAACTCATTTCTCCGATACCGTTAGCATTGTCGGCAATCGGCCCGAACGAGTCCATCGCCACGTTGTTTCCGGTCAAGGTGAGCATACCGATACCGGTCATGGCTACGCCGTAAAGAATGAAGTTGAATTTCTCCACAGGCGATAAACCATCAATCGTACCGAAAACAACAACGGATAAGAAAATAGACGCCGCAATCACAAGCGTCGTCCACACGGCACTTTCAAAACCGACGGCAATACCCGACAAGATAGTCGTAGCCGAACCCGTTGCGGTGGCTTTTTTGATTTCTTGAACCGGTTTTCCGTCGGTGCCGGTAAAATACTCGGTTAAGCGGTCAATGCAGATGGCCAGCAAAATACCGATCGTTGTGGCCGCAAACGGACGCCACCAACCGCCGGGCACATTGGCCATATAGAAATAAGCGAGCACACCGAAAATCGCCACGGAAATGGCAGCGGAAATGGAGTATCCTTTGAAAATAGCCTTCATCGCGTTTCCGGCCGAGCGTTTGGAATCTTTCACCGCGTATGTACCGATGATAGAGCACAACACCCCGATACCGCGCACGAGCAAAGGATATACAATCCATTCGTGGTGGCCGGTAATGCGCCATAACGCAATACCCAAAATCAAGCCGGACACAATCGTCACTTCGTACGATTCAAAAATATCGGCTGCCATACCGGCGCAATCACCCACGTTATCACCTACCAGATCGGCTACAACAGCGGGGTTGCGCGGGTCATCTTCCGGAATACCGGCCTCTACTTTACCGACGAGGTCCGCCCCTACATCAGCGGCTTTGGTATAGATACCGCCACCCACACGCATAAAGAGCGCGAGGAGCGTTCCGCCAAAACCGAAACCTAAGAGCGCATCCGGCGCGGCAATACCGAAAATAATAAAAATAATTGTTCCGCCGAACAAACCGAGCCCGTCGGTGAGCATCCCGGTTACCGTTCCGGCCCGGTACGCGATACGGAGCGCATCGCCGAAACTGCGTTTAGAAGCAGCGGCCACGCGCACGTTGGCATCTACGGCAATACGCATACCCAGTTGCCCTACGAGCAGAGAAAATACCGCCCCCAAAATAAAAGCACCCGCACGACCAAACGCGGCAATCAGTTTTACTTTTTCGGGAGATAATCCGGCAAAGCGTTCCATAGAATCTTGCGAAACAGGAACGATATACACCGATAAGAACAAACAAACAGTTAATAATCCGATAAGCGGCAAAATTGTTTTTAATTGCCGTTTAAGATAGGCGTTTGCGCCTTCTTCAATAGCGCTCCATACTTTAATCATTTCCGGAGTGCCTTTATCTTCACTCATCACTTGCTTGCGCAAGAATAACGCATACAATAACCCTAACAAAGCGATGAAAAGCACACCAAATAATGCGTACTGTTCAAAGCAGCGTAGGGAACCAATTCCGTACCACATGTTTTTCTCCTTATTTTTAAGATGACGACCCGACTATCTATATTATAAGAATCCCGCTCAAAATGTGCAAGCCTTACCGGATAACAAAAGAAACATCCCCCGCCAATTGGCAGGGGATGTTTTTCAAAACAATAGATTTTTATTTATCCGCACCACAGCATTTCTTATATTTTTTGCCGCTTCCGCACGGACAAGGGTCATTACGTCCGACACGTGGGCCTTCATGCACGACGGTTTCCACTTTTTGCACCGGTGCGCCGCCTTCGGCACGCAGTTCGGCTTCGTGGGTTTTCATCCACTTTTTCATTTGGCGGATACTCTTAAAGTCCACTCCATCTTGTTCCATACGTTTGGCGATATCAATAAAACGCTTTTTGACTTGCGGATCTTTGAGTTTGCCTTTAAGCATAGCCGGCAAGGCATCAATTTCCCGTTCAATGCGTTCCTCTATAGATTCCTTTTTTTGCGGCGCGGACTTATCCGCGTTTTGTTTTTTCTTAAACGGATTCCAAATCATACGACTCCTCAAATTTATTTAGAAATTAACTGCTCTATAAAATTTTTAATAATTTCCGCTTTTTCAAAATAATGTTTTTCACGCGGAATAACCAAGCGGTTGGGATGTTTTTCCCAGATCTTCAAAATTTTGTCATCAATTTCAAAGGCTTGTTGCAAGTTTTCCGTACGGACATTCGTAGCCTGATAAAAATCTTTCTCAGGCGGTGGCGACAAGTGAATTACCCCGTCATAAAGAGCCAACTCTTTTTCTAAAGTTGTTCCCATGGCCTTGAAGAAATCTTCCGGCCCGTACGGCCAATATACCGCTCCGTCAATAGAGCCGCGGTCACAGACCATGACTTTAGCATCTGATGTACGCTCGGCCAGTTGCTCTAACTGGTGTACGGTATAGAAAATAATGTTTTGAGCGTGCTCAATATGTACCGGGCTGTTATCTTTACGGGGAAAACCGCCACTATACACAAGCGTCGCCGCTTCTTGCACAAGTGCAATTTTGTTACCGAACGTCTCTTTCAAAATAGAAAGGGCCGTTGTTTTGCCGCCGCTGGGGCCGCCGGTTAAAACGATTTTTTTCATAATTATCCTTTTATAATTTTTTCTACAAAATTTTTAATGGCTTCCGCTTTTTCTAAAAAGCGTTCTGTCCCACCGATAACCATACGGTTGGGATGCTTTTGCCAAATATCTTTAATTTTACGGTCAATTTCAAAGGCCTGGTCTAAACTTTCCGTACGAACATGCGTAGATTGATAAAACGCAGGATTCGTCGGCGGGGACAAGTGCAGTACCGCATCATACCGGGCCAGTTCGGCCTCTAAAGACGTTCCCATCTGCTCAAAAAAATCATCTACTCCGCCGGGCCAATACACAGCAGCGTCCACGGTGCCGCGGTCGCAAACAATAAGCGGAGCATCGGATGATTTTTCCGCCAGACTTTCCAATTGTTTGGTAGTAAAAAAGATAATTTTTTGGGCCGCTTCAATATGCGGGATGCTGTTATCGGTACGCGGGAAACCGCCGCTAAACACAAGCGTTGCCGCTTCGCGCACAAGTTCTACTTGCGGGCCGAATGTTTCTTTCAAAACAGATAAGGCCGTCGTTTTCCCGCTGTTCGGGCCGCCGGTCAGAGCGATTTTTTTACGTTTCATGGGTGAGTTGCCTCCGGGGCGGCCGTTTTTTTGGCGGCTGCCTCTAATTCCTTTAAGTATAACACTTTTAACTCATTAAATTCTTGTTTTTTTTCAGCCGGGATATCCCGCACCGCCGAATTACGGTTTTTCATCTTAAGAAAATCAACAAATTTTTCCTTTTCTTTTATGCGGAAATCCAAATGCGGCCCGGTAGAAAGCCCCGTGCTACCGATATATCCGACCGTTTGGCCCTGTTTTACTTTTGCGCCAACCTTGACCCCTTTCCCGAAACTTTTTAAGTGTCCGTACATGGTGGTATAACCGTTAGCGTGTTTAATTTCCACAAAATTTCCAAAGCCCCCTTTCCAGCCGGCAAAGCGTACCGTACCGTCGGCTACTGTTTGGACGGGAGTCCCCACCGGGGCTGCGTAATCAATACCCAAATGCGGGCGGCGAATTTTCAAAATAGGATGTAAACGCCCATAAGAAAAGCGTGATGAAATGCGGTAATTGCGAAAACTAATCGGCGATTTTAAGAACATCTTTTTACTGACTTTACCCGTTTCATCGTAAAAATCATCTTCAAAGTAAAAAACGTAGGTCGTAGTTTTTGTTTCCGCGCCGGTGTAAGAAGCGGCCAATAAATCTTGGCTGGTAATTTCGCCGGTAGACGTATAATTTTCTTCCCACAGGGCGGTGTATTTATCGCCGTTGCGGGTATCGGTATTAAAATCAATTGTCCACGAGAAAGCATCCGTAAAATCTAAAATCAGCGGCACTTCTAATCCTTGCGAAAGCATAGAGTTAAACAGCGAATTTTTCACTTCACCCGCCGCCGTTTTGATACGGGTTTTAATTTCCACATCACTCACTCCGCCGACAAGTCCGCCGTCTACATTAGCCACAAAGAACCGCTTGAAACCTTGCGTAAGCAGCAACATCACAAATTGTCCGTTTTCTACGGAAAGCGAATACGTATCTTTTCTTTGCAGTTTGCGCGTATCTACGAGTTTACTTAACTGGGCCACAATTTGCGCGACATCTTGTTTGGAAAGCCCGGCTTCTTGCAAGGCTACATAAATCGGTTTTTCGCCGACGGTAAAAACTTGCTGAGGGATTTCGCGCGTTTGCATATTTTCTCGCGCTTGGGCATTTTTCTGCTGCGTAATATGCAAAGTGACCAGCGTAGAAACGATTATCACCGCTAAAACGAGTGTATAAAAAATCAAATCGTGATACCGCCGATAGTGTGTAGTAAAAAACGTCAAAAATTTTTCTTTCATACGTGCAGAAAAGGGGCGGAAAATTCCGCCCCTGACAGGTTTATTTTTGATCTTTCAAGAACGAGCAAAGAGCAATTGCGTTGAGTTTGACTTTGGGGTCATCGGCACGAGAAGGCAAGATAACCGGAATTTTCGGCCCGACGAGCACAGCGGCGGCTTCCATATGGTCACCAAAGAACGCGAGTGCTTTGTAGAGCGGGTTGGCCGCATCCAAATCGGGCAGCATTAAAATATCCGCATTACCGGGAACTTGTTTATCTTTGATGCCTTTTTCAGCGGCTTTTTCGGCAGATAACGAGATATACAAATCGTACGGACCTTCCACTACGCAACCGTTAATTTTGCCTTCGGCATTCATTTGCGCCAAAGTGGCGGCTTCTACGGTGCTGGGGATTTTTTCATTGACTTTTTCCACCGGGCATACGCAGGCGACTTTCGGGGTTTCCACACCGAGTTTGTGCATGGTGTTGACGGCATTTTGTACAATTTTGACTTTTTGTTCTAACGTCGGCGCGATAACAACCGCAGAGTCGGTTACGGCAAACGGTTTTTTGTATTTCGGCGTGCTGAAAAGCACAAAGTGGGATAACAAAGCCCCTTCCGGAACGAGGTGGGCTTCTTTATTCAAAATGGCTTTCATGTAGTATTTGGTATCTACTAACCCTTTGATTAAGAAGTCGCCTTTGCCGGCTAAAATTTGGTCAACGGCCAATTTGCACATCGTGGGGACATCTTCGCAATCAATAAATTCAAACTTGCTTTCATCAAGTCCCACCGATTTGACCATTTCTTTTACGGCGTTAATCGGCCCAATTAAAATACCATGGGAGATGAGTCCGTTTTCGTCAGCCATTTTAATGGCTTCAAGGGCTTCGTGATTGTTGGCCCCGGGTACTACTACACGGTTAGATTTGCCTTTAACTTGGGCAATCAAATCCGCAAAACTGTTGAATTTCATAGTTTTTCTCCTTACTGATTTATAAACTAAAATTACGTATATTGCTGTACGATTTTCGGGTCGCTCAGCGCACGGGTAGCGGCCACACGCAACGCGTCTTTTTCTTCGCTGCCCGGAAACACATACAAGGGGGCTAACCACCCCACTTGCCGCCCGATTTCTTGCGGGATATATTTACTGTACATCAGTCCTCCCGTAAGCGCAATAAAATCTATTTTCCCTTCTAACACAACGGCCATCGCGCCGATATATTTAGCCATTTGGTAAATCATCGCGTCCAATGCTTCTTTGGCTTGGGTGGGTGAACAAGCAATCAAGGAACCGGGCCGTTTTTTACCGGTTCGGATAAATTCTTCCAATTCCTTTACGTCCGATGTGCCCGTATAAGCAATCAGGCCGCCTTTACCGCGCAGTTTCAAGCGAATTTCGCGCTCGGTCAACTCGCCCGAAAAGCACATCTGCACCAGTTTGGCCCCCGGCACACTGCCGCTTCGTTGCGGCGTCATGGGGCCTTCGCCTTCATAACCGTTGGTAACATCCACGACTTTCCCTTGGCGGTGCGCTCCGATGGAAATTCCGCCACCGCCATGACAAACAATGCAGTTTAATTTCTCATACGGTTTGCCGATTTTATCGGCAATCAAACGCGCCACCCGTTTTTGGCTTAAGGCGTGAAAAATGGAAATACGCGGATTGTCTGGCATGCCTGAATAACGTGCAAGCGGCTGGAGTTCGTCAATAACGACCGGGTTGGCGACAAAGCAAGGGCATTTGGCATAGCGCGCAATATCACGTGCCAAAATACCGCCTAAATTACTGGGGTGGATACCGCCGTATTTGCCGGTTTCCAAATCGCTGACCATTTTATCGTTAACGGCATAGACACCGCCTTGCACGGAACGAATAAAACCACCGCGCCCGATTACGGCATCAATTTCAGTCAGCGGAACATGGTGGTCTAACAGATAATCTAAAATGATTTTACGGCGAAGGGGTAATTGTTCGGTTACGTTTTTGCCTTCGTAAGGTTCCAAGTCGGCCATGGAATAGCGAACGGTCACTTCAAAGACGGCCTTTTCGCTCCGGTAATAACCGATATCATCCGATGTAGAACCCGGATTGATAACCAGTATATTAAAGTCCATGTGTCCCCCTTATAACTTCTTATATTTTAACAAAATATACGGCAAGGGGACAAACGGAAAAACTCTTTACTCTCTAATTCTAAATACGTTACACGGGTTATGAGTACAAGAAGTTTTTACGACAAACGTACCGCCTTCTTTTTGGCAAAGTTTTCCGTATTTATCGGAATTAGTGGCAGAAAACGACCAGCAAACTTCAGTGCCCAAATCAGGCCGTTCCCAATAGAGCGCATACCCGTTTTGTAAATTTTTGGTATCTTCACAGTGCACACGTTTGGGCCCTAAATCTACGCCGCAATTTCCCCACGGATAGGTACACGTGCTTTTATTAGCCGATAAAGTACATCCTGTTAAATCTACCGATAACGCTTCCAAATCGTTGGTATATTCTCCGTTAGCCATGTGGTAAATTTCTTCTGCCTCCATTAGCGCCTTGACGTTGGCTTTTAAGGTTGCATAACGGCTGCGCATAACCGCCGCTTCGTATTTGGGCAGAGCCACACTGGCCAAAATACCGATAATCAAAACCACCACCAATAATTCTATTAACGTAAAACCACCTGTACTGCTTAATTTGTTATGTTGCATAATTTTTCTCCTTTTGGACATTATACCCTATCATTTCATGCGTTGGCTGATACGTTCCGCCAGCGATTTAGCAAAAAACAATTGCACTTCGTTAAGCGGCAAATTTCCCACCAACCGGCGCAAAAAGGCTTTGCGTTGTTCGGTAGTCAAATCGGGCCGCAAGTTGGCCTTTTCGCAAAGGGTATATAATTTTTCTACTAAAATTTCTTTTTGCGCGTCCGTCGGCGCCTCCGGAGAGAACTCCCCCACCGGACGCAGCGGCGCAAAACCGCTTCGGCGTGATAATTCGTAACACGTTAAAATAACGGCTTGTGCCAAATTGATAGACGGTTGTTTGGAAACGGTAGGGATATTCAAAACGGCCACACACCGCTCAATATCATCACCGGACAAACCTGTTTTTTCGTTTCCAAACACCAACGCAATTTTACCTTGCGGTGCTTTTTCCAAACGCGTATTTAAGACGGGCAGTGTTACAATTTCCTGCTCCAAATGGCGGTTGCGTAGTGCCGTAGCCGCGAGTGAAAAAGAAGTATCGGCTAGGGCTTCGTCCAAAGTTTGATATTGCACCGCGTGTTGCATAATATCTTCCGCGCCTACCGCGCTGACGGCTTCGCGCCACGCAACGGCAAACGGATCTACTACGCGCAAATCGGACAAACCGAAATTGGCCATTGCCCGCGCGGCGGCCCCGATATTATTAGGGTCACGTGGACGGACTAAAACAACACAAAAGGTTTTCATTTAAGAGCATCTCCCCAAGTTTCGGCAAAGGTAGGGTGGGCAAATATTACTTCGCGCAATTGCGCTACGGTTAGTCCGGCCTCTAACGCAACGGCGGCAATATGTATCAGTTCCGTAGCGTTTGTCCCCACGGAACATGCCCCGATAAGTTGACCGGTTTTTGCGTCGCTTAACCACTCCACATATCCGTCGGTTTGCGTTTGAGCAACGGCACGGCCGTTGGCTAAAAAGAACGATTTATGCGCTTTTATTTCAATACCTTGCGTTTGTGCTTGCGTGCGCGAAAGACCGATAGAGGCAATCTCCGGCGTTGTATAAATAGCACGCGGGACACGTTCATTGTGATAGACCGCGGGCACACCGCATAAATTACTGGCCGCCACTTCGCCTTGCCGGGTAGCCGCGTGGGCTAATTGCAAAAGGCCCGTTACGTCGCCCGCGGCATAAATATGCGGTTTAAGTTGCAAGGTTTGCGGGTTCACTTGCACCCCTTTTCGCGCGGCTTCTACGCCGATACGCTCTAAATGCAGTTCGCTTGTGTCCACCGTGCGCCCGATAGCGGCTAATACGTGCGGCACCTGTAATTTTTCACCATCGGATAAAGTTAATTCTATGCCGTCCTGTGTTTTTACGGCACCGGTTACGCTGGTTCCCATGTGCAAATGAATGCCGCGTTTGGTAAATTGTTGGGTAAGTACACGCGAAATGTTTTCATCTTCCTGCGGCAATAACCGCGGTTGCAATTCTATCAAATGGACTTCCACGCCAAACGCTTGTAAAAAATCGGCCATTTCACACCCGATGACACCACCGCCGATCACCGCCATAGATTTAGGCAAATTTTCCATGGTAAAGAAATTGGAATTATCGTAAATTTGTCCGCGCAACGTATCTAACGGAGCCGGATAAAAAGCGGTAGAACCCGTGGCAATAATGGCACCGTCAAAAGAAATCGTTTTTTCGCCTTCGGCGGTGGAAACCGACAGCGTATGCTCATCTATAAAACAAGCCGTTGCGTTCATCACCGTTACTTGGGCTTTTTTAAGTAGGAAAGAAATACCTTGCGCAAGTTTTTGCGTGGCGGCCCGTTGGCGGGTTTTTAATTGGGAGAAATCACGCGTATTAAACAACGCCTGCGCGTGTTGTAAGCCATCCGTTGTACACAGTGCGGCAGCCGAAAAAGCCGTTTGAAAGCGGTGGGCTCCGTCCAAAAACGATTTAGACGGTATGCACCCGCAATTTAAGCATACTCCGCCTAGTTTATCTTTTTCAATTAAGGTTACCTTTGCTCCTAACGATGCGGCTTTGAGTGCCGCCGGATAACCGGCCGGGCCACCCCCGATTACAACCACAGATTTCATGTTGCCCCCTTGGAAACAGTCTTAACTCTATTACCATTGTAGCATTAAAAACAGTATAATAAAAAAAGAATATATGACGACAAGTAAATCCCCTTCCCACACCGGGCATCGCCGACGTTTGCATGCACGCATTGATAACAGCGGGTTTGATTCATTTTTAGATCACGAAATTTTAGAGTTGCTACTCACCTGTGTGATTGCCCGCAAAGATACAAAACCGATTGCATGGGATTTGTTAAACCGTTTCGGCTCTATAACCCATGTATTAGATGCCGATGAAACCTCTTTATTAGATACGCCCGGAGTCGGCCCGAAAACCGCACATTTCTTAAAACTGATACACGAAACGATAAAACGCTATATGCGTGCACGGATACCCAAACAGATTAAACTGACTTCCCCACAAAATATTTTAGATTATTGTCATACTTCCTTATCCGGTAAAAAAGAAGAATTATTGGAAGTCATTTTTCTATCCGCACGTTGCACGGTATTACGCTCGCGCATTATGGCCATAGGCTCCATCACAAAAATTACCGTTGAGCCCCGCCAAATTATTGAAGAAGCCTTAAAAGAAAAAGCCTCCGGAATTATAATCGTGCATAATCATCCGTCGGGAAACCCGACACCGTCAACTGAAGATATCACGTGGACCAAACAACTGGAAAAGGCCGCAAAATTATTCAATATTATTTTATGGGAACATTTTATTATGGCCCAAGGTTCACATTTTAGTTTTCGCGGCAACAACCTATTGGATCCGCCACCCCAACTGCAAAAACGTTAATTTTCCCGCGCATAGGTATAAGCCATCACCCGTTTAGCCCCGGCTTGCCGTAAGGCTATTGCACAACCTTCCAACGTGGCCCCTGTTGTGGCCACATCATCAATCAGCAAAATTACTTTCCCCTTAATCTGTGACGGATAAGGGCACGAAAACGCGTTTGTCATATTAGACAACCGCGCTTTACGCCCCAATCGGGTTTGGCTAACCGTATCGCGCAAGCGCACAAGCAGATGAGTCGCCAGTGGCAAACCTGTCTGTTGTGAAAAATAACGGGCCAATAATTCACTTTGATTATATCCGCGTCTGCGCTTTTTAGTCTTGAATAATGGTACGGGGATGACAAGTTGTGCAGCGGATAATTCCGGATAATGCGCGAAGTTTTGAGCCATTTGTGTTCCCATTGTTTTAGCAAAATAATCGGCTCCGTTATACTTAAGCCCATGGACAAGCGCCCGCGAAGAAGCATTAAATATCCACGCGGAGCGGATGAGTTTGCATTTATACTGTTTGGCTTTACTGCCCCGGCAAGCAAAGCAATGTGCTCCGCCCGACGGCAAATTAACGCCGCAACGCAAACAGATCAGCGGACCGGGACGGACCAGCGTTTGGGAGCAGGCAGGGCATAAATAGGTTTCGCAGTTCCACGACAAATCGCACCCGCAACAAGCGCAAGTCCGCGGGAAAAGAACATGCAGAAAAAGACGAGAAAAGTTAACGAAAAAACCGTTCATACTAAAATTGTACTGTCATATTAGCGGCTACATTATAGGAAATATAATCTTCCGTTTTGACGTATGCGTGCTCCAACATCGTAACGCCGCCGCCAAACGTAAAACGTAAGTTTTGAGAAAATTCATAATCTAATGAAGTGGTTAAATCGTATTTTTTGTAGTTATCCAATACTTCCACGGCGGAACGTTTATCGGTGTAACTGATATTGGTGTTCCAAATAATACGGTTCGTGGCCGAGTAAATACGGTTGATAAACGGCAACTTCAACCCATGAGGCAAATTGAAATCCCACCGCAAATTCAAACTCGGGATAGTCTCTTGCGTGCTTTGGCTGATTTTGCCTTGTACCAGCCATTTTTCAAAAGAGGTATGCGTAATTTTAGGAGTGACACGTAAAGACTTAATGTAAAAAGAAGTTTGGGCCGATAAATTTTTCTCGCGCACACGCTCTAAACTTATGTTGGTACGTAAATCATCTTTATCTGAAGATTTATATTGTGCATTGAGCACCGTATCTAAATAATTCCACAACATAAACCGCAAATCCGCCCCGTATTGGCAAGTATCTTGCGTATCGGTACCTGTATTGGTTTGTTCTACCAAACTGTACGATAATTTCAAGTTACTGTTAGAAACCCAATGTTGGGCAAAAACGAATTTTTCCAAATCGGAAATAGAGAATGTTAAATCGGGCAGCGTCATACTGGTAGAATTATAGAGCGTGCCGGTTTGGTCATTTTTCTGTAACGTCTTACTAAAGTTATTGATAATGGAAATCGTTTGCAGCGGGGCGAGCACGCCGGATAATTCATACCGAGAAAGCGGATTCCACCGCTGGGTAGATGTAAAGGTATCACGCAAGGTCATATTTTTACGGTACCCGTAACGCCCCACATCATTAAGCGAACTGCGAATCCATAACTCTTTGCGCGAATCAAACCCGCTGTCCACATCGCTCCAAGCATCCGCGTCCTGGATGCGGTATCCCGACGAAATAACAAACGTACTTAACAGTTTATTATTCGGCAACAAATCACTCCCGTTAAGGGTTAACGATAAACCACCGTCCGCATTACGGGTAATTGTCTTGACTTCGCCCACCCCCACCGAGACCGATGAGCCGGAAGCCGTTAATGTTTTGGCGGACAAATTGTTGTTTTCCACCGTGCTGATATTATAACTGGCCGACGGGGCCAACCACTTGGCGATTTTCCACGTACTGTTAAAACCGGTACGCTGGGTTAAGGCTTTGGGATAGTGCAGTTGGGTGTCGCCCGTAGTTTCGTAGCGGGTGCGGTCTTCGGTACTTTTACGCAAATTGTACGACGGAGTAAAATTAAAATTGTTCGTGGGTTGATAGGTAAATTTAACATTCATTTTTTGGGTATTTTCGTCGGTATTATAATAAGTAACGGACTCTGCATGCCGCACTCGTGCATAATCTATGGACGAATCTGTAATATGATATCCGGCCGAAATGTTTTTGAATACCCCGACGGAATGGCTCAACGTGGCCCCATACGTACGGGCATCATCTTGACGTTGCAAAAGTTGGTAATCGGTTTGGTCTTGTGTATATTCCACACCAATACGAGGGAATTTATCCTTTATAAAATCGCCGCGCACTACGGCATTTTGCCGCTCCACCTTACCTTTATCTAATAAAGAAATGGTGTTATAGTCAGTCGTATCCGTGATAAGCGGCGTTGTAACGGTACTGCGCAGTAATGTGGCGCTCATCGGAAATTCTTTAATGCGGTTAACTTTGACAAAATATTCTTCTTCGGTCGTTTCTTGATTTTTGGCAACCGAGAGCGGTGTTTCAAAGTTACTGTCTTGATGCTTATATTTCGCTCCGACACTTCCCCAGCCGTCCCAGTTCATGGTCAAATCGCCTTTATATGCTTCACCGGTGAGCGTAATGGCATCTGCCAAGTGAATCACATTCAACCACACTTCCCCGTCCGTTACGTCGGTACCGGAACCGGTCGGCTTTTGCACACCGGCTAAAATTAAACTGACTTCGCGGAAATTGAGCAAACCGCCGGGAGCCCGATAATTAAAAATTTTCACTCCATAATTCGGGGCGGACACATCCACAAAAGAATCGGGGATTCCGTCACCGTTTTTATCTACCATTTTGACGGAAATTAACCGCCAACCCGTAAAATCTAACGGCACAACAATCTTATCGTAATTATTTTGCGTACCGACTTTTAAGAAAAATTCCGCCCCCGTATTAGCCGCTTTACTGTGCAGTAAGAAACGAAATTCGCGGTGTTGTGAAAAATCCATACTCTTAAAGTTGCGGTTAGCATAATGTTCGCCGGTCAGCACCGCAATGGCCGGGTCCGAATCGTCGGTTACGCTGCTCCATCCGGTTGTATTAAATTTAAGCCGCAAGGCTTGGTCCAACACATTGGCCGAATCTAACGTACTGCGGTAATTTTGTATGGAGCCGTATAAATAATTAAACACTTCCTGCCCGTCACCGGGAGAACTGAAAATCGGTTCATAGGTAATGTTATCTACATTGTTAATACCGGAGACGGAAAATTCCGACGTTTCAGCCGTCGTGTTCCAAGCCGTTCCGGTAAGACCGACCGTAGCAATTTTGATTTGTCCTTTTAAGTTCGCCCCTTTTTTAAGCGTAATACGCAAATGGCGTACGGCCGTCCACTGGGTTTTATCCGTCATAGTAAAAGGCATTGAATAGGTTTGCCAGGTCGTATTTTGACCGGGGGCCCCCTGAGCGGGATCAAACGTAATCGCCCGACCGGCAAACCCGAAGTTTCCTTCGCCGTTCCATAATGCCAAGGCATCATCTTCTTCAAATTTCCCGTTGCCGTTTAAATCTTGCGTATCAATACGCCCGTTGGGTTGTGCTTCGGGGTTGTATAGATTATTTACAAACGGATTATACCGTTGTTCGGTGCCGTCGGGATTGGTATAGAGCCAACCGATATCTTCGTTGGGGGCTAACGTATTGCGGCAATAAATATCTTCCGTCTTGGGCACGCCTGCTCCGCATTGGGTTGTCATGCCGGAAGCGTTATCGGAATATTCGGAGATATTACCGAAAGTAAAGTTCACGTCCGGACCGCCTGCCTCCCCCAAAATGGTCAATTCAAATGAGGTTTTAGAGGATAAATCTATCCCGCTTTGGCTTAAGGGATATACAATAGAA
This sequence comes from Candidatus Avelusimicrobium luingense, assembly GCA_900315845.1. Taxonomy (GTDB): domain Bacteria; phylum Elusimicrobiota; class Elusimicrobia; order Elusimicrobiales; family Elusimicrobiaceae; genus Avelusimicrobium; species Avelusimicrobium luingense. Next base: position 183,942 of record OOHK01000002.1, read on the forward strand.
ACTTCATCGCGTCCGTCAAAATCTATACCTTTGGTAAAATCGTAATTTAAAACCAATACTTGTTGTTTATCGTTGGTAGAAGCGATGGCATGCGGGTTAATTTCCAACGCGGGCAAATCTTGTGTATCCCAACGGATAGCATCTAAAAAGTTAGTCAAACCGCGGGCATTAAAAGAAGGATCGGGGTTAGCGGCAATTACCCAATCTTTGAAAATCATAGAGCCGCCCACTTGTTCGCTCGTATCGTTCATACTATCCACCATGGCGTAACCAAACATATTTTGCTTTTTCTGGCTACGGGCACCTTCGGCGCTGAAATCTACATTCACTTTTTCTCCTAATTTAATATCGCGCCCTTTGATATCCGCCCCATATACAAGCAACTCTTTATTGTAAGCCCCTACTTGCGGAACCGTAGACGGTTTTTCTCCCCCCTCTTTAATCATGGTGGCACCCATAATAATTTTGTCAAACAATTTATAATCAAGCCGCCCGCCTAAAACGGAATTGTTGGAACTCGTGCCGGTCAGGGTATCGTAGGTAATATCAATAACGGAATTTTCGGTAATTTCATCGCCTTTGTAAAAGGTAATAAAACCGGATGTATAATCAATATAATAATCGTTATTACGCGCCAACGGGCGTCCGTTTAGAGTAACACGTTCGGATTGCACCACAATATCCGACTCAATAAAATAGGTTTTAACGGTAGATTCGTATTGCACCTTGAAAGTGCGGTTTTTAGACGAAGTCGGAGTAGTATTATATAAGCCGGGGTCATCAGACATACGGCTATCCAACTCAAAAATACCTTTATCAAAATCCATGGTAATCGTGGTAGGATATACTTGCGACGGCGTGGCCGACGGCCCGACGGTTTGCCCGTTTGCATCCAATAATACAAGGGCGAAATTACCTTTTCCGTTGTCTTGCGTGATGTTTTGCGCGCCGATACGGTAATAGGTTTTCATTTCCAACTTATTAGCCGTTTCGGTAGCCGTATTTTCCCAAGGTTTATCGTTCTCGGTTTTGATAAGTTTAATCGTATTGGGAGTAGTCCCGAATTCGCTTAAAGCGCGGCCCTGTGTATTGCGGTAATCTACGGCGATTACACTTTGGGCCGTAATGGAACGTTTAAAAGTAATGATACCGCGGGCATAATCTACCGTATAGTCCACCCCGCGTGTTAACAACTCCCATTGTGCGGTATAAGTCAACGTACCCAAATAATCGGTAGCGGTTTTTTCCACCGGCACAAAAGTTTGCGAAGTCGTATTGCTATTCAAGTAAATTTCTTCAGTACCGGGGGAAATGTTTTGCACATGTCCGGGGGTGCGCCAATCATCATACGCATCCGGTTGCAGTTGGACATCCCCGTGAATGTTTCCGCCGAAAGTTAAATCGTAATACGTACGGCGCAGATAATCGATATCTTTCAGCGATACGATTTCGGACACCCGCGAGCCGACAAATTGCTTTTGTTTGCTCGTCCCTTTAGTTTGAGAACCGATTAAATAGAGATTGGCGTTTTTGTGTTGCAAGTGCATTTTGGCACCGAACAATTGTTTTTGATAGGCGATTAAATCGGTCTGCGGCAACGCCAAATCAATATCACCAAATTCGGCTAGTTGTACAAATTCGCCCGGTTTGCCGCGGTAGGCCACCGAGAGGGTTTTATCCTGTTCGCGCTGATCGTCATAGTCAATATCCACAAACACGCGGTCCATGATTTTACCTTGCATTTTTAATTGCATTTCTTGGTTCATTTCCACGTTGCGTTGGTTGGTGTTGGTGGTGCTGGCGCTTTTGGAAGGTTCTTTGTATTTTTTAGCGGCCATTTTAAGCCCCAGCACATACCGCCCCGTCAAGGCGATACTCGTACCATACAAAGGCAAAGACAAGGTGGGGTTTAGCAAGGTCAAATCCGGGATTGGCTCGGGGGCTTTATCCAACTCATAGGCTCCTTCTACCGAGGTAACGGCTTGCCGCCAAAAAGTGTCGGAATAGTGCAACAAAGCCGCGTCGTCCGGCTGGTCTTCCAACGCCAAGGCGGCTTCTTGTTTAGCGGCTTGTTCTTCTTCAAAAATCGCATATTGGTCTTTATCCACCAAACTGTAAGGCAACGTTTGTGCATAAGACACAAGCGGACTTGCCACCAGTTGGACAGTTATCAGCCAAGCGACAAACAACCGCAGTATTTTCATAAAACGGAAAAATACCTCATTTTTTCATTTTATCACATTTCGCGCACGCACGCGCGCATTACCCGCGTTCGGGCTTTTCCGGCCCATCGGATATTTGTTAAAATAGCAATATGTCCGTTTCTATATTTAACCGCTATATTGCCAAAAGCCTACTCACGTTTTTTGCAGGCGTAGTCAGCGTGCTTACGTTTGTAATTTTTATGAATTACTTTCTGCGCGTGTTGGATATGGCGATGACATACGGTACAAGTTTGGGATGGATTTTATCATCGCTACTAAACATTTTGCCCGATGTGTTTTGTTTAAGTGCCCCGATGGCATTTCAAATTGCGGTCTTGCTGACCTTAACCAACATGAGCGAACAGGGCGAATTGATTGCGTTGCGCGCCGCCGGGTTTTCCTTCAAAGAAATGGTCAAACCGTTACTAGTATGCGCCCTTGTACTTTCCGTGATACTTATTATCTTGGGCAACTGGCTTACCCCCCGCAGTTATAAACAATTTATCAATTTGCGCGAAGAAGCATACAGCAAAATTACCAAAGTAACGCTGGAGCCGAAAACATTTATCAATTTAGGCGATTGGGATTTGTATGTGGAAGATCTGAACAAACAAACGAACACCGCCAGCCAAATTCACTTGGTGAACAAAAAAGATTCCGGAGCCATGAGCACCAAAGTCAATGCTTCCACCGGGCACATTGTACTGACCGATACGGCTATCGGGTTGCAACTCAAAGACGGGCAAATGCAACGCGTGGATAGCAAAGATCCTTCCTCTATGATTGCCGCCAACTTTGACGATTACACCATGAGCATTTCACTCACTAAAACCAACGAACGGCGCCTACGCGTAGGCGAAATGACCACTACCAAATTATTACGCCATTTACGTAATGACCCGCTTACCCAAACGCTTAAAAACGAATTCAGAAGTGCCATCAGTATGCGTAATGTGCTCGCGGTATCGCCACTGATTTTACTGCTAGTTAGTTGCCCGATTGGGTTTTCGCTGGGGAAACGTACCAATAAAGGGGTGGGGATGGCACTGAGTGTAGCCATTATTTTCTCGTTTTATTTACTGATGACATTAGGGCTTTCACTCGGTAAAAAATATGCATTATTATCTTATCCCGGGCCCTGGTTACCGGTGGTAGTGGGTATTATTGTTGGATATTATTTATGGAAAAAACGACTCAATATGTAGGCCGCCCCAAACGGTTATTTCGTTATATTGCCGCCAAATTTTGGGGGCCGTTCTTCTTTGCCATGGGCATTTTTGCCGCGCTTGTAGTATTGGGCGATATGTTTGAGAAAATGAAGAACTTGGGTAACGGCGTTACGACGTTGGGCGACGTCATGACGTATGCCTTTCTGACTTTTCCTAACTGGCTGGCAACAATTATGCCGGTGGCTTGTTTGTTAGGGGCGATTTCCGTTATTTCCGAAATGGTAGCGAATGGCGAATGGACAGCCTGCGTAGCGGGCGGTTTTGCCCCGCGGGATTTGTTCAAACCGGTCATTGCGTGTATTTTAATTGTCTGTGCGGGGACGATGTTGTTACAAGAATTTATCGTTCCGCCCATTAACGTCAAAGCCAATTATGTGTATTATACCCGCATTAAACCGCACCCCGGCTATAACCAGTATTTGGAAAGCGATGTTTTGATTAAAATTTCCCCCCAACAAATGCTCTATGCCAAATTGGTAGATTTAAGCACCGGCACCATGACTCAAGTATCGTTAGATACTTACGATGACGATTGGGATATTGCCGAGCAAACTACCGCCCAAGAAATGGTATGGGATAAAGCAGCCGGACAATGGGTTTTTCACAACGGCACCAACCGCGTTTTTACCGATAAAACCGATACCCAAGACGAACCGTTTGAATCACGCGTTTCGCCGCTGGATATCCGCCCGGACCAAATGTCCATCGGGCGCGTGTCGGAAGAAATTATGGGCGTGCGCGGGCTGACAAAACGTATCAATTTTCATAAGCGCACCGGTATAGCCTCGTATTCAGCCGAAACACTGCGGCAAAGCAAACTGGCCACCCCATTTGCCACGCTGGTGATGTGCCTTTTAGGTATGCCGTTTGCCATTAGCACGCGGCGCAAGAGTAAAATTTTGAATATTATTGCCTCTATGGTGATTGCGTTTTCGTTCTGGGGGATGATTAAGTTTTTCACGTCCATAGGCGAGAACGGATATTTGAATCCGTTTTTAGCGGGTTGGGGGCCGGTGATATTATTTGGAGCATTAGTCTTTTTTGAATTTAAGTGGATGAAATTGTAACAAGTTTTTCTCTGTTACCGACACACCAAGAGCCGTCATGATTAGACGGCTCTTTTCTGTTTTGCCAGCCGCCCATTGAATAAGAACGGCCCTGCTGCGCACAACTTCTCTACATAGAAATACCGGGAATAAATAGACGCGGGCACAACGATTCGTTGTGCCCGCGTTCCTGCTTATAAAAGTGAATTTCCGCCGTTATTTAATCTTTCTAAATGCTCGCCACAAGACGGCTAACAATCCCAAAATCACATACAGTGAAAATACAATAAATACCACGTCTTGCGGGAATTTAATCGTCATAACTACCAAAAACACCACAAACAATAAAAACCACGGGCTGTGGGCTTTTTCGCGTTTAGCCTTAAATGCGGCATACGGCACATTAGATACCATCAAGAGCGACAATACCAACATCGCAAACCAGACGAAGTTATACAGATGAGGTAAATACATCGTTAAAAGTTGAATATTACGTCCGCCGGCATTGCCTTCCATAATACTGTACGAAATAGCAAACGACGCTAAAATACCCGCCGCCGCCGGAGTAGGCAACCCGCAGAAGTATTTTTTAGAACTTTCGCCCGCATACGCCATTGAATTAAATTTGGCTAGGCGTAATACGCCGAAACAGGCATACACACAGGCAATCGGGGCCCCCCAAGTGGGTTGCGTATGAAGTACAAAAAAGTACATAAGCATCGCCGGGGCGGTGCAGAACGAAACAGCATCAGCCAGCGAATCCATTTCAATACCGAAATTGCTTTCTGTACCTAACAAACGCGCCATGCGCCCGTCAAACATATCAAAGATCATCGCAAATAAAATCAGCCACCCGGCATTTGCGTAACTGCCCTTAGCGGCCGCTAAAATAGAGAAAAACCCACACGCCAAATTACCCAGCGTGAAAAGCGACGGTACCGTTACCGCGCCGGTATGTTTCAATTTTTCTACAACTTTAGTTTCTTTTTTTTCGTCTGCCATAGTTTATTTCCATAACGCAAGAACGGTAATGCCGCCTTGCACTTTTTGTCCTTCTTTTACTACAACGCGCACTTTGTTTTTCGGCAAATAGACCGCTACTTGCGAGCCAAAGCGCACAAGCCCGACCCGTTCACCGATTTTTACTTCTTGCCCGGTATGGCGCCAACATTCAATACGGCGTGCAATCGCACCGGTAATTTGTTCCACGTGGGCAAAATTTTCCGGCTGACCGTCTTTGAAAATCTGAATTAAATTGCGTTCGTTTTTGTTAGCATCCGGATGGTCGGCAAATAAAAAGGTCCCTTTATTATAAAAAATTTCACCGATTTTTCCGTGGAGAGTAGAACGTTGGACGTGTACGTCAAAAATAGAAAGGAAAATGCGTACCACTACCGAATTGGGATCATCTTCGGTTTTAATAGAAAGCACCGTTCCGTCAGCCGGGCAAGCAATTTCGTCGTCGGCAAAAACAGTATTGCGGTTTGGATCGCGAAAGAAATACGCACAAAAACAAGCCGCTACCAAAAAGATAACGCATAACGTGTTCCAGTGCAATAACAAACTGCAAAAGGCCAAGATGGCTCCCAGCCCGAACAATTTAAGCCCTAATGGCAAAACGGTAGACACCCAACTAAAACTTTTGGACAAGGTACGTTTGATATCTTCTAACATAGGAGTTTACTGCCGGTGGGATAGATTTGAATGGCAGATTTTAAAGAGTGGGCAGGGGGGGACTTGAACCCCCACGACCTTGCGGTCAACAGATTTTAAGTCTGTCGCGTCTGCCATTCCGCCACCAGCCCTCTGTAATTATTATAGCAAAAAATAAGGTAACGGGTGCAAGAGATTTTTGAAATTCTCCATGCAATCATCGGCTTATTTTTCCGGCAGTTTAAGCGAGTTGTAAAACTTGCGGCAAAATAAACTTTTCACGCCCGCGCTTTTAAGTGCGCTTTGCAATTCGCGGTCATCGGTAACGGCAATCACCCGTTGCCCGGTGCCGGCTAAAAATTCCGCCCGCTCACAAATGATTTGGTCGGCACTATCTCCTTCCGTAAACGAAATATGCACTCCCCCGCGGTAAAGCGGCCCAATAGGGCGAAATGAACCGTCAAAAATGACTTCATAGGTATGCATATTATAACGGTCACAAAGGGAAATTTCTTCTAAGAAATCTAAAAAATCAGCCGTCACTTCTTCTTCCGTACGGGCAAATTCATATAGAAAACTTCGTACCAAATTTAAGCCGTCTATTAAATAGGTAGTAGGTTTAGTGCTGGTATATTGCATGATAAGGTTGCCTTTATTATCAAAAATTGTTATAAGAAAATGATACAATATAATACCGTTCTAAAAAAGCGGTCTTTGACAATTTCCGTATTTTCGGGGGTGTAATAGATTCGACGGGTATCTGTTGCCACTCGGGAGCAAGTGCCGGTTGGCCAGGCCGGCTAAAATAGGGCCAAAAAAATAAGCAACAACAATCAAGTTGCCTGGGCTAACGCTTAGTCCACGGCGCCTTTTGTGTTTTCCATGCGCGAAAGGAACGCCGTCAAACCATGGAATGCTACCCAGCAGGCGCGGTTCGTCTTGCCGGGTATAAGACACACGAACCAAACTGCTAACGTGCCGTCTTGCGCTTAGTTAGCAGTAAATCAGCAAGACTAAACTTGTAGCGTCCGGGAGGAGAAGATGTTCGGACGGGGGTGCGAATCCCCCCACCTCCACTTTTATCTGCGGAAATTGGAATATATAATAAGGAGATTTTATGGCAACGGATATTCGGTTTGGAACAGACGGTTGGAGAGGTATTATCGCGTGGGATTTTACATTTGAAAATGTACGCCGCACCGCACAAGCCCTTGCAGATTACATCAACGAAAACGCTCCGGCGGAAGGACAAGGCAAATCGCCTAAAATTTTTGTTGGGTTTGACCGCCGTTTTATGTCCGATATTTTTGCCAAAGAAATCGCCCACATTTTCCGCTCCAACAAATTAGACGTTACTCTTTCCGATCGTCCGGTTACCAGTCCCTTAGCGGCTTGTTTAAGTTTAAGCAAATTTTGGATTAGCATTATGGTAACGGCCAGCCACAACCCGGCCCAATATAATGGTATTAAAGTGAAACTGGCCGGGGGAGCAGCGTCCGTGCGCGTTACCCGCGATATTGAAGAACTGATTGATAAAAGTTCCATCTTGGCTATTTACGGTCAAGAAGCCCCACAAAAAGATTTAACCGATGTCTATTTGAAATATGTTACCTCACGCGTTAATTTGAAAAAGATTAAAACGCTCAAAGGCAAAGTAGTCGTAGATTATATGTACGGAGCGGCTGCCGGATATGTGGAAAAAATCCTCGGGGACAAACAAGTCATTGCTTTACGCGCCGAACACGATACCACCTTTGGCGGAGGCCAACCCGAACCGGTAGAGAAGAATTTAAGCGAACTGAAAAAAACCGTTGTTGCCAAAAAAGCAGTATTAGGTATTGCTTTTGACGGTGACGGAGACCGCGTAGCACTTGTGGATGAAAAGGGCACCTATTTAACGCCTTGTTTAATTGCCGCCGTATTGTGCGATTATTTCATTAAACATAAAAAACTAAAAGGGAAAATCGTGCAAACCGTTTCTATGGGGTATCTGCTCAAACGTATTGCCCGCAAATATGAAATGTTATTTGAAGAAGTCTGTGTCGGTTTCAAACACGTGGCTGAGTTAATGGCGTTGGAAGATATCGCCTTTGGCGTAGAAGAATCGGGCGGTTTTGCTTGGAAAAACAGTTTGCCGGATCGCGACGGTTTATTGGTTGCCTTAGCCTTTTTAGAAGTAATGACAGCCACCGGCAAAAAAGCCAGCGAACTGTGCGCGCAAATTGCACAAGAGTACGGCGCGTCGGTATATTTACGGCGTGATATTGTGCTTAACAAACCGCTTGTCAAAGAAGTATTTACCGATAAAATTCGCCGCAAAGTACCCAAAAAAATCGGCACGCACAAAGTGGCGGAAATGCTTACTTTTGACGGACTTAAAATTTTATTTGATAACGACGAATGGCTTTTATTGCGTCCGTCCGGCACCGAACCGGTGTTGCGTATTTATGCCGAAAGCACCACTAAAAAAGATACACAAGCCTTATTGGACTTTGGCGAAAAATTAACAGCACCTTTTTTAAAATAACCTATGCTGACTTTAGCCCTAGTAGATGATTCCGGAATTTTACGTGCCGCTCTTAAAAATGTATTAGAAGCGGACGGGTACCGCGTCCTGATAGAAGCGGAAAATTCAAGTGAACTATTTAGCCAACTGGAAAAAAATCCGGTAGATGTGGTGTTGCTGGATGTGTTTTTCCCAACGGAAAATGGGTTGGATATTTTAGCGGAACTTAAAAGACGCTATCCCAAAGTACATGTACTCATGGTAACCGGCATGCAACAAAACAGTATTTTGGAAGAAGCCCAAAAACGCGGGGCGGACGGTGTATTATATAAACCGTTTGATACCGATGATTTACTGACGGCTATAAAACGGCTGAAATAATTTGTAAAAACCCCGGGTTTTACCCCGGGGTTTTTTATTAAAGTTTGTATATCTTAAGCGTTCCGCCCAATTGTTCGGCAGCCCAACGGTACGTTTCTCCCGTAATTTCCTGTCCGCCCATACTCTTACATACTTGATTGGCTACCTTATCAGTTGCTAATGCCAAACACCGCGTTTCATTGGGATGAGCGGAATTTTCGGCCCACCGGAGATATCCGTTCTTTGTATTTGTATTTCCCCCAAAGATATTGGGCGTTCCATAATCCAGTACATCAAATATGACACCATTGGGGCATCTGATTCCATAAGAAGTAGAAGCACCTGAACAATTAGCAGGAGCCTCTATCACCCAACCCAAATCTTCCCCGGAATCTGCCGGGTATCCACCATTGGATAAATAATAAAGTTCCAATGATTTTTTATAACCGTCCACAATCGGTATCAAAGCCGATAAACGGCTTTTGGCTACGGCTACCTGATACTGCGGCAACGCTACCGCCGCCAGTATGCCGATAATAAGCACAACGACTAATAATTCTATCAGCGTAAAACCACTCGCAGAGTTCTGCATATGTTTTGTCATAAAAGGTCTCCTTTTCAAAAGGGTTGCGTAAATTGAAGAAATTATCACAACAAAACCCGCGCCAATTTTTTTGTTTCGGGAATCGCCCATCCGGCGAGTACTACCAATTTTTGTGGCGCCAATAGATCATTACCAGCCACACCAAAATCAAACAAATTCCCATCAGCATCCAAAATGCGTCGGGATGGCCGGCCAGCGGGAGTGCCACGTTCATACCGTACGCACTAACGACTAATGTAGGCACCATCATCCAAATGGTAATGACGTTTAATTTTTTAATTAACAAGTTAAGATTATTACTTACAATAGAAGCACGCGCACCCAAGAGTTGCGCTAAAATGTTGGAGTGGATATCGGCTTGTGTTTTGCATTGCATATTTTCCACAATCATATCATCTAGCATTTCCTCATCGCGTTCTTCAAAACCGATACGCGCTGACAGGTTACGCATTTTCTCAAACACAAATCCGTTTGATGTAATGGCTTCGGCGTAGTACACCAAACTTTTTTCCAAACTAAACAGATTGAGCAGATAAGTATTATCCATTGATTCCGTCATTTTATCTTCAATTTCTTCGGAAATCATATGAATAATACGCAAGTGTTCCACGTAATGGGAAATTGCATTATAAACAAGTTTCAAAAAAATCTCTTTAATGGAATTAACGGCTAAAAACCGCTTACCCACAAAAAGCGGGATATCATCCGCCAGAACAACAATCAATTTGTCTTCAAATAAAAACATCCCTACGGAAGCGACCTTAAATTCCAACTGGTCTTTGCCGGAATAATTTTTAGGACGTTTGTAAATCATTACAATATGTTCCGGCTCAAACTCCAAACGCGGGAGTTCATCGGGGTCTAATGCGGAAGAAAGCGTATGCTCATCAATTTGGTAATTATCCACCAAAAACCGTTGTTCTTCGGCCGTCGGATTAGTATAGACATACACTTGTGCTTTATCGTTGTCCGTCTCTTGTAATTTTTTGGCTGAGATAATATATTTTTTAAGCATAGTATCTTCCTAATTACGCAATTAGTAATGCGTCTGTTCTAAATTTTCCTGCATTGGCTCAATGGCCTTTAAGCGGCTCCAAAAATCGTCAATAGATTGGATACGTTCTTTGGGATCTTCTTTAAGGGCATCTTCCAACAATGCATCCACTTCTTTGGGCACAAACGGCGCCAGTGTAGAAGCCGGTACAATCTTTTTATGGGCGATATCAAACCCTTTGACCGTCCACGGCACTTGTCCGACAAGTGCTTCATACAAACAAATAGCGAGCGAATAAACGTCCGATTGTTTGCGCATAAATCCGCGTTGTTGTTCCGGGGCCATATAAGCAGGAGTTCCGGCCACTGTCCGCGCGCCGGTTTCTTGATCCACCACCCGTTTGGCCACCCCGAAATCCATGACCTTGGCTTTGTTGTCGCCGTAAATCATAATGTTACCGGGTTTCAAGTCACAATGCACAATGTCTTGCGAGTGGGCATAATGCAACCCGCGGCAGACATATTCAAAAATTTGCTTAACCGCCGAAAACGGCAACCGTCCGTCAATATCTAACCGGGTTTCTAACGTTTGTCCGTCCACATATTCAAACACTAAATAGAGGGAACTTTCCGACTCAATAACCGTATAAATTTCCACAATACAAGGGTGACGCAACAACGCCACCATTCGTGCTTCGGCCAAAAATTGTTCACGCACATAAGCGCTGCGTACCAGTTCCGGTCGGACACGCTTAATAGCCACTTTACGTTTCAGGGCTTTATCGTACGCCTCGTACACTTTTCCCATGCCGCCTTCACCGATTTGACGGATAAAATCGTACTGCTCTTTCACTTCCACTTCCCGGCGAGAAAACGCATTTTTCGGTTTGCGGAAAACATCTTCATACCGCCAATACACATACAACAAAATGGCTACGATTACCGCCAAGAAATAAAGCACAATCCACAACGACGCGGAAGAACGTTGCGCCGGGGCTTTTTCTTCTTTTTTCGGTGACGCTAAAAAGAGTTTTGCATTCAGTTGGTCGCGTAATTTTTGGGCGAGTTTGGAATTGGGTTTTAATTTTTGTGCAATATCCAAATCGATTTGGCAACGTTCATATTTGCCTTGTTGGAAATACGCCCCCGCGCGCAAGATATACGCACGAGCGTCTTGCGGGGCAACGGCAATGGCTTGTCCGGCGGAATAAATGACATCATCATACTTGCCGAGTCCGTCATAAGCAATCGCCAAGAGCAAATAAAAACGGTTATCCAAAAAATTTTGATTCGTTAGTTCATTGATACGGCTAATAACTTCCGTAAATTTTTTTTCGCGTAATTGTTGATTTAAGGAAGCGATTTCTTCATCGCGTGCTTCTTGATCAAACACCGGCGTGGAAATTATATTATCGTTAGAAGAAAAACTCCCCCCAATTAATAGCGGCGCAGAAGCCGGCGCAGTAGACACAGCGACACGCGGCGCAGCAAACAAGCCCGCGCTTACACTGAGCAAACAGCACGCTAAAAGGAGTTTTTTCCCTTGCATATAGATATTCTAGCACAAAATTACCGCTTATCGGATATTTTTTTCGTCAGCAAGTCCGGTAAATAATTCATATAATATAAGCATGAAGAAACAAGCCATTGGAATTTTTGACTCCGGCCTGGGCGGATTAACGATTTTACAGGCGGTGCGCCACACGTTGCCGCACGAAGATTTAATTTATTTCGGGGACAGTGCCAACGTACCTTACGGCTCTAAATCCAAACAAACTGTTACCCGTTTTTCGTTAGACATTGCCCGTTTTTTAGAAGAGCAAGGCGTTAAACTGATTATTGTGGCGTGTAATACCGCCTCGGCATTGGCACTTACGCAACTGCGCAAACAATGCCACGTGCCGGTACTTGGCGTATTGGAACCGGGTGCGTTAAAAGCCGCCCAAACTACCCGCAACGGCAAAGTAGCCGTTTTGGGAACGGAAGCCACCGTTAAGAGCGAGGCTTACCCTAAAGCCATTTTGAAATACCGCCCCCGTACAAACATTATCCAACAAGCCTGTGCTTTATTTGTTCCGCTGGTGGAAGAAAATTGGGCTAACACTCCCGCTACCCGGTTAGTGGCGCAAACATATTTAGCCCCTGTTATCCGCCACCGATGCGATACCGTCATTTTAGGTTGTACGCACTATCCGGTACTTAAAAAAGTGATTGCGGATATTCTCGGCCCCAAAGTACAGTTGGTAGATTCAGCCGAAACATTGGCGCAAGCCGCACAAGAATTTTTATACACGCATCACCAACAAGCCACCACAGGGCGCGGCAAACTGACTGTTTATGCCAGTGATGACCCCGCCCGGTTCAAACGTTTGGCTTCCTGTTTGCTAGCAGATGACATCGGCACGGTCCGCTTAAAAAAATTAAACGCATGACCATATATACCGACAACCGTTTACTATCGGCAGGTTTAATTGGCGGAACGCTCTCTCGTCACCGCGGCGATATGCGCGATATCTCCCGGCAAAATGCCGTTTATACTGATTTATCTATCCCTTCCGAAAAGATTTTACACTTTCATCAAATTCATAGCGACACGCTTATTTCTATCACAAGCGAACAAGAGGCCACCCGTTTGGTAAATGCGCCCGAAGCAGATGCCGATGCGTGGCTGCTTACCGTTTCCGGTTGGGGGGCGGCTATTCAAACTGCCGATTGCGCTCCGCTATTTTTATTTGACGAACAAGGCAAAGCCTTTGCATTGGCCCATTGCGGGTGGCGAAGCGTAGTAAAAAAATTACCGTTCAAAACAGCGCAAGCGCTTAAACAAACAGGACTTTGCGGCAAAATTTTCGGGTGGATCGGACCGCATATTCAAGTATGTTGTTTTGAAGTGCAAGAAGATGTAGCCGCGCAATTTTCCCCCACCAGTTTGCACCGCAAAAACGGAAAAATTTTTGTCAATTTGAATTTAGAAATTATTAGTCAGTTGCAAGAAGCGGGCCTGTCGCCCAATGACATTAAAACGCCCTATTATTGCACTTGCGGTGATGAAAAAAATTTCTTTTCGTGGCGGCGCGACCACGTTCGCCAAAATTTACTTTCATTTATTTACAAACCGTAAGCGGAAAATGTTACAATAAAAGCACTATGGAAAATGCAAAAATTTTACTGGCCGACGATTCACACGCTATTCGCTTTTTAGTATCCGAAATTTTAACTAATGCCGGATTTACCGTCATTGAAGCCGAAGACGGACAAGAAGCCCTTGAAAAAACATACAAAGAAAACCCCGATTTATTGATTTTGGATTATGAAATGCCCAAAAAGAACGGGTTTGAAGTGGTGCAGGAAGTCCGCAGCCGCACCGGTTATTTGCATACACCTATTATCATCTTTACCGCCAATACCGAAAAAAACACCAAATTAGAAGGGCTCGGTATGGACATTGACGATTATTTAACCAAACCCGCCGACGAAGACGAAATCGTTGCGCGCGTGCGGTTACTGCTTAAACGTAACAAACAAAAAATGGACTGCAACCCGCTTACACGCTTGCCGGGAAATCCGTCCATACAAGCCCGCGTGGAAAACGAAATTGCCAGCGGAAAAACGTTTGCGGTGCTGTATTGCGATTTAAATAATTTCAAATCGTTTAACGATAAATACGGTTTTGAAGCGGGCGACCGCGTGTTAAAAACAACGGCTGATATTTTAGTACAAGCCGCCAAACAAGATCCCAATGCTTTTGTAGGGCATATCGGCGGGGATGATTTTATTATCGTATGCGCCTTTGAATATGCGGAAAAAATTGCCCAAGAAATTACCCGCCGCATTGATGAAGTCGCCCCATCGTTTTATAACGAAGAAGACCGCCAACAAGGTTTTATGTTAGGGCATAACCGCAAAGGAGAAGCCGAAAAATTCAACTTTTTGGCTATCGGTATCGGCATTGTGCATAACACCAAACGCCCGTTAGAATCGTTTGCGCGCGTGAGCCACATCGGAGCGGAACTTAAGGGTCTTGCCAAACAACACACCCAAGGCAGTTACTACGTATTAGACAGACGGGGATAAATTAAGGCAATCTATATACTCTTTCGTGAGGGTAAGAAGTTTTTGCACCGTTAAATATTTTTTGGCAATAACTTCCAGCCGCTTTTGCGAACACAGGTTCTTCTATACATAAAATTTCATCTAAAGGGACTTGTTCATCCGTCAAAGAATTTTGCTTGGACCACTGCCATTGAAATGAGCCGCCACGATATGGCCCAGTCAGACGTTCCATACGAACAGCTATATTTTTGGCACTATCATTAGAAAATACAATATTCCAATCGGTTCCGGCATAAACATTTTGATAATTTGAAATCCATACGCGGGTGTTTCCCGTCCATGATGGAATCTTAATATCTACATCCAAATCATCTAAATTGCTTGGCCAATTACCCGAAGATAAGTAATACACTTTCCCGGCTTCTCCTACACTTTTAAGTAATGCAAGGGCTTGAACGGCTTTACTTTTTTCCACCGCTTTTTGATATTGTGGCAACGCCACGCTTGCTAAAATACCAATAATCAAAACCACCACTAATAATTCTATTAATGTAAAACCTTCTAAATGGCTCGGTATTTGTTCTTTCATACAAGGACTCCTTTTTTAATGATTTGTATCTTTTTATAAAATATAACAAAAAAAAAAACAATGTCAAGCATTTTCTGAAAAAGGACAAAAAAAGCGGACAAACCCAAAAAGTTTGTCCGCATTTTTAATAAACAAAATATCCGCTACACAATAATCAATCTAACCGCCATCACAATTAAAATAATTCCGGCAACAAGTTCCACTTTTTTACTGGCAATCGTTTTGGAATTCGGGTTGCCCAAGTGAAAACCCAATAACGTCATACCAAATGTGATAAGCGCTAAAAAGACAAATTGCGGGAAGAAAGCCGTATCCATTGTTTCGGCGGCATATCCCACCAAAAACGCATTGAACCCAATTAACGAAGATACTTTTAACAGTTTAGAGGTGTTGCCGACTTCGGTGGTGCGGAAACTCGGTGATTTTTCAATAGACTCTAACATAAATTTAATACCGAGTAACAACAAGAACGCAAATGCCACCCAGTTGTGTGCAAAATACACCCAATTGCGAAAGAAAATCATACTGATAATATATCCAAGCGCAAAGCCCAACGTATTAAATCCGGCAAAAAACAATGCCAGTTTAATAGAGAAAACACTTCTGTCTGTGGTGATATTCATGGCAGACATGTTAGCGCTGACCATATTATCTACGCAAATACAAATAAAAATAATAATTACCGATATAATACCCATACGCACCTCGCTAGTTAAGATACCTGCATTCTACCAAATGCCCAGCCCTTCAAGCAACAACTTTACACCGAGCAGGATTAACACCACTCCCCCCACCATTTCCATACGTTGCCCGAATTTTTTTCCAAGCCACATGCCGAAATAAAACCCGATCCAACTTGTTATAAATACAAATACTACCATGGTTGCGGCCATCAATCCCCAAGGCATTTGCGTCGGGGCGAGCCCCATACCCACCAGCCACGCATCTATGCTGGTGGCTACCGCCAACAACACTAATGATTTAATATCCCACGAGCGGAAGGTTTCTTCCGGCTCGGTTTTCGGGCGGCCTTCCCAAATCATATGTCCGCCTATCCATATAAGCACGCCAAACGACACCCATACCGCATAGGCATGGAGCAGTTTTCCTACCTCTATACCTAACAGCCACCCCACGCTAAGCATAATAAAATGTGCTAAAGCAAAAGCGCTGCTGGCTTTAAGTTCATCTCGCCACGGGACGTGCCCGCGCGCGGCGCACCCGGCGGCAACCGTTACGGCTAGGTTGTCCATGCATAAACTTAAAGCAATCAATACCACCGATACGAAAATCATAGAATTATGATATCATTTTTAATATGGAATCTCTAAAAGAACTGTATAAAATCGGTATGGGGCCGTCCAGCAGTCACACGATGGGCCCGCGCAAAGCGGCTGAAAACTTCAACCGCACCTATCCGCAAGCCGTCTCTTTGCGGGTAACGTTGTACGGCTCGCTGGCCGCTACCGGCAAAGGCCACTTGACCGATTTTACCGTCAAAGAAGCATTTTATCCTAAACCCGTTACTATTTTATGGGAGCCCAACACTTTTTTGCCGCGTCACCCCAACGCTTTAAAATTAGAAGCGTTAGACCAAGCCGGACACATATTGGGCACCCAAACCGTTTACAGCGTAGGCGGTGGAGAAATTCGCACCGATGATAATTTTGACGAGCCGCGCCAATCGGTTTATCCGCATAAAAACATGGAAGAAATTTTGGATTATACTTCCCAACATAAAATGCTCTTGTGGCAGTATGTGGAAGAATGTGAAGGTACACAAATTTGGGATTACTTAAAAACCGTTTGGCAAGCCATGCAAGATACCATGAACCGCGGACTTCAAAAACGCGGCGTTTTGCCCGGCTCGCTTAATTTAGAACGTAAAGCCCAACGCTACTTATATAAAGCGGAAACTTCGCCGAGATATGTGCGGCGTATCAACAATTTATTTTCTTACGCGCTTGCATGCGCGGAAGAAAACGCTTCGGGCGGACAAGTCGTAACCGCGCCAACTTGCGGCTCGTGCGGCGTAGTACCGTCTGTCTGCCGCCTACTCAAAGAAATTTATGAATTTGACGATAGCGTCATCTTGCACGCGTTAGCCACCGCCGGACTGATGGGCAATTTAGCCAAAACGAACGCCTCTATTTCCGGAGCGGAAGTAGGGTGCCAAGGCGAAGTCGGCGTAGCGTGCGCCATGGCCGCGGCGGCTTCGTGCCAATTGGAAGGTGGCGACAACTGCCGTATCGCGTATGCCGCCGAAATGGGGCTTGAACACCACTTAGGTTTAACGTGCGATCCGGTGGACGGACTGGTGCAAATTCCGTGCATTGAACGCAACGCGCTGGCCGCGTCGCGCGCGTTAGATTGTGCAACGTATGCGCTCATGTCCGACGGCGACAACCGCGTCTCGTATGATGACGTACTTGCCACCATGATGCAAACAGGACTTGATATGCACCATGATTATCGCGAAACATCGCGTGGAGGCCTAGCCCGGTTTTTCAAGAAGCATTGGCTTAACGTCAAACGCAAAACAAAAACGTTTGCGCGCAAACGTCGCAAAAACAAAAAATAATTCGTCTCAGTTTTATAGGGCAAGTTGCCCCGAACTCATTTAATTTGGTAAAATATAGTACCGAATTTTATGGTGGATGTAGCTCAGCTGGTTAGAGCGCCGGTCTGTGGAACCGGAGGTCGCGGGTTCAAATCTCGTCATCCACCCCATTTTTTTATACAACTTTTGTATGGAAAACACTTCGCCTATTTCACTTTTTATTATCGCGCATAATGAAGCACACCGTATTGCGGCGTGCATAGAAAGCACCCGCGGGCTGGTACGCGAAATTATTGTCATTGATGACTTTTCCACCGACGACACCGCAAAAATCTCCCGCGAATTAGGAGCACAAGTTTTTCAGCGTAAATTTGACGGGTTTACCAATCAAAAGAATTTTGCGCTTTCTAAAGTGACTAGCCCTTGGGCGCTAAATTTAGATGCGGACGAACGCTTAAGTCCGTCACTTAAAGAAGAAATTACCCAAGCCATACAAAATGAAAATATCGCCGGATACGAACTTCCGTTTTGCAATTATTTTTTAGGCCAAAAAATGCGCTTTAGCGGCTTAAACAAAGAAAAACATTTACGTTTAGTACGCACGCAACAGGCCCGGTATGTCGGCGGACTTGTACACGAAGGATTAGAAATCGGCGGGAAGATTGCCTGTTTAAAAAACCCCGTCAATCATTTTTCGTATGATACCATAGAAGCGTATTTTACGAAATTCAATTCTTACACTTCTCTCGCCGCCGAACAAATGCACAAAAACGGTAAACGCTTTTGTTTATGCAGTCTGCTTCTCCGGTTGCCATTTGAGTTTTTGAAACGCTATGTTATCAAATTGGGTTTTTTAGATGGCGTACGCGGGCTTTTATGGGCGACCTTTTCCACTTATTACGTCTTTGTAAAATATATGAAATTGTGGCAACTGGAGCAAAAATCTAAATGAGTTGGGCTTGGGCGTTACTCCTGGTAGGTATCATTTATTTCTTTTGGAAATATCCGGCCTTGCGCCGCACCTGGTATTGGCCACCACGGCGCGGACTGGTTGCCTTTATGTATCACCATATCCGTCCGTTACCCGAAACACCCGACGGGGCGGATCCGTTTTCCGTTTCGCCGGAACTGTTTGAAAAACAACTGTTGTTTTTGAAACAAAACGGCTATACGGCTGTTAGCGAAGCAGAAATCGTACACGCTTATAAAACCGGGGAAACAACTGTTCAAAAACCTGTTTTACTAACCTTTGATGACGGCCACGCGGATAACTACACGACTCTTTTCCCCTTGCTTAAGAAATATCAAATACCCGCGCTTATTTTTTTGATTACAGATAGTATCGGTACCCCCGGTTATTTAACGTGGGAACAAATAAACGAAATGAAACAAAGCGGTCTTGTTTCATTTGGCTCGCACACCTGTTCACATCGGCGGCTACGCAGTTTATCCGACGAAGAAATTGAGCAAGAAGTTATTAAGAGCAAACACGTTTTGGAAGAAAAACTCCACACTCCCGTATATAGTTTTTGTTATCCGTTTGGTGCAGGCGGATTTGATAAACGTGTGCGTCCGCTCATATTAAAAGCCGGATACCTGCTTGATTTTAGCACCCAAAAAGGGGTTAACCCCTGGCCTTGGAAAGGGAAATCTTCTTTACGGCGCGCTTTCCCGCGCGGGGGCGAAAATTTGTGGGAATATCACTTGCAACTGACCCGCGGGCGCAGCCGGTTATAAACTTTTCCCATCTACTTCTAAAAAATACTTGTTCGGAGTTATAGAATTGATATAATCTATGTAGCACAGGTTTCTTAACCGGATGCTCTATTTATGATTTATACAGTTACTTTTAATCCGTCTTTAGATTATGTGATGTTTCTCCCCACTCTCAACGTTGGGGGTGTAAGCCGGGCCGAACGGGAAGTGATTTTCCCCGGTGGCAAAGGAATCAATGTAGCGGTAGTGCTTGAACGGCTGGGGCATGCGTGCACTGCTTTGGGTTTCAAGGCCGGATATACCGGAGAAACCATTTTGTCTATGTTGCGCGGTCATTTACCCCGAGTAGATTTTATTTCACTGTCCCAGGGGCAAAACCGCATCAATGTCAAAATCAAATCTACCCAAGAAAGTGATGTCAACGGACGCGGGCCCGAAGTTCCCGCCCCGTATATAGAAAATTTACTTCATAAATTAAACCAACTCCAACCCAATGACGTGCTTGTTCTATCCGGGGCCGTCAGCGCCGGAGTTTCGTCCGATGTCTATGCCCGCATCGTTGCGCAACTGCAACCGCGCGGAGTATTATGTGTAGTAGATGCCGTCGGTCCGTTATTAAAAGCCGCCTTGCCTTTCCGCCCGTTTTTGATTAAACCCAATGCCGCCGAACTTGCGCATCTGTTCGGGGTAACTATTTCAAACGAAGAAGAACTTTTGCAGTATGCCCGCAAAGCCCAAGAACAAGGCGCGCAAAACGTGTTGGTATCTTGTGCCGAAAACGGGGCTTTGCTCCTGACCGAACAAGGACAAGTCCTGCGCGCGCCTGCCGTGACATTAACCGGCCCGGTAGTCAATTCGGTCGGGGCCGGTGACAGCATGGTAGCCGGATTTTTAGCCGGTTGGCTCCATACACACCGTTATGATGTTGCTTTACAATGGGCCGTTGCCGCCGGCGGAGCCTGCGTGATGAACGAATGGCTTCCGGAGAAAAAAGACATTTTGGCTTTTATACCACAGGAGAAAACAGCATGAAAATTACCGATTTAATTACCCCTACCGCCATCCGGTTAGGAGCGACTTGTACCACAAAACAAGACGCCCTCATCCAAATTACCCAACTCATGCATGCGCAAGGGAATTTGAACGATTTGGAAAGATACCGACAAGCCGTTTTTGCCCGTGAACAAGAAAGCAGTACCGGCGTAGGGGAAGGAATTGCTATTCCTCATGCCAAAACGGCTGCCGTCGCGCGGCCCGGTTTAGCCGCCATGACGGTACCGAACGGTGTAGAATTTGATTCGTTAGACGGTGCGCCTGTGCACTTACTATTTTTAATTGCCGCGCCGGACAATGCCGCCAATACTCATATTGATATGTTAAGCCGGCTCTCCACCTTACTGATGGACGAAAATTTCCGTGCCCGTCTGCTAGCCGCTAAAACGCCCGAAGAATTTTTACAAGAAATTGACCGCACCGAACAGGCCGCTTATCCGGCAGAAACGCCGAAGGCTCCGGCGACGTCCGCTACTTATGATGTATTAGCCGTTACTGCGTGCCCCACCGGAATTGCCCATACATTTATGGCCGCCGAAGCCTTGGAAAAAGCCGCTAAAAAAGCGGGCATTTCACTCAAAGTAGAAACGAACGGATCCAGCGGCATAAAAAATGCATTAAGTGCCGAAGAAATTGAACAAGCCAAAGCCATTATCGTTGCCGCCGATAAAACGGTAGAAACCGCTCGGTTTGACGGTAAAAAAGTTATCTTTACACAAGTAGCCGAAGGCATCCACCACCCCGCCGAATTATTAACCCGCGCGGTGCAAGGTGAGGCCCCTATTTTTCATGCAGAAAAATCGGTACGCTCGGTAGAAACACAAACAGATAACGCATGGCGTAAAATTTATAAACATCTGATGAACGGGGTATCCCATATGTTGCCGTTTGTTATCGGTGGCGGCATTTTAATTGCGCTCTCCTTTTTGGTGGACGGAGAAAATACCGCTACGGCGCAATTTGGCACCGGAACACCGCTGGCCGCTTTCTTAAACCAAATCGGCGGACTTGCGTTCAGTATGATGTTCCCGATTTTAGCCGGATATATTGCCCTGTCCATTGCAGACCGCCCTGCTTTAATGCCCGGTATCGTAGGCGGATTACTCGCCAAAACCGGATTTTCAGGCTATTTACCGCAAGAATTATGGCAACCGTCCGGCTTTTTAGGAGCGTTGGCCGCCGGATTTATTGCCGGGTATCTCATGCTCGGCTTGAAAAAACTCTGCAACCGTTTGCCCGCCACGCTGGAAGGTATTAAACCCGTACTCATTTACCCCGTTGTAGGGATTTTGGCTATCGGGGCTATTATGGCCTTTATCATCAATCCACCCATGGCTTGGTTTAATACGGCTATTAACAGTTTCTTGGCCAATTTAAGCACCGGTAGTAAAGTAGTATTAGGGTTTGTATTAGGGGGCATGATGTCTATTGATTTCGGCGGCCCGATTAACAAAACCGCTTATGTTTTCGGTACGGCGGCGCTAGTCAGCCAACAATACGAAATTATGGCTGCCGTTATGGCGGGCGGCATGGTACCGCCGCTGGCGATTGCTCTAAGCACCTTGTTCTTTAAGAACCGCTATACTCCCGCAGAACGTCAAACAACTGCCGGGAATTTTGTCATGGGCCTATCGTTTATTACCGAAGGGGCTATCCCGTTTGCCGCGTCCGACCCGTTACGCGTGATTCCTTCCTGTGCGTTAGGTTCTGCCGTAGCGGGGGCACTGAGCATGTATTTTGGTTGCGGCTTACCAGCGCCGCACGGTGGTATTTTTGTGGTAGGAATTATGACGCACGCCACTCTTTTTATAGTATCATTAGGAGTAGGGGCTTTAGTCGGTATGGCATTACTGGCCCTACTTAAAAAGCCGCTCCCTGCGGGAAAATAAGGAGAATGTATGAAAGAATTTACCTATGTTATCCAAGATCCGGCTGGCATTCACGCCCGCCCGGCCGGTATTTTAGTTAAACAGGCCAACACCTTCAAAAGCACAATCCGTATTACCAAGGCCGACAAAGTGGGTGACTTAAAACGTATTTTTTCCGTCATGGCATTGGGCGCCAAGCAAGGCGATACCGTCACCCTACATATAGAAGGCGAAGACGAAGAACAAGCCGCCAGCGCTATTGAAGCGTGCTTAAAAGAAAATTTCTAAAAGTATGAAACAACTTCAGGGTTTAGGCGTTTTCCCCCAATTAACCATCGGGCCGGTATATGTTTTTCGCCCGGCCACATGTGACGTTACCGCTGCGCATATTACGGAACCGGAAAATGAATATGCCCGTTTTGACACAGCACGCCGCCAAGCCCAAGCAGAATTACACCAACTCTATCAAAAAACATTAGATAAAAACGGCGAAGAAAGCGCCGCTATTTTTGATATTCACCAACTCATGTTAGACGACGCAGATTTTTTGCAAAGTGTCCGCGATTTTATTTATAACGATACCTATAATGCCGCCTATGCCGTAGAAAAAACGGGTGAAAAATTTGCCCAACTTTTTGCCCAAATGGACGACGATTATATGAAAGCCCGCGCCGCAGATGTGCAAGATATTTCGCATCGGGTAGTGCGTATTTTATGCGGCAAAACAGATACACCGGATTCATTACAAACGCCGTCTGTCATTGTAGCGGAAGATTTAACTCCCAGCCAAATTGTACTTTTTGACGAAAAATATATTTTAGGTTTTGTAACAGCCAAAGGGACGGCCAATTCACACGCGGCTATTTTAGCACACACCAAAGGGCTGGCGGCCATCGTTTCCATGGGGCCGGAAGTGTTATCATTAGTCAACGGACAAACGGTTATTTTAGATGGAGAACACGGCACCTTGACCGTTGATCCGGACACTACAACTCTTAAAAAAGCCCAACAGCAGTTACAAGCCCAACAGAAACAACAAGCGGCTTTACAAGCACTCAAAGGAACGCCCGACCAAACCAAAGACGGGCGGTCGGTATTACTTTATGCTAACGTCAGTACCGCGCAAGAATTACACGATGCACTCCAAGCCGATGCGCGCGGTATCGGCTTATTTCGCACGGAATTTTTGTACTTAAAATCCGCCACGTATCCCACGGAAGAAGAACTTTTTAACGTCTATCGGGACGTAGTCCAACACATGCAAGGCAAACTCGTTGTTTTCCGCACCTTAGATATCGGTGCGGATAAAACCGCTCCGTATTTTAATTTGCCCGATGAAGAAAATCCGGCGCTTGGGTTGCGCGCTATTCGGTTGTGTTTAACTCGTCCGGAATTATTCAAACCCCAACTGCGTGCTTTACTGCGCGCATCGGCCTTTGGTAAAACGGCTATTATGTATCCGATGATTGCCTCGGTGTCCGAAGTTCAACAAGCCCAAAATATATTGGCGCAAGTCAAACAGGAACTTCGTCAAGCCCGTATTGCTTTTGATGAAAATATCCAAACGGGAATTATGATAGAAACCCCCGCCGCCGCACTTATTAGTGATGAACTGGCCCCGTTAGTAGATTTCTTTAGTATCGGAACCAATGATTTAACACAATATACCTGCGCGTTAGACCGTCAAAACCAGAATTTATCGGTTTTTACCGATACACACCACCCGGCCGTACTCAAATTGATTGCCTTAACGGCCAAAAATGCGCATGCTGCCGGAAAATGGGTGGGAATTTGCGGAGAACTGGCTGCCGACAGAACATTAACTAAAACTTTCTTACAGATGGGCATAGACGAATTATCGGTTTCGGCGCCGTTCATCTTGCCGCTACGGCAAGCCATACAGCAAACAGACTTACGCCAAGCCGACTAACCTACATCTTTTCAATCAATTGCTTTAAGACGAGAAAATTAAGCACTAGCGTAATGGGAGTAATGAGTATTTTAGCGGCTATGGCCAAGGCGGCTTGCGGTAATAATCCGCTTGCCAGCAATACCCCATGAATCCGTACCAGCAACCACGAAACGCTACACACAAGCACTATCTGATACAGTACATACAACACATATTTCACCCATAACGGCAGGGCACTGTGACTTTTGAAAATATAACGCGTGGAAAAAATAAACACAAAGGAAATACCGGCAAACGCCCCGCAGATGTTACACCAAAATAACGGTACGGCACAAAACGCCAGCAATGTATAGAGCGCAAAATCTAACAGCCACCCGATACCGCTAACACCTATAAAAATGCCACCTTGCCGTACTAATTTATTCATGTAGAAATTGCTCCAATTCTTCCGGAGTGCCTAACACGTGTACTTGCGAGGAAGGGATATCGGTAATATAAATTTTCCCGCCTTTTTGAAGTAAATAATCATACAACGGCGCCACGTATTTTTCCTTTAACGCTTGCGGGCGCGTGTAAAATTGGCGGTAGAGTTCTTCATACAATTTACACGTCTTAAAATAATAGGCTCCTAATGTACAATGATCGGAAATACGTTCTTTTTCTTTAATTTCCGCCACTTCCCCTTTATCATTTAACCGCACAAAACTCCAATGCGTTCCCGGGGCTTGGAAACAAGGAATAAAGCCGTCGCCTTTGAGTTGTGCGCTGTTCATCGCACCGGGCTGCACATACGTATCAATGTTATAAATCAGTAGCGCGTTTTCTGCCTTCCAATAGCGGGCGGCCAACAAGGCAGTAGTGGCTTGACCATCGGTTAATTGATCCAGCACAATAATTTGATAGGAAGAAATACCTAACAAAGTACACTTTTCGCGAATAAATTTTTCTACGTCGGTTTGTTCGTCCTTTAAGGCAATAAATGTATAGCGGCAGGCTTGCTCTTTGAAACCGTCCAAACTGATAAGCGCCCACTCAAAAAGCGTTTTGCCTTTGGCTTCAATCATATATTTGGGTTGACGGTATCCGCACGCCCGAAAGCGCGAGCCGATGCCCCCCATCGTAATGATGATTTCAAGATTTTTATTTGTCACACACATTCTCCGGCAAGCGGTCTGCGGCGCAAATTTTTTCCAATTGTTCGGGTGAGTTTTCTAAAAATTCGCGCGGGCGTACGGTACGGTCATCAATATAAAAACCCTTATGGCCGGGCCAAATTTTCCCATATATAATTTCATCATAGGGGATATCCCACTTTTCTAACCATTTGGTCAAAACAGCGGCCGTATATTTATTGATGAGCCCCAGATTACCGTTATAGGAATTCATATTGCGGGAAGTGTATAAGATAATTTTGGCGCCGTCCGCATGGCAGGCTTTCAGTTTTTCTACCATAGCGCTATACGGGACTAAATCTTCGTATTTTTGCTCCGGCTTTTTAATGGGGCACAATGTCCCGTCCACATCTATTACCAGCGAATAGCCCTTATACATATTGTTTAACCTCGTTTAATAGGTTTTGAATATTCAAGATAAACCCGAATACCTTGTACGGATTATCCATGTGTAGCGGTAGTAACGATAAAAATAACGAAATTTCATACACACGCACCGCCACATAATCAAACCCGTTTTGTTCTACTTTCTGTTGGAACAAGGCGCGGTAAGGGGCGTTATCAAACGGGATGTCTAATTCAAACTTTAACTGCTCGCCCAGTTTAATATCAAAAAGGCCGCTATTGAAAAAATCATACCGTCCGCAAATACAATGACTTAGTTTTGCTAAATCATAATACGGGTTTGTCCACATTTCTTCTTCGGTAAGAGCCCCTTTGGGATCAATAAATTTTAAGGTACGGGTTGACTTGTGATACAAGGCATTGGCAAACCCCGGGTCTCCGTGTCCGATCACTTGGCAGTTGGGAGCGCGCAGGTTTTTTTCCATTTGTTTTTTAAGGTCAAAATAAGCATCTACCAACTCATCCAAACGGACGTGGCCGGCCTCTAAAAATTGTGACAGTTTCGTATAAGCCGGATGCGCTTGTAATTGGATAGTCCGTTCTTTTACTTTATCCACATACAGGGCATCTGCCGTTTTTTGATACACTTGGGCCGAACACATACGGCGTGAACGCACGCTAAAAAAGTGGAAATACATATCCAAAATCGTTTCAAATTCTTCCGGTTCAATAGAACCATGTACCCATTTAATAGCCAAATCGGTCATATACAACCGTTCCATGGTGTAACTGGCTGTATCTTTATCTTCGCGATAGTTATACGGAAGAACGAACCAAGGTTTCATCTCGTCGGGCAACAAATGATAAAACGTATATTCTTTTTTCAATTTGTCTTTATCGGTAGAAGATTTAGTTAACGTATATTTTGTTTCGGTTAGTGTATTAAAATACCGTGCTTCAAAATTTCCCGTTAGACACGCTACTAACCGCGATACTTGTGCCAAATTGCTCACTCCTTCTATGGGAAACTCTTGATTAATATAGTTAACCGCATCCGAAGACGTTACTCCCGCCAACCGGTTTTTGCAAAAGGGCAAATAGGTTTTTACATCGGGAAACATCATACCTACCAGTTGTTTATCCGCGCACATTTTCCACGGAGAATCTATATAATTTAATTTTTGAAACGATAACAACGCTTTTTTCTCATCCGTAATAAACCAGTTGGAAAACAGGTGTAATACCCGCACATCTTCGCCGACAAACGGCTTTAACTGTTCTTCCACCGTCTCGTATTGCGTCGCCGCATCTATCCGTTTAATAATCGCACCGGGGAAACAGGTTTGCAACAGCCCCAGCACCGTTTCTTCCACGCGGCGGCGCCCGATGACCACTTCGGCAAAAGTTTTCGTGCCGATAATATCTTGCACCATTTCGTTTTTGACAATATCGTTATCGTAACAAATAATTATTCTCATAAATTTTCTCGCGTTTGAAAAATAATTTCCCGACTTGTAATAAAACATAAGTAATCGCTAATAAGACGATACTCAATGCTACAAATTCTCTAAGCGTAGGGCAGGGCCCGTTGGTAAGCGCGGCCGATAAATAGGACGTAATTTTAGCCGTTAATTGAGCAAAGGGTACGCTCTTGGAAACAATCCACAGGTTAATCAGTTCCATGCCCCATGCCAGCACGGATAAAGCATACAAGATAATTCCCCGGCCTTGTACGACACTTTTAACTTGCCGGTGAATATGCGCCAAAACATCTAAATATTTAAGATAACGCAGTGTGGACGGTGTGGCCGCTGCGGCCAAGTAATAATTCTTCCAAAAAGTGTAAAAGCCGGGGAAAATAAAATACGCTCCCAGCAAAACGGCCATAACAAATAAAAACAAACAAACCAATAGCCCCACCGAACTTTTGGCTAATAACCCCAATATCAAAAGCCAAGTAACTAACGCACTTAAATCCATAAAACGGTCTAACAAGACGATGATTGTTCCCTTCCAAAAATCTTTGAGTAAAACGCCGTAACAGTACATCCTAAAAAATTCGCCCAACTTATACGGCAACAGCAAACTAACCGGAGTCACCTTACAGTAAGTTTTGAGATATTCCCACGTATTGACCGGATTGCCGTACATCGCCAAATACAATCGCAGGGCTTTGATGATATGAACCCCCAATACGGTAAAAAACAAAGACAATAACCCCACCCTGCAGGACCCAAATAACGGTACCAAAACAGGTTGATAGGTTATCCCGAATACGATAAGCGCGCAAGCGAGTACCGCCGTATTGATAAAACAATACCAAAAACGATTATTTTTTCGTCGTGTTACAGATGATATCGGCTTCATACTTGTCAATAATACGAGTGCGGTGTTCCTGTTGCATGAAAGATTTTTTTCCCACTACATACGAGCATAGCATTTTAAGTACTGTAATGGCTTGGCTAGTTAATTTTACATTAGATACTTGGTCGGTTTCACGCCAGCAAATCGGGAAAAATTTTACCTTGTGTTTATAATAGGCAGAGCCCAATACCATGGCATAATTAAATAATAAACTATCGGGATATCGGCGGTAAAATTCATCTTTTAATATCGCCGTCTTATATACATTTAATCCGGATCCCAAATCATACACGTTACTTCCCGTTCCCAAAGAAAACAGCATATCATATACGCGGTTGCCAAACGTGCGGAACTTGGAATATCCTTGCAGTTTAGAACCTTTCATAAAACGGGCTCCCAAAAAACAATCGTACGCCTGATATTCGCCGGATTCCAAATACGGCAGCAAATTGGCAATATCTCCTTGATCGTCCCCATGCAACACAATGACATAATCAAACCCGTTTTTGCATGCGTATGCAAAAGCCACTTTATGCGATCCGCCCAACCCGTAATTATCTTTATTACGCAGTAGTGTAAGCGGCAGTTGCGGGTGAGACTTGGCAAACTCAATAACGGCTTGTTCTCCGTTATCGGTGCTGCGGTTATTAACCACTAAAATTTCTGTAATAAAAGATTGTATTTGCGGTGTAAATTGAGCAAGCACCCGCGTGATTTGTTTTTCACAATTATACATGGGAATAAATACAAGAATTTTAGGGTTCATTTAATGCACCTCACGAAGTTTAAGAAATTCTATCTTTTTTACAGGCGGCAAGTCTGCCGGTAACGCATTGTCCGTCACTCGAATTTGCAAAGAGGAATGGTCATTTAACAGCCAATGCGCCACGGCCCCTAACGGAATAAGTAATTTCCCCTTATCCATCCCGCTAAATAATTTATGATTTTCTCCGGACTCATCTGTCCAACTTATTTCCACGCGGCGTTGCGGATTGTAATTCTTTTTAACAAAATACTTGGCAAATCCTAAATTAGTCGGTAATTTATGCCAACCCGCCATATCATAAAGAGCATATTCAAAAGATTGGTCTTGCCCGTCAAATTCTATATACATAAAATCAGCATCGTCGCCGTAGAGCGGCTTGGAAAAATGGATTTGCAGACTATTTGATAACACTTTTGTTTCAAATGACACTTGCGGTGTTGAAAATATCGGCCGAAGCGATTTTATGGATTGCCCCCAAGCCGCAAATGTTTTATTGACAAACAAATCTTTACCATAAGGCAACAAACGGTGTCGTTGCAAAATTTGTTCGGTAGAAACGGAACCGTCATTAGGACGAAAAACATTTCTGGCTGGGTCATAGACATAGTTTTTACCTGTTATCAAATAATGATTAAGTAATGCCGTGGTCTCTTGTGCAGCGTCAAAGCCTTTTATTGTCATCGGTTCAAGTACAGATGATCCTTTAATATCTTGCGCATAATAGAGCCCAAATACGGATAAACCGAAATAGGGAAAAGGCAATTTCGGTTGCAAGGATTCCTGTTTCAAAAAATCTCCAGTAGTTTTTTTAACAAACCCTTGCCCGGCTTTGTTCAATTGTAATGGTTCCAGTTGGACGGTATCTTCCGATAACGTTATATACGGTTGTAATTTTTTCGTTTCCGTCAATATCCCCCAAGAATAAGAAAAAAATGGCACACATAAAGCCAACCCTATGAGTATCTGTTTTATCTTTATAGTACGCCCATACTGCAATACATAGACCACAAACATAACCGCCATCGCACTAAATATGCCAATATTCCGGGCAAACAAAGAATTAGTATCTAACCGTACCATGGTATAAGAAAAAGCAACAAGCGGCAAAATTACCAGTGACAAAACGATACATCCATCGCGTACCTGCACCCTATTTATTTTTTCATACTTATTCAAGTGAAATACATAAAGAGCAAAAGCAAATCCCCCCCATACCAATACCGCCGGAAATAAGAATGTAAACAAATATCCAACCGACAAACGTATGCCCAAAGGGGCAAACAAAACTATTGGAAAAGAAAATTGCTGTCCAAAGCGCGAAATACCGTCGGCCAATACGGTCTGAGCGGCCATCGCACGAATGTGGTGAAAGGTTCCCTGCAACCAAGGCACCGCTAGCAACACAGGAAGGAAACAAATGCACCACTTAAGTAAAAAACCGTTCTTTTGACTTTCCTTGCGTAATTGCCCGGAAGTAATAAACGTAATAATTTGATAAATTCCCAAGGGGGCAAAAGCCAAACATACCGCCGCCCCATATACAGGATAATAAAGTCCGTGAAACAAACTGGTTAATAACCAAACTTTAAGCCATAGATTTCTGTTTTCTATGAGTTTAGGCCAGGAGAGCAGTAACATAATCGGCAAGATAAATAAACTACGGTTTATATATACCGAACTTCCACCGATAAACACAAGAGCGATTAAAAACAGCGAAGTATTTTTTAGGTACAACTTCAACAAGCCAAGTACTAATACAGAAATGATCCATAAAAATAAAGTCTCTGTTATATAATAATGCGAAAGAAGCCCCGCTCCCATCCATTCAAAAAAAGCCCCTTGCACAACAGAGTACATCCCTGATACGGGAATATAGTGCACAAAGGCTTTTTGACCCATTTGGAACAATTGATGAAACCCGATAATGTTTTCAAAGGGGTGATGTAAATCTACCGGGATTTGTAATCCCTTAGAAGAACTCACTAAAAATCCGGCTATTGCCACGTACACCCCAAATGATAAAATTTGATTTAAGGTAGCCGGAGTGTGCCAATATTTTTTCAGATTGGCTATCCCCGATATAATTAACCCCGCCATCACCCCATATACAAATAGACGTATGCGCAGCAGCGGCTTAACGGTAACAATTTCCCCATTTAACAAATAACGGTCCGCCACATAAACTAAAAGCAGTGCAGGTAAAATAATTTGCATAATTAAGACACTTTTTTGAAAAAGTACAGATTTATAAGAAGGACGTAAGCATATTACACAAATACTTATCAAAGCAACAATTGCAGGGGAATGTTTATTAATCGTATGCGTTCCCCCAAACCATGCATACAACATATACAATGCATATACTGTAAAAATAGATAGAAAGAAGAAAATCATGTCATCTATAAGATGTTCCTTATCACGCCAAGAAGCAATACATACAAGCAAAAAAAATGAGAAAATATCAAATTTGAGTTTACCGACTACAAGTATGGAATAAATCATTATACAACTCACTATCCCCACGATAAACCGCTCCACACTAATAGTTTTACCTGGGGAATCGGTGAATTTAGCATTATAAGGCCCATACATATAATAACCCATATATACTAGTAAACCGGCCAATGACAAGAAATAAATTAAAAACATCTCCGCAGATTTATTGGAAAGGACTTGAGATGTCCATTCGACAATGATATCTGTATATACTTGCGGCTGATTGCCTGTAACGGCTAAAAAGATAAGCGTAAACAAAGCGCCGGCTACGGTCATGAGCCCTAAAAACCCGGCCGGACGAAGTGATTTGATTTTTTGGGGAAAAGACATAAAAAACACTCCGATACCGTTTTTGATTATATCATTTTTTCTCTTCCTTCCGCAAAACGTCTCAGATTTTTCCTGCGAATTACAACCCGGCGCGGCTGCAATATGTTATGATAAGTGATATAAGGAGAATCGCCATGAAAAATAAAATTTTTGAAGATTTGTTTGTATTAGAACTTGCCAATAACCACTGGGGGCATGTGGAACGCGGGTTAAAAATCATTGAAAACTTTTCACAGATTGTCCGCTTTAATAACGTCCGCGCGTCCATTAAATTACAATTTCGCGACGTAGATACCTTTATTCACCAAGATTTCAGAGACCGCCAAGATATCCGCTACATTAAAAAAACCATGGCGACTAAAATGGATATCAAACAATACCAACTGCTCGTAGATGCTATACGCAAAAGCGGTTGTATCCCCATGGCGACTCCGTTTGATGAATATTCGGTAGATACGTGCGTTAAATTGGGCGTAGCGATTATTAAAATTGCCAGTTCCGACTTAAACGACTGGATCTTAATTGAAAAAATTGCCACCACCCGCAAACCCGTTATCGTATCCACCGGGGGCAGTTCCCTTAAAAATATTGATGATTTGGTAACCTTCTTTGAGCACCGCGATATTCCGCTGGCCATTAACCATTGTGTCAGTGTGTATCCATCGGAAAAAGAAGAATTGGAACTCAACCAAATTGACTTCTTAAAAAACCGCTATCCGGGACACGTCATTGGTTTTTCCACCCATGAATATAACGAGCGTTTGGAAGAATCTATCCAAATGGCCTACGCCAAAGGCGCACGCACCTTTGAGCGGCACATTGATATTGATGCGGATAATATTCCGGTTTCCCCTTATTGTTCGTTGCCTCAAGATATTGATCGTTGGATAAAAGCCTATCAACGAGCGGTTATTTGTTGCGGTCACAGTCCGGACACCAAACACTTGCCCGCCCGCAAAGAAATTACCTATTTAGATGCACTTGTGCGCGGCGTATATGCGCGGTGGGATTTACCCAAAGGGCATAAACTGACCGACGATGACGTCTATTTGGCTATTCCATTACAAAAAGGCCAAATTTCCTGTCGGGAACTGATGCGCGGCGAAGTGTTACTGTCCGATATCAAAAAAGACGAACCTATTAAAATCGACCAGATTGACAGTCCCTACGCTCATAACGAAAGCCTAAAACGATTGATTGAAGAACGCGGGTTATAATATGAAATTATCCGATTATTTAGTTAAAAAACTAGAGCAATACGGTGTGCGCCGTACCTTTATGATAACAGGCGGCGGAGCCATGCACTTAAATGATAGTTTCGGACAAAGTAAAAAAATTCATTTGCTTTTTAATCATCATGAACAAGCCGCCGCTATTGCGGCCGAAGGGTACGCACGCGCCACGGGGAAATTGGCCGTTGTATGCGTAACGACCGGCCCGGGCGGGCTTAACTGCTTAAACGGAGTGTTTGGCGCGTGGACGGACAGCGCCCCCATTTTATTTATTTCGGGCCAAGTAAAAACTTCCACCACGTTAGCCTCTTGTCCGCAACTTCCGTTGCGCCAACTGGGTGACCAAGAAACCGATATTATCAGCGTGGTCACTCCGCTCACCAAATTTGCACGTACCGTTACCGATCCGCAAGATATTGATGCCGTGTTGGATGAAGCCATTTTTCACGCCACGACCGGACGCCCCGGCCCGGTATGGGTAGATATTCCTATCAATGTGCAAGCCGCACAAATTAACGAAAAGAAATTAAAAAAATTTCGCACGCCCGCAAAGAAAAAGCAAGTGTCAATACTCCCTTGCAAGAAGGCCGCCACTTGGCTGACAAACGCCAAAAAGCCGCTTGTGGTCGTCGGGCATGGGGTGCGGTTAAGCGGCGCGCAAAAATTATTAGATACATTTTTGCGGCAAACCAAAATTCCCGCAGTAACTACATTTAACGGATTTGATTTAGTGGCGGACGATTGCCCGAACTTCGCCGGACGTATTGGCACGGTCGGGCAGCGTGCGGGGAATTTTACGTTGCAAAATGCAGACGTCATTTTGTTTTTGGGTACGCGCAACAACATTCGGCAAGTAAGTTATAATTGGGAAAATTTTGCCAAAAACGCCCAGAAAATCGTCGTAGATATTGATCCGGCCGAATTACAAAAACCCACCGTCAAACCCGATTTACCGATTTGTGCCGATGTTAAAAATGTACTGGAAATTTTGATCCGTATGCTTAAAAAACCGCTCGGCACAGACGCGTGGAGAAAGCATTGCCAAAAGTTACGGCATGAATTTTTACCGTTGCAAGAATTTACCTTCCGCCCCACGGACAAAATACACCCGTATTTATTTATAGACGAACTCAGCCGCCAAACGCCGCCCGACACCTTGTTGGTCGCTTCCAACGGCACGGCTTGCGTAGCGTTGTTTCAAGCGGTCAAACTGAAAAAAGGCCAACGGGCATTTTTGAATTCCGGTTGTGCGTCCATGGGCTATGGCTTGCCTGCCGCTCTCGGGGCGTGCGCAGCCACCAATAAACCCGTCGTCTGTTTGGAAGGGGATGGCAGTATTATGATGAATTTGCAAGAATTGCAAACGGTTAAAACAAATAAATTACCGCTTAAAATTTTTGTGCTAAAAAACGGCGTCTATAAATCTATTATTCAAACGCAAACTAATTTTTTCAAAGGCCGTTTGACCGGGTGTAATGCCCAAAGCGGCGTAGAAGTACCCGATTTCGTGCAGGTTGCTAAAGCCTTCGGCTTACCGGCCGTACGTTTGCAAAAAAACCGAGATTTGAAAAAAGGCATTGCGCGCGTATTGGCTGCCAAAGGCCCTATCGTGTGCGAAGTGGATTGCACCGAAGATTATATTTTCTCGCCCAAATTATCGGCGCGTAAATTACCCGACGGCACGATGATTAGCCCGACGTTGGAAGACATGTTTCCGTTCTTACCGCGCGAAACGTTTGAAAAAGCAAAGATGTAAAAACGAAAAAGGAAATTCCTATGAAAAGCAATAAAGCATTTACACTTATTGAATTATTAGTGGTCGTGCTCATCATCGGCATACTTGCCGGAGTTGCGTTGCCGCAATATCAAAAAGCAGTAACAAAAACCCGTTATGCCACCTTAATGCATTTGACGGAAAGTATTTACGAGGCCGAACAAGTTTATCATATGGCTAACGGAACTTATGGCGATTTTGACGTATTGGATGTAGATATCCCCCACAATTCTTCCAGCGCGCCTACCAGACGTCAGATTAACGGAGATGTTTTCTGCACAATAGAACTATCTACGCAGTATATTTATTGTCATAACAGCAAGTATCATTTATCGTACTTGCGTCTGTTTTACAACACGAACCGCTACTGCATCCCGTATAATAACAATGCGATGGCTACCAAAATTTGCAAGCAGGAAACAAACGGTGCTACCGCCGATGCAAGTACCGGCTGGTATCTTTATCCTTAATTTCTTAAACAACTCAAAAATAAACGGTGTTAACTTTTTAGTTAGCACCGTTTATTTTGTGTAATAATCCGTATTTTATTTCAGCAACTTTTCAAAATCTTCCACCGTAACCGGGCGCGAGAAATAATACCCTTGTGCCAAATCGCACCCGATTTCACGCAAGAATTTCATTTGTTCTTCCGTTTCCACGCCTTCGGCTACAACGGTAGCATCAATAGATTTAATCATTTCCACCGCTCCGCGTACTACTTTGCGCGCAGTAGAATTTTGTTGTTCGCAGCCGCTGATAAATTCTTTATCCAGTTTAATCGTATCAAACTGTAAACTCTTCAGCACGTTCAGCGACGAATACCCGGAACCGAAATCATCCATCGCCACCGAGAAGCCTTTATTATGCAACCCGCGCACTACATTCTGCGCCAGTTCACGGTTACTTAAGATGACGCTTTCGGTCAGTTCCACTTCCACCAAATGATGCGGCACTTTGTAATTATCCACAATATGCGTCATCTGCGGAATATAGCGCGAATCATTTAAGTGCAACCGTGAAAAATTGACGGCTATGGGCACTTGCCGTTTGCCTTCCTGTTGCCATTTGGCCAAATGTTTAGCCACTTGCTCCAAAATAAACATATCCAGTTTCAAAATAAATCCGTTACGCTCAAACAAAGGGATAAAATCATCGGGCCGCACCACACCGCGTCCGTTGTGATTCCATCGCACCAACGCCTCGGCTCCTTCCATTTTCCCGGTTTGGAAATCGTATTTAGGTTGCAACATCAGCACAAACGAGCCGTCGGCAAGGGCTTGTTCCATCGCGTTTTCCAACTGACGTTCTTGCACGATACGCAAACGTTCTTTTTCGTCATAGAATTGAATAAATTCTTTGGGGGTACGTTTGGCATTTTCCAACGCCAAGTGGGCGCGGTCCATCGCCATATAGAAGGGAACTTCCTGTGTAATTTCATACACGCCGAACACACCGTCCACCATTACGCACGAATCAATGCTCGTGCAATCACGCCGGATAAGCGATAACAGTTTGGTCAACCGCGCACGCAATTCGTGGCGATCTTCAAACGCCAAAAGTAATACAAAGTTATCGGCGAAATTGCGGCAAACAAATTCGTTAGGCATCAGTTTCTCGCGGAAGATATGCGACGCTCGTTTTAATACCAAATTACCGCGCTCAAAGCCGAGCATATCGTTAATAACTTTGAATTTTAACATGTCAAAAATCACTAAGGCGGCATGATTATTTAAGGCTTGCAACCGACGGGAGAACAATACCGTCATCCGGTTTAAGTTATCGGATCCCGTGAGCGGATCGACAAACGCCGTATTAAAAAGTTGGCGATTGCTGTACGAACGCAGGCCGAGCATGTATAACCCCAAGGCGCCGAATAGCAAGAAGATAAACATAAACAAACCGAAGGTGATCCACGCCACACGTTGGGTTTGCTCTTGAATAAAATCAGTCGGCAAGACGGCTAGTAAATACCAATCGTTTATCGGCAACGCTTCGCCATAGAGCAAGCGGTATTGGCCGTCCAACTGATAGCGCATAAATACTTTTTCGCCCTGTTCAATATGCATACGCAACCGGGCCAGAGAGTGCCCTTTGACAAATCCCGCCCGCTCTAATACCGTATAGACATTGTCAAACGGCACGGTACGGCCGGACGTTTCTACCGTCCCGTCACGCGCAATTACTAACGCGTTACTGTTATCGCCTAACGAAGAAAGGGTAAGCGCCGCGCGGTAGCGCTCGGTCGGGATGAGCGCGAACAGCGCGCCCACCGGCGTCATGCCATCGTGCAAAGAAGCGGCTTGCACAAATACACTTTTGTTACTGGTGGGATCCTGTTGACGGGCCGAAACGAACGTATCTTGATCCAAGGCCCGAATCAGCACGTCTTTTTGCCACGACTCATCTAACGAATCGGGGCGGGCGAGCATAGCGTTTTCGTCGCTTAACGGGATAATACCTAAATTTTCAAACTCGTTATATTTAACTTGCAGGTGTAAAAACCGTTCCAATTTTTCCGTTTCGTTCCACGGGTAACTGGCTTGTACCGTCAGGGCGATCGTATCCACTACCCGTTGGTCGGCTTCCACGGCGCGGCGGAAGTTCTCGGCGGTTTCACTTGTTTCTGCGATAACGTTGGCCGTTGCATCGCGTTCAATAAGCGTACCGATATAATGCCAATAAAAGGCCACGCCGGCACTCATCCCAACGATAACTACCAAAAACAATGCCAACAGTACCATCAGCGAAATACGTTTCATAATTAAGCCCGTCCTTTCGGTGCGTTTGTTTGTTGTGCGCGGAAAAAACCTATCACCTGTTGCGAATAAGCAAAAAACGGATAAAACGGGTTATCAGTTTTGCGCGCATCCTGCTCACTAAGTTCAACATGAAATAAATTTTCTTTGGAAACCGCAAACAACCGCACTTGTCCGGGGCTCGTCGGTAGCGGCAATTCTTCCCCCAACGAAACACGTTGCATTTGTGCCGTCAATTTGCTGGCATGCGCTAGCATATGTGCGGCGGCATCTTGCAACGGTGCGTTATCATGCCCGCCGATAAAACCGCCGATACCGCTTTGACTGTTATTTTCAAAATACAAACTGCTGTCCCCGAGCGAATTGGTGGCTACAAAAATATGTTTGGTTTGTACGCCGTCAGTTACCGCCATTTCCACACCGGCCACGCAAATTTTATCCGCGCCCAGTTCCATCACGCCTTTGCGGTTTTCCAAATTATTAACGTCCAACCAAAAAGCACGCATATTTTTATAGGCTTGTTTCATACGGTTTTTCCTTTGCATAAATGATATCATTTTCGCCGACTTTTTTACTGAAAATTTCGCATTACATAATTGCGTGGTTTTGGGTATAATAAAAAGAAAAGCCGTACAGGGGGTATTATGAAAAAACGTGCTGTAATTTTGATGATGGACTCTTTCGGCATCGGCAATGCCGAGGACGCCGCCCAATTTCACGACGAAGGGGCCGATACTTTGGGGCATATCGCTACCAAACGCGGGCACTTAAATTTACCGAATTTAGCCGCGCTGGGGTTATTCAAAGCGGCTCAGGCCTCTACCGGCAAAGAAGTACAAGCCGGGCCGCAAACCGCAGCGAAAGTGAATCTGCCGTCCAAATACGGATTTATGCGAGAAATCAGCCGTGGGAAAGATACGTCGTCGGGCCATTGGGAGATGGCAGGATGCCCCGTTGATTTTGATTGGGGATACTTCAAACCCGATTATCCGTCTTTTCCGCAAGCACTTGTAGATGAAATTTGCGCCAAAGCCAAATTGCCCGGCATTTTAGGCAACAAAGCCGCGTCGGGAACGGCTATTATTGAAGAATTAGGCGAAGAACATATCAAAACCGGAAAACCGATTTGCTATACGTCGGCAGATAGTGTGTTTCAAATTGCCGCGCACGAGAAATATTTCGGCCTGGATAATTTGTACCGCGTGTGCGAAGTTGCCTTTGAATGTGTTAAACCTTATAACATTGCGCGCGTGATTGCGCGTCCGTTTGTGGGCGAGAAAAAAGGTGAATTTCAACGTACTAAAAATCGCCACGATTATTCCGTTACGCCGCCGCACGCTACCGTATTAGACGCTATTAAAAATGCGGGCGGAAGTGTCATCTCCGTCGGAAAAATCAGCGATATTTTTGCTAAACAAGGCATTACCAAAGCCGTCAAAGCATCCGGGTTGGAAGAATTATGGAACGTTACTTTACAAGAAGCAAAAACCGCACCGGACTTTAGCGTAGTATTTACCAACTTCGTTGATTTTGATATGGTGTGGGGCCACCGTCGCGACGTGGAAGGATATGCTAAAGGGTTAGAATATTTTGATACGCGCTTGCCCGATTTGGCCGCCCAACTGGATGAAAACGATATCGTTTTTATTACCGCCGACCACGGATGCGATCCCACTTACACAGGTACCGATCACACGCGCGAACACGTACCGGTAATTATGTTCGGTAAAAATGTAAAGCCGCAGTTTATCGGCAGACGCGATACGTATGCGGACCTTGGGCAGACGTTGGCTGATTATTTCAAGTTGCCGCCGCTGGCTGTTGGAAAAAGTTTTTTAGATAAGTAACAAAAAACCCCCGGCTACTCACCGGGGGTTTTTAAATACAATCTATTTATTCAAACCAATCGTAATCATACAACGCACGGACAAATTGTTTTCCCATCACCTTGCTGCAAAATCTTCCGCGCGTAGTATCCGGTATAGACACGGCATTGCCTGTATATTCCACACAATACAATGTATTGCCGTCAAACGCCCCGCTTGTATCTTTGATATAGGCAACCCCTGTACATGGATATTTCCCTTCCGTGA
Organism: Candidatus Avelusimicrobium luingense; assembly: GCA_900315845.1. Lineage (GTDB taxonomy): Bacteria > Elusimicrobiota > Elusimicrobia > Elusimicrobiales > Elusimicrobiaceae > Avelusimicrobium > Avelusimicrobium luingense. The sequence goes on from OOHK01000002.1 coordinate 223,616, forward strand.
ACACACCAAATACATCATTCCATCTGTTGGGGCTTTTTCCGATAACAATGGCATATCCTTTGCCTTCTTTTTTAGTAATTCCCGAACCAATGGCTAGCGCGCATGCCGTACCGGTTTTATCTTGCAACGGCAAATCTACATCCAACACTTCAAAATTGTCCGGCCATTCTCCGTTGGCCATTTCATAACTATGAGCCGCCGTAGCCACCGCCGATACTGCTGTGTATAATTGTGCCGCACGTGATTTTGCTACCGCTTTTTGATATTGCGGCAAGGCCACTCCTGCCAAAATGCCGATAATTAGCACAACAACTAATAATTCTATCAGCGTAAAACCACTTAAACATCCCCTTAAATTATTCTTCATATAATTTCTCCTTTAAGTTATTTCATGTGTTCAAGTTCGTCTAGCCACAACGCACACGAAGCATCGCTGGGCATGCGCCAATCGCCACGCGGAGAAAGGCCCACGCTTCCCACTTTTGGTCCGTCTGCAGAGCAAGAACGCTTAAACTGTTGGGCAAAAAAGCGACGCATAAAAACCGTCAGCCATTTTTTAATAACCGCGGATGTAAATTTCCCCTTAAACGCATACGTAGCCAAGTGAAAAATTTTCTCCGGCCCAAAACCGTTACGTACGAAATGATACAAGAAGAAATCATGCAATTCATACGGGCCGACAAGGTCTTCCGTTTTCTGTGCGATTTTTCCTTTTTTATCGGCCGGGAGCAGTTCGGGGCTGATCGGTGTATCCAGCACGTCTTCCAACACACGGCGCACCGCGTTTGTTTCTTGCGCACTGATCCAAGTTACCAACGAACGCACCAGCGTTTTGGGCACACCGGCATTTACACCATACATAGACATATGGTCACCGTTATACGTGGCCCAACCCAACGCAAATTCCGACAAATCACCCGTCCCTACCACTAGGCCGCCCGTTTCGTTAGCCAGATCCATCAATATTTGCGTGCGCTCACGCGCTTGGGCATTTTCGTACGTTACATTTTTGATTTTCTCGTCGTGCCCAATATCTTTAAAATGTTGTAAGCACGCTTGTTTAATACTGATTTCGCGTTGCGTGATACCTAAATTTTTCATCAAAGACAGTGCGTTTTGATACGTCCTGTCCGTCGTGCCGAAACCGGGCATTGTTACGCCGGTAATATTTTTGCGCGGCAAGCCCAATTTATCAAAGGCCCGCACCGTAATAAGCAACGCAAGCGTGGAATCTAACCCACCGCTTATACCAATAAATGCGGTCTTGGCGTGTGCAGCCACTAGGCGACTGGCCAATCCGGTTACTTGTATATTTACCGCATCTTGGCAATGTTCCGCCAGTTGCAACCCTTGCGGCACAAACGGCAAAGCAGCAAGCGGACGCGTGAGCGAAAACGGTTTTTGCAATACATAATTTCCGTCGGAAACTACTAAATACGGTTCGTTAGCGTCTTGCGCGCAATCGGCGCGAAACGCGGAAGAAACAGCCCGGCGGTTGCGCAAACGTTCCACATCAATTTCCGTACTGATTAATTGCGATTTAGCAGCAAACCGTTCCGCGCACGCAAGCGGTTCGCCGTTCTCATAAATAAATGCATTTCCGTCAAATACAAAATCGGTGGTAGATTCGCCAAACCCACTATTTACATATATATACCCGCACAGACAACGCGCCGATTGTTGCGCAACCAATTCGTGCGTGTACTTATCTGCCGCAACCAAAGCAGGGCGGGCCGATAAATTGCAAATAATCTCTGCCCCTTGGAAGGCGGCAAACGAAGATGGCGGTACGGTTGCCCATAAATCATTACCGATTTCCACCCCGATTTTTACCCCGTTCACTTCTATTACTTGTTGAATCGTGGCGGGAACCATTTGTCCGCACAGGCCGACTTCACTTTCCCCCCACTCGGCTCCGCTGACAAACCAGCGTTTTTCTTCGTCGGATAAATAGATTTTAGGCAAAACGCTTAACACGCTTCCGCGGTAGCACACCGCCGCCGCATTTAATAAGGCATTGTCCGCACGAACCGGAAGCCCTACCATAAACACAAGCGGTAATGTTTGCGTACGGTTGAGCAATTGCGCCAGTTCCAATTCGGCTCGTTCAATCAGGGACGGCTTCAAAAACAAATCGCCGCAAGTAGAACTTGTTATGCCTAACTCGGGGAACACAACCATTTCCGCTTGTTCTTTAACGGCTTGGCGCAATAATTTTTCCGTTTGCGCCGTATTGAAATTAACATCGGCTACTTTGACGGCAGGAACCGCTGCGGCTACTTTTACAAAACCATATTTATCCATAAAAAGGCCTCTGTGTGTTATTTTTTATATTGTAGTAATTAGTCGTGTATAGCCACAACCTCATATCCGGCATTTTGAACGGCTTGCAGAAGCACCTCGTCGGGCACCGGCTCTGCCGCTTCTACCAAGGCCGTTTTATGGGCCAAATCTACTTGCGCCCGCACCCCGGCAATAGCATTTAAGGCACGCGCCACATGCGCGGCACAATGGCCGCAACTCATACCTTCAATCACAAGCGTTTTTCGCATAATAAAGGGTCTCCCGGTTTGTCCACTGTATCAAATTTTCCCTTATAATTAGTATACTATTTGATTAGGAGAAATGCGCGATGAAACTATCGGTTATCGTACCTGTTTTTAATGAAGAAAGCGTCTTGCCGCAACTACGCACACGATTAGAGCCGGCCGTGCAACAATGCACGCCCGATTATGAAGTGCTTTTTATTAACGACGGCTCCACAGACGGCACATTGGCCTTGCTTAAAACATGGGCCGAAAACGATAAGCGTATTAAAATCGTCTCGCTTTCGCGTAATTTTGGCAAAGAAGCCGCCCTGACGGCCGGGTTGGCCGCCGCCACGGGAGACGGGGTGGCCGTTTTGGACGCAGACTTGCAAGACCCGCCTGAAATCCTCCCGCAATTATGGGAAAAATTCCAACAAGGTTTTGATAATATCTATGGTGTGCGTAAAGACCGCACCGCCGATTCCTTTTTCAAGCGTATCAGCGCAGGCACATTTTACAAAGTATATAACCGACTTGCCGACTCGCCGATTCCTTACAACGCGGGCGATTGCCGGCTTTTGAGTCGCCGCGCCGTAGAGGCGGTATTGGCACTGCCGGAACGTGAGCGGTTTATGAAAGGGCTGTTTTCGTGGGCAGGGTTCAAAAGTATAGGGGTGCCGTTCGTGCGCGAGAGCCGCGGTGCCGGACACACCAAATGGAACTATTGGAAACTGTGGAATTTTGCCTTAAACGGACTCACCGCATCCACCACATTGCCGCTAAAATTATGGACGTATTTCGGCCTATTTGTATCCTGTGGTGCCTTTGGATATGCCGGCTGGGCAGCCTACAAAAAAATAGTTTTTGGCAACCCGGTCAGCGGGTGGACATCGCTGATGGTAGCGATTTTGTTTTTTAGCGGGGTGCAACTGATTACGTTAGGTGTTATCGGCGAGTATTTAAGCCGCATTTTTAACGAAGTCAAACAACGCCCGACTTATTGGATAGACGAGAAAATAAATTTATGATTACACTTTTAGTTATTTTGTTAATGTTGGGATTAAATGCGCTGTTGGCCGCGTATGAAATGGCCCTTGCGTCCATTTCGCGCACGCGTTTGTCGCTACTTGTACAAAGCAAATGCCCGGGGGCAGAAGCCGCCTTGTACATGAAAGACCATTTGGAAGGCAGTTTGGCAGTTGTTCAAATCGGAATTACGCTTGTGGGGGCGGTGGCGGCGGCGTTTGGCGGCTCCGACGCGGGAAGCCGGTTTGCCCCGTGGCTTCGCGAGCACTTATATCTTTCCCGCCATGTAGCCAATGCGTTAGCGATGATTATGGTCGTTTTGCCGCTTAGTTTTATTACCATTGTTTTTGCCGAACTTACCCCCAAAACGTTTGCTATAAAAAACAAAGAACTTGTTGTATTGCGACTTTCTCCGTCGTTGCGTGTATTGTATGCGATACTCGCACCGATTGTTAACATTATGGAATCTATTGTACGCACGATCACCCGCAAATTTTCCCGCACACCCGATCAAAAAGAACTCCAACGCACCGCGTTGGAAGATTTACGCACCGCAGCGGCGATTGCGTCTTCGTCACGTTTATTCGGCAAGACGGAAGAAAAAATCGTGCTTACAAGTGCCCAATTTTGTTTGCGTAAAATTCGCGAAATTCAAGTGCCGCTGGAACAAGTCTATATGCTCAATGCCGACGATTCTATCGCCGATACCTTCATTAAAGCACATTTGGATATGCATACGCGTTTCCCCGTGCGCGGCAACCCCGAGGATTCGCAGGATATTATCGGATATTTGAACTTTAAGGACATTTTCCTTTCCACCAAAGTGGCTCAAGGCGGCCCGACCACTGCACGCAATATCGTCCGTCCGATTTTACGTTTGGAAGCCGATACCATTATCTCTGCCGCGCTTGAGAAAATGATGAAAAGCAAACAACATATTTGTTTGGTGACAGACGATAAGATGATTACCGGCATTTTGACGCTGGAAGATATTTTTGAAGAAATGGTAGGCGAAATTGAAGATGAGTACGACTTTTTCCCTGCCTATATCCGCCCGTTCGGGCAAGCACTGGCCGCCAGCGCCCCCGCCAAAATGGTAGATATCTTTGAACGGCTTGATTTGCCCGTTCCCGCCGACGTTACCCCCACCACCACCGTAGAGCAATGGGTCAGCCAGAAACTCGGGCACGAACCGACTAAAAACGAGAAGATTCACCAAAACGGTATTTTGTTGGAAACCCGCAAATTCCGCCGGCATAAAATGATGGAAGTGCTTATTAGCAAAGCGAATTAAGGCACTAGATAATAATTCCCCAAGTCACCGCTCTGTACTGTTTGCGTGGCTTTGAAAATTTGTCTGCAATACTTCAAACTTTTGGCCGAATCTACCGTCACCCCACCGGCTCCTGCACTTTTTACAACACAAGTCATTGTGTGGGCACAAACGCCAAGACCATTTGCGGGTGGCGGGCAAGCCCAATCGCCAAAATAATAAGCAAACCCGGATCCCGCGTAGGGCCCGGTCAAACGCCCCGCAAAAACCGCATGGACGGTGTCCGGATATAATTGAATAGACCAATCATTATTGGAACGGGTATCTGTTAAATATGACGCTGTAGACCATTTTGTCGTACCCGTAAATGGAATTTCTACGGCTAAATCATCAAAGGAATTAGCATAGACGCCGTTAGCCAAATAATAATTTTCCTGTGCTTCGCCAATGGCTCTTAATAATGGCCATACCGCCGCCGCACGCGATTTTTCCACTGCTTTTTGATACTGCGGTAACGCTACCGATGCTAAAATACCAATGATAAGAACGACCACCAATAATTCAATTAACGTAAATGCTTTGATATCCAAACAGCCCGTAAAATAACTTTTATTTTTCATGTTCACTCCTTTCTTAGAAAATTTTCTCATACAAAAAATTAGCAAAAAGGCAAACCTAAAAGGGTTTCCTTGTAAATAACCGATATGAAAATAATTTTATAGTACCGACCGACTTATTAAAATACGGCGCAAATCGTCGGGCGATGTAAATAAAATCGTTTCAAACCCCAAATCCGCCGCTTCGGAAACGTTTGCTTTATTGTCATCAATAAAAATACAATTTTGCGCGTCCAACTGATAGCGGCGCAATAAGCAGGAATAAATGCGCGGATCGGGCTTGACGAGTTTTTCCTGTCCGGAAACCACAATACCGTCAAATTCTTTTAAGAAATCAAACCGTTTTTGTGCAATAGGGAATAATTCGGCCGACCAGTTTGTCAGTCCGTACAAGCGGTATCCGCGCTTTTTGAGTTCGCGCAAAATTTCCACCGTACCGGCAATTTCCCCGCCGAGCATTTCTTCCCAACGCGTATAATAAAAACGAATCGCAAATGCATACTCCGGAAATTTATTTTCCAATTGTTCAATGCCTTCTTCAAGCGAACGCCCGGCATCTTGTTGGGTGTTCCATTGGGACGTACAAACATTTGCCAAAAACCACTCCACTTCTTTATCGGTCTGAAAAATTTTACGGTATAAGTAGCGCGGGTTCCAATCAATAAGCACTCCGCCGAAATCAAAAACAATATCTTTCATAATAACTCCAAAAATTTATCTTATTTATTGTAACACTTTTTGAAAGGAATAAAATACACAAGCGGCAGACATATCGCTGCCGCTTGTGTAAAAAATAGCCAACAACAGTTATTACAACACTAATGTATCTTCCATATCCGGGCCGGTGGAGATAAGCGCAATTTTCGGATGCGGATACACTTCGGCCGATAACGCACGCAAATTTGCCAAAAACGCTTTGGCTTCGGGTGTAAAATCTTCTTCCCGTTTAACGCGATCGTTCCCGGGGAACATATCAATATGCGTAATAGCGATTTTCGTGCAGTTGTTAATCATAATCGCACGCGAGGCCGAGCGCTTTTCAAACTTACCCACACGGCGCAAACGTTTGCTTACGCTGCCGATTTCGTGGCCCTTGGTGTGGTAAATTTCCAACTCTTTTTCATCGGTCATTTCATGCTCTAACGGGCCGGGGCCTACGCGCGTGATATACGGCTTAAAAACCACATACACATCGCGCACGCTCTTGGGGCCGAGTCCGGCTTCGCCCAAAAAAGTGCTGGCGGTAGTATCGCGCGACGTCACAAACGGATATTCTCCGTGTAACAAAGAAAGTTTAATACCTTGCGTGCCTTCCAATAAAATATCGCCGCCTTTATCTAAACTGCGGTTTAAGAGTTCCGGCACATCTTGGATAAAATCTTTTAAGAGCGGTTCGTCTTTGGCAAATTTGATATCGCGCCGTTCAATGCGTTCTTTAACGGCTTGACCGAGCCCGGTGCCTACACTTCCGATGTGATTCATAAAGTGGCTTGCGCCGCGTTCGGCTCCGGTTTGCTCGTCGGTAATTAACACGGCATATGGGTCAATAATCAAGCGGTCTTGCGTATTTGTTTTTTTCACTTCATCTAACAACCATTCGGTTTTGGTGTAGGCTCCCGCGCCGAGTACGAGTTTTGTTTTGGGGTTCAAAAATCCGGACGGGATATTTTTAAGCGTATAGGAAACGCCGTCTTGCACGACGGTGTGCCCGGCATTGGGGCCGCCCACGCGCACGCAATATTCATAATTGCCCTTATACGATAAATAAGCGGCAATTTTACCTTTTCCTTCGTCGCCGGCTTGTCCGCCGCATACTAAATCAATCATGCTATCTCCTTGCCAGTTGGGCGGCTAAACCGGTATAATTTTCCGGCGTAAGCGCAAGCAACTGTTTTTTAATAAGTTGGGGAACATCAAGTTCCTTTATAAATCGTTGGAAATCATCGTACGTTACCGTACGCCCGCGGGTTAAATCGCGTAATTTTTCATAAGGATTTTGGATATTTGCCGCCCGCAGAATTGTTTGAAACGCTTCGGCTAACACTTCGGGATGATTTTTCACTTCCGTTAAGGCGGCGGCGCGGTTAAAAGCAATTTTACCAAGCCCGCGAAACAGCGAATTTTGCGCCACGCAAATATATCCAAACGCTACAGCCATATTGCGCAGAACGGTAGAATCGGACAAATCACGCTGCAAACGCGAAATCGGTAATTTATTGGAGAAGAAATCACACAAGGCACTTGCCAGTTGTAAATTCCCTTCGGCATTTTCAAAATCAATCGGGTTGACTTTTTGCGGCATCGTGGACGAGCCGACTTCCCCTTTCACAGCCTGTTGATGCACTAACCCGGCGGAAATATATTGCCACATATCACGGCAAAAATCTATCAAAAGAACATTGATACGGCGCAAATTATCAAAAAGTTCCGCGTAAGAATCGCGCGGATCCACTTGTGTGGAAACAGGTGTTAAAACGAGTTTGATTTTGCGGCCTTTATTTAGCGTGTCAATCATTTGTTTTGCCGCACGCGGCCAATTTACACCGGGGAACGCGGCGGTGTGCGCGTTAAAATTTCCTACCGCCCCACCGAATTTACATGAAATTTGTTGCTTTTTTAACTGTGTAATTTGCCGTGCTAACCGATCTGCCGTTACGCGAATTTCTTTGCCGAACGTCGTCGGCACAGCCGGTTGTCCGTGTGTGCGCGCCAAAAGCACAGAGGCGGCTTCTTTGCGGGAGAGTTGCATTAAGGTGCGGTGTAGTTTTTCAAAGGCCGGAAGCAATGCTTTTTCCACTCCGTTAGCCAGCAAAAGCGCATACGAAACACTGTTCACGTCTTCACTGGTAAGGGAAAAATGCAGATAATTTAACCGGTCTTTGAGCACCGTGTTTTGCAATTTCAACCGCAAAAAATATTCTACGGCTTTAACATCGTGGCGTGTAGCGGGGATATTTTTATACCCTTCAAACTCAATAGCACGCAAGACAGACAAATCGTTTGCAGACAGCGGGAATAACGACGACAACAATTTTTTTTCACTTGCGTTAAGTGCTTTGAAATGCGGGAGTTTTAAGCCGGAAAGAATTTGTAACCAAGTGAGTTCCGTTTGTACGCGATAGGTAGCAAAAGCGGCTTCTCCGGTTTGAGAGCGGAGCGAATCTAACTGACCGCGATAGCGGCCGTCCAGCGGGCAAAGGGCCGTCATATCCATATTTATATTCTAGCAAAAAAATGGTTAATACAAATCATAACGAGATTGTATAACCGGAGCAACTCTTACCACCAAGCAGACTACAGGAGGAAGTGTAATTCTTTGCCGGGCCGAATGTAGCACAAATCCGCTTGCTAATATTATCTTCGGTGGCCCAACAAGAACCCTGTCCGCCTGCATAAGGTATTTGTAATTGTACATACGACGTAGCAGCCAAAAACTGATCGGCTGCTAACCAGATATGCTGTCCGTTACTAAGCACAATACTGCTTCCGTTCACTTGACTTCCCGCCGGATAAGTAACAGCCAATACTTCCGGATCTTGGGTGTAAGTATTATTTGCCAAATAATATGCTTGCTCGGCACTTTGCAAAGAATGCAATAGTGAGAACAAATTCATGGTGCGCGTTTTTTCCACCGCTACTCGATATTTGGGTAACGCCACTGCCGCCAAAATACCGATAATAAGCACAACCACTAACAATTCAATAAGTGTAAAACCACCTAAACGACCCAACATTGTGTTTTTCATACTTTTGTTCCTAAATGGATATCCCTACCTTATTTATAAAATTTAGCAAAAAAATGTTAAGTAACAATTTTCACTTATTGCAAAAATATCCGCTATACTCTAGCGAGTATCTACTAAACTAAAAATATATCGGCGGTTATTGCGGCAAACGCCCGGCCAAAATTTCCGCCACGGCGCGCGTTTGTTTAATTTTGCTAAGCACGATTTTGAGTGACGCCGTTAACGGGACAGATAAAAACGCCCCGGGCACTCCCCAAACAAGCGTCCAGAAAATTAAACTGCCCACCACCGCCACCGGGTGCAAATCCATCCCTTCACCCAAGAAACGCGGCTCCACCAAATTGCCGATAATAAATTCGGTAGCGGTTAACAGACCCATTACAATAAAAAATTCCGTTCCCAAGCCGTATTGTAAAAATAATACCGGAGCCGGCAACAACACCGATATAATAGAACCCACACTCGGGATAAAATTAAGCAAACAAGCAAGCAACGCAAATAATATCGCCAATTTTACTTGAAAGCCAATCAAGATACTGGCCACAATTACGCCCGTAATCAAGGAAGCCATAATCTTAACCGATAAATACACCGAAACATTAGCCAACATGGCTTTAATTGCCGGGTTTGTAATCGGGCGGGATTTACGTTTGCTGCCCAGCAAGAAGAACGTCATAAACAATACAATCAGCGTAATGTTAGACACTACCGAGAACAACTTGCCGCCCAAGTTACGCAACCAATCAAATAAAGGAAGTTCACGGATATAATTTTCAATAAAATTCTGGTCGATATTAATGCCATGCTGTTGGAGTTTGGAAGCCAAATCGCCGATAGTAGCAATTAAATTTTGGCGGTACACTTCCGCCCCCTTCAAAAATTGTCCGACAGAGGCCGTCGTAAATAAAATAACCGCTATAAAAAAGGAAGTTCCCAACGCAATGGCTACTGTTAAAGCGAGCCATTGCGGAAAATTAAATTTTTGGCGTAAATACAAGGCAACTTGAGCCAAAATCGTATAGAGAAAAATAGAAATAACTAACGGAATCAGCAACGCCCGCGTATAGACCAAAAAGGCCGTTACCACTCCGGCTGCCACAATCGTTAAACAAATGGCCGTAGTTTTCAAATAATAATAGGTTGACTTATCCGATAACATTTTCCCCCCGTTTAGCTTCGGTTTGTTTGGCAATTTCACGCGCTAAAAAAAGTATTTTTCCTGTCAAACTTTCTAAATCATTTTGGCAAGAAGTCAATAACCATACATTTAATTTAGCCGCCGTAAAATTTTTATACGTGTGGGAAAAAACATCATACATTGTCGTAAATTCATCACAAGCGCGGGAAAGAGCTTTGGCACGCATGTTCATACTTTTTACGGCCAACCCCAACTCGGCTTTCCAATCATTCGGCTGATAGGTCCGCGTCCGGGCGCGTAACGGTTGCCATAAAGAATCTTGCGCGTCTAACTCTTTACGTAAGTCTTGGCAAAACCCGTTAAAATCGCCGGCGAAAGCACTGTCGCGCACTTCTATATTTTTACGCAGTTGTTGGACAATTTGTGCCAAGCGGCGGTTGAGTTCCGTTAACTCCGCGCTGGCTCGCACCGTTTGGGCGCGCAGCACATCACACTGGACGGAAATGGCCTCTAATAATTGCTCGGGAGTAAATTTTTTTACATTCATAAAACAGGCAAATTAACCGTAAAAATAGATCCCAAGCCCCGGTCAGACACTACACTCACCGAGCCACCATGCAATTCCAATATACGTTGCACCATGGTCAGGCCAAGCCCCCAACCTACGACTTGCCCTGTTAAATCATCATCCACTTGATAGAACGGTTCAAAAATGCGGCCCACATCTTGCGGGCGGATACCCGTTCCGTAATCGCGCACGGAAAGAGAAACGCAATCTCCATGATTGATACATTGGATTTTAATTACTTTTTCAGGTTTATTATTAAATTTAATAGCGTTAGTTAATAATTCTTCCACACATAAACGCAACATCTCGGCGTTAGCGGTTAGCATTAACTGGTCGGGGCAATCGGTTTCCACAAAAGCACCGCGACGCATGGTATCGGCTAGCGGAGCCGGCTTTCCGCTTAAACTTTCTTCCAACAATAATACATGGGCGGCCGCTTCTTTGATAAGCGGTTTAAGGGAAAATTCTTTTTTCTCCATGGTTTGCGGTGTTAAGGCTAATACTTGGTTAAAGGCAATAAGTTTATCTACCAGTTGTGACAAGTTCGTCCCTTGCACGCCAATTTCTTCTAACGCTTTGGCCGAAAACGGAGAAAGCGTATTTTTGTGCTGTGCTTGTACCGCTTCGCAATACCCGTTAATAATAGAAAGCGGGGTGCGGAATTTATGAGCAATCATCGTTAACGCTTGTCTGTTGATATTCATTTCTGCTTTATCCATAATTAAACTCCTTAAAAAGATACATTCAACCGCAACGAACCGATATCGCGGCGGTTTTTATCTTTTACTTCGCGCACATGGTTATAGGTTACATCTACCAAAATGCGATCCCCAATAGGGAATGTGTTTCCGAACATAATAGAATGTTCCGGTCTGGCCGTGTGGAACTCGCCATAGCGATACGATAAATATAATGTAGAACCGTTTTCGGCCCACATGCGCGTAGCACGTGCGCCCACGCTGTATTTCGGTAAGGCTTGCACAAAATCTAAAGTCAATAATCGCGCCAAATCTTGTTGGTCTAATACGCCACGGAAACCGGCCACTTCGCTGATACCATCGGGATATTGAAAGACAGCCCCGTCCACTTCAAACCCAAACGCATTGTATAAGATTTGTGAAATACCAAAGGTATATGCCATTTGAGAATAATAGCGGTTTTCAAAAGAGCCGTCTTGGTAAAAGGCAGTTCCTTTTTGACGTCCATACGACGCCCCCATCACGGCATGCGTATAAATATTTTCTACACGGTCGTCGTTAAGTGTCATACGCAGTTGGGCATTAAGGCCGTAGGCATTGGCATCTTGAAATAGGGGGTTATCACTTTTGTTTTTGAAATAATAAAACGGACGCAACGTAAAACCGACTGTTCCCAAATCTAACACCACCGGGACAGCCAACGAATAAATAGTATCTTTTATATATCGGGGATTAACCGCTCCGGCCTCTATTCCGGCCAACGTATTTAATGTCAAAGCCATCGTAGCAGCAACATGGGTTTTATCCAAGTGGGTGCCTCCCGCATAAGAAGCCGACACATCCACCGTACGCGCTTGCAAGGTAAGCGCACTTATACTAAAAAGAAAAAGCAATGTTAATTTTTTCATATCTTCTATTAAACAAAATTTTACGTAGGTTTGCCCATGAAATCTTTGGCGGCCCCACCGATATTTGCTAGAATAAAAGAGATGAAAAAAGCCGGACTCTTGTTTTTATCCTTAACTGTGGCGTTGGCAAGTCATGCGGCACAAATTATCCGTGGCCCGTATTTGGAAGATCCCACGCAAACTACCATTGTATTACGTTGGCAGACCGACGTACCTACTCCGTCGTGGTTAGAATATGGCCCGGCCCCGCGTTGCAATCAAATCATGACCGTTACTCCCGAGGGACGCAATCATAAAACGGTCTTATATGGTTTAGTACCCAATCAAGATTATTGCTACAAAGTATATGTATATAATAATGCAAAAGACGGTACGCAAGAACCGGTAACGGGAACGTTTCGCACGTTATTTTCCGCAGAGCGTAAAATCGTACAATTTGTAGCCATAGGCTCTACCGCTAAAACCGATACATCTACCCCCAACGAAACAGAAGAATCTTTATTTTCGGCATTTTCCTCGGCTCCGGCAGACGACTCTGCCCAAGCACGGGAACGCATTGCAGAAGCCATCAACCAAGAAAAAGGCGACTTTTTAATTCATACGGGCAACCTTACATTAAGCGGACTCAATACCGACGCTAATGACGAATTTTTCACGCCGTTCAAATCGGTCTTGCGGCATTTCCCGTTGTTTATAGCCGTCGGGCCAAACGAATACGGCCCGGAACGGGAACAACGCGAAAGCAAATCGTTCTTTGCTACCAATTACCGCCGTTACCACGACATGACATGGAGTAACGCTACGCCCAAATATTATTCCTTTGACTCCGCCAATGCACGGTTTATCTTTTTAGATACCAACATCGCCGAAGGCGCGGCGTGGGCACCGGAACTCACGGATAAATCTAATCAAATTTCGTGGCTCAAAAGCACATTAGCCGGCGCAAGCGAGAAGTGGAAAATTATCGTTATGAATGCCCCGGCCTATTCATCAGGAGCTCGCGGAACTAATAACGAAGTATTTACCAATCTCGTAAAGATTTTTGAAGATTACCAAGTTAATTTAGTGTTACAGGGCGGCGACAGTAATTATGAACGCACTTTCCCCATGTTCCGCGGGGAAATCAAACCGCGCGGGGTAACGTATATGACGCTGGGAACAGCGGCCCCCAAACCCACCAAGCGCGAAAACCCGGATCCGTCCACCGCACGGTTTGTATCGGCGCGGCATTATGCAACGGTTAAAATCGTGGACCGCAAATTATCCGTTAAAGTATTTAGCGATAAAGGCAAACAGTTAGACAGTTTTGATTTGTACTTGTAATACCTTCCCTTATTTTTTACGTCCCGGTTTTGATACGTTAAACCGGGACGTATTTTTTGCTCAAATTTCCCACCAATAACAAACATACGGACTCCACTGTTTGTTGAGCCCGTATGTATAAAACCACAAATAACTATCTTTTAATTAGCCGAGTATGCCAATTTAACACTTTACTTTGGCCATCATGTCGTACATGATGATACTGGCTGCTGCCGACGCATTCAAACTCTCCACCCCTCCTTTTTGCGGGATGGAAATAATCTCGTCGCAGTTTTCAGCCGTTTTTTCGCGGATACCAAAACCTTCCGAGCCAATCACCAGTACCGCCGGAGAAGCATAAGTCATTTTAGTAATAGGTTTGCCGGCCATATCGGCGCCATATATCCAAAAACCTTCTTCTTTTAAGTCGTTAAGGGCGGCAGACAAATTAGCCACTTCCACAATGTTGATGTTTTCAATTGCCCCACACGCCACTTTATAAACAGCGGGCGTAATACCTACGGTGCGGCGATTCGGTAAAATAATCGTGGAAAAACCTAAACACGCCGCGCTGCGGATAATCGCCCCTAAATTTTGCGGGTCGGTCATTTCATCTACCGCGAGCCACAAATCTTTTTTATTGCCGTCGCTTTCGTAAATAGCATTGGAAAGTTTCATCAGTTTAACGGGTTGAATTTTCGCCATAATACCTTGGTGGTTGGCGTTGCGGGTTAGGCGGTCTAACGTCTTGTTATCAATGCGGTCAATTTTGACATTAGCGCGTTTGGCCAAACGGATAATATCTTCAATAGCGCGGTGTCCGGCTTTACTGTCGGACACATACAACTGGGTTACGTTGCGTTTTTTACTTCTAAGCGCTTCTTGTACCGGGTGAATCCCGTAAATCATATCCAAGTTATTATCGTTCATACAATCTCCCTTATCCGATTTCGCGCGAACCGAAACTCATTCCCACTTCCAAGGCGGCTTTTACTTCAGCCCCGTGCGGGTCCACGCGTTTTAAGTTGGCGATGGCGTCGGAAATTTTAACTTCGTCCATGGCGAACTTATGAAACGCTGCCATATAGCCGAATTTCCCTTCTAATACCATATCCAATGCTTTGGCACCGTAAAGCGTGGAAAGCCAGCGGTCAAAAGCCGTCGGCGTTCCGCCGCGTTGGGTGTGCCCAAGTACGCACGCGCGTGACTCAATGCCGGTTTTGCTTTCAATCATATCGCTGATCTTGCTTGAGATACCGCCCAAGCGGATAGAGTCGGTGCTGCCCGCCACGGTGCGGGCAACGGCTTGTTCGCCTTGTTCGTTCTTGGCACCTTCTGCCGCCACTACAATACTAAATGTCTTACCGCGATCTTTGCGGCGTTGGATATAATTGACGATCACCTCATCGTTATACGGAATTTCCGGGATAAGGACAATATCTCCCCCGCCGGCAATGGCCGAACGTAATGCAATCCACCCCGCATAACGGCCCATCGTTTCCACAATCATTACACGGTGGTGGCTTTGGGCGGTTGTATGCAAACGGTCAATGGCCTCGGTAGCAATATGCAAAGCAGAGTCAAACCCGAAAGTTTGGTCGGTAGCCGACAAATCGTTATCAATCGTTTTGGGAACGGCCACAATCGGCATACCCATTTCTACAAATTGTTGCGACATATGAAGGGTGCCGTCACCGCCAATGGTAATAAGAGCATCCACGCGGTTCTCTTTAAAATTGTGCAACACAACCGAGGACATATTACGCGGTTTTTCCGGCGTACCAAACGGTGCAAGCGTATAATTGAACGGGTTAGCGATATTGCTGGAACCCAAAATCGTACCGCCCAACGTTAAAATGCCGGAAACATTTTCGTTGGTGATATGGATAAATTCATTACGTACCAAACCGTCAAATCCGTTTTTGAATCCGAGCACTTCTATTCCGTGGGAAAGCGCGTTTTTGCTGACCGCGCGTACTACTGCATTAAGGCCGGGGCAATCACCACCGGCAGTTAAAATTCCGATACGTTTAATAGTCATTTTTGTTCCTCTTGTTTAGTACGGCGCAATTCGCGCACGCGCCCGGCTACCCGGTCGATTACCCATTCCGGCGTAGAAGCGCCGGCGGTAATAAAAATCTTTTGGGCATGTAAGATTTGGGGTTCATCTAATTCATCTTCCGTTTCCACATGTTGTACGGCGGAAGATAATTCTTTACAAAGTAATGCCAGCCGCGCGGTGTTCGCGCTGTGTTTCCCGCCAACTACAATGACCAAATCGGCACTTTGGGCAAATTTGATCGTTTCTTTTTGGCGGTCTTTGGTAGGTTGGCAAATCGTGTTAGACACTTGGCAAATATCCGCATGTTTTTTGACTTCATCGGCCGTTTGATAAAACACACTTTCTTTTTGTGTGGTCTGTGATACTACGTTCACTTTATCAAAATGCGGTAACCGTTGCGCTTCTTCCGGGCCGCTCACCACCGTTCCGCGCCCTTGCGTATAACCCATAAGTCCAATAACTTCGGCATGATCGGCATCGCCTACGATGACGGTATGATATCCTTGGTCTGCAAATTTGGCGATAATGTTTTGCGCGTGTTTAACCAGCGGACAAGTAGCGTCTTCCACTTCCATACCAAACGATTCTATTTCGCGTTGAAATTGCGGGGTGATACCATGCGCACGAATTACCAACACGCCCGATTTGTCCGTGGCTTGCAACGGGGAATCAATCGCCGTAATTTGTTTGGCACAGAGCATATCGGTTACTTGTTTATTGTGAATCAGCGGCCCAATGGTATAAACGGGTTTTTTACCCGCCGCCTCTAATTCCAACACCTTTTCAATGGCGCGCTTCACACCGGGGCAAAAGCCCGCGCATTTGGCTACGATAACGTCTTTATCTGTCATAATTATTTTGTATCGGCTTTCCAACCGCCGCCGAGTGCCTTACATAAATTGACCGAAGCCGATAAACCGTTGCGCCGCGCCGTAGATAAATTCATCTCCGCGCTAAGCAAAGTTTCTTCCACGTTGAGTAAATCGGTTACGCCGATGAGCCCTTCACTTTCCTGTTTCTTTGTTAAATCGTAACTGCGTTGCATGGCCGCGGTTTGTGAGTTATAAGATTCATAAATATCACGTCCGTAGCGGTTAGCGGCGAGGGCATCATAGGCTTCCTTAAAAGCAGTTTGTACCGTTTTGGTATAATTCGCTACTTGTTCGCGATAGACGGCTTCGGCTTTTTCATTTTGGGCTTTGATTTTGCCGCCTTCAAAAATAGGGGCTAATGCTTGGCCCGCAATATTCCACACGCCTGCGCCGCCGGTAAATAAATTAGACAACGCACTGCTTGCAAAACCTGCCGTTCCGGTTAATGAAATAGACGGAAAATACGCCGCACGCGCCGCACCGATATCAGCATTAGCGGCAATCAGTTGTTCTTCGGCCATGCGAATATCCGGGCGACGTTCTAACAAATCGGACGGCAAGTCGGACGGTACTTCCGGCACAAAATTAAGTTCGTTTAATGTTTTGCCGCGCGGCACATTAAGCGCGATAATTTCGCGCGGAGATTTGCCGAGCAATACCGCCATGGCGGTTTCTTGTTGTTCGCGTTGCATAGAAAGTTGTTGCAACTGGGCCTGCACACTATCGCGATCGGCTTGCACGCGGCGCAAATCTACTTCCGTGCAATAGCCGGTATCGTAACGGGCTTGATAAATGCGTACGTTTTCTTCGCGCGCTTGTAAGGTACGTTCTAAAATATCTTTTTGTTCATCTAACATACGCAAGGTAAAATAACCGTTTGCCACATCAGCAGTTAAGGTTAAGCGTACCGTATCGCGCGCAGCTTCGGTAGCGAGTAAGCGGGCCTGCGCCGATTTTTTCAAACTACGATATTTACCCCAAATATCCAACTCAAACGAAGCCGATAAACCGGCTGTACTTTGGCTTTCGCCCGAGCCGTATTGGTTCCCTTGACGGCCGCTTTGGGCTCCGGCGGATAACGAAGGCATTTGATCGGCACGGGCCACCCCTACGTCCGCGCGAGCTTGGTCAACACGCGCGATAGCGGCTTGTAAATCTTGGTTATACGTTAACGCCTCTTGCTCCAACCGGTCCAGCACCGGGTCTTCAAATACTTGCCACCATTTGGCCGTAGTAAAAATACCAAACTCATCCCCAGCTTTTCCTTGCGGCAAATCTAATTCGGGCCGTTTATAGGCCGGGCCGAGCGTACATCCGCCAAGCCATACAAGCCCCGCGGCTAAAATACTGATTTTTTTGAGATTCATTTTACTTCTCCTTAGTCGGGTTTGCCGGCGTATCTTTGCCGCTAAACCAACAGAAAAATAACGGAATAAATAGCGGTGCTACTCCGGTAGCCACTAACATTCCGAATACCACTGCCGTACCGATAGAGTGACGGCTTGCCGCCCCTGCCCCGCTGCTAATCATCAGCGGAACGCACCCTAAAATAAAGGCCAGTGACGTCATGACAATCGGGCGGAAACGCAACTTAGCCGCTTCCACAGCGGCGTTGGCTTTCGCCATTCCTTGCTCTTTAAGTAAAACAGCAAATTCTACAATCAAAATAGCATTCTTAGCGGCTAACCCCACCAACGCCACAAGTGCAATTTGGAAGTAAATATCGTTAGATAATCCGCGTGTCCACGTTCCGACCAAAGCACCGAATACGGCAAACGGTACCGCCATCAGTACGGCCACCGGCAGACTCCATTTTTCATATTGAGCCGCTAAGATTAAGAATACGACCAGAATACCTAACAAGAGCGCCTGTGCAGAAGAACTGCCGGCTAATTTTTCTTGATACGTCGTCCCCGTCCACGCGAGCGTGAAACTGGGATCTAACGTAGATTTAGCGGTTTCTTCTACGGCGCGGATAGCGTCGCCGGAACTGTACCCCGGCGCCGGGTTAGCGATAAATTTAGCCGCCGGGAACACGTTAAACCGTTCCACCATATCCGGCCCCAATGAAGGCGTAAGCGTAATTAAAGATGACAATGGCACCATGGCCCCTTGTTGTGAGCGCACATAAATACCGCTGATTTGATCCGGGCGTGCGCGATAGCCGCCTTGTGCCTGAATCATCACCTTAAAACTGCGCCCCATGTAGGTAAAATCGTTAACGTAAGTA
Source organism: Candidatus Avelusimicrobium luingense (assembly GCA_900315845.1). Classification (GTDB taxonomy): domain Bacteria; phylum Elusimicrobiota; class Elusimicrobia; order Elusimicrobiales; family Elusimicrobiaceae; genus Avelusimicrobium; species Avelusimicrobium luingense. The sequence goes on from OOHK01000002.1 coordinate 242,584, forward strand.
GTACCGAACGTACCTTGCAAAGCGGCATATAAGTCGCTAAGCGAAACACCCATAGAGCGCGCTTTGACTTCATCTACCGTCATAGTATATTGAGGAATATCGGCCGAGAATGTAGTGGTGATACTGGCAATTTCGGGCCGCTTTTGGGCCTCGGCGATAAATTTTTGCAGTTGTTCTTCCAACGCCCGGCTACCGTCAGATCCGCGGTTTTGGATATATCCTTCCAACCCACCGGTTGTACTCATACCCATAATGGGCGGCGGGTTAAACGGCATAACCGTCGCGGTTGGAATTTTAGATTGTGAGGCTTGATAAATACCGGCCACTACCCCGAGGGAAGACAATGCTTTTGTCTTACGTTCATCCCACGGTTTAAGCGCAACGAACGAAGAAACTGCATTGGCTTTTTGGGTACTGCTAAGCATATCATACCCGGTAAATGTAAGTTCTTGTTCTACGGCCGGATTAGCCAAAATAATTTGCTCCAACGTGTCGGCCACTTGTTGGCTGCTGGTTAATGACGAAGCCGGATCCAGCCGGGCCGCCGCCATAATAATACCTTGGTCTTCATCGGGTAGCAAACTACCGGGAACAATTTTGAAAAGCCCCAACATTCCCGCCAACAATAACACAAATACAATAATAGATACCGGTACGCGGCGGATAAAGAACGACACCCACCCGGTATATTTACCGGTTAACTGTTCAAACTTTGTATCAAACCAGTAGAAAAACCCTTTGGTCGGTTGTTCTTTTTTGCGCAACAACAAGGCGCACAAGGCCGGCGTCAAGGTTAAAGCGACCAACCCGGAAATAACCACAGACACCGCAATCGTAATAGCGAACTGTTGGTACATTACCCCGGTCAGTCCGCCCATAAACGCCACCGGCACGAACACCGAACACAACACGAGAACAATCGCTACCACCGGGCCGGATACTTCTTCCATGGCTTTAATGGTTGCATCTTTGGGGGATAAATTTTCATCATGCATCAAGCGTTCTACGTTTTCAATAACGACGATAGCATCGTCCACCACCATACCGATAGCGAGCACTAACCCAAATAGCGTCAGCGTATTGATAGAGAAACCGAACACTTGCATTCCCGCAAAGGCACCGATAATAGATACCGGAACGGCTAAACAGGGGATCAACGTGGCGCGCCAGTCTTTCAAGAATAAATAAACCACCAAGAACACGAGCAACATGGCTTCTAACAACGTATGAATAACTTCTTTAATAGATTCTTTTACAAATAACGTCGTATCATATGCCACTTTATATTCCATACCCAACGACGGCGGAAATTGTTCGGACAGTTCCGCCATACGGGTTTGTACGGCTTTGGCCGTTGCCACCGCGTTCGCCCCCGGAGAAAGGAAAATACCTATCGGCACAGCGGGTTTGCCGTTGTAACTTCCGTTAAATTCATACGTCTGGCTACCGAGTTCTACCGTCGCCACATCTTTGAGTAATAAAGTGGTGCCGTCACTTCCGGCGCGTAAAATAATGTTTTCAAATTGTTCGGGAGTAGTTAAACGTCCGGGCGCGATAATGGAGTAAGTTCTATCCACCACTACCGGCAGAGGCGGTTGCCCGATTTTACCCGCCGCCCGTTGCGCGTTTTGCGCTTGTACGGCAGACACGATATCCCCCACCGATAAATTGCGTTGAGATAATACGTCCGGTTTTATCCAAATGCGGATAGAATAGTCGTTAGCAGACATTACCTGTGCGTCACCGACACCTTCAATACGTTTCAAATCATCTACAATGTTAATGAGTGCGTAGTTACCAATGGTCGTAGTATCGGCACTGCCGGAAGGCGAATAAAGGGCGATTAACTGTAAAATAGCGGATGATTTTTTCTCTACCGTTACGCCGTAACGTCGTACGTCTTCGGGCAAAGAGGCCGTGGCCTGTTGGACGCGGTTATTGACGTTAATCATGGCTTGATCAGGGTCCGTACCCACCTTAAAGGAAACCATCAAGTTCATATCCCCGTTAGAAGTAGAAGTGGAGTTCATATAAAGCATATCTTCCACCCCGTTGATTTGTTGTTCTAACGGAGCCGCTACGGTAGTAGCAATTACTTCGGGGCTAGCCCCGGGATAAGACGCCGTCACCGAAACGGTAGGCGGCGTTAAATCCGGGTATTGTTCAATAGACAAAGTAGTAATAGAAATGATACCGGCTAGTGAAATAAGCAATGAAATAACAGTTGCAAAAATCGGACGGTTGATAAAGAATTTAGAAAACATATCCGCCTCTTGTCTTAATTACCTGTTGCCGGTTGCGCAGGCTGCGTTGGAACCGTTGAAGGGGTGGCCGGGGCCGCTTGTTGCGCGGGTTGCACCGGAGTTTGCTCAACCGCTTGCCCTACTTGCGGAGCCGGAGTTTGCGCGGTCGGATTTTCCGTCGTAGCAGTTACGGCCTGTACCGTTTCTTGAACGGCTTGCGCGTTATTTTCAGCCACTTGTTGTGCATCAGCCGAGCCGGGCAAGGCTTGTTCGTTAGGGGCTTCGGCCGATTGTATGGTTTCTTCCAACTGGGCCATATCCGGGCCGTTTGCCGATGTAGTTTGCACTTGTTCTTTGGGTAAATCTACGTTGAACGGTTGCATCGTGGGAGCAACTAATTCGTCGGGGTGAATTTTTACCAACCCGCCGTTTACTACATGTTCCCCTGCTTTTAAGCCTTCGGAAACGATATATAAGTCATCTTGTAAATTGGCTTTGACCGGGCGCGCTTCTACTTTATTTTCGCTGTTAATTACATAAGCGATTAACCCATTGGCAGAAGATAAAATAGCAGACGACGGCACAAGCACCGCATTTTTGAACATCGCGCCTACTAAACGAACGCGCACAAATTGTCCGGGTAAGAGTTCGCGTGTGCGGGCCGGGTTAGCAATTTCGGCCTTGATAGCGATGCTGGACGTTTGGGTATTTTCGGAACTGTCAAAGAAAATAATTTTACCGCGTTGCGGGTAAACTTTTCCTTCCCCTACCAAAACTTCCACATAAATCGGCACTTCGTTCACATCGGTATCGCGGTAGCGGCGTTCTTGCAGAATTTTTTGTTTTTCTTCGTCCCCTAACACAATTTGTCCTTCGCGATATCCTTGTGCTAATTTTTCAAACTGGCTACCCGGCATAGAGAAATTGACATACAACGGGTCAATTTGCACCATCGTTGTTAACAAGCCCGATTCGCCCGCCGGAGAAATTAAACTCCCCACCGTTTGGGCTTCTTTTCCGGCGATACCGTTGATGGGCGCGGTTACTTTGGTATAGTCTAAATTGATTTGAGCATTATTCACACCCGCTTGCGCTACTTGTACGTTGGCTTGAGCCGTTTCGTAGGCAGAAAGTGCATTATCATAATCTTGTTGGCTGACCGCATTGTCTTTACGTAAGCGTTTAACACGTTTATAGGTACTATACGTACGGGTAACTTCCGCTTTGGCTTGCGCGAGTGCACCGTTGGCTTTTTCCAACGCCACCTTATATTCTTTATCGTCAATTTGGAACAGTTGCGTACCGGCGGTTACAAATTCACCTTCATTATATAAACGGGCTTGTAAAATACCGCCTACCTGTGCGCGGATTTGCACATCTAACGACCCGGCCACTTGCGCCGGATATTCAATGTTCCACGGATAATCTTGTTCCACAACTTCCACTGCATTGACGGCGGTGGCTTGCGGTGCGGCTGGCTTTTTATCTTGACAGCCGGAAAAAACGACTCCAACTAATACAACACCCAGTACGGACAAAATACGTTTCATAATTCCTCTCATTTCATAAATACTACTCTATTTTATTATACTAAACTGCCTACTGGGGCCAACGTAATTTTTTCCTCTGTTTTTTTGATTAAAAAGCACATTGCATAAGATTTTTTATCCGAAAACTTTTATAATACAAATATGCGATACTTTATTTTTACGGTAATACTTATAGTCTGTGCCTTACATGCCGCCGGCGACGAGCCGGAAATTGTAATAGAACTGACGGGGGAACCGGCTAAAACTTCTATCAAAAACGGCATAGAAATTTGGGATAAAAACTGCCGGCAACTCTCCAAACTTTTAAGCGGCAAAACGCGCGAGTATGCGCTGTATCAAATCACGAACGTATCTACCAAAGACAATAACATTTGGGCGGCCGACGGCGCGCGTTACCGTTTTGTGCAATACGGCAAAGACGGCAACTACCGCAAACTATTATTCCGTGCCAAAGAACCGCAAACTTTTGTAGCCTGTGCGGCTAATACCAAAGAATCGTTGGATATGACGTTTGAATATCAAGTAGATATCGGGCTAACGGAAACGGAATTTTTAGACGCTTACGCCCTGCAAGCGTCCTCGGTATATTTACCTGCCGCCAGCGGTCAAACCCTATATCAAATTTCTACCAAGAATAAAAAACCGCAGTTTATCCGCTTTGTTCAAGGCAAGCCGGTGGCCCGGTTAGACCAAACGCAAGCAAACCAATTTATCCAAGACGAAAAACAACGGCTTCGTCAACGCGCCCAAGACCAACAAAAAGCGCGCGAACAAGAGGCCCAAAAAAGAAGGCGAGAATCCCGACGGGTAGCCCTTTTAGAAGGCGGCACCCTGTACGACAGAATGTATATGCCGCGTGTAATCAAACCGAGCCAAACCCAAGTGAGTCCCAGTAACTAATAGTATGAGTCTGCCCATTATACGGCAATTATGATAAAATATAAATAATATGAACAATCAGGACAATAAAGCGATTTTTTTTAAGCGCGAAGCGTTAAAGCGCGTAGTAGAAGCCTTTGATAAGGGTGCGTTGGAAACGCAAGCGTATCGTATCCCCTTTGAAGCCTTACCGCAAAACTCTACTTCCGGCGTACGTTGTTGTATTTATAAAGAGCGGGCCGTTTTCCGGGCGCGCACCTTGGCGGCGCTGGGCGGCAGTTTGGAAACAGACGACGAAGCCACTTCCTTAAACGACTACGCCAAAGCCGCGATGTCGCGCAAAGCCCCTGCGGAAAACACACTTACCGTGTTAGATATTGCCTGTAAAGCGTGCGTCAAAGCGCGCCATATTGTAACGGAAGCCTGCCAAGGGTGTTTGGCACGGCATTGTCAAGCGGCGTGTAAATTCGGCGCGATTTCCATTTCGCCCGAAAACGGACGTTCCAAAATTGATCCCGATAAATGCAGAAACTGCGGTCAATGTCAGGCGTCTTGCCCGTATAACGCGATCACGTACGTGCCGGTCCCTTGCGAACAAGCCTGTCCGGTGGACGCTATCCATAAAGACGAAGACGGATTTGCTCATATTAACTTTGATAAATGTATTTCATGCGGGAAATGTATGGACGCGTGCCCGTTCGGGGCCGTCATGGAACGCAGCCAACTCATTGACGTCGTACGCGCAATTAAAAGTCCGCAAAAAGTATGCGCGATGATTGCCCCGTCTATCGTCGGGCAATTAGAAGGAACGCTGCCGCAAGTAGTGACCGCTTTAACCAAAGCCGGTTTTGATAAAGTAACCGAAGTCGCATTAGGGGCAGATATTACCACCGCCGCGGAAGCACGCGAACTGGTGGAACGATTGGAAAAAGGGGCTCGGTTTATGACCACGTCATGCTGCGCCGCTTGGGTACAAGCCGTTAAAAAACATCTGCCCGCCTTAAAAGATTTTATCTCCGATGCCAAAACCCCTACCGGATATACCGCGGAAATTGAAAAGGCCAACGGATTTATTACCGTATTTATCGGGCCGTGTGCCTCTAAACGCTTGGAAGGGCGCGAGGATCCGAACATTGATTATGTACTCACGTTTGAAGAAATCGATGCGTTGTTACGTGCGCGCAACATTGATCCGAAAGTCTGTGAAGAAACTCCCTTGCGTACGGATATTTCAGCCGACGGACGTTATTACGGTGTAACGGGCGGTGTGGCGCAAGCGGTAGAAAATGCCCTCGCCGGAAAAATGACGATTAAAAAAATGACCTTAAACGGATTAGACAAAAAAGCCATGCTGATGTTAAATGCGTATGCACAAGGCAAAGCGGGAGACTTTCAACTGCTGGAAGTGATGAGTTGCCAAGGCGGTTGTATCGGCGGGCCGTGTACGGTTAAAAAACAAGCGCAAGTGATTGGGGAAATCAAAAAGTTTGTAGAAACCAGCCCCAAATTTAATCCGCTATCCGATGAGAAAAAATAAAAGTTTGTGTAAAAAAACAGCCCTGTGATTATTTCACAGGGCTGTTTTTATTTATAACTTAATCTTATATTCGTCGCAATTGATGGACTGTCCGACCTCAATAGCACCGCAAGTAGTATGCCGGGTAAATGTTCCGATTCCTTTACAAACCGAAATGGTAACCGGATCCGTCGGGTCAGCCAAACAATAAGGCCCCGGCTCGTGGTCGGTTTGATGATCCAACCACCACTCCAATTGCGTCCGACGGGCCGCTCCCCCCAGATACCGGCCGCGCAAGACAAAGCGCGCCCCGTTAGGTAAGGTATAATAACTTTGCGAAGTCACCGATCCGCCAGCCGGAAAATCTACATCCAATTCCTCAACATCGGTAGTATAACTGCCGTTGGTTAAATAGTAGGCTTCCTCGGCATCCGCGAGTGATTTAGCAACGGGCAACAACGTCATAAAACGGCTCTTTTCAACGGCCTTGTTATATTGCGGCAGAGCCACCGCCGCCAAAATACCGATAATCAGTACAACTACTAATAATTCTATCAGTGTAAATGCTTGGTTATTTTTCATCTGGCTTCTCCCTACGTGATATATTTATAAGTGTAGCAAAAAATAGTGTCAAATTTTCGCCGAAATAACACACATCCCCATTTGTCCAACCGACAAATGGGGATGTTTCAATTCGTTTTTAGACCGAACATTTATCTGCCGGTAACAACCGTGCAGACTTCGGAATAAATCGCATAACTCTTAATATCTCTATCGATAGACGCTACTTGGGTAATGCGGCCGTTCTTTTTCGCCGTTTCTACCGACATATCGCCTTGAATTAAGAGGCCCAATACGTTGGTCGCACAAGCACGTCCCACACGCGTTCCGGTAGCGTTAGTAGCCAAAACCGGTTGTTGGGTTTGGGCGAACAAAGCCGTACCGACATAAGTAGGCGGGGTAGCACAAGCGGCCAGCATCAGTGCGGCAGCAGATAAAAACATTAATTTTTTCATTCAAAAACTCCTTCTTATAAAGTAATACGACACCATTACTATAACATATTTTGACCGTTTGAGCCAAAAAATCATCGTCAAAAAACCCCGCATAAAGCGGGGTTTTGCAAATATCGTTCCTTTTCCAAATTAACGTTTGGAGAATTGGAAGCGTTTGCGGGCACCGGGTTGACCGGGTTTCTTTCTTTCCACCATACGCGGATCGCGCGTAAGGTAGCCCGCTTTTTTAACGGCTTTTTTCACGTCTTCGCTGATTTGCGCTAACGAGCGAGCAATCGCATGGCGAAGTGCACCGGCTTGGGCGGAAACGCCGCCGCCGTTCACACGAGCGGTAACGTCATATTCTTTGTCCAAGTTGGTCACAACGAGCGGAGATTTTACCATCGCTTTGCAGCGGGTGTGATTGCCGAAATAGGCATCCAACGTTTTGGCATTAACGGTGATTTCACCTTTCCCCTTGGCAAGCGCTACTTGCGCTACCGCGGTTTTTCTTCTGCCGGTTTTCAAGTCTTTCGTATTGTTCATAAATGTCCCTCTTATTTACCCATGCGTTCGGTGAACGTGTGTTCTTCGCCGGCGAACAAGCGCAAGCGTTTCATGCGCGGCGCGCGGAGTTTGTTTTCATCCAACATCCGTTTGACCGCTAATTCCAACACGCGGGTCGGGTTGTTTTCCAATACCCGTTTAACCGGCGTTTCTTTAGCACCTTTGGCATAACCGGAGTGAGAGAAATAAACTTTCTGCTCCATTTTTTTACCGGTTAATTTCACTTTGGCCGCATTGGTAACAACGACGAAGTCGCCGCAGTCCATGTGGGGCGTATATGTTTTTTTGTGTTTACCCATCAAAAGAACGGCGATTTTGGTCGCTAATCTTCCGAGGGTTTGACCCGTGGCATCAATGTGGTGCCAGTTGCGGGTGGTTTCTACTTCCTTGACGGAAGGTAAAAATGTTTTTGTCATGTTTTGTTTTCTACCTTTTGTAATTATTCGCACGGAGTGGTGGCCGCGCGTGTAATGACTCGTGGTTTCCTATATATTATAACAAAATTTTTGGCGCGTGGGAAATTTATCCGGCACATTGTATCGTTTTAGTAAGCAGCGAGCGTACCTCTTGCCACGTGTCCAAGCGCACAAATTCGCCGCGCACCGCCGCCGCGTTTGGAAAACCGCTTAACCAATACCCCGCCGTTTTGCGCGAGCGGTTTATGCCGATACGTTCGCCGTAATAGGCCACATTTTCTTCAATGAGTTTTAAGTAAATTTCTATTCGTTTTTTGGGAGTGTGCGACTCCACTTTGCGGCCTTCAAATGTATCTATAATATCCTGAAAAATAAACGGGTTGCCTACGGCTCCGCGCCCAATCATTACGCCGGCGCACCCCGCTTCTAAAAATTCTTTAACCCGCTCCGCATTGGTTACACCGCCGTTGCCGATAACGGGAATTTTAACTGCGGCGCACGCCTTGGCTAGCGCGTCCACATCCGGCTCGCCGCTGTGCATATCTACCGCCGCACGGGCGTGTAAAGTTACTGCCGCTGCGCCGCAATCTTCGGCTAATTTAGCCAGGCGCGCTCCTAAAAATTCTTTATGATTTAGGGCAATTCGCGTTTTTAACGTAACGGGAATTTTTACACTTTTGACCGCTGCCGATAACATCCGTGCCAGTTTTACCTCATCTTTCATCAGCACGCAACCCGCGCCGGCTTTATTGATTTTTTTTACGGGGCACCCGGCATTCAAATCTACGATATCCGCTCCGGCGGTCTGTGCTTGGCGGGCGGCTTGCGAAACGGTTTCTTCATCAGCCCCAAAAATCTGCATAGAAACAGGATGTTCTTTTGAGTTGACTTGCAACATGCGCCCGCTTTTGGCGTTACCATAATGCAACGCATGCGCAGATACCATTTCCGCACACACCAGCCCCGCGCCGCCTTGCAAACAAAGCACACGAAACGGCGAATCGGTAATACCTGCCATAGGCGCAAGCACCAAATTGTTGGCGAGTTGCACCGTACCGATTTTTAACGGAGAAATCAAACTCATAATACGGATTTCCAACGGCCTAACGAAGGGAGCGAAATTTTCTTTTGGCGCACCAAACACGCACGCATCATTTGCCGTGCTTCCACAAACGTATTTTTGAATTCCAGCGAATCAATAAAATAGTCATGCCCGAATCCGCCCGCCAGTACGTGATCGGTTACCGCAAAGCGGTAAGTGTCTTGCGGACGCACAATTCGTCCGTTTGCAAGTGTAACTTTTTTGATTTTATTGCCCGGGCGGCCTTGCGGATTATATTCCACGGTGAACCCGGCAATTTGCGGGAAATTATCTTTAGACTCCAAGGATGCTTCCATGGCTTTTAGAAAGGCAGATCCTTTCATGGTTAAAAAGGTAATATTATCGCGGTACGGATACATTTTATACAGGTGGTATTCGGTAATTTCTCCCTGTGGCAGCGTACTGCGTATGGAATCGGAATTTAAAATTACGCCATCTAATTTGGCCCATTTATGTAAACAATCGGCCAGTAAATCACCCAGCACCGATTCATGCGTGAGCGAAGATGTTACGGTTTCATCAGCGGACGATACCCGTGCGGCTAATTTTTTTTGCGTTTCCTGCTGTATTTGTTGAGCAAGCGTTGCCAGTTCTTCGTTTTCCCCGATTTTATTTTGCAACAGCGGGACATCTTCAAACGAAAAATCCCGTGCGTGATTGCTTTTATCAAAATCCACCCGGATATGTCCTAAATTATCTAATTTGGAACCGGGATAAACAATATAAGTTTGATGCACACGTTCCGTTTCCGATAATTCACGGTCTTTATTGGCACTTAAAATCAAATCAATACCGGGCACATCTTCCGCCAAGAGCACATCGGCGGGAATATCGGCTGTATTATCGCCTAACGAACTGAGCAGAATAATAAAATCTACACCTTTACTTTGTAACAGCGTTACCATTTCCATAGCCGTTTGGACAGGATCCTGTACGGTGAACCCTGTTAAACGGGTGCGATTCAAACGTATCGTATCGGGGCCGACCAACCCAAACACACCGATTTTAATACCTTTATGAGTAATAATTTTATAATCGTGCAACGGCCATGGAATTTGATTTTCTAATTTCAAATTGGATACAAGTATGGGATAATCCAACTCCCGCACAACAGCGCGAAGAGCCGGCCAGCCGAAAGCAAAATCTTTATCGCTCACCGAAGCCGCATTAAAAGGAATGGCTTTCAAAAAGGGTTGGATAAACATCCCTTGCGAAATAGTGGCTTCCGGCGAACCGCCGAACCAGTTTCCCCCATCAAACAACAGATAAGGGGCTTCCCGCTTTTCCAAAAAGGCTTTTAAAATACCATAGCCGCCGGCCGGTTGGTTAAACAAACGCGGCTCCAGGCGGCTATGATAAAAACCTTGCACATCTGCTGTATAGAAAATATCCACTTGTGTACGCTGTTCTTGCGAACACGCACAAAAAACCATACATACACAAACAGATAAAATCCAACGGCTTATTCTCATAACTTATCGTTCGGCTACGCGTCCTTCCGGGCCGGGTTTAATGGGTTCTTTTTTAGAACTTTTACGCAAGGCATCTTCCATGAGCCCGCGAATTGTTTTTGTGCCCACTTGCGTTTTTTGGTCGGCCGGAATAGATTTAAAAACAAATCCTTCGCTGCGGCCTTCGGCAATAAACGAGTTGGTGGCAATGGTATATTTTTTACGATTTTCAAGCGGTTTATTATGGACCCAAATATGTAAATCTTTCACTTTACCTTTTTTGTTATAGACAAAGTTGACCGCCAAACCGGAAAATGTAAAACGTGTACGTCCTTTGGATAAACCGCTCTTAACAATCCGTTTTAACATGCGTCCGTCCACCGTCATTTTGGTAATGTTATTTTCAAACGGGTGGATATCAATAATATCGCGTTTGGTAATTTCGCCTTTGGGCATATCCACACGCGTACCGCCTATATTGGTAATAAACACATCTACTCCGGCGTAAGCGCGGCCCAAATCGGCCACCCAGTTATCTAACGAGTTATCTAAAAATTTCGGGTTAGATGCTTTTTTAGGCATGGGTTCTTCGGTATAACCGAGCACCACGTCCACCCCCGGCACGCGCAACGACTCGGCCAAATTCAAAATGGCTTTATCTTGACCTGTTTTATTTACGTAAAGCGGGATAAGTTCGGACTTGGCCGATACAAATTTACCGGTTTTATCATCGGTCGTTACGGTTACCTTGCTGACATTTTTTAAGTAGCGCCCGCTTTCAACAAATAACGTACCGTTAAGGTATTGATTTTGGAAAACCTTATGGGCGTGACCGCCAAGTACAATATGTACGCGGCCCGGGAATTGGCGTACAATATCCGCCACGTATTGCCCCTGCATGCCGTGCTTATCATCCGCAAACGAATCATGTACGATAATAACTACTACATCCGGATGTTGTTTTTCTACTTCAGGTAAGATATTCCCTAATTCACGCAGTTGCGGGGTAAAGGTATATTGCTGCGTGGCTTGAGTCGGGTTGCTGTTGGCAAGCCCGATTACGGCAAATTTCACGCCGTTACGGTTGAAAATTTTATAAGGCAATACGTGCGCCGGACGTTTTAACGTATCCGCTTCAAAAAAGTTCGCCGCCAAGATAGCAAATTTTGCATTAGCCAATATCGGGGCCACCCCGGGATCTTTGAAATCAAATTCATGATTACCAATAGTGGCCGCATCATATTTTAATGCATTCATGAGTTCTACACTTTTCAACCCTTTGGAATCTTTGGCTTCTATGGTACCGTTGGAAAAATCGCCACTGTCCAATAGCAAATACGGTTGCGGGCCGTTTTTAAGTACAGCCGCCAATGCAGCAAAACCGCCCATTCCTTTTTGGGCATAATAAAAACCATGCGTATCACTGGTGTGATAGATAACGGTATCTTTCGCACTTAATGCAAACGGCAACGCCAGTGCGGTCAACAAAAGAACTAGTTTTTTCATGAGCACTCCTTAGGGTTTTATAAACGCCGTCCCGTCCAAAAACGAGGCGGCGGGTTATTACGCGTTTTCTTTGGAAAACGGCGAAATTTTACGTAACCGCTCTATAATCGGCGGCAATTCTTTGAGTACCAAATCTATTTCGGCCTCAGTATTTTCATCAGATAATGAAAACCGGATGGAACCGTGCGCAAATTGGAAGGGTACTTTCATCGCGCGCAAAACGTGCGAAGGTTCCAGCGAACCGGAGGTACACGCCGAACCCGATGAGGCACAAATGCCAAAATCATTTAAGTACATCAAAATAGATTCGCCTTCAATATACCCAAAACTGATGTTGGTGGTATTGGGCACGCGGTTGTGAATATCCCCATTGATTTTAACGTCGGGGATGTTAGCCGTAATACCTTGCTCTAATTTATCGCGCAACGCGGCAATTTTTTGGGTAGTGCCGTCTGCCAAACGTTTTTGGGCCAATTCCGCGGCTTTGCCGATACCGACAATATACGGTACGTTTTCCGTTCCGGCGCGGCGGCGTTTTTCCTGGTGTCCGCCTACCAAATACGGCACAAAGCGCGTTCCGCGGCGTACGTATAAGGCGCCAATGCCTTTCGGGCCATGAAATTTATGCGCGCTGACAGACAGAAAATCTACGTCCGCGTCTTGCACATCTATCGCAATTTTTCCGGCGGCCTGTACCGCATCCGTATGAAAAAGCGCGCCATGTGCGTGGGCAATTTTGGCAATTTCTTTGATAGGGAAAATCGTTCCCGTTTCGTTGTTGGCCCACATCACAGAAACAAGGGCCGTATCGCCGTCAATCAGGCTTTTGAGTTCATCCAAATCAAAACGTCCGTTCTCATCTACACGAATATAATCTACGCGCCAACCGCGGCTTTCCAGCACGTGGCAAGGCTCTAATACGGCAGGATGTTCCACCATGGACGTAATGATATGTTTTTTCTGCGGGAAACTTTCCGCCACGGAAAATAAGACAGAATCGTTACTTTCGGTAGCACAAGAAGTAAAAATGATTTCGTCGTCGTGCGCGGCGTTAATGAGCGCAGCCATTTGCTTGCGCGCGGCATTAATTGCGTGACGGTTTTCACCACCGAACGTATGCATACTGGATGCATTGCCATACTTTTCGCTAAAGTACGGAAGCATGGCCTCAACTACTTGCGGATAACAACGGGTGGTGGCATTATTGTCTAAATAAATTTCCTTCATAATTAGGCCTGCTCCACCGTAATAGACGAATCTATTTTTTCTTGCAACGTCTTTTCAATAAAATTTTTAATCGTGGCTTGTGCATTCATGCAACCGCTGCACATACCGACTAAACGAATTTTAACCGTACTGCCCGATAAATCTACCAGTTCGGCAGATCCGCCGTCCATATTAAGTTTGGGGCGAATTTCTTCTTCCAATACTTGTTCTACGGCTTTGATTTTTTCCACTACGGTCATCTCGCCAAACGGTTTTTGCGCGGGGGAAGCGGCTTGTTGGGCACCGTTGACCTTATCTAAAATCTTTTGGATATCGCCTTTGCACCGGCCGCACGCACCGCCGGCCTTGGTAAAGTGGGTTACGTCTTCTACCGTCGTCAAATGATTCAGACGAATGGCCTTGATAATGGCTTCTTCGGATACATTAAAACAACGGCAAACGAGTTTTTCTTCCTGTTGTTCAAACACAACGGGTTTGCCACCTTGGCGGTAACTTTTAATAGCCGCCTCCAGTGCTTCCATGCCCATCACCGAACAATGCATTTTTTCAGCCGGCAAACTGCCGAGTTGATCCGCAATATCTTGGTTGGTAATTTTAGCGGCTTCGTCCAACGTTTTACCTTTTGCCATTTCCGTCAGCATAGATGACGAGGCAATCGCGCTTGCACAACCGAACGTTTCAAATTTAGCATCTTCAATAACTTCGGTTTCTTTATTGACTTTGATAGTTAAACGTAGCGCGTCTCCGCACACCAAACTACCTACTTGGCCGGTACCGTCCGCATTGGGGACTGTGCCCACATTGCGCGGATTTTTGAAATGGTCCATTACTTTATCGGTATAATCCCACATAATTTCCCCCTACAACTGGTTTAAGATATTATACCATTTTACATACTGGACAAACCTACCCCCAAACCTATATAATAAAAGTGTTTACCGCTTTTGTTTAACCTCCTTTATGAAGCGGTAAAATACGGTTGTTGCATTCGGGTTTTTTCGATCCGGCCCATATACAACAGCCGTTTTTATGCATATGTTGGTTCATAATAATAGTTATAATAGTAAAAGGCTCATAAAAGGATTTTCTATGAAAAACACACAAGCATTTACACTAATTGAATTATTAGTTGTTGTTCTTATTATCGGCATTTTGGCAGCGGTGGCATTGCCGCAATATAATAAAGCCGTTTTAAAAGCACGGTTTACACAATTACAAACATCCATGGATGCAATTATCAAAGCACAACAAGCATATCACATGGCCAACGGCACCTATGCCACCGATCCGGAAGAATTAGCAGTAGATTTACCTACCGTCCGGGATATTTCATGTGAAATTTATACCATTTGGGGTACAGCAACTTGTCTCTTAGGGCCCGCCAATAAAAGAGTAACGGCTTTGAGTTATACTTATTCCTCTGCCCAGAGATATTGTTGGTCCTATGAAGACACCCATTTTCAAGCAGATAATATGTGTGCTACTTCCACCGGCAAAAAAACGTTTGAGGAAGGTTGTGGCGGAGGGTGTCACTCTTATTTATATTAACTTGTTCCTGCACAAGTTATTCTTATAAATTGCTACAATAAGGTATGCAATTTAAGCGCGTACTCGTCTTTTACAACGAACAAAAACCGCAAAATAAGCCCTTGGCAGACAGCGTTGCCACGTGGCTAAATGCCCGTGGAAAAACGGCGTGCGTTACGACTTCGTTTGATGATTTATCCGCTACCGATTTACTGATTTGTATGGGCGGCGACGGAGCCATGTTGCGTTGCGCGCGCGAAACGGCCCCGCTGGATATTCCCTTATTAGGTATTAACTGCGGCACGCTCGGGTTTTTGGCGGCGTGCGAGAAAACCGAATTTGAAGAAACGTTAACCGATTTATTTGCCGGAAAATTAACGGCACAAGCGCGCACATTATTGGAAGTGAATATTCAATTCCCGGGCGGGAAAACGCAGCAACTTTTAGCCCTAAACGATTGCGTCTTACGCGCCGAAAAACCGCGCGCTTTAACTATCAACGCCACTTTTAACACGCATGCGTTACCGCCCTATTTCGGGGACGGGGTATTGATTTCAACCCCCACCGGTTCTACCGCCTATGCACTGGCGGCGGGCGGACCGATTGTCGCCCCGGGTGTAGAAGGATTACTGGTTACGCCGATTTGCCCGCACACGCTAACCCAACGCCCGATTTTATTACCGCCCGACGGAAAATTGGAACTCGTCCCGGTCTTAAAAACACCGCTTGACGGAGCCGATTTAACCATAGACGGACAGGAAAATGTAACGCTACCGCCGGACACGCGTGTGCAAATTACACAAAGCCCGTTACGCGCGCAACTTTTTTTCCGCCCGCAACGTGATTTCTTCACTATGTTAAACCGCAAATTCAACTGGGGGTGCCGTTAACATGCTCACCCGGTTGGAGATTCAAAACTTTGCCATCATTGATCATTTAACCCTTGATTTTGCACAAGGGCTAACAGTTTTTTCCGGCGAAACGGGTGCCGGCAAATCCATTGTAATTGAAGCACTAGGTTTTGTACTCGGCGCGCGCGGGGATGCTTCCGTTATAAAAGACGGCGCAGACAAAATGTGTGTCAAAGCCGAATTTGAAAGTAAGGATCTCCCCGAAACCGTCCGCACGCAATATCATTTATCCGCCGACCGTTTTACCTTGCGGCGCGAACTGGATAATAAAGGAAAAGGCAAAGCGCAATTGGACGGACGGCCCGTAACGGTGGCGACACTGGCGCAGATTGGTCGCTATTTAGTAGATTTTCATGGGCAACACGACCACCAAAGTTTATTGCACGCCAGCGTCCACTTACAACTGTTAGACCATTTTGCCAAACACGACACTTTACTCAAACAAGTACAAGCGGCCTATCAAACCGAACAGGAAATTCGTGCCAAATTAGAGGCGTTACGGTTAAGTGCACAAGAAAAAGAACGTCTGTTAGACTTATATGCTTACCAATTAAAAGAGATTGAGGACGTCCGCCCTACGGCCGGAGAAGATGAACAGTTAGAGCAAAATCTACCCAAACTCAAACACGCGGGCAAACTGCTGGAAATGGCTCAAGAAGCCTATGAAGAATTATATAACGACGAAAAATCAGCCACCTCGCGTGCAACACGGGCCGCCAAATTATTAGGCCAGATGGCAGATTTAGATGAAAATTTAGCCTCACTTTCCCAAGATGTAAATGCGGCCCTTGTCACATTAGAAGATGCCGCACAAACGCTCGGCTCTTATAAAGAAGACATGGAAGTGGACCCCAATGCTTTGGACCGAATGCTCACGCGCCATGAAAAACTAAAACGCTTAAAAGCCAAATACGGCCCGGAACTTTCCGATGTCTTAACGACCGCGGACGATTTGCGCGCTAAAATCAAAAACTTACAACACGCCGAAGAACACGCCCAAGATTTAGAAAACGAATTAACAACCGCACATACGGCCCTGTTAAAACTGGCGCGCTCGTTACACGATAAACGCTACACCGCCGCGGACAAATTGGCCAAACTGATTACGAATGAAATTAAACCGCTCGGATTTAATCAAGTAAAATTTGCCGTAGCCGTAGAAATGGACGAAGAAAGTATCGGGCCGACCGGAGCAGACCGCGTGGAATTTTTATTTTCACCCAATCCGGGGCAATCATTGCGCCCGCTTAAAAATATCGCTTCCGGCGGGGAAATTTCACGCGTCATGCTGGGGCTTAAAACCGTTCTTGCACCTACCGTTCCCGTTATGGTATTTGACGAAATTGATGCGGGAATCGGCGGAGAGACCGGACATTTGGTCGGGCAGAAAATGCATCAAGCCGCTCAAGGCAAACAAGTGCTCTGCGTAACACATTTGGCGCAAGTAGCCGCCCAGGCCGATTGTAATTTCCACGTAGAAAAAATGGCTCTTAAAGACACCACCCGCGTCACCATCACCCCGTTATCGGATGAAAATTTAACTACCGAAATTGCCCGTATGCTCGGCGGAAACACTACTAAAAATTCTGCTGCGCTGGCCCACGCAAAAGAATTATTGGCTGCCCGGAAAAAATAATCTATAAAAAAGTAACCGCACGCCCCTTTCTTTTGATACAATGTTAGCAGGGGGATATTTTCCCTGCGTTATCTTAACTTAAGGAGAATGAATATGTCTAAATGCTGCAAATGTGCAAAATGGTGGCCGCACAACTGGCTATGCCTAAAAGGTTTATCTATACTTTTCTTAGTATTATTTTACATAGCGACTGTGTTTGCCATTTACCAAACTGTTGCTATTTTAATGTTACCCGGTATGACCGGAAAAGAAATCGTTGGCGCCTTATTTACCTATACGCTTAGTGATTTGGCCGCCGCGGTCATGTTCTTAACCATGCACAAAATCTTAAAAGCACTAGCCGCCATTAAACACGCAGTTGCACCTTGCTGCTGCGGGGCGCATAAAGAAGAACCTGCCGCCGAAGAAAACAAATAATCTACCAAAGGGCGCGGCACAAACGCGCCCTTTTTGTCTTTTTATTAAACCGTATGAAAAAATCAATTTTATTTTTTATTTTTCTTTTTACCGTTTTAACCGCTCATGCCGAAACCTTAAAAATGAAAGACGGCACGCTGATTAGCGGCTCTATTTTATCACAAACCGAATATACACTCAATCTGGCTACTTCATACGGCAACATTACCCTTAACCAACGCGATATTGAACAAATCTTGCCCGATAAACACCGCTTAATTCTTAAAGGTGGCACCCAACTTATCGGCGTGATTTTAGATATGGATGAGTTTAATTTAAAACTCCAAACCGATGACGGCCTGACCGTTAATGTAGATATGCCGCAAATTGTTTCCATTGAAGCGTATGATTACAACCGCGGACAAAACGCCCAACAGGAATTTGTGGAGAAACAAATCGCCCATGAACAACAAGCCCAAGCCGCCGCAGTTGCCGCGCAAGCCACCGCGGCCACCGGACAAGTAACCCAAGGCGGGCTGACGTTTGATGCAGATATTGACCAAGCATTCGCCGCCAAAAATGCCACCGTTGTCGGCGGGCAAGTAATTACCCCTTCGGCCCAAGTACAACAAGCCGCCCCCCGCCCGTTATCGGACGAAGAAGCCTTCTTGAAAAATGTAAAATCAGGTAACATTTCCCAACAGGAATATGCGGCTGCCGCTAAAGAAGAATTAACCGCAAAAAAAAACGTACCCCAGAAAGAAAAACCCGCCCCTACCAAACGCATAGAAAAAAATTTTAATAAATATTTTGCCGTACAAATTGGTGGCAGCACGTTGGACTTACAAGCAGCCGAAACGCTCCCTGTCGGTTCAACCACGTTAGATATTAGCAACCATCCGTTGGATATGGGTGGAACGGGCGTGGCGGTTTCCAGCAAATTTTTATGGAGAATTAAAGAAAGCAACTTGTGGCTTGGTCCGGTGCTCTCGTTTACCAGCATCCCCAACAATGATTTTACCTTGCAAGACGGCACCGATATCTATGAAATACGCTCCAGCGGAAGCATGCTTTCTCTCGGGGCCGCCGCTAACTATTACATCAATCCAAACAGCCGTTTTGCTTTTTATTTTACCGCGGCCGCACAATACGAAGCATTATCTCTTAATTATCACGGTATAAAAAACGACAACACCCCCGGCGCCACGGCCTTTAGCAACAGCCTTTCTTCCAACGGGCCGTCCGGCTCGGTGGGCCTTGGTGTGGAAACGTGGGTGGACGATTTAATGCTGGGGGCCGAAGTGCGCCAAGTATTTGCCTCACGCAAAGACGAACTGAAAAAATCGGCTACGTCTAATACGGTATTTCAAGTCCAACTCTCTTGGAAATTTTAATGAAAATTCTAGTGTTGCCTAATACATTAAAAGGCTCGCTTTGTGCCAAACAAGCCGGGCAAATTATCGCCCGTACGCTTGCTCCACATTACCATGTCAGAATGTACCCTGTTTGCGATGGCGGAGACGGTCTTTTAGATTTTTTTAAGACACTGGATCCCCGCGCAAAAACTATACTAGTACCTGCTAAAAATGCCTTCTTAAAAAACAAACGCGCTCCGTTTCTATTGTTATCAGACGGCAAAACTGCCGTCGTGGAAACGGCTAAAATTTGCGGTCTTGGCACCGCCCAAAAAAGCGAATTAGATCCGCTTGGGGCATCTTCTTACGGAGTAGGACAAGTCCTTTTATCCGCCGTAAAACATGGGGCTAAAACCATTTACGTAGGGCTGGGCGGTGTAGCCACTAACGACGGCGGAGCGGGCATGAGCGTGGCTTGTGGGGCGCGGTTATTAGATAAAACCGGACGCGTCATTTCGCCCGGTGCGCAAGCCTTATTAAAACTGGACAAGATAGATTTATCCTCTCTTAAAAAACAATTTAAGGGCGTAAAAATCATCGGAATTGCCGACGTAAAAAACCCCTTGTTAGGCCCCCTTGGTTCAGCGCGTGTTTTTGGCCCGCAAAAAGGGGCCACCCCCAAACAAGTAAAAATTTTAGAACACGCCTTAACCGTTTGGGCGCGTGCCTTACAACATGAACTAAACAAAAACATTTCCCGCATTCCCAGTACCGGCGCGGCAGGTGCGATTGCCGCCGGACTATATGGTTGTTTCGGGGCGAAACTCTGTTTAGGCGCAGAAGAACTTTTCCGAAAAGCCCGTTTAGAGAAACAAATTAAATGGGCTGATTTGGTTATCACGGCCGAAGGAAAATTAGATAAACAAACTTTTTACGGCAAGGCACCGGGGGCTGTATTGGCCCTTGCCCAAAAATACCGAAAACCGGTTTTATTTATTTGCGGGCAAGCGGAAAATTTCCGACAGAAAAATTTACCCGATTTGGCAGTTGCCGCTCTCATTGATTTTGCCAAAAACGAAAACGATGCCAAAAAACACGCGGCCAAATACATTCGCCGCGTATGCGAAAACATCTAGGGAATAACAGAGAGTAATTCGCGGGGAGTTTCAATCAGATATTCGGGATGATATTGTTGCAACACTTCGCGCGGGCGAAAGCCCCACAATGCTCCGCACGCATGCACACCCGCATTACGAGCCGTTTGCATATCCACATCAGAATCACCCACATACAAGGCATTTTCCGGTTTGACGTGTGCTTGCAACAAAACCGTATGCACCATGGCCGGGTCGGGTTTTAGTGCTACTCCTTCCTGTTGGCCCAACACGGCCACAAAAGGGATATGTGCAAAAAAATGAGTCAGCAATTTTTCCGTTGCCGGAAAATATTTATTAGAGGCTACCGCCAACTGTATGCCACGCGTTTGTAATGCCGTAAGCACTTCCGTAATACCGTCATACGGATGGGTATGTTCCCAAAGATGCGCGAAGTAATAATCTAAAAACGCACGTTTCATACGTGCCAAATTTTCCGGCGTTTTTTGTCCGTCAGGCAAGGTGCGAAAGAGCAATTTTTCCACCCCGTTTCCGATAAACGCTTGTACTTCCTGCAAAGAACGCGACGCAAATCCGCACGATGCCAACGCCGCATTAGCGGCATAAGCCAAATCGTCTAATGTATTAAGTAGCGTTCCGTCCAAATCAAAAATAACAAGTTGTATCATAGCAAAAACCCGCCGAAGCGGGTTTGTATTATAAATATTTGCGGAAAAAATCGGCGAGTCGCTGTTTATATTCATAGCCCCCGATTTCGGCACATTGAGTATGTTTCGCACCGGGCACGAGCCAAATTTCTTTAGGCTCGCCCGCATGTTTGTAAAGTAGTTTTGCTTGCGCCGCGGGGACTAGATTATCGTAGCGTCCGTGAATTAACAATATCGGACGCGGCGAAATTTTAGAAATATTAAACTTGGGGCTAAAACGTTCGGGATTAACACCTAATTGTTTGCGAACGTAGTGCAGCACAATCGCCATCAACGGGAAATACGGCACGCGCCGTTTGACCCACGCCCAACGCGATACCACCCGCCTGAACGAATAATAAGACGCTTCCGCCACCACACATGAAATATCCGGGTTATGTGCGGTTTCGCAAATAGCCACCATGCCGCCCATAGATAATCCGTATAAGCCTAATTTAGCACAAAATTGCGGACGTGTTTCTTTCAAAAACGAAATGGCCGCGGTAATATCTTTTAATTCTAAGTATCCGATAGAACTGGTTTTACCACCGCTTTCACCTAATGCGCGGAAATCAAAATAAAATAAGTTAAAACCTAAATCATGCAAGAAATAGGTATTTTTCAAAATATCGGCGCGGTTCATTCCCCAGCCATGCATTAAAATAATCGTTTTTTCCGATTCTTCCGGAGCAGGAATAAACCACCCTTTCAGTTGCACTTTATCTTCCGTACGAAACGTAACATTTTCGTAAGGCAGTTTGAATTGGTCGGGCCAAGCATCTAAAGGCTTGCGTTTGGAAATCGGGTGCAAGACTTTTTTAGCCGTATGGATACAAAATAATACAGTTCCCAACACAAGTAGCGCAATAACACCTAAACTAATAAGCACAATATATAAGATCGTCATTTTCTCTCCCGTAAAATTTGTTTAATCACCGGCCCTATTTGCGCCACAATATCCGACGCTAATACGCCATACACCGATTTATCACAGGCAACCGTTTCCCCAGCCGCCCCATGTATATATACACCACACACAGCGGCCACTATTGCCGTTTGTGAAAAGCCGCTTGCTGTACCCAATTGGGCCCATAGCCCGGCAATAATACCGGATAACACATCACCGCTTCCGCCTTTGGCTAAAGCGACATTGCCCGAGGTATTTTCCCAAATCTCAGGCGTTTTTTGCACCAGTGTACCGACCAAAGTGCGATGACCTTTTAATACGCACACTCCGCCACGCGTTTGTAAAAATTGCATCAGTTGTGTCGGGCGTTCTGTCGGCGCACCCGTCCCCAATAAACGGGCCATTTCGCCGGGATGTGGCGTAAAAATAACCGGTTGTAAAAATTTTTTCGGCGTTAACGTAGCCAACTTATTTAAGCCGTCTGCATCTATCACAAGCGGCACATTTAATGCGCCGAATAACTGTCGTAAAAGCGGGCTGTTTCCCATTCCGGGCCCAATTACAATTACCGACGGGCGAACTTGTGCTATAAATGCTTTTAATGTGGGCCACGCCGACGCGGACAGTTCCCCGTTTTTCGTTTCCGCTAAAGGGAGCGTGATCACTTCGGGTAATGCGGCGGCAAATGTTGGCTGCATGGTTTGCGGCAACGCCCAATATACAAGCCCGGCTCCTGCGCTGAGTGCACTTTTAGCACATAAAAGCCCCGCCCCGCACATACTGCGCGATCCCGCCACTACCAATACGCGCCCGAAATTCCCTTTGTGTGCATCTGACGCACGCACAGGCAACAAACGCGCAACAACAGAGCGGGTAATTTTTTTCATAAAAATTATTCTACGGTTACACTTTTGGCTAAATTGCGCGGTTGGTCAATATCACACCCCAACCGTTTGGCTATCCAATACGCCAAAAATTGTAGCGGTACAACATTTAATATCGGTTGTAAAAATTCGCTGGTCTGCGGTACCACAAAAACTTTATCACTCACGCTTTTGGCTTGTGCTTCACCGCCGGGCGTAGTAATGGCTACCACAAACGCTCCGCGTGCGCGACATTCTTGGCAAGCCGAGAGCATTTTTTCAAACAAACCGTCTTGCGGCATCAGCATAAATACCGGGGTACCTTTTTCAATAATCGAAATAGGACCGTGTTTAATTTCCCCCGCGGCAAATCCTTCTGCGGCCCGGTAAGAAACTTCTTTGAGTTTTAAGGCCCCTTCTAAAGCAATCGGAAAATTAACATGACGGCCTAAAAAGATAAACCGATCAGCCTTGTAGATTTTCCGCGTCAAATGGCGGACGGTATATTCCATTTTAACCGTTTCACCCATAGATTTGGACAATCGCAATAGTTCGCGATACAGTTTATCAAATGCGGTTTTGCTTAAATTGCCATTGGCCAGCCCCAATGTAATGGCCAGGGCATACATCGCCGTAATTTGGCTGGTAAATGCTTTGGTAGAGGCTACGCTAATTTCCGGCCCGCAATGCGTAAAGAAGGTGCTATCACAGGTGCGCGTAAGCGTAGAACCTAATACGTTACAAATGGCAAGTGTACGAAAACCAAACTCTTTGGCTTTTTTAATAGCACCGATCGTATCAGCCGTTTCACCCGACTGACTGATGGCAATAGCCAACGTTTTGGTTTGGTGCGGAATCGTGCGATACTTATATTCGCTGGCCAAATCCACACTTACCGGAATTCCCGCAAATTGCTCAATGTAGTATTTACCTACAAGCCCGGCATGATACGCCGTTCCGCACGCAATAATATGAACTTGTTTGAGCCCGCGCATTGCGGTAGTATCTAATCCTAAAATTTTGCCGAAATCGGCACGGGCCGTACGCAAGGTATCTTCCAACGCCTGCGGTTGGTCGTAAATCTCTTTGAGCATAAAGTGATCATAACCACCCTTTTGAGCGGTTTTTTGATCCCAGGAAATTTTAGTGGGTTTGGGTTTTTTCTCATCCCCGTTTTTATCCAAAACCGTTACTTGGCCGGCACGGAGTAAAACGATTTCCCCTTCCTCTAAAAAGAGAACCTTATTGGTATGTTGCAAAAAAGCAGGAACGTCAGAGGCTAAAAAATTCTCGTCCTTTCCGATGCCCACCACCAGCGGGCTTTGGTTTTTTACACCGATTAGCAAGTCCGGTGTATGTGTCCAAATGACGCCGTAAGCAAACGCACCGGAAATTTCTTTATTTGTTTTTTGAACGGCTTTTAATAACCGTTCTTCCTCTTTGCCGGAACGAACATGTTTCAAATTTTCTTCAATAAGATGGGCAATTACTTCGGTATCGGTTTCACTTTTAAAACGATGCCCCAGCGCAGTAAGTTGCTCGCGCAACACTAAATAGTTTTCAATAATACCGTTATGTACAACAACGATTTCACCGGAACAATCGGTATGCGGGTGGGAATTTTCTTCGCTGGGTTTGCCGTGTGTGGCCCAACGGGTGTGCCCGATCCCGAGCGTACCCCTGGGGCTTACCTGTAAAGTTGCTTTTTCCAACTCGGCCACTTTTCCGACGGCACGCACGGTGACAAGTTTGCCGTCTTGTAAAATAGAAACCCCGGCCGAATCATATCCGCGGTACTCTAATTTTTTAAGTCCGTCAATGATATAGCCTACGCTATTTTTCTTACCGATATAGCCAATAATTCCGCACATAGCGACTCCTTATAAAAGATCTTTCATTTCGGTAACCGCGGTAGGCAAACCGGCAAATAAAGACCGCGTAATAATGGAAAAACCGATATTCATACAAGCAATGCCGCCCAAATCGGCTACGGCAAGCACATTGTGATAATCCAATCCGTGTCCGGCGTGAACTTCCAACCCCAACTCATTAGCGAGCAAGGTAGAAAGTGCCAAATCTTGCAGTAATTTGCGGGCTTTGGCGGCGGTGGTTGCTTCGGCATAATCGCGTGTGCAAAGTTCTACAATATCCGCGCCGAGTTTGGCAGCCGTACGAATATCGGCCGCGTCCGGGCTGACAAATAAACTGACTAAAATATGTTTTTTGTGCAAGTGTTCAATCATCTTGGCTAACTGCTTGCACACCGCGGGCGTAAATTTAAGCCCGCCGGTGGTAGTGACCTCACCGGGTTTTTCCGGCACGATGCAAACGGAGTAGGGTTTGTATTTTAACGCCACTTTTTCCATCTGCGGCGCGCACGAACATTCTAAATGAATTTTACCGGGAAAATTTTTGCACAAACGGGCCACATCTTTTTCGTTAATGTGACGTGCATCTTTACGCAAGTGAACAACAATATAATCGGCACCGGTACTTAAACAAACGGCGGCAGCATCCACCGGATCGGGGAATGCTTCTTGACGCGCTTGGCGCAAAGTAGCGATATGGTCAATGTTGACTCCTAATTTCAAACTCATTAGAGCACCTCCGTTTTGGCTTTGTAGATTTTCTCTACTTCATCGATGACATGGTTCACTAAATTTTCTTGTTCGCCTTCTACTAAAATACGTAGTTTCGGCTCAGTCCCGCTATAACGTACCACGATACGGCCCTTACCGTTCATCGTATTTTCCAATTCTTTTACAGCAGGCCAAAACCCGGGCAAACTGTCCAGCGGCGGCTTTTGGCTGACAACTACCGCGCGCAATTTGCTGGGATAGCGTTTCCATTGGTCGGTAAAGAAACTGGCCGGTTTGCCGGAGCGTTTAACAAATTGTAAGAATTGCAACGCCGATAAAATACCGTCGCCGGTATTGGCAAATTGTCTAAAGATAATATGGCCCGATGTTTCCCCGCCGATAGACAGATTTTCTTTTTCCAACGCTTCGGAAACATACTTATCGCCCACGGTCGTAAGGGTAACATCTACTCCGTTTTCTTTGAGATAATTGATACATCCCAAATTAGCCATAATCGTTAAAACGGCTTTATTGGCGTTCAAAAGGCCTTGCTCTTTCATACATAATGCCGAAGATGCAATGATATTATCGCCATCTAATTGGCGGCCTTTTTCGTCGGAAGCAATCACGCGGTCCGCATCCCCGTCAAAACTAAAGCCCATAAACGCATGTTCTTTTACGGTCAATTCTTGCATGAACTGCGTATGAAGTGCCCCTACATTTTTATTGATATTGGTACCGTCGGGTTTAGCGGCGGTAACGGTTACGTTCATACCTAGCCCCGTAAACACATTTACCGCTACTTTATAACTGGCTCCGTTGGCGCAATCTAACACAATTTTCGTACCTTTTAACAAACCGGCATCCACGGTAGACATCAAAAATTGTTCGTAGAGTTTGACTAATGTTTCATCTTGCGTAAAAGTGCCTTTCGGCAAAGGGACGGAAGATAAGGTTTCAATTTCTTGCTCAATCGCGTTTTCTAATTCTTCGGGGAGTTTTGTGCCGCTATTGGTAAAAAACTTAATGCCGTTAAATTCGGCCGGGTTGTGGCTGGCCGAAATAACAACACCACATAAACTGCCTGTCTTTTTGACCAAATACGCCACACAAGGCGTCGGGGCAATACCCACACTAATCACATTTGCGCCGCTGGCACGAATTCCTTTTTGCAAGGATTCCAAAATAGCAGGGCCGGACGCGCGTGAATCTTGTGCGATAATTACTTGCGGTTTTAATTGGCTGTTTGGGCAAAAGGCTTGCAATTGGCGCAAAGCAACATAGCCGAGTTTTTCAATAAAATCATCTACGAGCGGAAATTGGCCGGCCACTGCCCGCACTCCGTCGGTTCCAAAATACTTTCCCATAGGATTCCTTCCTTCGCTTGCACCTGTTTTACGCAAGCTTAATTTTATCCCGTCTGTATTATTCAAACAAGTCCGCTTGTTGAGCCTGGGGCCTGACGGCCTTTGACGCCTTCGGTGCCGGTTTGACTGGTTCAGACGGTTCTGGTTGCGACGGTTGTACTTCGGGAGCCGCCGCAGGTACTAAACCTAAAATTTCATCAATTTCATTGGCTTCTACCACTTCTTTTTCTAAAAGCGTAGCCACCAATTTATCAAAGCCCTCGCGATGTTGCGTAATAATTTCTTTAGCGCGGGCATACGATTGATTAATCAAACTTAAAATTTCTTCGTCAATAGTGCGTGCAAGTTCATCCGAGAAAGTAGTATGACGCGACAAATCACGCCCTAAAAACACTTCTCCGTCTTCCCCGTTGGGCAGCGCAATCGGACCGAGTTTTTCACTCATGCCGAGTTCCATTACCATTTTGCGCGCATAAGACATGGTTTTGTTTAAGTCGTCACTGGCGCCGGAAGTAATCTCGCCGAAAACGATTTCTTCCGCGGCACGTCCGGCGAGCAAAATGCACAATTTGTCTAACAATTCCGATTTGCTGGTTAAGAATTTATCTTCCAGCGGGAGTTGTAACGTATAACCGAGTGCTTGTCCGCGCGGAATAATCGTTACTTTGTGTACCGGGTCGGAGTGATTGGTTAAGCGCGCCACAATAGTATGCCCCGATTCGTGCGCGGCAATAACGTGTTGCTCGTGTTTGGAAATAATGCGGCTTTTCTTTTGCGGTCCGGCAATCACGCGTTCAATGGCTTCTTCCACATCGGGTTGTCCTACGGCCTCTTTATCATTGCGCGCGGCTAAAATAGCGGCTTCATTAATGACGTTGGCCAAATCAGCCCCCACAAAACCGGGCGTTCCTTTAGCCACTTGTTTTAAGTCCACATCATCGCCGAGTTTCACTTTTTTAGCGTGTACTTTTAAAATTTCTTCGCGGCCTTTCAAATCCGGAGCCGGAACGGAAATATGGCGGTCAAAACGTCCGGGGCGGATAAGCGCCGGGTCTAATACGTCGGGACGGTTGGTAGAGGCCATTAAAATAATACCTTGTTTGCTTTCAAACCCGTCCAACTCAATTAAAAGTTGGTTAAGCGTTTGTTCGCGTTCGTCATGTCCGCCACCGATTCCGGCAAAACGACGGCGCCCAACGGCATCTAATTCATCAATAAAAATAATAGCGGGTGAATTTTTCTTGGCTTGGTCAAACAAATCGCGCACGCGCGCCGCACCGACACCCACAAACATTTCCACAAATTCAGAGGCAGACGCAGAAAAGAAAGATACGCCGGCTTCCCCCGCTACGGCTTTGGCAAGTAACGTTTTTCCGGTACCCGGCGCCCCGTATAACAAAACCCCTTTAGGCAATTTGCCGCCTAATTTTTGGAACTTTTTGGGATTTTTCAAAAACTTAATAACGTCTTCCAATTCTTCTTTGGCTTCGTCACACCCGGCTACGTCCTTAAACGTGACGGTTTGCTGGGACGGGTCTTGCATTTTGGCTTTGGAACGGGCAAAATTAAGCGCGCTTTTACCGTCGTTTCGTTGCGGACGAATGAAAATAAACCACCAGACCGCCACGAGTAAAATAATCCACCCGATATTAAACAGGATATTTCCTACCCAACTGCGATCGGGTTGGGCTTTGTATTTTACTTTTGCTGCCGAAAGTTCTTGCACCAAATTAGGGTCTTCCATACGAACCGTCGTGAACGGAACAAATTTCCCTTCGGCATTTTTATATAAACCGGCAATATCCCCTTGCCCCACCGTCAAATCCGACACTTCCGCCGCTGCTACTTTTTGCTTAAATTCGGAATAATCTAATACGGCTTGTTTTTCACCCGATTTATTGAAAATCAGCACCATCAACAAAAAGACGGCTAACCAACCGAAAATTTGTTTATAGGAAATTAAACTGCGGACGTTCGGATTTTTCTTTTTCATTGTTTTTTAAATACTCCAATATAAGGTAAATTACGGTAGAGTTCGTTATAATCTAATCCGTAACCGATGACAAATTCATCTTTAATCGTAAACCCGACATATTTGGGATGAACTTCTACTTTGCGGTTGGCGGGTTTATCTAACAAACAGCAAATCTCTATACTGGCGGCGCCACGGTCTTTTAAGTGATTTTGCAAATATTCCAAGGTAAGTCCGGTATCTACAATATCTTCCACAATAATCACATGACGGTCTTGGATACTTTCGCGCAAGTCCAGCATCGTGCGCACATGCCCGGTGCTGCTGGTGCCGGAATAAGAGGACAAACACATAAAATCAAGCGTGCAATCCACACTTACGTTCTTAATTAAATCGGAATAAAATAAAATGCACCCACGCAAAATACCGACGAACAACGGTTTCTTGCCCCGGTAATCGGCCGAAATTTGCCGGCCGAGTTCTTGCACCCGCGTAGCAAGTTGTTCTTCCGAAATTAAAATACGTTCCAAAAAGGGTTGTTGAGCCATAAAATCTCCTATAAGAAAATATACATATAGGATACCTTTTTTGAGCCCTAAAATAAAGTAGTACAGGACCTATTTTCAAATAGGTCTAAAGTCCCTGGACAATCTTGTTTGTTGTTCTTATACTGTAAGTATGAAAAAACTATTTTTATTAACTTTTTTATGTTTCGTCTTATCCCCGGCAAATGCCCAATCCATCAACATAGTTAGGGGGAATAAACATCCCCAACTGTCAGATGTCTTATCGGAAGAACTGGCCCGCCAAAGTGCTACGGCCCCCACACGTGAAGAACAGATCCGCAAGGCCTTGGCCGATGAAGTGTTTATTTCCCCGAAACAAAAAGATTGGTCTTACTTTTTAGCCCAAAATCAAAAAGTCCAACAAGCCGAACAAGCAGACATGGAAAATTCTCTTAATCTGTTATACCACCAATATGATACCGACTGTCTGCAATTCACAAAGAATCTGGGCAGAACTCTATGGGGAAAATTCCGTCTTGATTATGTAAAAGAAGCCAAGGGCGTCAAATACATTTATGTATCAGACGCGTCCGACCACCAAACAAAAGATATCCCGACCGAAGTTGCCTATTTGCTTCAACAAGTACGCAAGGCCAACCCCGATGCCCGTATTTTATTGGCTACGGAATTTGCCGTACATACGGACTCCGCAAAAACTCCTATCCGATTTGCACACGATAAAAATCGTCCCTTTCAAACAATAGAGCAGTACGCACAACTTGTAACGGCAAGTGACAAAAACAATATAGATATCTTGGGGCTTGATGATTCTTTATATTCCGCAGAAGAAGCCATCAAAGTCGGTGATATAATTATTAAAACTCCGTTTGATAACTCGCAAATACAACATATTTTAACCCAATATAATCCCGATATTTTACCTTCTTATCAAAATCTTCAAACAATGATTTCGGAATATACACAATCCTTGCAATACTGCTGGAACTTTCCGGAAGACGCGGCGAAACAACTAAATATTTCATTAGATAAATTACCGGAAGTGGAACAACAATATAGCACTTTTTTAGATGCATGCATGATAAGTAGATCCGAACATATTACTTATCTTCAAGAATGCATGCGTGATTTCCTATTTCGCTCAGATTGGGGCGTCTTGCAACGTAACCGCCAGTGGGCTCGTTATATTAAGGCGCTCAGCCCGTTTTATGACATCATCATTACTTATGCAGGCAGTGCCCATTTAGGGGAAAAAGGCGATACGCGTAACGTACCCGATTTAATCGGGGAAGAGTATGTTTTATTTAATTTTTACACTACCGAACAATTGCCGGAAGAATTACAAGCGCGTTCCGAACTGGTAAACAAAATCCAAGCGCAAGAAAACACATTTGTCATTCCGTGGGAAAATGAAACTCTTCGGGAAGATGTACTCAATAAAAACGACCAAGTATATGATTTTTGGCGCTATGCCGGCCACCGCACCCCGCCCAATGGCAAAGAATCTAACCAGTATTTTTTTATTCAATGGAAACCCATGAATTTTTCTGCGGAAGAACAACAGGAAATAGCAACACAATGTAACCAATTCTCTGTGCCGCCTTCCTCTATGCAAATGAAATTTGATGTGTTTTTGGCCACTAATGAAACGCTGCTAAATGACATTATAATTCTTAATCCGTAACAAGCAACGAAACCTAAAACAAAATGTTTTAGGTTTCGTGCATCAAGCGACCTATAACAAAGCCGTTATTACCGGCCAAATAACTTGCCGATATCTTTAAGCGCCACTTGCGCTACGCAAGGCCGCCCGTGAGGACAATGCATCCCGTCTTTACACTTCTTCATATTTTCTATAAGGGCCTCGGCTTCGGCTGCGGAAATTTGGTCGTGCGCTTTGATGGCTTTTTTACACGCAAGCATCGCCACCATTTTGCGTTTTAATGTTTCGGTAGATTTAGTCGGGTCGCCCACCAATTGGGCCAGTGATACGATAAACTCTTTCAAATCGTTTTCATGGAAACGAATAACATGCGGGCGTGTATGTACGGCTACCGTACGCACCGAAAACGGAGAAATCTCAAATCCGGCACTTTTAAGCCACTCCCCCCAAGAGAGTAATGTTTCCACATTGGACGGCGGCAAATCTACATGCAAAGGGAATAATAATTTCTGCACCGCCACTTGATGTTGTTCAAATGCCTCTAAATAATGCTCAAAGAGCACCCGCTCTTGTGCGGCATGTTGGTCAATCAAAATAAGCCCTTCGGGGTTTTCAAACAATAGATAGGTTCTGTGTAATTGCCCTAAGTAATGATACGGCCCAACAAACCACTGCGGAGCCTTCTCTTGCGGCAACGCGGCGGAAGTATTTTGCACAACCGGAGTTTGTTCTTGCCGCTGCGCGGAAATCGGTTTTTCAATGGGTTGCGGCGAAAACGGCTCTGCCCTATATTCTTCCGGCGTTTCCGTTTCGTGCAAACCATCTACCGGTTTTTCCGTCCACAAATTATATCCGGTGGTATCGCGCTTTGGCAACCGAACTTCGGCAGAAACCGGCTCTTGCGATGACGTAGGCGTTAGCAACACTCCCGCTGCGGGTTGGGCTTGCTGTGGCAACGTAACCGATGGTGCCGGTGTTACTTCCACCGGACGGCTATGGCTGAAAATTGTTTCGCCCGCCGAGTGCATCAGAAACCCAAAGACTTGATTTTCGTTTATAAACCGGATATCGCGTTTTTGCGGGTGGATATTTACATCAAACTCATCCGGATTTAACGTCATATACACGATGAATGCCGGGTGGCGGTCTTTGGGGCGGGCATTTTGATACGCCTTATAAATGGCTTGCGAAACGGTTTTTGAATCAATCGGGCGGCGGTTCACAAATACATACTGCATATCACGCACATTGACCAGTTTTTCTACCGGAGTTACAAATAGGTGCAGCCCCATCTTATCAAATGATTTATACACTAAACTCGCGGCGACTTCTTCGCCTAAAATAGCTGCGGCACGCGCGATGACGGCTTGCTCTGTCGGGCCGTTTTGTGCGGGCAAATTATACACTTCCCGCCCGTTAATATACACGCGGTATGCAACAGACAAATTGGCCAGCGCGCTTTCTTCTATTACTTTTAATAAACAAGCGCGTTCATACGAATCGCTTTTCAAAAATTTAAGCCGCGCGGGGGTATTATAAAACAAATCTCGTATCTGCACCGTGGTGCCTTTTATAGCCGGAGCCGGACGTTGGGAAACTACTTCTCCGGCATGAATTTCAAGCGTATGCCCGCCGCTTTCCCCGGTACAACTTGTTAACGTCATGCGCGAAACGGCCGCCACCGAATATAAGGCCTCGCCGCGAAAACCGAACGTCTGTAATTTTTCCAAATCGGTAAATGCCTGAATTTTGCTTGTGGCGTGGCGCAAGGCGCACGCAGCCAAATCGTCCGCGTCCATACCACACCCGTTATCGTTAATGCGGATGAGTTCCTTACCGGAACCGTCAATATCTATACGCACGGCTGTTGCGCCAGCATCTACGGCGTTTTCCAACAGTTCCTTAAGCACACCGGCCGGGCGTTCTATTACTTCGCCCGCGGCAATTTTTGCCGCGGTGGCTGAATCTAATACGTGAATTTTACTCATTGATACGTTTCTTCCATTCGCAAATTAACTGCAACGCCGCCATCGGTGAAAGTTTATCCGGATCGGTGAGTTTAATTTCTTCCACAATCGGCGAAGAAAATAAGTCTTTCACCATATCTTTTTCTTTAGCGGAAATTTTGGTGGCTTTTTTGGCTTCCAAATCTTTTAATACTTTGCGCGCACGCACCGTACACGCCGCCGGAAGACCGGCCAGTTCGGCTACGTGAATCCCGTACGAACGGTCTGCTGCTCCGGGTAAAATTTGATATAAAAACGCCAACTTGCTTTTGCCGTCCGCATCCTTATATTCTTTGGCATCCACGTGGAAATTGCGTACGCCTTCGTATTTATTTTCCAAATCGGTCAGTTCAAAATAGTGCGTGGCAAAAAGCACTTTGGGGCCGCCGTGGGGTTTATAGACATACTCTACAATCGCCCACGCAATGGATATGCCGTCAAAGGTAGAAGTACCGCGCCCGACTTCGTCCAATAAAATCAAACTGCGCGGCGTCATAGATGTTAAAATATGTGCGGTTTCGTTCATTTCTACCATAAAGGTAGAATTTCCGCGGTTGAGGGCATCGTGTGCACCGATGCGCGTCATAATTTTATCCACCAGTCCGATATGCGCTTCCTGCGCCGGGACGAAACTGCCCATTTGCGCTAAAATGACAATAATAGCCGTTTGTTTCAAAAATACACTTTTACCGCCCATGTTCGGCCCGGTAATCAGCATCACTTGCGTGGCGGGTGCGCCGAGTTCCAACGAATTAGGCACAAAGTCCCCCGCCGCAAGGGTGGCTTCCACCAAGGGGTGGCGCCCGTTTTGATACCGAATTTGCGTGCCGGTATCCACGCTCGGCTTAACGTAATTTTCTTTTAAAGCAACCAGGGCCAGCGAGCGGTACACGTCAACTTCCGCGACAATTTGCGCAAACGCTTTGACGTGGCCGATTTGCCCCGCCAGCGTTTTACGTACTTCATCAAACAACCCACTTTCCAAACGTAAAATGCGTTGTTCGGCGTTCAAAATTTTATCTTCCAATTGTTTGAGTTCTTCGGTAATAAAGCGTTCCGCATTGACGAGCGTTTGCTTGCGAACAAACGAATAAGGCACTTTGGATAAATTAGATTTGGATACTTCAAAATAATATCCGTAAACGGAATTGAAACCGACTTTCATATTAGAAATGCCGGTATTTTCGCGCTCACGGGCGCAAATTTCTTCCATGCGTACGTTGCCGTTTTGTTTAAGCGAACGCAATTCATCTAATTCCGCATTATATCCCGCGCGGATCACAAACCCATCCGCCAAACGCAACGGAGGATGTTCTTCAATGGCTTCGTACAACAACCGCGCCATATCGCGAAGCACCGGTTCATGCGAGCGGAATTGCGCACACAAATGCGGTACCACTTCGCCGTACGATTCAAACCAACGCGACAATGCATCCACGTTAAGCAACGATAAACGAAGTCCCGCCAAATCACGCGGAGAAGCGGTGCCGGTAGCGGTGCGCGTCATAATGCGCTCCACATCGGAGATGTTTTCCAACAAGGCACCCAAATCGGCTAACGCACTTTGATTATTGATAAAATTTTCTACACAGTTTTGACGTTGGATAATTTCCGTTACGTCCATTAACGGATGCAACAACCACTCTTTGAGTTTGCGGCTACCCAACGCGGTGCGGGTGTGATCTAACTGCGCCCACAAACTACCGCGCCTTCCCCCGTCTTGGCTTTTAACAAGTTCCAACGCAAGTACCGCATTTTCATCAATTTGCAAGCAATCATTCAGTTCGCGGTAGGATGGGACAAGCACCTTATTAAAACTCGGCTCGGTTAAATTCAAATACTTGGCTACTTGCAACGCACAGGCAAGCGCGTTACGTTTATTTTCCCACGCTTGGGCATTGGACCACGATTCGGGCACATCATACGAATCGTCAAATTCCTGTTCGGTCAGCGTAAGCGTGCCGGGCAACATAATTTTTTGTTTGAGTGCGGCGAGCGAGTTTTTATCGCCCACGATTTCCGCCGGATTGATAGCGGCAAGCGCGGCGGCTAAATTAGTTAAAGAGGAATCTTTGTCGTTTTGGTGGGCCCAAAATTCACCGGTAGAAACTTCCACGCAGGCCATTGCCCATCCCGTAGGATATACGCCAACGCTGACTAAATAATTGGCTTGGTTGGCATCTAATAAAGAATCTTCCATGACCGTCCCGGGGGTGATGATACGCGTGACCCGACGTTCAAAAAGTTTTGTATTTTTATCGGTGCCGGAACCGGTCTGTTCGCAAATACCGATTTTTTTGCCGGCCGCCAACAACCGGACAATATAATTGTTAGCCGCGTGATACGGGATACCGCACATAGGGATACCGTTGCGCGCGGTAAGAGTAAGCCCTAAAAGTGCGCTGACTTCTTTAGCCTGTTCGTCAAACATTTCATAAAAATCACCCAACCGGAAAAATAAAATAATTCCGGGGTATTTGGAACGGACATCATAGTATTGCGACATTAAAGGGGTTAACTCTTTCTTAGCCATATGAATATTCTAGCAATTTTTTTCAGGCACTTGTGCCGACGATAAAAAAAGGGAAAAATTAAAAAATGGAAATGACAGCGCGCTTATTTTTTGTTATAATAAATATACCTAGTTGTTTAAGTAACATTAAACCGGGGCGCAAGTTCCGGTGTTTTTAATGAACAGATCGGTAGGGTGGCTGAGTGGTCAAAAGCAACGGTCTGTAAAACCGTCGGGCTACGCCCTACATAGGTTCGAATCCTATCCCTACCAAAAATTTAAGGCTCCGCGAAAGCGGGGCCGTAATTTTTGTAGAGAAACAACACCAACTGCTTGGTGTTGTGTTAGGATTCGAAGCTCGGAGCGATGTTTTTGTTTGAGCGTGCGTAAGCCGCGAAAGGCAAAAACCGCTAGAGCCGGCCTGTAGGCATTTTGCGTCAGCAAAATGACCGGAAGGCGAATCCTATCCCTACCAAAAATTTAACCTGCCAAACGGTAGGTTTTATTTTTGTAGAGAAGCGACATAAACTGCTTTATGTCGCATTAGAATTCGAAAGGCGCAGCGATGTGCGAGTTTTGCCGAAGACAAAGGCGAGTACCGCGAGCCGGGGCCGCGAGCGGCGAAGGTTAATGAGCCGACTTGTGGCCGAATCCTATCCCTACCAAAAATTTAAGGCTCCGCGAAAGCGGGGCCGTAATTTTTGTAGAGAAGCGAATATAAAATATTTCTTAACACACTTATTTTTGATAAACTGAATATATTGAGCCAAGGAATATACCATGAATAATCATCAAGCCTTTACATTAATTGAACTGTTAGTAGTCGTGTTAATTATCGGCATTTTAGCCGCTGTGGCGTTGCCGCAATACGATAAAGCCGTAGAAAAAGCCCGGGCGGCGGAAGCGTTATCACTCATGAAAACTATTGCCGATGCTAATCAAGCCTACTATATGGCCAACGGAACACACGCTATTCATATGGATGAATTGGATATAGAAATACCCGGAACAAGTATCACTAACTTTGATGCGCACCGCGTGCAAACCAAATGGTTTGAATACGGCGTTGCTTGGAACAATGACCCCCATTTATTGGCGATTGCCAACCGCCTACCGTTAAGCACCTTTTATGTATTTAATCTTTTTGATGATAATGTAACTTGTTGTTATTCATACAGCACAAAAGGTACTGATTTTTGTAAATCTTTAAGCAAAGGGAAAACAAATTCAGCCCATACGAGTGGTGGTACAACCTGTTACCAACTTCAATAAACCAATTATACTTGCAAAAAAACGGCAGACTTGAATCTGCCGTTTTTCGTTTATTAGAAATACTTGTTATTGCAAAATAGCCAATAATTTTTCCATCGGTTCTTTGGCTTCGCCGCCGCCTTGGGCAAAATCAGCACGTCCACCGGCGCGGCCATTTAAGTTTTCAGCCAATTTTTTGGCCACGGTTACGGCGTCCGTGTTGGGCAACTTGCCCGCCGTTTTAACAACAAACGCACGTTTGCCGTCTTTATCACACGTCACAATTACGAGAGCCTGTTTATGTTTCTGGGCAATCGTATCGGCAATATTACGCAGTTCCTTGGGTTGAGCATCATCAGCGTGACGCAAAACCACGGTGGTACCGTTTTTAAGCGCAAACGTCATTTCGTTGACACCGCCCGCGGCTAACGCTTTTTGACGGAAATCTTCGTATTGTTTTTTGACGTCTTTGAGTTCGTCCATAATCGCATGGACACGCACAAATACGTCTTTAGCCGGAACAACCAACCGTGCCGCCAACGTTTCGGCTTGGCGATTGACTTCTTTTAGGTAATCAAGGGCCGCCGGGCCGGCAATACCTTCAATGCGCCGCACACCCGCCGACACAGAGCCTTCTTTAAGAACTAAAACGGTAATTACTTCAGAAGTATTTTTTACATGCGTTCCGCCGCACAGTTCCAAACTGTACTTTTGGTCGGTATGTTCAAAATCGCCCCCCATCAACACGAAGCGGGCCGGATCGGCATATTTTTCACCCAAAAGGGTAACTGCGCCCAATTTTTCCGCATCGGAAAGCGGACGTGTTTGGCAGGTAACGGGCAACGCATCAGCCGCCGCCTTATTGGCAATTTGCCATACGCGGTTTAGTTCTTCGGCTTTGGGGGCTTTGGAAAGCGTATAGTCAAACCGGAAACGTTCCGGTGACACAAACGAACCGCTTTGATGCACCGTCGTGCCGAACACTTGCCGCAAGGCCGCATTGACCAAGTGAATGGCGCTGTGGTTAGCACGCAAACGGGCGCGGCGTGAAGCATCCACCGACAAGGTTACACTATCGCCTTTGTGAAGTGTTCCCGTAAATTTATGTAAGAAAATTTTACCAATCGGTTTTTGCACATCGGTAATTTGTGCCACTTCTTCGCCGTTAGAAATAATCACACCCGTATCGGCTACTTGTCCGCCGGATTCGGCATAAAAAGGCGTGGTGTCAAAAACGGCAAAACCGTCGGTTACGGTATCGGCTTGTTCAAATTGGCTGTTAAGCAATACCAACACTTTGCCGGAAGCCGTCAACCTATCATAACCCACAAAATTCGTAGCGGGGAAGGCTTGCTCTAATTTTTGCATCACAATTACTTTGCCTTTTGTAAATTCATCCGCGTATGAGCGGCTTTTTTCTTGCGCGGCTTCTTTGGCTTCTTCATAGCCTTTCTCGTCCACACTTACACCGCGCGCAGCGGCAATTTCGCGCGTAAGTTCCAACGGGAAACCATACGTTTCGTGCAAGTGGAAAGCATCCGCTCCGGAAATGGTTTTTTTACCGTTGGCTAAAATTTCGGCTAATTTTTCTTCGCCTGTAACAAGCGTTTTTAAGAAAGTGGTTTCTTCTTGTTTTAATACGTCTTGGATGTGTGATAAATTTTTATCAATTTCCGGGTATAAGCCCGCAAAGATTTTCTGTACAACGGGCACAAGCGTATAAAGATACGGCTTGTCGTTACCCATCAGTTTGGCATACCGTGCCGCGCGGCGAATCAAACGGCGCAAAATATAACCGCGCCCTTCGTTAGACGGCAAAATACCTTCGGCAATTAAGAAACTGGAACTGCGCGCGTGATCGGCAATAATGCGCAAAGCGGAATCTTCTTCTTTGGTATTACCGGAAATGTGTAAATCTTTTTTGGCTTGGTTAATAAGCGGTGTAAATAAGTCCGTGCCGAACACGTTTTTCGCATTTTGTAACGCCATACACAACCGTTCCAACCCCATGCCCGTATCAATGTTATTATGCGGTAACGGTTTTAAGGAGCCGTCCTGTTGGCGGTTATAACTTTCAAACACGATGTTCCAAATTTCCACAAAACGCCCGCAATCACACGTGATATCACAATGCGGATTTTTGCATCCTTTCTCACCGAAATCATAATAGATTTCGCTGCACGGACCACAAGGGCCGGTAGGGCCCATGGTCCAAAAGTTATCGGCTTCGCCGAGTTCAAAAATACGCTCGGCGGGGACGTATTTTTTCCACGCTTCGTAGGCTTCGGCGTCGCGCGGAGCAATACCGCCTTTATAGATACTGACGTATAATCGGTCAGCGGGCAAACCGAGCACCTGTGTTAAATATTCCCACGCCCACGCAATCGCTTCGTTTTTGAAATAATCGCCGAACGAAAAATTACCCAACATTTCAAAGAAGGTCAAGTGTCTTTCCGTAAAACCGACGCTGTCAATATCCGTCGTGCGTACGCATTTTTGGCAAGAAATGGCGTTTTTAAGCGAGTTATCAATGCCTAAAAAATTGGCCTTAAACTGCACCATCCCCGCCGAGGTAAATAAAAGTGTCGGGTCGGAGTGCGGAATAAGCGAACTGGACGGAATAGTCGGAAGTCCCTTTTGATTAAAAAACTGAAAAAAACTGTTTCTGATTTCGGTACTTGTTTTCATATATCCTTCTTTTTGGGTAAATTAACTATATATAAAGTATATCAAATAGCCGGGCTGTCCCGCCGATTTTGTTATAATAAACGGTAAGGAGAATATATGCATAAAATTTTAGGTTACTTATTTATTTGTATCGGGGTACTGGGTATTTTCTTTGCGGCAATCAGTATGTATAAGGTGTTTGTGGACCGTCAACCGGTGGCCCCGGTCGTGCAACTGACCGACATGAACGTCAACACACAATACGGCGCTCTTTCCATGCCGATGCAAAACATCAACACATTAGCCAATTTAGGGTTATTTGCACTTTTTATGATGTTTGTACTTTCCGCCGGAAGCAAACTATCTCTTATCGGCGTCAATTTGGTAAAAACGGAACGGTTGCGCGAAGCATTATTAGAGCGTGGCGAAACCGTTTCCCCGCAATTAGAACAAACCTTAAAAAAATTATGAAAATACTTTTTATCTTAAACCCGGTTAGCGGCAACCGCCCCGCCGACACCGAACATTTTGCCCGGTGCATCCAACTTAATTTCCCGGGGGCGGACATGCGTTTAACAAAATCTGCCGGGCACGCTACCGAACTCGCGCGCGAGGCCGCGGCGGCGGGTACAGATGTGGTGGTAGCCATCGGCGGAGACGGCACGATTAACGAAACCGCCCGCGGACTCGTCGGTACTAAAACGGCGCTGGCCGTTGTACCGCGAGGATCGGGCAACGGGTTTGCGCGCGAATTAGGTATGCCGCTTGAATTTGAAGAAGCCGTAATGCGCTTGCAACGCGGAACGATTTCGCCCTGCGATATCGGGCGCGCCAACGGCGAATTATTTTTGAACGTAGCCGGAGTCGGGCTGGAAGCGCAAATTGCGTGGGAATTTATGGAGCATGGTAAAAACGGCGCGCGCGGAAAATGGCCGTATTTCAAACTCGGCGCGAAAACCGTGTTTTCCTACAAACCGCCCGTATTTGATATGATTGTTG
Source organism: Candidatus Avelusimicrobium luingense (assembly GCA_900315845.1). Classification (GTDB taxonomy): domain Bacteria; phylum Elusimicrobiota; class Elusimicrobia; order Elusimicrobiales; family Elusimicrobiaceae; genus Avelusimicrobium; species Avelusimicrobium luingense. Next base: position 282,972 of record OOHK01000002.1, read on the forward strand.
ACGGCAAAAAGACGTCTGCGGCTCCGCTTACGCTGGTGTTTGCCAACGGGCGGCAATACGGCAGTAATTTCAAAATCGCCCCGCGTGCTAATTTAGGGGACGGATTATTAGATATGGTAGCCGTTAAAAATGCGCCGAAGTGGAAATTGGCACTTGCTTTGCCCGGTTTTTTTACAGACGGGTGGAGACCGTTTGGCATAACGGCTACACATCCCGTTAAAAACGTCATACTTACGCGCGAAGGGAATTTCCCGTATCATATTGACGGCGAGCCACGCCAAGCATCGGGCAAATTGGAAATTACCGTAGAAACACATGCCCTAAACGTACTATATCCGGAGAAATAATATGGCCAGACGTAAAACTTCTTCCCGCCGTAGTTCGTCCACCCAAAAGCAAGTGAAATTTTGGGCTTCGGTCATTATTGCAGTCATTTTATTTTTTATGCAACAACAAGGAAAACCGCTCACTAAAACCGGCCCGGTTACCAGCGATGAAACCTTTGAAGATGTTTCCGTAGCCTCTATTTACGACGGGGATACCTTCAAAATCAATTTGAACTGTTCGTTAGCCGTGTATTGCGAAAAAGTACCGGTGCGTGTGCGCGGAGTAGATACTCCCGAGGTAAAAGGGAAAACAGAGCGCGAGAAAAAACTTGCCCAAAAAGCCAAAGAATTTACGCAAGATTTTTTAAGTGTACGCCCCATTTCGCTTTCTAATTGCGGACGCGATAAATATTTCCGTTTATTGTGCGATGTGCAAAACGGCGAAGGGAAAGATTTAGCACGCGAACTTATCAAGCGCGACTACGGATATTCCTACCAAGGCGGCACAAAAAGTAAAAAGTATCAGTAAAAATAATAATTTGACTGTAATGAATTCAAAAAAAATCCCCGGCAATACCGGGGATTTTTATTCAGAACAAACAATCTGTTTATTTCTGCTCGGCAGCGGCAGCAGCGGCCTTTCGGGCGGCGACCCGTTCTTTATGGTGGGCAAACTTTTCTACGTATGTTTGCACCAACAGGTAAAATAACGGAATCAAGCACAACCCGACAAGCGTACCAATCAGCATTCCGTAAAATACCGGCACGCCTAACGCGCGGCGGCTGGCGGCACCCGCACCGGTAGCAATTACCATGGGGAGCATACCTAAAATAAAGGTAAATGCCGTCATCAGCACCGGGCGGAACCGTTGGGTTAAACCGTCCATCGCGGATAAGAAGATAGAAGTGCCGTGTTCGTGTTCGTCTTTGGCGAACTCCACAATTAAAATAGCGTTTTTGGCGGCAAGACCGACCAGCAACACCAACCCCAATTGTGCATAAATACTCATGGGAAGTCCGCTAATCCACAAGCCGAACAATCCGCCCCCTACGGCCGCTACTACTGACATGAGCACCGGTATCGGGATGGTCCAACTTTCATATTGCGCCACCAAGAATAAATACGCAAACAGAACCGCTAATATAATAAGCGTATTGATTTGTCCTTTGTTCTGTTTTTCCTGATAACTCATCCCCGTCCATTCATACGCATAGCCGGGCGGTAAGTTTTTCATAATGCGTTCGGTGGCTTCCATAGCCTCTCCGGTACTCGTTGTAACGGCGGGTACCATAATGGTAGCAGCCGGATATTGGTTATAGCGCGAAATTTGACGCGGCGACAAAATGTTTTTCATATCCACCAGCGCCATTAACGGCACGAGTTCACCCGTGGCACTGGTAACATACATTTTGTTAATATCTTCGGGCGTCATACGATATTTACTGTCCGACTGCATAATTACTTTATTGATTTGCGTTCCGAAGTTCACATCGCCTACATAAGACGAACCCAAGTAGTTTTCCAAAATACCGAAGATACTGGAAACAGGCACTTTCATGGCTTCGGCCTTCGTACGGTTGACTTCCAAATACAAGTTGGGCGTATCTGCGCGGAACGTAGGATAGGCAATTTGCATAGACGGATCCGCCATCATTTGCCCGCTCATCATATAAGATACATTGGCAAGTTTTTGATAGTCAAAGTCATTCAATGTTTGCAAACGCAAATCCAATCCGCCCGAGGTGCCTAGCCCCGGAATAGACGGCAATTCAATGGCACGTACCGTAGCATCGGCAATAGCACTAAACCGTTGGGTAAATTGTTGGGCAATACTGCTTTGCAACAAATCTTTTGATTTGCGGGTATTCCACGGTTTTAACGCCACGAAAGCCACACCGACGTTCTCCCCCGCTCCGCCCATCAAACTGAACCCGAGCACGTTTGTAACGTGTTTAACACCGGGCGTTTTTTTGATATCTTCCACGATTTGTTTCATGACATTTTGCGTACGTGCAAAGGTGGCCCCTTCCGGCAGTTGCACGTCCACCAGCACGATACCTTGGTCTTCTATCGGAATAAAAGACGTTTGTGCAAAGTTCAAAAACGCAAAATCTAACAACACAAACCCGACAAATAAGGCCAAAATAACTATTTTGCGGGCCAGGCGGCGCACCAATTTACGGTATCCGCGGGCCCCTTGAAGTACAATTACGTTAAACCAACGGAGTACGAAAATTTTAGTTTCCGCAATCGGTCGCAACATGGTAGAACAAATGGCCGGCGAAAGCGATAAGGCGTTTAAGGTAGAAAAACATACCGCCACCGAAATCGTTACCGCAAACTGCGTATAGATTTTCCCGGTGATACCGCCCATAAATGTAATCGGTACGAAAATGGCTAGCAACACCAACGTAGTGGCAATTAACGCGCCGGATAATTCTTCCATGGCTTGTGTAGTGGCTTGTGCCGGGGTTTTATTTTCCCGGTTCATTAACACAATCACACGTTCTACCACACAAATAGCATCGTCCACCACGAGCCCGATAGCAAGTACCAAGGCAAACAACGTGAACATGTTGATAGAGTAGCCCAAGCCCATCATCACTGCAAATGTGCCGAGTAACGAAACGGGAATCGTGGCCGCAGGAACAAGCGTAGCGCGCCAGTCCTGCAAAAACACGTAACACACGATAACCACGAGAATAAACGTAATCAGCAGCGTGAACAACACTTCTTCTACGGAAGCGTTAATAAAGTCCGTTGTATCCACCGAAAATTCATACGTAAGCCCGGGCGGGAAAAACGCTTCCAAACGTTTTAATTCGGCGCGAACTTCTTTAACGGTTTGTAAGGCGTTAGCACCGGAAGACAAGTTAAGCATAATCGGCACAGACGGGTTACCGTCAAAGGAAGCCGCAAAACTATAACTTTCCTGTCCTTCTTCCACTTTGGCAATTTCATTCAAATGGACCAGCCCGCCTTGTTCATCGGTGCGGACAATAATGTTGCCAAATTCTTCGGCCGAGTTTAAGCGCCCCTGCGTTTGCAACGCATACACCGTTAGCACCGAACCGTCGTTTGGACGTGCCCCGATTTTACCCAAAGACGGCTGATAGTTTTGGCTGGCGATAGCCGATTTAACGTTTGCCGCCGAAATGTTCATAGCGGCCATTTTGTCGGAATCTAACCACACGCGCATACTTTTGGCAGCACCGAATACGCGCGCTTCACCTACCCCGGTAATACGGCTTAAGTTCTTTTGAACGTTGTTATTTAAGTAATCACTAATATCCAACGTGCTCATTTTGCCGCTGGGATCACTAAACGACACGAGCCCTAAAATATTAGACGAACGGCGGAATACGCTCAACCCTTGCGCCGTCACCGCGGGCGGCAAAAGCGGCGTGGCTTGCGAAACGCGGTTCTGTACTTTTACTTGCGCGATATCGGGATCTACCCCGGTTTTGAACGTAACCGTAAGCATATACGAACCGTCGGCAGAGTCAGAGGACATGTAGAGCATGTCTTCCACCCCGTTTACGCTAGACTCCAGCGGAATACCTACCGTCTTAGCAATAACTTCGGCGCTGGCCCCGGGATACACGGCACGCACCACCACTTCGGGCGGTGTAATTTCCGGATACAACGCCACCGGTAACGATTTAAGTGCGATAATACCGGCTAAACACAAAATGAGCGAAATGACGATAGCAAAACGCGGACGTTTAATAAAAAATTTAGCAAACATCTATTTCTCCTCAGCGTCTTGAACGGATTGTGTTTCCGGTTGCGGGACTTCCCCTACCGTACTCACGTTGACTTTCAACCCGTTTTGTAATTTTTGCTGGCCCACCGGAACCACACGGTCGCCATCTTCCAAACCGGATACCACAATATATTGTCCGTTCACCACGTCACCCAAGGTAATATACTTTTGAACCACTACATTGTCATTATTGACCGTCATAACAAATTGACCGCTGGCATCTTGGGAAACCGCCGTTTGCGGAATTAAAATGACAGGACGTAATTTATCCATACTGACCGTAGCATTAACGTAGTTGCCGGGAATCAACTTATTATCTTTATTATCCGTTTCGGCATACACAGCCACCGTAGCGGTTTGCGCATTGATTTCGTTATCGGCAAATATTTTGGCTTGCGGCATTTCAATCGTTTGACCGTTAGGCAAGGCAATTTGAATATCGGGGCGTTGGTGTGCAAGTTGATCCATACCCGACAAGCGTTCCTTATCCGTAATGGAAAACACCACACGGATCGGATCCATCTGAATGACACGGGCCAATTTATCTACTCCGGCAGTTGCCAAATTCCCTTTTGTTTTTAAGGCTTTACCGATATAACCGCTAATCGGAGAGCGCACTTCGGTATATTGCAAATCTAATTTAGCCAAATCCAAACTGGCTTGTGCCGCTTTGACGTTGGCTTTAGCCGTAGAGAGATTACTTTCGGCCACTTCCAAATCGGCCTTAGAAAGCATTTCATCGTCAAAGAGCGATTTTTCACGATTGTAGTTACTTTGAATTTGTTTCAAACTGGCTTTGGCTTTTTCTAACGTGGCTTCCGCAGCCGATACGGCGGCTTGGTAGCGCGATTGATCAATCACAAAAAGCACGTCGCCTTCTTGCACAAACGAACCGTCTTCAAAAAGAACTTTATCAATATAGCCCGACACTTGCGGCGTTACATCGGATGCGTTAATGGCTTCTACGCGGGCAATAAAAGTTTTTCCCAAGGCAACGGGCTGTTTGTTGACCGTTTTTACAATCACACTGGCCGCGCCACCCGCTCCGTGCATACCTGCCGGCGCGCTAAAAAACCGCGCTTTTACAAAAAACCCAATCATTGCCCCTGCGAGCAAGACGAGTACATATTTTCCATATCGTTTTACTTGTTGTTTATTCATAATTATTATTCCCCAATACTTCTATATAAATTGGCCTTGCTTAAGAGCAGGCTGTAAAAAGCCGTAATTTTATTTTGGCGGGCATCGGCCAGTTGCGCAACCGCGGAAAGCAAATTCAAAATATCCGTCTTGCCCACTTCGTAATAACGAAAAGCAACGCGATGGTTTTCTTCGGCACTTTCCAATACCGTTTTACTGATTTCGTAAGAGCGTTCGGCTGTCTTGTAATTTTGATACGCGCTCCACACTTCGTTTTCCACTTGGCGTTTGACATTTTCCGTTTGGTTTTGGGACTGCTTATATAAGTAAGACGCTTGTTCGGCAGCGTACATGTTGGCAAATCCGGAGAAAATCGGCCATTGAAGCACTAATCCGGCCGCATTATTAGTAGCATAAAGCGAATGATGTTTCCAGTTATCGCCCAGAGCGGCACTGGCGGCCACTCTTAAGGAAGGAAGCATATGCGCGCGGGCCGCCGTCAAATTGGCCTTGGCGGCTTCCTGCGTATTTTGCTGGGCTAAGAGTTCGGGACGTTTTTCAAGGGCTTGCGTCATGAGTTCTTGCACGTTATCGTTTGCGATTTCAGTATCTTGATCGTTAAAAGTAGGTTGCACCAAACTGATCGGCGTATCCGGATGCAAGTTAATAAGCACGGCTAACTCACCACTATATTGTTTGACGCGGTTTTCCTGTTGTACTACCGCCAATAGCGATTGTTCGTAACGGGTTTTGGCTTGCAATTTATCACTTAGCGACACCATGCCCAATTTGTAGCGTTTTTGGGCTTCTTCATACGATTGTTTATAGGTATCTAAACTGGCTTTGGCACTTACCAAAGATTCTTGCGCGGCCAATAAATTCAAATACGCTGTCTGCACCGACAAAAGCAAATTATGCACCGCGGCGTTATATTGCGCTTCGGCAGCGCGGGTATATAAACGGATACTGCGCGTATTGGCTTCGCGCCCGCCGAAATTAAAAAGCAACCACGAGGCTTCCACCTTGCCTTGTATCGGCTCGTCCTGCATATAATTTCCGCCTTCTATTTTATCGCCGGTAATTTGCCCGACACCCGTTAATGTAACCGCCGGCAAATACTCCGCACGCGACGTACCGAGTGAGGCTTCTTGCGCTTTCACATTCATATATTGTGAAGCCAACGCCGGATTTGTACAAAGACTGATTTGAATCAGGTCTTCCAAATTCAAACTCTGCGTAGTAATATCTTTATCCACGCACCCTTGCGGCGGACGTACTTGATACGCGCCCATGGGATCAAATGCCCACGCCGGTAGCATCAGCGCTCCGAACGCAACTAATAATACATATTTTTTCATTTCTTTTTTATTCCTTTTTGATACGAACTTAAAATAGCTTCTGTATGACGCCATACAATATCTTTAATTTGCTCACGCAGTTGCGGGGAAATGTGTTTCACCCCCAACCGGTATAAAATACCCAAGCGGTGACATTCCGATAACATCACTTGCCCGAAAATACTGTGGGCCACCACCATTAACTCCGGTGATTTGGCGGGCAGACCGGTTAATTTTTCAAGCAACTGATAAGGGAGTTCCTGATACGGTGCCAAATACGACAAAAGCATTTTGCGCATCGGGGCCGACTCCAATTCCACCCGCGTAAAAATACGCTCCAACGGTAAATTATGGTTACTTAGGCCACACTCCAACAAATAATCTAACATGTGCCGCAACAGTTGCAACGCTTGTTCGTGCGAATAGGCCGCAATATCTCCGGCGGTGGGCAACGGTTTTTTTGTCCCCCACGATTGGCGGCGGTGTTCTTCCGCCAAAAACTGTAAAGTTTCTTTATACAGTTTGCGTTTGTCGCCGAAATAATAATGGATGGCCGACACGTTGACCCGTGCCGCGTGCACAATATCACGCACCGACGTGCCGGAAAACCCCTTTTGGGCAAACAGACGCGTAGCGGTGCGTAGAATTTTTTGGCGTGTATCCTTCATTACATAAATTATATAAAAATAAAGGTATAAATTCAAACAAACGTTTGAATTTATACCTTTATGTGGTCATTGTAAAGCAAGAACCCCGAAGAATCAAATCCCGCTTATTTGAACGTCCACGCATTGCCCCACGCGTTTTCTATATACTCAAGGAGTCCCTTGTGCAATTGAATCCGCTTATTGGTGCGTATACGGTGAATTTTGGCCGGATCCTCTTTGGAAGGAACTTCCAAAAACACTTCCGTCGCGCCGCGTGTCATATCTAAATATGCTTTGAGTTTTTGCAGTTGCTCTTTGGTGTAATTCGCGGGCAAACGAACGGTAAATTCTTTGGCGATATTACTGATTAAATCGGTAACTTGCCCGACATTTTGCAAATTTAATTCTACGCGCGCGCTGTCTTCTTCCACGTCAATATCACCCAGAAAACTGAAAATTGCGTTAGGAGACAACAACGCCCCGATTTGCTCATACTTGCGCGGGAACACATTAACAGCCAGCGACCCGGTGCAATCTTCTATGACCAGTTGTGCCCAATCTTTTTTCGTCTTTTTATTCTGCCGCCGTTTATATAGCGTAATAATACCCAATACAGTCAACCGCCCCGAGGCGCGCCCTTCCAAAATATCAATAATCGGCGTAGCATGCAGTTGGGCTAAATGTTCTTGGTATTTTTCCAACGGATGGCCGCTGAAGAACAACCCCAATACTTCTTTTTCATATCCTAAAAGTTCCCCACGCGTAAGCGGCGCAAACTTTATTTCGTCTTTTTTTACACTAACAATTGCATCCAACTCGTCACCGAACAAACTAGCCGTTTCCTGTTGGCGTTCGCGTGCCATGCGGTGAGCGGTATCAACAATTTGTTCCAGATTGGCTAGGCCGTATGCACGGGTAATACGCGGGTCCTGCCCCGGTGCGGTAGAATCTACCACGCCCGCTTTAATAAAACTTTCCAACGTTTTCTTATTGACGCAGTCAGCCAGTTTCGGACGTTTGAAAATATCTTCTATGGAAGTGAACGGCCCGTTGGTTTTGCGCTCTTTCACAATTTCCGCGCACGCTTCTTCTCCGGCGTTTTTAATAGCATTAAGCGCATAACGGATGCACTCCTTACCGTCTTTTTCTTCTACGGAAAAATCGGGCTCGGACGCATTCACATCCGGCGGCAAAATTTCAAACCCTAATTTGCGCGCCTCGGCTAAATAAGTAACGATTTTATTTTCTTTATCATCCGCCCCGATAGCGTTGTGGCCGATTTCGTTGGTCAGCGCGGCACACATAAATTCAATCGGATAATTGGCTTTTAGATAGGCCGTTTGATACGATACGAGCGCATACGCAAACGAGTGTGATTTGTTAAACCCATATCCTGCAAAGGCTTTCATCTGTTCGTAAATATGCGAAGCGGTTTTTTCGGGGATTTTATGCGCTTTGCACCCTTCCACAAATTTATGGCCGAACTTTTCCATTACATCTAATTTCTTTTTCCCCATGGCTTTGCGCAGCGTATCGGCTTCGCCGGGGGTAAAACCGCCCAACCGTTTGGAAATTTCCATAATCTGCTCTTGATAAAGCATGCAGCCGTAGGTATCTTTAAGCGGTTCTTCCAAAAGCGGTGTTTCATAGACGATTTTTTCCTGTTTGTTACGCCGGCGTACAAACATATCCATCATACCCGATTCCATGGGCCCGGGGCGGTATAACGCCACCAACGCGGATAAATCGCTAAATTGCGCGGGTTGCATCTTTTTGATTAAATCGCGCATGCCGCCGCCTTCTAACTGGAAGATACCCAACGTCTGACAAGCACAGAGCATATCGTACGTTTTTTTATCGTCCAACGGGATCTTGTTAATGTCAAAATCGGGATTATGGCGGGCACGAATCATTTTTTCGGCATGATCAATTACCGTCAAGGTGCGAAGACCCAAAAAGTCCATTTTAAGTAGCCCTAAATTAGAGCAGGGTTCCCCTTCAAATTGAGTGGTAATTACATCTTTGGCTCCGCGTGCCAAAGGTACATATTCCGACACGGCATCTTTCGTAATCAACACCCCGGCCGCGTGAATACCCGTATGGCGTTTTAACCCTTCAATTTTGCGGGCCATATCAAACAGTTTTTTGCTTTGCGGGTTTTTGTCCAATTCGGTGCGAAGTTCGTTAATTTCCAACGCTTTTTCCAACGTCATTTTCGGGTCGTTGGGAATCATTTTAGCAATACGGTTGGCATCGGCAAGCGGTACTTCCATCACGCGGGCCACATCTTTGATAGCCAATTTGGCTTTCATCGTTCCGAACGTAATAATTTGCGACACTTTGTCATGCCCGTATTTTTCGCGTACATAATCTATCACGCGCTCGCGCCCGGCGTCGGACATATCAATATCCAAATCGGGCATGCTGACACGATCCGGATTCAAAAAGCGTTCAAAAAGCAGTTTGTTTTTGATAGGATCAATACGCGTAATATCCATACTGTACGCCACCAACGAGCCCGCACCCGAACCGCGGCCCGGGCCTATCGGGATGTCATGCGCGCGCGCCCAGTTGATAAAGTCTTGCACAATCAGAAAATAACAGTCAAACCCCATTTTGATAATGACATCAAATTCAAATTCCAACTGTTTCCAATACGCTTCGGGCACATGACCGTCCATTTTTTTAGTTAAACCCTTGCGACATAAATCTTTGAAATACTCTTGCGAGTTCGGGTACTGCGGCGGAATATCAAATTTCGGCAAAATAAACCCGTGTTTGGGAAATTCCAAATTGCATTTTTCCGCAATAACCAACGTATTTTTACAGGCTTCGGGCGTGTGGGAAAATAAGGTACACATTTCATCGGGCGACTTGAAATATAACTCGTGCGACATTTTCATGCGGGTTTCGTCTTTGAGCGTTTTGCCGGTAGCAATACAGACATGAATATCGTGGGCTTCCCAATCTTCTTTTTTCTCGTAGTGGCAATCATTCGTGGCTACCAGCGGAATACCGGTGCGTTTGGCTACGTCTTTAAGCAGCGGCAAGGCTTCAATTTCCTCGCGGATACCGTGGTCCATCAGTTCAATGTAATAATTGCCTTTACCGAAAATGCTTTCATATTGTGTGGCTAATGCACAGGCTTTTTCAAAGCCGCCTTCCTGACGGACATATTGCGACAAATACCCTTTCAAACAGCCCGACATACATAATAACCCTTTACTATGTTGGGCCAAAATTTCACTATCAATACGCGGATGATAATAAAACCCGTCCACCCAAGCCATGGAATTAAGTTTCATTAAATTCAGGTAGCCGTCGTAATCGCGTGCGAGCAGAGTTAAATGTCCGACAGATTTATTTTTCTCTTTGTAATTTCCATCCGTAATGTAAAATTCGCACCCGATAATAGGTTTAATGCCGGCGGCTTTGGCCGATGAATAGAAATCAAGCACCCCGTACAGGTTGCCATGGTCGGTAATAGCCATGGCGGGAATGCCCTGCCGGGCTAAACCTTGTAAAAATTTAGAGGGTTTATGATCTTCCGATACGCGCAGCATACCGTCCAACAGCGAATATTCGGTGTGGTTGTGAAGTTGAACAAATTCAGCCATATAATCTCCTACAGTTACGGGCCCGACTTTAGACGGGAGAGAACAAAAAAAGGTAAAATGTATGTATGAAACATTATAGCAGATTAAAAGAAACAAAGATTTCTTCCCAAACGCTCTATAAAGGCGTATTGGATGTTAAGTTAGATGAGATTAAATTGCCTAATGGCAAAACCGGCACCCGCATTTATCTAAAGCACCGCGGGGCAAGCGGTATTTTACCGGTGCAAGACGGGTGTGTGTATTTAGTGGAACAATTCCGCTACCCTATTGGGCAATCCACCTTGGAAATTCCCGCCGGCAAACGCGAACCGGGCCAAACTTTTCTCACTTGCGCCCGTGCCGAGTTAAAGCAAGAAACCGGACTTTCGGCCCGCTCCTTGAAAGAGATTCTGACATTTCACCCTTGCAACGCTTTTTCCGATGAAGTGCAACATTTGTACGTAGCCACCGGGCTTTCGCGCGGGAAAACCGATTTGGACGAAGATGAATTTATCAACGTCAAAAAAATCCCACTTAAAAAGGCTTATACCATGATTAAAAGCGGAAAAATTACAGACGCTAAAACGATTCTGTCTTTGCAGTGGTATAAGATGAATCATAAAGAGTAAAATATGCCGCAAGCAAAATCACACTGGTTAATTACGGGCGGAGCCGGTTTTATCGGTTCCCATTTGGCACAGGCCTTGGTTGCTCAAGGCCAACAAGTGACCATCGTGGATAATTTAACCAGCGGGAATTTGCATAATTTAGAACCGTTTCGGGATAAAATTTCTTTTATACAAGCAGATATCTGCGATTTATCCGCGTTAGTCAAAGCCTTTGCCACAGTAGATTACGTACTTCATCATGCCGCATTTATTTCGGTAGCCGAATCTATGGCCAAACCGCAAGAGACCGCCCGCATTAACGTTTTGGGCACGCAAACCGTATTGGAAGCCGCCCGCCAATGCGGGGTAAAACGGGTTGTATTTGCTTCATCCGCCGCGGTCTATGGCACCCTGCCGGGATTTCCGTATAAGGAAACTTCCCCCACCGATTATCAATCGCCCTATGCTTGGAGCAAACAAGCGGGCACGGAACTTTGCCAACTTTATACAAAATCGTTCGGATTGGAAACGGTCATCTTGCGCTATTTTAATGTGTACGGCCCGCGGCAAAACCCCAATGCCGTATATGCTGCTGTCGTTGCCAAATTTATGCAACTGGCCGCCGCCAATCAACCGCTCGGTATAGATTGGGACGGAAAACAAAGCCGCGATTTTATCAACGTGGCCGATATTGTACAGGCCAATTTGTTGGCCGTTCAGAAAGGCGTGCCGGGAGAAATTTATAACGTAGCATCCGGCCAAACCTATACGCTGTTGGAACTTGCCGATACGATAGAAAAAATTTCCGGACGTAAATTAGCCCGCGTATCACGCCCTAAACGCCCCGGAGACGTCCATGAATCTTCCGCCAATATTGATAAGATCCGCGCGTTAGGCTTCAACCCGAAAATCACCTTGGAAACGGGCCTGCGCGAAATGTGGCAAACCGAAAAAAGTTACTCTACAAAATAACAATTATAATGGACATTAGGGTTAAACCAATCGCGTGTGGTTTTATGCGCCAACGAACGGCACACCTCATCCGCAATTGCATCTTGCTTACCGCAACAACTGATTGTACCGAGGCCATACTCGGAACTGACCGCATGATTTAATGTTTTTTGTACGTAAAAATCATCCGCAAATTTTCCGCAAGCCACATAATGGGAACCGATAATAATACACTCCATTCCGTCGGGATAAAAGGCCGCCGGAATAGCCGAAGTGGTAAAATTGACACTGTTTTTGATTTCGGCTCCGCTTGTAATATCTATATCTATATCACGCAAATCATTCGGGTAGGTGCCATTGGCCATGTAATATATTTCCGCACCGTCATGCAAGGCCTTAACATGTACCAGCATCTGTACGATCCGGCTTTTCGTCACCGCTTTTCGGTACTGCGGCAAGGCCACCGCCGCCAAAATGCCGATAATAAGTACAACCACTAATAGTTCAATAAGCGTAAATGCGTGATTGTTTTTCATAAAAATTCTCCTTAAATTGCATTATTTAATAAAAGTTTAACAAAAAAAAAAACAAAGTCAAGTAAAATAATTCTACCCATCAGATTTTTGTGCAATAGATAAGAAGTAATTCAAAAACATATTGATGTGCGATACATATTAAATAACCCTTTTTACGGGGGTTGTTTTGGCGTGAAATATAGTCTAATGGAAGTATCTTAATTAGGAGAATGCACATGAAAAAAATAAGTTATAAAATACTGCTTGCCGTACTTACGGCAGGACTTTTCCATACACCGGCGGCTAACGCTTGTACCGGTATTGCCATCCACGCGCAAGACGGCACGCAGTTGTTTGCGCGCACCATTGAGTGGAAAGGCGGCAACTTAAACAGCAAACTCATCATCATGCCGCGCGGCCATAAAAATACCGCTTTAACTCCGGCAGGGGAAAACGGCAAAACATGGCACAACAAATATGGGGCTGTCGGTGCGAGTACGGTTGAACCGCGCTTTGTAACCGAAGGCGTGAACGAAAAAGGACTTAATGTGGGTATTTTTTACTTCTCGCATTACGGCAGTTTAACACCTTACAAACCTTCGCATGCCAAAAAATCAGTCAGCGACGGGGAACTGACACGTTACCTACTCACCAATTTTGCTACGGTAGATGAAGTGTTAGCCGGTCTGCCCAAAATTGAAATTATCCCCATCGGCAAAGCCGATGCCGAAGGGCACTACGCCACCGGGCATTGGCGCATCAGCGACGCTTCCGGGCGCAGTATTGTATTGGAAATCACCGACCGCGGCGAACGCCATTTCTATGAAAATAATTTGGGGGTATTTACCAACTCGCCCGATTTCCCGTGGCACCAATCTAACTTAAACAATTACATTCATCTTTCCGGCGGCGAAACACCGGATAAAGTGATGGGTAACGTGCGTTTGTTTTCGCTTGGCGGCGGCACGAATTTAACGGGGCTCCCCGGCGATTTAACACCGCCTTCGCGTTTGGTGCGGGCATTTTTCTTCTTGCACAGTGCTCCCAAACCAAAAGACACTTATGCTGCCGTCACACAGGCTTTTCATATCTTGAATAATTTTGACTTGCCTATCGGCGCGGAATATGCCCCGGGGCAAACGATTCCCGATATGCCCAGTGCTACCCAATGGACGGCTGTATCCGACGTTACACACCCGGCCTTTTATTACCGCACGATGTATAATTGTGCCATACGCAAAGTGGACTTAACGAAAATTGATTTTGATAAAGTTCCTTATACGGTAGCGGATATGGACGAAGTGCCGCAAGAAACATTTCACGAGCGGACGTTCTAGAGATATCCCCGGGCCAACCCCGGGGATTTTTTACAGACACCCAATAAGGGATAACTTTTCTTATTAAGTTAGATTTTGTATAATAAGAATAGATTTAAGCCCAGTTGGCGCAGCGCTTGTAACATAAAGTTCGTTCCCGTTTTCGGGAACGCGCCAACGAGAAAAATAATTTGAGTAGTAGAAACTATTTCAAGCCCAGTTGGCGCAGCGGTAGCGCGTTCCCTTGACATGGGAAAGGTCACAGGTTCAATCCCTGTACTGGGCATTTTTTATAATCCTCGTTTCCCGACGAGGATTTCTTATTTTATACCCATTTAACCACTTTTCCGATCAGCAGCCCAAAAGGGCCGCTTTTTGCAGTTTTTTGCGCGTTTTTGCAGCTTTATTGTCAATATTCTGGCAATGCGTCGTACAATACAAATGTAGCTTTTTAGCTATCCTGGTTTGGCAATTTGTAAAAATCATCTCGTCTAAGCTGGCAAGTCCGCGCGGGAAAGGTGAAGAAACAATCCTATAAAAATAATTAAATAAAAACTTGAAAACCTAGCGGCATATATGCTACAAAATGATTATCGGGATGCTATTTTGTAGATAAAACCGCTAGGCTTCTAGCAAAACTATTTGTAAAATAGCTTTGCCGTTTTAAGGGCTTAAATTATCCGTTAATTTAAGCTCTTTTTGTTTTTACCCAGAAATGAAAAATTTGTGATCTTTTGGGAAAAATCGTTTTTCCATTTCGGATAATGTGGCGACAGAATACTTCTGTCATTTGGCTTGTATCCATTTTCTCACCTCCTTCTTAAGTTGTACTACCTTAAATCTTTGAGAAAGATGGATACTCTTATGTATTAGACACTAATTAGTCGTCAAATACCACCTCCTGTTCTGCACGATTATAAATTTCAACTTGATTATTAACATCTATATGATTCACAAGCCAACCTTTCAACTGACAGTTTTGAATAAAGTCTTCTATCTTATTTTCTCCCTTAATATGTTTTAGGGAAATGATTATACCGAAATGAAGATCCCATTCGTATCCATTATCCAAGCGTTCGTTTCTTTTTAAACTAAGGCCCCAAAGGCCTGTTTGATAGGCTTTTTTACCTTGGTTCCTTCCGGTAGCGATTTCTCGAATATGTTTTATATTATTCCATTTACGAAAGTATTTCCTAGCATCAGCTTCTAACACATGGTGGCCTGGTACGGTTTGATAATTATTATCAATTGGTTTAATTCCCCCATCTATTCGTCCGAATTGAATATCCAATTCTGTATTAGTATAATCTACCCCCTGATTACGCGAACATGAAGGAAAGTAACACAAGGTAGCTTTTGTAATAAATGGATGCTTCCCTTGGTAAGAAGGTACCGGGATATTATATGTATACGTATTATATTTTTTCGAATTCCCCGCTAACATAAAACGAATTTCATCATCACTGCTATGGATGATCTGATTGATATCAATAGGGACGATTCCATAACCAATAAAATTTGATATATCCATCGGCTGAGCATCCCAATTAGTTGCTGAATGTATAAGTAGAGCCTTGGCCAATTCACGGTTTAGTCCTACCACATCTATTAAATAACATAGTTTCCTAGCAATCCAAGGAGCCGCAAAAGATGTCCCACAAACAACCGATTCCCCTGTTGGTGTACACACTCTAATCAATCGATCCCCTTCTCCTCCATAATAGCTAATATCGGGTTTTTTAAAAAAAGATAATACTGGACCTTGGCGACTATACGAAGCTGGATGGTTTTGAAAATCAACAGAATTGACTACAAGTGAATTTATCGAATCAGCGGGAGCTCCCAACCTAGATACGTTGGGCTCATCGTCCGTTTTATTGGTGCCGGCAACAACAAAAATAACATTATTCTTATACTGAATCTCATCCAGAATAGCTGCTTCGGGCGAAATAGAATTCGGGCTGACTTCCATTTTAGAGCCCAGTGACAAATTCCATACTTTTATATCTCTGTTTTTTGTTACGATCTCTTGAATTGCACGTAAAATAGAAAAAGAACTAAATCGTTTGCCAGTAGCTACCCCAAAATGTCTAACTCTAAATCTTCCACAATTATCATTTAGTTGAGGATTAAAAGCAGGGCCATCCACAATAATAGAAGATACGGCAGTTCCATGGCTAAAATCTTCCGGATTTCTAGAAATATTTGGATTTACCATATCGTAATATTCAACCCACTCGGAAAAATAAACTCTTTTATCGAACAAAGTGTCAATTACCCCAATAGTTGGTTCTTTATCAGGTGAAGGGATGGTGATAGATGAAGATTTTTGAGATAAAAAAGTCTCCTTTGTGATGTCATTTAAATCACTTACTGCCATGGAAATTAAAAAAGGCGCTTTCTGATGTAAAATAGATAATTCATCAGGTGTTAGCAAAATGGTGGTCTCATTCAGAATACGATCTTCCAAAATTGGAATCCCAATCCTATTTAATAAGTCCTTTGTATTTACATTTGTATTATACAGCGTGATAATTGATCTGTGTTGAAAAGAAGACGTATCGGTCAAAACATCAAATTTTTCTACATAATAACAATCCGCTATGGCCTTTACAAAACAACTTTTTGAAATGTTTGCTTGTTTAAAAGGTAAGAGTAAGTTGTTGTTATTGATAGCATCAATTTGAGCATTTGTAATACTGCCATTACTAAAGCAGGGAAGCGTTAATAAAGTAATACACTTTTGCAATGTAGTAATTGAATGTTCAAGCACATTTAGAGTTACTCGATGTGTAATGATATGTTTTTTTTGAGAATCACCATAAAATCGCGCCCCTACTATTGACAGATTCGGAGATTTTGACGACTCTGAAAGCAACTGATGGACACGGTTACTCTTAGCAGCAAGTTTAATGTAATATACGCTAATTAATGCCCCTTGAATTATATGTTGTCTCTGTATCCAATACGAGCGCAAACGCTGTAAATCAGCCAACAATTGCCGGACTTTACTCACTTCTACTATTTGATTGGCGGGAATATTGGTAGGACCAACCGCTTGAGTGCGCGAAGATTGATTAAATGTTCCTTTTAAATATAATACGTTATTCACAACTATATCCCCTTTAATTCCCGAGAAACAGAGCTTTTCGAAACGCCTGTTAATATTTCTATTTCTCGCAGCGTAAAACCTTGAGCTTGCAAATCCTTTAAGGATGTTTGTTTATTTATTGAAAAGTACAATTTTCTTAAATAATCAAATTCATCTTCAGGGGAACTGAAGGCTAAAGATGTGCGAATTAAATTCCGTAATTCTCCGGGATATGGAATCGGTTTCATACTTTTGATTATTTTCCTAAATAAATGGATATTGCGACCCGCAAATTTAAATTTTGCGAGAAATTTGTTTAAAATAGAATCAGCTATTAACGAAAGATCCTCTTGCGAATAATTACTAAAATCAATAACGGAATCAAATCTTCTAATCAAAGCCTTATCAAATGATTTATATAGATTGGTAGTTGCAATAAGAACCAATTTATCATTAAGCTCATCCAATCCTTTAAAAACGGCAGATGTTGCTCTGCCCATTTCTCTTAGATCATTTTGGTTGACTCGATCCATAGCAATAGAATCTATTTCGTCCATTAAAATAATAGCTTCTTCCGGTTGAGGAATATTAGCTAATTCATCAAACATTAAGGCAATATTCTTAGCAGTTTGCCCAAGTCTACTATCTATAATGATGTCAAAATTAACAACAAATAATTTACGATTTAAAATGCGAGCAATCTGTTTGGCAGTTTCCGTTTTGCCTGTTCCCGGAGCTCCCACAAATAAAAATTTATTGACTCCTACATTGTGCTCTATAGCATTCAATACCCCAATAATTTGGTCTTTGATTGCATCAGGCAAAGGCAATGAATCTGTTTGAACATTTACCGACTTAATGAATTTAAAATTTGTTACATTAATCTGTGGAGAAAAAGTATTTACATCAGCAAGTAATGCCATAATATATTCTGATAACTGGGCATCATTATTTTGATCGAAATATCGAGCTATTTCATAAGCTTCATTTCGAAATGCAGAATCGTTTTTTTCCACATGGTATTTAATGAGATTCAATATGTTTTTCTTTTTCATAATCCAGTCCTTTTTGATAGTATAACTAATTGGGACAAAAAAGTCAAGTAATGGACAAAAATTATATAAAACTTATAAGCGGCTCTTCGTTGCAGTTGATGAGATGACCTATATAGTAGAGATGCACGCGGCGAAGGTATACTGCAAAAATATAGGACTTTTCCGCTGGTTTGGAGGTAGATATTAAAACTTGGACATATAAAAACCACACCAGATCGCCCAGTATGGTTTTATATAGTGGAGATGAAAAATTCTTTTTCCTATTCTTTTGTGCCACCATCATACGGGATGGCATGGCCCGCTTTAATCAGTTCTTCACCTAAACTTTGGCCGTTGACTTTGACATCACATAACAAACGGAAGTATTTATCACGACCGCAGTTTCGCAGCAGTATTTTACCGCTTTTGAGAAAGGTTTTAGTAAATGTTTTAGCTTGCTTGGCTAGTGCTTTTGTTTCTGCAGAACCGCCTTTGATTTCCGGACAATCCACTCCGCGTACACGAATAGGAATAGTTTTGCAAAATACCCCATATTTGCACGCTAAATGTACGCGGAAGGTGTCGCCATCATATACAGATGCCAATTCTACTCTGTTAAAGTTTTGATTAAGATCGCTCCCTTGAGCCAAAACATCAACCGAATAAAACAAAATAGCAATATATAAAACATACAGTATTATTCTTTTACTCATGACTATTTTACAACTGTAAATAGTTGCTGCATGTTCTTTTCAAGTGTCTTTTCATCTATAGTTGAAGTGTCTTTAACTGTTGGATAAAAATAAAAATTTTGAACAATTTTCCTATACGGAGAAGTGTCTACTATTTTAAAAGCATAGATGGTTTTGTTAACTTTCAGGACCGTACTATATGTCTTTGTACCAGTTAACAATACTGGGATATTATCCAAAAGAGCCGAATCTACGAATTGACGGCTTGTAGATACAAAAATTAATTTATCGCTATATCCATTCCGCAGTCGGGCCAAAACACCCCCAGGAATAGTCTGAAACACTTCCAATCCGTTTAAGTAATATAAATAGTGCTGAACAGGGTCTTCGGCGACTCCGCTCATATAGGGAATTAACAGATTATCCCCATCTATATAGAACCCGGCCTTTCTATAAAATTCCTTCTTTTCCAAGCCGTAAGCATAATCGTAAATATTATCTGCCAAAGCATCAACCAATTTATAGTTTTTTACTAACTTTTTATACTCTTCCTGCTCGACGAAACTATCACATATGTCAGAATCTTTGGGCCATCCGGTCAAGCCATAGTCTGGCTTCTTTTCGCCGACTCTCATTTCTTGATAATTTCCACGTTTTTGTATAGCCTCCACAAAAGTTTTCATAGTATCAGCATATGTGCTGACGTCATTAAATAATAGCGCAAGTAAAACAGGATTACTTTTCTGCACATTGCTCTTCAAAATCATCTTTGAGCTACCCTCTGTTTTTAATCTGTTAATAAAAGAGTCGTAGCTGCTATTTTCCAATGTTTTGTATATATCTTCAAATGCCGCCCCCGCTTCACTAAAATAAGCTTCTTTAAACTGATGAAAAGATTTCGGACATTCTTTAACTTTATACTCTTGTATTCTTTTTTCGTTATACCCGTTGGGATCTATCATAGCATGCCCTAGTCTTTTTCCACCTTCCGCAATTTTAGACATTGTATTGCATCCGACTAATAATAATGGTAATAATAAAATCAATGTTCTCATTTTTCATCTCCTAAAATAATTCAGCTTGATTTGCGATTTCGATACTAACATCCTTACAAGTTTTTTCTACACTTCGGGAACCCATACACCATACAGCAAGATAATCTTTAGATCTGTAAATAAAAATATCAACAGAAATTCCTCCGTCCTCCGTCTTTTTGGGTTTTCCAATCACCATCTCAGTAGCACCTACTTTTAAGATCTCTTTCGAATTCTTTTTAGCTAGGTTGCGACTTTGTTCCGACATATAAAATGCCATTGTATCTTCATCTCCACTACAAGAATTTTTGCGTAGCATTATAGAATCATTTTTTAAGCTATAAAACAGCGTATCTTCTTTGCATTTTACAAGTGATTTCAGGGTTGCATTAGTGGGTTTGAGCTCCCAACCTTGAAGAGTGGTTAGAATCGGCTCTTTTTTAGTGACAGAAGCAGAACCCTTCTTTTCAATATCTTCCCTCCCTAAAATTGCATGAGAAATTAAACCTATAACAAATACACATAAAATAATCTTACCGGGACCCCATTTTTTTGAGTTTTGTGCTACTGGATTGGCATCTTGGCAATCCTTTTTTTGTTCCTCTGATACGGAAGCAGATTGAGATGGTTTATTCTCTTCTGCCCGGTTAGCGTGAAATTCTGATAACAACTTCTTTCCTATAGCCGTATCTGTAGGGATCATTGTGTTTTGTTGTTTGCATTTGGGGCAGCAATTGCCTACCGCCGCAAATACCCTCCAAATACTATATATAATCGCTACAGGTAATAAAAAACCAGTACCTATACCCAATAGCCATAGGCCTATTTCCAGTCCCCCACTACCTGGCTTAATTTTGACTGGTGTGGCAACTTCACCACAGTTTTTACAAATTTGCTGCATATTTCCCTCCTAATTCCTGTTACTCCAACAAAAAAGCGGCGATATCGGTTAAGAGCGATTTCAGGTAACCCTTAACAAATAATCGCCGCCTGACCCAATCTCTGTAAAGAGGGATGGGTAAGACAGGGCGACTATCTGTTGACCTGAAATCTGCTCGGAAAGAATATGGAATCCTTCCTCTGCTCGGTGTGGTCTTCCTCCACACTTCAACAAATAATCTTCACAAATTGTATGTACTAGCTATTTTAATTCGCTTCTAACTCCTTTGATCTGGATACACTGCCTATTTTCATTGTACTACATTATGTGAAGTTCATTACAGGCTTTATGCTTGTGGCAGCCCCCGCCCGCGCATGCTTACGCATGCTTGGCGGGACGTCCTCCGTTCGTACTTACGCACTCACTCAGCCTTGCTGCCACAAGGGGGCAACGTATTATATAGTTCTTATACTGGGAAGTACATACTTACGGATTGCATACAGCTCTAATTCACTTAATAGATGATTACCTACAATTGCCCGACGTTCCTGAGCAGAATGGGCACAAAGCAAGTTTAGTACAGCTACCCCACGGTGTATATTGCCTACTAAGTTAAACGCGTAGACCACTTCTTTATACTGCATTTTTGTCTCCTTATAATCTAATTACTTACCCCTTATCTAACGCCACAAACAGCACGTTAATCGGCCTGGGGGGTATATAGTATATCACGTCTTAGCAACCCTGTCAACTTGATCAAATATACGTCGGAAATTAACGGGGATTAATCCTACTGTAATTTAGGCTCTAAAATCCCCTGGAAATTAGAAGTTTTGGCGTACTTTCTCCATGCAGAAGACACCTATTTTGTTAATTGTGCTGAAAGGGGTCAATGTGGTTTTTAAAATCAAAATTGGCGAAAGTTAGCGTTCCCGGACTGTGTTTCCCTGCAAATACCGCATGCCGGATGTACTGTTTCAGACGGTGTTAAACTTAGCTGTAGCAAAATTGAACACATAGGTTGTTAGTAGGAGGATTAAGAGCAGTTAAACCTCCACAAGTGAGCAAGTTATGATTAACACAGTCGGTTTGCTACTGCGACCATATACAGAGTTTGAGCTAAGTCCAAAAGTGTGCGTAGACGATATTGTACAGCACTGGAGGTATTTACGCGGGAACGGACCGTACTTCCCGTATTTAGAGCTATTGCCGGATGAGAAGTTAAAGGTGGAGTTCTGTCCGGCACGGATTTTGTACCCTAATAATTTATACGAAACCAGCCCAAACGACCTGTTCAAGGTTATGACCGATCTGACCGCGTATCTAAAGAAAGCCTTTATTCGTACCTGCCCGGCAATCTTGTTATATGCCCATGTATATCGTATTGATTATGCCAAGGTCTGCTATCTTCCGTTTGACGGGCATATACTGTTACCTTACTTGCAGGAAATACATCAAGGCGGTTATTACAAGCAAGCATTTACGTTTTACGCGGATGACGGACACATGGCTGCCAGTGCTTTAAAACGTCGCAAGGTGGCGTTCTACAACAAATCAGCTGAAATCCTGCAGAATAAACGTACCACAACCGATGTAGCGGATATACTGAACAATCTTCCGGGCACGTTTTACAGGTTTGAGTGTTCGCTCAAAACAGCTAAAGAAATCAAGCGTGAACTGGAACAGTGTGATATTGACCTGTCGCAATGTTGCCTCAATGAACTTGCTACCAAAGATGTTGTTTACGCGGTACTACACAAGAATTTAACACGAACTATACAGCACTGGCATGTGCCGGATAAATGGAAGACACTGGATAAGGTGCGGATTTGGCTCTGCAAGTACAAATACGAGAATGTCCGGTCTTTACTGCTGGACATGCTCTGTGCCTGTGTCTGTGTGCGGATAGGAGTGGAAAACATGCGACGAATCGTGGAGAAACATTTAGATAAACGGCATGCCCGGGATTTTATGAAACGATTTGAAAGGTTACAGCTAGAGGATGTTAATTGCCTGGCTGTCTTCAAAAAGAAGATGACGGAAGAAGTAGAGGCATTAAACCCAATCAGCAAACACTATGTGTACGGTTTAGGACGTAAAGAGAGGGTTAAAGATTTAGGTAATCGTCTTTTTGCCTCAGTACTACTAGCACTGATTGAGTTGTTAATTGCGATGCCATTGTGGTGATTGATAAGGAGAACAACATGAACAGTAAATTAATGACCGTAGAGGAGTTAGCAGAATATCTGCGTACGACCCCTGGCACGGTCTATACCTGGAAAAGCATGGGTATTATCCCTGCCAAGTGTGTAAAGAAGATTGGGCGAAAGCTGTTGTTTGTCGCCTCACAAATAGATGAGTGGCTGAACATGTAAAGATAAGCAGAACTGCACAGAGGCGTTGTTTTGGCCCGCTAATTACGTGTTAAAACACCCTTTGTGCAGACAGTTACCAGAGATTTCATATGCCAGAGAAGGAACAAAAAGCAGTAGGCTCAAACATTAAGAGTCCGTTAATGACACCGGATGAGGTGGCGGCTTATTTGCGTATTTCCAAGGCGACTGTATATTCCAAAAGATGCCGCGGAGAGTTCCCGGAAGGCAGCGTTGTTAAACCCTTCGGCAAGCTGATGTTCCTACGGGAAAAGATAGACCAACTGATTGCTGACTCAATAGAGCCGCCATTAGGACGTTCTAAGTAAAATGCTGTTATTTGGCTTGCTCAGATTCCAAAAAGCGTTTCAGAGCCAACCGGATAACCGATGACAAGTTGCGGTCTTCCCGCTGCGCATAAGCTTTGGCTTGGTTCAGCAGGTCTTCCGGTAGCGTAAAACTGATGGTTTTGATCTTTTGCTCATTATTTTGTTCGGACATACAGATATAATAGCAAATTTTGTTGGATATGAAAAGATAATACTTGACAATATAATATATTATTATGTAATATGATATTATAATATTGGAGAATATTTAATATGAAAGTATATAAGAATGCAAAGGGGTTGTACGGAATTGATTATATAGACGAGAATGGGAAAAGACATCGTTGTATCGTGGCTACGAACGAATCGGCAGCCAAGCAAGAGTTAGCCAAACGGACTACCGCTTTTTACAAAGCCAAAAATGACCCGTACTTGAGGCAGGAAAGCCAGTTATTCAAAGACATGGCTCCGCTATTTATTAAACATCATATCAATACGCTGCCTTCCAAAGACACCTATTTGGCCATGTTCGAAAAGATCGCGGCCTATTTCGGTAATTATCGCTTAAAAGACGTGACTCCGTTACTGGTGCAAAGCTTTTACTATGAAAAAGCCCAGCTAACTTCCTACTCCAATGCCAACCGATATTTTGGCATCATTAGCAAGTTCTTTAATTGCCTAAACGATTGGGATCAATACAGCGGACCCAATCCATGCCGGAAAGTTAAAAAGCAACCGGAGGAACCGTTCCAACCGCATCCAATCAACGAACAGGAAATTCAGCAAATACTTCCCTTTATCAGTGATGCGGTACGACCTTGTGTAGCAATCGGCTTTTATACTGGATTAAGGCGGCAAGAACTATTGGGATTACGTTGGGAAAACATTGATTTTACCCGTAAGACGCTCTATATCCCAAAAACCAAAACAGAACAACCACGTACACTGGGATTAACGGCAGATATTGAGCAAATTCTATGTGGACTGAATCCTCAAAAAAGTGGCTATGTATTTAACGTTAAAGAGAACCAGCTCAAATATCAACTCAACAAGGCAACCGCAAAAGCTGGGATTGAGCATCTAAGACCGCACGATATGAGACATTCGTTTGCCGTTAATTTCCTCAATCGTGGCGGCAGTTTGGAACACTTGCAACGGTTGCTTGGACACAGTAAAATAACCACCACCCAACGCTATTTACGGTTTAAAACGGGCGAAATTGCCAGTAAAATGATGGTAATGGATGGAATGATTCCGCTTAATATTGTATAGTAGAAAGCCGTAATCTACGCATAAACTACGCATTTTTTGCGTACTTTATGCGTAGTTTATGCTATAATAGGTATACAGGAGCGATTTATGTATATCTATCAAAATGAAAATTGGCCGCATTTTACGTGGGATGAAACAAAGATTTTGGCACTGCTTGCACAGGTAAAACTGTCGCAAGGGTTGTTATTGGGTAAAATGCAGAATATAGGTTTTGCCATGCAAGATAACGCCTTGCTTCAAACGCTAACTGAAGAAATTTTGAAATCCAACCAAATTGAAGGTCAACTGTTAGATATAGCACAGGTTCGCTCCTCTATTGCACGACGTTTGGGGTTGCCTAATGAGGATATTCCCGTGGCTCGCAATGTAGATGGCACGGTAGAAATGATGTTAGATGCTATTCAACACTATGATGCCCCTATCAATAAAGCCCGCTTATATGCGTGGCATCAGCATATGTTCCCGGATGGTAAGAGCGGATTTTATACCATTAAAACGGGGGATTATCGGGATGATAAATTAGGCCCTATGCAGGTTGTTTCGGGACCAATGGGAAACGAAAAGGTTCATTATGAAGCCCCTGCCGCAACTGTACTGGACGGCGAAATGGAGAAATTGTTTGAATTTATCAATACGGACGAAACTGACAACGTTCTCAAAGCCGCTATTACGCACTTATGGTTTGTTATTTTGCACCCGTTTGACGATGGAAACGGACGTATTGCCCGTGCTTTGACGGAATTATTACTGGCACGGAGCGAATCTTCTGCTAATCGGTTCTATTCTATGTCCTCTCAGATTGCCAAAGAACGTAAAGAGTATTATAAGCAACTGGAAATTACGCAACAAGGCGATTTGGATATTACCGATTGGCTTGAGTGGTTCTTGCGGACATTAGAGAAGGCCATCAATGATTCCGAAGAACTGTTAAAAACTGTTCTAGCCAAGGCAACCTTTTGGAAACAACATTCTGGCCAAACCTTTAATGACCGCCAAAGCAAGATGCTCAATATGCTTTTTGACGGCTTTACAGGTAATCTAACCAGTACTAAATGGGCTAAAATCTGCAAATGTTCCCACGATACTGCTTCCCGCGATATAGCCGACCTGCAACAACGCGGCATTTTAGAGCAACTAGGTGCAGGCAGAACGACGCATTATAAACTAAATAAATAGAGGTTTTTATGGATAAGACTTTTGAATGTCCTTTTTGTCACAAAGAACACCCAATTAATGGAGAAAATGTTTGGTTCCCTTGTCTTGGAGGGTTTTTTCTAAATTGGCAAAAATGTAATGACTACATTCAACATCATTCAGAAGGAAATAAAGATAGAAAACGATACTACTGGTCCGTACTTGCCTATCATATTGCTCATAAATTTGGACTCAAGCCATATCAGCATGACCTGAGCGGCAATAAATATCGAATAATTGATTTTGAAAAAGTATTAGAAGAAAATATTTTACCAACTCCAATGGAACAAGTTGATAATATGATTTTATTTATAGGAAGTCACTCTCCGTGCTTAGGGCATAAACTGCTTCTTGTTCCTCCTCTATCTTATCAATTAGAAGCTTGGATTGGAGTAATTACTGATGAAAATTTTTGTGCTATAACAGAAACTTTACAATCTTTAGGATTTATTAAAGCCTTGATTGCAGATAGCGGTGTCGTTATCCAGATAGAATTACTAATCGACGGATGGCAACATTTTAGAGCATTGCAAGAACGCAACCCTGAAAGCAAACAAATATTCATGGCCATGGAGTTTAATGAAGAAGCCGAAAACTTCATGAATACACATCTGAAACCATTAACCAAAGAAATGGGATTTGAACTTAAATTATTGAACGAAATCATTAACGAGAAAAGTTTAATTGATGATAAATTACGCGTAGAAATTAAAAGAAGTCGCATCCTCATTTGTGATTTAACACACGGCAACCGAGGGGCATATTGGGAAGCAGGTTATGCCGAAGGTTTAGGCATTCCTGTATTATATATTTGTCGTGAGGATGTATTAAAATCCACATCAAAAGAAGAAAGGCCCCATTTTGACGTGAATCATCAGGAAATTTTTACTTGGGAAAAGGACAACGACAATAGCATCGTGAAATTCAAGCATCAAGTAGAAGCAAAAATCGCTTTCCTGACTCAGTAACTAACCTGCTAATTATTGACCATTGTCAATATTTTGGCAATGGCAACAAGAAGCAAACGCAAACCCCATTTCCTCGTCGGAGAATTAGCAAGCAAAAACCCTGTACGCCCTTGACATGGGAAAGGTCACAGGTTCAATCCCTGTACTGGGCAAATTTGAAAACCCACCTTTTTGGTGGGTTTTTCAGTTATTATATATAACCAAACCGAACTTAATTATTTTCGGCGGAAGAAGAAAGCGGCAATTCGGCTGTATTTTCTTCTAACAGATCCGGCAACTTTCGGGCTGATTTTACCTGCAATTGCTCTAATTTTTTAGCCGATGCCACAATGCCTTTGCTACCGCGCAATGTTTTGTCTGCTTTATCGTAGGTATCTGTCAACTGGGTAATTCTGGTGTGGATATCGCCCATGCGCTCGGTAAATAACCCCACCCGATCCAACATCTCTTGCGCCGTCTTAAAAATTTGTTCTATCAGCTGGCTGGCACGTTCCTGCCGCCATAAATTTTCGGCCACTTGTAACACGGAAAACAAGTTGGAAGCCGTTACAATGGCTACGCGGTGTTTGCGGGCGATTTCGTTCAATTCCGGTTTGGCCTGTACGGCTAAAAAGTAGGCAAACTCTATTGGAATAAACATAAATACAAAGTCCATTTTTTCATGCGGAAGTAACGCAGAATAATCTTTTTCAGATAATTCTTTAATATGTTTTTCTACTGACAGGACATGCTCTTTTAAGGCAACGGCTTTTTCTTCTTCCGTCGCGGCGGCTTGCCATTTCATATAGGCGGTTAATGACATTTTGGAATCAATCACAAAATCGCGGTTGCCCGGTAAGTGCAAAACAAAATCGGGCTGGACGCGGTCGTTATCTTGCGTCGTTATAGATACTTGTGTATCAAATTCTATCCCCTTGCGAAAACCGGATGTCGTTAATACATCTTCCAAAATAATTTCCCCCCACGATCCTTGCTTTTTAGGGCTTTTGAGTGCCTCGGTCAAATTTTGGGCTTCTTGGGATAAATTTTTATTTAACTCTAACGTGCGGTTGATAGCATCTTGCAGCCGCGTATGGTGTGTACTGCTTTCGGTGCGCAGATCGCCGACTTGTTTGGTAAATTTATCCATAGATTCTTTTAAGGGAGAAACCATTTCATCATTTTTGGCGGTAAGTTCGGCACGCTGTTCTTTTAACGTATCGGCAGCGAGTTGCTTAAATTCGGCCTTGGCGGTAGCCTGCAACGCAGCAAATTTTTTATCTTGTTGGGCAAGTAACTGATTGGCAAAATTTTCCGCACCGGCCTGTGCGTTGCCTAATGACACAATACGCTCGTTTAGACGAGCATTTTCCAATTCTGCTTGTGTACGCGCTTGGGCAGTTTGCTCCAACCGCGACGATAAATTTTTGATTTTTAGATACGCCGCCACGCCGCACAAAACGGCTCCGGCAATAAAGGCTAGTATAATTTCCATAATTTTCTCCTGTTTTTATTTTAATTTATTTTGGCGTTCGGTTTCAAAAACCGATGTCTATATAATATAGATTAAACGCGCGACGACCCATTGTCGTTCTATCTTTGCCCGCAACCCTTTCGCTTTTTCCCCCCGTTTTGGTCTGCTGAAAAGAAGCCAAGTCCGCCGATTCAAAATTTTCTCTTGACAAATCAAAAAAAAAACGATAATAAAGGGACAGAAAAATATATTAAGGAGCAAACAATATGAAAAACAAACAGGCATTTACACTTATTGAATTATTAGTGGTGGTGTTAATTATCGGTATTTTGGCAAGCGTGGCCTTGCCGCAATACACATTAGCCGTCTATAAAAGTAGATTTGCCAATCTGCGCACAACGGCCTATTCCTATAAACAAGCCATGGAAGTTTATCACATGGCTAACGGCACATGGCCCACTTCGTTTGATGAATTAAGTTTAGATACTCCCAGCGGGCTTACCCCTATTGCCACCAATGCGCAATCGGGCGAATGCGCGGCTAATAACGAAATGTATTGCTGTATTACTCCGCAAAGTAGTAGCGGCGGGGTCCCCGCCAGCGTGACTTGTGGGCGCAACGACTATTCTTTTGCCATAGAAAGATTTATCACCAGTGTCGGAGGGGTTCCGGAAAACACAGATGTGTGTATCGCCAAATCGACGGACGCTAATGCTATCAAATTGTGTAAAGCATTGGGCGATTCCCCGCTTAATCTAAATTTAATAACCGCTAGCGGGCTCATAAACGGGTATAAGTTTTATCCAATGACTAAATAGCCATAAAAAACCCCGCGTAAAGCGGGGTTTTTATTCTGTCTGGAAAAACAACCTAATCAATGTCCTTCATGTTCTCAAATACGGTGTTGAGTTGTTTGTTGACCGTATAGAACGTGGTGCAACGCGGAATATCTTTCAAGCGTCTGGCCCCAATATATGACATGGTACTGCGAAGCCCACCCAAAATATCTTCTATAATATGTTCCACCGGGCCGGTGTACGGAATCAATTTTTCGCGGCCTTCCGTAGTGCGATATTTGGCCATGCCGCCAAAGTGTTTTTGTTGCGCCAGTTTAGAACTCATCCCGTAGAATTTTTTATAGCGGCGAAGTTCTATGGTCAAATCTCCGCTTTCTTTATCTACCCAACTTGTTTGCACATACCGTTCTACCAGTTCTCCGGCGGCTTCGTCGGAACCGGCAAGCATACCGCCGATCATCACGAAATCAGCCCCCGCACCAAATGCTTTGGCTATATCCCCGGGGACGGTACAACCTCCGTCGGCGCAAATCATCCCGCCTACCCCGTGCGCGGCATCCGATACTTCCAGCACGGTAGAAAGTTGCGGTCGGCCCACACCGGTTTGCGAGCGCGTCAAGCATACCGACCCCGGCCCGATACCGGCTTTGACAATATCGGCCCCGGATAAAATCAAGTCTTGCGTCATATCGCCCGTTACGACGTTGCCCGCCATCAGTAACAAATTCGGAAATTTTGCACGCAATTCTTTAACGAAACCCAACAATTTCGGAATGTATCCGTTGGCGATATCTACACATAATTTATCAATATGCGGGTTTTCGGAAAGCAACTTAAATAATTTTTCTTTGTCATCTTTAAGCCCGGTGCAAATAAAAGTAAGTGGGTGCGGTTTTTTAAAATACGCTTTGATTTGCTCGTGCGTATAATGTTTATGCAAACACGTAATCGCATTAAATTTTTCCAAAGCGTCATTCATTTCAAACGTACCGGTTGTAGCCATATTGGCAGCAATAATACCGCACGCTTTGATCGTTTTGGGATAC
The DNA here is from genome assembly GCA_900315845.1 of Candidatus Avelusimicrobium luingense. Taxonomy (GTDB): domain Bacteria; phylum Elusimicrobiota; class Elusimicrobia; order Elusimicrobiales; family Elusimicrobiaceae; genus Avelusimicrobium; species Avelusimicrobium luingense. The sequence goes on from OOHK01000002.1 coordinate 313,337, forward strand.
CATTTGAAAGAATATTCACGCAAAATATCGGCTTCACTGCGCGAATTTAAGGTAGTACGTTTGGGTTGGAACAAAACGTCACAATAATCTAACTGCACATCATTGATTAAACGGGTCATAATTTCTCCTAATTATTTATCCTTAAACTGCATGGCATACAAGGCCGAGTAAGCGCCATTGCGTTTTAATAACTCCGTATGGGTGCCTTCTTCGGCAATTTTACCGTCGTTGACTACTACAATTTTATCTGCATTTTGAATCGTACTTAAACGGTGCGCGATGACGATAACCGTGCGGTCTTTCATCAGGTTATCTAATGCTTCTTGTACCACCCGTTCGGATTTATTATCCAAGGCACTGGTGGCTTCATCCAGAATAACAATCGGGGCATTTTTCACAAATGCACGCGCAATAGCCAACCGTTGTTTTTGGCCGCCGGAGAGCAATATCCCCCGTTCGCCGATTTCGGTATCTAAACCGTTAGGCAGTTCACGCACAAATTGGTCTAAACACGCATTTTTCAAAGCGTGCCACATAACTTCTTCGCTAATATTAGGGTTGCCCAGCAAGATATTCTCACGAATCGTACCGGAGAACAAGAAATTATCTTGGAACACCATTGCAATTTGACGGCGCAACGAAGATTGGGTAATGTTTTTAATATCGGTACCGTCAATTTTAATACTTCCTTTGTGCACATCATATAAGCGCGGCAATAAGGCAGAAACCGTTGTTTTACCGCCGCCGGAATTTCCCACCAACGCCACCGTAGAACCGACCGGAATATCCAAATTGATATTGTGCAACACTTCGCGACCCGGTACATATTCAAAGCAGACATTTTCAAACGTAATGTCTTTCTTCACTTCTTTTAATTCTTTGGCATCGGGATGATCTTTAATAGTAGGTTGCAAATCCAGAATTTCAAAGATACGGTCAATGGCTAAAAAGGAGTTTTGGATAGCCACATAGTTATTGCCGACGCCTTTAAGCGGAGAATATAACATCATAAGCGCCGCAATAAATGCCACAAAGTTACCGCTGGTAATCTTACCATGTACAATTAAATAACCGCCGTAACCGATAACAACAGCCACCCCGATAGACATTAAAATATGCATCACCGGGGAAAGCCAGTTGGTGCGCTGTACCATTTTCATAGCCAAGCGGAAAGTTAAATCGGTTGTTTCGCGGAAACGTTGTTGGAAAATTTGTTCCAACGTAAAAGAACGGATTGTTTTATTTCCGGCAAATGTTTCGTTATAAATAGTCATTACTTTGGATAAATTTTCCACCGTACGCGCCAAAATATCTTTCATTTTTCGGCGCACCCACGCCATGGGCGGCAAAAATAGTGCCAAAATCAAAATAGCGAAAATAGCCAATTGCCACGAGTTATAAATTAATACTCCCACTAAGGCAATAGATGAAAATACGCGGGATAGAAATTTCTTTAAGTTTTCTACCAAACTGGTGGAAGCAATTTCGGCATCATTGGAATAACGGAACAAAATCGTACCGGAGTTATTTGTATCAAAATACGATGTATCCATAGCAAGCAGTTTTTCATATAATTTGCGTTTTACACCGATAGTAATTTTTTGTCCCACCCATGTATTTAAGTAGTTAGCCGAGTAGAGCAATATTCCCTGTACCACCGTAAACCCGACAATCAAAAACGGAATCATTGCCGAGAAGTGCGGTTGTTTTTCTACCATGACTCTATCCATAAACGGTTTTAAGAACATGGCAATTACACCATCCAGCGCGCCAACCGGTACCGTCAGCGCAACCCCCAACAGCGCCCGAAACCAAAACGGTTTAACATAGGGCCACATCCGGCGGCAATTTTTTACAAAGTTATTTTCGGCCAATTTGGCTTTTAGTTTTTTCATTACTGCTCCCTGTTATAAACCCAACTTGAGTAAATCATGAATATGAATAATACCCACCGGTTTATTTTCCACCGTTACAAATAACGTGGTAATTTTTTTCTCATTCATAAAGTGCAACGCTTCGGCCGCCATCATTTCACCCGATACATTTTTCGGGTTTTTCGTCATTACATCCGCGCCTGTTTGATTAAACAACGCGGGGGACATTTTACGGCGCAAATCGCCATCGGTAAAAATACCGGTCAGTTCGCCTTTTTCATTGGTAAAACCGACACACCCGAGCCGTTTGTTGCTCATTTCTACCAAAATAGTAGGGATAGGTGTATTTTCACTAAGAAGCGGAATTTCGTCCCCGGTATGCATAATATCTTTGACGCGTTGCAATACGGCCCCTAATTTGCCCCCCGGGTGACGGACCTGAAAATCTTGTTTGGTAAATTGCTTACGGTTCATAAGTGCCACCGTCAGCACATCCCCCAATACAAGCGTAGCCGTGGTGGACGAAGTCGGGGCCAAGCCCAACGGGTCGGCTTCCGGCATATTGGGCAAAGGCAGGACACAATCGGCATATTTGGCCAATGTGCTATCTGCGTTTTTAGTAATACCCACCAAGGTAATACCAAAGCGTTTGCAATAATTCAAAATGTCGGCCAACTCTTTTGATTCACCGCTATTGGAAATAGCTACTACCATATCTTGGGAAGAAATCATCCCTAAGTCGCCATGGCTGGCTTCGGCGGGGTGGACAAAAAAAGCCGGCGTGCCCGTACTGGCCAGCGACGCCACAATTTTTTTGGCCACAATGCCCGACTTGCCCATACCCGTAAAAATAATACGGCCTTGTGTCTGCTGCATTAAATCTAAAACGTGCGATAAAGGAGCGGTTGCCAGCAACTCTTCTAATTTTTTTAGACAGGCAATTTCACGCGCTACCGTATCCTTAACGGCACAAGTATCTTTTTCCATCACAGATTTTTCAGACATAATATCCCTTGGGAAATGCTTTTGGCTTTCCCTATACATAGATATTATTATTATACTAAAAAATGGCCTAATTATTAGAGAAAATCTCTCCCTGTCTGTGCAGTAAATAGTAGGTTTTTTTGCTTTTTCTGCGAAAAAAAGTAAAATGATTTTTATGATACGGTTTAATTGTGATTACAGCGAAGGCGCGCACCCGCTTATTTTGGAAAAGTTAGCGCAAACCAATTTAGAACAATTGCCCGGTTATGGGGCAGACCCATATTGCGTGCAAGCCGAGCAACTGATTAAAGACCTTTGCCACGCGCCGGAAGCGGCCGTTCATTTTATCAGCGGCGGAACACAAACCAATTTAACCGTACTGGCCGCACTTTTACGGCCCTATCAAAGTGTCATTTCCCCCGATACCGGCCACATCAACGTCCACGAAACCGGGGCGATAGAAATGACAGGCCACCATATTGTTGCCTTGCCCCACCAAGACGGAAAGATTACGGCAGACCAAGTGGCGCAAGTATGTAAAAACCATTGGCAAGACGAAAACCCGGAATTTTCCCCGCAACCTAAAGTGGTATATATTTCATTCCCAACCGAATTTGGAACACTCTATTCCAAAGAAGAACTCTTTGCCTTGCGCCGCGTGTGCGACGAACACAACTTATTTTTATTTATGGACGGAGCGCGGCTGGGTTATGGATTAAGTGCTCCCGGCAACGATGTATCATGGACGGATATTGCCACCTGTTGCGATGCCTTTTATATCGGCGGCACCAAACTCGGCGCACTTTTAGGGGAAGCGGTTGTACTTACTAACCCGAAACTGCAAAAAGATTTCCGCTACATTATGAAACAACGCGGCGCTATTTTAGCCAAAGGGCGTGTGTTGGGTATTCAATTTTTAACGTTACTGCAAGACGGGTTATATAAAAAACTCGGCGCGCATGCTAATAAGGTGGCGTTGCTTATCCGCGATGCATGCAAACAAGCCGGGCTGAAATTTTTGTACGATTCCCCCACCAATCAACAATTTCTTATCATGCCAAACGACGTACTCAAAAAATTAGAGCAAACGTATGTGTTTTCGCATATTCGTCCTTATGGCAAAAACGAAACTGTTATCCGTATTTGCACCAGTTGGGCCTCTCACGAAGAAGATGCTAAACAACTCATTGCGGATATCAAACAACTTTTGGGGAAATAATATGTTCTATATCGGATGTCATTTATCCTCATCGGACGGTTTTGAAGCCATGGGCAAAACCGCGCTTCAAATCAACGCAAACACTTTTCAATTTTTTACGCGCAATCCGCGTGGCAGCAAAGCCAAACCCATTGATCCGCAAGATGCGGCTGCGCTGTGCAAACTGTTAAAAGAAAATCATTTTGCTCCTATTATCGCCCATGCCCCTTACACCTTAAACCCGGCTTCGGCCGAAGCCAAAACGCGTGAATTTGCCTTAATGACCATGCAAGATGATTTACAACGCATGGAATATGTGCCGGGCAACTTATATAACTTCCACCCGGGCAGCCACGTCGGACAAGGGGTAGAAAAAGGCACCCAATTTATCGTAGAACTGTTAAATGAAATTTTAACGCCGACACAGACAACCACCGTTTTATTGGAAACGATGGCGGGCAAGGGAAGTGAAATCGGCAGCAAGTTTGACGAACTTAAACGCATTTTAGACGGTGTAAAATTAAACAGGAAAATGGGTGTTTGTTTAGATACTTGCCACGTCAGCGACGCCGGATACAATTTAACAAAATTAGACGATGTATTAACCGAATTTGATAAACAAATCGGCCTTTCTTTATTAAAGGCCATTCACCTAAACGACAGTCTAAACCCCGTAGGGGCGCACAAAGACCGCCACGCGGTTATCGGCGGCGGTACAATCGGCACGGAAATACTGGCCGGCGTTATCAATCATCCTGCCTTAAAAAATTTACCGTTCTGTTTGGAAACCCCTAATGATTTGGACGGTTACGCGCGTGAAATTAAACTTTTGCGCGGGTTGTATCACGATTAGTTTTTACTACCAACATTAAACTGTATCCACCGATAAAAAATGCGGGCAACGCATGCGGCAACCAATGCGCCATTTTGCGGATACACATACCGATACGGCTCTTAAAATGTGTCAATTCCGGTGGGCGCTCTACATATTTATTAGTGTAATGGGAAGAAAGAATTTGACAGTTGTTTTCCCTCAAAAATTTTCGTAATGAACGTGCCGTAAAAAAATGAATATGTCCAACGGTTTTTCGCTCGCGCTCTAATAGCGACGGAAACAAAAACGAACGGACAGACAAATCCAGCGGAACATGTAATACAAGCAGCGGCGCACGCGCCGTTAATTTTTTAAGCCATGCACTCGGATCATCCACGTGTTCAATCACATCAATAGCCAGGGCTAAATCAAACGGCCCTGCGGGTGGTTCGTCCGCGCACACAAAGCGGACGTTTTCCAACGCGTTTTTTTGTGCCAGTGCGTTGGCTTGCGGAGAGATATCCCAACCAACAAATTGCGTTTTCGGTTCTTTTTTCCCCCACGCTTTGATAATATCCCCACTGCCGCAACCGCCGTCCAATATACGCATTAAATGACTTACATGTGCTTTTTTTAATGCACGCAAAATGTGAGACAATTTCCATGAAGCATCTTCGGCATGCCAAGAAGGATTATTTGCTAGATAAGAGCCGTCCGTATATTGGTTTTGCATATAAGGTATTATATGAAAAAAGCCGCTTAAAAGCGGCTTTCAAATTTTGGACCTGACGAAGACCCAACTTGCGACCTTGCGCCGCAACGGCGTTGCCGTAGCGCCTGCATGTCTGGCCAAATTAAAAAGCCCCGCTTTCGCGGAGCTTTCAAATTTTGGACCTGACAAGGATCGAACTTGCGACCTCCTGCATGCCATGCAGGCGCTCTCCCAGCTGAGCTACAGGCCCGTTATGTATTTATTATATCAGTTTTAATAAAAAAGTGCAAATCAATGCAGAACCTAATTTAATACAATAAACTTATGGCGTGGTATAAAGATAAAATTTTATGGACGATAATAGCCGTGGCGGGAGCAATTAAATGCGCCATGCTACTTTATCTATACTTTTTCGGGCCACTCGGGGAAGAAGTCCTTGTATTTCCCGATTCACTCACCTATGTTTATCCCGCGCAAACGTTGCTTACATACGGGCAACTGTGGGAAGCCGTTTCCGTCAACCCGCTATTGTTACGCACGCCGGGATATCCGGTCTTTTTGGCATTCATACAACTTATTAGCGGCAATATGACATGGGCCGTTGCTGTTGTACAAAATATATTATCACTCGCGCTTTTACTGCCTGTTTATTTAACCGCGCGCCGTTTGGCAACTGTAACCGCTGCGCGTTGGAGTGCTGCATTTTGCGCGGCAAGTGTGTTATATTTCTCGCTTTCTTTTGCCGTACTTACCGAAGTAGCATGCGTGTTTTTGCTCGCCTGGTTTATTTTTTTAACGGTGCGATGGGTGCAAGAATTTCACGCACGTGATTTATTCGGCGCCGCCTTGTTATTAACGGCGGCCGTATATGTACGTCCGGCCGCGTATTATTTTGTACCGGTAGCGTGTTTATTTTTCTTTGCTTTGGGCGTGTGGAAAAAATCAGCCGTACCGGTAAAACAAACGCTTTTGTATTTTTTAGCACCGTCTGTTTTGCTAATCGGCGCGTGGCAAGTGCGTAATTTTTATCAAACCGGATATAGTGGTTTTACGTCAGTCGGAGCGTATAACTTATACATTTGGAACGAAGATTTTGTGGCCAAAGAAAAACAAATTTCCGTGGCGCAAGCACACGATATATTAGAAAAAAACTTGCCAGACAATTTTGAAAAATTATCCGTCAAAACGCAAGTGCAAACATATAAGAAATTAGCCGCACCGCTACTTAAACAAAGTTGGAAATATAAATTATCGCGCGTTCCCGTGTGGGCGGGAAAAGTGTTATTGGGAACCAATCATGTTCACCTATCCCGACTTATTTTCGGGCAGGCAGATGAACCGGAAAAAGCACTCAATCAAACTTCCGCTCTACCCAAAGCATGGCTGATAACAGGCACCGAAAAAATACTCTTTTTGCTGGCGTTTTTACAAGTAATGAGTGTAGTGCTGCTGGGGATAATCGGGTTAGTTTCACTTTGCAAGACACAACCGATAACGGCTATATTCTTCGTCGTATATATGGGTTATTTCTGGGCGATTAGTTCTACTTTTTTAGGAGCGTATGCACGTTTTCGCGCGCCGTTTGAAATAGTGTTGTGCATCGGGGCGGGGATAGCGGTAGCGACCTATCTTTCACCCCTAAAAACTAATAACCGATAGCCAAACTTTCAATCAAGAAGGATGGAAATTTATAACGACGCATTTTTTCTTGCGTAATGCGCACATCATACGATTGGCGCAAAAAGCGAAATGTATGGGCTTGTGTATCCCAAATGCCGAAAGCGGCTTGCGGATTTTTATCGCGCGGCTTGCCGACGGCCCCGGGGTTAATGACATAGCGCGATTGTTTGGTAAATGTAATCGTTACGTCGTCTTTGGTACACAATGCTACCGTACAATTACGCGCGGTACCTTTCATGGAAAAAGGCAAGTGTGTATGCCCCACGAAACAAACAATTCCTTCCCATAACGATTGATATTTCAAAAACTGTTTGGTACTGGTAAAATATTCTTTAATCGGGTCTGCCGGCGTGCCATGCACCACACAAAAACTGGGCATCTGCACGATAGGTGGCAACGTGGCCAAAAGAGACGAAGAACGGGCCGAGAGCAACTTGCGGCTTTTTTCTAACGCCATAGAAGCATCGTAATTGAAGAATGCTTCCAGTTGCGGCTCGTTAAGGGCGGCATCGTGATTCCCTTGCACGATAGCCAACAACGGTAAATCTAAAATTTTTTGGACGCATGCCTCCGGGTCGGGCCCGTAACCGATAATATCACCGCAGAAAATAAATTTTTCTACGCCTTCTTTTTCAAATCGTTCCAAGCACGCATTGAGTGCTTCCAAATTCCCGTGAACGTCTGTAAACACACCGATTTTCATTAGGCCTCCGCCATGGCTTCAATGGCTTCTTTCTTTTTAATGTCTTCGGGGTTCGCTCTATCCGCCAAATTGACCGACATCACTTTAGACACCCCGCTTTCTTCCATGGTAATACCGTAAAGCATACGGGCGGCTTCCATGGTGCGTTTGTTGTGTGTAACGACGATAAATTGTGTCGTTTTGGAAAATTCTTTAATCAAATTGACGTAACGTTCCACGTTGGCTTCGTCCAAGGCGGCATCGGCTTCGTCCATAATACAGAACGGTGACGGATTATGCGTGAAAAATGCAAACAGAAGCGACATCGCCGTAAGTGTTTTTTCACCGCCGGACATAGATGAAATATTTAACAGTTTTTTACCCGGCGGCTGGGCAAAAATTTCAATACCCGTTTCCAACAAATTATCGGGTTGCGTAAGCACCAAATCGCACTCGCCGCCGCGGAAAAGCGTTTGGTAAATATTCTTAAAGTGCATACGTACCTGATCAAACGTATAACGGAAATTTTCACGCGTAGTTTGATTGATTTTATTAATGGCCGATTTCAAATCTTTCTTGGCACTTTCCAAATCGTTGATTTGGGTTTTTAAGAAATTATTGCGTTCGGTCAGCGCATCATATTCTTCCGGTGCGGTCATATTGACAGCGCCCATGTTTTCAATACGTTTGCGCATCATTTTTACGCGTTCGTAATCTACCGTTTTTTCGCCGTAATTCAGTTGCGCTTCTTCGGGCGTGATGTTCCAACTTTCAAACAAATTATTCACTACCGTAGTGCGTTGGCGCCGCGCGTTGGAAAGAGCGTTTTCCAAATCGTTCTTTTTGATAGTTACGTCGGATAATTCCTTTTTGCACGCATTAAGCGCGGTTGTTTTTTCGTTAAATTCTTTTTTAAGCGCTTCCATTTCGCCGCGCATTTTATGCTCGGTCAGTTCCAATTGCGCCAAGGTATCGCGCTCGGTAGATAACTTGGCTTGGGTGGTCAGTTTTTCTTCAGCTAAATGTTGCAAACGAACATTGGATGACGCAATTTTTTCGTTGCGTTTACCTTCGCTGTCGGTTAAACTGTTAAATTCAAATTCGGTTGATTTTAAATCCAACTCTACATTATTCTTTTTAATACGCACGTCGTAAAGTTGCGCGCTTAATGCATTGAGTGTATTTTTAAGCGTTTCGGCTTGAGCGCGTAATTCCACTTGTGATTTTTTAAGCGTTTCGCCTTGCTCTTGAATTTGCGCATGACGTGTTTTTAATTCTTCTAATTGTTTCTTAAGTGCGGCAACCGTCTGTTTACGGTTGTCCACACGCAAGGTAATCTCTTTCTTACGCTTAGCCGCCAATTCTAATTCCTGTTTGAGTTGTGCAATTTCCCGTTCGGCATTCGCACGTTCGTTTTGCACCGTATTAAGTGCCACGGCGGTTTCTTGCAAGTTAGTGCGTAAAGTTTTTAAATTTTCTTCTGCTTTTTTAAGAGACTCGTAGTTTGCGATAATTTGCGAAGACAGTTTTTCTTCTTCGGCAGCGGCACTTTCCATTTCGCCGCGGACGGTTTCTTCTTCGCCCCAATAGGCTTCCGGCGCGCGGACGTTTTCCGCCCCGCCGCCCACGAAAAAGGTTTCTTGCACCGTTCCGTCGTTATATCCGGTATTACCGATAATAAAATCAATTAAATCTTCCAACTCTTTTTTATATGTAATTTGCGTTTTAAGCGCATTGGCTACGGCATGTGTTTTACTGGACGGCACATTGGCAAGCACAATAAATTTGGCACGTGCCTTACCATGTTCTTTTAGTAACGTAACGGCAGCGTTGACCGTTTTTTCGTCGGAACAAAGCACCGCATCTAAATATTTACCGAAGGCTTCTTCAACGGCCACCCCCAATTTAGCCGGATATTTGAGCGCCTTACGAAGCGTCCCTTTCACGCCGGCAAGGCCGCTCTTGCTGACCAGTTGCGCACCTACCCAGTAGGGATCGTTCTTACCTTGAATCTGAATCATTTCTAATTTCGTTTTCAAGGCCGAGGCGGTTGATTTAACAGCGGATAATTTTTCATTTAATGCAGCACGCTCTTGTTGCAACTGTTGCAAGGAAGTTTCGGCTTTGGAAATATCTTCGCGCGCTTTTGTATCGGCCTGTTGGGCAGCTGAAAAACGAGTAGCAATTTCTTGTAGTTTAGTTTCTTTTTCGGCAAGTCCTTGGCTTTGGGCTTGGCTCGCTTTTTCGGCGGCGATTAAATCTTCGTTTTCACGTTGAGCAGAAGATTCTTCCAAGGAAATACGATTGGAAACTTCCATCTGCTTTTGCACCAAATTCATCAGTTCGCCCGATAACCGTTGCACATCGCTTTCGGCTTGGCGCAATTTGTTTTCCAACTCTTGCGCTTGGGCAGTTTGCGTATTGTAATTTTGTTGCAAAGGAGTTAATTGTGCCGTAACCGCGGATAGTTGTTCTTTGAGTTTGGCAATCGTCGGAACTAATTCTTTCAGGCGGCTTTGCCCACGTTGGGCTTCGGCGCCGGATGCGGAAATTTGTGCGGTCAGTTCGGCCGTCAAATTATCACAGTTTTTAATGGCCCCTTCCAACAAACCCACTTGATATTTGCTGGCCGAAATTTTTTCGTTAAACTCCGCCATCTCTTTTTGCTTGTGCGTTAAATTCAAGTCCAACGCTGCCGTAGCGCCTTCTTGGGCAGAAATACGGTTTTCCAAATCGTTTTGCTTGGTAACCAGCGGATCTAACTCAGCGGTGTGTTTGGCAATCAAAGCGTCGGCTTCTTTAATAGAGCAAACGGAAATAGCGATTTCGCTTTCTTTTAACTCGTCGCGGTATTTTTGATACAAGCGTGCTTTTTTGGCTTCGCTGTCTAACTTTTTAATTTGCTCTTGAATCAGCGCGACCGTATCGGCCAACCGAGCAAGGTCCAAATCTACACGTTCCAAACGGCGCACACATTCTTCGCGCTTGGCTTTGTATTTGGATACGCCGGCTACTTCTTCAAACATTTCGCGGCGTTGTTCGGGGGAGGCGGAAAGCACACTTTCTACGCCGCCCTGGTCAATAATAGCATATCCTTCTCCGCCGATACCGGTATCTAAAAACAAATCGCGGATATCGCGCAAGCGGCATTGTACTTTGTTCAAATAGTACTCGCTTTCGCCGGAGCGGAAGATTTTGCGCGTAACGGTAATTTCATTAAAATCTAACGGAAGTTGGCGCGAAGCATTATCAAATACCATACTTACTTGCGCCATATTTAAGGGAGCGCGTTTAGCCGTACCGTTGAAGATAATATCCACCATAGACGCGGAACGCAAGGCTTTCCAACTCATCTCGCCGATGGTCCAACGCACCGAATCAATCACGTTTGATTTACCGCAGCCGTTCGGACCGACTACGCAAGTAATACCGGGTTCAAAATCTAAGCGGGATTTATCCGCAAACGACTTAAACCCCATAATTTCTATGGCTTTTAGATACATAAACTCCCCTATACTATATGTAAGATTATACCATTTTCCCTATATAATATAGGTAAAAACCCGTTTTTTATACTATTACGCGTACGGGAAAATTCCTTTTCGAGTGAGCATCGTCTAAAAAAAACGCTTGCAAAAAATTATTTTTTTTATTACACTTGATTTGTACGTTAGTGTACGTTAATATTAACGACTATTCCTTATAAGGAGGAGTTTAACATGGCAGAAAAAGTAGAAAAAGTAGGCTTGAAACGCGAAGAAGGTTTCTTGTACTACATCGACAAAGACGGTGATATCGCTCGTGTACAAATGGCCCGCGGTGGCAAAAAAGGCGGTAAACCGAAAAAAGTAGAAAAAACCGGTATTAAAAAAGAAAAAGGATATCTCTATTTCTTAGATAAGAAAGGTGATATCTCCAGAGCCAAAATGGTAAACGCCAAATAAGTTTACGTTTTGCAGAAACACCCCGACGAAAGTCGGGGTGTTTTCTTTGGGAAAAGGAAAACTCCTGTCTGAGGGGTGTTTTCTTTGGGAAAAGGAAAAATTTTTTTATTTTTTACGGCGTTTGAATTGACAGATATGATGCCCGAACAAAAAGACGTGCTTGTAATCTTTAATATTAGTCAAACAAAATACCCACTTCCAACCTGTTAATATTTCGCCGTTGACAAGTTGAATGGTTTTGCCGCGTTGCACCTCCGTCATCAGCGCGGACGGATGATCAAATTTGGCAGATGTTAGCACCGCGCGGAAATCGCCGCAGGTTTGTGCGGTTTGTTTGTGACTTAATTTTAACGACAGGAAAAACATTTGCTTAAATGCAATTTGTAAATAAGGTTGATATTCTTTCCACAATGCATGCTTTTTATAAAAATCAACCAATGCTCCAAACACACGCGCGAAATTGCCCGCGTACGAAATATCGCCCCGGTACAATTTACCAAAAACCGAACTGTCGCGTTGGACGTAGTTATACCAATATTCATTGATAAACAACATCTGTTTTACATACGGTGCGTAACTCCAATAAAAGCCGTTATCTTCAAAAAGACCTTGTGTAAAAACGATTTGATTATTCTGTATAATCGTCCGCTTAAATGCTTTGTTCCACACGGTAACGGTCGTTTCTCCCAACAAAGCCGGTGTTGCCGTTTTTTTACCTTCTTGTTTAATACGGTGATAACTTTTCGCCGTACGCATCCATTCCAAATCTTGTTCGGAAACAATGTTTGCGCCCCAACAAATTAATTCGCATGAATTATCTAACGCCTGTAAAATTTTTTCTACCGCGCCGGGAACAAGAGTATCGTCCGGATCGCAAAAAGTGATCCATTCCCCACGGGCTTTTCCCAAAGCAGCATTACGCGCGCTGGCAATTCCTCCGTTTTGCTGGCGGATAATTTGGAGCGTGGGATACTTTTGTTGGTATTGTTGCAAAATAGAAATACTGTCATCGGGAGAGCCATCATCTACGCAAATTACTTCTACATCCGCGGGAACGGGGAAAATACTGTCCAAACACGCAGCGAGTGTTTCTTGACTTTTGTACACGGGGATAATGATAGAAAGACGCATGTTTACTCCTTAGCGAAAACAACGGCTCCAAAAAATCATACTGTTTGGGCCACACCCTTTTACCAAACCAAACAAGGTGCGCCACCGCAACCATGCCAATCCGGTACAAGACGGAATTTCTTGCGCGGCGGCTGCCCATGCTTGCATAATAAGCGGGCGGTGCTTATCGCAAAATTCCGGCGGGAATTTATGAAAACGCGCTACACTCCACACCACCGATTTTATCCATAAATTTGCCACTTGCGCATTCCATTTATTACGCGCGTGTAATTGCGTGGCAAGATCTATCAAATTCGCAAGTAAATCTACGGCCATTTTTTGGCTGTTAGCGGTAATGGCTCCGCTTACTCCTTTGCGATACAAATATAAAGGTTCCGGCACATAAACAATAGCATTAGCAGCCATAAAAGATTGTACGACAAACGGCAAATCTTCGGCCACGTGCCCCGGACGAAATTGTAATTTGTTTTCTATTAAAAAGGTGCGACGGAATAATTTACCCCATACAACGGAATCATAATAACCGGCGGAAAAACGTGCTTGCCATGTATCGTCAGGACGCATGTAAAAACGGCTGCTGCAATTAGCGGCAGAACAAATGTCATTTTCATCAATCTCTTGAAAAAAACATTTAGAAATATCGGCCTGTTCTTTTTCGGCCGCTACATATAATTTTTCCAAATACTCCGGTAAGACTTTATCATCCGCATCCACAAATGCGATATATTTTCCTTGTGCTTCTTGGATAAGGCGGTTGCGCGCCACAGCCACGCCGCCATTTTCTTGCGTAACGATTTTGAGGCGTTTTTCCTGCGTTGCGAGTTGTTGCAAAATTTCCGCGGAATTATCGGTGGATCCGTCGTTTAAGCAAATAATTTCAATATCGGAAAATGTTTGTTTGGATAACATATCCACACACGATTTAATATATTTTTGTGCATTATAAACAGGGATAAGTACCGATATTTTTGGTTGCATAATTACTCCGCGAAATAACGCTTTTATTGTACTAAATTTCCTAATTCTCTTGATTTCTCTTTATTTTCTTTTACACTATAACCATAAGGAGAAACATCAAAGATATCTAACATCCCCCCCTACGCGCGAACGCGCGCATAATTGACAGCCGCCCCCGTAAATGTTTTAATACTACTACGGGGTAAAATTCCCGTAACTGATTATTGGAGGACTTATGGATATTAAAATTACGGCCAAAAACATTAAATTAACTCCGGCCATTAAAGACTTTATCAATACCCGCGTGGGCAAAATTGAAAATTTCTTTGACAATATCGTTTCCGCCCAAGTATTGATTTCGGTAGAAAAGAAAATTCACCAAAAAGCGGAAATTATCTTGCACACCGGAGCCAAAACCACCATTAACGCCAGCGCCGTAGAAAGCAATCTCTACAAAGCCATTGATGCGGCCGCCGTTAAAGCCGAAGCGCAAGCCAAAAAAATTAAAAACAAAGCCAAAGCGCGCAAAACCACGAAAAAATCGGTCAAAATGGTAGAGATGGAACCTTTTACCGATACCGTATTATTGCCGCAAACGGACGTGAAATTCTCCGTCATCAAGCAAGTGGAAGTCTTGCCGATGAATCCGGAAGATGCCGCGTATGAAATGGAACGCTTAGGTTATTCGTTCTGGATTTTCTTAGACGAAGATTCCAAACAAATTAACTTAATTTTCAAACGATTAGACGGCACGTTTGGCCTTATCAAACCGATTAAGAAAAAATAAGTCGGAGTGTCAATGGAATTTACCAAGTCCATTACCGTAGCAGAACTACTCCAAGTTAAGCGACTTAACTTGGAGTTGGTCTGCGGGAAACGTTATATTCAACGCGAGATTACGTTAGGCAGCGTCAACCGCCCGGGTCTTGCGTTGAGTGGGCACTTGGATAATTTCCGCGCCAAATCGGTACAAGTATTTGGACGCGGCGAATATGCGTTTTGCCAAAAAGAAAATAAAACGCGCTTGCGCGCCAACATTACCAAAATGCTCAGCGAAGGATACGTGCCGTGCGTTATTATGACGGCCGATTTAACACCGCCTGCCGCTGTACGCAAAGCCTGTTTAGGGGCAGACGTCCCTGTATTAAAAACGTCTATGGAATCTTCCGCCTTTGTAGCGGAATTTTCCCGCTTTTTAGATGAAAAATTGGCTCCCGTTACCCATGTTCACGGCGTTTTGGTGGACGTAAGCGGTATGGGGGTGCTTATCCGCGGAGAATCCGGCATCGGCAAAAGCGAGTGTGCGTTGGAGTTAATCAAACGCGGACACATTTTAGTAGCCGATGATGTGGTAGAAATTCAAAAAAGCCGCGGGCGTTATTTGGTCGGCTCCTGCCCCACGATGCTCAAACATTATATGGAAGTACGTGGATTAGGAATTTTGGACGTACCGCTTTTGTTCGGTGTCGGCTCTACGTTAGACGAAACAAAAATTGATATGGAAGTGGTGCTGACTTCTCCTACCAAAGAACCGTTAGACCGGTTGGGAGTCGAGCAGAAAACGACCGATATTTTAGGAGTGGAAATTCCTTGTTTAGGCTTACCCGTTACACCGGGGCGCAACTTGGCGGTTTTAATTGAAGTAGCCGCCCTAAACCAACAACTCAAAAGCCAAGGAATTTTTTCCGCCAAAGAATTTAGCCAGAAAATTTTAGACAAAATGAAGAAAGGAAACGGCAAACCTTATGTCAAATGAAAAAAGACGGTTATTTATTATTACCGGCATGAGCGGCGCAGGCAAATCACAAGCATTAAAAATGTTTGGTGATTTGGGATTTTATTGCGTGGATAATTTGCCGTTAGCCTTATTCAAAGATTTTATTAACTACGTCCGTCATAACGACGCCACCCGCGATATCGCCCTAGGCATAGACGTGCGCGAAGGCGACCGCTTAAAAGAAATGCCCGATTTGCTGGCCACATTGACGCACGATGAATTTACTATTAAAGTAATTTTTTTAGATGCGTCCGACGAGTGTTTAATTCGCCGTTTTTCCGAAACGAAACACAAACATCCGGTGCATAAAAAACTCGTAGCGGCTATTGCACACGAACGACAGGTAATGTCTCCCATCTTAAAATTAGCCAATGACATTATTGATACGTCCGGCTTAAAACTGGGAGAATTAAAAGAAAAACTATCCTCCTTACTTTCGCTTAAGCGCATGGGCGACATGCAGATTTCGGTGATGTCATTCGGATTCAAATACGGCTTGCCCAAAGAGTGCGATATCGTCATGGATGTGCGCTTTTTACCCAATCCGTTTTATGTACCCGAGTTAAAAGAAAAAACCGGCCTAGACCGCGAAGTACAAGAATATATTATGTCGTTTAAACAATCGCGGGAGTTTGCCGAAAAATTTGCTGATTTAATTAAATACTTAATTCCACAATATATAAAAGAGGGAAAAAGTTATTTAACAATTGCCATGGGATGTACCGGCGGCAAACACCGCAGCGTATTTATGGCACACAAGTTAGCAGAGTATTTGAATAAATTAAAATTAAGCGCCTCGGAATTCCACCGAGATATAGAGGTATAACTATGTTAAAAATCATTTTAGTTACACATGGTAATTTGGCTAAAGAGATGTTAGATACAGCCTCCCAAATTATCGGCAAACCGGCAGATGATGGTTTTGCTACTTTTGCAGTTACTACCACCGCTTCCGTAAAACAAGAAGCGGAAAAATTGCAAAAAGAATTAGCCACCTGCCAAGACGGGGCCATTATCCTAACGGATATTTTCGGCGGAAGCGCTACCAATATTTCACTTACAGCCAGCAAAGATTTGCCGAATTGCCATGTAATTACCGGGCTTAATTTAAGTATGCTTTTAACAGCGATGAACAGCCGTAAAAAATTATCCGCTAAAGAACTGGCGGAAAAAATTGAAGCCGACGGCAAACGCGCTGTTATTAACGCAACGGAATTACTTATTAAAGGATTGTAATGGCTATTGTTTTTACGCGGGTAGATGACCGGCTCATTCATGGTCAGGTGGTACAAGCATGGTTACCTCAACTCAATGTAGATGAGGTCATCATCCCTTGCACCAAAACAAACCGCGAAAACCTCAACCAAGGACTCCTACGTTTAAGTTTACCGTATGAATATGAACTCTCTATTTTAGACGTAGAAAAAGTAGCCAATCACGTAGCCAAATTTCCTAAAAAACGGTTTTTCTTGCTATTGTCTTGTTTGCAAGATTTAGCCGATACCATTACAAACGCCGTTCCGATACGGGCCGTTAATATCGGCGGTATGCACTTTAAGGAAGGGGCACAAAAATTAGCCGAGCACGTGTTTTTAGATACGCAAGACCGCAAATTATTAAAACTGGTGCACGATTTAGGCATTACCATTGAAACACGTGCCGTACCTAACGATACGACATTATCTGTAAGCGAGGTATTAGATGAGCATTGAGTTGTGGCTATTGTGTATATTTGGTGCCTTGCTGGAATTAGATACCGCCTATGCGTTTCAATTAACGTTTTCCCGTGGAATTATCGCCGGACCGTTGTTGGCATTACTTACCGGAGATTTTGCCACCGGCATACAAGCCGGCGTATTTGCCGAACTTCTTTTTTCCGATGTTAATCCGTTAGGGGCCATCTTGCCCCCCAGTGCCACCATCTGTTGTGCTATTACCGTGGCCTTGCATGCACTTGGTATAGAACTTTGTTACGCATTTATTGCAGCCGTGCTCGGCTCCTTACTGTTTATACGGGTAGAACATTATATCCGCAAACAACGGGTCAAATTTTTGCCGGTTTGGGAAGATAAAATCATGAAACGTCCCAAGGCGGTCACCCGTATTTTGTTTGATGAACTTTTACGGTGTTTCCTTATCAATTTTGTATTTTTAGCATTGTTTATCGGGTTAATCGGGGGCTTTCTCTCTTGGTTACAACCCCATATCAATCCGCGGGCATTTTTTGCTTGCCAATTTGCATTTATGGCCGTGCCATGGATCGGGTTAGCGTCGCTTATCCCGGAATTTCGGCTTAAAAAGAGGTAACGTATGAAATTCACGCAACAAGTCGGTTTTTTTATGCGCTCGTTCTTTTTGCAAGCCGGGTGGAATTACCAAAAATATCAAAATATAGGGTTATTGTTTATCATGCGGCCGTTTCTTAGCCGGTTATATAAAAAGGATCCGAAAAAATTAGAAGATGCCGTCGCTCGTTATCTGGCCACTTTTAATACCCAACCTATTTTAGCCTCGTTTTGTTTCGGGGCACTTGCTAAGCAAGAAGAACATATTGCCCATGCTCAAAATTTTGCCGAAACGCATGAAGAAACCCAAGCATGGAACACCATTAAACGCGGGCTGTCTATTACTACGGCTTCTATCGGTGATCGTTTGTTTTGGGGGACATTAAAACCCTTAACGTTATTACTGGCACTATTTATTTGGCTGGTACTGGGCGTACATATTTTTGAAAGCACGCCGGAACTTCCGCTGCCGTGCTTGTATATTTGGGCCGGTAGCATAGCGGCTTTTTTGGCCTTTAACGTAATTGCTTTATTTGTTAAATGGGAAGGATTTAAAACCAGTTATAAGGCTGTGTACGGGGCCTGTTACGGGCTTACCAGTTTTGACTGGAATAAAACAATTTACAATGCTAAAAAAATCGGATTGGTGTTAACCGTTGCCATGATTTTACTCGGTATTTATTATTACTTACGGGAATTTCAACAATCTATTGACGTACACTTTATTACCCGTGCCGTAATTGTGTTATTTTTCGTTTGTATTAGTTTTATTACGCGGCGGTTGCGTATTCCAAATATGTACTTATATTTGGCGGCAGTAGTCGTATTTAATCTAGTGTGTTATTTATAGGAGAAGTATGGTACAACACGATTTGAAAATTCTTAATCAACTTGGCTTACATGCCCGCCCTGCCGCGCTTATTGCTCAAACTGCCGGTAATTACGCGTGTAGCATTTCGCTCACCAAAGACGGCGTGCGCGTAGATGCCAAAAGCATCATGGGGGTCATGATGTTAGCCGCCGAACATGGCTCCACATTACACCTAACAACCGAAGGGAAAGACGAAAAAGAAGCGGCCAATGCTATAAAAGCGTTGTTTGAAAATAAATTTAATGAGGAATTTTAGATGCTTGTTTTGAAAGGAATTGCGGCCAGCCCGGGAATTTCTATTGGCCCAGCCGTACTTTTGCCGGGAGAAAATTTCGCATTGTCGCGCCAGTATATTGCCGATAACGAAATTCCCGCCGAAGTAAAAAAATTGGAAGAGGCTATCCGACAAACACTTACCGAGTTAGATAATTACGAACACAAAGTGTTGGACTCGCTTGGGGCGGAGTATGCCAATTTGATGTCCACGCATAAACTGATTTTGCAAGATCCGGCGTTCACTTCATCTATTATCCAGAAAATCAAAAACGAACAATTGTCCGCCCAAGCGGCTATTTTATTTACATTACAGGAATTCGCCGCGCAATTTCAAAAGATACAAGATCCGTTTTTCAAAGAACGCCGCAACGATTTATTTGACGTCGGCAAGCGGTTGGCTAACAATTTAACGGGTAGCCAAGATAATTTTTTAGCCTCTGTACAAAAACCGTCGCTGCTGGTGGCGCACAATTTATATCCGTCCGATACGATCAATCTACAAGAGCACCAAATTTTAGGTTTTTGTACGGACGTCGGCGGAAAAACAAGCCACACGGCTTTACTTGCACAAAGTTTGAATATTCCGGCAGTGGTCGGGTTATCTACGGCATCTAAAGATGTTCACGCCGGGGATACGTTAATTATTGACGGCGAAAACGGGTTACTGGTCATCAACCCGGACCGATACACCCTTTCCAATTACCGTAAGCTTCAGCGTGACTTGAAAAAGACGGAAGCCTTATTAAAAACGATCAATCATTTACCGGTGATTACGCAAGACGGGCGCCCGGTTAAACTGTTTGTCAATTACGATCCGCGCACCGATAAAAAAGATAATAAGCACCTTATTACAGACGGTTTGGGCTTACTGCGTACCGAGTTTATCTTTATGGGGACTCCGGTTCCCCCGTCGGAAGACGAACAATATAATATTTATTTGGCAACGGCCAAACGCTTTGATATGCGCCCGGTTACTATCCGTTTAGCCGATTTGGGTGCAGATAAAATGCCCGATTTCCCGTTAGACGAATTTGATCAAGACGAAAACCCGTTTATGGGTTGCCGCGGGATTCGGCTTTTCTTAAAAAATCCGGATTTATTAAAAACCCAACTGCGCGCCATTGTACGTACCGCGTGCGAAGTTCCGGCGCAACTGGGCATTATGATTCCGATGGTTTCTTCGGTGGAAGAAGTGCGCCACGTGCGAAAAGCCTTTAACGAAATTTTGGAAGACTTTGCCAAACAAGGCAAACGGCCCGTCAATAAAATTGCGCTGGGCGCGATGATTGAAGTACCGTCCGCGGCCATTGCATTAGATGGTATGATTAACGATTTAGATTTTATTTCCATCGGCACGAACGATTTAATCCAATACTTAATCGCGGTAGATCGCGTCAATCAAGAAGTGGCCCATTTATACGATCCGTGCCACCCGGCTGTTGCGCGGACGTTAAACCTAATTATCCAAACGGCGCATAAGCGCGGCAAGACCGTCAGCATTTGCGGGGAAATTGCTTCCGACACCAAAATGTTGCCGTTGTTACTGGGCTTAAACGTAGATGCGCTTTCCGTTACGCCGCGTATGTTTTTACGTGTAAAAAACAATATCAGAAATTCCAATTTTGAGCATTGTTCCGACTTGGCCCAAGCCGCTCTTTTAATGGGCAGTTCGGATGAAATCAGAAATTTAATTGAACAGAATAACGAAAATGAAAATCCGTAATTTTTCCATCGTGGCCCATATTGACCACGGCAAAACCACCTTATCCGACCGTATTTTAGAAGATACCGGCACCGTTCCCAAGCGCAAAATGCAAGCGCAATTATTAGACGGTATGGATCTGGAGCGCGAACGCGGCATCACTATTAAAGCCAAAGCCGTACGTATTGCCTATAAAGATTACATCTTAAATTTAATTGATACTCCCGGCCACGTTGATTTTTCTTACGAAGTGGCGCGCTCGTTGCGCGCGTGTGAAGGGGTGCTGCTCTTGGTGGACGCTTCGCAAGGGGTGGAAGCACAGACGGTAGCCCACGCGCATTTGGCGCAAAGTTTGGGGCTTAAAATCATCCCGGTGATGAATAAAGTAGATTTATCGCAATCGGATGCAGATGCTTCCGAAGAACAATTATGGGATATTTTGCGCGAACCCATTGAAGCCGAGCGCGTAAGCGCTAAAACCGGTATGGGTATTGAGCATTTATTAGACCGCATTATTGCCGATATCCCCGCCCCGCAAGGCAACCCCCATGCGCCGCTACGCGCGCTCATTTTTGATTCTTATTACGATCCGTTCCGCGGGGTAGTCATGTATGTCCGTTTGGTGGACGGCACACTTAAACCGGGCCAAACGATACAATTTATGTCTTCCGGCACCAGTTATAAAACGGAAGAAATCGGGTTTATGACCCCTAAACAACTTCACAAGTGCGACCAATTATCCGCAGGCGAAGTGGGTTATTTAGTCGCCGGGATTAAAGATATTCACCAAGTAAAAGTAGGCGATACGGTGACACTGGCCGAACGGCCCGCCACCGAAGCACTGCCCGGGTACGCAGAAGCAAAACCCGTCGTGTTCGCCTCTATCTTCCCGGTGGAAACAACCGATTTTCCGCTCCTTCGCAAAGCACTTGAAAAACTGAATTTGTCCGATTCGTCTTTTCACTACCAAAGTGAAACATCCAAAGCGCTCGGGTTTGGTTTTCGGTTAGGGTTTATGGGTATTTTGCACATTGAAATTGTGAAAGAACGGTTGGAGCGCGAGTTTAACTTGTCGCTGATTGCCACCAGCCCTAACGTCGTATATCACGTTAAATTCACGTCGCGCAAATCGCACCCGCAGGAACTGGCCGCCCTGCCCGACGCACCGGACGACCCCGGATATAAAATTATTGATAATCCGGCCAATTTCCCGCCGCACGGCGATATTATTGATATTAAAGAGCCCGTCATCCACATTACGATTGTAACGCCGGTGGAATTTATGGACGGGGTCATGACACTCTTAAAAGAAAAACGCGGAACGTTTATGAATATGGACCACTTGTCCAACCAACGCGTGATTATCAAATATGAAATGCCGATGGGCGAAATGGTCATTGATTTTTACAACAAATTAAAATCGGTCTCCAAGGGTTATGCGTCATTTGATTATGAAGTGGCCGGATTTAGGAGTTCCGATGTCGTGTTAATGGAAATTTTACTGCACGGCTCGCCGGTAGATGCCTTGTCCGTAGTGGTGCATAAAGACAAAGCACAAACCATGGGACGCGCGCTCTGTGCCAAATTAAAAGAGTTAATCGGACGCCAACAATTTGAAGTGGCCGTACAGGCCGCCGTCAACGGCAAAGTGATCGCGCGCGAAACCATCCCCGCGTTCAGAAAAGACGTTATCGCCAAATGCTACGGCGGCGATATTACCCGCAAACGCAAATTATTAGAAAAACAAAAAGAAGGTAAAAAGCGGATGAAATCTATCGGCAGTCTCAATATTCCGCAAGAAGCGTTCGTGGCCATGCTTAAAATTGACGAAGAATAAAAAATCCCCGATACAATGTATCGGGGGTTTTAATAAATCATTTTTCGGTTAAGGCATTTCGTAAAAACGATATCCCCATTTCGTAGAAACATTGTTCGTTGCGTTAAACATTTTCCCGCAGAAACTTCCTTGGGCAAGAGCAAACCAACTTTGGCTTTCCACGCAATATAACTTTTTCTTTAGTACGCCGTCCGGATCGTCATGCACAAACATAAAGCCGCCGCCTTTATATGTACCGTCGCGAAAGACCGCGGAAGATAACAAAAAAAGCCCTGTATGGGACACATTGACCACCAACTCAAATTCGTTCGTTCGGCGCACAGCATTTGTTGAGGTTACATGCAAGCCAAGTGAACTGGTAGAAGCCGAAGACAGGTGGTCAAAAGATAAATCCAACACGTCAAAATCATTGGCATATTCCCCATTGGCTAAAAAATAAGCCTCTTGGGCGGTAGCCAAACTTCTGGCAGCGGTTTGCAATTGTACCGAGCGGCTTTTCCACACCGTTTTTTGATATTGCGGCAAGGCTACGGCAGAAAGGATCCCGATAATCAACACGACAACTAATAATTCAATAAGGGTAAATGCTTTGTTATTTCTCATAAAAATTTTTCCCGGCAGATGTGTACTACTACAATATAGTATCGGTTTTTTACCGATTGAGCAAGAAAAATTTCTACCGGTGGCGAAGATCTAAAGACAATTTACCCTTTATAAAAAATATCTTTTTATCCGAAGTTGAGCCGGAACGCCAGCGAAACATAACTGCGGCGCGTATCTTTTCCGACAAGGGCCCCGCCGATATCCCCCGCCAAGCGGCTGTCATCATAATCAAATACGTTGTAACGCGCTTCTATACTCCACGAATAGTTGGTACCTTGGTCAAATTCAAGCCCCAGCCCGACATATCCGCCCCAAGACGCATCCGTCACGCTTTCCTCTCCCAAGTCAAACTCTTCGTCCCACGTATATTTCATCGTTCCGTTAGACAAAGTAAGCCCCGCCCCGAACGGAATATACAACCGCACGGGAGATTGCGGATTCAAATTGATACGTCCGGCACCCATTAACTGCAAGGTTTGCATGTCGAAATCAGATTCCAACGTATGCCAAAACCACCGTCCGCGGACATCTTCCACCATCTGCGTACCTTTGAAATTGGCCAAGTGGACATCAAGCCCCAATCCCAAATAAGACGTAGGAAAATACAAGTAGGATAAGCCCATCTCGGCGCCGAAATTCCCCCACGATAAATTTTCGCCGTCCACTTCTATCATTGATTTTTCCAAGGCCGATCCCAGCCCCCCGTATAGCGAAACCATCCCGTCGCCGTCTTCAATGCCTTGGGCATTACCCGCAACGGGGAAAATACACATGCTTACAAAAACCGCCATCAGTATCTTTTTCATAACCCGCTCCCCGGGACAAGCCATTTATTAGCCCCTGTTATTGGTAAAACCCGGCCGAAAAAAAGTTTATTGCACCTTTCTGCCGAAACACCGCCGTTATTTGCTAAAATACCTATATGATATTAGAAGGCAGAACACTCGCTCAGCAAATTCGCGCGCCCTTACAAGAGCGCGCCGAAAGCGTGCGCCAAAAACTCGGCCGCCCGATTTGCTTATGTGCGCTTGGCTCGTCGGAAGATTACGCCGCAAGGCTGTATCTGCAAAAAGAAACCGATGCCGCTAAGAAAATCGGCATAGAAACTCATATTTTTGATATCAATAACTATACAAATGCAGATGGTTTTTGTCAGGCCGTTAAAACATTAGCCACCCATGCGCAAACCGATGCCGTGCTCATCCCGCGCCCGTTACCGGAACAATTAGCCTTCAGCGATTTTGCCAATTATCTCAACCCCCGTCAGGATATTGACGGGATGTCTATTACCAATGCGGGCCGGTTGTTTTTATGCAAAACGTGGGAGCAAATAAAACAACTCCCCGGGTTTGTACCTTGTACCGCTATGGCAGTTATGCGGTTGTTAGATTTTCATCACATTGATTTAGAAGGCAAAGAAGCCGTTGTTATCGGCCGCTCATCTACCGTAGGTCGGCCGCTGGCGCACTTGCTTTCGTGTAAAAATGCAACGGTCAAATTATGTCATTCCCGTACCGATTTACCGCGTGCCGTAAAAAATGCGGACATTATCTGCTCGGCGGCAGGAACGCCCGGTTTATTAAAAACCGAGTGGCTTAAAAAAGGAGCCGTCGTCATTGATATTTCCACCAATTGGAGCAACAACATGCTCTGCGGTGATGCGAACGCGCAAGAATTAGATGCAGCCGGCATTTTTTATTCGCCCGTACCCGGCGGAGTCGGCCCGGTAACGCTTGCGGTACTGCTGGAAAACATTGTATTATCAGGTGAACGGAAAATTTAAGGAGAATGTATGAAATATATTACCAGACTGATGTTATTTTTATTCTGTGCCGGAATTTTGACGGCATGCGCTTCCGAGCAAAAAGAGGATCCGCGCTATAACCGTAAAATCTATCTGACCGAAGAAGATTATTTGGAAGATTTAACGCAAGAAGCGGCCAAAGAACGCCGCGAAGCCCCCCCCGCGCCGGAATCGGAATATGTGTTTAACACAATTGCCGAAACAGACAAAGGCGTCTATTTCTTTGATGAACGGCAGCAACCCAAAGTTCCCGGGCAACCTTCCGACAGCGAGTATAAGAAAGAAAAACGCTTGTGGAAAAAACCCAAACGCTACTCGCCGGACCAATACTACGGTAGCCAAGAAACAACCACCCAATCGTCATCCAGCGAAACAACATACGATTATTAGTATTTGTTAAAAAACCCCCGCTTCACCGCGGGGGTTTTTATGTGAAAAAATCTACACAAACAACTGAATAACATCCGTAAAAATACCGTCCGCTCCGTCTTGGGCTAAACGCGTTGCGGCCGCTATTTCATTAACGGTATAGATAAAAACCTGCCAGTTGTTTTCATGACATACGCGCGCCAGTTCCGGCGTAAAACGTGTTTGATTGATATGCACGCTTTGCGCCCCTAATGCTTGCACCAACGCAGGGTCAAAAGCACGCGTAAGTAACCCAATATGCGCCGTAGGGGCTAATACACGCAAACGCGCCAACGTATCATAATCAAAACTGGAAAATAAAATATGCTTTTCTAATACGGGATAATTTTTAAGTGTTTGCCATAACACTTTTTCAATACCGGGATAGATATTGTGATCGTTTTTTATTTCTATATTTAACATTTCTAAACCGGGCGTAACAATGGGCAGAATTTCTTCCAACAACGGAACAAAAACTTTTTCTTGCGAAAAGGGATTTTTTAACGGAATTTTTTTTAATTCTTGCGCGGTCAAATCACCCAAGTTGATATCTTTTCCGGCGGTAGATAAAAGCGAATAATCATGATGGACGGCCAATTTGCCGTCTTTGAGCAAATGCACATCCAACTCAAAATTGCGCGCCCCTTGTGCGTGCGCGAGCGCAAAAGCCTCTATTGTATTTTGAACGCGCAGTGTATTAGCGCCGCGATGTGAAAAATAAATCATAGTTGTAATATCAAAATATCTGTTTTATTGTAAAACACTATTCCGCCTTTTCCGTGGCGGATTCTTCGGGCTCGGCAGGCGCCGGAGCCGGTTGTTCTTCTTGGGGCGACTCATCTTTAGTAAATAAATCAATCACACCGCCTACCCCTTTTTTGACGGCACGCGAAGCAAAATTATTTGTTACCCCTTGCGTCACTAAAGACGTAACAGATCCCACCACGCTCATATTTCCTTGCGGATCAGTGACCGTCCCGCCGATTTTAAGCGTCAACGGCATAATGCCCGAAGTTTCGTGTTTGCCGGGGGCGGCATGAACGGTCATATCGATTTTTTCCGTCTTAAAGTTCGTTTGACCGGACAAATTAAACGACATCATATCCGATACAAAACTCCCTTTTTTGACCGTTGCTACGCCTTGCTCAAATTGTACGTCGGTTGCAAATTTATGATACGCCAATTTACCGTCTACCTTACGTGACGAAGCCGGAACTTTTACGGCCACCATTTCCCCATTTTCATCGGGAATCATTTTGATAACTTCGTGCGACTCGTCGTTTTTAGATGAGCCGGCAAGCCCTCCCAATACAGAAAGGACATCCAAACTATTAAATACTTTGCCTACTACATTTAACGACATAAATAACACTTTCATCAGCGCATTAGAATCTGTTAATTGGTACAAATCGGTAATTTGGCCGTCGTTAATGGATAATTTTAACGTACCGTGCGCTTGGTCCAAGCGCGGCGTAATACCGGCCATGTCTAACTTAAAATCTAAATCATTTCCACGCAAATGCGGTGCATCCAACGACAACACTTGCACATCGGCTTTAGCGGTAATAGGCGGCAACGGCCACGCTGTTTTTTCCGTAGAAGCCGTTTTTTCGGTAGCGGTTTTTGGGGCGGTCGTTTTTTCCATAGACGGCAAAACCACCCGGTCGGCCGAGGCTTTTAAGTTAGCCACAATTTTTTTGGGAGTTTGATTAAAGGAAAATGTCGTCTTAAACGGTTCGCCGTTTAACATACCGTTGATATCAAGCGTGCCTTGACCGTTTTGGAAGTCCCAATGTTCTTCGCTATCCAAAATCACTTGCAAAGCGGAAATTTCCCCGAGTTGCGTTGTTTGCAATTTACCGGCTAGCCACTCGGCTTTTGTCGTTAATTTTTTAGAAGTAGTTTGAGCCTTTAAGGTAATATTTCCGCCCAAATCATACGGTTTAAGCGCGGGGAAGGAATCCTCCAAGGTATCTACTTGCACTTTAGCATTGGCCGTTAAATTATATTCATTAGGCGCCCATTGTACATCCCCTTTGGCCGTCACATCTACCCCGGGGAATGTAATGCCCATTTGTTTAAGTTCTACTTTTTCTTTTTCCGTTTCCACGCGGCCTTTAGCATCTGCCGAAAGTTGCGTAAACGTAAACGGAAATCCGTTTGAAACAAACGGAGACAACCCTTGTGAAGAAATGTTTTTTCCGGTGAATTTTAAATCAAAAGACGGATTATCCCACTCCTCTACGCGGCCCGATAAAACAGCACGCAAACTATCCGAATGTACGGCAAACGAAGAAATATCCGCATAGGCTTTGGACAAATCAAGTTCATTCAAAAACACCTTGGACACTAAAGAAACATCGGCTGAAAATTTATCGTTATTTTTGGTATAAACGAACTCGGTTTTTGCACGAACGTTAAAAGGCTCGTCCCATGAAAAATCATGTATGTGGATTTCTAAATTATTGAGTCCGGCTTGCAGCGAAGTTTTTGCATCGGTATAAATAAAGGATACGTTATGCGCGCGCAAATCTTTTACAGCAATATCAAACGGAGCGCCGGAAGTTGTATCAGTATCTTTTTGGTTCGTTTTTCCTGTTAAAAAATCCGTATTTAATTTACCTTGTTCATCACGTAGCATATGCAAAGATAAACCGTCCACATCTACGGCTTTGATGTGCAACTCGCCATGTAACAAATGCCATAAAGATACTTTTACACGGGCGCGGTTAATGTGTAACATTTTTCCTTCGGCCATTCCCCCCGCTTTGGCCAAAGCAAAATCTTGTATGCGGGCGCCGCGCAAATTCAGCCGCGCATGACCGAGTTGAACTTCCCGCCCGGTGGCAGCCGATATCTGTTGGATAATTTTTTGGTGTATCCATGAAGTTCCGGATAAAATATGCAACCCGATGTGTAATAAAAATACACACAGGGATAACACCGCCAAACTTATTCCTACCCATTTTATCCAAGTTTTTTTCATGGTTATTTCTCTTTTTCACGTAATTGCGCAGCGGCCAAACTGTATTTGCAACCGCAATACGTCTGCTGATACATATTAAATTCTTTAATAAGCGCACGACGCAATTCTTCCAATCCGTCCTTGCGCCAATCGTTGGCCCAATACGGTTTTCCGACAGCCATCCAGGCGCGCCGCGCCGCCGCATTTACTTGATTCAAATCTTTATAGCGCGATACGCCCAGCACAGAAGTCAACGCCTCAAAGCCATGGGCTTTGGCATATTCTTGCGCCCGGCGCAAACGCATTTCAAAACAGGCACTACACCGCTTCCCGCGTTCGGGTTCATTTTCAAGCCCCGCAACGGCCTTATCCCAACGATCAGGATCATACGGCAATTCTACCAAATGCGCGCCTAAAGTTTCACACACGCGGCGCTGTTCTTGCAACCGCTTATCATACTCTTGTTGGGGGAAAATATTAGGGTTATAAAAAAGAACGGTAACATCCGTCCCGTTTTCTACCAGTTTTTTAATTGCCGCGCACGAACAAGGCGCACAGCAGGAAAGCACCAATAATTTTTTGTAACCCATAATTTGTCTGCGTTAGGGCTGGGGAACTTCCCGGATTTCCGGCGTACCGTTTTCGTCAACAACCAAATACTGTTGTTTGCGGTGCATGCCTGCATCTACAGGGATAATGCGGGAAACCGGATCAATAATAATACGTTCTACTTGTGTATGACCCACCACTTGCCAAATAGGGCTTTGCGGAAAAGAATCAACCAAGTCTAATAAATCTTCCCAAAAAATCCCGCCGAATTTATCCGTACCGGAACGGCTAACGCTAATGTTAAAAATGGGATGTTTGAAAAACTGATGTTTAATAGATTCTTTGAAAATTAAATTGATAAGCACCGCTATGTTATGCGGGCTGGCATCATCTAATTGCATTTGAAAAATTTTATATAACCGTCCCGTTACCCCCGCATGCGTAAATAAAAATCCTTTATAGGCATAGGCGGCGCGTAATTGTCCGTTTAAGACTTGGGCAGTAAATTTTTCACGTAAGTGTATAGCCTCTGTTCCTTGCAAGCCGGAAATAGAAAAATTAGATAATAAAATTTCCAATTCGTGATTACCCACCAACCGAATTACTTCTCCGCCGGCTTTAGCGGCTTGCATTTGAATTTTATCCAATAAAGCATCCGCTTCTCGCGCTTGCGGCCCACGATCAAAAATATCCCCGATTTGGAGCATACGGGCAGAACCGCCTATCCAATTCAAGGAATCATCTATCAATCCGGCGTGACGTAAAATAGAGACAAACGGCTCATACTGGCCGTGCACATCTCCCACCACAAAAAAATGTTTGTTTTGTTTTGGTGTTTGCATAGAACTCTGCTTATACAAATACTATAATATAGTATATCAAACTTAAGCCGTTACTACATTATGGAAATACCGCTAAAAGCCGTAAACTCGTTACGTAACATCGTAGGTGCGACCCAGGTCTGCACGGATACCGTATCGCTACTTCTAAACGCATACGACTGTTCCCGTTCGCGTATGAGACCGGATATCATCGTACATATTACCCAAACCACGCAAATTGCCCGTGTTATACAGGTGTTATATAAGTACCATATTCCGTTTGTAGTGCGCGGCGCGGCCAGCAACCATGCCGGCAGTTGCAGTACGCCAAACGGTGGGGCGGTACTTCAGGTAGCGGCGCTAAATCATATTTTAGAAATTAACACCCAAGCCAACTATGCCCGCGTAGAACCGGGTGTTATTACCGGGCAACTGGATGAAACATTACGTCCGCTTGGGTATTTTTACGCCCCCGATCCGGCCAGCAAATCGTTTTGTACGATTGGCGGCAACGCGGCCCAAAACGCAAGCGGAGCCCGGTGCTTAAAATACGGCGGAACATTAGATCATATTTTATCCGTCAATGTAGTATTATCCGACGGTACTTCTCTTACGCTGGACCGAAGCGAAAACGGGCCGGACTTAGTAGGGCTGTTAATCGGAAGCGAAGGCACGTTCGGTGTGATTACCGAATTAAAAGTAAAAATTTTACCGCTACCCGCACATATTAAAACTTTTTTGGCCACTTTTAATTCATTGGAAGACTGTATCAGTTCCGTCACCGGGCTCATTGCTAAAGGCATTACGCCGCGTTGTGTAGAAGCCATGGACAAGCGCACCTTAAACGCAGTGGAAGATTTTGCGCATGCGGGATATCCCAAAGACGCCGAAGCGTTGTTACTGGTAGAATTGGACGGCGAGCGCACACAAATTGAACGGGAACAACTCGTTTTAGAAGATGTTTTACATAAGCATGCGGTACAAACGTTCCGCACCGCGTCTACCGAAGAAGAACGCTCCCATTTGTGGAAAGGCCGCCAAGCCGCTTACAGTGCCATGGCACGCTTATCTTCAGCCGTATTGGTATGCGACGGGACCGTTCCTCGCAGCGAACTGCCGCGCACGTTGCGTCGTGTACAAGAAATTTTAACCAAGTATGATATTACAGCCAGTTTACTTTTTCACGCGGGCGACGGAAACTTCCATCCGCAACTGATGTTTGATGAACAAAAAAAGACCGATACGCGCGCTCTTGGGCAAGCCGTCAAACATATCTTACAAGCCTGTGTGGACGCCGGCGGTACCATATCGGGAGAACATGGTGTAGGTATTGAAAAACGCGGGTTGATGGCCTATCAATACGATAGAGATACCTTATCGGTTTTTGCTCGTCTGAAACACGCGTTTGACCCGGACAATTTATCAAATCCGTCTAAAATTATCCCGGTAAATTTTGAAGAAAAAGCCGAGGCGGCCCGTCCGCTGGATGTTTCTGCCCAACCGGTACTTGAGGCCTTTTTACAAGCACAGCAAACGCACCGTCCGTTTTTCATCACAGGGCAAAACAGCATTCTACAAACTTCCGAGCCACACCGAAACGTCCCGTCGCTTAACCAAATTTGTGACATTGACTTAACTAATTACACCGCTACCGTTCAAACGGGCGTTACGCTTATGCAACTAAATCATGCCTTGCGTGAAAAAAATGTATATAGCGTATTGCCCGATACGCCTAAAGGCACGCTGGGCGGGGCTTTTTCATCGGGACAATACCCCGATTTTTATGCAGATGTTACCGGCATTCAGGCTGTTCTGCCCGACGGAACAATTATCCGTTATGGCGGAAAACTAACCAAGAATGCCGCCGGATATAATTTAATTCGTTTATTTGCCGGTGCACAAGGGATATTCGGTTGGGTAACCCAACTGACATTTAAGATTTATGCCACCCCCCCACGTCCGTTGGCGCCACGCCCTTTCATACCGATAGAGCAAACGCGGCTTATCAAACGCTTAAAACAAGCCCTTGATCCGCAACAAATTCTTTGCGTAACGGAGAAGAAAAAATGAGTTATCCTTGTTTAGAACCAATCTACCTGCAAAGACATATTGATGCGTTGCAAACACCGCTGGGTGAGCGGGAAGTATATAAATCGGTTGCCTATTGCAACCGTTGCGGGGCTTGTATGCCTATCTGCCCGACTTACCAATTTTATAAGCAAGAAATTTTTTCACCGCGCGGACGCAACCAATTGTTACAGTTGGCGTTAGACGGAAAAATCAAAATCACATCTAAAAATCAACAGATATTAGATTCTTTGCGCACCTGCACGCTATGCGGTAAATGCAGCGAAGTATGCGCCGGTCAAATCCCTACCGCCGAACACGTATTGGAAATGCGCCGCGCGTTGCACAAAAACTTTTTACCGTATCTGTTGTATTTATTTTTACACTTACGAACGACAAACCCCAAGTTATTTGCCCGCGTAACGCGCGTCGCATTATTCTTACGCAAAACAGGAATCTTGTTTATACTACGAATCTTGCAATTAACGCGTCTGTTCGGTTTATCGTTTCTAAATTATATGTGCCACATCTTACCGGCGCACATAGTATCGTTGCGAACGGCTTTTGAAAAAGCCGGGCTTAACCCCGATAACGAAACCCCCAAACAAATTTATTTGCCGTCGTTGGAAGCCGAATTTTTACTGCCGGACATAGCGTGTAAAACGTTAGATTTCGCCCAACGAAAAGCGCGCACGGCTGTTTGGCAAAACACCCCGTGCGGATTATTTGAATATGTCTATGGCGATTTGCGATGTTGCCGCCGCACCGTACGCAATTTAATAGAACGGCACGAACAGGCCGGCAAATTACCGTTGATTACCGATAGTATAGATGTATATTATTTCTTAAAGAAGGCTTCCCAATTATTTGCCAAACACCCCAACATGGCCAAACGTGCGCGTGATTTTTCCGCACAAGTAAAATTTGTTACCGACATTTTGCCCACGCCAAAACGCACCTCATTACTTCCGCCGGTACAACTGGAATATGGTTCTCTGTTTGAACGGCGCAGCCAAGCAACGCAACAAGCCCATCAGTTTCTCTTTGCGCTTTTTGGTCAAAATTTGGTAGAGTGTTTGTATACGGACGCGGATATTCCCGCATTCGGATACAGTTTTGTAGATAAAAAAGAAAACGCCCGAATAGGCGCAAAAGTAATAGAAAAACTAGTCCGAACGCGCACTAACAGCGTAGTGGCGCTTTCAGGGCTTGCCGCTTTAGAGACAATATATTTGTTGAAAAAATACAAAATACAAACCAAAGTGGCGCATATTGTGGAAGTTATACAAAACAGGTAATACCATGCAAGATTTTTCGCACCCACACGAAAGACTTACAGCCGAACAGAAACTCCACCTACTCGTAGAGTTCGGCTCCCGTATTTCCTCAGAATTACATTTAGACAAACTTCTTGATATTATCGCCCAGCAAATTACACAAATGTTAGATGCTGGGCGATGTACTATTTACTTAAAAGATGACAATTCCCAAGAATTGTGGTCTAAAATTGCCCAAGGAAAAGGGTTAGAGCATACCGAAATCCGTATTCCGCTTAACAGCGACGGATTTATCGCTCTGGTTGCCCGCACCGGGCAAACCATCAATTTACCTAATGCCTACGAAGATCCGCGTTTCTCTATTGATGTGGATATCGTTACCGCGTTTCGCACGCACGCTACCATAGCCGTCCCGCTTAAAAACAACGCGGGCGAAGTATTAGGTGTTTTCCAGGTGGCCAACAAATCGGACGGGACTCCTTTTGATAAAAGTGATGAAGGGTTACTAAAATTGTTGGGGACTTTGGCGGCCGGTTCTATTGAAATAGCCAAACTGTACCAAGAAGTACGCGTGGCCCAATTAGAAACCATTTACCGCCTGGCCGTTACCGCCGAATATCGCGACCAACAAGATACCCGCCAACACTTAAAAAATATCAGCATTATTTCGTACTTACTCGCTTTATCGTTAGGGATGAGCAAGAGCGAGAGCGAACTGATCAAAAACGCAAGCCCCTTACACGATATCGGCAAAGTGGCGCTTGCCGATAACATTTTGCTAAAACCCGGCAAACTTACGCCCGAAGAATTTGAAACCATGAAATCGCACACCATTTACGGCGGACGCATTTTGGAAGGAGCGCACTCTAAGGTATTGCAGATGGCGCACAAAATGAGTTTGTACCACCACGAAAAATGGAACGGTTCGGGCTATCCCAAAGGACTTCGCGGCGAAGACATTCCGTTAGAAGCGCGTATCGTCACCGTAGCCGATGTGTTTGATGCGTTGTGCGTGTTCCGCGTGTATAAAAAAGCATGGCGTACCGAAGAAGCGTTGGCCTATATTAAAGACGAATCGGGCAAATCGTTTGATCCGCGCATTGTAGAAGCGTTCCAAAAAATCTATCCGTCCGTAAAACGGTTATATGCTCACATTTCCGTCAATAAACCGGATATTAAAAAATCATCTGTTCCTAACAAAACCAAACCCAACTAAAAATTTCCCCCGCACCAATGCGGGGGTTTTTATTTCGCAAGCCGTCCCAAAATACTACAATATAAAAGTCCTTTTGGCTTTCAACCTTAAGTACAAATCTTTCTCAAGTGAGGTTATGATGGAAAAAGAGACAATACTTGTCGGGCTGAGCGGCGGAGTAGATTCCGCGGCTACGGCAGTGCTACTCAAAGAACAAGGATACCACGTCATCGGAGCAACTATGCTAGTGTGGGATCCGTCACTTCCCGTTCCGAAAGGGGAGTATCAAAAAAACGCGTGTTTATCGCCGGAAAAAGAAGATTTGCAAGAAGTAAAAGAAATTGCAGACAGATTAGGCATTGAACACGTTACGGTAGATTGCCGCGACCCATACCGCAAAGCGGTACTGGATAATTTTCGTTTGGAATATGCGTGCGGACACACACCCAACCCGTGTGTACTGTGCAACAGTTTAATTAAATTTGGTGTATTGCCTAACGCGGCGCGAAAACAAGGAATCAAATTTGATAAATTTGCTACCGGCCATTATGCCCGCGTATGCTACGATGAAAAAACAGGCAAGTATCTACTGAAAAAAGCGGTAGATTTATCGCGCGACCAAAGTTATTTTTTACACCGGTTGGGGCAAATACAACTCTCGCAAGTGCTCTTCCCGCTCGGCGAAAAAACCAAGCCGGAAATTCGCGAAGTTGCCCGCGCAGCAGGCTTAAAAGTGGCCGATAAAGAAGACAGCCAAGATTTTTACTGCGGTGATTATAACGACTTGTTAAACTTCCCCAACAAACCCGGTGATATTGTTACCAAAGACGGCAAAGTCGTCGCGCACCACAACGGGATTTGGGGATATACTATCGGAAAACGCAAAGGGCTGGGCATTAGCGGACAAGCCGAGCCGATGTATGTGGTGGAAATCAACGCGCCGAAAAACCAAGTGATTATCGGCCCGAAAAAAGACTTATATAAAGATACGTTGATTGCCACAAATATGTCGTGGGTATGTGGCGAACCGCCCGCCGAAAAATTTGATTGCGAAATTAAAATACGCAATTTACATATTCCGGCACGCGCACACGTAACGGTGCAAAACGGGGAAATTCGCGCGCAATTTGATGAGCCGCAAATTTCTATCACGGCCGGACAAAGTGCCGTTTTATACGACGGAGATATCGTATTGGGCGGTGGCATTATACAGTAACACGCATGCAAAATGTGTTCGGATTTCTCTTTGCAAATCCTTGACAATTCTTTTAAGGACATCCATAATTATAATAACGAAACAAGGAGATTTTTATGAAAAACAACAAAGCATTTACGCTCATAGAACTTTTAGTGGTTGTGCTTATTATCGGCATTTTAGCGGCGGTGGCCTTGCCGCAATACCAAAAAGCCGTTATGAAAGCACGTATCACACAAGTTATTCCGCTCGTTCGTGCCGTGGCAGATGCGCAACAAGTATATTATTTAGCCAACGGAGAATATGCACAGAGCGTAGATGAATTGGGCGTAGATTTTACTTGTCCGGACGGGTGGACATGCATTGTAGGTGGCACATGGACAAACTCCAACGCATATCCTAAAGTAGAAGTCTCCCGTACAGACGGACACAACATAGGAGTAATTTATTATTACGGAGCCCCGAGCGGATCAGAGCACTATAAAGATAAATTCTATTGTTGGGCAAAAACGACAGATAAGCAAGCCGTTGAAATATGCAAATCTTTTGGCTCTCACTTCGAAACAGACTCCAACTTTACCCGTTATTTAATTCAACAATAAAAAACCGGGGAACGAATTTCGTTCCCCGGTTTTAATTTCCCCGAACAGTTTTATTTATCTACTACTTCGGCTTCCACAACGTCGTCTTTGTTGCCGCCGTTGTTGGCTTGCGCTTGTCCGGCACCCGGTTGGGCCCCGGCTTGCGCGCCTTGTTGGGCTTGTTGTTTGGCTTGTGCATCTTTATACATCGCTTCGCCTAACTTTTGGCCCGCTTGCAAAGCAGCATCCGTAGCCGATTTAATACGGGTAACATCGTCGCCTTTGAGCGCATCGCGCAGATCGTTTAAGGCTTGGTCAATCTTGCCGCGTTCTTCTTGGCTGACTTTGTCGCCGTAATCTTTCAGCGCTTTTTCCGTTTGATACAAAACACCGTCGCCTTGGTTTTTGGCTTCAATAACTTCTTTGTGTTTCTTATCTTCTTCGGCGAATTTTTCGGCATCTTTGACGAATTTTTCCACTTCGCTGTCGCTTAATTTATTAGGCGAACTAATCGTAATGTGTTGTTCTTTTTGTGTGCCTAAATCTTTGGCAGACACATTCAAGATACCGTTTGCGTCAATATCAAACGTCACTTCGATTTGCGGCACACCGCGCGGAGCCGGCGGGATACCGTCCAAATCAAATTTGCCGAGCGGTACGTTGTCTTTGGCCATCGGGCGTTCACCTTGCAAGACGTTAATGGTTACCGCCGGTTGGTTATCAGACGCCGTAGAGAACACTTGCGTTTTGCGCACAGGAATCGTCGTGTTGCGTTCAATTAAGCGTGTGCAAACACCACCCAATGTTTCCAAACCCAACGAAAGCGGCGTAACGTCCAACAAAAGAACGTCTTTGACTTCACCCGTTAAAATACCGGCTTGTACAGACGCACCGATTGCCACACATTCCATCGGGTCAATACCGCGTTCAATCTTTTTGCCGACGAGATCTTCCACATATTTTTGCACAATCGGCATACGGGTCGGGCCGCCGACCAAAATAATGCGGTCAATTTGTGAAGCGGACAAATTCGCATCGGACAAAGCCTGATTGACCGATTTGCCGCAGCGTTTGACGATATCATCTACCAAACTCTCCAATTTGGCGCGGGAAAGTTTAAGTTCAAGGTGTTT
This sequence comes from Candidatus Avelusimicrobium luingense, assembly GCA_900315845.1. GTDB lineage: Bacteria > Elusimicrobiota > Elusimicrobia > Elusimicrobiales > Elusimicrobiaceae > Avelusimicrobium > Avelusimicrobium luingense. Next base: position 350,659 of record OOHK01000002.1, read on the forward strand.
CGGTCCGTCGGCACCGGCAGAGATAAACGGCAAGTTAATATCCGTTTCCATGGTGGTGGAAAGTTCAATTTTGGCTTTTTCTGCCGCATCTTTTAAGCGTTGGGCCGCTTGTTTGTCTTTGGACAAATCAATACCGGTTTGTTTGCGGAATTCATCTACCATCCACGCGATAACGGCATTATCCATATCCGTTCCGCCCAGTTGCGTATCACCCGACGTAGAAAGCACATCAAACGTACCTTCTTTCCCCATTTCCATAATGGTTACATCCAGCGTTCCGCCGCCGAGGTCAAACACCAACACTTTTTGCTCTTTTCCGGCTTTATCAATACCAAACGCGAGTGCCGCAGCAGTCGGTTCGTTGACCAAACGCACCACGTCCAACCCGGCAATACGACCCGCATCTTTGGTGGCTTGGCGTTGGTTATCGTTAAAATAGGCCGGCACGGTAATAACGGCTTTTTCTACCGGTTCGCCCAAAAAGGCTTCGGCATCTTTTTTTACTTTCTGCAACACAAACGCGGAAAGTTGTTGCGGCGTAAATTCTTGTCCGCGTAAGTTGTACTTAAAATTTTCACCCATTTTGCGTTTGAAAGCGGTTACGGTTCCTTCCGGGTTTGCAATCGCTTGGCGGCGGGCCGGTTCACCTACGAGCCGTTGGCCGTCTTTCGTAAACGCTACATAAGACGGAAACGCTTTTCCGCCGATAGAACTACCTTCCGCAGACGGAATAATAGTTCCTCTACCCCCTTCCATAACAGCGGCTGCTGTGTTGGAAGTTCCTAAGTCAATACCAATGATTTTAGCCATACTTTTAATCTCCTCTTAATTAAATTTTTTTGCGGTTATACCGCCTTGTAAATCTATTCTTCCGTATGTTGACCGACAATCACCCGCGCCGGGCGCAGGACTTTACCGTCCAACATAAACCCCATTTGCACTTCTTGCAAAACAAGGCCGTCTTGTTTTTCTTCCGCAGGAATCATCGCCACGACTTCTTGTGTGGCGGGATCGTACGGTTTGTTAAGTGCGTCTATCCGTTCAATCCCTTCCGAGCGGAATGCTTTTTCCATTTCTGTTAAAAGCAGTTGTATCCCGCTTACTACACTTTGTAACTCTTTAGGTGCCTTTTTCAAAGCCTCATTTTTATTTAGTTCCGCCCCTTGCTTGAGTAAGATTTCGTAAGAAGGCAACAACTTTTCAGCCAATTCTTTTTTGCCGTATGACAAATAAACGGCTTTTTCGCGTTCGGTGCGTTTGCGGAAATTTTCAAAGTCCGCGCTTAAACGCACGAATTGTTCATAATAATTAGGCTTGGTTTCTTCGGTAGCAGTTTCCGTTTCGGTGTGTTCCTGTTCTTCTGCGGCAACGGTTTCCAAGTCTTGTTCTTCGGCCATTTGTGCCGGTTTATGATGGTGCTTACTCATAATCGTCATCCTTTTCGGCGGGCGGTAAGGCCGTCCAATTTTGCAAGGTGCCTTCCAACAAACTTCCGATGAAATTTACCAAAGACATCACCCGCGTATATTCCATGTGTTTCGGCCCGATAATACCGAGCATTCCCACCGTTTTATCCCCCACTTTACACGCAGTAGAAACAATACTCAGATTTTTGAGTTCTTTCAGTTCGTTTTCACTGCCGATGCTAACATTTAGTTTTTGGTTGGATTTCTCCATCCCCGTCATTTTCTCACTTAATAAAGTGGAAAACCGTTCGCGCTCTTCTACAAAGCGCATCATTTGTTTTAAGTCTTCAAAATCATCTTCCGAGGTGTTTTCCAAGAGTTGTCCAAACCCTTCCACATATAATTCATTATCTGCTTGCGGGCGTTCCATATCTTTTAATACTTGCGTGGCCAAGTCTGCCATACCGGCAATTTCGCGGTGGCCCGAGTGAACATGTTGCCATAAAATACGGCGCGCTTGAGCAAGGGTGAGCCCTTCAATTTCCTCGTTAATAAAACGGCTTAATACACGCAAACGTGTGGGGTTGATTACATATCCGGTTCTAACCGGCCAATGACGTACCGCCCCCGATTGCGTAACCAATACGGCTAAAACGGCACCCGGTGCGAGCGGAATAAAATCAAGGCGTTGGACGCGTTGCTCTTGCACATTAGAGGTATAAACAAACCCCGCCGCGCCCGATAACATCGCAAGCAAACGCGACGTTTGCACCATCATATTATCCACTTCATTAACACGTGAATCATACGCTTCTTCAATGCGTTCACGTTCTTTGGCGGCCATTTTTTGCACATTGGCCAAATAATCTACATAATAACGGTAGGCTTTATCCGTAGGGATACGTCCGCCGGACGTGTGCGGCTGATACAGATATCCTTCTTCTTCCAGTTCAGCCATAATGTTACGAATGGTGGCGCTGGATACATCGGGGAGCGCCTCGGACGCAATCATTTGCGAACCGACCGGACGGCGGGTTTCCACATATTGTTGAACTACCCACCGCAAAATTTTTTCTTTACGTGCTTTAGCAACTTCCGGTTTCAAAATACGCATAATAAATATCCTTGTGCTTACCGTCTATTATTTTAGCACTCGCATTTAACCACTGCTAAAATTATATGCAATTATTTTATTTTTGTCAACCCCCTTTTTTGAGTGCTAATTTTGAAAATAGCAGAAAAAGCAATCGTTTTCAGGACGGAAATCCGCATAACAAAAACTAACCCTTTTTTGACCTTGCCGGGGGGCGACTAATCATTTAGGATAATATTGTATTGTTCTGGGGGAATAATAAAGAAAAACTTTATTACAGAACAACAAACACAGGGGATAAGCGTTGTGGGCATTCAACACAGACGCTAAAAGTCCCGGGGGGAACCGGGACTTTTGGTTTTCATCCGTCCCGGCACAAGAGGGGACTTGTCGTCGGGCACATCAAAAGGGCCTTATTTCGTGGGAAAAATAAGGCCCCTGTTTTTGTAAAATTTACAATCATCAAATTTTATTCACTTTCCAACAAAGTCTGCGCTTCTTTATTACCGCGCATAGCGGCTTTTTCAAGCCACATTTTGCCTACTTTTTTATCTTGCGGCACGCCGAGTCCCTTCCAATAAATCTGCCCCAGCACATATTGTGCCGGTACATTTTCCTGTTCGGCTGCGGAGCGGAAAAACGTAACCGCAAGCGGCACGGAAACGGCGGTTCCTTGCCCTTGCATGAGCATAAAACCCGTCATATATTGACCTTGTGCAAAACCACCCGCCGCCGCGTTGGAAAACCACGCAAACGCATCATCATAATGACCGCTTTGATAGGCTTTTTCACCCAAAGCATATTGGGCAGGAGCATACGCCTGTTTAGCCAGTTCGTTCCACATGCGGTTGGCTTTGGCTGCGTCTGAAAGCGGGCCATTTTGATAGGCTTGTGCCAGCATTAAACCTGCTTGCGAGAGTTTATTTTCTTGCCAAGCAAGCGTAAGCCATTTCTCGGCTTCTTCCGTATTTTGCAAGATGGGATTTCCCGTCAAATATGCTTCGCCTACCGCCAAACGCGCGGAACCGTCACCTTCTTGCGCGGTTTTCAAATCGGTTAAAAATTTTTCTACACTTTCGTACAACTGCGGCGAGTGTTGCTGTGCTTGTTTTAAGGCGGCTTGTGCCGAAGAAGACCCTATTTTTGCCGCAATAAATTGCCAGTATAAACTTTCGCCCTCGTGCTTAACAAGTCCGCCAAGGCCCTGTGCGTAAAACCGGCTTAATTCTTCTTGCGCCGGGATATTGCCTTGTTTAGCCCCCAGCATTAAAAACGGGACGGCTTCTTCTAAATCTTGCGGAACTAATTTTCCTTCAGTATATGCTTGCGCGCATTTCCAAAGGGCGTCGGGGTCGCCCTCCAAAGCGGCTTGACGATACCAATAAACGGCTTGCTTGCCGTCTTGTTTTGTGCCGGTGCCGGCAGCATAAAAATCGGCGGTTTGCAGTTGGGCAGCGACGTTCCCTTCTTTGGCGGCATTCAACGCGCGGATAAAATTTTTTTCCTCGGGCGTTTGATATAAGAACGCCCAATAGCCTACCCCCGCCGCCGCTAATACAAGTAATAAGAAAAGTATTTTTTTCATTTTTATGCCCATGAAAATAGGGAGCCGTTTGGGCTCCCTATCATTATAATAAAATTGCGGACAATTTTATTTAACCATGACAAACGGCATTTGGTCGCCGGCCATATACGTCGGCATACGGCCGTCCCATTTATCAATGGCTTTTAATTGCGCTTCTACTTGGCGAAGTTTAATTAAGTTATCGGAAACGACTTCACGTTGCAAGCGTAACGATTTGGCTTCCGCTTCGGCCTGCAAGATTTTTTGCTCGGCTTCTTTTTTCACTTTTTCTACCAAGTTGGTGGCGCGTTTGGCTTCTTGTTCGGCGATTTGTTTTTCTTCTACCGCGCGTAAGAATTGTTTGGAAAATTCAAAGTTTGTAATGGCAATATCGGAAACGATTACTTCTTTTTCTGCCATTTTTTCTTTCAAAATTTCGTTCAGTTCTCTGGCCACTTCCACGCGGTTGGCAATCAAACTGTCGGCGGAGTATTTGGCGATAACGGCTTTCGTCCATTCTTCCACCATCGGTTTCAAGATGGTGTTGGTATATTCCGGCCCCAAGTTGCGGTAAATAGATTCTACCGTGTTAGCCAAGATGCGGTGGTTGACCGCCAAGGTCAAGCCGACTGTCTGTAAATCTTTTGAGAACGCTTCGGTATCAAACGAATCTTTTTTGATACGAACGGAAAATTTTTCCACGGTATCAATCATCGGAATTTTGAAGTGGATACCTTCGCCGTATGCACCGACGAGTTTTCCGAAACGGAGTTTAACGGCTACGTTTCCGGCAGAAACCGTAAAGTACGAACTCATTGCCGCAATAAAAATAATAATAGCCAGCACAATGCCCGTAATCAATTTGAACGGAACTTTGGGAAGTGCGGGTGCAGACCAAGCATCGGAAGACGAAGTCACCGACGGAACAGGTTTAATTTGACGCATATTTTTCTCCAGAGATTAGAATTTATCCGCCGAGAGCGGACCTTAAAATTATACTATTTTTACTTTGCCAAAGACGTTGCCATTAAAAAACCCTTGACAAATCAAAAAAAAAATGATAATGTTTGTAACAGTAAAAGGAGAAACTTTATGAAAAGCAAACAAGCATTTACACTTATTGAATTATTAGTAGTGGTACTTATCATCGGCATATTGGCGGCAGTGGCCTTACCGCAATACACAAAAGTGGTGGAACGCAGCAAATCTGCCCAAGCACTCACTTTGTTAAACGCCGTCGCGCAAGCCCAACTGGCCTACTTGCTTGCCAACGGAGAATACGCCACCAAATTTGATGACCTTGCCATAGATATTCCGTGGACGGGAAACACGCAATTTCTACCGGGCAGTAATGCCGCGGATACAAAATCTAACGCAGATTGGACATTACAAATAGAAGATGCACGCAGCGGCGGATACGGAGTCGGTATATATATGATACGCACCAACGGCAAATATAAAGGGGCCGGATTTCGGCTTTTACTGGCTGATGCAAGTTCTAACTATAACGAAGATTTGCCTATTTATTGTATGGAAAGAACAACCGGGGCACTCTTTTTGTTTGACTCGTCTTTACCGGCCGGGGCTTATTGCGCGCAAATCATAAAAGGTTCCTTAAAAAACGAAACCCAATTCAACCGCCTTTATAATCTTCCGTAAAATCCTAAACAAATGCGCTCCGAAAAAATGTTTCGGAGCGCATTATCTTTATATATAACGCAACAATTCTTATTTTCCAAACAATTCTTTGAAGAAACTTTTTTTGCCGCCGAGTTCTTTGGCAAGTTCTTCCAATAATTCTTTTTGGCGGGCCGTTGGTCTCTTAGGCACATCGATTTTTACGTTAATCAGCAAATCGCCAAACCCTTTTTTGCCGAGTTTTGGCATACCGTTGCCTTGTACTTTAAGCACTTCGCCAAATTGCGTACCTTTAGGGATATTCACTTCAATTTCTTTCCCTTCAATCGTCGGCACTTTAATACTGCCGCCCAAAACTGCTTGCGGATAAGAAATCGTAGCGTCTAACACCAAATCATCACCCGCTCGTTGAAAAATTTTGTGTTCGGCTACGCGAACTTCTACATATAAGTCCCCAAAGCCGCCGCCGTTCGTGCCGATATCCCCCCCGTTGGAAACACGCAGCGTAATACCGCTACGCACCCCGGAAGGCACTTTGACGGTGATGTTTTCTTTGACGTGTTTTGTTCCGCTTCCGCGGCAAGACGAACACGGTTTTTCCACCACGGTTCCTCTGCCGCCGCAATCGGGACACACTTGGCGCATACTGAAAAATCCTTGCGAATAAGTAACGGTCCCGCTACCGTTGCACGAGCGGCACGTTTTGCGCGCGCTGCCCGGGGCCGCGCCGGAGCCGTCGCATGCGGTACAGTTGTCTAACCGTGTATATTCTACGGGAACTTCTTTGCCGGCGAAGGCTTCTTCCAAGGTTAATGTAACGTCTAATTTCAAATCTTCGCCGCGTTGGGCGCGCGGTTTGCCGCTGCGTCTGAAACCGCCGCCAAAGATATCGCCGAACATAGAGCCGAAAATATCGCCGATGTCACCGAAACCGTTAGCGTTAAACCCGCCAAAACCGCCTGCACCGTTAAGGCCTTCATGGCCGTATTGGTCATAGACTTGTTTTTTCTGGGGGTCAGACAATACGGAAAACGCTTCGTTGACTTTTTTGAACTGTTCTTCCGCTTCCTTATTGCCGGGGTTTCTGTCGGGGTGGTACTTCATCGCTTGGCGGCGAAACGCGGACTTAATTTCCACTTCGCTCGCCGTACGTTCAACACCTAAAATTTGGTAATAATCTTCTTTCATGGTTGTGGGCATAATTCAAATCTGGTATATTTATATTTTATTAAATTTTTATGTTCCGTGCCCGCGCGCCCTTTTCCCCCTTTATTTATGCTATAATTAGAGTAGCGGAATTTCCCCTAAGGGAATTTTCCGTTGGAAAAAAATTATGTACGCAATTATTGAAACTGGTGGAAAACAGTACTGGGTGAAACCCGGTCAAGATCTGCAGGTTGAAAAACTGGACGCGGAAGTGGGCTCTACCGTAGAACTTAAAGTTCTTTGGGCCGCTAACGAAGAAGGTACCTCAGCAGATACCAAAGCCGCGCAAGCGGCCAAGGTCACCGCTCAAGTGGTCAAACATTTGAGAGGTCAAAAAGTCATTGTCTATAAACGCCGCCCGAAAAAAGGATACGAACGTACCCAAGGGCACAGACAATACTTAACGCAAATTAAAATCACGGATATCCAGTTATAAATTGGGAGACTGAACTATGGCACATACAAAAGCACAAGGTTCTTCCTCTAACGGAAGAGACAGCCACGGCCAACGTTTAGGTATTAAACGTTACGGTTCCCAGTTTGTAAATGCTGGGGAAATCATTGTACGCCAACGCGGTACCAAATTCTTGCCCGGTACCAATGTTTCGCGCAGCAGTGACGACAGCCTCTTTGCCCGCGTAAGCGGTATCGTAACCTTTGAATGGGTGCACAGAGGCAAACAACAAATTTCCGTGTACCCCAAAGTTGCGGAAACGAAAGAAGCCAAAAAAGCGCCTGCTAAAAAAGCCGCGGCCCCGAAAGCCGCTGCCAAAAAGGCGCCCGCTAAAAAAGCCGCTAAACCGGCTGCCAAAAAAGCGGACAAATAAAATTTTGGCCACACAAAGCGGCAGGACTATCCTGCCGCTTTTTTATTTTGAATATTTAGGCTACGCCGCCAACGAGGAATTATGCAATCAGGCAGTTTTTTAGACCGTGTTAAAATTTACATTACCGCCGGCAAAGGCGGCGACGGCTGTTTGTCTTTCCGCCGCGAAAAATTTATTGAGTTTGGCGGCCCCAACGGCGGGTGCGGCGGCAAAGGCGGCGATATCATTTTGCAAGCAGATCCGAATTTAACCACACTTTTGGAACTTGCCTATAACCCGCACATTGAAGCCCAAAACGGAGAAAAGGGCGGTACCTATAACAAAACAGGCCGCGCCGGAGAAGACCGCATTGTGCGCGTGCCGTGCGGAACAATCGTACGCCAAGACGGCGAAATTTTAGTAGATTTAACAAAACCCGGCCAACAATTTGTAGCCGCCAAAGGCGGCATGGGCGGCCGCGGTAACCAATCGTTTAAGACAAGAAACAACACGGCCCCGCATATTGCCGAAAACGGGCAACCCGGCGAGGAAGCCACGCTGATTTTGGAATTAAAAGTATTAGCCGATTTAGGACTCGTCGGTTTCCCTAACGCCGGCAAAAGCACTTTTTTAAGCCGCATTTCCGCGGCACGCCCGCGTATCGCCGATTATCCTTTTACCACCTTAAACCCAAACTTGGGCGTTACTTTACACAAAGGGATCAGTTTCGCTACCGCTGACATCCCCGGAATTATTGAGGGAGCGAGCGAAGGCAAAGGGCTCGGGCATCAATTCTTAAAGCATATTGAACGCACACGCGTGTTATTGCACATTGTTGACCCGGACGGGTTTGACGGCATGAGCGCGGAAGAATCTATCAAAGTGATTGAAAAAGAATTAAAAGCGTTTGATAAAAAACTCGCGCAAAAGCCGCGTATATTGGCAGTCAACAAATTAGATTTACCGTCAGCCAAAAAAACCTATGAAGCGCTGAAAAAGAAATTCAAAAAACAAAAGGTGTTTTTAATGTCGGCCGCCACAGGCGAAGGCGTGCAAGCCGTATTGGACGAAATTGTTAAAATTCTGGCGGCTACCCCGGTGGAAATAATTATGCCGGAAGCAAAGAAAGCCGTTGTGCATAAAGTAGAGCCTATTTTTACCATTGAACGCGGCGATGATGATATCATCTATATCAAAGGCAAAAAAATAGAAGAATTTATCGCCATGACGAATTTTGCCCAACCCGAAGCCGTAACGCGTTTGCGCGGAATTTTCAAAAAAATCGGGTTGGAAAAAGCACTCAACAAACAAGGCGTGCAAGACGGCGACACGTTAATCGTGGGCGGACGCGAATTTGAGTGGAACGGTGATTTAGATGAAGAAGCCCCCACCCAGCCCGAGCACACCGGCTACAAACGCCGTGCGACTAAAGCCGAACGTTTAGCCAAACGCAACGCCCGGCGAAAAGCCAAAAAAGAAGAAGAATAAGTTTGCTTAACAAAAACCCCCGCTAAATTTAGCGGGGGTTTTTATAATAAAATCACTTTTATTCATACAGATAAGAACCGCTATGCAAATTTAATTTTACTTTTAGGAATTAGGTACTTGCCCTTTCTTATAAAAATCGTTCATACGGTTCACAATATCCGTATAATTACGGCGCGATTTACGCACATAATTGGGGTAGGCATCTTTTAAGTCCAACTTATAAAAATCACTCCCCATCACTTCTTTCATAAAATCTATGGCGGATTGATTAAACGCAAAAAACATAAACCACTCGTTTTCCGGCTGGGCCGCCATTTTACCGTCCGAGGTAGCCTTAGATATTTGAAAGATACCGGAAATAATACCTAAAAATTCCCCCGTATTACTCATTACACCCGAACCGCTCATGCCGCGGCGCACGCCGAAATTTTTTGTATATGCAAAATCTAACGCTTTAATATAATGTACGGCATACGGATCTTTTTTAACAGCACGTACACCGTCAAAAATAGAGATAACCGATATTTTGCGATCTAAAATATAATTGCCTTTATCAAACACTAAAATCGGCGGGAAAGTCGGGCTTTTAACACGATAGAGCGCACTGCGCAAGCGCGAGTCTTTCGCGGCAATTTTTTCAAATTCTTGTTTAGAAAGCCCGATGCGGAGTTTACCGTTTTGACCGCCGCGGCGATAGTAGGTAAAGGGGAGACGGTCTAAATCTAATTTCAACAGAGCCAAATCATTTTTGACAAAAATGTTATATGAAAAATCAGGCTTGATAAATACGACCGGTTTCTGCGGCGTATGTTCGGCTTGCGCAAGAGCCGATATGTTCCCTTCTATTAAATCTAATTGGATAGTACAACCATTTTTACATGCTTTTTCTACACAATGTGCGGCCGTAGCAAACCACCGCCGCCCGATACGCGTAGCCTGACATTTACCCACCTGAACCGTATCTTGTTGCGTTTTAGATGTGGTTGCTTTCGGTAAAATATAATATTCAAACGTGTGGGTAAAATCAGATTTGGTAGAGTGTTTGTCTTCATCGGTAACCGAAATGACACTCACTTGCGCACTTGCGCAAAGGCTGCCAAGCAACAAATACACACTGAATAAAAATTTTTTCATCGACCTACCCCACTAATAAAAAACGCGGAACGAAAAAATTTTCGTTCCGCGCATATCAAAAGACTTATTTAATTTCAGACGTACAATGCGGGCAGCGGGTGGCTTCTAAGGCAATTTCGCTGCAGCAATACGGGCATTTCTTCGTCGTAACCGGAATAGGAGCTTGCTCTTTGGGAGAGTTCAATTTGTTGATCGCTTTGATTAACAAAAAGATACAAAACGCTACGATAATAAAACTGATAATCGCGTTTAAGAAAAGCCCCAAGTTCATCGTGGTAGCACCGGCGGATTGCGCTTCGGCAATCGTGGCGTACGGGCCGGCCGTCGTGCCTTGTTTAATTACGACAAACCAGTTGCTAAAATCTACTTTGCCGATTAACAACCCGAGCGGCGGCATCATGACATCTGCCACCATAGAGTTCACAATTTTCGTGAACGCACCGCCGATAATGATACCGACAGCCATATCGATTACGCTTCCGCGCATGACGAATTTTTTAAATTCGTTCATCATATCTTTAATCATTTTTTTCTCCTTGTTTATGATATCCCACGGCCTTAAAAAGCGGGGTATATAAATCGTTCTCCACAGAATATTTTATTTCATTTGGGGGCACTTCGTCCACAAATTCAGCCGGGGCCTGCTCTATAAGTGCCAAGGGGGTTTGTTCGTTGCCTTCTCCCATACATAGAGCCGCCGCCGTAGATAAAGAGTCGGCCACATCTATTAGCGTAACTTTTAATTTACGCCCGAACAAATCTTTTTTTCCGCGCATATCTTTTACGCCCTTAAAACCCGCATAAGCCACCGCCCCCGCTATCACACCCGCGCGAAGCGGCAAAATCATACTGTCGGTTATTACAATCCCTAAATTTTTTACGTGCCATTGCCGGATAAGTTGCGTGCGTAAATCGGCGGCTAATGCATACATATCCGGCGGGAAAAATAATAATTTTCCGTCCGCGTTTGACTCATCAATGCCGGCATTCGTCATCACCATACCGTCTTTGACGGTCAACCAACACAGCGGTGTCTTTAAGGCAAAATCGCTTTCTTGCCGGATCAATTTTTCTTTTTGTTCTTCGGACTCGTACGGCTCAATTTTCCCTTTCCACAAACAAATCAGTTTAGAAGCAACCGCCACCACGGTTCCTTCCGCCACCGACGGGATATGCCGGACAATAAACGAGGCCAAATCAGCCTGCGCAGTAAATAAACCGGTTCTTACGGGAGTAATTTTCATACATTATCAAAGGGGGCTACAAAACTGTAAAAAACTTCATTCGCCAAATAAAGCCCTTCCTCACTTAATTTTACTTTTTTATTTTCCCGCACAAGTAGTCCGTTTTGGATATGCTTTTCTATCGCCGTTGCGAAATACCGTTGTTGCACCGGAGTCAATTCCACCCCGTCTAATTGCCGCAAGCCGACGAGTAATTTTTCGCCTTCGCGTTTTTTGCCGGTAAGTTTTTCGGAAAAATCAACAGCCGATTTTTGCGCTTTAATCCGGGCAATATAATCCGTTATATCTTCCGTATTTTGCCGTCTTTCCCCGTTAATAAACGAGGCAGCCGCGCTACCTAAACCGATGTATTCCCCGTATTGCCAATAATTAAGATTATGCTTTGATTCGGCCCCCGGACGCGCAAAATTGGAAATTTCGTAATGATGATATCCGGCTTTTAATAATCGTTCGCGCGTTTCTTCCAACATACGGCGCATGAGCAGTTGGTCGCACAAAACACCTTGCTCAAAAAACGGCGTGCCTTCTTCAATTTGTAACCCATATACCGAAATATGCTGCGGCGACAATGCCGTTAATTTTTCTAAACTATGCAAAAAACTTTCCAGTGTTTGCCCGGGCAAGCCGGCAATCAAATCTACATTCACATTTTGAACACCACCTGTGTGTAAATCTTCCCACGCGCGCAAAAAATCGGCCGATGAGTGGATGCGGCCTATCCGTTTTAGTTCGTCATCATTAAAACTTTGTAACCCCATGCTAAAGCGGTTGATACCCGCGTGGTGTAATAAGGCAATTTTTTCTCTTGTTAAACTTTCGGGATTGGCTTCAAAAGTGCTTTCGGCAAATGAAGGAATCGGGGCGAAATTTTTTTCTATTAGATTGATTAACTTCTCTAACTGCGCGCGAGAAAGCAAACTCGGCGTTCCGCCGCCGATATATAAAGTATTGCAAGCGGCGTTAGCAAAACGGGCGGCTTCTTTAGAAAGCGCGTCCAAATAATCATCTATCAAATTTTCCCGTCCCGCAAACGATGCAAAATCACAGTATTTACACTTCTGTTTGCAAAAGGGAATATGAATATAAAGCCCTGTCATTAGTTTTTATGTTCGGCTTCGTAATTAAGATAGGCTAAAATAAACGGATCCAAATCGCCGTCCATCACAGCGGTAATTTGTGACGTTTCATATCCGCTGCGCAAATCTTTGACCAACTGATACGGCATAAAAACATATGAACGGATTTGATGCCCCCACGCAATTTCGCCTTTTTGGCCGTAGCGTTTTTCGGCCTCGCTACGTTTCTTATCCATTTCTAACTCGTACAGTTTAGCCTTTAACATTTTCATGGCTGTTTGGCGGTTCTGCAACTGGCTGCGCTCAATACGACACGACACTACAATACCCGTCGGAATATGCAACAACCGTACGGCAGATTCTACCTTATTGACGTTCTGCCCGCCGTGACCGCCGGCGCGCGACGTTTCCAACTGAATATCTTTTTCGGGAATTTCTATGTTGATATTTTCATCAATATCCGGCAGCACGTCACACGATGCAAACGAGGTATGCCGCCGCGCATTAGCGTCAAACGGCGACACACGCACCAAGCGGTGTACTCCGTTTTCCCCTTTCAAATAGCCATACGCAAAAGGACCTTCCACCATCGCACTTAAAGTTTTGATACCGGCTTCTTCCCCGGGTTGTGCATCTAAAACGGAAAATTTGAAACCGTGTTGCTCCGCCCAACGCGTGTACATACGCACCAGCATTTGTGCCCAATCACACGATTCGGTACCCCCCGCTCCGGCATGAATAGTTAAAATGGCATTGAGTTTATCGTTCGGTTCGGAAAGACGGATTTCGCCTTCTTTTTGCGCCACTTGTTTTTCTATGGCATTTAATTCGGCGGACAATGCGGTGAGTTCGTTTTCGTCTTGCATTTCCTTACATAGTTCCAACCATGCACGCGCATCTTCTATTTTCTTTTGTAATGTGCAAAAAGTTTCTATGGCACTTTTTAAGAAATCAAGTTGGCGGCTGATTTCTTTGGCCTTTTGGGTATCTTCCCAAAAAGAAGGATCGGCAGAAATTTTTTCCAACTGCGCCACTTCTTTTCGCTTTCCGGCGATATCATCAATCGTTTCAATTTTGGCCACGCGGGCCGCTAATTGTTCCAACGGTTGCTCTACATCTTTATACTCTATATTACTCATACATAAACACCATAGAAAAAATAACGACCGTTATAAATAATACGGCACACAACCACGCCAACCAGTCGCCATATGTAGCGTAAAAAGTCGGAGCGGATACTTCGGCCGTAACGGCGGCCCGGAGAAGTTCCGATTCAAACAAACCGCTTTTTTGTTCTATATTTCCTTTTTCGTCTATAATAGCAGAAATCCCTGTATTGGCCGCGCGCAATACCGGGCGACCCGTTTCTACCGCACGCAGCACATTAGCAGCCAAATGTTGATAAGGAGCATCGGTATCAAAAAACCACGCATCATTGGTAAGATTGGCAAATAATTGGGCCCCTTGTTTGGCTTGCCGCCGCCATACTTGCGGGAAAATGGCTTCGTAACAAATCGTGCTTCCCAATAACACATCATTCAAACTCAATAACGGTTGAACCGACGGCCCGGAAGAAAACATACCCAACTGTCCCAAAATAGTCACCTGCGGGAAAAGACGCCGTACCAGATTTTCTAACGGAATATATTCCCCAAACGGAACTAATTTTTGTTTCCGATACATTTGAAAATATATTTGATTCGGCGCGAGCAAATAGGCACCGACATATTGTTTATTCTCTTGCGTGACGGAGGATCCTATCACTTGAAAAGCCTGTGTTTTTTCAGCAATAGTTTGCATTTGTTGTTGATAAGGTTCTTCGGTAAGTTCACCGGGGGTAACGCTCTCCGGCCAAATCACTACATCCGTTGGTGCAGTTTGTATTTCTTGTCCAAAGAAAGAAATTGTATCTGCAATTTCCTGTTCAAAAGCAGGATCCCATTTTTTATACTGGTCAATATTAGGTTGCACCACCGCCACCTGTAACACAGCGGCACGGGAAGAAATGGGTTTTATAGCCGCCAGACGGTTTTTCCCCCATTGATATATTCCGCCCCATATAATCGCACAGAAAAGGACACTCATCACTATATTTTTAAGCCGTCCCGAAACTAACGCCCAGCCCAAGCAAGCACTGATAAATACCAGCAAGAAACTAACGCCATATACGCCTGTAAAAGAGGCTATTTGCAAGAACTCAGGAGCATTCCATTGGGAATATCCCCACATGAGCCAAGGAAATCCCAAGCCATAATACGCAATCGTTTGATGTGCCCATTCCAAGGTTACAAATCCACAAGCACAACACAAGGGAAACAACCACCCGGTTTTCGTCAAATAAAAACTGCCGGCGGCCCAGCAAGCCGTTTGCAACGATAACAAGGCACTTAATCCCATCCACGCCGCAACGGATAAGCCCACCGACAAGTCGCCACCGTGCAAACACGTATAATATATCCAATAAAAAAGCCCCAGATGAAATAAAAAACCCGTCAGCCACCCATAACTAAATGCTACCCAAGGCCGACGGATTTGAAAAAGTCCTATAATAAACGGTATCCATGCCACCCACGCAACTACGCTATAAGAACGTTGCGGATAACTGATAAATACCAAATATGCAGTAGCCAATACGCCTATACTTACCAAGAGCCGTTGTCCCCAACGTTTCCACCGATTTTCCGGGCGGCGTCTTATATGATAACGGGGAACATAAGAATAAATACGGCGCACTAAACTCATGCATTATCCTTTAATAAACAATACGGCAAGTACCGGCCTGGCATACGGCCCGGGCGGACTCGCTACATTCTTTTTCTGTGCTGGGTTGTTCATCGGGGCAGGCTTTGGTAATAGTGCTTTGGAAACGTTGGTTAAATTCCAACGTTTTTTCAGCATTGATCGCCGTTACTCCGGACGGCCCGATTAAACAACCGCAAGGATCTTTATCTACAATAATACAATCTTCGTCCACTTCACAGGCATACAAGCGGCGCGTCCAGGCCCGCATAGCCGTGGCGTGGGCTTCTTTTTGTTGCTTTTCTTCTTGCGCTACCACTTCTGCGCGAGTAATTTCCGGTATGGTTACTTCAATAGGTTTTACATGCAACAGGAAAATAGGCAGTAACACCAGTAAAGAAACAGCAAACAAGAGCGTTAAAACATTTCTTACTTTTGATTTCATAAATTGGCTCCGCAACATTTTTTGTATTTTTTACCGCTTCCGCAAGGGCAAGGGTCATTACGGCCGATATGTTTAGATACCGGTTTGGCTCCGTCCTTATTTTCAGCGGCGGCTTGCTCTTGCGCGCGTTGCGCCGGTGTGCGGCGAGGCGGCAACTGCAAGCGGAAAATATAACTGACCATCAAATCGCGTACGCGGTTTAGCATGGACGAGTATAATTTGTACGATTCTTTTTGATACTCAATTAACGGATCTTTCTGAGCATACCCGCGCAAACTAACGCTATTACGCAATTGATCTAATTCGTACAAATTCTGTTTCCACGCAGCATCCAAAAGTTGCAACATCAGCATGCGTTCAATTTCGCTGAAATTGATACCTTGTTCGGCGAAATAGGCCGCGCGCGCTTGGTATAAATCTTGGACTTGGCGCATAATATCGTCCACCAACTCTTCGTGGGTTTTCTTGCCGACATTTTGTTGGTTATAGGCAAACTCTAACGGGAAGAAATTACGCAAATTGACGTTAAGCGTTTCAAAATCACTGCGTTGCGGATGCGTAGGAAAATAATACTGTTCTACAATTTCATCGGCAATTTCCAACATCATTTGCATAGAACGTTCGGACATACTTTCCCCGTCCAAAATTGCATTGCGAAGTCCATAAATAGCGGTACGTTGTTGGTTCATGACTTTATCATAATCTAACAACTGTTTGCGGATATCAAAGTTGCGCCCTTCCACCATACGTTGTGCGCCTTCAATTTGACGAGTCATCAAGCGCGACTCTATGGCTTCGCCTTCTTTCATGCCCATATGGCTTAAAATAGCGGAAATTTTAGCGGTGTTTGCAAACAAACGCATGAGTTCATCATCCAACGAAATATAAAAACGGGAGGAACCCGGATCACCTTGACGGGCACAGCGTCCGCGCAACTGGTTATCAATACGGCGCGATTCATGCCGTTCGCTACCGATTACGTGAAGGCCGCCCAACTTTACTACTTCGGCCTGTTCTTGTTCGTCAGCGGGATTGCCGCCCAATACAATATCCGTACCGCGCCCGGCCATGTTGGTGGCTACCGTAACGGCACCTTTGCGCCCGGCTTGGCTGATGATTTGCGCTTCCATTTCGTGGTATTTGGCATTTAATACTTTATGCGGGATTCCGCGCGCGTGCAACATTCGGCTTAATTTTTCCGATTTTTCAATAGAGCGCGTACCGATAAGCACCGGAGCCCCTTGTTTCCATAACCCTTCTACTTCATCGGCAATCGCTTGGAATTTTTCCCGTTCGGACAAATACACCAAATCAGGATAATCAATACGTTTGGACGGACGGTTCGGGCGAATTTCCACTACGTCTAATTTATAGATTTGCCAAAATTCATTAGCCTCGGTCATCGCCGTACCGGTCATACCGGAAAGTTTATTGTATAACTTAAAGAAATTCTGGAACGTAATGGTGGCTAGCGTCTGGTTTTCTTCTTTGATTTGCAAGCCTTCTTTGGCTTCTACCGCTTGGTGGAGTCCGTCACTCCAACGGCGGCCCGGCATTTCACGACCGGTAAATTCATCAATAATAACCACTTCGCCGTTTTTAATTACATACGCTTCATCCAACTTATATAAGTAATGCGCGCGCAAGGCTTGATTGATATGGTGTACCCATTCCGATTCCACATCATTATATAAGTTAGGCACATTCAAAAATTTTTCGGCCTTTGCAATACCGGTATCGGTCAAGTTAGCGGTGTGTGCTTTTTCGTCCACAATGGCATCATAACCGGCATCTAAACTGGTACCTTCGTATTTAGCTTTCACTTCGTCATCTTCGGTAATTAAACGCACTTTAAGCGAAGGAATCAACCGATTGACAATATAATACTTATCGGTGCTTTGTTCCGACGGGCCGGAAATAATCAATGGCGTGCGTGCCTCGTCAATTAAAATAGAGTCCACTTCGTCCACGATACAATAATTTAACGGCCGGAGCACGCGGTCTTGCCGGGAAATCACCATATTGTCGCGCAAGTAATCAAAACCGAGTTCGTTATTGGTAACATAGGTAATATCTTTGGTATACATTTCGCGGCGGTCATCATTATTCATATCGTGGCTGATGTAGCCGACGGTTAACCCTAAAAATTCGTGAATAGGGCCCATCCATTCGCGGTCACGGCGGGCCAAATAATCGTTCACCGTTACCACGTGCACGCCTTTACCTGTTAAACCGTTTAAGTAAGAGGGCAAAACGGCTACCAAGGTTTTACCTTCCCCGGTGCGCATTTCGGCAATTTTTCCTTGGTGAAGCACAATACCGCCCAGCAACTGTACATCATACGGGCGAAGCCCAATCACGCGTTGGGCCGCAATACGCACAACGGCGAATGCTTCGGGCAAAATATCGTCCAACGTTTCTCCGTTTTGCAGACGGTTTCTAAATTCTTGCGTTTTGGCTTTTAATTGGTCATCGGATAGTTTTTCAAATTCCGTTGTAAAACGGTTGGCAGCATCTACATAGTGTTGAATTTTTTTTAAGTCACGTTCGCTTTTAGTTCCAAAAATTTTATCAATTACAGTTCTAATCATACGGGTTAATTTCCTTATTTAAAATAGTATAAAACGGCAGAACACTCCCCTAAAGGAGTGCTCCTGTTCATTTGGCAACCGGTTTTTTATGATCGGTTTTAATTTGTAAATTGGAAGTTTGTGCGGCAGTGTTTTCGTGCGCTTTAGCAGCTTGGCGCTCTTGTAAAAAATCTTTTTCTAAAAAGTCATGCTCGGTATTTTCCACATAATTATCCGTCGCGGAAACGATATAATTACCGGCATCTTTTTTCAAATTCTTGATTTCCTTTTTGAGCGATTTTATTTGCGCTTTAAGTTGGTTACGTTTTTGAACAAAATGGTCCGAGTTGGAAGGCAAGTCTTTTAATTCGTTTTGCGCCTGCTCTAATTGATATTCGCGCAAATTAACGGTAGTTACCCAGATACCTTGCATAATATCACGCACATCGGAACGGAATGCTTTACGCATTTGGGAAATATCCGCTCCCGACATTTTGGCAGATAGCCACATATCGTGGTAGGTGTTTGTCAGCGCATTTAAAGCAATAGAACGGTCAAAATTGCGTGCAACGGCAATTAAATCGGCGGTATCTTGTAAAGAAGCATTGTTTTCTTGATAAGAACGTAAGAAACTCTCCAGAATTTCATTGTATTGCGGATCTTGTTTGGCCTTTTCCAACACGTCCGGATTAAACCGCGCAAAAATATCCAATACCGAATCGCGCACACAAGGGGAGACTTCCCCATGTGCATATACAACTGGCGATAATGCCAACAATGCTATTATAAATACACTTTTTTTCATAAGCCGTTCTCTCCAATACACCTTATTTGTATTTTGCTTTATATTAGGCCCTCTCGTCAAGTACTTACCAGGCTAATTTGTAATCATCATAAAAAACCCCGCCTATCAGCGGGGAATAAAACAAGGGGAGATAAATCCCCAAGGAGCATGTTATGAAAAATGTTATCTTGCAGCCGTACGGAAGAAATTGCCTTTTGCGTTACGCGCTAATTGCACACGGCCCATGGTTTTATCGGCTTGCACCACCACATCTTTGGAGTGCGGAGTTACCGGGGTAACACTTGCCCCGAAAATATCCCCTTGTTTAATAAAACCTAATTGCCCGTGATTGTTGATTTGAACTTCTAATTTCAAATTACCATCTACTGTTTCAGCGAGCAAATCCTCTTCCCCCAACGTAAAAGCAAGCGGGAATTTGGGATCTACCACCCGTTTAATGGCCACCGGGACATCGGCTTCATTTTTAACGATAATTGCACAAGCATTATTATCGGCCTGAGCCATATCGACAAGCCGTTCGGGCACTGTTACCGTACCCGAAATGTTAAAACGACCTTCCTGAACTGTACGTTTCCAAGCATATCCGCAAACGAGCAAACTTAGAACCGCCAGTGCGCATAAAAATTTCTTCATATTATTATTTTAGTTGTTTTTGTAACTTTTGACAAGGCCCACGAAAAAGACACAACGCACAAAATCAGTTTATTTTGTGCGCTGTGTGCAAATCGGAACTGACGTTCGTCGTTAATTATTGCCGTTTCATTACAGACTAACTTTGTAGAAGATAAGATGATTTTTCAGATTTGAGCCGTCTTGTGCGGGCAAGTGCCCCGTATAGGCGTGGTGGTAATCACGTCAAGGGGAAGGGACGCACAAGACGGCCAAAGGTGGAAAATTGTATCGCAGGAACATGACACAAGGGCGCAACTTTTAGTTACGCCCTTGTGCATGATTACAAAACTTACGTCCATCGTTATTTATTGCTTAAAGAAACCCCACAAGTTGGCGTTATATATCCACCCCTTGCAGGTGCCGTCTTTAGCGTTTTCCGGTTCGTCAATTACTTGAATCCATTTCCCTTGGCGGGTTAAATATTTAAACGGATATCCTTTTTCAACCGTGCAGACAATTTCGGCACTGGCGGAAGGCGATTTGCGGACGTTCAAATCTACTTTAGCAGACATACCGCCGTTGGGGCTTAATAAATCAGCCGAGATCCACCCGGTATATCCTTCAAAATCTTTTATCATGACCCAACTTTTATCTTCGTTGGTTTTAACCATAATAACCGGCGTATAACGCCATGCATAAAATTTAATGGCGCATTTTGTTCCGGCGCACGAACGGATATTGGCCCGTTTAGCATTGACGCTAGCATACTTTTGCGCAGCAGCCGGTACGACGGCGAAAGCGACGAAAGCGAGTAATGCAATCAATTTCTTCATAAAGTTAATTTCTCCTTTGGCTAAATACACGACTACCTAATAAGTATAGCATATATTTTTTTATGTGCGTCAATTTTTATATGCAATTTTAGACGATTCCCCCAGAAAAAAGTTATAATGAAGAAAATTCGTTTTTACGGAGTCAACTTATGAAAGAACAAGTAGAACAAGTCATCAATCAAATTCGTCCGATTTTGCAAGCCGACGGCGGGGATATCCAACTCGTCAGTGTGGACGAATCCACGGGAATCGTTAAAGTCAATTTACAAGGACGCTGCGGCGGCTGCCCGCACGCTCAACTGACCTTACAGGCCGTTGTAGAACGCAAACTTAAAGAAATGGTACCCGGGGTAAGCGCAGTTGAACGCGTCTAACCATGGCTACCATAGACTTACATACCCATTCTGATTTTTCCGATGGTACTTCTTCGCCCGAAGAAGTGGTTCATGCTGCCTTAAAAGCAGGGGTTAAAATCTTTGCCTTGGCCGACCATGATACCACCGAAGGAGTGGCGCGAGCGCGTACTTTATGCGCCGAAAAGGGTCTCCTTTTTACCACCGGTGTAGAAATCAGCACGCGCGAACACGACCAATTACACTTTACGGGCTACAACTTAGATATAAAGAATGCCGGATTTCAGGCCTTTTTAACTAAAAACCGCGAAAACCGGTTAAACCGTATCCGCCAAATTATTGCCAATCTGCAACAAGCCGGCATAGAAATTACGGAACAGGATGTATTTGAACGTGCGTCTAATGTAGTGTCCCGCGCCCATGTGGCCGATGCGTTGCGCGCAAAAGGGCTTGCCACTTCCCGGCAGGATGCCTTCCGGCAATTTTTAGTCCCCGGGAAAGCGGGATATGTGCCCGCCGCCGGAGTAACCGCCATAGAGGCCATACAACATATTAAACAAGCGGGCGGCATTGCCGTCATCGCGCACCCGGGCATTTCTTCCAGTGTATGGAATTTTCCCGCCTGGAAAGAAGCCGGCCTAGACGGGATAGAAATCTTTTATCCGGCCCATTCTTATACCTTAAAACAAGAATTATTGGCTATTGCTCGTAAATATGATTTCCTTTGTACGGCCGGGTCAGATTATCATGGGCCCAAAGGCGGACGCATTACCACCCCCGGAATCAATCTGCCCGAACCCTATTATAGCCGGTTATACAGCAAATTATTTTCGGTTTAAGTCACATTTGAGTCATCAAAAAACCCCGGTTTCACTATAGAGTGAACACCGGGGTTTTTTAGATAAAACTTAATTAATTAGCCGGGGTGGCATCGTCCAAATTCAAATCGGACGGCTCCTCCGTTTCCGGCGTTGTGGGATTCCCGTTTTTGCGGTCTTTTACTTTTTGCAATTGTTGTTGCGCGGCTTTGACTAAACTGGATTGAGCCAACAACCCTTTCGTTAAGGCCAAACAGGTAACTAACGCCCCCAACGAAACGCCAACGAGTGCCAAGTTATTGCCTTGGAACAATTCTTTAAGACCCCATGTAGCAAAGGCGCTGGGGATCATCGTGTAGCCCATCCACAACTGGGCTTGGCGCTGTAAATCGGGGTCAATATCTTTGATATATTTGGATACTTGCGAGAAGAAGTTTCCGATACCGATACAAGCGACAAAAGCACTGGTTAACACAAGCGCTCTGTTCGAAGCGGCAATTCCGGCCATCATGGCGCTTGTTCCCAAGATAGTACACAAGGAAGATACCATGTACATCGTGCCCGGTTTAAGTTTCATACGCGTCATCCAGTTACCGATATACCGGCTGACGGCCATTGCCACATACCAAAGGGCAGATACCGCACCGATTAAAGCAATATCCGGGTTGCTGCCTGCCGGGGTGAAAAGGTCTTTGACTTCAAAGGAGAACCCGGTAGCCACCCCCATTTCGGTAAAGGTGAACAAGGACATGGCTCCTAAAGCCGCCCAAAGGACCGGCGGGAATTTCGGCACGCCCACTTTCGGCGCTCCGATTTGTTCTAATGCTTGATTAAAGGCCGTTTCTATTTCTTGCGTTTGTTGTGGCGTTAAACCGAGGCCCTTAACATATTGATGCCAATATTCTTCCGCCCACAAAGCTTTTTGCGCCAGCACTTCCTTCTCGTCCATTTTTTCGCTTTGACGAATGGTAGAGGCTGTCCATTTTTCAAGTAATTTATACAATTCAAGCGATTTTTTCTTTACTTCTTGTTGGGTAGGCGCATTTTCTCCGGTCCATAAGGGGGCCATGGTGTTATCTATAAAATCTTCTACTTGGTCCTGTATCAAAGTAGGATCATTCGGAATATTTTCTTTTAAGTTTAAGGAATTTACTTTTGCCGTGGTAATCAGACTGGTAAGAGCAAAAACCGGAAACATATGTCTAAAATCAATGTTAACATCCGCTCCGACCAAACTGGACAACCAATTCACCACAAACGGCGCGGCAAAGAATACGACGCCCCCTACGTTTTTCCACATTTGAGAAGTTAAACGCCACGATAATTCCCCGCGGTTTTGTTCTTTCTTAAACAAGGAACCCATCACGCCTTTTAATTGCGCGGACACTTCTTTCCAGCGTTGTTGGAACCATTCTTTATCATAATTCACCTCGGGAGCAACCGTTGTTTTATCGGATTTAACCCCTTTTGCGTTCAAATTGGCCACAATCAACGGATCTTGACCGACACGCACCAAGTTCGTTCCTACCGTTAAACAACCTAAAGAAAAGAGGAAGGGGATTAACGTGGTATTCCACGCCATTTCTGGCAACCAAAGGCTGGATAACGCAGCGCCTATGAATCCGGCGTCCATCAACCACAATCCGTTACGGACGATAGAAGCATCGTTATAATGTTTGATTTTATTTCTATGTCTTAACGTGAACAAATAGGGGATAACGTTATTAATCATAATCATGGCCCCTACCGCCTGAGCCGGAGTCAGTGCCCCGCTTGCAACCGGGACCAACAACGCCGCCAACGTTTTACCGACACCTAACATGTTAAAGGACAGATATTTGGTAATCCATTCCATTTTACTGCCAACAGAATGAAATTTTAACGTGAACGGAATTTCCGGTAATGCTTGTAACATAGAAACCCAATGTTCCATGGAACCCTTAGGTAAGCGAATGCGGAAATCTGTTAATTTGATGGGGAGTTGCCCATATTGCGCATAATAGATAGACCCATCTTGATTCACTAATAACTTGCCGACATCTTCCGCCATTTCTTTGGGCAATAACGATCTTTCTACCCGCGCTTGTATCGGAATGCTGGCTTTAGCACCCTGCAATTCAATATTTAATAAAACCCAATTGTTTTTCCGAACGAAAGATTTAGATTCAAGTTTAATAATAAGCGGGCGGGTAATATCTTTCAGTTGCGCCGGACTTTGTAAGAAGTGCCATAAAGCGCCATCGTTATTTACCAATTCAATGTAAAAACTTTTTACTTCGGTGGGGTTTTGTCTGGGGCCGCGTAATTCAAAAGTATTGTTTTCAGATAAGGTCAACCGATTGAACCCGGAAACCTCAAAGGACGGATCTAACCCCATGGTCACATTGGGTAAAGGTTGTTCTTGTCTCGGTTCTACCATAAAGGTCAAACTGGCATCTTGTTCATCTAATCCGTTATTCGGGGTTGCATCAGCCGCCTCTTCCGTTTTATATTTAACTTTCGAACGGACAAACAACGGGCCCACACCGGCCAACATGCTTGTACCCGCAACGGTGAAATCAGTTAATGTGCCGGTATTGCCCAGCAGCGAAGCCACCCCAAAACCGGCCGCCGCCATTCCAATTGTAACAGCGGCTGCACGTTTAGCCATTTGCGGGGTAATGCTCAAACTCAAGGTGTTCCAAATGTTAAACCAAGACAACTTGTTTTCTTCGGCTTTTTGAGGAGCGGTCGTCCCTTTGGCAGCCGCGACGGAAGAAGAACTATTGTAACTGCTCAAACCTTTAGCAAAAGTTCCGGGAGTCACCGCAGAACCGGTGCCCATCAATTCCCGGCTGATGATGGAAGAACCAAAGTGTGTGCCGCCTAAAGATCCGTTTAAGCCACCGAAAGTATAGGTTAATTGGCCGGCGTTTTGGGTTAAACCGCCAAATCCGCCAAACCCGTGGGACAATTCCCCGATTGACCGTCCGGTTTGCATAACTTCTACATATTGTGCACTCGGGCTGAGTAACGGGGCCGTCGTCGCAAACGGAACGGAGGCTTCCATCAAGAAATTAACGCCTAAAGAGTGTTTAAAGTCCCGCAGCCAATATCCGAATTGTTCCGAGAACATAGACCAACCTACTTGTCGGTTGATCCACCAATCATGAAGCCGCGTGCCAAAGCCGCGGGGCGTGCTTGTTTTTGCGATTTCTTTCCAGCGGCCCATTTCCGACCACATACCGCCTTCTTGGACAAATAATCTTCCGTCACTAAGAGCAACCACGCTTCCTTTCGGATAATTGCCACGCACTTCTACACCGTTCCAATCGTAGTATTTACCGCCGCGTTCAATATATACAATATCTACATTTTTCTTTTTCAAAACGCCATTACGAAGTTCTTGAATTTGGGCTTGGATACCTTCTAAATCTACTACCGGTTCATTTTCTTCAACCGGGGTTTCAACAACAGGTGTGTTTTGGGGGAGAGGGGTTTGGGTAACTTGTAAATGCTCGGCCGTAACGGCTGTTAAATCAACCGGGATTTCCGGCATGCCGGATAAAGTCGGGGTATTATTTTCGGCTAAAACATGATCCACTTTGCTCTGCATAAGTTTGCCTTGCACGGCTTTACGCAAGTTCAACATGGCTTCTGTCATTTCTACGCTTTCTACCGTGTTGGCCACCACTAACGGATTGTAACGCCCTA
>OOHK01000001.1 GCA_900315845.1 Candidatus Avelusimicrobium luingense
CTTAAATGCATTACAGGTTAACCATAACTTATACCAATATGCACAAACGTTACACGCTACTAACGTAGAAGTAAGAATGCCGGAAGATGACGGTATGTCCGACGATTCGGTAACTTTAATCAATGCGGCTTTGGAAGATAATGTATCCACATCGGGTTTCACGTTAGGAACTACGGATATTATACGTCCTACGCAAGTAAAATATAAGGAGAATGACAGTTCAAGTTCATTTTATTCTTCTGTTGACTTAACGAATAACAGCTGTCAGTTACGTTGGGTAAAACGTAAATTATCCAATCAAGATAAATATGCTTATGTACTTGCTTTAGATAACTGCGACGTAACCTGCACGCCTACCAGCGAAGACCGAACTATTAACAGACTGTGTAGCAACAGTTACGTATTAGGTAGTGGGTGGTCAGGCAGTGCAACGGCCCCCGTCAGATACATTAGAACCTGTGCACAAAACGGCGGGAATTATGAACCCACTGAACCGACCATGGTATATCTTAAGGCCGATGGTAGCACGACGGAAGATCCTTCTGAAGCCAATTGGGATAAAAGCACTTGTTGGCGGTATGCAACCGTCTATACTAACCAATGGTACTATAATGATGAACATTGGGACGGATGGATGGGTAGTTGGTGCGGAGACCAAGGAGAACGTTGGTGTGAAGGGTTTGGCACCGTTTGGGGGAATTTATATAACGGCGGCTGGGCACCGCACCTGACCTCAAGCAGTTACCATATTGGGGATACGTATTTCAGGTACCAACCGGGGCAAGAGCAAAATTGTAATTCCGGATTATTAGGATTGGAATATTATTACATACAAGAGAATCACGACCATAGCCATATTAAATACGGATTAGGCGGCATCAATGGCGGTTGCGATAAAAAGCATTGTACAACTTATGTAACGGTATCCCAATGTATTAAGTATTATTACGGGAGTTCTCATCCGGTTAGTAACTCATCAGTAATTCAATCTTTTAGTTTCTAACAAAAAACCCGGGTCTAAACGACCCGGGATTTTTTTGCTTTTTTTCATTTCATAAATTCCAAGTTTTCGTTTGCTATTCTCGCCCTAAAATTAGTAAAATAAGTATATCTATATCTAAGGGAGAAAACTCATGAAAGGAATTATTTTAGCAGGCGGTACAGGCAGCCGTTTATACCCGGCCACATTAGCCGTTTCCAAACAACTCATTCCCGTCTATGACAAACCGATGATTTATTATCCGCTTTCGGTATTGATGCTTGCAGGCATTCGCGAAGTGCTTATCATTTCCACTCCCAAAGATTTACCCGCTTTTCGCCATTTACTCGGCGACGGAAGCACGTACGGCATGCAGTTTTCTTATGTAGAACAACCCCGCCCCGAAGGGTTGGCCCAAGCATTTATTTTGGGTGAAGAATTTATCGGGAAAGATAGCGTATGTTTAATTTTGGGCGACAACATTTTTTACGGGCATGATTTACAACAGTTAGTCAAAAACGCCGCCGCACGCAAAACAGGCGCTACCGTATTCGGCTATCACGTCAAAAATCCGCAAGCCTACGGCGTGGTGGAAATTGACGCGGACAAAAAAGCCCTTTCCATTGAAGAAAAACCCCAACACCCCAAATCTAATTGGGCAGTAACCGGGCTTTACTTTTACGACAACCGTGTCGTGGATGTAGCCAAACAGATTAAACCGTCCGCCCGCGGAGAGTTAGAAATTACGTCTGTGAACGATTGGTATTTACAACGGGGGGAACTGTCCGTAGAACTGATGGGACGCGGCATGGCATGGTTAGACACCGGCACACACGCCGATCTTATCAAGGCATCTATTTTTATAGAAGCGTTGGAAAGCCGGCAAGGACTTAAAATTGCCTGCTTGGAAGGAATTGCCTTCAAAAAGGGTTGGATCAATGCCGAGCAATTGTTAGCCCGTGCCCAACAACTTAAAAACACCGAATACGGGCAATATCTGGCCGGACTACCGGAGGATCAGAAAAATGGATTTTTTTAAGCCGGAAATTGACGGACTTATCGTTTTTACACCGACGGTATTTCAAGATAACCGCGGCTACTTTTTTGAAAGTTACAGCGCGCGCACGTGGAAAGAAGCGGGCCTTGATATCACGTTTGTACAAGATAACGAAAGTTTTTCTACACAAAACACCTTGCGCGGCTTACACTTTCAACGCCCGCCGTTTGCGCAAGCCAAATTGGTACGCGTATTGGAAGGCACCGTGTGGGATGTGGCGGTAGATTTACGAGCCGGTAGCCCGACGTTCGGCAAATGGTATGGGGTGGAACTTTCCGGCGAGAATAAAAAACAATTTTTCATTCCGCACGGGTTTGCCCATGGTTTTTCCGTCTTAACACCAACTGCCAAATTTGCTTATAAATGCGATAACTTTTATAACAAAGCCAGTGAAGGTGCCGTGCTTTTTAACGATAAAGAATTAAACATAGATTGGAAAATTGATTTGAACAAAGCGTTGCTATCGGACAAAGACCTTAAAAACGCATCATTTTCGTCGTATAAGGAGCATCCATGTTTTTAATCACCGGTGCAAATGGTCAACTGGGCCGCTGTTTACAAGATATTTTACCCGCGTCAAAATGCGTACTGACCGACGTGGGGGAATTGGATATCACTAACGAAAAAGACGTCTTGTCTTTTGGGCAAAAACATGCTTTAACCGCCATTATCAATTGCGCCGCTTATACCAATGTGGATAAAGCAGAAAGCGAACCGGAACTTGCCCGCAAAATTAACGCGGACGGCCCGGCCAATTTGGCTAAACTCGCCGCCGAGTTAAACATTCCGCTCGTGCATATCTCTACCGATTATGTGTTTGACGGTTCGTCCAACACTCCGCTTGGCGAAAATGCACCCGTCCGCCCGCTCGGCGTGTATGGACAAACAAAATACGAAGGCGAACAAGCCGTCTTAAAATATGCCAAAACGGCTGCCGTTTTACGCACAGCGTGGTTGTATAGTCCGTACGGAAAAAACTTCGTCAAAACGATGTTGCGGCTCGGCCGGGAGAAAGAACAACTGGGCGTCGTGTGCGACCAAGTCGGCTCGCCGACATACGCCCCGCATTTAGCGTCAACGATCGTGCAAATTTTACCGAAAATCGCGCCAAACACACGCGAAATTTACCACTTTACCGATGAAGGAATTTGCTCGTGGTACGATTTGGCGTGGTACACGTTGCACCGCGCCGCCGTTCCTTGCCCGGTAACGCCCATTTTTACCAGCCAATATCCTACGCCTGCTAAACGGCCGGCATTTTCGGTATTGGATAAATCAAAAATCAAAAATCAATTTGGTGTGTCTATACCTCATTGGACACAAGGAGTGGAAGAATGTCTAACGAAACTATCTTAGTTACCGGCGGAGCCGGCTTTATCGGGGCGAATTTCATCCCCTATTTTTTGGAGACGTTCCCACAATATCACGTCGTCAATTTAGACAAACTGACCTATGCGGGCAATTTAGCCAACTTAAAAGAGTGCGAAAACAACCCGCGCTATACGTTTGTAAAAGGCGATATTTGTGACGAAAAATTCGTCAAAGATTTATTTGAAAAATACGACATCCGCGGCGTGTTTCACTTCGCCGCCGAATCGCATGTAGATAATTCCATTACCGGGCCGCGTCCGTTTATTCAAACAAACATTGAAGGCACTTTTAACTTATTGGAAGCCGCACGCTTACATTGGATGGCTGCTCCCGGGCAAGTGAAACCCGGCTACTCAACATGCCGCTTTCATCATATTTCTACCGATGAAGTATATGGGACACTTGGCGAAACGGGATTTTTTACCGAAAAGACACCGTATGCACCGAATAGTCCATACTCGGCCAGTAAAGCGTCCAGTGATTTACTCGTACGCGCCTATCATCATACCTACGGACTCAATGTTACTACGAGCAACTGCTCTAATAATTACGGCCCCAAACAACACGATGAAAAACTCATTCCCACCATTATCCGCAAATGTTTGGCTGGGCAACCTATCCCGATTTACGGCGATGGAAAAAACGTGCGCGATTGGTTGTATGTGTTAGACCATTGTAAAGGCATTGCGCTTGTGTGGCAAAAAGGGCAAGCGGGAGAAACCTATAATATCGGCGGACGCAACGAACGCACCAACTTGCAAATTGTAGATACTATTTGTACCTTGTTAGACAACTTAAAACCCGCTGCTAACGGAAAAAGTTACAAAACGCTTATTACCTTTGTAAAAGACCGTGCCGGGCACGACCGCCGTTACGCCATTGACGCAACTAAACTGGAAACCGAACTCGGATGGAAAGCCGACGAAAATTTTGAAACCGGTATTAAAAAAACCGTTACGTGGTATTTGAATAGAAAATAAACGTATGTTAACTAAAAAATTGACGAATCTTCACGGCAAAAGAATCCGCGAATATACGTGGGGAAAGTTTCCTATCGTTAAGGAAACCCGCACTCCTTTTTCGCGGACGTTGCAATTGTGCTGTGTGCCGATATTACACTATAAACGGATCTATTCGTCATTTACCGCACAAAACCCGCAACTTCCCGATATAGCGAGTTTTAACAAACAAATTGCCGCGCACCCAACGAATCGCGTTATTTTATGGATAGACCATAATTTAGGCGGGGGGACGGAAACTTATTCTTACAAGCAATTTACTATCTTAAAAAAAGAAGCGCTCGTGTTACGTTTGCAGTATTGGCACGATTTTGATCTTTTTTTCTTACATACGCCCAATCGCGAAATCGGATATTGTTTGTTTAACTCGTTAGACGAACTGACCGATTTGCCTTGCACCGAAATAGTAGTAAATAATTTAGTGGGATATAAGAACGCTTTAGATGTATTGAAAACAGTAAATCAATTCAAAAAGCGTCATCCGGAAATTAAAGTTTCCGCCCGCGGACATGACTATTTCGGTATTTGCCCCAGTTATACCTTATTGGATAGTAACGAAAAATTTTGCGGCTTAAAAGATTTGTCTGCATGTGCCAGTTGCTGTGAAAAACAAACTTTTCATCCGTTGTTGCGTTCGGGCTTTCATGATATCGTTTCTTGGCGTAAGGGATGGCAAGAATTTTTTGATAACACCTTAGATGAATTGATTGTTTTTTCTAAATCAACTCAGTTGCTTTTTGAACGTGTTTATCCGCAATTAAAAACTAAAATTAAAATCATCGCGCATCAGGTTTCTCCGTTGCCGGTTGTAACGGTAGCCCCTCATAAAACCGTCAATATCGGTTTTTTGGGAGGAGCCTCCAATGTGGCAAAAGGCAAAAAAGTGATTGAACAAATTTGCGCCCAAAATACCGACCCGAACACAACTTTCACAGTCATCGGGCCGTATGATAAGCCATCGACTGTTTTGAACGTATCCGGGGAGTACCGTCGGGAAGATTTACCCAAACTGATTAAAAAATATCAATTAGATATTATTTTTATTCCTTCCATTGTTCCGGAAACTTTTTCTTACACCACCACCGAAGCCATGGATATGGGCCTGCCGGTGGCTTGCTATAATATGGGAGCACCGGCCGAACGGGTAGCCGGATACAAGAAGGGCCTTGTGCTTAATGAAATTAACCCTAAACAAAATTTACAAGAAATTATATCGTTTGTATTAAAAAACCGTAAGGAGAATTAACATGCATTTCTTTACCAGCGTTACTACTTGTTACATTCCTAAAGCCCGCGTGTTGGCGGCTACTTTAAAAAAACACAATCCGGATGCTGTTATGCACTTGGTAATTTCCGATGATTTACCAAAAGATTTTGACCTTGCCAAAGAAGATTTTGATTATGTTTGGAGAGCCGAAGATTTTATCCAAACCGAAAATAATGCCCAATGGTTTTTTTCACACACGGTGGTGGAATTATGCACGGCAGTAAAAGGGGCGGCCGCTTTACACATCTTAAAACAAACAAATACGGATAAACTCGTGTATTTAGACCCGGATATCGGCGTATTTAACGACTTAACCCCACTTAGCCAAATGTTAGATACCTATAGTGTCTTGCTGACCCCACACCAAACCGAACCGTCCGCTACGCCAAAGGATATAGAAGACAACGAACTTTGCTCCCTACAACACGGAATTTATAATTTCGGTTTTTTCGCTGTTAAAAACGACAAAAACGGGATGGCTTTTTTGAATTGGTGGGCCGACCGATTGATGCACTATTGTTACGACGATATCCCCAAAGGATTATTTACCGATCAAAAATGGGGGGATTTTATTCCGGCCTTATTCGACGGAGTAAAAGTCATCCGCGAGCAGGAATATAACGTGGCCACATGGAATTTAGTTACCCGTAAAATTACCGGAAATGAACAAGACGGGTGGTTTGTAAACGGCCGTCCGCTTCGGTTTTTCCATTTTACCGGGTACGATTCCGGGGCACATCGCGTGGTGCTTTCTCACTATGCAAAAGAAACCGATCCCGTGTGGCAGTTAAGCCTTTGGTATGAAAAACAAATGGATGAAAAAGGACAAAAGGCGTTAGGCAAAATTCCGTTCAAATATGCATCCTACGAAAACGGAGAAAAAATTGCTAAACTCCATCGTATTTTCTTTAGAAATACGGAAGTTAAAAAATTATTTGCTAATCCCTTTAATAATGCCTGTTACCGCTTTTTGAAGGCCCATGTGATAAGCCCTACCCCCTTTTGGAAACTGATGTTAGTGACGCGTTATTACCAACTGCGCTATCATTTGAGCACCGGTGAAAAAAGAACGCTATTAAAGAGTATCTATACGTATTATAAAAATAAACGCCAGTTAATTAAACAATTAGCCGGCAATATGTAAAGGAAACGTCCCCATGAGTTTATGGAAAAAAATTAAAGACAACCATAAGACAAGATATTACCTGTGCGGTGTGCGCGTGTGGAGCAAGAAAGTAGCCCCGGAAAAAACTTTTGACGGTAAATGGCGCGTGCTAAACGCACATAACGATACTTACCCCGCCAACGACTTTGATTTAGACAAAGTGACCGTCGGGAAAGGCACCTATGGAATTTTGCGGGTACTCACACACTCCGACCAAAATACAAAGTTACAAATCGGCAATTATTGTTCTATAGCCGGCGACGTTTCGTTTATTTTAGCCAGCGAACACCCCTATACGGGTTTGTCCACCTATCCGTTCAAAGTCAAATTCGGCTTGCAAACACGCGAAGCACAAAGTAAGGGCGATATCATCGTGGGAGATGATGTTTGGATTGGAATGGGCGCTATTATTTGCTCGGGCGTGCATATCGGGCAAGGGGCCATCATTGCGGCGGGTAGCGTAATAACTAAAGATGTAGAGCCGTATGCGATTGTCGGCGGTAATCCGGCGAAAGTCATTAAATACCGCTTTGAGCCGGAAATTCGCAAAAAACTACTTCGCGTAGATTTTTCCAAATTAGACAAAGAAACAATTTGTAAACATATTGACGAAGTTTACACTCCGCTTACAGCGGAAAATATAGACTCTATTTTACAAACGCTTACAGGAGGCAATAAATGAAAGTTCTTCTTTTGGCCGGAGGCCTTGGCACGCGCCTTGGCGAAGAAACCAGCATTAAACCTAAACCTATGGTGGAAATCGGTGGGTATCCCGTCTTATGGCACATTATGAAAACCTATTCGCATTACGGGTTTAATGATTTTATCGTGCTAACCGGATACAAACAAGAAGTGATTAAAGATTACTTCGTCAACTATTATATGCGTAATTCTGATATTACGGTGGATTTGTCCGACAACTCCGTTAATATTCACCGCAATGCGTGTGAACAGTGGAAAGTAACGCTCCTTTATACCGGGCGAGATACGTTAACGGCCGGACGCATCAAACGCGCTCAAAAATTCATTGGTAACGAGCCGTTTATGCTTACTTACGGCGACGGCGTAGCCGATATTGATATCGGCGCACTGGTTAGAAATCACCAAGATTCGCACAAATACTGCACGTTAACCGCCTATCAACCGGAAGGGAAATACGGGGCATTAGATATTGAAGCCGACGGACGCATTTCTAATTTTTCGGAAAAACCCAAACAGGGCGGCTCGTGGATCAATGCCGGGTTTATGGTTTGTGAACCGCAAGTATTTAATTATCTGCCGGAAAACTCCGACGAAATCATGTTTGAACGTGCCCCGATGCTTAACCTGTCTAAAGACGGGCAATTAAATGCTTATAAACATACCGGGTTTTGGCATCCGATGGATATGCTCAAAGATAAAAATGATTTGAACAAACTATGGGATAACAACCAAGCCCCGTGGAAAGTGTGGAAGGAGTAATATGCCGTTTAATAACATTTATCAAGGGAAAACAGTTCTTATTACAGGGCACGCCGGTTTCAAAGGAAGTTGGTTATCGTTGTGGCTCAAAGAATTAGGCGCAAACGTCGTTGGATATTCTTTATTGCCAGACACGAACCCGCGCTTATATGACGTGTTAGATTTGGGGCATTTGTTAAAAGACAGCAAAATTGCCGATATCCGCGACGCAAAAACGTTGGAAAGTTTTTTTGCTAAACATCAACCCGATATCGTATTTCATTTAGCCGCCCAACCGCTTGTTCGGCTCAGTTACTCCGAGCCGGTACTTACTTACGAAACAAACGTGATGGGCACGTTAAACGTATTAGAAGCCGCGCGCAAAACGCCATCTGTCAAAGCGTTTGTCAACGTTACTACCGATAAGTGTTACGAAAATAAAGAGAAAAAAGAAGGCTACAAAGAAGATGAACCTTTCGGCGGATATGATATGTACTCATCATCCAAAGGATGCGTAGAAATTTTATCTTCTTCCTACCGCCGCTCTTTTTTGACAGACGGCAAACCTTTTGCATTGGCTACGGCACGCGCCGGAAATGTTATCGGCGGGGGAGATTGGGCATTAGACCGTTTAATTCCCGATTGTATCCGTGCGTTTCAAGCCGGTAAAACGGTAGAAATTCGCAATCCGCATGCCACGCGTCCCTGGCAACTCGTGCTAGAGCCACTCGCCGGATATTTGCGTTTAGGCCAGAAACTTTTAGAAGAAGGCACTAAATATGCCGACGGTTTTAACTTCGGCCCGGAAATGAATAAAGATGTACGCGTTTCCGAAGTGGCCGAGTACGTCGCTAAAGTATGGGGCAACGGACAAGTTAAAGTGGGTAACGGCGATGGATTGCATGAAGCCAACCTACTGCAACTCAATATTGAAAAAGCAGATAAAATTCTTGGCGTGCGCCCCGTCTATACGGCACATGAAGCCATTGAAAAAACAACCGCGTGGTATCAGGCCTTTTATGGTAAAAAAGCCGATATGCACGCATTTTCACTCGGGCAAATTGCGGATTTTATCGCTGCGGCCCAACACAAAAATCTACCTTGGAGTAAGTAAATGAACACACAAGAATTACGTACCAAAATTAAAGAACTCGCCAAAGAGTATGCCCGCGCGCTCAAAGAAGAACAAGCAGCCAAACCGAAAACTTATGTTCCTGCGTCAGGTAAAAACATTGGCGAAGAAGAACTTGTTAATATGATGGATGCGTCGTTAGATATGTGGCTAACCGCCGGACGTTTTAACGACGAATTTGAAAAAGAATTTGCTGCTAAACTCGGCGTACCGTTTGCCTTAACTACTACGTCCGGTTCCAGCGCTAATTTGTTGGCACTTACCGCGCTTACTTCGCCCAAACTAGGCGAAAAACGCTTAAAAAAAGGCGATGAAGTAATTGCCGTTGCCGCTGGATTTCCTACGACGGTCAACCCCATTATGCAAAACGGCCTTATTCCGGTGTTTGTAGATTGCGAAGTCGGTACCTACAACATTGATGTAAGCAAAATTGAACAAGCCCTTTCGCCCAAAACGCGTGCCATCTTTTTGGCCCACACGCTAGGCAATATGTTTGA
The DNA here is from genome assembly GCA_900315845.1 of Candidatus Avelusimicrobium luingense. Taxonomy (GTDB): domain Bacteria; phylum Elusimicrobiota; class Elusimicrobia; order Elusimicrobiales; family Elusimicrobiaceae; genus Avelusimicrobium; species Avelusimicrobium luingense. The sequence continues at coordinate 9,928 of OOHK01000001.1, forward strand.
TATGGATAAAATTATGGCTCTTGCGCAAAAACATAATCTGTGGGTTATTGAAGACTCCTGTGATGCGCTAGGCGCCAAATGGAACGGCAAATATGCCGGCACGACGGGCCATATCGGTACCTTTAGTTTTTACCCGGCCCACCATATTACGATGGGAGAAGGGGGGGCGGTTATCACTAAAGATGCCCAACTGTACCGTATTTTAATGTCCTACCGTGATTGGGGACGTGATTGCTGGTGCAAACCGGGAACGGATAACACCTGCAAAAATCGTTTCAATATGCAACTGGGCAATTTACCGTTTGGCTACGACCATAAATATACCTATTCGCATATCGGTTACAATTTGAAAATTTCCGATTGGCAAGCGGCCGTGGGCCTAGCGCAACTAAAAAAATTAGACCGCTTTTTGGAAATGCGCCGTGAACACGCTGAAATTTTACTTAACGGACTGAAAAAATGGGAAAAGTATTTAATCTTACCGCACGTCAGTGAGAAATGTGCTCCGTCGTGGTTTGGCTTTTTAATCTCTGTCAAAGACGAGGCGCCGTTTACCAAACAACAACTTGTGGAGTACTTGGAAGAAAACGGTATCGGCACGCGCCAACTGTTTGCGGGCAACCTCTTACGCCAACCGATGGTAACGATGGCCGATTTTGAACTGCGCATCGGCAACGGGCCGCTTAAAAAAGCAAACAAACTGACCGAAGAAGATTACAAACAATTACCCGTAACCGACTTTATTATGTTACATACATTCTGGGTGGGAACGGCGCAAAATCTGACGGACGAAGACGTACAAAAAACCGTTCAAACAATTAGTAAATTTATTGAACAACACGAGAGAAAATGAAAACTGTTTTACTGACCGGCGGACGTGGATTTATCGGCAAAAATCTCAAGCGCATACTCGCTAATGACTATGCACTTGTCTGCCCAACCAGCGCCGAAGTAAATTTATGTGATGCGGCGGCCGCCAGCGCTTGTTTAACCGCTCATCCGGCTGATTATATTATTCATTGTGCCAGCGTCGGCGGCGTACGTGGCCAGCAGGATGCTACCGATACCGTCAAAAAAAACCGGGCCATGTTAGATAATCTGCTTGCTTACAAACGCCCGGATACCCGTGTGATTGTGTTTGGTTCGGGTGCTATGTATGACCGCTCCCGCTCGTTAGAGCGCGTAAAAGAAAGCGAAATCGGTTTATATACTCCGGCAGAGCCGTACGGACTGTCTAAATTGCAAATTTCTCAATATACCACCAATCGCGACGATATACGTTGCTTAAACATTTTTGCGTGTTACGGTTACGGCGAGAAATCAAACCGCGTACCGAGTTATTGTATCCACCAAGCGTTAAAAGGGGAAGATATCGTTATTGAAAAAAATGCCTTGTTTGATTACTTGTGGATAGATGATTTGGGCGAAATTATCCGTCGGTTTTTGATTCGCTGGCCCGTACACAAAATCATCAATGTTACGCCTACAAAAAGCGTTACGTTGGGCGAAATAGCCAAACAGGTACAAAAAATCAGTGGCCAAAATATTCGCGTACTTTGTAAAGATATGCTTAACAACGCTTACACCGGCGACAACAGCATCTTACGCGAGGAATTGCCCGATTTACACTTTACATCGCTTGAAGAAGGGCTTACGAAGTTGTACCATTATATTCAAAATGGGGAAAAATTTGAATGAAAGCCTCTGATTTTATTACACAATTTCTAATTGAAAAACAAACCGATTGTGTATTTGGCTACATCGGCGGGATGGTAACTCATTTGGTGGACAGTATTTATACTACCCCCGGCATTGAACTTATCAATACAGCACACGAGCAAGCCGCCGGATTTGCCGCCGAAGGATATGCCCGAACAACCGGGAAAACAGGCGTAGCGCTAGCCACTTCCGGGCCCGGAGCAACCAATTTAGTTACTCCGATAGCCAATTGTTTTTTTGACCAAACCCCGGTAGTATTTATTACCGGGCAAGTCAATTCGTTTGAATATCAAAAATTTCCCGCTATCCGCCAATATGGCTTTCAGGAAACCGATATTGTCAGTATTGCTACCCCTATTACCAAATACGCCGTGCAAGTCAAGCACGCGGAAGATTTACGTTACGAGTTGGAAAAAGCATTTTACGAAGCCAATACCGGAGCGAAAGGGCCGGTGTTGCTTGATTTACCCATGGACGTCCAACGCGCCGATTTTGACTTTCAAACGGCCCGTTCTTTTATACCACCCGCCGCTAAAGCCACTCCGGATTTATCGACCTACGCGGCTAACGTTGCTGACGCATTTGCTCATGCCAAGCGTCCGTTGCTTTTAGTGGGAAACGGGGTCCGATTAAGTCATGCCGTAGAGCCGTTACGACAATTTTTACTCCGTACCAGACTTCCGGTTGTCCAGTCGCTTATGGGTATCGATAGTGTACCGTCAGACTATCCGTACAATTTAGGTCTTATCGGAACTTATGGCACCCGATATGCCAACTGGGCGATTTCATGCGCCGATGTAATACTGGTACTCGGTTCACGGTTAGATATCCGCCAAACAGGCGCCGATGTTTCACCGTGGGAAAACAAAACGGTCTTTCAAGTAGATATTGATGTAGCCCAATTACAGGCGGGCGATTTCCGTAAAACAGTTCTTTGCGCCGACGCGGCCGCCTTTCTGGAAGAAATCAATAAACAATCTATATCATTACCTAAAACCGAGTGGACAAGCCGTTTATCTGCCTTAAAAAAACAATTTCCGGTGGAACAATCATTGGATGGCAAAGCGCATTTACCTAATCAAATTATGCACCGGCTGTTTGCGGAAATTCCCGATGGGCATGCGGTATGCGTAGATGTTGGCCAGCATCAAATGTGGGCAGCCCAATCGGCCGTCATAAAACCTTGCACGCGGGTATTATTTTCCGGTGGGCTAGGTTCCATGGGGTTTGCTTTTCCGGCGGCGTTTGGCGTAGCCGCGGCCGAGAAACAGGCTGTTGTATTATGCGGTGACGGCGGATTTCAAATGAATTTGCAGGAACTCGTTACACTCGCGCGCCGCCAATTTCCTATTAAAATTTTTATCTTTAATAACCGCTCGTTGGGAATGGTTAAACAATTCCAAGATATGTATTTAGACGGACGAAATCCGTCTACCGTAGATGATTATACCGCTCCCGACTTTGCAGCGATTTCGCGTGCCTACGGCATACCGGCCCAAACATTACAGGCCGAAACGTTGACGGATAATGACTTGCATGCCTGTTTTGCACAACCCGGGCCGTTACTGATTTGCATTAACTTTAACACACCGACCCAAATACATCCTAAATGTTGTTTCGGTAATGCGCTGGATAACATGTCTCCGTTACTGCCGGCAGCACAACTGCAAACTATTAAAAAGGAGTTGCAAAAATGAAAACACCTACGCTTTCTATTTGCATACCCACCTATAATAGTGCCAAACAAATTTATCAAAAAGCACACGAACTTTTAGCGTGCGATTGTTTAGACTTTCAGTTAGTGATTAGTGACAATCACTCGCCGGATGACACCATAGAACGTTTATCTTCTATTCAGGACCCGCGCTTAAAACTGGTGTCACTACCCGAAAATAAAGGATCTACTTATAATATTTTGCATGCTTTTAATCAGGCAGACGGGAAATATGCGCTAATTTGCATGGATAAAGACAGATTACTTCCCCAACAGATTGCCACAATCGTCAATATACTTAACGAACTCAAACCGAATTTTGGCTATTTCAAACTAGATACCGCCAATCAAGATCCAAACAAAACAGCTACCCGCTATCCGTCGGTACGTGATTGCCTGCTGGAGTTTGCTTACAAAGGGATGCATCCAACGGGGAATTTCTTTTCACATGATATTCTCCAAAAATATTTTGCAGATTATCATTTAGCCGATGAAAAAACAGTCGGCGGATTTCTGCTTGATTTTATGTTTGCCGAAGCCGCTTTGGAAGGGAACGGCCTTATTTTAGATATTCCGTTTTGCATTACAACCGCCCCGCCATTTGAAGGCAAAACACATTCATACACTTATTCTCCGGCGAAGAAAAATGTTTTCTTTGAACCGGAAGTACGTTTTTTGACTTTTCAAAAACAATTGGCTCATTGTAATCAGTTGCCGTTAAAGGATGATTTGAAATCTTGCGTTTTACTACAATTGGTACTTAACACGTATAACTTATGTACTAATGGGTATGCTTTTGTACTCACGCAAAAAAACATTTGTGATTGGTATAACGTGACGCCCCGAGAATTATCTAAGGCGGAACTGAAACAAATTTCCCGCAAATTTATCTGCGACGCAGCCTCTTTGCAAGGGCTAAACACCTTATCCGCAATGACATTGTTACGCAAACTGCTTAAACAAGATAAATGGCACAAACTCGGGGGGAAAATCGGGTTATGCGCGCAGTTCTTAAGGAGGAAATTATTATGACCGTTTTACTAACCGGAGGGACCGGATTTGTCGGAAGTTATGTACTCAAGGCGATATTGGCACAAACGAACGAACAAGTAGTGTTATTAAAACGTTCATCCTCCGATGTCAGCCGCATTGCAGATGAACTGCATAACCCGCGTCTTATCTGTTACGATGTAGACAAAACCATACTGGAAGACATTTTTAAGAAACATGCCATACAAACTATTATTCATATTGCTACCGAGTACGGCCGCGGAGAAAACCCCGAAGTAAAAGTATTGGAAACCAATTTAATGTTTCCCATACGACTAATTGATGTGGGGCTTAAATATGGGTTAAAAACGTTCATCAATACAGATTCTTATTTTAATAAAGAAGGGTTATCCTATAATTATTTACTCCACTATTCGCTATCTAAAAAAAGTTTACTGTTGTGGCTTAAATACTACGCAGGGCGAATGACCGTCATCAATTTAGCCTTAGAGCATCCATACGGTGCATTTGACGGTAAAGCGAAATTTACCGAGCAGATGATACGTCAAATTGCGATAGAGAAAATCCCTCAAATCAATCTCACCGCCGGAGAACAAAAGCGTGACTTTATTTATGTGAAAGATGTGGCAAATGCCTACATTGCGGCGTTAGACTTTGCCACCCGGGGAAAGCCATCTTTTTATAATTTTGAAATCGGTACCGGGCAAGCCGTCAGCATTCGTCACTTTGTGCAAACGGTTAAACAAGTGTCCGGCTCAAATACGCAATTTAATTACGGCGTTATTGCGTATCGGGCAGATGAAATTATGTGCTCGGTCGCCGATACATCTAATCATACCCTGTTAAACTGGAAACCGAACTATACATTGGAAAATGCCCTCAAGGAAATCATTGTCATATACCAAGGAGCCACCAAATGCCACTCTTGACCGTTGGGATTCCCATTTACAATTGCGAAGATTTTATCCAAGAAACTTTGCAGAATGTTTTTAACGAACTAAAGACATTGGAAGACCCTGTTGAAATTGTGCTGTGCGATAATGCTTCTACCGATAACACCCAACAAAAAATTCTGGCCGCTATACAACAAATTAAGCCGGAAATACAAACACTTAATCTACCGATAGATTTAGGCAAGGGCCACGTTCTCAAATTTTTCCCCAATGCCACTAATTTAGGGATGGACAAAAATGTATTTAATTGTATCAAAAATGCCACCGGCAAATTTGTTCACATTCACTCAGCCGACGATTATTATATGCAAGGCGGTCTAAAACGTCTTGTAGAGTGCATCAAAACCCACCCCGATGGCACGGTAATTTGTTTAAGTAATGCGTATCTTAACACATTTAATAACCAACTAATTTATTGTAATGCTACCGATGACGAAGATGCTCACTGTAAAAATCTTAATGAATTTATTACGCATGAACAATTGAAATTATTATGCTTATCCAATGCTGTATTGCGCAGGGAAGACATCCTACGTCTTAAATCTGTGCAAGCCGGGTTTGGTTTAGTATGGATGCACCTGTATTTAACCCAACAAATCTTACAGCAAGATTCTACCGGCTATTGCTTTGGTTTTAATCATCCGGTCATGGTGGTACGATTTGGTAACCAAGGCTGGGTTAAAAAGGGGGCTATTGCTTATTTCTACCGGGCCTTATGTATTTACAACGACTTGCGCCAAAAAGGGCTAACCAAACCGCAATTTAATAAACTGAAAAAGCACTTCTTAAACGGAGTGATAAATCCTCAGACGCAAAAATCGGATCGTTTTTTCTTTAACGTCGTATATGCGCTGAAATATTTCCCATTTTACTGGCCTAACATCCGCCAATGGCTAAAATTTTCCGGTCAGTTAATATTTGCGCCCAAACAAGATTTTTTCCACGGAATGAACAACAACTAATATGACACCTTTACTTTCTATTTGTATCCCTACTTATAACCGCGTTGATTTTTTACGTCAGGTATTAGACAGCATTGTGTCGCAAGACGAATTTACCCAAACCGACCAAATTCAAATTGTCATCTCCGATAATTGTTCTACCGACACCACCCCCGAACTTGTTAAACAATATATAGCTCGGTACGGTTCAAAAATCAAATACAGTAAGACGGAAAAAAACATCGGATTTGATAATTTTGAACGCGTAATGGCCAACGGAGACGGCAAATTTCTAAAACTTCACAATGATTATTTATTACTTAAACCGAATGCTTTATCGGTAATGCTTTATTATATTGAAAAATACTGCTCCGAAAAACCTATTTTATTCTTTCGTAATATTCCACACGTTCCCCAAGCGGTACATTGTGAAACGTTAGACGATTTTATGAAGGAAATTTCTTTTTTCAACACATGGATCGCGTGCTTTGGCATGTGGAAAACAACTCACGATTCTCAAACCGACTGGTTTCGCGCCAATAAATCGTCACTGCCGCAAACCGATATTTTATGCCGCATGCTAGCCGGTGGCACTTCCGCGCTCATTATTTATGATGAAATTTTCACTTTACTTCCTGTCGCCCAAAAAGGGGGATATAACATTGCAGAAGTGTTTGGATATAATTACCTGCAAATCTTAAAAAAATTTGTGGAAAAAGGGGCTTTATCAAAGTCCGTTTATCGTCGTGAGAAAAAAGAAATTTTACTCAAACACATCAACCCCTTTTATTTTGACATTAAAAAAGAATATACCTTTTATCAAACGGGTTATTTCAAGTGGCTGTGGAATGATTATAAATACTGTCCGTATTTTTACCTCGGATACCTAAAATGGATGCGAAAAAAATTCCGCGCTGCTTGGAAATCTCTTTTTAGACGCAAACATCCCTAACCTAAAATAAATGTTGTGTAATCACCCCGACACAGGTTTTAATCAATCCTGTACGGCAAGACAAAAAGCGCGATTTTTGATAAAATAAATATATTGCCCCCATAGCTCAATGGATAGAGCACCCGCCTTCTAAGCGGATGATATAGGTTCGATTCCCATTGGGGGTAATTTTTTTGTCCCCAAAGCAACATAAACTGCTTTATGTTGCGATGGAAATCGAAAGGCGCAGCGTTGTACGAGTTTTGCCGTTAGGCAAAGGCGAGTACCGCGAGCCCGGCCTGCAGGAAAATCTCGTCAGAGATTTTACCGGAAGGCGATCCCATTGGGGGTAATTTTTTTTGTCCCCAAAGCAACATAAACTGCTTTATGTTGTTCCTTCTTGCACCATTTACATTAGGTTTAGTAAGATAAAACTATCTACATAAATAAGGAGATGCTATGCACACAACAACCTTTCGTAATGCCGTAGTATTTACAGCGGCGTTATTTCTTGCGTCTGTAGCAGGCGCACAACAATGGCAATTTGTCGGCACTCGCGCCATGGGTATGGGCGGAGCCGGAGTTGCCACCGCCTTTGGGCCGGACGCTCAGTATTGGAACCCGGCCGGGCTAGCCCAAGAGGACGATACTAATGAAACGGGTCTTCTTATCAATGCCGGGGCAACCTTTGAGGCCACCAAGAATGTATTGGAAGGCGTGCGCGATTTGACCGATATGGCCGACCAATACAAAGCGTTAAAAACGGCAATAGATAACGGCAACACGGCTACCGCCGAAAATATCACTACCTTGTTCAAGGGCTTAAGCGATATTTCCAAAATGATCGGAAAAGAAACCGGGGCTTTGATAAATGCCGACGCCGGGGCTGTGTTCAAATTCAAAAATTTTGCCGTTAGTGGCCGCGCCTTAGGCACCGGATCAATTACCCCTGTTGTAGATACCAAAAACATTCAATTTAACACAGGTACAGGCTTAACACTCGGTGCCACAACCGCCCCGACTTCTACCTCTAACCAATCGGCAGCGGCGGCCTTAGCGGCCTCTATTGATGCTCACAGTTTATTTCCGTCGTTAAATTCGTTATTTAACAACGCCTATGCCAGCACAACGGCTCTGGCTAACGCCATCGTTAACGCCGCTGTGGCTCAAGGAGCAACCGAAGCACAAATTTTAGACATGCTCGGTGTAGCCACTTCCAACATGGATGGCGCGGCAGAAATTATTATACAAGCCGCCAGCGCCACCGGATCTTATAAAGACAACGAAACGCTTGTTATGGCGGATGCCGCAACGTTTGGCGAAATGTCTTTGGGTTATGGTCAACAAGTGATCCCCGGTTTAAAAGTGGGGGGAAACTTTAAAGTGATTAGCGGTTACACCGCACAAAGCGGCGTAATGGTTCTGACGGAAAATGAAGATATCAAAGATATTTTGGATAAAGCCTACGATAACAAAAAGAACTCCACAAATATCGGTATCGACTTGGGTGTCATGGCGAACTTATCTAAATTATTAGATAAAGAAGTTTTTTGGAATCCGCAATTCGGTTTAACGGCGCGTAACTTAAACAACCCGAAATTTGACCGCCCGGGTGCTCCGGCAGATATTAATGCGGCTATCGCACGCAACTGGCGCACCGATAAATACGAACTCAAACCGCAACTGCGCGCGGGCGTAGCGGTCAATCCGTTTAATTGGATGACGGCAGCAGCCGATATTGACGTCACCGAAAACGACACGATGATTGACTCCATTAAATCGCGCCAACTTGCCTTGGGGTTAGAATTTAATGTCGTCAACGGTCAACGTTTCAATATGCCGCTTCGCATCGGATACAACAAAAACTTGGCCGACAGTTCCGTTTCTCCGTTCTACACGGCAGGTATCGGGTTTAACATGATGCACTTTTATATTGAACTCGCCGGGGCTATCAGTTCCGACACTACCAAAATTGACGGCAACACGATCCCCAACTCAGCCGCCGCTTCGCTGACGTTAGGATTCTTGTTCTAAACTTGTTTTACTGTAAGCAAAAGCCGCCCTTAACCGGGCGGCTTTTTTTCAACAACACACGCCGATACAAACCCATTTTTGTATAATATAAGGGAAGTGTTTTTATTCTATTTTCAGGAGAGTAAAATGTCCGTAAAAAAATGTGCTTGTTCACCGTTGCAAGAACACCGCGCCAAATTTCAACCGGTGCTTCCCAACATCTTAAAAAAAGGCCCCGCTTTTGTAAAACCGAAACTGGGCAAACCTACTAAATCGGTAGCCGACCAAGCCACCGTCAAAAAGATTTTCCCTAATACGTATGGCCTTCCGGCTATTACGTTTGTAAAAGGCAACAACGCCGCGTTATGCAAAAAAGCCGTACGCGTAGGCGTCGTGCTTTCCGGCGGACAAGCCCCGGGCGGACATAACGTCATCGGCGGGCTGTTAGACGGGCTGAAAAAAGCCAACAGCAAAAACAAACTCTTTGGTTTTTTAGGCGGGCCCAGCGGTATCGTAGACAATAAATTTATAGAAATCACACCGGCACTCATGCAAGAGTACCGCAACACCGGCGGGTTTGATTTAATTCAATCGGGCCGCACCAAAATTGAAACGGACGAACAATTGGCCGCCGCTAAAAACAATCTTCTTAAAAATAAATTAGACGCGCTCGTCGTGGTAGGGGGGGATGACTCCAACACTAACGCATGCGTCATTGCCGAATATCTCAAACAAAAAGGCGTAGATATCAGCGTCATCGGTGTACCCAAGACCATTGACGGCGACCTCAAAAACGAACACATTGAAACATCGTTCGGGTTTGATACTGCTACCAAAATTTATGCAGAACTCGTCGGTAATATTGAACGCGATATGAACTCCGCGCGCAAATACTGGCACTTTGTACGGTTGATGGGGCGCAGTGCTTCGCACATTACGTTGGAAGTGGCACTTAAAACCCACCCGAATGCCGTACTCGTCGGCGAAGAAGTTCTCGCTAAAAAAATGACGCTCGGGCAAGTGGTTAAAAATTTAGTGGACTTAATTGTCAAACGTGCCAAAGCGGGCAAAAATTACGGTATCGTGCTCGTGCCGGAAGGATTGATTGAGTTTATCCCGGAAATGAAAGAACTAATCAGCGCGCTTAACGATTCGCTCGCCGATAACGAAGCCGCTCTTACTAAACTTTCCACAACCGCCCAGAAAAAAGAATTTATCTTGGCCAAACTTCCTAAAAAACTCGCCGACTTGATGCGCTCGCTACCCGACGGAATCGCCAGCCAGTTAATGTTGGACCGCGACCCGCACGGTAATGTACAAGTATCGCTCATCGAAACAGAAAAATTGCTCGTAGAAATGATTAAAACAGAATTGTCTGCCCTTAAAAAAGCAGGCAAATATACGGGCAAATTTTCTGCCATTACACACTTCTTCGGTTACGAAGGCCGCTGTGGGGTGCCATCCACATTTGACGCCACCTACACATACGCACTCGGTTATAACGCAGCGGTGCTTGCGCTCAATAAATGCTCGGGCTATTTATCGTCCGTACGCAAACTAACGCGCAAAGCACAAGATTGGGAAGTCGGCGGCGTACCGCTTACCATGATGATGAATATTGAACGGCGTAAAGGGAAAGAAAAACCCGTCATCAAAAAAGCCTTAGTGGAACTGAAAGGCGAACCGTTCAAATATCTCGCCAAAAACCGCATTGCATGGGCGGAACAAGACCTGTTTGTCTTCCCCGGACCGATTCAATTCTTCGGGCCGGCCGAAGTGACCGATATCACCACCTATACATTGATGTTGGAACAAGGCAAAAAAATTAAATAAATACTTGCCCAATGGCTTATTTTAGGTCGCTCTTTCACGGAGCGACCTATTTTTATTCCGCCCTCGTATTGAGTCTATTTGGGCCTAGGCCCAAAAAACAATCTCTCTGGGTCTAAAGGCCCATGCCTATTTCCACTTGTTTTACTACAATGAAAATAGGGAGATTTTATATGTTCAAAAAATTCTTTTTATTATTCTTATTGTACATCTGTGTTATGATGCCGGGATATGCTCAATGGGAAAAAGAATTACCTGCCGCCCTTAGAACGGTATCCTTGACGGAACGACAACTTACGGAATTGTTGGCTACTCGCTTGCAAAAATCCTATATCCAAGCATTTGAACTGATGTATCATAATCCGGTAGAAGAAATGGTCTTGGCAGACGGGCCATACACCGCGCTATCCAACCGCATTAAGAATCCGGAAGAATTATATCCGGAGATAAGCAATATTTTAACAACACCCGAACAATGGGAAATGTATATTATATCTGCTCAAAACCGCCGGGTGGCCTCTCAAATGCGGCGAACAAAAAAACTCTTGGAAGATTACGAAGCGCAGTTCCCGCAAATGCGTCTTCACGAGCAAACGGTTGAAGTACCGCCTTCCCAATATATGAAGACATTAGCCGACCAAATTCCGGCTAATACCAAATACCTTTTGCTGGGCGAAGCGCACTATGCCTATTTACGCCCACATATTGCTCAATTCATTACTCACTTGGCAAATAGCGGACGGAAAATCATTTTATTTACCGAATTTATGCCCCATGCAGCACAAACCCAAAATACCACCCGACGCAATGAACTCTTACGTGAGTATTGGCCCGTTTGGATGGCCGCCAAACAAGCCCAAATTCCAATTGCCGGATTAGAACCGGAATTTGTTGTTCAAAACGACAATGTTGCGTTAATAGACCATATTACCGCTATTGATTTGCCTTTATGGGGAACAACGGAAGGGGTTCGCCTACGCAATCAGCATTGGCTTCGTCTCATCAAACGTTATCGGGAAGAATTTCCCGATGCGTTATTTTTGATTTATGCCGGTGGGGGGCATTTATCTAGCGAACGTGCTTACTCGTTAGGGAAAACATTAGCAGGGCCCGATACCTATACGGCTCTTATTGTACCCACGGAATCACTTAAAAAGCCGGATGAATTACTTAACATAAGCATGTACGATACGTTCTGTGTAAAACAGGCACTACCGATTTCACCTTTTATTAAGTTTGATTATCCGTTATCAACACAAGTTGGTTTTAATGCCAGAGTGCTTATACCTCCTCTCGGCAGGGGGGAATAATGAAACTAAAATTTTATTTACCCTTATTACTTCTGGGCATTTGTACGCTTGACAGCGTAGCACAATCGCAATTGCTTAAAGAAATTCCCGAGATAATAACCATGGACAAGTTATTAGCCAAACATCCGTCATGGCAGTTCTCGGAAGAAGCCGTTATAAAAACGCTGGAAGAACGCGTGAGCCAAGCCTCTCGTCAAGCCCAACAGGCCGAACAAGACTATTGGTGGAGTTCGTACCATTACACTACGGAAAAGCCGATAAAGGACTTTCCGGGTCTGATTCAGGGAAATTACGCCGAATTATATCCCGAAGTGCCTTTCTTACAAAATCAACAACAAATATCACTCTATTTGGCCGCAAAAGCAAACCGTGAAATAGCGAAAACCTTAAAATACCGTAACGATTACAGGGAGCAGTTTCAAGCGGCCATTCCTCGGATGAAACAAACGCAACGGCATTTCACGCACGAACCGGAACAAGATATGAGTTGGCTTGCAGATCAGATTTCCGAAGATACCCAATATTTACTTTTGGGAGAACGACACTATATAATTGAAATCAAAAATAACATCACCCGCTTAATGAGTGAAATACGACAACGCCAACCCCAACGTCCCATTTTTCTTTTAACGGAATTTTTAGATGCTGGCGTTCAATGGCAACCGGGGGATTCGGTATCATCTCCGGAATATCTTCCCATCTGGCAAGCAGCGTATGAACAGGGGATGACGGTACTGGGATTAGAGCATGATATTGACATTAGTAAAGAGTGGGTAGGCGTTTGGGCAACCCGCGAAGGGGTACGGCTGCGTAACCGTCAATGGTTGCAAACTATTAAAGAGATGCGCAACAAAAATCCGGATGCACTGTTTATCATTTATACCGGGGCCGGACATATCATGTACCACGAACCCTATTCTCTGGGCAAATTTTTAGCCGGGCCGCAAACATATGTGGCTACTTTCTATCCGGATAAAGGCCGAGACTTAAACAAACGTATTACGTATAACACGTCATATTTTGATATCTTATCGGAAGGGCAGCATTTCCCATTAGAACGCATCATCAGTTTTGATGACCGGGAAATTTCTCAACTAGTTGGTTTTGATGCCCAATTTAGGGTTCCGGTAGAACTTTGGAAAACCTATAAAAACGAAGAAGACCGGTGGAAAATACATGAAGAATAATAAAATTTTCTTTTTTCTGATAGGTTGTTTATGGGCATTTGCTCCGGGTGGATATGCCCAAACTCCGGTGCGTGTTGCCGAAGGCACTGCAAAGGCGCTTCAAACGGTTTCGCAAGGCTCAAACAAGGCGCTGGATATGGCTGCAAATACTTCTTCGGGAATCATACAGGCGGCCCTTGCCGACGAAATTCAAAAACTTAATCAAGTCATGAATGTACCGATAGAAACAGATGCATTTATGCATTTGTATCGACGGGTACACGAAACATGGCTGGATACCTACATGTTGCAAAGCCAACACACAACAACAAAACGATTGTTATGGCCCAGCCAACAACTTTCAAAGGAACTGGCAGTTAATCCATACCCGGCCGATTCCAAAGCCGGTCAATTGCCAACACCTGAATTGTGGAGCCGATATTTTCTGATCAATAATAATTTGGGAACCCGCAAGTGGGTGGCCCGGTTAGCCGAACGACAAAAAGAAGTAACCAGCCGTTTGGAAGATTTCCTGTGGGAGTTGGAAACAGTTACACACCCCGCCCAAGAAGATATGAAATGGCTTGTTCATCAAATTTCGGCAGATACGCAATATTTGTTATTAGGCGAAATACACCATCATCCCGAAATTCAACTTCATGTTGAAGATTTTCTGCGTACATTACGGATGGCCTATCCCCGCCGTCAAATTTTTCTTTTTACCGAATTTATTGCCCAAGACCAAACCTGGGGGGATACACTTACCAATGATGCTTACGCACCTTATATCCCGATATGGCTTACCGCCAATTCGTACCATATTCCTATCGTTGGATTAGAGCCGACTTTTGTGCGCCCTAATGATGAGTCCTCTTTAATTTTACAGGAAACGGCCTTCTTCCCGCCGGAACTCCAACTAAAAAAAACGATATGGGGTTCGGTCGAGGGGCTCCGGTTACGTAACACCCATTGGATAGCCAAAATACAAGAATACCGCCAACAATATCCCGATGCCCTATTTGTGATTCACGGCGGAGCCACGCACATGGATTACATGATGCCCTATTCTGTTTCCAAAGCATTAGCAGGCCCACACACATTAAATATATCGTTGGTTCCGGCCGACGAAATTAGCGAATTTGACCAAATGACTAACGGATTACTGCCTCAACGTATTTTAAAATTTAATAATCCGGAATTATCCCATTTAGCCGGTTTTGATATACAAATTAAAATTGATCAAGAGCGCCCTTAATTTCTAGGGATTATACACAGACTATGAAAAGCCCGTTGCTTTCCCTCGTATCGGAACTGGATAATCTCTCATTCTCTCGCGAAAAAAAATATATCTTCTTGCGCCATTTTTTTGCACACACTTGGTTGCAAAATCAACAACTTCCTACTGATTTTCTACCGGATATGTCGCTTGAGTTTTTGCCGTTGCACCCATCATTTACACATTTACTAACTACCATTCCCGTCGGGCAAGAAGGCATTAAAAATGCACTTACCCCTGAAATTATCGGGTTAATCAACGAACGCTATGCAATAGAAAAATCGTCCCGTACAGGCATTTTTTATACACCCTTTGAAACGGCCCGGCAACTGGCCCGAGAAACGCTGCTGGCTTGGCTAAAATTACATCACTTGCTGCCGGATACCGCCCGGACAATTGATCTTGCGTGCCTTACGCACAAAGACCGTCCATGCCTTTCTCACGCCCTAGCCCAGCTTACTGTATGCGATCCGGCCTGTGGGGTGGGGGGACTTCTTATCCCGTTCTGGTTGGAATTAGCCGCATTGCGCCACGCCTTAACGCCAACGGAAAATTATGCCACGTTACTTCATGATATTGCCGCCCGTAATTTGTACGGTATTGATATTAACCCCCATGCCATAGAAGATTTGCGCTTGCGGATGTCTTTAACATTAGCCGCCCATGGGAAAAAACTTCCTACTTCTCTACATTTTCACGTAGCCGATGCGCTTGCGGGCAATCCCTCGCAAGCATGGCGGCAACACTTTCCCGATGTGTTTTCCAACGGCGGATTTGATATTTATTTGGCTAATCCGCCTTATATCGGTCAAAAAAATCACAAGGAATTTTTTACGGCTTTACGGCAAAATCCACATTGGAAGAAATGGCTTACTCCTAAAAGCGATCTCTTATACTTATTTTTTCATCTCGCATTTGATGTACTTACTAAAGACGGGGTAGCGGGATTATTAACTACTTCCTACTTCGCACAAGCCGCGGCGGCAAAACCGCTACGTTTGCGCTTAAAACAACAGGCCGATATTTTGCGCTTAATTGATTTTGGCGAAGAAAAACTTTTTACCCGCGCCAAAGGCCAACATAATTTGATTACTATTTTTACGCCGACACAACTGGCTAAAACTCCCGAAAATTTATTTTTTGGCTCCCATGTGTTTTTAAGCACGCGTTCCATTCCTGCCGATATCAACACAGCCCTTTGCAAAATGGCGGCTACGTCCACCCGCTTAAAAGATTGCGCGCATATTTCCAACGGACTTATGACCGGATGTGATAAAGCCTTTATTCTTTCTGCAGATGAAATAGATACGTTATCTCCCAACACTACCGAGCGCAAAAAATTAAAACCGTTTTTCAAAAATTCCGATATTTTACCCTATGTCTGCGCCCAAACACCGCGGCTTTATTTGATTGATTTATTTTATCCGGCAGACCGGGATATTGATTTGCAACAGTATCCGCACTTTGCTATACATTTAGCAAAATTCAAAGAAAAATTACTTGCCCGCAAACAAAACAATAACGGTATACAAAATGCCATTAAACAAGGGAAATATTGGTTTGGCTCAGTGCGGCGCAAACTCAATTTTGACGACGATAAAATCGTTATTCCGCATCGTGCCGCGCGTAATATAGCCGCCTATGCCCCGATGGAATGGTATGCCAGTTCCGACGTATATTTTATTTCGTCGCCGCGCGGTCATATTACCCTTTGGTATTTACTTGCATTATTAAATAGTCAACCCTATTATGCTTGGTTATTTTATAAGGGGAAACGTAAAGGAAAATTATTGGAATTATATTCCCAACCATTAGGGGAAATTCCCGTTCCGTCCGCATCCGCGCAAACCCAAAAAACGATAGAGCAATTAGCACAAAAAATCTATGCAAAAAAATGCCAAAATGCCGACGCAGATATCACGGCCGAACAACATCAATTAGATAAACTAATTTGTGCTTTATTTAGATTTAACAAACAAGAAACGTGTGCTTTGCTATCATTCCAAGCATAATACACTAAAAAATCACTTGCTAAAACGGGTTTTTTTATTCTATGCTATAAGAGTAGTTTTATTATCAAACAGGAGAAAATTATGAAAACATATTTTTTAGACCCGATATTCAACCACTATGTTGATTTTAAGGGCCGTGCTACTCGTAAACAATTCTGGTTATTCATCTTGTTTACCATGTTAATTATGTTCATTATCGGGGTGATTTTCGGTCTTATAGGACTACCGGGTAAAGTGGTCAATACCGTTACCCTCATTCTCGAATTGGGTCTCTTTTTACCGTCTTTGGCTATCGAAGCCCGCCGCTTACGCGACGGCGGATTTAGTCCGTGGTTGTTACTTATCGGGCTTATTCCGTTCATCGGTTGGCTTGTACTAATTGTACTTTTCTGCTTACCCTCCAAAAAATAAGATTCTCGTCTCAAAAAAATACCGCCCTTTTACAGGGCGGTATTTTTTACGTTTATTTTATAACTCTTTTTCAAGCGCTCCGAAAAATTCCGTCGCTTTTTGCGGGAAATAATAATCGGTAATACTATCCGTGAAAGAAGACGGTTGCGGATTTACTTCAATAATTTTTGCCCCAAACTCCTTGGCAATCATCGGCATACCGCACGCGGGCATTACTTGGCCCGCCGTTCCCACCACAATCATTACATCGCAATTTTGCGCCATGGTAAGCGAGTTTTGATACGCGGCGGGGGGAATTCCTTCGCCGTAAAATACAAAGTTAGGTTTTAACACACCGCCGCACGAACATGTCGGCGGATCGGCAGACAAATCAATATCGGCCAATCTATATTGTTTGCCGCATCGCACGCAAGAAAGTGTATAAATAGTCCCGTGAAATTCCTGTACGTTTTTACTGCCGGCTTTTTGGTGTAGTCCGTCAATATTTTGCGTAATTACGCCTTTAAAGTTGCCGCGTTTTTCAAGCGCAGCCAGCACTTCATGCGCTTTATTGGGCATAGCGTCGTGCATATCGTTAAAAAAAATCTTTTTCATTTCGCGCCAACTTTCTTGCGGGTTCATCGTAAAAAAATTGATTTCAATATATTTCGGGTCGTACTGATTCCACAGTCCGCCCGCCCCGGTAAAAGGCGCAATACCGCTTTCTACACTAATTCCTGCCCCGGTAAAACTAACACCGTATGATGCATTTTTGATAAGTTTAACAGCCTCTTGAAAATCGCTCATAAAATACTCCTTTCTTGCATACTAACATTTTGATATAGAAAGAGCAAACAAGCCCGAAGAAAAAATCTTCGGGCCTGTGTTTGTACTGTATGCCAAGAATTATAAATGTATATGTCCGTGGCAGAACATACATAACGCTCCAATCGCCAATAATACCAGCAGCGTTACCACTACTTTTTCGCCGCCGCTAAATATCGCTTTGCCCGGGGCTTGTTCACACCGAGCGCGCATAAATACCGGGATACCGACGGCTAAAAAAATAACCGCCATAAACAAGTATTTTATCCCTGCCGCATACACGAGCCACAACGCATACGCCGTTCCCATCACAGAAGTAAATAAGGCCGCCGCACGCCCCGTGGAAGAAATCTTGGCATATTCGCCGTCTTCCACCAGTTTCCACAAATAGGCCGTACTGGCCAAATAGGCCGGAAGTACCATTACACCCGTGATAGAGAGCATGGTGTTCCATGCGTTATTAGAAAAGTAGACCATTAAAATTGCCAGTTGCATAATCGCACTTGTAATCCACAATGATACACACGGCGCTCCTTTAGCGTTTTGTTTAGCAAACGCTTTGGGAAATGTACCGTTTTCGGCCGCCGCTGCGGGAATTTCCGCCGCAATCATCGTCCACGCAAGCCACGACGATAAAACTGCAATTAAAAGGCCGCAGTTCATAAACACCGCGCCCCACGGCCCAACAACTTTTTCCAATACGCCCGCCGTAGATGGGTTGGCTACTGCGGCAATCTCCGCTTGCGATAAGAACCCAAACGGAAGTACCGAAAGTCCGATGTAAATTACTAAACATCCGACAAAACCAAAAAAGGTCGCTTTACTCACAGCCGCTTGGCTTTTAGCACGGTTAGACAGTACCACCGCCCCTTCAATACCGATAAACGACCATAACGTTACGAGCATGGTGCTTTTTAATTGTGCAGGCAAATTACCCAACGTCTTGCCGTTTTCCATTAAATGCCCCCAAAAATTGGTATCAAATTTATCCCAATGAAAGGCAAACAATAAAATCAGACAGAATAACAATAACGGCACTAATTTACCAATCGTTCCAATGATGTTCAAAATTGCCGCTTGTTGCACTCCGCGCAGTACCACCCAATTAAAGCCCCAGATTAGCACCGAACCGCATACGATAGACAACAGATTATTTCCGCCCGCAAAATACGGGGGGAAAAAGTAATTGAGTGCATCCATCGTAATAACAGCATACCCTACGTTGCCGAAGATTTGGCACAGCCAATACCCCCAACCGATCGTAAAGCCCACATACGGGCCAAACCCGTCGCGCGCATACATATAAATACCCGACGTTAAATCAGGCTTTACGCGTGAAAGCACACTAAACGTGTTAGCAATAAAATACATGCCCACGCCGGTAATCACCCACGCCAAAAGTACGGCGCCCGCACTCGCCCCGGCAGCCATGTTTTGGGGGAGGGAGAAAACTCCACCCCCAACCATGGAACTAATCACAATACATGCTAACCCGATTACGCCCAGTTTAGCGGCAGATTGCTTTTTTTCTCCCATAAAATACCCCCAAAGAATTTTCTATTTCAAATTTACAGGTTCGGCAAATTTGAAATTTAAAAAACCCATACACGTCAAGCAATAGGCAAACGGTTGGGTAATGTTAATGTAGTTGTGCCAGATTTGAAATTCGCTGTGCTTTTGCACTCCGCGAATTTCCAACTCATGCTTTAACGATTTATTAAGCCACATGTGTGCATGTCCTTCGGCAATTTCGTCGTCAATAGGTGTATCAAAATACTCCACATATTCCGCGGCCCAACCGCCGATCAGTTTGCCTTGTGCGTCTTTGCCCCAGCACACGCCTACGCCGGTAGCAATGGCTTTATGTTCTTCTATACGCGCCCCGTTTCCGGCGATAATTGTTTCTAAAACGGCTCCATGTTTGAAGTACGGCGTTACTTGATCCACCGGAACGATATTGCCGTGTAATTCTTTGGGCAACACCGAGGTATAAGGCACAATATTGAAGTTTTCAATTTTGGCTTGCATCAACGCCGAGTCGTAGCAAAACGTCTCAAACGGTTGCGGCGGGATACCGTCGTTGGCTTGCCCCGCGCCGCCCGTAATAAATGCGAGCGTCGGATAACGTGTTCCTAATACTAATTCGTTTTTTTCCATAATTTTTTCTCCTTATAGTTTTATTTACAGCATAATAGTGGTGCGCAAACTGACGATCGTGGCTTCGTTGCGTGCGTTATTCAAACCCGCTTTGGGATAGAATTGCACGTCGGGCGTAACAGTAATCCAATTACCGATACCCCAAATCCATTGAAGTTCCAGCGCCATTTCGTTGTCACGCGCATTGACGGGATAACCTAACCCCTTCATACTTAAATCGTTATAGGCTACTCCCGCGATAATGGCATCAGCCGCGTTGCGATTGAGCGGGTTTAACATGGCTATACCGAGCGCATAGGAATTTTTCACACCCGTCACACTTTTATCTACACCGTTAGCCCGGCCGAACATCGCCCATTTGTCGCCCATATTTTGTTGCATATTAAACGACCAACCGTTTACATATTCCGGTTGTGCCGTTACCGAGGGCTGATAATAATACAAGACGCTATATTGCCCTTGGCCAAAACCGAAATCCGGGTTCCACGCCACCGAGCCAAAAAGCGTATATTTTCCGCTAAAGGCTTCGTCTAACTCAATATTTTGCCCGGTCAGGTTGGTACCGTCCTGGTACCCGGCAGCGAGTGTCCATTTGCCAACTTGCGCTTGCATATAACCGCCCAGCGACGCCGACGGATAAACACTGGTTGCATTTTGCGAGAGTGCATAGTTCATCAGCGCGGTTTGTTGGTTGGCGATATATTGCGTGCCGTCAAAGTTGTAAAGCGGAAACTGCCCGACGGTAATACTCATCCAATCAAATACACCCGGCAAGGTTTGCGTGTAGGAAAATTGCGAGAAAATTTCCTGATTGGCCGGATAGTCGTTAAAAGGCACAGCCGTCTCTACGCGGTTTTGTAACGTAGCCGCCGACGTGCCCCAATAACGTACCAGTGTATAGTTGATATTTAATTGTCCCGAACCCAAGGCGCGGTCCTTAAATAAATTCCACGTCAAATACGGGTAATACACGCCTTGAATAGCCGTCTGTTTGCCGTTGGGGGCAGCCCGTTGTGCCAAATACGAAATATCTGCCCCGACTTCTAACCCGATTTTGTGCAGTTCGTCTTTACCCGCACGCACGAGTTTTTCCATAGGGTCTAAAGCCGGCCCTTTTGCCGTTTGGCGGCGTTCGTTTAGGCGTTGCTCGTGCTTGACGGGCGTAAGCCAAACGACTTCGTCTTCTTCCACATACAGTTGTGCCCACGCGGCAGATACCGCGCCGACACACAACAACGTAAGTGCATATTTTTTGAAGTTCATACTTTCTCCTTTCGGTAAATTTGACGTTTAACGTCTTATCTACCGTACCAATCTAACCGACTTCTCTCAAGGCAAAAAACTAATTAGATTGCTTTTTATCGACGAAGAAAATATATAAAAATCTTTTTTTTCACTTGTAAAATTGATAAAATACAAACGGTATGCGTGATTTTTTAACGGATATTTTTGATTTTATAGACCCCGCCCGCAAAGGCCCCTTATTTTGGAAATACGGCTGGAAAGGGATTTTATTTATCGGGCTGGTAACTTATTTTACGTATCAATGGTTCGTCGGGCCGAGACACTGTCCGTTTGCAGGCGTGTTGTGGTTAATGACAATAGGTATTCACGAAGCCGGACACCCTATTTTCCGCATGCTGTTCTTCGGTAATTTCAAGATGACCATTTGGGGGGGAACGCTTATGGAATTAGGCGTCCCGTTACTGGCCTATTTCACCTTTTTACACCGCGGCAAAGAAATTCAAGCCGACGTATGCTTGCTACTCTTGGCGATTGCGTGCTACAGCGTCGGGCATTACGCGGGGTGTAGTTTAGACCCGGTAATTTCTCTGCTAAATGCGGGGCCCGAAACGTTGCCCGATTGGGACTATATGCATAAATGGCTGGGAACGGAAGGATATGAGTGGCATTTCCGTCATGCATTTTATGGTTTAAGTGCCTTTTTAACCGGGCTTGGCAGTTATTTATTTTTGGCCCATTTTTGGGCGTGGAATAACCCGGACGGGCATAATTACAACGACGACGATGACGGGCACGACCGTTTCTTTATGAAAGGGTAATGGTAAGGAAAGCGGAAATTTTGCGTAAAATTTTTATAAAATAAAAGAGTAAACAAACTTAACACAAGGAGCAGTTATCTTATGAAAAAAATTGCTTTACTGATTATGGCAGCGGCCGCCGTCGGTTGCGCCACCACCGGAACTACGGAAAATACTACGGCGACGAACACGTCGTCCATCAATGCACAAACGTTAACCTTGGAACAAGCACTCCAAAAATCGGCCGAAACCCGCCAAAAATTGTTGGAAGCCAAACAACAATACCAACAAGCCAAAACCGCCGCGGAAGTAGCCGCCGGTAAAAAAACGGTAGCGCAAGCCGCACAAGAACAAGTGCAAAACCAACTCAATACGGCCAAAAAACAATTACAAGATGAAAAAAATGCTTGGGCCGAATTGTTAAAATAATAATTATTTAAGACATGTCAAAACACCCCCGAAAACTCGGGGGTGTTTTTCTTCGCTTGTAATAGGTTTATAAAATATGATTATTTCTCGTCGTGTAAAATTTTTTTCCTTGACAAAATCAAAAAAAAAAATAATGATATTTATAGCAGTAAAAAAAGAAAGGAGAATTTTTATGAAAAATAACCAAGCATTTACACTTATTGAATTGTTAGTAGTTGTGTTAATTATCGGCATTTTGGCAGCAGTAGCACTTCCGCAATATCAAGTGGCCGTAGGCAAGGCCCGCTTCGCCACGTACCGCACGTTAGCCGAAAGTATCGCACAAGCCAGCATACGCTATCATTTGGCTAACGGCACATGGAGCAGTGATTTTGATGAATTGGATATAGATTTACCATCCGATATGACTATCACTACCCAAACCGCTGCCCATTGCGGGGAAAATAATAAATTATGGTGCTGTTTGGTAGTGCCCAAAAGCGATTATTCCTATGGTAGTATAACGTGTGGAAATCACGAACGTTCATTAGCCTATTATTACAAATACGCAAATGACGATGGCACCCCTTTTAATAATCCCTCACGCATTTGCCGCGCCAAAGGAAGTGATGCAAAAGTTTGCAAGGCATTACAAGGCACCAAAACAGCAAATGAAGGATTATTGACGCCGGATGGGGTGGCAACAGGGTACGAATCATACGAAAATATCCAATTATAATAAAAACACCCCCGAAAACTCGGGGGTGTTTATTTTTACGGATTTATTATTTTTCTTCTAACGGCGGGGGCGGCGGCGGATTGAGACCGACACGTCTGGGGTCACCTTCTCCCATGCGCGGGCCTTTACCGTCTTTCGGGCCGAACTTATGTCCTTTACCGTTTTTGAACCCTTTCATGTGCCCCTTTTGCGGGCCTTGGTCAATCCGGTCAAATAAGACTTTTAAGTCGCCGTCTTTTTCAATGAGCGCGGCTGTTTTTTCGTCCACCCACTTTTTTTGAGCATCCGCCGATTGTTCTTCGGCAACGTGTTTTTTCATTTCTTCCAAACGTTGGGCAAATTGATCTAATTGATTCTGTTTGAATTTTAATTGCTCAACGTGAATTTTCTCCACTTCGGCAACAATTTCGGCCTTTTTAGCATCCTGTTTTTTGCCTTTGAGTTTTTTATACTCTTTGACGAGTTTTTCCATTTTTTCTTCGGTGGCTTTCATTTTGGCGCGTTGTTCTTGTTGCGCTTTCATAAACTCACCTTTCTTTTGTTGCGCCATCATCGGGTAACCACCGGATTTGGCGGGGACAGCCACTTCATCAGCGGCAAAGGCCGGGACAAATAACCCCACAGCCAGCAACATCAACAGCATCTTGTTATTCATAACTTCCTCCTAGAAATAATTTTCCATATCGGTTAATTCCTGCGCAAACAATGTATATTCATCATCTACGGAAGTACTGCTCATATACGCTACCAAATCGTGCGCATCAAAAGGGCGGGGGGAAGAAACAGACACTAAAAATACGCCCATCGCTACCGCAAGTGCACCGCATGCCGTCCACGCCAATTTGAATTTGGCAAATACCGATTTACGGCGCGTTGTTTTAGCAAACAAACTATCTATCACATGTTGCGGGGCCGATTTTGGGGCAAAGCCTTCATCCAACTTTGCCAAAAATTTTAATTCATCTTGGCACGCTTTACACCCGTCCAAATGCGCTTCAAACGCAGTTTTTTCATCGGCGGTTAATTCGTTTTGTGCGTATAATAAAACTTGTTCACACACTTTCATAACAATTCTCCTTGTGCAGTTTCTTCAGCGATTAACTGCCTGATTTTTTTAACGGCTCGGTGGCAATCGGCCAGTACGGTCCCTAACGGTCTGCCGACGGTATCGGCAATTTCCTGAAACGACATAAACTGCCGCAAGTAAATCATTTCCCGTTGGCGAGGGGGCAACCGGTCTGCCGCCCGCGCGACTGCTTTTTCCAATTCTTTTCCCGTTAGTTCGTCTAAAAACGGCCGGGAATTATCCGCTATTGTTTCTTGTAAAAAAGCATTACCGTCATCGTCGGTCTGGTCTAACGAAAGCGTTTGTTTATTGTCGCGCCAGTAATTACACACTTTGTTGCGCGCTGTTAAAAACAACCACGCTTTGAACTTCCCTTCCGCTTTATATGTTTGGGCGTGCTTAAATAGCGAAATAAACACGTCTTGGAACAAATCTTCGGCAACACTTTCATTTTTTACGAGCGAGAGAATATATTGATAAAGCGAATTTTTATACCGCAATACCAGTTCTTCAAACGCTTGGTTGTTACCTTCACAAAACGAAGCTACCAATTCATCATCGTTTTGCATCTCTTTGATTTCCATAACTATATAACCCGTAATGTTAAATTTTTATTGCACTTTTTTATATTATAAAAAATGCCACCCTTTTTAAGAGCGGCATTTTCATGATAGAGTGTGTTACCTTTATTCATACCGTAAAGCGTCAATAGGCGTTAATTTAGAGGCCTTATACGCCGGATAAAATCCGAAGAACACACCCGTTGCGGCAGAAAACCCGGCCGAAACTAAAATTGCCCACAAACTTAAATGCGTTTGTAAGGACATATATTTAGACACAAACAGTGTAAAAATCACGCCCAGTAAAATACCGATCAGGCCTCCCATACACGAAAGCGTAACGGCTTCACCCAAAAATTGCATACGAATATTCCAACTCGTCGCTCCGATAGCCATACGGATACCGATTTCGCGCGTGCGTTCGGTAACGGACACGAGCATAATATTCATGACGCCGATACCGCCCACGATCAGCGAAATAACCCCAATCACACCTAAAAACAAACTAATCGTGCTGGCCGTACTTTTGGCTTGTTCCACAAACGATGCCATATCATCCAACTGGAAATCGTCTTTGCCAAGCGGGTGGATTCGGTGCGTATTACGCACGGTATTGGCAATATCCACTTTCATATTTTCAATTTGGTCAAAATCATACACTTTAATAACCACGCGGTCTAACGCACGCCGGTTGGACATATTATTAGACCCCATTTTTACTTTAGACGTCGTGTACGGAATGAGTGCTCCTTCGTCAATGTTAAACCCAAACCCGGTAGAACCTGTCTTTTTGACAATCCCAACCACAGTAAACGGGATATTATCTAACACAACGGTTTTATTAAGCGGGTCCACATCACCGAAAATCGTTTTTGACGACGTATCCCCAAGCACCATTACTTGCGAATAGTTGGTAATTTCACGCTCGGTAAATTCACGTCCGCGCGCGACTGACCAATCATACGCACTAAAAATATCGGTATCGGTAGCCAATACACTTAACCCAACACTCGTATTTTTGTATTTTACTTCAAAACTTTTTTGGATATACGGCGCCGCGGCTTCCACACCGGGCACTTCGCGAATAGCCATTACGTCGTCCATTGTTACGTCCTTGGGGGAAGAAATACTTTCATCCAAATCCCACGGCTGGCGCAAGAAAAGGATGTTCGTACCCATATTAGAGAACCGGTCGGTAATACTTTTTTTGGTAGCCGCCCCGACGGCAAGCACCGTAATTACCGCCGCCACACCGATAATAATACCTAAACTCGTCAGCGCCGCGCGCATTTTATTGGCGAAAATAGATTTTAAGGAAATTTTAAAGATTGCTAAAAAAGAATCCCACATATTTATTTCACCTCGTCGCTGACTTTTTGACCGTCTTTGAACTTGATAAGCCGCGAGGCATATTCGGCAATATCCGGCTCATGCGTAATCAAAATAACGGTTTTGCCCATTTCCTTATTAAGCCGCGTGAAAAGTTCCATGACTTCAATACTCATTTTGGTATCCAAATTTCCCGTCGGCTCGTCTGCAAAAATAATCGGCGCGTCACACACTAAACTGCGCGCAATCGCTACGCGCTGTTGCTGTCCGCCGGAGAGTTGATTGGGCAAGTGAAAAGCGCGCTGTTCCAGTCCTACGGCTTTTAAGGCCGCAAGTGCTTTTTCGCGCCGTTCGCGGGCGGGGGTGTGATTGTAAATCATCGGCAATTCCACATTTTCCACGGCCGTCGTACGTTTAATTAAATTAAACCCCTGAAACACAAAGCCGATTTTCCGGTTTCGCACACCGGCCAGTTTGGATAAATCGGTTGCGGTTACATCAATACCGTCTAATATATAAGAGCCGCTGGTTGGTTTATCCAAACAACCCAAAATATTCATAAAGGTAGATTTTCCCGAACCGGACGGGCCCATCACGGCCACAAATTCGCCCTGTTCAATAGATACACTCACGCCGTTAAGTGCGCGTACTTCTACGTCACCGAGTTTATAAATTTTGTATAGATCCCGCGTATCAATTAACGCCATAAGCGGCTCCTTTTAGCGTCGGCGGTTACCGCCACCCATCCGGGGCGGAGCACCGAAACTACCCGCCGCCGTAGCTTTCAAATTATTTTCACCGATGATAATTTTATCGCCTTCTTTGATATCGCCGGATGTAATTTCCGTATTTCTCGCCGCAATAATACCAATAGTTACATCCACACGTTTGGGCGCTTGCCCGCGTTGGGCTTTCCATACGCCTGTTTTTTCATACGTTTGTTTGTTGGTGGACGGCGAAAAACGCAAGGCTTCATTAGGCACTAACAAAACATCCTTTTTATCTTGCGTAAAAATCGTCATGGTAGCGGTCATACCGGGTTTTAAGCGAAGATCTTGGTTATCCACGTCCACAATAACGGTGTACGAAGTACCCGTTCCGGATGAAGAACCTTCCACATAATTCGTACGGACTTGACGTACCGTTCCTTTGAATTTTTCACCCATATAACCGTCTAATGTAAATTCGGCTTGTTGCCCGGCTTGAATTTTAACGATATCCGCTTCAGACACTTTCGCCTCAATTTGCATTTTAGTTAAATCTTGTGCCACGACAAATAATTCCGGCGTAGAAAATCCGGCCGTAATTGTTTGCCCTTCGCTCACTTTACGCGTTAAAACAACACCGTCAATGGGGGAAACAATCTTGGTATTGGATAAATTCTTTTGGGCAGTTTCCACATTAGATTGTGCACGAACGACACTGGCACGCGCGGCATTTAAGGCACTTTTGGCATTAGCATAAGACAGTTCGTGTTCTTCTAAGGTAACTTTAGACACATACTCTTTATCAAATAACGCTTGGTAACGTTCGTAGTTTTTCTGGGCGAGCCGATAGGATACTTCGGCAGATTCCAAACTTTCTTTAGAAGAAGCCAAACTGGCGTTGGCTTCGGCCAGTTGAGCCAAAATTTGCGTTTGGTCAATAACAGCCATTAAATCACCCTTTTTAACCTCACTGTTATAATCCACGTAAATTTTCAAAATCTCACCGGAAACAAGCGCACCAACTTGTGTAGTATTTACCGGATTGATCGGACCGGATGCTTCCACCAAATCTACAATATCGCCGCGTTTTACCGTCGCTAAACGAAATTGCGGTTTGGGGGCGGGTTTTATCACACACCCTTTTAATATCCACGCGAAGATAAGCAATAATACAACGATCAGTACTTGTTTCCAACGGGATAATTCCAGAAATTTATGCCATAAGTTGACACTTGTTGTTTTAATGTTTGTTAGTATTTTTTTCATATTAGTTTGTCCCCATTGCTTGTTTCAAATCGGCCACCGCGGCTGCATAATCATACCGAGCGGAAAGTAAACTTAATTCAGCATCCGTATAAGCCACTTCGGCATCTTTCAGTTCAATAATATCGCTGATACCTTCGTTGTAACGCCCTTGGGCGAGTTCTAAATTCTCTTTGGCCTTTTCCACATTTAACTCGGCAAGCGGCACACTTTCGGCGGCTTCTTGCATGCTGATATACGCACTTTGCACTTCTAAAAATACGTCATTAAGCAAACTGCGGTTACTGTTGTTAATCTTTTCCAAATTCAAGCGGGCTTGTTTGACGCCGTTATACGTTTTGAACGCATTAAATAACGGAATTTCCAATGCAATCATCAAGCGGGTTTCTTCGTTATCTAATCGGGAATCATCGCCGTATTTCTCATATCCGGCGGAAAAACTAAACGTCGGCAAATACCCGGCCTTGGCCTGATTGACTCTAATTTGCCCGATTTTAGCATTGGTTTGAGCAGATATAATATCCGGGCGGTTTTCATAGGCAGTTTTGACGGCTTCATCAAACGGAATCGTTATTTTTTCTATGTCGGTAATCTGCACAATTTCAAGCGGTTTGGGGGTTGTAATACCCAGTACGTTTGCCAATTTGGCAGAAGCCGTTTTGACTAAATTTTCCGCACGGATTAGACGTAATTTTTCATTATTCCAATTCACTTGCGCGGTAGTCACATCTACTTTCGGACGCAAACCTTGCTTAAAAAATTCAGACGTACGCTCATATTGTTCTTTGTATAATTCACTGGATGTACGACGGATATCCACGGCCCGCTTGGCAGATGCCAGCGCATAATAGGCTTTTTTGACGTTGCGGGCAATGTTGTTGGTTTGATTGTTAAGTGACAATTGGGCTTGTTCTATTTGCAAATTGTTGATCTTAACCGCACGGACTTTATCGCTAAATCCCGAAATAGACAACTGCGCCTGAGCGCGGGAACCGGATGTTCCGGTATCCACCGTAGGATACCCATTCGAATGATAAATCGTATAACCTTCCGACGCACTGGCCTTAACCGTCGGCAAAAATTCACCAAGCGATAAATTGCGTTGGACATACGCTTGTTCTAAATCTAATTGGGACATACGCGCTTGCGGACTGTTCGCCAGCGCAATACGGATACAATCTTCCAAGGAAAGCGGCCCGGACAGAAGCGCATCTATCTCTTCCGCCTTTGCCGGAGTTAAGCGCAATGGGTCAATTTCCTGTGCGGTAGCATCTTGCGCGTACAACCCGGATGAGTACAATAAATCATCGGCCGCGTGCGTAAGTAGCGGACAAATCAAAAAAGCAATAAAAAGTAAGTTAAATTTTCTCATAATATCATTATATAAATTTCAAATTTTTTTATACTAAATTTTTCCCTACTTTGTAAAAACACTCTCGCCCGCTTTTTTATTGCACCCAACAAGGAGGCCTCTAAGTTATATATAATGTATATATGCTTAAACCCATTATCCTGCTGTGTATCGCCAACCTGTTTATGACCGTTGCGTGGTATGGCCACCTTAAATTCAAAAACAGCGCGTTATGGCTTGTTATTCTAGTCAGTTGGGCTATTGCCTTTATAGAATATTGCTTTCAAGTGCCCGCCAACCGTATCGGCCACGAATATTTTACCGTTACCCAACTGAAAGTAATGCAAGAAGTCATCACGCTCATCGTTTTTGCCGGATTTTCCACGATTTATTTTAAGGAAAGTTTCAAATGGAATCATTTAGTCGGGTTTCTTTGTTTGGTAGCGGCTGTATTTTTTGTGTTCAAAAAATGGTAGCCGGGCCCGCAACGTATAAACTATAATAAAAGAGTATGAAGAATAAACACAGATTATTTATCCGCATGGCGGAACTGGTAGAACAACAATCTACTTGCGCCCGGTTGCAAGTCGGCGCGGTGCTTGTCAAAGAAAACCGCGTCATCAGCATTGGGTTTAACGGCACGGCTTCGGGCCAACAACATTGTGAAGATTATTTCAAAGAACTTTACGAAAAAGAATATACCAAAGAATTTCCCACGTTAAAAGATTTTATGGCCAGCCGCACTTTCTACGATATGCACGGCAAATTTTCCATTGATAATGAATTGCACGCCGAACAAAATGCAATTTCTTTTGCCGCCAAAAACGGTATCGCCACACAGGGGGGGACGATTTATGTAACGTGGTCGCCTTGTGTGCATTGTGCAAAAGTAATCGTCAGCGCAGGCATCAAAAAAGTGTTCTTCAAAAACTTATACGACCGAAGCCAAGAAGGCATTTATTTCCTACGTAAAAACGGTATTGAATGCCGCCAACTTACACCGGAAGATTTAGATGAGTGTGTGCACACGCGCTAAATTTACTATAATATAAGTATGAACAAACAACAAACCGCCCCGGCGGAAAATCAAGATTTCTTGGCCGATGCTTTAGGCAAGACAATCGCTTTTTATAAGAAACATCAACCGCGCGTTTTAGCCGCGCTTGCCGTTATTATCCTAGTGGTTGTAGGCGTAACCTTATACGTCAATCACAACAAAACCGTTTCGGAAAATTCATGGGCCGCTTATTACAATGCCCAAATGGCTCTTATGACCGAAGGCCCCGAAGCCGGATTTGCCCAATTAGATAAAGTAGCGGCAGACTTCAAAAATACGCCGGCTGCGGGATATGCCATGTTATTAAAAGGTAACATTTTATACTCGCAAGAAAATTTTGCGCAAGCCGCTAATGTATATAAGGAATTATTAAATTCGTCTAATAAAATGCTCGCAACCGAAGCATCCCTTTCTTATGCAGCCGCTTTGCAAGGGGCGCAAGATTACCCGGCTTCCATTGAAGTGATGAAGAATTTCATCGCCAAAAATTCCAAAAGTTTCGCCTTGCCGCAAGCATATTTGACGCTCGCTTTGAGCCAAGAACTTGCCGGACAAAAAGACGATGCTATCAACAACTATAAACACCTGCTGGAAAACTACACAAAAACTTACTTTGGTACGTTTGCCAAAGATAAACTCACTCAATTACAAAAGTAAAAAACAGAGAAACACCCGCATTATCTGCTTGTAAAGAGATAAGTGGGTGTTTTCTCGTCTAAACATCCAAAATAATAAGGAAAACATATGAAAAAACTAGTAACAATGATGTGCTCCCTGCTGATGGCCCACTCGGCCTTCGGCGCGGGATTTGCGCTGTATGAATACAGCGGCCGCTCTACCGCTATGGGTGGAGCCGTAATGGCCAGCGATGCCGAACCGGCCTCTTTGGCGACGAACCCGTCTCTCATTACCGAATTAGAAGGTACGCAAGTACAAGTGGGTATGACAGCCGTACAAGCCCACGCCAAAACGACGGTGAACGGCGATTCTCGTACGTTACGCAAAGATACGTGGCTTTTACCTAACACGTATTTAACACACAAATGGAGCGATGAAGTTTCGTTTGGTATTGGTGCTTTTTCACGCTACGGTTTAGGTGGAAAATATAAGGATTGGGAAACATGGAACGGTAGCAATTTGGCCTATAAAGTAAAATTAGAAACTATTTCTTTTACGCCTACGATTGCCGTTAAAGCCAACGAACAATTTTCTGTGGCCATGGGATTAGAAGCCATGACGATTGACTTTACCCAAAATTCCCGCGCGATGGCCTCGCCGTTAATTGATTACGAAATTCACGGAACGGGTATTAGCTGGGGGGGCAACTTCTCACTAACCTACCGCCCCGAATGGGCTGAGAAATGGGCCATCGGTGCGATGTACCGCTCCAAAGTTAAACAAAACTTAGATGGTTATATCCACACTTCCACCGGTACAGATTTAAGCGCAGCCTTGCGCCATGCTCCGGCGTCGGGTGCTATTAACTTGCCCGATAGCATTTCTACCGGTGTATCTTTCAAAGCGACGGAAGACTGGGTATTGGAAGCCGGTATCGTAGGTACGTTTTGGAGCGCATATGACCAAATCGTTATTGAATATACCGATACAGAAACGGCCCCGACGATTCACAACAAAAAATTATATAAAGATACTTTCCGCTTAAACTTCGGTACGGAATATAAACTCAATAAAAATTGGGCCGTACGCGGCGGATACGTGTTTGACAAATCGCCGATTAACAAAGAAGCGATGGATACGCTCGTCCCCGTGGATGACCGCCATTTAGTCAGCGCCGGTTTCGGTTACAAAGCCGACGTGTGGAGCGTGGACTTTGCCTATACTCATATCTTCGGCAAAGATCTCTCCGGCGACAGCAATACACAATCGGGCAATATCCCCATGCAATACTCCGAAGGCCGCAGCGACATGGTTGCCTTAACCTTTGGGTATAAGTTTTAATTAACTTAAAACTTTAATAAAAAAACCCGCCCACACAGGCGGGTTTTTTTTCGTATAATAATACAAACATAGGGGGAGTTATGACGACAAATTGTGACGTAAACGACCGGAAAGTAGCCGTTATCGGCTGTGGGTTTGTAGGGGCGGCAAGCGCCTTTGCGCTCATGCAAAGCGGACTTTTCAGCGAAATGGTTTTACTAGACGCCGACAAAAATAAAGCAGAGGGCGAAGCCATGGATATTTCACATGGCGAAGCGTATGCGCGCCCGATGAAAATCTACGCCGGAGATTATGACGATATTACCGACGCCGCCATTATTATCATTACGGCAGGCGCCAACCAAAAACCCGGCGAAACACGGTTAGATTTGGTGCAAAAAAATGTGGGAATTTTCAAACAAATTATCCCGGAAATCAAAAAGCGCAATTATAAAGGCATTTTGCTTATCGTCGCCAACCCGGTGGACATCCTTACCTATACCGCGCTTAAACTAAGCGGACTGCCCGAAAGCCACGTGATCGGCTCCGGCACCGTGTTAGACACCGCGCGTCTACGCGAAATTTTAGGGAACCGCTTGGGCGTAGACAGCCGTAGCGTGCACGCGTTTATCGTCGGCGAACATGGCGATAGTGAAATTGCCGTTTGGAGTACCGCCAACGTAGCCGGCGTGCCAATACACAAGTTTTGCAGTATGCGCGGCATACGTAACCACGAAGAACATATGCGAGAAATTACCGGCGAAGTCAAACAAAGCGCGTACGAAATTATTACACGAAAAAAAGCCACTTACTATGGAATTGCCATGGCCGTTAAACGCATTTGCGAAGCCATTGTGCGTGACGAGAAATCGGTACTGCCCGTATCTAACTTAATGCATGGGGCGTATGGAATAGAAGATATTACGCTCAGTATGCCGGCCATCGTCGGTAAAAACGGAGTAGAGTTACAAATGCCGATTTCGCTGGACGGCAACGAAGCGTTAGCGTTAAAAGCATCCGCCGACATGCTTAAAAAAATCGCTAAAGACGCCGGCGTGAAAGATTAAATTCTCTCCAACAATTTTTGCACTAAGCGCGAAACGGCATATTTTTCTAACGAAGATTTTTTGATACGTAAAAACTCCGGCGGGACTTTGGTGTCGGGGGGGAGAACTGCTTTATATAATTGCGCCCAAATAATACGGTGTGACAAAACGTGTTTAACCGGTTTGCCGACGGGGAACAATGTAGCACGCCCACACCATACGGGCTTTGTAGTGAGCAACCCGCTTTTTTTTGTTTCCACGAGCGGCAACTCATACAAATTTTGCCAAATGTCGCCCGCCTCACGCTTGTGTAGCCATGTATAACCGCCTTGCTCCACATATATATAATGAAAAAACCGCTCGCTCACTTTTGTCTTTTGCTCTTTGACGGGCAATTTATCTATCTGCTTGTTTCGTCGAGCAATACATTTTTTTGCAAACGGACATCCCAAACATTGGGGATTTTGCGGCGTACAGATTAGCGCGCCGAAATCCATTATCGCTTGATTAAAATCGCCGGGGTGTTCTTTATCCAGTAATTTTTGCGCCAAAGCGGCAAATTCTTTTTTTCCGTCTGTACTGTCTATAGGTGTTTTAATACCGAATACGCGCGAAAGAACCCGATACACATTTCCGTCCACCACCGCATACGGCATATTGTACGCCATAGAACAAATCGCCGCGGCGGTATAGTC
The DNA here is from genome assembly GCA_900315845.1 of Candidatus Avelusimicrobium luingense. GTDB lineage: Bacteria > Elusimicrobiota > Elusimicrobia > Elusimicrobiales > Elusimicrobiaceae > Avelusimicrobium > Avelusimicrobium luingense. The sequence continues at coordinate 44,377 of OOHK01000001.1, forward strand.
GCCCACACCTTTAAGAGCGCGGACTCCTTCATAGGTAGTAGGGAATTTGCCGTTCATACTTTTGGCGGCTGCGTGCAAGTTGCGCGCACGGGAATAATAGCCCAACCCTTGCCAAAGTTTCAAGACCTCATCTTCATCCGCCGCGGCAAGGGAAGTGGGGGTAGGAAACTGCTCGGCAAATTTTTCATAATAAGCAAGTCCTTGGGAAATACGCGTTTGCTGAAAAATAATTTCGGACAACCAAATCAAATACGCGTTATGCGTATCCCGAAACGGCAAACTGCGTTTATTGGCTTTGTACCACTTTAGCAAGGTGGGGGAAAAAGTGTTCATAAGTTTATTTTACTACTTTTTCCGCCTTTTCCCGAACTGCAAAATCGCCCCTAATTTTGCAGTTCGGGCTTTTTGAAGATTTTTTGGCCCAAAAACGCTGTTTTTCAGCACCCCAAAACAACCCGGATTTTTATCCAATCTTTTAGCATAAAAATCTAAGTCTTGCTCTTATATGCGCTGTTTTTTGTCAACAGCATTTCTCTTTTTCTCACAAGGCTACTAAAATTTTGACTTCAAAATCATCCTATTTCTCGTCGTAGAAATAGATTTATAAACACATTTTGACATATAATTGCATATATTGCCATATATTGACATAAGACACGAAAAAATTTATTATATGTACTATCACGGTGGATAACCCTTGTGGAAAACAAAAAATAAACAAACGGAGTTTGGTATGATTGATGATAAAAAAGACGTCCACAAAATCAGATTCAAATTTGCCAATGGCGAAGAATTTGAGGCAGAAGGCTCACTGGATTTTGTGGAAAAGCAACGCGATTATTTCCTTTCTTTGATAAAAAAGAAACCGCTTGCCCAGGTATCCACCTTACCGGCTATTTCGCGCCAATTTCACGCTATTAATGAACGCCCGGAGCGATTATCCATGCGCGAAGATACATCTGTTTCCGGGACATTAACCCCGACCGCATCCGTCTTTACAGACATCAAAAAGCCAACTCCGTCGGAAAACACTTCTTTCCCCGGCGCACAACTATGGGAGCAACTACTTACACAGGAGGGGGATACCCTGTATTTACGGCGAAAATTTCACTTACCGCCCGACGAAGCAGCCCTGATCCTGTTAGCGGGGGGAAAAGAATTATTAAGAAAACCCGGTTGCAGCGCGCTGTGGCTTGCACGCGCCTTGGAAAAATCGGGATTTTCCGTCGGACGGCTAGACAGATTACTGGCCCCGGCCCTCAAACTGAATTTCCTACTCTGCCAAGGGGTAAAACGCAGCCGTCTATATATATTGACTCCGACGGGATTGGCCCATGCGTTCGTCACGGCGGAAAAGAAAGCCCAAATGTTACTATAAATCTTTGGAATATACAGAAAAATTCTATTTTTTAGAAAGTTGGGGGAAAAAGCCTTTTTACCAAGCCCCTTTAAGCCTTTTGTATAACGTTTATCCCCTTTTAATAAACCTGCCCATGGTCTCCTTTTATATTCTTTTTATTCCCCTATTTCAAAGAAAGGGGGATTCGTCTATTTTATTAAAAATCTAATTTGCAGAATTAGATTTTTACACTTTTCCCCCAAATTCTTATAAATCTAAATTGTATTTTTAAAGCCCAAACATTTTGGCTGATTGCCGGTATGTTAAAAAGGGAAAAGGGGGAGTATTTGTCAGGTTTATTTTACTAACGATAATTTTTATTATGTTAATTAAAATAGAAAAAAATGCTTATAAAACAAATATATAATTAAAATACGTTTTTATATAGTTATACTTAATATATAAGTATTTTTTTATATAAACTTATACAGTTTATAGATTTTGTTTTCTAGCAAGCAATGCGCCAATTTGAACGCTCTAAAAAAGCGTTTTATTTTGAATTTATATATTTAAAAAAGGGGATATTTTTGATTTTTAACTTTCCCCCATACTGGTTTCTAAAAATGCAAAATTCAATCTAATTTTGCATTTTTATACAAATGCGCTAAAACGCCCCAGAACGATTTGGGGGTACCTAGGATATGGGGCAAAATAAAATGGCTTATTTTAAAAGTGCTTAAAATTTAAGTATTTTCCTTGTTTTCAACATTTTATTCTTTTGCACATAGAAACCAAGCAATAAACCAGCCGCCAGAAAGCCCTAATGGATAAGAAAGTTGAGGAAGTGCAACGACCATACCACAGAGAAGATAACAACTAAACAGAATCGGGCCAGGTGTTGTATAACGTATCTATCACAAACCCATACGAATTAACCGGATACCACACAAACCGATTCATTATATGGCCCAAAAATGGCATTTACGGCATGATAAATTTCTTATATTAGAAAAAGGGCACAACCATTCAAAAGGCTTTCCACACGAAGATTTTCAGCAGATTTTAGGGAGTTTTTCTGTAGTTTATGCGGCATTTATTGGGGGGAGAAAGCAGGTAAAAAAAAGGGGAAGAACTTCTGTTTTTGTTCTTCCCCCCATTTTATCGAGTGAAAATTAAAATTTATATATAGCACAGGATCCATATGGCGGACAAGAAGTTGATCCATAATCACCTAGCATTGTTCCCCCCATTTGTTGGCAGAGTTTACCATATTTATTCGACGATTCATTGCTTAAAGCCCAGCAAGTTTTCCCCCACGTAGGATAGGCCCCATGCACGAAATAATAGGCATATCCATTGTTAAGATTTTGGGTATTGGCACATACGGCACGACCATATAGCAGATTTAAAAAGCATTGTCCCCACGGATAAGTACATGTTTTTTTATCGTTAGACAAAGTACAACCGGTAGGTTCTATGGCTAAGGCTTCAAAATCTTCTGTATATTCACCGTTCGCCATATAATAAGTTTCTTCAGCGTCTCCTATCGCATTGGTCAATGCCATTAACGTAGCATAACGGCTTTTCATTACTGCCTTTTCATATTGCGGCAAGGCCACACTTGCCAAAATTCCAATAATTAAAACAACCACGAGCAATTCTATAAGTGTAAAACCTTTTCTATATTCTGACATCATATTTAATCCTTATTTCAATTCTTTACCAAGTGCATTGGAAATTGTAGATTTCAAATTACCGGTTCCCCCACTAAGAACAGATTCAACCGAAGCTTCTTCGCCTTTAGGCTTTGCTGCTGCGGCCAAAGCGTCTTTTTCCGCGCGATTTGGATCTTTGTTGCCAAGGCCGTCGGTAGCGCCCAATTTAGGCGCCTTTAAGTCTTTGGCTTGAATGGGCTGATAGGTGCTCATCATAGACGGTTTTCCGCCGGCATTATCCGCAGTGGCTTGTTTAGTTTTCGCCGGAGCAGCAGTATTTGCAGTAGCAGATGCGCCTTGCATTAATGCCGCTGTAGAACCGGGAGTAACCGGATGAGCAACCGTTACTGTTGTCGTCGGACGAGTCACGGTAGAGAACGTCGGCAAATGCGTATTAACAGACGGTGTTGTTTTGGGATGAGAAACCGTCACTTTAGTTTGCGGACGAGTCGTCGTTACATTAGTTGTTGGGTGCGTAACGGGAGCGCCCAGCATATATGCCGGAGTTAGTAATATACCTATAAAAATACTTATTATTTTTTTCATAACAAAATCCTCACTTTTTAGCCCCGGGTTTTGCACCGCCTGCGCCACCCATCATATTCATCAAAGCAGACATATCAGGCATTCCTCCGCCTGCGCCGCCCGGTTGCGCTCCGCCGGCAGCCCCCATCATATTTGTCAGTGCGGACATATCAGGCATACTGCCGCCGCCCGCTCCGCCCATCATATTGGCAAGCGCGGACATATCAGGCATACCGGGTTGAGCAGCCGGTTGTTGGCCTTTATCTTCCTTCTTAGCCGCCGGTGCATTGGGCGTTGCCTTATCCCCAGCCTTTGCCCCTTGCGGAACAGCGGTCTTTAAAGCGGTTAATGCTTTTGGTCCGGCTGTATCACCGGGATCTTTACTCGTTACAGCAGCGGCTTGCGAAGCCGTTTGCGTTTGAACGGTTTGGGTTTGAACTCCCTTCCGCCACGCTCCTTGCCGAGAACCGTAACTTGTAAAACTGCGCGTTTGAACGCCTTGCTGCCCGGGGGCAGCCGAAGTTTTATCTTGATCGGTATCTGCCGCTTTTGTGGCCGACGTAAAATTCGGGCGAGATACACTCCCCGTCTGATACGCAAACGCGGCCGTAGTGGCAGTTAATAAAGTAAGTAAAAGTATTTTTTTCATAAATTCCCCCTTATCTTAATAGTATAGGTTTAGGGCGGTAATTGTCAAGAAGTTTTCTCATTAAAAACTCGCTCATTTTTGCTACACTATACATAATGAATAACACAATTTATGACGTAATTATTGCAGGGGCCGGAGCAAGCGGGCTTATCTGTGCGCGCGAGTGTGCGCGCGGCGGGCTTAAAACACTGGTACTTGAAAAAGAACAAACCCCGGGACGTAAAATTTCAGTCACGGGAAACGGACGTTGCAATTTAACAAACGTGCGTGTTTCGCCGGCGCATTATTACGGAGATGAAAAACTGATTTCCTCCGCCCTGGCGCAATTTTCCTACACCGATTGCCGCACCTATTTTGAGCAGTTAGGCGTGTTACTTACCGAAGAAGAAAACGGACGCATTTTCCCGCAAACGGGTAAATCCAGTGCCGTATTAGAGCCGTTAAAGTTAGCCGTTTTGGAAAGCGGAGCCGAAATTTTGCCCGGACAATTTGTGACGAAAATCAAACATGGCAAAACTTTTAATATTACTACCCAAACCGACCAAAAGTTTCAGGCACGGCACGTTGTTTTGGCGTGCGGTTCGTGTGCCTATCCGCAATTAGGTGCCAATTCAAGCGGCTACGAATTGGCGCGCGCGCTCGGGCATACCGTTATTACACCGCGCCCGACGTTAAGTGGTCTTGTACTTAAAGAAAATTTCTCGCGTTTATCCGGTATTCGCGCACAAGTAAAATTAACGGCTGACACGACTCCCGCCATACATACCTGCGGCGAAATTATTTTCACGAACTACGGCATAAACGGGCCCGCGGCACTAAATGCAAGCGGTGCAATTTCGCGCGCGTTATCCAACGGGAATGTATCCATTCAACTTAATTTCTTACCGGAAATTTCCAACGCAGAAAATTTTTTTAACGAGCGTTTGCAACAATTTCCGCATCGGCGCCCAAAAGATTTTTTCGCCGGAGTGTTGCACGAATCTATCGCCAATTTACTGATTGATTTTAAGGGGCTTCGCAAAAATAAACCGATGAAAGAACAGTTCCCCAGTGCAGTTAAAAGCGCCTTTGACACCGTCGGGAAATGGCCGGCAACCGTTACAGCCTTACGGCCTTGGAGTGAAGCCATGGCCGCAACCGGTGGTGTAAATACGCGCGAAATAAACTATAATACATTTGAGTCGCAGTGTTGCCCGGGCCTGTATATTACGGGCGAATTGTTAGATATAGACGGACAAAGCGGCGGATTTAATTTGCATTTTGCTTGGGCAAGCGGATTTACTGCTGCTAAAGATTTAGTCAAGGAGAAATGATATGGTGGAAATCATTCGGAAAACAACCAGTTTGCAAGGCCAAAAAAATATTGGCTTTATCCGCACTTACTATGTGGATGGCAAAGAAGTATACAAAGAAACACTCAATCAACATTTGGATATTCAATCGCACACCGGCGTATTACCCGACGGTATCGTACGCGAATTGTTTGATAATGGTAAACCGTACTTTGAATGTGAAGTAAAAGACGGACAACGCAACGGCATGTGCAAAATTTATTTTGAAAACGGTAAAGTCAACATTGAAAAATTCTACGAGAAAGGATTGTTGCAAGGTAAAGCCCGCGTTTTCCACCCGACGGGTCGGCTGTATAAAGAATTTTCCTATGTAGACGACGTTCAAGATGGAAAACAAGTAAAATACTATCCCGACGGAAAAGTATTAGAAATGTCAGAATTTCACAAAGGTTTTCTAAACGGAGTTTGCAAAGTTTATACACAAGAAGGCGATTTGCGCTCGGAGTGTACATACAAAAATGACAAACTCGTGGGCGATAAAATCATCTACCACCCCAACGGAACTATTGCATTGATTTCCCCCCACAAAGACGGCAAGCCCAACGGTGTAACTAAAAAATACAGCGAGACGGGCGAACTGATGGAAGAATGGTTTTTTGAAGAAGGTATTTTAACGCTTAAAAAAGCCAAATAAGTGCTTGCCGCACGGGCGTGAAGCATAGAACCTCTGTACGGCATTTGATGTTATGTTTTACAAGAGAGCCTTCGTAGTATCCCGCAACAAAATTTATTGAAAACGAAAAGCGGAACAGAAAAAATCTGTTCCGCTTTTTACATGGTTAAAACAAGAATGATTAAGGCATTCTGTAAGCGCGATAGGTATTGGAATTATCCCCATCAAAAGTCGCTTTCCAAATGCCATGACAATAACTCCCGTCCGGTTCGGTAAATATAACGCCGCTCGTTTTCCGTTCTGCACAAGTGATACTTTGATCCAGTAATTGCCCATCATTAGCAATAGCGCGAACAAACCCGGCGCCTTGATATTTTCCCGTCAAACGTCCAATTTGCAACAATAAGGCCCCCGTCGCTTCGGTCTTATACATTTGTAACGACCATTCACCGTTAGATTTATTGTCAATTATATTCGTTAACGAACTCCATTTTTCATTTCCCGTCCAACCGGCAGGGACATCCAAATCTAATTCTTCAAAACTCGTGGGATAACTGCCGTTGGCCATATAATACGCAGACAGCGCTTGGGCAAAAGAACCCATTAAGGCCAAGGCTTGTGTCCCGCGCGATTTTTCTACTGCCTTTTGATATTGCGGCATAGCAACTGCCGCCAAAATACCGATAATCAAAACGACCACTAATAATTCTATAAGTGTAAAACCGCCCGAATGATCTACTATTTTATTTTTCATCTATTTGCTCCTGTTTATTTTAGTGCGTTAATTTCTGCCAAAAAGTTTTCTTGTCTTCGGTGGGCAACTGCCAACGTAATAAAATACCCACCGCCACATTTTTTTCATCTACCACCGCTAGCGCATCCACGCCGGTTTCGTTAAATACTTCACGCGCATGGGAAAGCGTATCAGCCGGATGCAAGGACGGACTTGTGCTCATCACCGAACCGGCCACAGAACTCGGCGCGTAAAATGCCAATTCCGCCGGGCGAAGCACACCTTTTAGCGTGCCGTCTTTATCTGTTACCAAACAAAGAGCGGGTATTTTTTTACGCGGTAAATTTTTGAGCCGTTCAATGACTTGTGCAAGTTTAATTTCCGTACGCACCGCCACAAAATCGGTTTGCATCAAACTGCCCACCGCGTCTTCGCCGTATGACACAGCCCCATTGAGCACTTGTAAAAAGGACGGCTCCAATACTGCACTGATACGTTCGCGGTACGGAACGGAAAACTCTTGCATTAGTTTAGCGGCTTGCGGCACATTCATCCGCGCCAAAATATACGACGCTTGGCGCATCGGCAAACGACGCAATACCGCCGCGGCTTTGGGCGGTTGCATCACATTTAGCACGCTGATAATTACTTGTGCTTTTAACGGAGAAATGAGCAAAAGCACCTCGTGCGTCGCCAATGTTTCCAACGCGGCGGCGGCCTTTTGCGGAGCGGCTAAAATAAATTTTTCCGTTATAGCACCAGCCAATGCTTGCATAGGGTTATTCATACTTGCACCTTTCTACAATTTTATTATAATAAAATTAGTAGGCTTACGCCAAAACCGGGAGAATATTTTATGTTTTTTGATAAACCGTTCCAAGAAGTAACATTTGATGACGTCGTCGCATTTTGCAAGAAAAAAGTACCCGAAGGAAAACAATTAGATTATAAATATATATTGCCTAAAAATCATGAAAAGTTTGCCAAAGTCATTGCCTCGTTTGCTAATGCTTTGGGCGGGTTAATTATTGTAGGCGTGCAAGACGATAAAAATGACATGCCCCACCCCCCCTTTAACGGGATTGCCTATCACGAAAAATTGCGTAACACGATTGAAGATATCATCAAAGTTTATATTGATCCCGTCGTATTTGTGGACATCAACATTTGTGTCAACAAAACAGGCGATCGTATGTTTGTGCTGATTCAAATACCGCAAAGTAACTTAACCCCGCATTTAGTCGGCAAATTAAAACGTGCCTATATCCGCACCGGGCAAAGCAGCCGCCCCGAAACGATTGTCCATCCGGAGAAGTTACCTTGGCTGTTAGACCATCGTAAAAAATCGGAACGCTTGCGCCACATTTTATATGACAAAGCCGAAAGCCATTTTGAAAATTACCTTAAAACAATGACTGTTTCCGCCGCCGGAGAAGTAGTGTGTACCTTGTCTCTTTCCCCCTATTATCCCGACGAGCCGTTAATCAGTTACAAAAAATTACCCACGCTGATTGAGCGTTGTGCCACCCATGCGCCGTACGGTGTAATGGCAAACCCGGAATTACCATTGCAACCGGTGCAAGACGGCGCAGCCGTTATTTCCAATCAACGCGGTATTTATAAAATGACCGAGTTTAATGCTTACGGCTTACTGATGAACAAACAAATTGTATCGTCGGAAGAAATGGTGAACGGCCATGCGGCGAGTACGATTCGCATTGAAAATTTAGCCAAAAATATGGTGCTGTTTTTTACTACGGCGCGCAAGTTTTTAACCCAACTAAACGTAGGCGGCTCGCTCTATTTTCGGTTAAAAATGACCAACACACGCGCACGGCGGGCCTTATTCAAAACGCACCGCGCCACGGTACTGGAAGATTATTTGCGGATGGACCGAACTTTCTCGCCCGACGAGTTACAACGTGATTTGCCCCGCACCATAGAAACCTTATTGCACGAAATAGCCTGGTCACTCGGGTTGCAAATTCCGCAAGAAGAATTGCACCATTTGCTTACCCAACTGATGAAGGAAATTCACGAATGAGACATGGTTTTACACTCATAGAAACACTTGTAACCGTACTGATTATTATTGTATTGGTGGCGGTAGCGTTGCCCTATTATCGTAACGCGGTGGAAAGTAGCCGCATGACGGAAGTAGTGATGCTGTGGGGCCGGCAGAAAAATTGGGCCACCGGATACAATATGTCCGCCGATCAAGCCCAAAAATCTACCGATCGGTTAAACAAGGCAGGCCTCAACCACTTTACGGGAAAAGTCGTTTGCCGCGAAAAAGCAGACCCCAACGAACTGTGTTGGGAAGCGGAATTTACCCGTTTAGAAAATTCTTCCGTTCATTATAAATTACTGACCGCCAAAAATTTTACACGAATGATGTGTATGGGCTTAAACGGCGCGGGCGAAGATTTTTGCGAATCGCAAAGTCAGCAAGATACCCCCGAAACCATAGACGGCAAGAAGGCTTATTGGATCAGATAAGAAATACCGGCCGGGTTGCCCGAAGGGCTATCCGATAACAAGGGCCCGTAACTTTTGCACACATTGCGGTATTTAGCAGGCCCGCTGTAACTTGCCCAGCAATAAATTTTTCCGGCGAATTCTTCCGGTGTAGAAAAATCATAACGCGCAATAAAAGAAATCCAACCACTGGTCAAGGAACTGGGATATACTTCTATTTTTGTTTGCGTCATATCACACGTCCATCCGGGCGGACAAGTAGTTTCCACGTCTAAATCTTCCGCATTGGCTGCATATACATTATTGGCTACATAATACCGTTCTTGCGCGTCTTTAACCGCACGCACAAAGGGCAACATCGCCGCAAAACGGCTTTTAAGAACGGCTTGCTCATATTTAGGAAGTGCCACCGCCGCCAATATACCAATGATAAGCACGACTACTAATAATTCTATAAGCGTAAAACCACCTAACATTTTATTTTTCATAAAAACACTATCCTTTAATACTGAACTTTTCTTAGGCAAATTATAGCAAAAAAGAATCAATATCTCGTATTTATTTCAACATGCCTTGACAAAAAAAAAAACGGCAGACAACTTTTTCGTCCGCCGTTTTTATGTAGATTATTTTCCTAATTTATTCTTCGGCTTCTTCGTTGGCGCGTTCGGTGCGTTTACGGAGCAAGTGCGACAAGATTTTCTTACGCAAGCGAATAGAAGTGGGCGTGATTTCGGCCAGTTCGTCCGGCGCGATATATTCTACCGCTTGTTCCAAACTCATCGTGCGCGGCGGCGTCAACACATAAGATTCATCGCTGGCTTTACTGCGCATATTGCTTAAGTGTTTGGCTTTGCACGGGTTGACTACTAAATCGTTAGAGCGCGAATTTTGCCCCACAATTTCCCCCGCATACACTTTCACACCGGGACCTAAGAACAGTTCGCCGTTGTCTTCCAACGCGAAGAGTGCATACGGCGTCGTTTCGCCGTCCTCTTTGGCAATCAGCACGCCGTTGCGGCGTAAATCGGGCAAGTTCACTTTGGGGAAATAGCCCTTAAAACTGTGGTGCATAATGCCCGTACCGCGGGTGCTGGTTAAAAATTCGTTTTTGAAACCCAAGAGTGCCCGTGACGGAATTAAATATTCCAAGCGCAAGCGTTCTTCCCCTTCAGACACCATATTTTCCAATTTTGCCGCGCGGGTACCTAAAATGGTGAACACGGCCCCTTGAAATTCGGAACGGATATCCAACACCAAATACTCCATCGGCTCTAAAACTTGTCCGTTTTCTTCTTTGTAAATTACTTCGGGCGAAGATACGGCGAGTTCAAAACCTTCGCGGCGCATATTTTCAATTAAAATAGTCAGGTGAAGTTCGCCGCGTCCGTACACTTTGAATTTTCCTTCGCCTTCTAACTGTTCTACTTTTAAGCCGACGTTAGTTTGCGCTTCTTTTTCCAAGCGGTTTTTCAAGTGGCGGCTGGTTACAAATTTCCCTTCTTTGCCGGAGAACGGGCTGTCGTTAACCATAAAGTCCATAGACATCGTCGGCTCATCAATGGTAAGCGGCGGCAACGCGTTCAAGGCATCCGGGCGGCACAACGTATCCCCCACGTCCACGCCTTCCAATCCGGCGATAGAAACAATATCCCCCGCCGAGGCACTTTCCACTTCCACTTTTCCGAGTCCCAAAAAGCGTTCAATTTTAGCGGCCTTGGCTTGCGTAACGGAACCGTCGTTATGGATAAGCGCGACCGTTTGGCCTTTGGTAATTTTTCCGGCTAAAATACGTCCGATACCCACATGGCCCAAAAAGTTGTTATAGTCCAACATCGTTATTTGCATTTGCAAGGGAGCATCGGGGCGCGCTTCGGGAGCGGGCACGTGTGATAAAATCGTGTCCAAAATCGGCGCAATATCTTTGCCTTTTTCTTCCATTTTCAGGCTGGCCCAACCGGCACGGCCCGAGGCGTAAATAATCGGAAAATCTAATTGTTCGTCCGTCGCCCCCAATTCCATAAACAGATTAAAAACTTCGTCCACAACTTCGCTGGGGCGCACGTGGTCGCGGTCCATTTTGTTAATCACCACAATCGGTTTTAAGCCCAAGGCCAGTGCTTTACGTAATACAAACCGCGTTTGCGGCATGGGGCCTTCCACGGCATCCACCATCAAAATAGCACCGTCCACCATACGAAGTACGCGTTCCACTTCGCTACCGAAATCGGCGTGACCGGGCGTATCAACAATGTTAATCGTGTGGCCTTTGTAACCAATAGACGTACATTTGGCTAAAATTGTAATACCGCGTTCGCGCTCTAACGGGTTAGAGTCTAAAACGGTATCTTGTGCTTCGTCTTCTTTTACTTTAAATTCTCCGGCAAATTTGAGTAGAGAATCTACTACGGTAGTCTTACCGTGGTCAACGTGAGCGATAATGGCTACGTTGCGTACGTCTTGGCGGGTGTTCGTCATAAATAATGTATATTTTCCTTACTAAATTTCCACAAAAAACCCCGCAATTGCGGGTTTGCAAAAAGCCAACTAGGCTTGCAAGTATTGTGATTATTTATATTTTAGTATTTTTGAAGATATTATGCTCAAGATTTTTGTATTTTGTTTTCTAACGAAATTTTTTATAATAACTCTATGGAACGTTTACTGGAAATAGTAGGCATATTGGCCGCGTTATACATAGGCTATAAACTAACCATAGGGAAATGGGATTATTCTTCCCCCCAAAAACGCGACGAACGCAAAAACAAACTTAAAACGGCAGGGCTTTCTACCCGGTTTTATTTTATGCACCCGCGCACCCAATTTATACTCACGTTTATCAGCGGCGGCTTATTCACATTTTATTGGTTATTCAAACAATGGCAACAAGTGTTACGCGGTTTCAAACGTTTGGACAACACCCCGTTAAAAGGCAGCGCATTTACGCGCACATTAGGCGGCGTGTGGAGTTTTTTTGCACTAGCCGGACTTATCAACCGCACCTGTGAATATATGCACAAACCGACCTCATGGCCCGCCGGTTTATGGGGCTTGTTGTGGTTAGGCGGGCTTGCACTGACGTTCTGCCCGGTAGAAGTATCCTGGCGATTAACCGGATATGCCTTATGGTGCGCCGCACCAGCGGTATTTCAACGCCGCATCAATACGCTTTCACACGAACAAATTCCCGCGTTTCCGCGAACGGTGGAAATTATCGCGGCATTATTGTGCGGAGCGTGTGCGACAGGGATAGTGGCCCTTATAAAAATGTTATTTAACTGATTGATTAGATTACCTACTAACACCCCGCCGAAATGGCGGGGTGTTTTTTGTGTAGGGAAAGCCAACCCAGCCACGTCAAGGCCGCGAGACCGCAAATTTGCCCAAATGTGGAAAAATTGTATCGCAGAAAAGCAACACAACCCAAAACGATTGGTTTTGGGTTGTGTTCGTTAACGCAAGTTAACAATTATATTTTGATTTATTTGGCTTGGGCAATGGCTACGGCAAGCGCCACCGTCGCACCTACCATCGGGTTGTTACCCATACCGATTAAGCCCATCATTTCCACGTGAGCCGGCACAGAAGACGAACCCGCAAATTGCGCGTCGCTATGCATGCGGCCCATGGTGTCGGTCATACCGTAAGAGGCAGGGCCGGCGGCCATATTATCCGGGTGTAAAGTGCGGCCTGTACCGCCGCCGGACGCCACGGAGAAATATTTTTTACCGTTTTCGGTCGCCCATTTTTTGTAGGTACCGGCAACGGGGTGTTGAAAGCGGGTCGGGTTGGTGGAGTTTCCGGTAATGGATACGTCCACACCTTCATGACGCATAATGGCTACGCCTTCGTTGACATCATCGGCCCCGTAGCATTTTACTTTGGCGCGGTCGCCGTCGGAAAACGCTTTTTCGCTGACGATTTTGAGTTCGCCGGTTTTATAGTTATATTCGGTTTCCACGGAAGTAAAACCGTTAATGCGGGAAATAATATACGCCGCATCTTTACCCAAACCGTTTAAGATAACGCGCAAGGGTTCTTTGCGAACTTTGTTAGCGGTGCGGGCAATACCGATAGCCCCTTCCGCCGCGGCGAAACTTTCGTGTCCGGCTAAAAAGCAGAAGCATTTGGTTTCTTCGCGAAGCAACATCGCACCCAAATTACCATGTCCCAAACCTACGGCACGTTGATCGGCCACAGAACCGGGGATGCAGAAACTTTGAAGTCCTACACCGATTTGTTCGGCGGCTTCGGCGGCCGTTTTTACGCCTTTCTTAAAAGCAATCGCCGCACCGACGGTGTACGCCCACACGGCGTTTTCAAAAGCGATCGGTTGAATGCCTTTTACAATGGCTTCTACATCTACGCCTTTTTTGGTGCAGATTTCTTTGGCTTCTTCTAACGATTTAATGCCGTTTTCTTTGAGTACGGCATTGATTTTATCAATTCTTCTTTCGTATCCTTCAAACGTAATCATAGTGTTTTCTCCTCGGGCTTACTCTTTGCGGGGGTCAATAACTTTGACGGCTTCATCAAAGCGGCCGTACTTGCTGATGTTTTTCTCATACGCCGTTTTGGGGTCTTCGCCTTTTTTAATCGCGTCCATCATTTTGCCCAAGTTGACAAATTGGTAACCAATGATTTCATCGTTTTTATCTAAACCGATTTTAAGTACATAACCTTCGGCCATTTCCAAGTAACGCGGCCCTTTGGCTTCGGTGCCGTACATGGTGCCGATTTGGCTGCGGTGGCCTTTACCTAAATCTTCCAAGCCCGCCCCGATAGCAAGTCCGTCGTCGGAAAAAGCACTTTGGGTGCGGCCATAAACGATTTGTAAGAAAAGTTCGCGCATAGCGGTGTTGATAGCGTCACAAACGAGGTCGGAGTTTAATGCTTCCAAAATCGTTTTACCGGGCAAGATTTCCGCCGCCATAGCAGCAGAGTGCGTCATACCCGAGCAGCCTAACGTTTCTACCAAGGCTTCTTTAATCACACCATTTTTGACGTTTAACGAAAGTTTGCACGCACCTTGTTGCGGGGCGCACCAACCGATACCGTGGGTAAAACCGCTCACGTCGGAAATTTGTTTAGATTTGACCCATTTTCCTTCTTCGGGAATCGGGGCCGGATCGTGCTTAGCGCCTTTGCAAACGCAGCACATATTCTGTACTTCTGTGGTACATTTTTCGCAGCTCATGAATTTCTCCTAATTGAAAATAAATCCGTCACTATATTTTAGCAAATTAGCGAGTGCGAAAAAATACAACTATTGAAATTGATAGCGGTTTTGAAAATAGTTGCCCGAATTTCCATCTCCGTATTGACCGACAGGGGTTGAACTATGCGTCATGTTTTGACAAATTTGATTGCCGACACTCCAAGTACGAGTAGCCATACATTGCGGGGCAGATCTATAATTGGAGTAATAGGATAGCAGTTGACCGGAAGTTATCAAATAACAATGCATTGCATCTGTTCTATCCGACATACCGGAAGAAATTTCACAGGTAAACTCTTTATATGTTTTATGCGAACCTTTACCATTTTCCATTGTTCCTTCCGTTCCCGTTAAAGGCAAATCAATATCCAACTCATCAAACCGGGCCGGATATTTACCGTTTGCCATATGGTAGGCAATAGCGGCTTTTTCAATCGCGTTTCCAAACGCCATCAGTTGCGTATAACGCGCTTTAAGAACCGCTTTTTGATATTGTGGTAACGCTACCGCGGCTAAAATACCGATAATCAAAACCACTACTAGTAATTCAATCAGCGTAAAACCGCGTAAACCGAATATTTGTTTTTTCATAGAAATACTCCTTTTCTAATTTTTTTTCTTCTTTACAAAGTTTAACAAAAAAAAAACAATGTCAAGATATTTATTTTTGCCAACGAAACAAACAAAAAAGCACATTGTTTTATACAATACTATTATGTTAGAAAAAAAAGCATTACCCACCAGCACCTTTGCGTGCGGCCCGGGGCAAGCACTTCATACGTTACGCCAAACACCGCTGTGCGCCACTCACTTTGAACGCAACCACCGCGCGCCGGACGTTGTGCGCGATATTTATGAATATGCCGACCGGGAACTGCGTCGCTTGCTGAAAATCCCCCCCGATTATTCGCTTTGTTTTTTCCCGGGTGGCGGCAATGCGGCTATGGATGCGGTGCTGTGGAATTTGACTACGGACACATTAAGCGGACTGGCGTTTGGGGAATTTTCCCGTCGGTGGGCCGGCACAATGGCCGAACGTTTGCCCAACGTAAAAAACACCGTGCGTTTTACAAAACCCGGTGAGTTGATTCCAACAGAAGAACCTGATTATAACGCCGGTTTAATCGTTTTAACCCCCAACGAAACGTCCACCGGGGTGCAATTACCCAACGAATATTTATCACGCGTGTGGCAAAAACGCGGCAAAAATACGCTCGTAGCGTGGGATGCCACTTCGTGTGCGGGCGGACGGTTACTGCCGAAAAATGAATTTGATATTTTATTATTTTCCTTGCAAAAATGCTTTGGAACAATGGGTGGAACAAGCGTACTGATTTTAAGTCCCGCCGCCCAAGCACGTCTGCAAAAATTACCGCGCGTTGTACCGTACTTTTTAGATTTAACACGCGCCGTAGAACAAGCCAAAAATTTTCAAACAGTCAATACGCCAAACACTACCGCTATTTGGTGCGCCGGACAAGCCGCCGCGTGGATGAACCAAAACGGTGGGCTCGCGGCAATGGATGCGTTATGTCGCGCACACGCCAAATGGATAACCGATTGGGCCGCCACTACTGATTTTTGCACGCCGCTCGTTTCAGACGAAAAATACCGTTCTTACACCACGCTTACTTTGCAAATTACGGATGACAAAATCAACGCCGACGACATTAACCGCGCCCTTATAAACACAGGGCTTGAAAACTTAAAAGACGGTCTTAAGCGCCACCCGTACGCGCCGAAAAATTCACTGCGAGTTTCCTGCTTTCCGTTTGTAGATACCGATGGTGTTAGTCAATATAAAAAACTAACTGCCGCACTGGATGAAATCGTGCGGCAGTTACATTAGCGCTTCCACAAATTATTATTGCATGGTTTCGTCGTCACGCACAATGTAGCCGAATTTCTCTAAAAGTTCGCTGTTGTTTCGCCATCCCGGCGACACCACAACTTGTAACTCTACCCGGCAAGGTCGGCCTAAAAATTCTTCCACCCGTTTTTGCGCACGTTGACGTAATTGAGCAATCATCTTTCCCCCCTTGCCGATCACAATGGGTTTTTGGCTTTCACGTTCTACGTGGATACGCGCACGGATAAAATTTTTGTCACCTAAATTTTCGGTAAATTTTTCCACTTCCACGTAGGTACTATACGGGATTTCTTTTTGATAGAGTAGGAAAATTTGTTCGCGGATAAATTCAGCCGCGTAAAACCGTTCCCAACGGTCCGTCCATTGACCGGGCGGGAAATAGGCCGGGCTCGTCGGCAAGACAGACACAACCGCCATTTGCAATTTGCCCACATTAACGCCTTGTTGCGCGCTGATACGGAATTTTTTAACAATTTTCAACTCGCTTGTAATTTGTTTTTCAAGCGCATCTAATCGAGAAGGATCTTTGACAATATCAATTTTATTTAAGACGAGAAAAATAGGACAATTTACTTGTTTTAATTTTTCTACCAACGGTGCGTTCAAGGCATAATCAACCGTAGCATCCACCAAAAAAAGTACCACATCGGCTTCTTCGCTTACGGCACGATCTACGCATGACACCATGGTTTGTTGTAACTTATATTCGGGTTTGAGAAAACCGGGAGTATCCACAAAAACAATTTGGTAATTCTCCCCTTCACAAATCGCCAAAATATTTTGGCGTGTTGTTTGCGGTTTGTAGGTAACGGCCGAAAGTAACCCGCCCGCAAACCGGTTAAGCAAGGTAGATTTTCCCGCATTGGGAAGTCCGCACAAAACGGCAAATCCGCTTTTGAAATTGGTATTGTCCATACGTTTATTGTACTTATTTTAAGCGGGCCGCGCTACACGCAAATTACGGGGTAATATAACTATCTAAAATTTGCGATACAAAAAACGCATGATAATCATTACTTTGTCTATCGTACCACAATTCTTGTATGGCGGAGTTTAATTTTTCCGCACTCATCAGCCGTGCATAAATTACACTACATTCCAAATGCATGCCCGGCACGTCTAAAACAGGCGTCGTGATTTGATGCGCCGGACGCGTAGATAACCCCGTAAGCGCCAGTTTATCCACATCTCGCCCCGACGATTGCCCGCAAACGCTGGCTACTTTAGATAAATCAGTATATGGAAAGGTAACGGTAAATTCACGTGTTTTTTCAATAAGTTTATAACTGTACCGGCTTTTTCGCACCATGGCTACAAAAACGGGCAATTTCCACATAACACCTATGGCCCCCCAGGCCGTTACCATAATATTCGTTTTTCCGGCGCGGTGCGTTGTTAAAAAAGCGGTTTTTGATAAAATTTCCAAATTTTTACTTGCATTAAAATTAAACGGTACTTGTTGCATAAAAAATCCCCCTTCGCTTTATTGTAGCGAAGGGGTTACTTTTTTGCACCAAGAAAAATAGATTAGAACGTAATACCCGCGCGGATACCGTATTCACGCGTAATGTTAAACGGTTCGATTACGTATTCAACCGGCTCCGTAGGGTCTGACATATTATAGATCCATTCTTCGGCAGAGTTTTGGATTTTCCAATACCGCCAGAACGGTTCCACAAATACGCCCATTTTGCCGAAATTCGTTTCTAATTTGGCACTGGCACGTACGCCGTATCCTTTATCTTGTTTGTTAGAAAAGTTAGTTGAATTCACCAACATCGTGGTATGGCTGCTTTGGTTTCCGCGCAACAACCAGTCGAACTGCCCGTTAAGCGACAATTTGACAGCGCTGCCGAAGTTCGTTTCCCATTTCAAACCGATAGGCACATAAATATAAGTAGAAGTACGTTGATAAGTTTCCCCACAAACGCCTCCTCCCAAATCGACACATCCGTCTTCGCCGTTACGTAACGAGCGCCAACCGATACCTAAATAAGGCCATAATTTCATAGCATCGGATAATGTATAATACCGACCGATTTTAAGGGCCGCTTCCATGTAATAATCTTTTTCATCATACAACTGAGCTGGTGTACCATTCCCATAACCATCTACAAAATACCCGTCGTAATCGGCTTTACCGTCCATATAACGCAATTCTAACGTGGCAAAGGACGGATCTTCCTCTGTTACTTCTTCCGAACTAACACTGACACGGGTGTAAACCAAACTGATCCCCTGCTTTTTGGCAGTGATGTGAATAGGATATTCCATGTGGGGTTCGCGATAGCCATAATCGGAAATTTCATACGCAATTTCCAAATTATGTTTTTTGGGGCTATTATCTTGCGAACGGCGATAACTTGCGGCAGACAGCGGCAAGCAGACGCACGCTAATAAAAGAAGTACAACTACTTTCTTCATAATTTCTCCTTTTATAAAAATTCTTTGTTGTCCAAAGAAAAATCATTTTATTTGTAAGAGATAAATTTTATCTTACATTAAAAAATGTAGCAAAAAAAAGCCATAGAACGCAACTTATCCCCTTACAACCGACAAAAAAGAGGGAACGATTTTTTCGTTCCCTTATTTTTATTTATCTTTATGACAAAATACCTAAAACCGCATTCCCAAACGCAACATCAACGTATGGAATTGCAAATCGCGGTCTTTATGGGTGGAAGTCAGGTTTTTATCACTGATAAACCCATAAGCATAACGATATTCCAATCCGGCAAACATCCAATCGGTTACGTCATATTGCATACCGGCGCCGATGTAAAATGCCGCCCCCCATTTATCGTTACTTTCATCCACCCCAAAAACGGTGCTTTTCATACGCGCATTCATCATACCTACCCCCATAGGCGAATAAATGCGAAAGTTACTCCATGGATTAAAAGTTAATTTCCCGGCAAGAGAAATATCATGTGCATACATCGCGTGGTAATGCCGTTCATCTATGCCGGTATTATGTGATTTTTCAGCCGGATGGAACATCATATAATCTAACCCAACGGCTAAATAATTATTCATATGGTAAAGCATACTTACCGAAGCGGCTAAACCGTTAGAACTATAACGATCCGAAAAGGTATCCTTATTATAAGAAACAACTTGTCCCGCCGCTAATGATACTTCCATTTTTTTATCATTCGTCCGAGCGGATTTGCTGGGTGAATAAGATTCATAAACAATCCCTTCGGTTTGTTGTTTCCCTTTCGGATTAGTAACCGTTTGTTCCACTACTCCGTAATTGGTAGTACCACGTTTATTTTTCACACGCACATCATAAACATCTGTTTCGGTGGAGCCTGTTTGTACCGTCAGTTTCGGTTCCCCTTTTTTAAGCGAGGCCGCATTTTGGACGTGCGTGGCTTTAGCCCCCGCCGCTTGTTGGTTAACTTGTACACGATGTGCTGCCGGTTTTTTGGCAGACCGGGCAGACGCACCTTGCATAGGTACCGTTACGGCTACTTGTTCGCCTTGAACGATAACTCCGCCGGGAACATCCATAGCAGAAATATCGCCGCTGACATAGGTTTTTTCCCCTGATTGGGCAAAAACCAAACTTACCATCAATAAGAACACGATGGCCAGTGCTGTAATATGTATTTTCTTCATGTGCTTTCCTCCTTAAAAGATTTACGGCTTTTCTATTGTAGCGAAGGGCTTTCCCCCCGGCAAGGCAAAAAACTAATTAGATTGATTGACAGGTTTTTCCCCAAATACTATAATGTATATAGTAAGAGCGACTTGACAGCAAGTCGCTCTTTCGTTAATACGGCTCAAAGGAGTAATTTATGAGAGACCCAAAAACGATTGAACAAACTGTTGCCAAAGCATTGGAAAATGAACAAGTGGAATTGGTTGATTTAGTCATCCAAAACCAAGGCAAGAAAAAACTACTCCAATTCTTTGTAGATAAAATCGGTGGCGTTACGCTAGATGATTGCGGCGTTTTAACCGACAAAATAGACGCCATTTTAGAAATGGAAAATTTGATAGACGGGGCTTATATTTTAGAAGTATCTTCTCCCGGCGTAAACCGCGTGCTTAAAAAGCCCGCACATTTCAAACAATTTATTTCGCAGCGTGTGAAAGTGGTACTCAAAGTACCGTTGGAAGGCCGCGGATTTTTTACCGGAGTTATCGCCCAAGCCGATGACAACGCATTTGTTTTAGACGACGGAACAAATCAGTACCGCTTTGCCTACGACAATATCAAAAAAGCCAACTTAGACCCTGTATTGGAATTTTAATCACAAGGAGAAACACACCATGGAAGGAACAGCCAAAGACTTAATTCTCGCTTTAGAAGGACTTGAACGGGAAAAAAATATTAAACGCGAAGACATTTTAAAAACCATTGAAGATGCGTTAGTGTCTGCGTTACGCAAAAATTTAGGCAAAACGGCCCAAATCAGCGCTAAAATAGACGTAGAAACCGGCTCTATCAAAGCCTATCAATTATTAAATGTTACCGAAATTGTAACTAATGCCGAAACGGAAATCAGCGTAGAAAACGCCAAACAATATTTGAAAAATCCGAAAGTTGGCGATACCGTTACGATTACGCTGGAAGTAAAAGACTTCTCCCGCATTGCGGCGCAAATTGCCAAACAAGTTCTTATTCAAAAAGTACGCAGCATTGAACGGGACAATTTTTACAACGAATATAAACCGCGCGAAGGCGAAGTAATTACCGGCTCGGTACGTCGTTTTTCCGACAGAGATATCATTGTAGATTTAGGGAAAGTGGAAGCCTTACTCCCCTACTGCGAACAAATTCACAAAGAACGCTATGCTATCGGATCTCGCATTAAAGCCGTTATCGCTAAAGTACTTAGCGCTAACGATCTTGCCAACATCGGCGACGATCCGGTATTAGGCCGCTATAAATCGGCCGCGTTTCGCTTAGACAAAGGTCAACGCGGGCCGTACGTAATTTTATCGCGCGCCAACAACCGCTTTTTAGAAGAATTATTCAAAGTAGAAGTACCGGAAATTGAAGAAGGAATCGTAGAAATTAAAAAGATTGAACGCGATCCGGGTTTCCGCGCTAAAGTGATTGTGTCCAGCATTGACAGCAAGATTGATCCGATCGGCACCTGCGTCGGCATGCGGGGCATCCGCATCCGCGCGGTTATGAACGAATTATCCGGCGAACGCATTGATTTAATCAACCATTCCAACGATATCTCCACGGTGTTAATGAACTCCATTGCACCGGCTAAAGCCAACTTGATTAAAATTATCAACGCAACCGAAAAGAAAGCACTTATCATCGTCCCCGACGATCAATTGGCTATTGCGATTGGTAAAGATTGGCAAAACATTAAACTGGCCAGCCGCTTAACCGGGTGGGACTTAACGGTTAAGAGCGAAACCCAAAAAGCCCAATCCGAACAAGTAACGGTAGAAAATATCCAACGGTTATTTGCCCAAGTGGAAGGTATCGGTGAAAAAATGGCTGAAGTATTACAAAAAGCCGGTTTTACGACGGTAGAACAATTGGCTCAGGCCACCCCGGAACACTTAGCCACCGTACAAGGTATCGGTGAAAAAACGGCGGAAAACATTATCACCGGCGCAAAAAAATATTTAGTAGATTTAGAAAATCAAGCCAATGCTACGGTGACACAACAAGCGCTTGAAAGCGAAAAAGGAACGAAGAAAGTCTCCGCCAAAGGGCAAGAGCAGGAGCCGCAACATGAACAAAAAGACAACTAATAATACCGAGGAGGAAAAATCTTCCAAAACGGCTACAACGAAAAAAGTGGCGGCGAAAAAAACAACCAAAAAACCGGTCGCGAAAAAAACAACGACTAAAAAAGCAACCGGAACAAAAGCCGAAAAAGATGACACTAAAAAAGCGGCGAAAAAAACAACCGCTAAAAAAGTAGTCAAAAAAACGGCTGATAAAAAAGACGAGTCGGCCCAAGTAAAAAAGGGAGACGTTCCTTCGTCCAAAAAAAATGCTCAAACGCATACACCGCATAAACATACGGAAAATGCGCCAACGCATGTAGCCAAACAAACCGAGCAATCGCTCAACGTAACGGCTGCTCCCAAAAAGCCGGAGCAAAAGCCCGTCGTTGCCGTGCAACCGCCCTTGCCTAAACCGCAAGTCCCGTTGCAAAAGCCGCAAGTTGCGCAACCTGCCCCGCAAAAACCGGCAGAGCCAAAAGCAGTCCCCCCGGTTACCGCTGCGCCACGGCCGCAACAACCGCAAGAGCAATCTCAACAACAACCTAAACCGAATTTTGTAGAAACGGATCGCCATGGTCATGTCAAACCGGCAGAACAAGCCGCTCCGAAAAAAGATGAAAAAACAATTCGTATTGTTGGGCAGCCCACCGTCAAAGAATTAGCCGAAAAGATGAATTTGAAAACAAATGACTTCATCAAAAAGTTAATGATGATGGGTATTTTCGCCACTATTAACCAACGGTTAGAAAAGGATATGATTGAGTTAATCGTGGACGAGTGCGGATTTAAAGCAGAACTGGCCGAAGAAGATTTAACCCAAGAAGCCGTTGCTGCAATGGATAAAGAAGATGACCCTGCCGACTTAAAACCGCGCAGTCCTGTGATTACCATTATGGGGCACGTGGACCACGGTAAGACAAGTTTATTAGACGCTATCCGCAAATCTAATGTTATTGCTACCGAAGCAGGAGCCATTACCCAACACATCGGTGCGTATCGTGTTAAAACCCCGCGTGGGGTGTTAACCTTTTTAGATACCCCCGGGCACGAAGCCTTTACGGCCATGCGTGCGCGCGGAGCGCAAGCCACCGATATTGTGGTGCTGGTAGTGTCCGCTACCGACGGTATCATGCCTCAAACGATTGAAGCCATGGAACACGCCAAAGCGGCTAAAGCACCTATCATTGTAGCAGTCAATAAAATTGATTTGCCCGGTGCTAACCCCGATCGTGTTAAACAAGATTTGGCCGCCCGCGGACTTGTGCCGGAAGAATGGCAAGGCAGTACGATTTTTGTGGAAATCTCTGCTAAAAAACATATCAACATTGATAAGTTGTTGGAAATGATTTCCCTGCAAGCCGAAATGATGGAATTAAAAGCCAATCCGGATAGACCCGGCGTGGGCGTCATTTTGGAAAGTAAGCGCGATAACAAACGCGGTGTCGTCGCTACTGTTCTTGTACAAAAAGGAACGATGAAAGTGGGCGATCCGTTTATCGTCGGCACAAACTACGGACGTATCCGCGCGCTTATTGATGAAAATTCGCAACGTTATCAAAAAATCGGCCCGAGTGTTCCGGCTGAAATTTTGGGCATTAACGGAGAACCGCCGCAAGTAGGCGATACGCTTTATATTATGCCCAGCGAAAAAGAAGCCCGATATACTGCCGAAAAACGCAAACTTGCGCTCAAAGAAGATTCGCAAGCACACCGCAAGCAAGCGTCGTTGATGAACTTGGCTAAGAGTGAAGACGGCACCAACTCGGTTAAAAAATTAAGTTTAATCTTAAAAGCCGATGTGCAAGGCTCCATTGAAGCCATTAAAGATGCGTTATTGCGTATCCCTTCCGACGAAGTGGAAGTAGATATTGTGCTTTCCGCGCCGGGAAACATTAACGAATCGGATATCTTGCTCGCCAAAGCCTCTAATGCTGTTGTCATCGGTTTCCACGTAGATGCCGAACACAAAGCCCAAGCCGAAGCCGAACGCGAAGGCATTGAAATCCGCCGCTATACGATTATCTTTGAATTATTAGAAGATATCAAAGCCGCCATGGAAGGGTTATTAGAACCCGATGTAGTGGAAACAATAGTCGGCACAGCCACCATTAAAAAGGTACTTAAATTAAGTTCCGGTATCATTTCCGGTTCACTCGTGGACAGCGGAACAATTTTCCGCGGCTATGAAGTACGCGTCAAACGAAACGGCGAAGAAGTCGGCCACGGTAAAGTGGGTGGCTTAAAACGCTTCAAAGATGACGTCAAAGAAGTGGAAAAAGGATACGAGTGCGGTATCTTGGTGGAAGGTTTCAAAGGCGTTGCCGAAGGCGACATCATTGAATGTATCAAGAAGGAAAACGTAACCAGACGTATTAAGATGTAAGTGATAACTTACCGAATATAAACTCCCCGAACTAACGTTTGGGGAGTTTTTTGCTACATAAGATTCCGCACAACCATTAAGCCACCGGATATAATAAGCGAACAAAAAAACACTCCCTATTGCTAGGGAGTGTTTGTGTTGCAAATCCAACTTATTTAATCGTACCAGACGCGTTGTTGGCAATAGATTTGCAGTATTTGTTAACGTTGGAACCACGGGTGCCCGTTTTAGAAGAGCTACACCATTCGGTGATGGTACCGGACGCATCAATGTTCAAGATGATGGCGTATTGCGGTTCCGTGCTAACAGCACCGGTAGAAGTAATACGAGTACCGGCCGCTTTGAACGTAGTACCACTGGCTAACACTTCTACTTTGAAGTTTTTGGTGTAGGCCATAGTAGTGCCGCACAAGCCGGGCAACTGCAAGTCTAACATGGACAAGTCGTTGGTGTAAACGCCCATACCCATTTGATAAATTTGTTGGGCAGTAGCCATATCACCAAGCAACTGAATCGCTTCCGTCGCACGTGCTTTTTCCACCGCTTTGGTGTACTGCGGCAACGCCACGGAAGATAAAATACCAATAATAAGTACCACAACTAACAACTCGATCAAGGTAAACCCTTGTTTCATAATCGTTCTCCTTTTCACATAGATTCCAAAGTGCTTTACAGCACCTTAAGCATAGTTTAATATGTTTTTCAACAAAATGCAAGTGTTTTTTGTGCTATCCCAAAATGCTATAATGGAATTATGATAGACCGAATTAAGCGATTAGAAACCCTTTTATTGGAAGAAATCAACACACTCGTTACTAAAGCCGCCGCCACAGGTAATTTTGGCGGATTTGTAACCATTACGGCGGTACATTTGACGAAAGATTTATCATCGGCAAAGGTATATTTCTCGGTATTTGGCTCGCCCGAAGACCGCAAAAAGACGCAAGAAGCCTTAAGTCTGCTTCGCAAAGAAATCGGCGCACAATTACGTGGACGGCTCCACTTAAAACGGATTCCTTCCTTTACGTTCGAGTACGACGATACACCGGAAAAAGCCTCTCGCGTAGAAGCCATTTTTCAAGTTATTGAAAAGGAACACGAAAATGGAAAATAAAGACGAAAGTTTTGCCCGTATCTGGCATGCCATTAAAAGCGGTAAGAAGTTTTTTATTGCCGGGCACTTAAACCCCGACGGGGATTCTCTCGGGTGCACGCTAGCCATGACCTCGCTGTTAGAACGCTTGGGCAAGACTGTTTATGCGTATGCCGCGCCGGCTATCGGAAATGATTTGAAATTTTTACCCGGACTGCAAAAAGTCCATGTAGGGGAACTTCCTGCCAAGGTCGATTTTGATACCGTCATTCTATTGGAATGTTCCGACCGGCAACGCGGCGGCGACTTGGAAAATATTTTAATTCCCGCCAAAACACTGGTCAATATAGACCACCATTTAGTCAGTGACGCCTACGGTCATGTAAATCATATTGATTCGGGGGCATCTTCTACCGCGGAAATTATTTTCCAACTTTATGAAGCCTCCGGAGAAGAAAATATACTCCCCACTCCCGATGAAGCCACCTGTTTATATACCGGGCTTGTTACCGATACCGGCCGTTTCGTCCACTCTAATGCCACCGCGGAAGCCTTACGCGTGGCGTCGGCACTTGTTGCCTTGGGAGCCGATATCAGCCAAATCAACCAAGTCATTTACTTTACCAAATCTTATATTGAACTTAAATTATTGGGCCGCGCTTTGGAAAAAATGGAAATGCGTTTTGATAATAAATACAGCCAAATTATTTTAACCAAACGCGATTTTGAAACTTTCGGGGCAACCCCCGCCCAAACACAAGGGATTGTCAGCCAGCCGACGATGATTCCCGGCGTGGAAATTTCGGCCCTTATCAAAGAAGAACCGGATAAAATTTCCGTTAATTTACGCTCGCGCGGAGCGGCCGATGTCAGCCGTATTGCCCAAATTTTCGGTGGCGGCGGGCATGCCCGTGCTGCGGGATTTAAGGTAACGGACAAGACGCTTGCCGAAGTAACCGACGCACTGGCCGAAGTGGTACAAGATGTCGTTAAAAACTTGCACTAATCTTTCACCCACCGGGCTACTACTTATTGATAAACCCTGCGATTTTTCTTCGCACGATATTATTGCGATTTCCCGGCGCATATTAGGCACTAAAAAAATCGGACACAGCGGTACGCTTGACCCGATGGCTACCGGGCTACTGATTTTACTGATTGGGCGGGAAGCCACCAAGCGGCAAGCGGAATTTTTGAAATTATCTAAAGTATATTCGGCCACACTTACGCTGGGGCAAGAAACGGACTCGTGGGATGCTTACGGCGAAATTACCGCCGAAAAAAACGTCCCCCCGCTCACACAAACAGACGTAGAAAAAGCCGCCCAAACTTTATCGGGCGATATTGAGCAACCTATTCCGTTTTTCAGTGCCAAAAAAATCAACGGACAAAAGATGTATTCGCTGGCCCGCGCCGGAGAAAAAATGGAACGTAAATTTAACCGTGTCAATATAACGTGGACAAAAATTTGCTTAACATCCCCGAAAACGGTAGAATTTACCGTACATTGTTCATGCGGAACTTATGTGCGTGCTTTAGGATATTTGCTCGCTCAAAAGTTAGATACCGTTGGACACTTAACCCAACTGCGCCGCTTACAAATCGGCCCCTACCATGTAGCCCAAGCATTTGACGGCGCGCAACTAAAACAGACGCAAGCAGAAACACTTTATAAACGGATTATTTCCTTATGACGAAAAACTGTATTACTATCGGCACATTTGACGGCGTACATACGGGGCATCGTTTCCTACTCAATCAATTGGAAATGCAAGCAGCCAAAGCACGCCTAAAACCGCTTGTGTTATATTTTCCGCTCCCCCCAAAAACATTACTGGGCACTAAACCGGAAATGACTGTACTTACACTTCCCGACGAAAAGAAACGGTATTTACGCGAGTTGGGAGTTTGCGCCAAAGCGTTAGATTTTACCACGTGTCGCACCATGAGCGCAGAAAAATTTTTTAAGGATGTACTACTTAAACAATACAATATGGGCGGACTTTTAATCGGGGCAGATTTCGCCTTGGGGAAAAACCGTCAGGCCGGAGCCGATTGGCTCAAAGCCCAATGTGAAAAATTAAACCTGCCGTTTGAAATTGTGCGGTTTTATAAAACAGGGACACAAAAAATTTCGTCATCGCTTATTCGTAAGGTGCTTGCTACCGGCGATATTGAACAAGCCAATTTATTACTCGGTCGTCCATACGAAGTAACGGGGAAAGTAATTAAAGGCAAACAATTAGGCCGTACGCTCGGTTTTCCTACCGCTAATTTAGACACCGGTATTTATAAAATCTTACCGCTTGGCGTATTTGCCGTCAAAGTACGCGTGGGTAAAAATTTGTACGACGGGTTCTGTAACATTGGTTTTCGCCCGACGGTTAACTCTATTGACGGGATTTTGCCGCTTGTAGAAGTAAATATTTTTGATTTTGATGCTAATATTTACGGACGCAAAATTACGATTTGGTTTGCGGATAAACTGCGTGACGAGACAAAGTTCGGCACACTGCCCGCGTTAGTCGCCCAACTCAAACAAGACCGTCGCGAAGCCAAAAAAATACTGAAGAAATTTAAGATTTAGTTGATTCAAAAAAGCCCCGCCGTTTCAGTATTTATTTTATATTCCAAAGCACTACTAATACAATCAAGCCGAGCAGCACCAAAATACTTCCCACAATATAAGGGAACGGTGAATATATGCGAAAATTTTCTTCTTCTTGCGACGACTTCCCTTGCTGCATAGTATCCGTTGATAAAGACGGCGAAGAAGTTTGCAACAGGTTTTTCATATCCGGTCGCCGGATACCTATTTTACGTACCGCACCGATTGTCGGCTCGTGATATTTCCATACATTACTACACCACTCACGCGTTCCGTTTTCATAGGGAAAAGAAATCACTTCGGCATACACTTTATATATGCGGCCGTTGCGTGAGTTGGTATTTTCACGTGTTTTGAAAGAAATTACTTTACCTTCTACAAACGATGCCCGACGAAAAAACCGCCACGCATCTTGTAGCGCGAGAATTCCCAATACCAGCCATCCCCATCCTATCAAATATAGAAAGCGAAGTCCCGGATTTTTCCATACCGGCGCGGGGAACAAACACGAAAAGAAATTATCCGGTATGCATCGTATCAATATCCAACCGAGAACACCGCCCAGACTTATCATCAGTGGAATTGTTAGGAGTGATTTTTCGTTATAATAAACAAATCCTTCTAATACATTTTCCGGATTAAGCCGCACTTCCCGTAATTCCCCGATTTGCGGAATCGTTTTTTGCCATTTATGGTCTATAATTTCCGTATCGCCTTGCGCGGTATGTACGGTAACGACGGCGGCATATTGCCGTTGGGCGGTATATCCTTCTTGTGGAGCGTTGGCCGGGGCTAAGCCGGTACGGAAAGAAGTTACTTTCCCCTGGGCGGCAATCCACGTTTTTTCCAGCCGTTTTGTTTTCTTCTCAGAGGAACACCACAAGGCAGTAATTAGCCCCATAACTCCGGCAATTCCTCCCGAAAAGACACCGCCCGTTGTCCCTAAATAATCAAATGTAAAACCGATCCCCCCCACTACACAGACCAAAATGACACAAGTTTTCACAGACATGCCATATACTCCTTATTGAATAGGTTAATTTAATGATTCAAAAAAATAGTCTGCCGTACTTTTTACGCGATTCTCATAATCAGCCGGATGAAAAGGTTCATATACTCCCGCGGTCAAAAATCCGGCTCTTTTAGCCGTTTGGACAGCATATAAGGCATCTTCTACTACCAACGTACGTTTTTTAGATGTTCCTAATCGGTATAAGGCGGCTTCATAAATAATAGGCGAATGTTTCCCCTCTCCTACTTCATCACACGCAATAATAAAATCAATATATTGCATTAAATCCAGCCGTTCAAAAGCGGCTTGGGCTAAAGCGGCATCCGAAGCGGTGGCTACACATATTTTAATACCTTGCTCGTGCAATTTTTTGAGTATTTCAACGGCACCCGGTTTTGGTAAAATTTCTGTTAAGTATTGTTGCCGTACAACCGCAAGCGTATGTTCCAATAAATCCTCGGGACGATCCGGCAAATTCAACTGCGCTACAATGTAGCGCGCACCTTCTAACAGAGAAAGATGTTTAATGTGTTCCTCAACAGAAGCAGGCAATTCAATTCCACGCGTTTTTAGATAACGTGCTGCCGCATGATCCCACGCCGGTAAAGAATCTAATAAAGTACCGTCCATATCAAAAATAACCGCATCAATGCGGTTTTTATCAGGAAATTTCGTGCGGTCCACGCGATTCTTGGCCATAAAAATGGCTTTTTCTAAGGCAGGATATACGTGTACTTTCGGCAAGGCGGGTGAAATCAATTTAGGTGGATGTTGTAATAAAATTTCTTCTGCCACTACCGGGTTTATGACCACATAGGGCGGAACCGTGATTAAAAACCGTATTCCCAGCTGTGTTTCTTGTACGGTTTCTATTGCTTGTTGTGTTTGCCTGACAAAAGCAACCGGATTTTTATTTTGGGCAAATACCTCAGAAAATCCAACGAGCCCTATTATCATTAAAAGACTTAATCGCTTAAACATATATATATTTTACTTTTTTAATTGTCCGCTTGACGCAATATATTTATCAATCGCTACCATATAATAAACAAGTCTTGATAACCTGTATACGGTGCGATTAATTTGCCAAAGGGACGCCATACCCAAAAGGCCTATCTGATTGCTAGGCCTAAAAATCGGTTGCAATACCGCTTAAAAAATCAAATAATGAAAGTAGAATATCTTTTTAAGGAGCCTTTATGAACAAACGATTTGCTACCGTTTTTGCCATCACCGCCTTACTGCTACCCTACACTGTTCAAGCCAAACCGACGTGGGTTGTGGCACATACCCCAAAAGCAAGCGCTAACTTAAAAAAACAAATCAAATGTACTACGGCCTTAACACAATGGGAACAATCTTTTGAAGATGTAAAAAGTGCGGCTAACAATGAACAAATGCGTATACTGACCAATGCCCTTCAGGAAGCCAAACGCCTTTGCCAACAAGATAAATGCGAGGAAGGCTTGGCGGTTTTAATTGCGGTAAAAGATGTCTTAAAAACCGTACAAATGCAATGGATAGACAATCAATTAGAAGATTTAGACTTGTTATTTATGGGGCCTTCTACCGTAGAACAACGCGCCATGTTACGTAACAATATGCGCCTGATTCGCAATTATCAAAAGCAGGGTCAATTAGAAAAAGCCATTCAACTTGCCAAATCGTCCGAAGATGATTTTGATAATCCCCCCACGCTTACACCCAAACAATTACGACGGGCTCATTATGAAGACGCCATGGAACAGATGGATATATTTTATGAATTGGCCGAACCTGCCATAAAAGGAGACCCCCAAATGCGCCGACTTTTAGAAAAAGTAAACACACGCGTCCAATATGAAATTTATAACGTATGGAAAGATACAACTTTAGATGATACCGCCCAACTACTGGCATATGAGAAAATTCTCAACCAAGCCGAAGCGGAATTAGAAAATCTGCTTACTAATAAAAAAGTAAAAACTTCGCCCAAAAAGAAATCAAACAAATAATCTTTAACCCCGGATACCCTGTCCGGGGTTTGTTATGCCCAAAAAAAGCCCGGGCTAAACCCGGGCTAATCTAAATTTTGCATTGATTAAAAGTTATCGTTATAGTCGCGCACAAAAAATACGATATACGATAACCACGTCATGCCGAAAAACATTAAAAAGCAATACGAAAACCACCACATTTTGTTAAGCGGGTTGTAATCACTTAGTAATGAACCGATAAATAATCGGGCTAATAATACGGTCAAATATACCCATACACACAAAACGATGGCTTTAAGAATCAAATCACACGTTCCCAAAACAACACCTTTTTGTTCATATGGTTTTTTAATAAAAGTTAAAATGCTCTGCATATTCTTATTTTAATCTCTCTATACCAACTTGTCAAGCGCCGTCTTACTTTATTCTAAAGAAAAAGGATCCTCTGTATCAATCGGGGCGACAGGGGTGCTCTCTTGTACGAGCGTATTTGTTTCCGTTGTCACTACCGTTTCAGGAATATCTGTCGGGGCGGCGGGCTCTTGTGTAGTAGTCGTTTCCACTACCGTTTCTTGCACCGAAGTCATCGTACGGGCCGGTTTTTTTGCATTGGCGGTTACCGTAGTGGTTTGCGTTTTTGTTACTTGTGTTTGCGTTTTAGTCTTTTTAGTTTTCATTTTGCGCGTCGGTTTTTCGGCCGGTTTATCTTGCAAAGCCTCTTGCGCTTGCTTTTCTTGCAATTCGCGCTCACTAAGGATATCGTTTCTTAAGACCGGGAAACGGGACGTCCCCACATAGCCATGGGAAATTTCCACACTTTCTTCATCATAATATTTTTGTTTCAGCGGTGTATTTTTTTCCGCTCGAGTTTTCTCGGGAGTTTTATCCGTTATACCGGTATATATCACTTCCGGGCCGGCCGCTTTGGGCCCTTCTTTTTCCGGGGTTAAACAATAATCTACCCGTTCCAACGTTGTGGCTTTGGGGTGGCTATCCACACGCGTTTCACACGTAGATGCGGCTTGCAACGTTACAGCAGCGGCAAACAAACTAAATGTAATTCCTATTTTTTTCATAAATTCTCCGTATATTAAAAGCATAACACATTTTCACATCTTTTGCACAAAAAACCCTCTTATTTCAAGAGGGTTTTGAAAACATGTCACCGGGTGGGATCGAACCACCGACCTAGCGCTTATGAAACGCTCGCTCTAACCAGCTGAGCTACGGTGACGTAAATTGGATATATTTATTATACCAAAACAACCCCGTCGGACGCAAATTCCTTTTTTCCTTCCGACGGGAAACTCCTATTTAATTTGTGAATACACACTAAGCGTATCCGGGAAATCGCCTTCTTTAGCCGCCTTAAAATCTTGCTCGGCTAATTCTTTATTTCCCATGCGCAAGTAAGTAGCCCCACGCGCATTGATTACATCGCGGGCCGGTGCCATTTGCAACACCGTATTATAATCGGCTATGGCTTTGGAATAATCTTGCAACATAAAATATACACCGGCGCGAGAAAAATAATTTTCCGGTTTTCTCGGATTTAAGTCAATAGCCATATTCAAAATAGTAAGTGCACTTTTATAATCTCCGCGAGCCGCTAACACACTACCATATGCCGTATATGTATCGGCGTGATAGGGGTTGGCTTTTAAGGCACGTTCAAAATCTTGTTGTGCTAAATCAAAGTGTCCCATGAAATAATGAGCCGCCCCGCGCGAAGCATATACTTCTAAATTATCCGGATTTATCGTCAAGGCTTTATTATAAGCGGTGATGGCTTTTTCTAATTTACCGTCTTTAACATATCCATCTGCGCGTGCAGCATATTCGGCGGAAGTTGGCAGCGTCATACACGCTCCCAAGCACATCAGCCCCGTTAAAATTGTTGCTATGTTTTTCATCATTTTTCTCCTTTTAATTCTTTATTATTATGACAACAAATACTACTTGATTTTGGCAAAGTTCGGATAAAGCACATCCATAAATTTATCCATTTCACTTTCGCCGCCGCGAATTTGCAAATTAACCGATAACACGTAAACATCTTTTTTCAAGATATCGCGCCAATTATCTGGGAATTTGACAAAATCTTTGAAAGTGGTAATGAGCGGCAATTCGCCACGCATATCTTCAAACGACTGCAAATGTTCCCGTGTATAATACTGATGATCGGGAAAACGCCATTTTTGGCGTAATTCTAAACCAAGCCCGGCGAGTGTATTTTCAAATGTTTCGGGATTGCCCAGCGCACAGAAACAGGCCACTGGTCCTGTCACACCGTCAAGCGGAACTTGTGTAGCCGTACACAAATTCACATAATATTCCGGCGCGTGGATACTTTCCAGAATAGGCACCTCATCGTTATATTCGCGAATTTGATCTTTGATATTTTCTAAATCTCGTTCGGTGGCTTGATCACAATGGGTTAACACTATCAAATTCGCCCGGGAAAGCGCCGTAAGCGGTTCACGCAGAATGCCGTAAGGGAGTAATTGTTTATTGCCAAACGGATTTTGGGCATCCACCAATACGATATTAGCATCGCGGTTTAACCGATGATGTTGGAAACCGTCATCTAACAAAATGATTTGACTTTTGAAACGGCGTAACGCTTCGGTAGCGGCTTCGGCGCGGTTAGGCGAAATAACAATGGGCACCTTATATTTACTGAGCACGCGGCTCATCATAAAAGGTTCATCTCCTGCGGCCCGCCAATCTGTATCGGGGTTATCAAACAAAATGACCGGTTCATTCGTTTTTTGCCGGCGCTTATATCCGCGCGATACAATCGCTACGCGCACCCCGGCTTTAGCCAGGGTAGTAGCCGCCAATAAAACCGCTGTTGTTTTACCGGTGCCGCCGGCTGTAATATTACCGATGCACACCACCCGCGAGTTCACGCTTTTTACAGGTTTCCAGCCGTTTTTGTAACAACTGTGATTAAATTTTACACCCGCTTCATATAATTTAGATGCCGTCCACAATGCTCCGCGTCCGACGACATTTTTGGCTAATGTATCTTTGATTTTTACTAAATCCATAGTCAATTCCTTAATTAAAAATGCTTTTATATTTTACCATTTCCCGGCCTTAAACAAAACAGACGGTTGAGCCGCCGAAAATTGCTATAATGAAAAATATGGCCAATGACCGTTTTGAAAAAAATCTGCCGCACTATTTACAATATGTGGGACTCAAAATCGTATGTTTCCCGGTGCGTCTGTTGCCCTATCAAACGGCCGTTTGGTTAGGCAAACATTTGGTGGGAGCCACTCGTTTTGTAATGGGCAAACGCTTTGCCCGGGTTAAACACGATATCGCCCGCGCCTTCCCCGACAAAACACCCGCCCAAGTGCACCAAATTGCCGTAGAATCATGGCGAAATATGGGTGTCATCTTTGCCGAATTTATCCAATTATCTTCGTTAAGTATCTCCGAATTTAAAAAGCATTGTTGTATTGAAGGCGAAGAAAAATTACGCCAAGCCGAAGGCACTACCGGCGGAATTATTCACATCGGGCACTTTACCAACTGGGAAGCATTTGGATTAGCCGCCTCGGCTTATGGGTTTGACAAAGCCGTTTTGGCCCAACGCGTAGATAACCCATACGTTGATAAAGAAATCAACCGCTTGCGTAATGTATTTTCCGGTCGCACCTTATATAGCAACCACGAGGATAAGCCTTTTTTTGCGTGTATGCGGTGGTTAAAAAAGAAAAAAATGCTCGGTATTTTATTTGACCAAAATACAGTTTCGGGCGAAATGTGGTTTTCATTTTTAGGACGTACCGCCGCCTTTGCACCGATTACAGCACTACTGGCTATCAAAATGCAAATTCCCGTTTTTCCCGTCAATGTAACACGTGAAAAAAATGGATTTTTGCGTTGCCGTGTATATGACCCGGTTACTCCCCCCACCGACTATTCATTAGAGAATGTCCGTAAATTTACTAAACAACTTATCGGTTATTACGAAATGTGGATGCGGGAAAATCCGTCGTCGTGGTTGTGGGCACATAACCGTTGGAAACGCGAAGAAGAAGGCAACCGTTATTTAGCCGCTCACCCGGAGGAACGACTATGATAAAAGCCGTTTTCTTTGATAGGGACGGAACTCTTATTTACGACTATGGGTACTTGTCCGACCCGGCTAAAGTCCGCCCGTATAAATGCACTAAACTTGCCTTAAAGTTATTACAAAAAGCCGGATATCATTTTTTTATTGTCTCTAACCAATCGGGCATTGGCCGGGGTTATTTTAAGGAAGAACAAGCCCACGCGGTCAATGGTCGTTTGTGCAAATTACTATCCCCTATCCGTTTTGATGATATCGTTTTTTGTCCGCACGCTCCCGAAGAAAAATGTGCGTGCCGCAAACCTTTGCCCAAACTGGGTCAACAACTGATTACAAAATACCATATTGATACGAAATATTCCTTTATGATAGGCGATAAGAAATCGGATATTGACTTTGGACACGCCATCGGCTGCAAATCTATTTTAGTCAAAACGGCTAATGGCCCCAAACACTTAAAAAAATATCCCGATTTAAAACCCGATTACATAGCCGCCAATTTATACCGAGCGGCTCAATTCATTTTACGCGAGGGAAAATTATGAACAAACCAACAGTATTATTACTTACATTAGCCTTACTTGGTGGATGTTTTTGGCATCGCACCCCCAAAGAAGAACAACCGACACCCGCCGTGGTCACGCAAGAAACCACGGAATCAACAGCGACGCCTCTTACAGTTGAAAAAAAGGCCGACACTGCCAAAAAGGAAACCCCCAAAAAACAAGAAAAGCCCATAGATCCGAAAATTTTAGAAGATGAAACCGTTTTAACGCCGGAAGATAACACCCTGGCAGACGATACCGAGACCGTTACGGCGCCTACATTTACTCCCGCTCCCGATACGGCCGTTTTCAAAAATGAGCCACTGTTAGATTTGTCATCTCGCAACTTAAACCCACTTGCGGCCAAAATCCCCCAATCCGATAGTGAATTAAATGCGCCCTGGAAAGGGGAACAATTAAAATTCGGGTTATATTATTCATTTGTTAAAGTAGGTACCGCCTATATTAAAAACCGCGGTATTATAGAGGCTGACGGAAAACAAGCCTACGTTATTCAAACCACCGCATTTTCTGCTCCGGTCATTGATTCTGTTTTTAAAGTACGTGATATCAATTTATCGTGGTTAGATGCACAAAATTTCTCTTCGTTAGGATACAGCCAAAGTTTGCGTGAAGGGAATTACCGCCGTGACGAATGGGTATTGTTTGATTATCCGGCCAAAACATATCGCGGCGAAGTGCATAAAAAATCAGGTTCACGCCCGATTTCCGGCCCGTTAGAAATGCCGGTATTAGACATGCTGACTGCGTTATATTTCGTACGCGGGCAAGTTCTTACCAAAGGCCAACCCGTCGTATTTGATATCAT
Source organism: Candidatus Avelusimicrobium luingense (assembly GCA_900315845.1). GTDB lineage: Bacteria > Elusimicrobiota > Elusimicrobia > Elusimicrobiales > Elusimicrobiaceae > Avelusimicrobium > Avelusimicrobium luingense. The sequence goes on from OOHK01000001.1 coordinate 81,114, forward strand.
CAACCGCGAAGAGCAATACCCGCTTGTCGTCAAAGTAGTTAAACGCGAAACCGTCAAAACGCCGGCAGGCAAATTCAAATGTATTGTGGTAGAACCGCAATTTCGCGGCGAAGGAATTTTTGTAAGCAAAGGAAAAAGTTTGCAAGTGTGGCTAACTGACGACGAACGAAAAATGCCCGTCAAAATGAAAACGGAAGTATTTATCGGTAGCGTCAGTGCAGAACTACTGGAGTATAAGACCAATTAAATATATAATAGAAAAATCCAGGAGAATATTATGCAACCCAACAAATCCCGATTAAAAACCATTTTGAAAGCCTGTAAAGGGCAGGAAATTATCGTCGTAGGCGATATTATGTTAGACCATTTTATTAAAGGTTCGGTCAGCCGCATTTCACCGGAAGCCCCGGTGCCGGTAGTTGATGTAAAAAAGGAATTTTTCGTCGCGGGCGGCGCTGGAAACGTAGCCGTCAATTTAGCCGCGTTAGATGCAAAACCCGTTATGATCTCCGTAGTCGGGCCGGATGTAGGCGGCGAAATGCTGAAAGATTTTTTGCGTAAGCGCGGTGTAAATATCAGCGGCATCTGCGAAGATTCCGATCGTCCCACCACTCAAAAAATCCGTGTCATGGCCGACCAACAACAAGTCGTCCGTTTTGACCGCGAAAGTAAAAAAGTAATATCTCCGGCCATTGCCCGCGCGTGCATGAAAAATTTTGAAAACGCCGTTCAAACCGCTAAAGGGGTCATTTTGTCTGACTACGGCAAGGGTATGCTTAGCGACCAAAATATCCAAAAAATCATTTCGCTATGCCGTAAAAAACATATCCCGGTGTGCGTGGATCCGAAAATTGACAACTTCAAAAAATACAAACACATTACATGCATGACTCCCAACACCAAAGAAGCCTGGGAAGGCGTAGGAGCCGCCCCCAAATCCGGAGAAGAAGCTATTGAAAAATTAGGCCAAAAAATATTAAAAATGTTGGAAGCCGACTCTATTTTAATTACCCGCAGTGCAGAAGGCATGAGTTTATTTGAAAAGGGTGCAAAAAAACCCTACACCGTCCGTGCTACGGCCCGCGAAGTATATGATGTAACCGGCGCGGGAGATACGGTCATTTCCGTTTTGACGCTGGCGCTTGCCGCCGGGGCTAATTTGAAAGAAGCGGCGGTACTGGCTAATTATGCCGCCGGAATTGTAGTAGAAAAATCGGGTACGGCCACCACGTCGCGCCAAGAAATTGAAGGAGTTTTACCATGAGTGATATTTTAATTGCTATTCCTGCCCGCTATGGTTCTTCACGTTTGCCGGGCAAAATCTTAAAACCGCTATGCGGCAAACCCGTCATTCAGCATGTGTACGAAGCGTGCAAAAACACCGGGCTTGGAGAAGTAATTATCGCCACTGAATCTCCCTTAGTGGTCGCGGCAGCCGCCCAATTTGGGGCGAACGCCGTACTCACCAGCGAGACGTGCCAAAGCGGAACCGACCGCGTATTTGAAGCGGCCCAAAACCGCCCCGAACAACTGATTATTAACGTACAGGGCGATGAACCGTTTATCCAAACAGAAACGGTGCTGGCCGTAGCCAATTTGCTTAAAAACGACCCCAAATGTGATATTTCCACGGCGGCGTTTGCCATGCCGGATACCGACGAAGTAGATAACCCCAATATCGTCAAAGCGGTGTTGGCAAAAGATTCGCGCGCGTTGTATTTCTCGCGCTCACGCGTGCCATACAAACGGGAAAAAACTCCAGAAAATTTACGTGCCCCGTATTGGCATCATTGTGGCATTTATGGGTATCGGCGTGCCGCGTTGGAACGCTTTGTAAATTTGCCCGAAAGTCCGCTTGAAAAATTGGAACGATTAGAGCAACTGCGCGCCTTAGAAGACGGCATGACCATTAAATGCGCCGAGATTTCCCCCTCCGGCCCGGCCATAGATACCGCAGAAGATCTTGCTGCCGCCGAGGAATATTTTAAAAAACATCACGCCCAGCATTAACTGCCGGGCGTTTTTTCAGTAAAACAGGAGAAAATAATATGTCTAAATTCATTATCATTACCGGCGGTGTAGTCAGTTCGCTGGGCAAAGGAATTTCCGGGGCCAGTATCGGCAAGTTATTGCAACTTAACGGCCTTAAAGTCAATATGATTAAATGCGACCCGTACATCAACGTGGACCCGGGCACCATGTCACCTTACCAACATGGCGAAGTATTCGTAACGGTAGACGGTGCCGAAGCCGACCTTGATTTAGGCCACTACGAACGCTTTTTAGACGTCAACATGCGTCGTGCCAACACCAACACTGCCGGCAGCATTTATCAAACAGTAATTGACAAAGAACGCCGTGGCGAATATTTAGGCGCTACCGTACAAGTAATTCCCCACATCACAAACGAAATCAAAAAACGTTTTACCGCTTTTGAACACGAAACCGACGTTTCCATTATTGAAATCGGCGGAACAGTAGGGGATATTGAGTCTCTCCCCTTTTTAGAAGCGGCCCGCCAATTACGTCTGGAAAAAGGCCCGCAAAATGTAATTTGCATACACGTTACGCTCATTCCGTATATCGCAGTAGCACAAGAACTTAAAACCAAACCGACGCAACACTCCGTCAATAAATTACGCGAATTAGGCATTGAGCCCAGCATGCTTATCTGCCGCACCGAAAAACCGCTGAACGATCACGTCAAAGAAAAGATTTCGCTTTTCTGCAGCGTGCCCGCCAAAGCAGTTATTGAATGTATGGACGCCAAATCTATTTATCACGTTCCGGAAATGTTTTACAAACAAGACGTGGACAAACAAATTATTTCGCTGTTGGGCTTAAAACCCACCCAAGAAGTGGATCCGAAACAATTTGAATTTTTTGATAAGGCGATGAATCCGTCCAAAACAGTTAAAATTGCCGTAGCCGGAAAATATGCCGAATTCCAAGAAGCGTATAAATCTATCCACGAAGCCTTACGCCATGCGGGTATGAATAACGACGCCAAAGTGGAAGTTGTTTATATCAACACCGAAAAAGATGATGTTAACCAAGCCTTAAAAGGGGCGGACGGTATTTTAATTCCCGGCGGCTTTGGAAACCGCGGGGTGGAAGGTAAAATCAATACCGTTCGTTTTGCACGCGAAAACAAAGTCCCGTTTTTAGGCATTTGTTTAGGCATGCAGTGTACGGTTTTGGAAGCCGCCCGTAATTTGTGCGGCTTACATGACGCTAATTCTACGGAATTTGATCCGACCACCAAAGATCCCGTGGTAGATTTAACCCCGCAACAAAAAAATGTGGTGTATAAAGGCGGAACGATGCGCTTGGGCAATTACACAGCCGACTTAAAACCCGGCTCTCTTGCCCACCGGTTATACGGAAAAGACCGCATTGAAGAGCGCCACCGCCACCGCTACGAACTCAATCCCAAATACGTTAAACAATTACAAGATGTGGGACTTGTAGTATCGGGTTGGCACGAAGAAGTATTGCCCGAAATTGTGGAACGCACCGACCATCCGTATTTTATAGCGGTACAATTCCACCCGGAATTCGGTTCGCGCCCGATGCGTCCGCACCCGCTTTTTGACGGACTTATCAAAGCCAGTTTGAAAGCGAAAGAAGAAAAGAAATAATCAGTTTGTTTCCAGAAAAACGCCCCGAAGATTTTTCTTCGGGGCGTTTTCATAAACGGTTAATTGATTCGGTAGCGCGTACCGGACGCGCCGCCTGTTAAGGCCGGCCCCATGGCTTTACAAAAATTATCCCATTTTGGATATCCGCTCTGGAAGCATAACCGTACAATACCCTTACTAAATACATTTAGTCTAAAAGTCCTATGGTTCTCTAGGTCTTTTGACCCTTTTCATACAGCGCGGCTTTTCCTATGCTATAAGTATGAAACATATTTCTTCCCGATTGTATGTGATTTTGTTCTTGGCATTTATTTGCCCGGTTACCGGTTTTGCCCAAAAAGGGCCTGGCGGGATCATAAAAGCGGGAGAAAAAGGAATTAGCGAAGCCTACCGTACAGCCCAACAAATGGCTGAACTGACGATGCGGTATCAATATGGAATAGAAAACGCCGCTACTAATGAAATAGCCACCAAAATATCTAATGAACTTGCTCGGGAAGAACGCCGTGCCAAGAAGCACCTGCCACGCCCGCCCGAACAATTGATAACAGATATTTTGCCGGATAGATCTTCTACCCAAGCTCAAGACATGTTACAATCGTTGGATAAACTTTGGGCACTGCAAGACCGTCATGGCAATCATAATTTATCGGCGTTATTTATTCAAAAATACTATTCTCAACATTTTGGTATCGTTTCCCAACATTTGCAAAAACTATTTAATAAAATAGCATCTTTAAATAATCGGGAATTAGAACGCCGGGTAAGCAAACGTATCTTTTATTTAGCCCAAAATAGAGATTTGCTTAGTTTGGCCGCATTACCGCAAACAACGACTACGTTATCGTCTAAAGCATTTCGGTTACGCTATCTCTCAGATATTGGGGCCCTAAATGAAACTAATTTTCAGGAAAGCCAATTGGTACTTTCTATTGAACGGAAAATGTCTCCCGATCCGCAAAAAGATTTTCCGCTGCGCCATGTTAGCGGGCATGCGATGATCACTATCGGGCAGCAAGTGTATCCTATCTATCAATTTAACGGGCCGTTAGAAAATATTACCATGCTCTACCGGTTCTTACTCAACGGCAAAAAGAAACAACCCCTTACGGTAGTATTTGATGAAAACAGCAAATCTATGGCTATTTATAATCATGACCGTTCGGTATGGTTGCGGATTTCATCGCATGAATATTCATTTCCCGAACGCTTGCATATTCATCTCAACGAATTGCGCACCGTTACTTTTACCAACTGTTATGGTGTAGAAAAAACAGAACGGGTAAATTTCAATTTGTCTATTCCGTTAGCCGTACCGAAAAATTTGCCCAATCATAACGTACAAGATTTTTTATACCAGCAACTTATTGTCAACCCAATTAAATTCTTTAAGGGTGATGATAATGTAACCATAGAAAAACGTCCCATTTTCTAACGGTTATATTAAAAAATTTATTGCTATAATAAAATTATGAAAACTTCTGCATTATTTGCCTTTGACCGTGATCAAACCCTCAAACTAGCCTGTGGTTCGCTTATCGGCATAGACGAAGCAGGGCGAGGACCTTTAGCCGGGCCGGTAGTAGCGTGTGCCTGTTTCATCCCCGATGAAATTGCTCCTTCTTTTGAGGATGTCAATGACAGTAAAAAACTGACCGCCGCCAAACGCAACGAACTTTTTGAAAAACTTACTCACTCGGAAGTTCTGTACGGTATCGGCTTTGCTACGGCTGCCGAAATAGATCAACTCAACATTTTACAAGCCACTTTCTTGGCTATGCGCCGCGCCGCACAAAAATTTGTGCGCATTCCGCAGGCCGTTGCTCTTATTGACGGGCCGCACCGCGCAGCCGGGTTGGAAATGGAACAATACCCGGTAGTGGACGGCGACGCCAAATCGCTCGTCATTGCGGCTGCCAGCATTATTGCCAAAGTAACGCGCGACCGGTATATGGAAGAATTAGATAAAATCTATCCCGGTTATAATTTTGCCGGACACAAAGGATACGGCACCCCCAAACATTTACAGGCATTAGAAGAACTCGGCCCTTGCAAAGAACACCGCTTGACATTTGCCCCGGTACGAAATTTAATTGCTCCCCAACTGCCCTTATGAGTTTTACACGCACGGCCGGACAGGCAGGCGAAGAACAAGCCGCTCTTTTTCTTACCCAAAACGGATATACCATTTTAGATCGTAATTTTTCAGCCTGCGGTGGCGAATTAGATATTGTAGCCAAGTACAAAAAAATGCTCGTATTTGTAGAAGTTAAAGCCCGTGCCTCCATGGCCTTTGGCGGCCCGATACTAGCCGTCACCCCGGCCAAACAACGCCGCATTGTTCATGCTGCCTTACAATATATTAAGGTAAAAGCCCCAAAATTTGATAGTATAAGATTTGATGTAGTATGTGTTCTGCCGGAAAAGATAGAGCATATTCCAAATGCCTTCATTCCGCCCAGAACGACTTTTTAGACCGGAGGGAACAATATGCCGCAACTAGCACAAATTAAAAAAGCCGTTTCGTTTATCAATAAGAAAACTAAAAACTTTAAGCCGCAAATCGGCTTGATTGCCGGATCGGGGTTAGGATGGGCCATTCCGCCGTTAGATAAAAAAGTAATTGTACCTTATGCCTCTATTCCCGGTTTTTTACAAAGCACCGTTCCGGGACATGCGGGCAATTTAATTTTCGGCGAATATAAAGGAACAAGAATTGTTGTCATGCAAGGGCGCTTTCACTTTTACGAAGGCTACCAAATGAAAGAATTCGCTATTTCCGTACGTACCCTTAAAATGTTGGGCGTAGAAAAATTACTCGTTTCCGGAGCGGTAGGTTCTATGGACAAACAACTCCCCCCCGGTTCGTTATGTGTACTCAAAGACCATATCAATTTTATGTGTAACAACCCGCTCATCGGCAACAGCCGCGAGCCGGAATTTGGCCCGATGTTTTTTGATATGTCCGAAGCATATGATAAAACCATGCGTAAAATTACACTCGCCGCATGCAAAAAAATCGGTCTAAAAGCCAAAGAAGGCGTTTATATTTCCGTCACCGGCCCGAACTTTGAAACCCCCAGCGAAATTAAAATGTTCAAAAAATGGGGTGCAAGCGTAGTCGGGATGTCCGTCGTACCGGAAGTATTAGTGGCGCGCCAATGCGGTATGAAAGTATTGGGGTTGGCCGTTGTAACCAACATGGGTTGCGGCATTGAAAAGAAACCGCTGTCACACGAACAAACTATTCGCGAAAGTAAAAAAGCGGAAATCAACTTCAAAAAACTGATGGAAATTTTGTTCGTCAAATTATAAGGAAAATAATACCCCGCGCGGTAAACTAACTGCGCGGGTCTTTTTATGGCAAAAGATATCAAACGGCTCGGCAAAGAAACACTTGTGTACGGCACTTCCACGGTGCTGGCACGGCTACTTAATTTTTGTCTGGTGCCGTTTTATACCTACTATTTAGTTCCGGGCGAATACGGTGTAATTGCTACGGTATTTGCGGCCATAGCATTATTTAACGTTGTGTTTTTATTCGGTATGGACCAAAGTTACTTGCGCTTTGCAAGCGACGCCGCCGACAAAAACAAAGTGTTTCGCCAATGTTTCTACGGCGTACTGTTAAACGGACTTATATTAGGTGGTTTATTGTGGCTATTTAGTGGATCCGTCGCACATCTGATCGGCATACCGGAACAAACAGGTTATTTATTACAACTGGCGGCAGTCATTTTACTGTTAGATGTACTTAATATGATCCCATTTACCAAACTGCGTTTGGAACGTAGGGCGTGGTATTTCGCGGGTGTACGAACGGTATCTATCGTCGTCAACGTATTAGGAAACATTTATTTTATCGCCATAGCGCACAAAGGGATAGCCTCTATTTTATGGGCCAATATTTTCGGCTCTTTGGCTTCACTCTTACTGCTTTCCCCTGTTGTGTGGAGTGAATTAAAACAAAACTTTTCGCTTCGTTTTGACGGCAAACTGGAACGTGAATTATTGGCCTTTGCTTGGCCGTTTGTTCCGTCGGGGTTAGCCAGTTTATTAGTAAGTGTAATAGACAAACCGATTTTGGTACATTTAGCAGGTCCGGCACAAGTGGGTATCTATCAAGCGAACTTCAAAATCGGCGTATTTATGATGCTCATTGTGTCTATGTTTGACCAAGCGTGGCGACCGTTTTTTCTTGCACACGCCAAAGATAGTGATGCCAAAGATACTTTTGCACGGGTTTTTTCATTTTTCGTAGCACTTGCGGGCTGGGTGTTACTCGGCCTCGCATTCTTAATGCCTGACATTATCCAAAGCCATTTATTTGGTTCTTTCCACTTGATTGCTCCTGCGTATTGGAGTGGTTTATCTGTGATTCCGCTCGTGCTGACCGGCTATTTCTGCTACGGGTTATATATTAACTTTATGATTGGCCCAGTACTGACGAAAAAAACACGCGTATTATTATGGATAACCTTACTGGGCGCAGCAGTCAGCATCACTACCAATTTAACGCTTGTGCCGCATATAGGCATTTTAGGCGCCGGCTGGGCCGTAGCGTTAAGTTACGCCGCGATGGCGGTGGCATTATTTTGTTTTACACGCCGCGTCTATCCGATTCCTTACGAGTATAAAAAACTCGCCGCGCTTTTTGTACTCGGCGCGGTGACGGTGGTATTGTGCAAAGTGTTTGGCGGCGGGTTACTTGTCAAAGTAATTTTACTATCTTTATATCCCGTCTTTATGGCTATAATTTTAAGACGGAAAACACCCCTTCCTACTTCAAACTGATTAGCGTAAGAGTAATCTCTATATTTCCGTCTTGATATACCAGTTCATGAGGAACGTGGATAAGACCGTTCTCATCAGCCGGCGTATATTCGTTATAGAATAAGTCTGCCGTATTAAGCAGCGTAATGGTTTTGGCTGCATACGGATACGTTTCGTTGGTATGATACATCAGTTGTACTTTGGCTATATCATTTTTATACGTTACCGTCTGCACGCCGGAAGAAACACGATACCGTTGATAATCTCCCGGTGGTAACAAAAGCAAACTCAAAAATTGGTTAATACGTCCGCGGATAATAGCGGTATCTGCATCGGCAAACAAATGGCGGTATGCAATTCCCGTTGGGGTGACCGTGGCTTGCAAAACGCGGTACGCACCGGACGTCATTACCGAAACTTCAAAATCTTCATCACCGATTTTTTTTACGATTAGCACCCCTTCCAAACCACTTCCGTCCATACGTCCGTCCACCTTAAAAGCGGCTTGTGTGTGCCCGCCGGCAAAGAAATCAACTTTATGCCCCGCGCGTACTTGCGGCGGAATTTGACGTAATTGCCCCCCCGCGCAAGCGCACAAAAATACGGCTAATGAAAATGTTAAAATTTGTTTAAGCATATACTCTCCCTTATTATGATATTATAGATATTATGGAAAATTTTGTCCTTTATCTCTTTACTTTAACTGCCGCTTTCGGGTGTACATTAGCCGTTTTACCCCTGCTCGCGCGCGGACTCGGCCCGTACTTGCCGGACAAACCCGGCGGCTTAAAAACCCATAGCCGCGTAGTACCTGTTGTCGGCGGATGTGGTTTGTTTTTTGGATTAGCGGCCGTGCTTATTTTTATCCGATTAGTTACCGATTTTCCGTCGGGCACCTTGCACAGTTTACGCGGTGTTATTTTAGGCGGTGCCATTATTTTTTTAATGGGTTTAGCCGACGATTTGCACAAACCCGCCGGGCTACCTATTTGGGCCAAACTGCTTTTGCAAGCCCTCGCTACCGCGTGCCTGATTCGCTATGGCATTGTGATACGGGTATTCTCGTCACCGTTGATTGCTTATCTGCTTACCTTTTTGTGGGTAGTAGGGCTGACAAATGCTTTTAATTTATTAGATATTATGGACGGACTTTGTACCACACAAGCCATGGTCTGTACGTTGGGGTTGGCGGTTATTACCTTACCGTCCGAATGGATCTATGTAAATTTCGCCGCGCTATCTTTACTTGGGGCGTGTTTGGCATTTTTACCCTTTAACTTATCCACTAAATACAAATTATTTTTAGGTGACAGCGGGGCTAATTTACTCGGCTTTTTGATTGCCGCACTTTGTTTGGGCACAGGGTATAGCGGTATATCCAATTGGGGTTTTTTGGCTCCTTTATGGATTGCCGCCGTACCGATAATCGATATTTCGTTTGTGACTTTGGCCCGTATCAAACAAGGCAAAAATCCGCTCAAAGGCAGCCCCGATCACGCCGCCTTACGCTTACGCGCGCACGGCTGGACGGATAAACGCACCGTTTGCATATTTGCGGTTGCGGGCATTATCAGTAACATAGCCGCCTTTGCCATTACGGTATGCCCCCCGCCGATTGTAGCAATTATTTCCGTTTTAAGTGTCATTGCAACGGCAACCATTTTCTACGGCTTATTTAAGTTGGAGGCCCCCCATGCACGTTAAAACGCTTATCTTGGGTGGCGGACTTACCGGGTTAAGCACCGCCTATCATTTGGAACAAGCCGGAGATAACAATTATCTCATTTTGGAAAAAGAGAACGAACCCGGCGGGCTTTGCCGCAGTATTTACAAAAAAGGTTTTACCTTTGATTACAGCGGGCATTTACTTCATTTACACACCGAGCAAGGTAAAAGGCTCGTGCAAAAATTGTTAGGAAAAAATTTGCATAAGTTAATCCGTCGCGCCTGGATATATACGCACGATGTACGTGTTCCGTTTCCGTTTCAAGCAAACTTATATGCGTTGCCGGCTGATTGGCGCCGCGCGTGCGTGGATGGTTTGTTAGCGGCCAAAAAGCATGCCAAAACTGCTCCGAAAAACTTTGAAGATTTTTGTTTGCAATCTTTCGGAAAGGGAATATATCAAGCGTTTATGCGTCCGTATAATACGAAACTGTGGGGACGTGCGCCACGCCAATTGACCTGCGAGTGGTGTGGGCCGTTTGTTCCCTTACCGTCCGCGGCGCAAATTAAGCAAAGCGCCGTTAAAAAACCAAAAGAAATTTTTGGTTATAATGCTTCTTTTTATTATCCCAAACAAGGCGGGTGCGGGGCTTTGGCATATGCGTTAGCGGCCCGCGTGCAAAACTTACAATTAAATACCCCCGTCACGCAAATTGATTTGAAAACAAAAACCGTTCGTGCCGGCGGAAAAATTTATTCGTATGACACCCTGGTTAATACGTTACCGTTATCCGTTTTTTTGCGGCTCTTAAAAAATGCCCCCGCGTTACGCGCACAAGCCGAAAAACTAACCGTACAACCCGTTACTGTTTATCAGGTCGCTTTTACCGGAAAGATCAAGCCGTTTAGTTGGATATATTTTCCGGACAAACAAGATCCGTTTTACCGGGTGGGACTTCAAAGCGGTTTTTCCACCGCCAATGCACCCCAAAACACCTATTCGCTTTATGTAGAACTACCGGGGAAAGTACGTCCTTCGTTGGCGCGCGAACGGGCTATCTGCCGCGCGCTATTACAAAAAGGTATAATATCTGATAGCGACGAAAAAATCAGTTCGTGTTGGCAAACCTTGCCACAGGCATATGTCGTTTATGACAAACACCGCACTCCGGTTGTCCGCCGCGTAACGCAAGCATTAGCCAAACAGCATTGTTTTTGCGGCGGCCGGTACGGGCGCTGGGAATATTCGTTTATGGAAAGTGCGCTCTTGCAAGGGCAAGAAATGGCAAATAAAATTTTAGGATAAAAGATATGAAAGTGCTTGTTTTTGGGGGAAGTTTTGATCCGGTACATAAAGGTCACGTAGCATTACTTCGGCGGGCAATCAAACAAATATCGCCGGATGTAACCCATGTGGTTCCCGCCTATCACTCGCCGTTTAAAGCCAAATCACCTACGCCGTTTTGGTTGCGTATGAAAATGGTCAAATTGGCCTTTGCCGGACTAAGCAAAAATTTAATTTTTGATGATTACGAACTGCGCCAAGGCGGTAAAACATATACTTACCAACTGATTCACTATTTACAAAAACGTTATAAAAACCCGGAACTTTATTTACTCGTCGGAACCGATTGCTTAAATGATGTCCACAACTGGAAAAACCCGCAAGTGATTTTTGATAACGCTACCGTTGTAGCGGGTAAGCGCAAAGGCTATAACGAGAACCCCGCTAATTTTAAGCATATTTTTCTACCGGGCTTTTTTCCGAAATTATCCTCCAGTCGCGTACGGGCACATATTTTATCATGCGGAGATATTCCCGACACCGTTCCGCCGCAAATTTCACAAACGATTTACAAACACCAACTTTACGGATTGGATATTCACGAATGGCTAAAAGCCCATCTGAAACCCAACCGCTATTTACACTCATGTAAAGTAGCCGAAATGGCCGCAGCATTAAGTGATATTTACGACGTTAATGTAGAAACCGCCGTACGCGCCGGTATTTTACACGACGCTGCCAAAGGATTTAGCGGCAGTGAACTTATCAATTTTTGCCGCACGCATAAAATCAAAGTACCGTTTTTTGAAGACATCAGCCGGCAAGAACCCAGTTTATTGCACAGTTATGTTTCGGCGTGGTTGGCCAAACATGAATTTGGCGTAAAAAATGCTGACGTTATTCACGCAATTGCCGAACATACGCTGGGCAGTTTGCAGATGAGCACCTTATCTAAAATTTTATTTGTAGCGGATATTTCGTCCAAAGACCGCAAATACAAAGATGCGTTTTTAATACGCAATTTGGCCATGCAAGATTTAGACAAAGCCTTACGCTATGCCGCTAACCGCAAACTGTTATTTACGATTGATTCGCAAAAATGGCTCTGTCCGTTAGGAATTGACTTATGGAATCATCTGCTAAAGCAAGAAAAATGATCGGGAAGTGTTTGCTTGTATTTTTGCTGGGGGCTTTAGGATTAGCCGCTTGGCAACAGTGGCAGTCGCCCTTAGTGCGGCAACTCGCCGGACATGCAGATACCCCTCTTGAAATTACCTTGCTAACCAATCCGGCCATGTTCGTTACCTACACGCCGGCCACCCACAAAGCCCAAGTACGCGTGCTTGCCGAAAAAAAACACTTCAAAGATCCGCACGAACGTATCCGCAAATTATTGGAAAGCGAACATATTACCACTCAATTCCCCATTAAGTATTTTGAACCCGTACAAACCGACCGCGAAATCTTTTGGAAAAATTTCAAGCAGATCTTATCACGTTGGCGTTATAATCCGTTGTTGGCAGCACAAGTAGCGGGATCCTATCTTTCGTCGTGGCACAACCGGCGCACCAATTTATCCGCGGCAGAATTTGCACTGCTGGCCATGGAACTGACCCAACTGGAAGAAAACGATTTTACCGTGCATATCCCCCCCAAAATGCGGGGAAAGAAAAAACAACAGGCCCCGGTAGTTGTTCCGGCCACTCCGGCTGTAGAACATACGGTTCAACAAGACCGCCCTATTATTGTGGAAATTCTAAATGCATCCGGCCAAAAGGGCCTTGCTTCGGAACTCACCCAATATCTGCGTGAACAAAATGAAAAAGGGTTATTGCGCGTAGATGTGTGGCAATACGACAATTACCCTACCATCCAACCAACCTCGTGGATAGAAGACTATTCCGGCCGCCAAATCCAAGTTAAACAACTGGGAACTACAATTGGTATTACCGGCGAAATCCGCGTCGGGACAACCCCCAACGTGTTATGCGACACCCGTATTATTTTGGGCAAAGACTTCAAAATGCCGCTCTAGCCCGCACAAACCCCGCTAAAAATGCTAGACTAAAAAGAGTATATTAAGAGGATAAATATGAACACCAAAGAACTGGTTTGTTTAGCCGCCCGGCTGGCTGACGAAAAAAAAGCCGAAAATATCCGCGTGATTGATTTGCAAGGCAAATCGTCGTTATGTGATTTTGTGTTAATTGTGACGGCTACGTCCAAACCGCATTTAGATGCTGTGGAAGAAGAGATCAGCAAAAAACTGAAAGAAAAAGGCGTTTATAAACTCAACCGCGACGGGCGGGAAAGCCCTTTTTGGCGCGTAAGCGACTACGGCGGCTTTTTAGCCCACATTATGGTGGCCCAAGCCCGCGAATTTTATGGATTAGACGAACTTTTTACGTTTGGCAAAACCATAGACTTTACCCAGCCTGTTAAAAAAGCAACGACTAAAAAAACAGTAGCAAAAAAAGCCACTAAAAAAACTACCGCCAAGAAAACGGTTAAAAAAGCAACGACTAAAAAAACCGCCGTTAAAAAAACGACTGTAAAAAAACCGGCGGCCAAGAAACAATCTCCCAAGAAAACTACAAAGAAGAAATAAGACAAAATGCTAGAAAAATTAAAACAAGATATTCACTTAAAACTTTCCAGTGCGGCCTATTTCAAAGGGTTTAATTTACCCGAAGTAGACTTTACGGCTGCACCTGCCCATACCGGGGCTGACTTATCGCTGACGTGGGCGTTAGCCACTGCTAAAATCATGCACAAAAATCCGTTGGAAATCGCCCAAGAAGCCAGCCAAATTATTGCCGAATTAACGGCTGTTAAATCGGCTGTTACCGTAAAACCGGGGTTTATCAATGTTACGTTAGAAGATTCTTTTATTATTAAAATTGCTTCCGACCGCCGCATCAAAGACCCCAATAATGAGAATTCCCGTCAAAGTATTTTGATTGAATTTGTATCGGCTAACCCTACCGGTCCTTTACACGTAGCCAGCGGACGCGGAGCCAGTTTAGGCGATAGTTTGGTTAAAATTTACCGCGCGTTAGGCTATTCGTGCGACAGCGAGTATTACGTTAATGACGCCGGAAATCAGGCCGAACTTTTAGCCGTATCCTTAAAAGCCCGTAAAGAAGGCAAAGAACCGCCGGAGAACGGTTATCACGGCTCGTATTTAATAGATTTGGCTAAACGCATCCCCGCTGATTTACCCGAAGATCAATACGGACGTTGGGCCATGGAAGAACTTATCAAAACCCAACAACAGGATATGAAAGATTTTCACGTGGACTTTACCCGTTGGTTTCGCGAGTCCGACTTGCACAAAGCCAATGCTCCTAAAGCCACATTAGATTATCTAACTAAAAAAGGGTTTACTTATACCAAAGAAAATGCGGTATGGTTTGGTTCTACCAAAGACGATGAAGCCCAAGACGACAAAGACCGCGTACTCGTGCGCAAAGACGGACGCCCGACCTATTTTATGGCAGATATTGCTTACCATAAAAACAAATATGACCGCGGTTACACTACGCTGATTGATATTTTAGGGGCGGACCACCATGGCTATGTGCCGCGCATGAAAGCCGCTGTCAAGGCATTAGGCCATGAAGAAAAAACTTTTGTACCGATTATTCACCAATTGGTTCATTTAACCGAACATGGCGAACAAGTTAAAATGTCCAAACGTGCGGGCCATTTTATTACCTTGCGCGAACTCATGGACGATGTAGGTACCGATGCCTGCCGTTTCTTCTTCGCCAGCCGCACGCCGAATGCCCATATGATGTTTGATATGGACTTAGCCAAAAAACGCACCAATGAAAACCCGGTTTTCTATGTGCAATATGTGCATGCGCGCATTCACTCCATGTTCAAAGCAGCCAATGAAATCGGGTTTAAGCGTTACGACGGAATTACTACCAAACTTGCTCCGCAAGAACGCGCCTTACTCTTAAAACTGATTTGGTTCAAACAGGTCTTACGCAACTGTATTGCCGATTTAAGCCCCCATCATCTTACCACGTATTTGGTGGAATTGGCCGGCTTATTTCACGCCTTCTATGATACTTGCCGCGTGATTGACAGAGACCACCCGGAACTAACACTCTCGCGCTTGTTTATCTGCGAGCGGGTAGCCGAACGTATTAAGAAGGGGCTGGAATTTATCGGCGTAAGCGCACCCGAACAAATGTAACGAATATGGATATCAGTTATTTATTATTCTTACAAAACTTTCGAAACGGCATCCACGACGCGTGGACGCCGTTTTTAGAAAGTATTTCTCTCTTTGCTATTACATATATTATTTTGCTACCGGTATTTATATACTGGTGTATCAACAAACGCAACGGGATATATACATTAGGGGCGGCTTATGTATGTGTAGCCATCAATGCGGTACTCAAACTGACGGTTTGTGCCTATCGGCCTTGGATACGCGATCCGCGAATTATACCGGCCGGTAACGCCATTACGACCGCCACCGGATATTCTTTCCCCAGTGGGCATACTGCCTATGCAACGCCGATTTACGGGGGGCTGGCTGTCGGCTTTTGGGAAAAGAAAATTACGCGTTGGCTTTCGGTATTATGTGTAATTGCCATTTTAATCACCGGTTTTTCACGTAATTATTTAGGGGTGCATACGCCGCAAGATGTAGCCGTCGGCTTGTTACTCGCCGCACTGTCCTTATTCGTAGCCAATTGGGTAATACATCACCCGGAACAGGAAAATAAATTTTTGCTCGGGGGTGTAATCGGATGTGTACTGGCCTTACTTTACATCTCATTTAAGCCTTATCCCATGGATTATGTAGATGGAAAACTGCTTGTAGATCCCAGCCGTATGATGAATGACGGCTTCCATGATATTGGCGCTTTGATTGCATTTTGCACCGCCCGGTACATTGAAAAGCAGTGGATTAACTTCAAGGCTACCGGATTTACATGCAAAGGTATCGTGCTTGCTCTGATTGGTTTTGTGCCCCTTTGTTTGATGATTATGCACTTACGTCCGCCATTTGTGGCGTGGTTGGGGCCGCATTGGGGACTATTGGTTGCGCACAGTATTATCATTTTCTATATTGTGGCGCTTTATCCGCTTGTACTTAAAATCTTTGAAAACAAACACTGATTTGATTTTGCTCAGTAAAAAATTATCCTTCTTTACTCGGAAGGATAATTTTTTTTGCTACAATTTGAATAAGGAGAAAAACCAATGAAAAAAATTCTTTCTTTACTTTTATTATTCATGTTACCGTTTGGGTTATCCGCCCAAACCTTAGACTCGGCAGAAAAAGCCTTTCAAGACAGCGATTTTGCTACCGCTAAAGCCGAATATCAAAAATTGTTGCCTAATATTTCCGGCTCAGATAAATGGCTTGTACAATTACGTTTAGCCGCTTGTGAATATCAAAACGGGGCTTTCTTAAATGCGGCAAAAATGATGTACGGTTATTCGCTGCCGCAAGATGAACTGTGGCAAGCACGCTTTTTGCTATACCGTATCCAAATGGCAAACCAAGTGGCTAATACCTATCGCCCAATCTTAAACAAAACCCAGATCGATTCGGCTGCGGCAGCCAATGACAAAGAACAATGGACACGCGAACAATGGCAGCAACAAATTGACCAAGATTTCCGCCGGTTGTGGGAATTAAAAGAAGTATTGACTGTCATGCCGATAGAGCAAGAAAACGTCATCATTAACCTAAAAAATACCGACACGCAACGTATTCCTACGTTATTTGATTTTACGGTACAGCAGTGGATCAATTATTTACAACGCAATTCCACCTTATCCGTTGCGCCGATTAGCGCAACCGCACCTACGTATTTAGACGGTGCGGCACGGCTTAAAGAAGGCACTTCGCAAGCCACCGCCAAACTGATTTCACAAATTTTAGACACCGCTTCTACTTTAGACGGCACCAACCGCCAAAACGCTAAATTATTTTGGAAAACCGATGCTATTTTGCAACCTTTTAATAATAATTCTTTTGTCATAGAAAACAAAGAAAAAGCACTTGCCGACGCCATTGCCGACTTACGGCTGATAACCGGGCAAGAGACACCCAAAACCTCGTGGTGGCAACGGTTGAAAGATTCGTTATCGTCTGCTCCTTCTGCCGGATACGGGCGCAGTTATGCGGCGTGGCAGTTAGCACAATTACAATATCAAAACAATCAAAAACCGCAAGCCGTGCAAACCTGTGAATTTGCCCTAAGCCAATTACCGGCGTCATATTATACCGAACAATGCGAACAGTTAAAAAACCGTATTACGCAAGTAGAATTGAATGTTCAAAGCGGTAATACTCCTTTTAACCGTCAACAACCGCAACTGACATTTTCCGGGCAAAATTTAACCCGCGTCTATGCACGCGTTTATCCGACTTCGTTTGACGAACTGACCACCCTTTATCGCTCGCATTATAACCGCAGAACAGTCAATTCTTTTGGTGACGTTACCCATTTAGATTCCAAAGACGTATTGACTTTTGCAAAGCGTACGCCCCAACACCAAACTTCCATAGAAGTACCGTATGAAGAAGTGGGCAAAGCACAAACCGCCACCCTTTCTTTACCTTCGTTAGAACCGGGGTTTTATGTGGTATTACTCGCAGATAAAAAAGATTTTACCGCCGATAAAACCAACATATATGGTTGGGTGGTCAACGCAACCGATTTGGCCTTGTTTGCTTCTACGGCCATCCAAGGCGATCCGACTAACTTTGTAGCCGTACGTAATGCAACACCTAAAACAATAAATCCTAATGTATTTCATCTCTATACAATCAATTTGAAAACGGGTGAAATTGAACCGAACACCAAACTCCAACTGATTACCGATTGGAACGGTACCCGCGTCAATGCACAAACTAACGAAGAAGGTCTATTTGATACCTCACGCACGGTAACAGTTTCTCCGCAAGAGCGCGTGAATAATCAAAATTATTCGTTGGACGTGTTAGCAAGCAAAAACAATTCTCTTACTTTTACCGCTAACCGCCTGTATTTTAATTTTTATAATGAACCCCCGGTGCAATTATTTGCCCAAACCGACCGTCCTATTTACCGCCCCGGGCAAAAGGCGCACCTTTCCGTTCAAGCATTAGAACGATTACCCCGCGGTTACAAAACCTTAAGCGGCAGTGATGCTAAATTTCAAGTGACCGACCCGAACGGTAAGAAGATTTTATCCGCCAATGTACCGTTAAACGCTTTAGGAAATGCTCAAACACAACTGTCTTTACCGGAAAATGACTTGCTCGGCATTTACTCCGTTTCTATTTCGGTAACGGCCAGCAAACGTACCTATTCTACCTATCACTCTTTTCGGGTAGAAGAATATAAACGCCCCGATTACGAAGTTACTTTAGAGCAACCGCAAAAGCCGTTAGAGTATGGTAAAAAAGCCACCCTAACCGGAAAAGCGCGTTATTATATGGGGACACCTCTTGAAAAGGCTACCGTCAATTATACGTTAAAACGCAGACCATATTTCCCGCCTTTTTACTGGTGGTGGATACGCCCGATTTCCGGTGAAGAAAAGATTATAGCCCAAGGGAAAACTTCTACCGATGAAAACGGTACATTCACGGTTTCGTTCACTCCCACCCGGTTAGAAGAAGATGAAGAATTTGCGAATTTTATTTTAGAAGCCGATGTTTTTGACGACAGCGGACGCACTATTTCAGCCAACCGCACCTATAAGATCAGCGCACATCCGCAATTAGTGCGCGTGGAATTTACGCAAGGGTTCTATGATGCGCAAACCCCTGCCTCGCTCGCCAAAATTGACTTAACGGACGCCGACGGAAATTCCACTTCCGGCAATTTAACCTTGCGTATAGAACAATTGGAGAACCGTCAAGTAACTCCTTCCATGGAGCAAACATATTGTTACAGATGTGAAGAATCTAATTTGTCATTAGACGCACTGTACAAAGACGTATCCGCCGTTAAAACGGTTCTTACCCGTACCTTAAGTTACCGCACACCGGGCGCGCAAACCGTAGATCTGCCCGCACTGCCCGAAGGAATTTACCGTCTTGAATTATCCGCAGACAAAGCCGCCAAACAACAAATGGTCTTTGTAGTGGCGGATAAAAAATCTGCATTAAACTTGCCCGATGTAGCACTTGTTCAACACAAGACATACTATCCGGGCGAAGTGTTACGCGTCCTTGTAGGAGCAGGGAATTTACGTGGAACAAAACACATAGAAGTATACCAAGATAATCAATTTTTAACGCACCGTGAAGTTTTGCCGGGCGGTGTAAGCATTTTTGAAATGCCCCTTACGCAAGATCACCGCGGCGGGGTAGCGATGCGTTGGTTTGGAGCAAGCGACTATGTATTTCACGGGGCACAAACTTCGGCGGAAGTACCGTTTGATAACTTACAATTAACAGTCACTCCCGATATCCCTGCCACCGTTAAACCCGGCGAAACAGTCAACTGGAAAATTACGGTTAAAGACCCCACGGCCTCTGCCGTCAACGGGTTAGTCAATGTAACGGTATATGATAAATCGTTAGATTATTATGCGCCTAATACGTTACCGTTGCAATTTCAGCAACTCTATGCACAAAAAACGGGCACGGCAGATATAAGGACCAGCCGTGTTTCCCCCACCACTACGGGCTATTATTATCCGCAAAAAGAGACGGAGAAAAGAATTTCTTTACTACCATTACCGTCGCTAAACTTGCAACCGATCTGGCGCGCCTACGGAGCCACCAAAAGTTTAGGACGCGGCGCAGCGGCCCCCATGATGCTCATGGCGAATGCCAAACGAAGTGCCACCGCCGATTTTGCCGAAGAAGCCATAGTGGAATCGGCCGCTATGAAAGATACGGCTACTTTTGGGGTCAACCAAAGCCTCCAAGAAGTACAAAATGAGGCCGGTATTCAAGCCCCCGAACAACCGAATGTACGTACTGATTTTTCGGAGACGGCCTATTTTAATCCCGCATTAGCATTAACCGGCGGGAAAGCCATATTGCGTTTTACGTTGCCGCAAAGTTTAACAACGTGGAACATATTGGGTTTTGCCGTAACGCCCAATGTCCACTTCGGCAGTTTTACGGCAAGCACCGTATCGCAAAAAGACTTAATGATTCGGGTGCAATTGCCGCGTTACTACCGCGAAGGGGATAAAGGCGTTTTACAAGCCGCAGTTACCAACCAATCGGCCAAAAAAATTACGACACAGGTAACACTTTCTGTTACCAAAAACGGCAAAACAGCGTTAAGCGATTTTGGTATTTCGCAACCGGTTAAAACCGTTACCGTTCCGGCAAACAGCACACAATTTGTTACGTGGAATGCTACCGCGCCCAACGTCCCGGCGTTGTACGATATTACGGCGGTTGTAAGAAACGGGAAAGAAAGCGACGGCGAACAAAAAACACTCCCCGTTTTACCGGGCAAGATGCGCTTACTTGCCAGCACGCACACGGCGCTAAAAAACGGAGCAAACACCTTAACATTAGACGAATTGGCTAAAGTTCCCGCCCAAGACATAGAACTAGCCGCCTTAACGCTAAACCCCAGTTTAGCCTTATCGGTACTTAATTCTATGCCCAATTTACTTTCGTCACCGTATAAAGATTTGGTGTCGTCCTTAAACCGCTATGTACCGTTAGCGATTGTCCACCAATTTTATACAACGTATCCGCAACTCAAAGAGGCTGTCAAAAAATTACCGAAACGTACCGGTATTACCCCCGCCTGGGACGAAAACGATCCGTTACGTTTGCAACTGTTAGAACAAACTCCGTGGTTACGCCAAGCGCAAGGATATAAGGAACGTTCTGCCGATATTATCAGTTTGTTTGACGACAATATCGTATCTGCGCAACTGAGCAAAGAGCAGAAAAATATTGCGAAATTGCAAAACGCAAGCGGTGCATTTAGTTGGTTTGCGGGCGGGCCGGATGATGATTATTTAACCTTGTACGCCTTGTCGTCATTTGCACAAGCCTTATCGTATCAAGCGCAAATTCCGCAAGCCGCGGCCAAAAAAGCATTTTCGTATATCGTACCTAAAATTGAAAAACGCTTAAAACAAGACCGCGAAGGTTCTGTGGTCTCCGTATCGTTTGCTCTGTACGCGGCTTATACGCTTTCCGCGTTTCCGGCGCATTGGCCGCAAGTCAGCGAGGCCAAAGCCGCTATCAAACGCTGGGTTGACTACGCCGACACGCAAAAGAAATTCATGACTCCGCTGGGGCAAATTTACGCAGCTGCCGTCTATCACCGGCTCGGCGATGACGTGAAAGCCAATCACTATTTGGATATTGTCCTGGCGCGCATGAAACAAGACCCGTTAACGGGCGCCTATTTTGCACCGGAAGCACAAAGTTGGATTTGGTACAACGACACACTTTCCACCCAAACGGTTACGTTACGCACGTTATTGGAAATGCGCCCGGGCTCGGACAAAATTGCCCCTATGCTTGAGTGGTTATTATTCAACCGACAAGTGAACAGTTGGCAAAATACCAAAGCCGCCACGCAAGCCGTATTTACCGTGTTAGATGTAATGAAAGCACAAGGGGCACTTACGAAGCCGTCTTCGTATCAAGTAACGTGGGCCGGAGAAACGATTGTTAAATCGTTTGAGCCGTTAGATTGGACGGAAGATTTACAATTTGTTCGCACCGGGAAACAAATTACGCCTTCGTCGTATCGGGCACAAATTACCAAGAAAGGGCCGCAAACGGATTTTGCTTCGTTAAATGCGGTGTACCTTGCGCACGATGTGAATGCCTCTGCCAAAGGAGTGATCAACGTCAAACGTGAGTATTTTGTACGCGTTAAAGAGGCTGATAAAATCAAACTCCGCCCGGTGGCGGATGTCAGCAGCGTACGCGTGGGCGAAGAATTGGAAGTCCGCCTGACATTAACTACGGATAGTGCGTTTGAATATGTCTTGTTACAAGATCCCAAACCCGCCGGATTTGAAAGCGACGCACTCACAAGCGGGTGGGACTATCAAAACATCAGTTTCTACCGTGAAATTAAAGACAGCGCGACTAACTTCTTTATCAACTGGTTGCCACGCGGAACGGTCACGTTAAATTATACCTTGCGCCCGAGTGTGCCCGGGCAGTTACATGCCTTGCCCGCGCAAGCGCAATCTATGTACGCCCCCGAATACGGAGCCCATAGCGCAAGTTCGTCTTTTACGATAGAGAAATAATCGGCTAAACAAAAACACCCCCACGGCAATCGTGGGGGTGTTTTTATCATAATCTAACCAGGCCTTATTGCTTCTTATACCAATATCTCCCGTCGGCAGATTTACCGCCGGTCTCTTGCTGACATACTTTCTCGGCCTTTGCATTAACAACCGCACATCTAAATTCACCCGGATGTGATTTCGTATTGTGTTGGAAATGAATAATAAATGCTAAATTTTCATCTTGACAACCCACTCTTGCCCCATACATTTCCGAATCTGAACTGAGGTCACACTGTAAGCCCGGGAAAAAATATTTTCTTATTTCTCCATCTGTGATACTGGTAGGATTTTGATGAAAGGAAATGCTTAATTCATCCGCATCTTGTGTATAGGTTCCGTTCGCCATGTAATATGCTTCTTCGGCATCGGCGAATGCCCGGGCCATTACTTTGAGTTTTGCATATCTACTTCTTAGTACGGCTTTTTCATATTGCGGCAACGCTACCGCCGCCAAAATACCGATAATAAGTACCACGACCAATAATTCAATAAGCGTAAATCCGCTTAAACGGTCCGGCAGGTTTTTCATAAAAACTCCTTTTGACACACCTAATTTAACTGTTAAATTTTAACATAAAAAATGTAAAGTTGTCATTGTTTCGTAAATCGGCCCATCTTCTGGCAGGGCAGTAAAAAAACAAATATGGTAAGCGTCCGGTTTTCATCGTAAAAACTATTTCCTGTTAATCTAAAAACAACGGCCCTATTTTGGCGCAGATATACTATAATGGAAGTAAGAATGTCGCACAAGGAGAATTTATGTCTGCAGACACTACGCTCATTAGCCCGTTAGATGGTACCATTGTCGCTTTGGAAAAAGTACCCGATCCGGTATTTAGTGAACATATGTTAGGCAACGGCCTTGCTATTTTGCCCACTAGCCAAACTGTTTTTGCCCCGTTTAATGGTGTTATTACCAATATCAATGCCGCCAAACATGCTCTCGTCATCAAACATGATAATATAGAACTGCTGATTCACGTCGGATTAGAAAGTGTAACCTTGCAAGGGGCAGGGTTTGAACTTTTTGTTCAAAAAGGCCAAACTGTTTCTGCCGGACAAAAACTCCTTACTTTTGATTTGAATATTTTAACCAAAAAAGCCGCCAGCACCTTAGTCATGTTAGTGATTACATCCCCGGCGGACGCTGCGATTACCCCTTTAGCCGATGAACACATCAAAACCGGACTTCCGCTCTTTAGCGTACGTGGGTTACCTTCGGCTAATGAAACGTTATCTTCTACTGAAGTAACCGAATCTGCCCCGCTTCTTTTGCAAAATCCCAGCGGCTTACATGCACGCCCGGCCGCGATTTTAGCCGCCGTAGCCGCCAACCATCCTTATTTTGTGGAATTGTGCAAAGGCAACCAATGTGCCGACGTAAAAAGTATTGTCAGTTTAATGGGTTTAGGCTTACGCAACAACGACGCCGTAACTTTCCGCGTGTATGGCCCGAAGGAAATTGCTAAACCTCTTATAACCCAATTGGAGCAGGCCTTTCAATCTGTTCTGGGCAACCCCCATGCGGCCCCAGAGTCCGATACAAATATTGAAGAAATTACCGAAAACATGCAAGGCATTTGTGCCTGTAACGGCATGGCATGCGGCAAAGCGTTTTTACTTAAAAACAGCACTTTCTCTTTTGAAGAAAATGCAACCAATCCGGCTTCCGAACGTCAAGCATTAGACCATGCCTTACAAACGCTGGGCGAGCAGATGAAAAAACATCTGGAAGAAGAAAAAAATGCCGTCGCGCGCGATATTTTGAATGCCCATTTACTGTTACTCAACGATCCTTTGCTGGCCAGTACTACCCGGCAAATGATTGAACAAGGCAAAACAGCCGCTTTCGCCTTCAACAGTGCTATCCGCCGGAGCGTGGATATTTTAAAACAAACCAAAAACCGTTTTTTAATGGAACGCATTGCCGACTTAAAAGATTTACGGCGGGAAGTACTGTGCCAACTGACCGGGCAGCAACGTCGTTCTCTCTCTATTCCTAAAGGAAGCATCATTATTGCCGAAGAATTATTACCTTCCGACGTTTCAGCCTTACCGGAAGGAACAGCCGGTGTACTGCTTGCAAGCGGTTCTCCTACCGCCCATGCGGGTATTTTACTTAGAAACCGCAACATTCCGTCCATCGTACGTGCCGGAAAAAGTATTTTATCTATTCCCCCGCAAACTACTATCTTGTTAAATGCTGATACGGGCCGCGTGATATTAAATCCGTCACCCGAACAGCAACAACAATTTGAAGAACGTTTACGTCTCACCCAAGAAATTAATCAACAAGAAAGTGCTCGCGCACACGAACCCGCTACGACACAAGATGGCCTTCGCATTTATGTAGAAGGAAATACTGCCGGACCGGAAGAAGCGGCTACAGCCTATGCCGCCGGATCGGAAGGAATCGGCCTTGTGCGTACGGAATTTTTATTTCAAGACCGTCCTTTTGCACCTAGCGAAGAAGAGCAACTCTCTACTTATCAGGCTATATTAGATGCACAACCCGCTCATCCGGTTACGTTCCGCTTGTTAGATGCCGGCGGCGACAAACCCATGCCGTTTGTGAATATCGCCCCGGAAGAAAACCCGATTGTCGGTATACGCGGAGTACGGGCGTTGAAACATAACGAACGGTTTTTCCGCACCCAACTGCGCGCATTACTTCGTTTGAAACCGCAAAACCGCGTACGTATCATGTTGCCCATGATTACGTTTGTGGACGAAATCAAACATTTCCGTCAAATTTTAAATCAAGAAGCCACTGCCTTAAAACTCAAAGAAACGGCCCAACTCGGTATTATGGTAGAAGTGCCCGCAGTCGCTTTGCAGGCCAAACAATTTGCACCGTACGTTGACTTTTTCTCTATCGGTACAAACGATTTAACCCAATATACGCTTGCTATTGACCGCAATCACAAAGAGTTAAGCCCGCTTGCCGATGCACTTCATCCGGCAGTTTTGCGATTGATTGCCCAAACTTGTGAAGGGGCCTTGGAAAGCAAAAAACCGGTTTCGGTGTGTGGGGCATTAGCCAGCGAACCCGATGCAATAACATTTTTAATTGGACTGGGCGTTACGCATTTAGCCGTCAGTTCGGGAATGGTGGCCCATACCAAAGCCCGTATACGCAAATCTAACTTCCACCGTTGCCGGGAAATGGCACTTGAAGCCTTGCAATTGGCAGACTCCGCCGCCGTGCGCGAACTAGCCAAAAAGAATTTTACATTGTAAATTTAGGAGAATTATGACCACAAACAATTCATTGATGAAAAAATTAGGGGCCGGCCTTGTGCAATTGGGCCGCGCACTTATGTTACCCATTGCGGTACTGCCGATTGCCGGCTTACTGCTTCGTTTAGGACAACCGGACTTACTTAATATCGCATTTGTATCGGCGGCGGGCAATGCCGTATTTAGCAATTTACCGCTGATTTTTGCCATCGGTGTTGCCGTCGGGTTTGCTAAAGAAAGTCACGGGGCGTCTGCCTTAGCCGCATTTATCGGTTATATGATTTTAACAGCAGCCTTAAAAACGTTGGATGAATCTATTGATATGGGCGTAATGGGTGGTATTATCGTCGGTATTACGGCCGGGCTTTTATACAATCGTTTTCACACCATTAAACTCCCCCCGTATTTGGCATTTTTTGGAGGAAGACGTTTTGTACCGATTATTACCGGGGGCGCCTGTTTGTTAATTGCGGCCATCGCCTACTTCGTGTGGCCTCCTATCGGACATGCCATCAATGCCTTTGGACAATGGACGATCGGTTCAGGTAATATCGGTCTGTTCTTTTTCGGCCTAGCCAACCGTTTACTTATTCCGTTGGGACTCCACCATATTTTGAACAATTTGGTCTGGTTTCAATTCGGCGACTTTGCTACGGTCCAAAACGGTATTAACACTGTCGTTCACGGTGATTTAGCGCGTTTCTTTGCCCAAGATCCGACCGCCGGTATCTTTATGACCGGATTTTTCCCGGTTATGATGTTCGGATTACCGGCCGCTTGTTTGGCCATGTTACATACGGCAAACACAACGCGTCAAAAAGCCACCGCAGGTTTGCTGCTTTCCATGGCACTTACCTCTTTTTTAACCGGAATTACGGAGCCGATAGAATTTGCGTTTATGTTTGTAGCCTTCCCGCTCTATTTATTACACGCCGTACTTACCGGTGTGTCTATGGTGGTTATGAACGTATTGGGCGTAAAACTCGGCTTTACGTTTTCGGCGGGATTATTTGATTATTTACTCAGTTTCGGCTTAAGCAGCAAACCGCTGTGGTTAATTCCCGTCGGAATTGTATGGGGACTTATTTACTATGTAATTTTCTACGTAGCGATTATCAAATGGAATTTGCAAACACCCGGTCGGGAGGAAATTCCGGCCGCCGCAACGACTTCTACGCCGCAACCGGTAGAAACCCCCGCCGCTTCGCAACCCCAACAACCGCTTACGCGCGGTCAAAAATATGTACAAGCATTAGGCGGGAAAGACAATATCAAAACACTCGGAGCCTGTGCTACGCGGTTGCGTCTTGAAATTGCCGACGTTCAAAAAGTAGATGAAACCGCCTTGAAAGCCTTAGGGGCACGCGGCGTGCTCAAGACCGCAAGCGGTCAAGTGCAAGTGATTATCGGGCCCGACGTAGAATTTGTAGCAGATGAAATTAAACCGTATTTAAACTAACTATGCAATTATTCGTTAGCCAACACAATATCGGACTTTGGGCCGCTAATTATATCAAAACGCAAATCAACACTTTTGCGCCGACAGAAAACCGTCCGTTTGTAATAGGACTTCCTACCGGTGGAACCGTCGTGGAAATGTACGCTTTTTTGTGCAAAATGTGTAAAAAAGGCGAATTAGATTTTTCCTCGGTCATTACGTTTAATATGGACGAATATGCAGGGTTACCCCCCACCGATCCGCAAAGTTATCATTTTTACATGAAACATAATTTATTTGATGGGGTTAATCTCAAACCGGAAAATACGCATATTTTAGACGGCATGGCACCCGATTTGGTTCAAGAGTGCGACAACTATGAACGCGCGATAAAACAAGCGGGCGGTATCCGGCTGTTTTTAGGCGGAGTCGGACAGAACGGCCATTTGGCCTTTAATGAACCGGGTTCGGCTTTTACTTCCCGTACGCGCCCCGTCACATTAGAACCCAGCACCCGCCGCGCCAATTCCCGTTTTTTCGGTAATGACGAAAGCCGCGTTCCTACACAAGCCTTATCGGTAGGTATTGGGACCGTATTAGACGCGAACGAATTATTATTCTTGGCCAGCGGACGACAAAAAGCACAAGCCGTCGCACGGTTATCATTGGGAGAGATTACCCCCCAATGGCCTATTACCGCACTTAAAACGCATGCTAATGCCACGCTGCTGGTAGATGAAGAAGCCGCTTCTTGTTTGACCGGACACGCCTTAGAACAATTACAACAACAACGCGTCCGCTACCCACAAGCCGACGTGTGGAAAATCGCCTTATAAGGAGAATTTATGACCCGGTTGTTAATTAAAAATGCCCGTATTGTAATGTTAGACCGCGTGTTGGAAAACGGGGCTCTTTTGGTGGACGGCAATAAGATTGCCGATATTTTTCCCGCCGAACAAGCCGCTACCGTTACGGCTGACACGCAAGTGGATGCCCACGGGGCTTGGGCCATTCCCGGGCTCATAGATACGCATATCCACGGTTTTGGCGGATTCGGGCCGGAACAAGGCACGCCCGAGGCGTTACTTAATATGTCACTCGCATTAGCCAAACAGGGAGTTTGCGCCTTTTGTCCGACGCTATATGCTACACACCCCACGAAATTAACCCAACTTTTACGTACGTTAGTTCCGGCTATCGGACAAGAAAAAGGCGCCCGAATTTTAGGCTTTCATTTAGAAGGGCCTTTTATTTCTCCGGCCAAACCCGGGGCCATGAAACCGCAAGATATCGTAACCCCTGATGTCCAAATTATGCAAGCGTTGTACGAGGCAGCGCAAGGCCACATTACTGCCATTACACTGGCCCCCGAACTGGAAAACATAGCCCCTATCGTACAGTTTTGTTTGCAACATCATATCATCCCCCAAGCCGGACATACCGACGCAACGTATGATGAATTTTGCCGCGGAATAGATATGGGCATTAAGCACGTTACCCATGCGTTTAATGCCATGCGTCCGTTTAATCATCGCGAACCGGGAGCCGCCGGCGGAGTACTCATGCGGACGGATGTTTCTTGTGAATTTATTGGGGACGGAGTCCATGTGCACCCGCAAATTATTTCATTTTTACGTCGCGTCAAAAGCGAAGACAAACTCGTTTTGATTACCGATGCACTCACGCCCACGGCTCAACCTAACGGCCCGTTTATCGCTAACGGCGACCGCGTTGTATTTGAAGGCGGCGTATGGCGGCGGAAAAGCGATAAAGTCATTACCGGCTCAGCATTAACTTTACCGAAAGGAATTAAAAATTTAGTAACGTGGGGATATTCCATGGGCCAAGCGGTACGGTGCGCTACGGCTAATCCGGCGGCACTTTTGCAACTAAAAAACCGCGGACAAATTGCCCGCGGGTTTCAAGCAGATATTTTACTGCTGAATAAAGATTTTGCCCCCGAAAAACTTCTTATCGGCGGAAACATAAAAAATATTATCGATTAAAAATTCGTTCTTGTAATAAATCTTCTTCCGTGCCCATAAATTCCGTTTGTTTTGTGGTGAAATTATAACGATAAACACGCCCATTGGCTACATCTGCCCGTTCGGAATATAGATAGGAATGGTCGGGGCCGGCCAATTCAACGCGCCGCACCGTAATCTCTACCAATTGAGGATTAAAAATGTCCAACCATTCTTGCATTTTACGGTATGAAAATTTATTGGCAAAATTATGTGCAAAGATTTCATTTTGAGATTTATTTAAGAAACGAATATCCGTAATATACTCGTCCACATTAAGTTCCAACAAAGTGTGTCCGTCAAATGCGAGCGGAAATTTAGCCTGTCCCTCGTTGTGATAAGCCCGAACCAATAAATCCATAACCCAGGCAGGGGTGACATAACCGGTATCATGCGATTGGCCAAACGGCGAAGAATCTGCCCCCGTTTGGAAACCGATAATTTTGTTATCCGCATCTACCACTACGCCGCCGCAAGACCCCATTAAATTCGGATGATGAGAAGAAAGTGTTGTATAAATTCTAAACGGGGTATGTTGTAATGCCAACCGGTCATTCATGGCCACATTTTCCCCTTGGGCAAATGCATGAGATTTAAGCGTGCTTTCATAGGCCGGAAATTGGGTGTTTAATTCAAGCGGATGTAATTTTACTTTTCCTTCCGGATATAACCGCACCAGTACCCCGTCTAACAAATCGGCCGAACTGACCTGGATAATTTCAGCCGGAATGGTTACAAATTGGTGGGTTTCGCTATCAAATACATCTGCCAAGAACTGACGGCCTATCATTTCGGAAGATTCTTTCGCGGCCACCGTATGAGCCGCAACAACGCCAAAGATTTCCGTCTGTCCTTTGTATTGGGTTTGAAAGATAGTACCTGATACGAAATTACTTTTGATATCTCCCGACGGGCGGGCTTGGAAAGTCGCTAAAAATTCCGGTGTAATTTGTTGCGGTACCGGCGGCAAGAAGTGAAACTCTTTTCCGGTAGCCGAGAGCGGTATTTGGGCAACCGAATTCCACGTAAACGAATAACGTATTTTGCGCGTCGGGCTGGCATACCACCCGACGGGAACGGAAGAAGACAATTGCATTTTTTGAATCGTAAAATCAAGCATACTCGGCGAAAGTTCTTTCACTTTTTCGCGCAGTTGCGTATAAGGGAAATAGGGCTGAAGTTCTGTTTTCCACAGCGTTTTCCCGTTTTCATCTTTCAACGTTATGGCAGATACATATTCATTGGCTTGCAAATCGCCTATTTTCGTTTCGTTCCATATCAGTGGAAAAGTTTCGTTCCCGCCGTTTAGGTAAGCACGAGCCATCATCTGCAAATACCAGGCAGGCACTACGTATCCTACGTCATCATCAGCATCTTCGGCTCTGTTTGATCCGATATGCATTCCCACTAATTTCTTTTCTTCATTGACTACGCCGCTACCGCATAAACCGGGGCGATATACCCGGGGCCACGGCCATGAGGTGCGAAATGAAAAAGGCGTGTGTTCCAGCACTGTTCGGGCCGGCACATCTACCGGTCTATTCATCGGAAGGAATCCGTGAGAAGATAATTTATCCCCAAGTCGCGGCACATGAGTTTCCAACTCAAAAGCATCCTTTATTAACGAAGCCGTTTCCGATTCAAATCCGATAAGCGCAAGATCCAACATAGGGTTGATGGCTACCACCTCGCCTACCATAGCCTGCCATTTCCCTTGGTTATATACAGACATTAAAAGCGGTTTGTTTAAGGATTGCTGCTTATTCTTAAAAATATGCGCGGCCGTTGCTCCGAATATTTTGCCGTCCACCTTAAAAAACACTCCGGAATATTGGTCCGGATGCAGACTTAAAATCTGAAAAATTTTGTTTATCTGCGGATAAGATTTTTCCACAACACTCTGCCGTGCTACTACCTGAAAAATCTGATCCTGAATTTGTTGTATTTCCTCTTTGGACAAATCAGGTTTTTTCGTAATTTTAAATGAAGAAGAAGATGGATAAGTTTGTAATGCCGATACTGTATTCGCCGCATTATCTATATTTCGAGCACTTTGCTCTACTTGGGTAACAATTTTGGAACCGGTTGTGCCGATTTCCGTTCCCAGGCGAGCCCCCTCTTTCACTCCCGTTTCAATGACGGCAGGAAGTTGGGCATACAATACGCCGCATGTCCAAAATACGCTACCTATCAGTAAGATTATTTTTTTCCAAGTGCTCATACCGTAAGTATAGATAAAAATCGACGGAATTTCAAAGGCCAAAGGACCTATATACCAAGGTCCAGAAAACCCAGAAATAAATGGGACTATTTTGATTATTTAGCAGATTGCAGCCAATTCAATAAACCTTCTTTAACTTTGGTATATTTAGATTGGCTGATTATTTTTTGTTCTTGTAAGTCATACACATAAGTCACTAAATTTTTATGAATTAGTGTATGTTTATGATCTTCTAATATTTCTTCATGATGAACTGCTTTCCAATTTACCCGGCGCACAGTAAATTCAATATAACGCACCGAAGAAGTTGTTAACTCTTTTTCTATGTCTTGATAGGTTGTTTTATCAACAGAACGATACGTCGTAATTCTCTTTTTTTCGGCATCTCTTAATACTATATCCGAAATATATTCATCGGGACGCATGGACAAAATTGTTTGTCCGCCCAATTTAAACGGATAAAAGGCCTCTCCGCCGTTATGATACGCCTCTACTAACACCTGTAAAAATTTAGCATGTATGGCTAAACCGATATCATCCGTTACAAAACTGGCCTGACTTCCCACATGAATACCCACCAATTCGTTTTGCTCATTGATCACGGCCCCACCGCAAAACCCAGGGCGACCATGTTGGCTCCCCGTTACTTTAGAAGCAAACATCATCTCACTATTCTCACACAACGGACGCCCCGGCATATAAACCACTTTTCCGCGCACAAACCCTTGTCGGCGGACTTTATCTCCGTCAGAAACTTCTTGCATGCTTAGCGGTAACGGCTTAAACAAATCTTCATCTTCCGCCCGGAATTTAACAAGGGCTACATCCAACATTCCCGGAGCGCCGACTTGTACAATTTCAGCCGGAATCGTGATCATTTTTCCTTCGGCATATACACGAGCATTAAATGTTTTATGCACAAAACGAATTTCTAATTTATTACGGTTAATCACATGAGCGGCAATTACCCCATACACTTCTTCTTTACCTTGATAAGTAGTTTTAAATACCGTTCCCGAATAACCAAATAAATCATCCGATAAAGCCAAAAAGGTACTATGCAAGATCACCCCTTTTCTTCCGCGAAACACTTCTCCGGCATTCAAGCGCGCTTCTCTATCTGCCAGAATCAAAGAACGTTGCAAATCAACACGGTATGACGCAGGCAAAGCCGCTGTTGCATCCGGAAGAACGATTCCCGGAGCAACCACAGAACTTCCCTCCGTCAAAGCAGAAGTTACAGGCCCCACATTGCGCTGCATACTTTGAACTGCTTTTAAGGTGGCTTCCCCCCCTATTTGTGCACTGCGAAGGACGCCCTCCCCCACTTTTTCCAGGGGATTTTGCGCAAAAGTAACCGTTGCTCCGATTACGAGCAATCCTATTTCTCCTGCTACTATGTTAAAACAACGGCTTAATTTCATAAATTTTTATTTGTTTTTCAGGACATTAATTTTCCGGAATTTCATAAGAGACTTTACGCACGGCAGGCGCGTTCACAATAAATGACGAGTGTGGATCTGCAAAATACTGACGCCCCAAGATAAATTCAATATGATGTAACAAAGGTCTTTGTAATAAATTGCGGAAAAACCGTTGGGAAGGCAACCCCAATGCCGGATTAAGCACGTCCAATTCTTGGCCATATTCATCAAACAACACAATTTTACGAATATATTCATCCACTTGCATCTCAAACAAAAAGGTTCCGTCACTCGTCACTGCAAACGGTGCTTCCCCGTTGCGGTAAGCGTCCACCATTTGTTTCAGTTGCCAGGCAGGGGCCACATAACCGATATCGGCAGATTCGTCATCCCCTTTGCGGGAACTGCCCACATGTACCCCAACAATCACCTCTTTGGCACGACCGTTTTGCGCGCGCAGTTTAGTTACCCGACTTCCACACAACCCCTTACGGGAATCACGTTCCCACGGCATAGTCGTGCGAAAGGAATAAGGCGAAACTTCTATGACTTTGCGAGTTAATACCACACTTTCTCTGTCATGAATAAACCCTTGCGACGATACATGTTCCCCTTCTTGCGGCAATTGTGTATCCAATTCCAAAGCATCTAACAAATCAGTATCTTTCGGTTTGAATTTAATTAACGCCAAATCAAAAGCAGGAGAAATAAATACCGCCTCCGCCACGATAGAGCGAGATTCGCCTTTATAACTAATATCCGCTATAAACACACGCCCCAACTGATCGGGATTACGATCTAACCCGCCCAATGTATGTGCGGCAATAACCCCATAAACTTCATCTCCATCGCGAAAAACCGTCCCCGAAAAAGTGAATTCCCCGGCATTGGAAGACAAATCACGCGCCTGAAACACCCCCGGGTATTTTGGAATAAACCGCTCTGTTTGCTCTAAAATCCGCAAGCGGTTTTCCAATTCCGTTTGACCGGATACGGGCATTGCATCAGCCGATACCGACGGGATAATACGCTCCGGTAGTTGAACAGGAGAAGTCGCTTCCGGAAAAACTAATTCCAGTTGCGTTCCCGGCGCAATCACCTGATTAACCACTTTTTCCACAGAACTTCCGATTTTTTCAGGAACCTGTATGGCTTGTTTTACGACGGTTATCTCACCTTGTGCCATACCCGGCAAAGATGTACCTAATAAGAAAAGAAAACTTAATAAAATAAAAAATTTTAATCGCATATATTTTCTATTCCTTCATGACTTGATCTATTTACACCCTTTTTATCTATTTTATTGTATCGTAAAAAATAAGATTAGAAAAGAGCCAAAAGACCCAAATTTTATCGTCTAAAAGGCCTAGGCCCTTTGGACACCGGGCGTACGCCGGGCTTTGACAGTACGGAAAATCAAAAGTTAAAATAGATACATAGTCCGTATACAGGAGTTTATTATGGCGCAAAAGAAAAAAACTATTTTACCTGCCGTTTCCGATGAAGCGTTGACTACGCTTAATCAAACTGTTGAGAAAGTGAAAAAAGCCCAACGCAAATATGCTACGTTCACACAAGAGCAAGTGGATAAAATTTTTCGTGCCGCCGCCATCGCCGCCGCGCAACACCGCATTCCGCTGGCCAAACTGGCCGTAGAAGAAACCGGCATGGGCGTTATGGAAGATAAAGTAATTAAAAATCAATTTGCTTCCGAGTATATTTATAACCAATATAAAGACACCAAAACATGCGGTATCTTGTCAGATGATGACGCTTTTGGATATCGTCAAGTAGCCGAACCTATCGGCGTGATTGCCGGGGTTATTCCGACGACTAACCCCACTTCAACCGCCGTATTTAAAAGTCTTCTTGCCTTAAAAACGCGCAACGGTATTATATTCTCCCCCCATCCGCGGGCGGCCAAGTGTACGATTGAAGCCGCGCGGCTAGTATTGGAAGCCGCCGTTGAAGCGGGGGCGCCGAAAGATATTATCGGTTGGATAGAGAAACCTTCCACCACGCTTTCCAACGCCCTGATGCACCATCCGGACATTAACTTAATTCTTGCTACCGGCGGGCCGGGCATGGTACGTGCGGCCTATTCGTCAGGCAAGCCGGCTATCGGTGTAGGCGCGGGAAACACACCGGCGGTTATTGACGCAACGGCTGATATTAAAATGGCCGTCAGTTCAATTATCATGAGTAAAACCTTTGATAACGGCATGATTTGCGCCAGCGAACAAGCCGTCGTCGTAGAAAGCAGTGTATATCAACAAGTGAAAAATGAATTTACGTTGCGCGGATGCCACTTTGTAACGGGCAAAGACCGGGAGAAATTGGCCCGCACGCTTGTGATAGATAATCAATTAAACTCCGCTATTGTCGGTCAAAGTGCCGTGCAAATTGCACAAATGGCAGGCATCAATGTTCCGCCGCACACTAAAATTTTAATTGCCGAAACAAAAGAAGTGAACGATAAAGAAGTGTTTGCGCGCGAAAAATTATCTCCGGTGCTTGCATTTTATCGGGCCAACGATTTTGCACATGCGGTAAAATTAGCACGTGATTTAATTTTATACGGCGGCGCCGGTCACACGTCGGTACTTTACACCGCCGAAACGAATGAAGAACATATTGAAATATTTTCGGATATGCCCACAGCCCGAACGCTTATCAATATTCCTTCTTCCCAAGGTGCGATTGGAGATGTATATAACTTCAAACTCGCCCCTTCTTTGACGTTGGGTTGCGGCTCGTGGGGCGGCAACTCCGTCAGTGAAAACATTGGAGTCAAACATCTTATGAACGTCAAATCTGTAGCCGAACGTCGCGAAAACATGTACTGGTATAAGGTACCGTCTAAAATTTATTTTAAGCGCGGAGCGTTATCTCAAGCGCTGGCCGAACTGAACGACAAAAAACGTGCGTATATCATCACCGATAAAACGATGGAGCAACTGGGACATGTACGAACGGTAGCGGATGTACTTGAAAACTTAAATATTAAGTTCCGTGTGTTTTCCGATGTATTACCCGACCCGGATATTTCCAACGTAACCAAAGCACTTGAAATTGCCAAAAGTTGGCAGCCCGATTTGATTATTGCATTGGGCGGCGGTTCGGCGATGGACGAAGCCAAAATGGTATGGCTGATGTACGAAAACCCGGATACAAGTTTTGAAGATATCGCCATGCGCTTTATGGATATCAGAAAGCGTATTTACGCCGCTCCGCCGCTTGGCAAGAAAGCCGTCATGGTGGCTATTCCCACCACGTCCGGCACCGGCTCGGAAGTAACACCTTTCACCGTGATTACCGACGAAAAATCAGGCACCAAATATGCCATTACCGATTATGCCTTAACACCCGATATGGCTATTATTGATCCGGAATTTGTACTGGGCATGCCCAAAAGTTTGACGGCTTATTCGGGATTAGATGTGCTCACCCACGCCATTGAAGCGTACACATCTATTTTCTCTACCAACTTTACCGAAGGACAAGCGTTGGAAGCCATGCGTCTTGTGTTTAAGTATTTGGAACGTTCTTACAACTTAGGCGCCAAAGACATTAACGCACGCGAAAAAATGCACTACGCGGGCACCGTAGCCGGCATGGCATTTGCTAATGCGTTTTTAGGTTTGTGTCACTCCATGGCGCACAAATTAGGGGCAATGTATCACGTACCGCACGGGCTGGCTAATGCTATGCTGTTATCGTATGTGATTGAATTTAACGCCACGGATAAACCTACCAAACAAGGTCTTTATCCGCAATACCGTTATCCGTTTGTAAAAGGACGCTATGCCAAAATCATAGATTATTTAGTGCCGGAACATAAACTCGGTACTAATACGGATGCCAAAATTCAAAAGTTAATTGATATGGTGGAAGACCTGAAACATAAGTTGGATATTCCACGCTCGCTCAAAGAATATGGCATTTCGGAAAAAGACTTCTTGGCTAATGTAGATAAACTGTCCGAGATGGCGTTTGACGACCAGTGCACCGGGGCGAACCCGCGTTATCCGCTGATAAGTGAAATTAAAGAATTATTCTTAAAAGCCTATTACGGAAAACCAATTAAACATAAAAAAGGGAAATAAGACAAAACAAAAACCCCCGTCAAAAATGACGGGGGTTTTGCTTTATGTTTTTATGAAGCCGTGTTACCCAATTGTTGCGTAAAATAATTACACAATTTTTGTCCGCGCGGGGTTTGACTGGCACAAGAAATAACAGAACCATCCGTCATGGAGAACTTGACTAAAAGATGATAGTTCGTATAACTGCTTGAGCATACGGCGGTCTCTTCCTTACACCAACGTAACCAAATTTCTGTTGGTACAGCAGCGGGGTTTGCCATTTGAAACCCAAATCCGCCGGCACAATTTACCAATTCACTATGGACCGCCCCGGCGAGTGTACATGTTTTTGTCCAATCCACATCTAACAATTCGAAATCGCCGGTATAATCACCGTTTGCCATCTTATATATTTGTTCCGTTTTAATAATATCCTGTATATTTTGGTAATGCGTCATAGCACGTGCTTTATCTACAGTAAATTGATACTTTGGCAACGCCACCGCCGCCAAAATGCCGATAATCAGCACAACCACTAATAATTCAATTAACGTGAAGCCACCCAAACGGTCCCATGCTTGTTTTTGCATAACAATACTCCTGCGTGTAATTTCACCCGACTGAATAATTTAACAAAAAAAAGAAAAATAATGTCAACGGTCTTCCAAAAGACAAGCGTACTACTTTGCCCAAAAATACTATAATACCTATTATGGGACTGGAAGAATTAGAACAACAAGATTATTTTTCTATCGGCGACGTTAAGCGTATTACCGGCGTGCCGGAGTACTCTGTGCGCTATTGGGAAAGTGAATTTGGACTCATCCGCCCCATCCGGCTGGAAAGCGGCCATCGGCGTTATACTAAAGAAGATGTTTATACGATTTTGAAAATCAAAGATTTAATTTATAAACATAAACTGACGTTGGAAGGCGCAAAAAAACAACTCAGCCACTATCATTTACCGGGCGCAAATGACGCAAAACGCCCCCGAACAGACACCAAACTTCTGACGGAAATTAAAGAAACGCTGGAAGATTTGCTTAAAGAATGATACAATATATAGGTAGCCGCGAAAACGGTTACCCGTTTCGGGGAGTGGCTCAGAGGTAGAGCGCTCGCTTGGGGTGCGAGAGATCGCGGGTTCGATTCCCGCCTTCCCGACCATTTGACTAATTGATTTGCGCCGGTTTTCGGCGAATATTTACGGGGCGTAGCGCAGATGGTAGCGCGCACGGTTCGGGACCGTGAGGTCGCTGGTTCAAATCCAGTCGCCCCGACCATTTATAAAATAAAAGCCACCGCAAGGTGGTTTTTATTTTATAACGTATATTAACTAATCGTTATAAGAGAAATAGTGCTTATGGAATTTATCAAAGAAATCGCCTACGTTATCTTTTCCATCTTCAATGCCATGTCAGTTTATCTGTTACTTGGTTTTTTGTTTGCCGGCATATTACACGTACTCGTCCCGCAACATTTATTTTCAAAATATCTGTCTAAAAATAATTGGCTGTCCGTTTTATATGCTACCTTATTTGGCATTCCGCTCCCTTTATGCTCTTGCGGAGTCATTCCTACCGCTATGGCAATATACAGAGAAGGGGCTTCCAAAGGCGCCGTCGTATCTTTTTTAATAGCCACGCCGCAAACCGGCATAGATTCTATCATCGCCACCTATTCTTTACTAGGGTTACCCTTTGCTATTATTCGCCCGATAGTAGCCCTGGTTACCGCTGTATTTGCGGGGCTCACAACCAGCATTTTTACCGCGAAGGACACTCCCCCCGCCTTACCTAAAAACTCCGCTATCTCCCAAGAAGTCAAACTTTCTTTTGCCCAGAAATTAAAACAAGTATTTCAGTATGGGTTTGTTGAAATGATGGAAGATATTGGCAAAATGCTTTTATTCGGGTTAATCATGGCAGGTTTAATCACTTATTTTGTTCCCGATGACTTTTTTATGATATTTGGGAATAATACGTTCCTTACCATGTTATTAGTCTTGCTGGTGGCAATTCCGATGTACGTTTGCGCAACAGGATCTATCCCCATAGCCATAGCGTTAATGATGAAAGGAATGAGCCCGGGCACCGCCCTTGTTTTATTGATGGCCGGCCCGGCAGCCAACATGGCTTCTATGTTAGTTATAGGTAAAGTATTAGGGAGAAAAACATTTGTATTATATTTAATTACACTTATTATCGGTGCCATCGGCTCGGGGTTAATTATTGACAATTTTTTACCGGCCAGTTGGTTTGATGTTTCCAATTTTAACACCATGGCACATCATAGCGGACATTTCTATTATTTTAAGGTGATTTGTTCGTGTATATTGCTCCTTCTTTTTGTGAACGCTACTTGGTTTCACAAACATAATCATGAACATGAGCAAGAAACTATTTCTCATACGCCGCAAGGAGAGACTTGTTCTTTTAAAATCGGCGGGATGAGATGCAATCACTGCAAGAACACGGCTACTAAAGCCATTCAACAT
Source organism: Candidatus Avelusimicrobium luingense (assembly GCA_900315845.1). Lineage (GTDB taxonomy): Bacteria > Elusimicrobiota > Elusimicrobia > Elusimicrobiales > Elusimicrobiaceae > Avelusimicrobium > Avelusimicrobium luingense. The sequence goes on from OOHK01000001.1 coordinate 120,672, forward strand.
CTTGCCTCTGTCCAAGAAGTGACAGTAGATTTAAGCAGTGAAACGGCCCATGTTACCGGAAATCCAACCGACGAAGAAATTAAATCTGCCGTAGAAGCGGTAGGCTTTGAATTTAAGGGAAGAATATCCTAAAACATTTCATGATCGCGCGGTTTTTGAATGGTAGGATAGCGCGTATTGATTTGCTTAAAAAGCGGACAATCTTGGCTGTGGTCGTTAATGATACCGCATGCTTGCAAGTGGGAATAAACTGTCGTCGGCCCCAAAAACGTAAAACCGCGTTTTTTTAAGTCTGTACTGATACGGGCGGATAACCCGTTTGCCGCGGGAACTTTGCCACGCGCGTGGCCTGTATAGAGAATCGTTTTTCCGTTCGTATAACTCCAAAGGAATTTGCTAAACGAGCCAAACTCTTTTCGCACTTGCAAAAAGGCCCGGGCGTTTTGGATAACGGCTTTGATTTTCCGCTCGGATTTAATCATATCCGGCACGCGTAAAATACGCCGGATATCTTTGGAAGTATATTGAGCCACTTTATTAAAATCAAAGCCCTCAAAACAGCAGTGGAAAACGGCACGTTTTTTAAGCATTAACTGCCACGACAATCCACATTGCATTACTTCCAGCATTAAAAACTCAAACTGTTTTTTGTCGTCGTGGAGTGGACGCCCCCACTCGGTATTGTGGTAAATTTCATCGGCTTGTGTTTTCCACCAACTGTTACAATAACCCATATAATTAGTTGTATGACTTGTTCTTTGTGGCGGTTAATTGCTCGGCAAAAAAGTCGGCCACAATTTTATCTACTTCGGCTTCGTGCTTGGTAGCGTTGTGGTCTATACCGTGTAAGGTTTCCAACTGTGCATTTTTATAAAAATCCAAAAAACGTACCCCGTATTTATAAGGGACTAATTGGTCATCTTCACTATGCACGATAAGCACCGGGCCTGTATAGCGAGCGGCAGTTTCGTAAATCGGCAAATCTTGCGTCGTTTCCAAAAAGGAACGCCCCACTTTTAAGCCGTTTCCTAATGTAATATATTCCGGCACATTTTTAGGGTCGTACCTCACCCCAAACAAATCGCCTTTAGATGTATCGTCCGGCAATTCCCCCGCCGGAGCCATCAGCGCAATCGCTTTGATTTTCTGTTCGCCAAGTTCGGCGGCTAACATACTCGTTACCACGCCACCCATAGAGTGTCCCACCATAGATACAGACGACACTTGTGGCAATTCACTCGCATACGCATACACTTTGCGTGCATCTTCCAATTCGTTCAAAACGGTCATATCCAAAAAAGAGCCGTCGCTTTTCCCATGTCCGTTAAAATCAAACATAAGCGTACCGATACCGCGCGCGCGAAGTTGCTCGGCCAGTTCAGTCAGTAAATACATTTCTTTACTAGCATTAAAACCATGCAAAATAATGACCAGCGGATATGTTTTTTGTTGATGGTTGGGGGCTTCTAATACAGCGGCCAATTTACCGTTGGCTCCCGGCAACGTCATTTCTTGGCGGGCTTGCGCCGTAGCGCATCCGGTTAAACCTACACACGCGGCGATTACCGCAAATAATAATTTGCGCATTATTTTCTCCTTAAGGCGAATATACTCTTGATTTTGATAACGTTATTATACTAAAACCCGATAGAATTTGTTTTTTTGAAATGCGCTTGGGATATCACCACATCAGGGTTTAAAGTCCTAGTCCTATATGGGCCTTTTGGCCCTTGTGGTATATCTTATAAAAATCAGACAATATAATTATGAAACGAATTTACATGATTGCGACTATCTTATTGTTGGGGGTTTTCCATGTTGCCGCCCAGGTTCCCTCTGAAACCGTAAAAGCCGGGGAACAAATATATAAGGCAGTTACTTCTTATCAATTACCCCTTCTTCAGAAAAATCTGTTGGGAGATTGGTACAATCTACCGGGAGGAATAGAGTACGTTCCTGTTTCGTTATCTATTCCGACACCGCAGGAAATACAACTGCGTTTTAACCCGGAGAACGCCAATCCGAACAGTAGTGATTTATGGCGCATCCCCTTAAGCAAACAAATTAAGTTAGCCAGTTTAACACAAGTTCCCGGAAATATCAGTCACATAATTTCCCCCTCCTTGACACGAATTTATTTACCAAACCATCAGAAACTTCTTGCCAACGGATTCATTCTCCATTACGCCGATACCAACTGGGTGGCGTTATCCTTTCACGTCGGCGGAAAAGAAGGAAATGAACGTATTGTCAAATTGCGGTTGAAAGATAATACAGAAGTAAGTTTTGTAGGAATGGTAGAAAAAGCGGGCAATTCCGGTTATCACGAAGCCGATATTTCACTGATTCGCATTCCGGAACAATGGCAAGATCAAGTAATTGCATTAGATGTTATCCCATTGCATACGAACGCCCCGTTATATTCCTTTGGCTTTGTAGCACCGGAAAGTCAACATGACGATTTTATTCCTATACAACGGCATTTACTTGCCAAAGACGGTCTTACGTTACACATGACACATGCGCTTCCCGGAGCATCCCCAACCGAGCCGTTAGGGTTGAGCGGATATTGCGGCTCACCCATAGTACAAGAAATAAACGGGAAAATCGGCGTCGTAGGTATTTTTGCCGGGTTGGTTGATCCTGTCGCCGCCCAACAACTTCCGGTCAGTTACGCCATTGACCTAAATGACGTGTTACCGGTTATTGTCTATGATAATACGACGTTACGAAATGTTAATTTTTTAGGAAAAACCATTACTCAAATTCCCTATACGGTTCGCTTGGAAGACATGACGTTAATGCGGGACGGCAAGGCCTTATTTACACGCGATTTGCATCATTTTCCCTATCGGTTCTCGCATGAAGAAACAGAGCGTGCCTTTATAGGTGCGGAATTTCACAGCAACGATATAGTTATCTTTAAATTTCGCGGGCGAAACGGTTCCTACGAAATAGAATATACTATCCCGTAGAATATTTCTATTCGGTTTGCGCTAACCGTGTAAACAAATCTTTTTGCTCGCGCGTCATAGTGCGCGGAATATCTATCGTCAGCGTAACATACAAACTGCCTTTTGCGCTTAACCCTTTGCCGCTTAATTTCAGTTTTTTACCGCTATGCGTTCCGGCCGGAACTTTCACTTTGATAGGGCCGTCCAACGTCGGTACAAAAATGGTGCCGCCCAGTGCTGCCGTCCACGGCATAACAGTAACGGGAATATACAAATCTTCCCCTTCCAAACGGTACATCGCATGCGGCCGAATTTTAACAATTAAATACAAATCGCCTTGTCCGTTTCGGGTTGGATTGCCCATCCCTTTCAGTTTAATTTTTTTCCCTTCGCTGACTCCGGCAGGCAACTTAACGGTAACCGTACGTCCGCTGGGAAGTGTCATCTGCATATTGCCGCCGCGGTGAGCATCTTCCAAATTAAGCGCCAGTTCGGCTTCTACATCGCCGGCCGATTGGCCCGAAGCGGTGCTGCGTCCGAAATTATTTCCAAACCCGCCAAAGCCGCCCATACCACCAAAAATACTTTGAAAGAAATCACTAAAATCTCCGCCGGAAAATCCACCGGAAAAATGCGACGATCCGTTTTGAAACCCGCCAAACCCTTGTCCGCCGTTATACGTATATTGTTGATAATTCTGATACGGGTTAGCCCCACCGCGCGGACGGGACGTGCCGCCCCCGCGAGCGTAATTTTGGTATCCTTCTTCGCCGACTTGATCGTAAATAGTACGTTTTTGTTTATCGGACAAAACAGTATAGGCCTCGTTGAGATCTTTGAATTTTTCCGTCCAGGTGGCTTTTTCGTTTTCCGGGTGCATATCCGGATGATATTTGCGTGCCATAGACTTAAATGCCTTTTTGATTTCGGCATCAGAAGCGTTTTTATTAACACCTAAAATTTTGTAGTAATCTTTATAAGCTGCCATATAGTTTCCCCCCTTAACTGATACCATTATATAATTTTATTTGTTAATCTAAAAAAATAAAAATTATTAAAAAAGAGATTTACAAAACAAAAATGATTTACTATAATAATTATGTAGTCAGAAAAACAATTTATTCCCCGATAGCTCAATGGTGGAGCGACCGGCTGTTAACCGGTAGGTTGTAGGTTCGAGTCCTACTCGGGGAGCCATTAAAAAACCATCCGCATTTTGCGGATGGTTTTTTGTTTTCAAATCTTTACTATTTTTATACCGCTTACAACCGATAGACGTGACAATGTCCGTGAGACGGCAAACAACTTGTTCCCGAATAATCGGACACTTTCGTGCCGCCCATTTGGGCGCACAGTTTGGTATATTTACTTTGCATATCCGAAGAAAACGAATAACAAGACCGCGGACCAAAAGAAGAATAATGGCTATGTTGGAAAAACCGCGCATATCCGTTATTCAGTGTTTGCGTGTTAGCACAAACAGCCGACCCGTCTATGTCTATATCTAACGTGCACTTTCCCCATGGATACGTACAGGTTGTTTTATCAGCCGACAATGTACATCCCGTCGGTTCCACCGGCAAGGCTTCAAAATCTTCGGTATATTCTCCGTTGGCCATATAATAGACTTCTTCCGCTTCCGCAATAGCATCCGTCGTAGCCATCAGCGTAGAGAAACGGCTTTTCATAACCGCCTTTTCATATTGCGGTAAAGCCACGCTAGCCAAAATGCCGATAATTAAAACAACCACTAATAATTCAATCAGTGTAAATCCGCCCAAACAATTTGACATTTGTTTTTTCATTTTTGCTCCTTTTTTGTCAACGCATTTCAATAAATAAATATAGCAAAAAACCCATGTCAAGTAAAATTTTTCCCAAATACCGTTCATAAAATCTGCCCTGTATTATGTTACTTCACATAATACAGGGCAGAAATAGGCTTACTTATTATTATTTGGCGGCACGAGCAGGGCTAACTGTTTGTCTATGCCCCGGGCCATCACTATGGGACACGTGATTATCGTGCTGCTGTCTTGCCGGACGGACTATTTGCGGCTGCCCGGACACCATATTCGGTTTAACCGGAGCGTTTGGTTTGGCTAGCGGCCGCGCCTGATGACCGGTAGCATGGTGTGGTCTGGCTGGCGGGACAGGTCTAACTAACGGACGCGGCGCGGGAGCCGGACGGAAATGATGAGACCGCGGGTGAACAGCATGGGCATAACGAGGCGGCCGCGGCACAATAATTCCCGTATAAACCGGCGTCACATCTACCACCGTTGTAACAGCCGGGACGACTTCCACCGCCGGTGCCAGATAGGCAGTCTCCACTTCTCCGGCGGGAGAAACCGTCGCCATACAACCGCCCAACAAAAATCCGGCGGGTAATAATAACAGTATTTTTTTCATACAAGTACCTCCTATTTTTTTCCCCTACGCTATTAAAACCCACCGCGCCAAAAGTTTATTGCACTATTTTTTTCCACTATATACATAAAACACATTTTTATATAATATAGAGAGTATGAATCGTAAAGAATTTTGGACAAAAACGCAGGAATTTATAAAACTTACCCTGCATAAATATTCTGTTTTTCTTTTGCATCTGACGCCGCACCAAAATATCGCGCAGACGGTGCTTTCTTATACATTACTGGGGACAATCCTGTTGGCTTTACCTTTTATGACAACCACGAAAGTCTCTCTATTAGATAAATTATTTACAGCCGCCGCAGCCGTTTCTACCGCCGGACTTCAAACGGTCAATTTTGCCGATTCATTTTCTTTTCTGGGGAAACTCGTCGTATTAATTTTAATTCAAATCGGCGGAATCGGCTACATGACGTTTTCATCATTTGTGTATCTTTCCTTTTCGCAACGGCACAAATTGCGCCACCGTCAACAAGAAAAATTATCAGCAGAAATTTCCTTGCCCAAAAACTTGGAACTCACTTCCTTTTTACACTCTGCATTTATATTTACCATTATTGCCGAAAGTATTGGCGCAGTATTTTTATTCAATTATTTCCGGCATCATGATTATACCGTTCTAAATGCATTATGGTACAGCGTTTTTCATAGTATTTCGGCGTTTTGTACGGCGGGATACGCCTTGTGGCCTAATGGTCTGGAAAACTTTGTAGACAGTAAAACTATCAATATAGTTATTTCATGCTTGACGTTAGCGGGATCCATGGGGTTTATCGTCGTTACAGATGTATTTAATTTTATCCGCCGCAAGACGTTATCTATTTCGCTGACAACTAAAATGATTGTCATTGCCACGTTTTTACTTGTAGCCTTTGGCACTATGATTTTATTTGTTACATCGCCGGGGTTGACGATTTGGGAAGCGTGTTTCCTGTCCATTTCCACTATAACAACAGCGGGGTTCCATACCGTTAATGTAGGGCTTTTGTCATCGTGCTCGTTACTGGCTATGATTATGCTAATGAGTATCGGCGGGGCTCCGTCCGGCACGGCGGGCGGTATGAAATTAACGGCCTTTTTTAGCGTGGTAGCCATTATGTACACACGCTTACAACTGCGTAACCGCGTCCAAGTATTAGGCCGACGTTTGCCGCTCATGCGTTTATATGCGGCCACATCCACTTTCCTTTTATATACGATGTTTTTACTCACCAGTATATTCTTACTGACATGGACGGAAGATTTACCCTTTTTAAATTTAGTGTTTGAATCGGCGGCAGCGCTGAGCACAAGCGGTCTTTCTACCGGTATTACGCCGGCATTATCTGTCATGGGCAAACTTATTATTATCGGCACGATGATTATCGGACGTATCGGTGTGCTGACCTTTGGCGTAGCCTTATTAAGCCACGACGAAGATGAAGATGAAACCGCCCCGGCAAAACCTACCGAAGATTTGGCGGTTTAATATGAAATTTTACTTGATTAGTTTGGGCTGTCCTAAAAATTTAACCAATAGCGAAGAATTTTCCGCCCGGTTAATTGCAAACGGACACCAAATGGTTTTCTCGCCGGATGAGTCCGACGAAATTATCATCAACACGTGCGGCTTTATTGCCTCAGCCGTCCAAGAAGCCAAAGACGAAATACGCCACGCACTGGAACTCAAACGAAAAGGCCTTGTTAAAAAAGTAGCGGTCACAGGATGTTTGGTGGAACGTTTCAAAGAGCAAGTAGCCAAAGAATTTCCGGAAATTGACACGTTATTTTCTATCGGCGCACAAGAACAAATTGAAAAGGCACTTAAAACGCGCGGGACGTTGTTAGAGCCGTTGCCGTCGTCTTTGTATTTGCCTCATTATAAAATGAGTTTAACCGCCCCGCATACGGCGTACTTAAAAATCGCCGACGGGTGCAATAACCGCTGTGCTTACTGCACGATTCCGTTTATCCGCGGGCCGTACCGCTCTAAACCTATGGAAGATATCGTACGGGAAGCGCGGCTAATGAGCCAAAACGGCGTACAAGAAATTTCACTTATTGCGCAAGATACTACGTCGTACGGAATGGACTTATACGGTAAAGTACAATTTTTGCCGCTCTTGGAAAAACTGCTCAAAATCCGCGGACTCAAACGCTTACGCATTATGTACGCCTATCCGCACCGTATGACGCGCGAAATTGCGCGGCTGATGGCAAGTACGGATAAAATTTTCCATTATGTAGATATCCCCTTGCAACACATCGCCGATCCGGTATTAAAGCGGATGAACCGCCATTGTGACGGGGCACAAATCCGCCGCACACTTGATATGCTCAAAAAAGAAGTGCCGGATATTTCGCTACGCACGAATTTTATTGTCGGCTTCCCCGGCGAAACACAAAAAGATTTTAACGAACTTAAAAAGTTTGTAGCCGAATATGAATTTGACAATATGGGCGTATTTGAATATTTCCGCGAAAAAGGAACTGCGGCGTATGAGATGAAACAAATTTCCGCCGCCGTTAAACACGAACGCTCCCGCGAATTAGAAGAAGTACAAAGCCGCGTAATTGACCGAATAAACAAGCGTTTAATCGGTACCACACTGGAAGCGATTGCCGACGGAAAAGATTTCGGCCGCACTTACAAAGACGCACCGGATATTGACGGGAAAGTAACATTTACGCGTCCGGTCAAAGCGGGTAGTATTTTCAAAGCGCGTGTCGTTGCCGCGCAAGGGTATGAGCGCGAAGTAGAGCCGGTGAAATAATTAAAAATTTAGTTCACTTAAAATAAAAACGCACAAAACTTTTGTTTTGTGCGTTTTATGATCTCTTATTAAAATTTTACAAATACGGTTTGATTTCCTTATACACGCGCTCGGCGACAATTTGATACCCCGCCGCATTGGGATGAATCATATCCGATTTCAAATTGCGTTTATTAAAAATACCCCGTATGATCCCCGGTACAAAAACCGCTTGTTTTTCTTTGGCCAGTTTTTTATACAAACGCGTATATTCCCCCATCTGCGGGCCGCCCGTATCTACCACCACGGCAATTGCTCCGGCGGCTTGTACTTCGTCCACCATTTGCGCAACGGCTTGCGCGGCGCGTTCCACACTTCCACCGCGGATACGGTCGTTCGCACCAAATTCAATCAGCACCATATCGGGGTTTTCGGCTAATACATCCGGCAATCTTGTCGGCGCATTATCGGCGGTATCACCGTTTAACCCTAAATTCACCACCCGCTTGCCGCTTAATCGTTCCAATACCGCCGGATACGAATTTTGCACGCCGCCCGCGCCGTAACCCGCCGTTAAACTATCGCCGAAAGCCACAATCGTTTGCACAGGTTTGCCCGCATTTTTTACAGTTGCTTGCGTAGGCCAAAACCACCACAACACGCCCATGATCAGTATCCCCCAAACTATCTTTTTCATACTTTTTATTATAACACACTTGGCAAATACTAAAAAAAACAAGTTTGACTTTTATTTACTATATTATAAAATAGAAATATGACGACGATAACCAAATCACAACCAACTACTTTATTAGATGCGGCCCAAGCGGCACGGGAAAATTCTTACTCGCCCTATTCACACTTTAAGGTAGGGGCAGCCGTGCTGACAGACGACGGAAAAATTTTTTCCGGCACGAATATAGAAAATTCTTCCTATGGCTTAACTGTCTGCGCAGAACGCAACGCTCTTTTTGCGGCCGTCGGTACGGGGCACCGCCGTTTTAAGGCCTTGGCGCTGGTTACTCAAAAAATAGCGGGTCTAAAATTCAACTCACCTTGCGGAGCATGCCGCCAAGTGATGAGTGAATTTTTAGCCCCCGATACCCCCGTATATATTGCCGTTTTAGACGGTAAAAAACGGACTTGTTATTGCAAAAAATTCAAAGAACTGATGCCTTTTCCTTTTGAAAAATTCACGGAAAAATAAATGCTAAAAAACATATTGGTCATTGGTGGGGCGGGATATATCGGTTCGCATGTAGTGCGTGCATTGTCCGCGCAAGGATATACCCCCGTTGTATTAGATAATTTATCTAAAGGCCACCGAGAAGCCGTGTCTCATGTTCCTTTTGAACAGGGAAATCTGCAAGATAAACCTCTGCTGACGAAAATTTTTAACCGTTATCATATTGATGCGGTAATGCACTTTGCCGCTTTTATTGACGTGGGCGAAAGCGTTAAAAAACCCGAAATGTATTTTCAAAACAATACCACTCATGTGCGGTATTTATTAGAGGCGATGGCGGAAAATAAAATCGCTTATTTTATTTTCTCATCCACTGCCGCTATTTTCGGTGAACCGGTCAAAGAAAAAATAGACGAAAATCACCCTAAAAATCCCATAAACCCCTACGGGAAAAGCAAATGGATGACCGAAAAAATGTTGGAAGATTTTGATACGGCTTACGGTTTAAAATCTACGGCGCTTCGTTATTTTAATGCGTGCGGGGCAGACGACTCCGGCGATATTGGCGAGTCGCACTCCCCCGAAACGCATTTAATTCCGCTTGTATTACAAGCCGCCGCCGGCAAGCGCGAATATATCCGAATTTTCGGGACCGACTATCCCACGCCCGACGGCACCTGTATCCGCGATTACGTCCACGTGAACGATTTGGCCCGCGCGCATATCTTGGCCCTTGAAAAAATGGAAAAAGATAACGTGAGCGAACGGTTTAATTTAGGTAGCGGCAACGGATATAGCGTAGCGCAGATTATTCACGAAGCAAAAAAGATTACCGGTGTAGATTTTATGGTAAAGAACGCCCCCCGCCGCGCCGGAGATCCCGCCGTATTGGTGGCCGATTCGTCCAAAGCCGAACGACTGTTAGGGTGGAAACCGCAGTATGATTTAACCCGCATGATCCAAACCGCCTGGAATTGGGAAAAGAATAGGAAATATTGATTTACCTGTTGTAACACCGCTTTCGCTGTCCGTTCCATCATATCTTCCAGCTTTTGGACCTAGAAACATCTTGGGCCTTTAGGCCCTTGAAAGGTCTCTCTTTCCTACCCATACTACAATTAAGAGAGAGAAACTTATGAAACGGATTTGTTGCGCTATCAGCTGTTTTGTCATGCTATGTATGCTTAGCGTAAAAGCTCATGCAGAGGACCCGTATGGAGTTTTGCAAGATGCAGTTCATGACCATACATACGCTATGGATTTCCTTTTAAACGGAACGCCTCTCCGTTATGCCGTTTCAAAAGATATTTCCATGGAAGAAAAGAAGATATTTGCCCAATCGTTACGTCAGTGGCCACTGGAAGTGTTAAACCTCATTGAACAAAATCAACGGACACAAGAATTTAAAGACATTATCCCTTTACTAAAGCGAAATCTTACACTCGTAGAACAGGACCCTTTTGATAATTACTGGTATGTTTGTAAAGCAAGTGAAGACGGGGCAGGAGGATTTCTGGCCCATGATCGCAGACATAAAAACCGATCCTCTATTTGTTTCAACGAATCCATACGTTCCGCCGATAGACAATTGAACAAAATACATCTAGGTACCGCTTTGCTTCACGAGGCCGGGCATTACTTCGGTCTGGCCGACCAATACGGGCCGGACAATGCTGCACCCGGCTACTCTACCGGACCCCATAAAGGCAGTGCCATGGATCTGTTAATAGGGAATTCACTGGAGGAGAGGCACATCTCCTGCGACGATGCGGATGGCTTTATCAATTTCTTAGATTTACGCCTATATCAACGGGACGGCAAGTTTTCTCCCCGGGCCCAACGAGGTTGGAAAAGTTTATGTGCGAGTTCTTCCATGCGCTATCAAAATGCCCAACCGGTTGTCCTTACGGAGCCGGATATGCAATTCTTGGACAATAATCTGTTACCTTTGTTTCGGATCGGGGCTCATGATAAACAGAAACGCGACCCATACACTAATTGGCTCATGCAAGTCCATTCCGATACAGGTTGGGGTAACTTGTGTTCCCCCAAAAGACGTCGCGCCACTTTAGATTTCTCTATTAACTATACTACCCAGGAATTGCAAATTTTCTGCAACCGTCGAGGAACTGCTCAGGAAACTCCTACTTATCACTTTCCGCTTCCATATGCCAAAACATGGGGATTTGCTATGAGCAAAGATCAACAAACCACGCAGGTAAACTTTGAAGATTTCCAACTAAAAAGAGTGTCCGTCACATATAGGACACATAGCAGAAATGGGCTCATCTCCATAGAGTGGGATAAAACCTTCAAAAAAGGAAATTACGAATTACGCATTACTATGGGATCAAACCTATATACCTACATGGTTTCCCCCAATGGACTGTATGCAATCCGCGAAAACAATATACAGGATAAACAGTGCAGTTTAACTCCTTCTTATCATGCAACTTTCCAGTATTTAAAAAAGACCTTGGAAACGCAATTGGTTTTATTACGCAATTATGAAAAAAATTTCTACCAACCCATGTTGCAAGACCGGGAATTAAGATATATAGTTCCCCAAGTGAACCACCAAATCCGTCAAAAAGGATTATGATAAGTTGTTTAGATTTTATGTTCCTATACGTGTAGGAGAGAATGTCTACACAGTTAGGATATCTGCCCTACACAATAGTAAAAAACAATCTTTTGATATGTCTAGCGATTTGTATGATGTTATATTGGAAATGAATCAGCGTACCGCAAGTGCCATAATTTCAGACACGGAAAGCGGTAACGCTGATATTATTAGCATAACTGAAATGTTGAGAAATGTCAAGGAGTCAGATGGAGAGTTTTATATAAAACCTACTATTGATACTTTCGAACAATCTGACACTCTATTCCAAGATATCAAATACGACAAGAACGGTAAGGCAGATACCAACTCGCCTGAATTTAAGAAGTGGTTTGGTGATAGCAAGGTGGTGGATGAGAAAGGGAAACCGCAGTATGATTTAACCCGCATAATCCAAACTGCCTGGAATTGGGAACAACACCGAAAATACTAACTCAATTTCATATAAAAACTCCGGTGCATGTATAAATGTACCGGAGTTTTTTTATCCAAATTATCTTTTTACCGTACAAAGTTTGTAGCGATAAAATCTTCGCGTTCAGGCACGCCGTACGCCTCTTTACCAAGCGCCACGGATTTCATCAAAAACGCCATATTACGTGCTAACGTGCGCATAATTTGCAAACCTTCTTCATCCTGCAAGATTTCGCCGGGTTTTTGCCCGTGAGCACAGTTCCAATATTGCCCGGTGGCAATCGGCATACCGCTAATCATAAAGTATTTATTGAGTTGATCAAACGCCGTAGAAAGTCCACCGCGCCGTCCTACCGTTAGCGCCGCACCGACTTTCATAGACTTATCAAAACGCGTACTGAAAAACAAACGGTCTAATACCGCCATCAGCGTAGAATTGGCCGAGGCATAATAAACGGGGCTGGCTACCACCAAACCGTTTGCACGACGAAATTTAGGGGCGATTTTATTGACGATATCATCAAACACGCATTTGCCTGTTTTAGCGCATCTGTAACACGCCACGCAACCGCGCACGGCTTGATTACCAACGTGGATAACTTCACTTTTTACGCCTTCTTGTAAAAACACATCTTCCATTTGGGCGAGTGCAAGTGCCGTATTCCCTGAAGCATGCGGGCTACCGTTAAGTAATAATACTTTCATAAGTACCTCCTAAATTTTCTAAATTGTAGCAAGAAAAACTGAAAACATGCAAGTTGAAAAATAGTTATTTTTTAGGCATTTTGCCAAATATGCTTGATTTTTGTTGCAAAAAATTATAGAACAGATTATAGAACAAAAACAAAAGTTATACAGGAGCGTTATGAAAACACTGCACCCCAAACAAGAAAAATTATTGGAAATTTTGAAATCGCATATTGCCGATCCGTTGACGATGGAAGAACTGGCCGAACAGTTGGACGTCAGCGCCAAAAGTGTAGTTTTTCATCACATTAAACAATTGGAAAAGAAAGGTTTTTTGAAACGAAACCCGTCTAATCCGCGCGACTATATGATTTTGAAAGATCCGGAAAAGAATGTGGTGTATCTTAAAATGTACGGCATGGCCAAATGCGGCCCGGAAGGAACGATTTTAGACGGAACACCCACACGTATTGTGCCGGTGGACCCGAGTATGATTTATTTTCCGGCCTGCAAAGGATTTATGGTAGAAGCCAAGGGTGATTCTATGGAAAATTTAATTTCCCCCAAAGATTGGCTGATTGTAGAACAAAGCCGCCAACCGAAAAACAAAGATGTAGTGGTATGTGTCAATAACGGCGAAGTACTTGTAAAACGGTTCACGAAAGACGGTGATAATGTCATTTTGCAATCGGAAAACCCGCATTATACGCCCATTGTGGCCGATAAAACTTCTTTCCACGTGGAAGGGATTGTGCGAAGTATCATTAAGCGTAACTTCTCGTGTTAAATCTTCCTGAAAAATTGCATTAGCGCACCTAATGCAGTTAGTTGTAACCTCAACCGGGGCCGCTTTTGCGACTCCGGTTTTAATTTTTCCGTCATAATGTTATTATTTAGTACAAGTTTTTATCGTCGGGCTGAAAAATTTTCCTTAATAAGATACAATACTATTTATAGAAATCCAAAAAAACGAGGATATCCTTATGAAAAATAATCAAGCATTTACGTTGATTGAGTTATTAGTAGTTGTGTTAATTATCGGGATTTTGGCGTCGGTAGCTCTGCCGAAGTATCAAGCCGCGGTGGATAAAGCAAAATACACCGAGTTAATAGAAATGGGCCGTGCCGTAAAAGATGCCGAAGAAAGATACTATCTAGCAGCGGGCGAATATACAACAACTTTGGACGATTTAGATATAGAAATTCCGGCTTCCTTTCGCAGCGAATACGCTATTGACTCTTATGTGACACATATATGTATGTATTCTCGATGGAACTATCTGGACGGTGCGCCGCGTATTTACTTCGTATATGACAACGCAATATCGAGTGATGAATTTCTAACGCCCGGAAAAACATACTGCTACGCGCACAATCCCCGGGGTGAAAAAACCTGTAAATTATTTGGAACACTCGTCGGGAGAAATGCTAACAACAATGTTTATGTGTTGAATTAGTTTTTCATAACAACAGGCCCTAACGTTCGTTAGGGCCTGTTATTTTATCTTAATCTAAAAATACTTAATCGATTATCACTACGGAGCGTCCGTCTTTTTCCGGGCTGTACGGGTCTTTCTGGTTCACACCGTCAATAATGTATAAGAACTTATACGTTCCGGGCAAGATAGAAAGCGTTGTTTCCCAATGGTCGCCTTTTTTGGTAAGCGCTTGCGGTTTAGACATCGTGAACCCGCTGACAATCTGCACTTTTTTACCTTCGCCGAACCATCTGAATGTTACGCGGCGGTATTTGCTTTTGGCATTGGCCGTTACGGTTACACTTACTTTTTTCTCGGCGGGGGCTTCTTCTGTAATAACTTCTTGTACAATCGTCTCTACCGGTTTAATTTCCGGTTGCGGCGCAGGCTTTATTTCCACCACCGCTTCTTCTTGAACGACTACCGGCGTGACAATTTCCGGCTCGGCAGCAACGGAAATGACTTCGCTTTCCGGCGCTACTTCTTGGACGACTTCTTCTTCCACGGCTACGCCATCTTGCGTACCCGAAGTGTGAAAAACACTATTAGACAAGCGTTGATACACAAAAAAACCAAACACGCATAACAACACCATGTCTATAACAATTAAAAATAGCCAAAGGTCTTTATTTCCGGCAGGTTTTACGTCTAAATCAAGGTCTTCTTTTTCCATAATTATCCTGATTAAAAAAAGCGGGCGAAGGGAATCGAACCCTCGTCTAAAGCTTGGGAAGCTTCCATTCTACCATTGAACCACGCCCGCGTGAACGTAAACGTCTTAATGCTTCTTTATTGTAGCAAAGTTATCCCCTTGCATACAACTATTTATTTTCCGTATTAACTAGGTTGCGAATAAATGCAAGTGCATCTTCTTTCGATTGCACTTTCCCTTCCACCTGTGCTACGGCAACTGCTTCTAAAATCTCGCCGATTTTGGGGCTGGACGGAATATTCAACGCATCCATCACATCACGCCCGGTAATAATACGCGACGGACGCACCACACGCGGATGCTCAAAAAATTTACTAAAAAGTAATGAAAGAACTTGTAAATGGCGAAGTGTTTTTCCGACAGCCTCTTTTTTTTGTGCGCGGGCCAAACTCATTAAAGACTCGTCGCTATGAGGCAATATGCGACGCAGTTGCGCATCGGTAACATAACTGGTGTAATCGGCCCAACACAAAAACAACATAGGCACCGCAGCGTCACCCAAATCGCGGAAAAAATGATACGCCCCTTTATCGGTAATAAAATCGTTACTCGCCAAATTGCTCGGACGCAAATGCTCGCCGATCATCGCCCCGATTAAACGCATATCGGGCCGGCTATAATGCAAACGCTCCAACACACTTCGCGCCATTTTAGCCCCGCGTTGTTCGTGATAAAAAAACCGCAACCGTCCGTCTTTCATCCGGGCCGTAGCCGGTTTGGCAATATCGTGTAATAGTGCCGTCATTTTAAAAAGCGGTTTTTGGTGCGTCATTTCTTGCAAGCGGCGTGCATATTTGGGGAAAGCCGTATCTAAATGGTCTAACAGATATTCAATGCGTTTAAGCACCAACAGCGTATGTTTTAATACGCCGCCTTTTCCGTAATAGACTTCGGCACATGAACGTTGCGGAATAAGTTCGGGAAACAAAGCCGTAAGCAACCCGCACCGGTCCATTAAAACAAAATTTTCATACGCTTTAGATGTATTAAATAACCGCGTCAATTCTTCGTGGATACGCTCACCTGCCGGTTGGTTAATCAGAGCTGCATGCTTTTTAATCAGTTTAAGCGTCGCCGGACAAATGGTAAAATTGAGTTCCGCCGCCGACCGAAACGCCCGCAACATACGCAAAGGATCTTCTGCAAACACGCGAGGGTTTGTATGCCGAATAATTTTATGTTTTACGTCGTCAAGACCACCGGCAAAATCCACTATTTTTTTTCGTTGCAAGCGTTTGAGTAAAATTTTGGCATTCGCATTTTTTTGCGGAGTAATTTCAATTTGCGGCAGCGCGGTAACAGGATACGCAAGCGCATTAAACGCAAAATCACGCCGGAGCAGATCGGCCTTTAAGTCTTTCCCCTGATAGGCGGTTAAATCAATTTGAATTTTATCCTTATGGGTAACAAGCCGCCACACGCCGTACTCAGCGTCCATTTCAAACACAGCGGCTTTTAATTTTTTAGCCAAAACAAGAGCCGCCGGTTTTACATCTTCGGGCGGTAAGGTCAAATCAATATCGGTAGATTGCCGTTTGAGCAGGCTACTGCGTACAATTCCCCCCACATAATAAGCCTGTGGGACACAGTCAGCCAACACCCGCGCCAATGTAGAAACGCGGGACGGACTACTCAACGCTTTCCTCTGCCGCGGGAGCAGCGGCTGTACGCGCCGCCAATTTGGCGACGGCGTCTTTGCGAAGTTCGCGTTTTAGCACTTTGCGAAGAGCATTTTTGGGCAGTTCTTCTAAAAATTCAAAATCACGCGGACGTTTATAATTGTCCAAGTGGGTTTTTAGGAACATACGAAATTCTTTTTCGTTCAGTTCCACGCCTTCTTTTTTAACGGCATATAATTTAATAAATTCACCGCCGCGACCGTCCGGCACGCCAATAATAGCACATTCTTCAATAGCCGGGTGTTCGCAAATAATGGCTTCCACTTGGGCGGAGAATACTTTAAGCCCTTTAATAATAATCATGTCTTTCTTGCGGTCTTTGATGAAGATAAATCCGTCATCATCTACTTCCACGATATCCCCGGTTTTGAACCAACCGTCCTCGGTAAAAGCATCGCGCGAAGCCGCTTCGTTGCCCCAATATCCGCGGAACACATTGGGCCCCTTGACGCAGAGTTCGCCTTCGTGATTGCGAGGCACTTCATTTCCGTTGTCGTCCACTACAATCGTGCTGACTGCCGGAATAGCCGGGCCGACCGATTTGATTTTTTGCAGTTCTTCGGTGTTCACACTGACCACCGGGCTCGTTTCGGTTAAGCCATATCCTTCCAATATCGGTACGTTAAATTTTTGCTCAAAGCGGTCTTTGATTTCTTGCGTAAGCGGTGCCGCACCCGATACACAGAAACGGATGTTTTTGAACGGCCAGAAACGCAAGTATAATTGTTTGAGCCCTTTGGCTTCTTTAGAAAGTACCGCATAAATCTGCGGAACAGCCAACATCAAAGTAACGTTTTCCGAGCCCATGGCCCCTAACCATTTACTGGCCGGCATTACATTGGCTACCACCACCACTTTAAGCCCTAAATAAAGCGGGATAACCACACAGGTCGTCCACGCAAAAGAGTGGAACATAGGCAACAAGCACAAGAAAACGTCGTTGTCGTTAATCTTAAAAATTTGTGCACAGGAAATAACGTTAGAAGCTAAATTCCCGTGGGAAATCATCGCCCCTTTGGGTAGCCCCGTCGTACCGGAAGTGTATAAGATAAAGGCCAAATCGTCCAATTCGGCTTGTGGAGCAGAGGTTTCATCGTGGAACGTAGATTTTTCAATTTGTTCCCAAAAGAGTTGCACTTTATCACATCCGGCCGCGGAAGAAGGTACTTCGTCCGTCGTAAAAATATAGTTTACCGTAGGGGTACTCGGTGCAGCCTTTACATAATGTCGCAAGAATTCGGCTTGAGTAACTACCGCTTTGGCTCCGGCGTTATTCAAAATAAATTGAATCTCTTCTTGTTTAGTAACCATGAAGTTTATCGGGATACTGACCGCGCCCAATTTATATAACCCATAGTTAGCGATGACGGTATCAATCGCATTGCGGTGAACAATACCTACGCGATCACCTTTGCGGATACCATGCTCAAAAAACATATCGGCAGCGCGATCTACTTTCATTAAGAGTTCATGATAAGAAACCTTTTTACCGCTACCGGCTTCCACCAAGGCAATTCTATCCGGAAAACGGAACGCACTGTCTGCGAGTGAAGTATATAAATCTTTGCGACGAATCATAAGCACCTCTTATTTTAGGACTATACTATATTGTATAAAAATCAGACCTGTCTGGGGTCTAAAATATCTCTAAAGGCATCCCCCAACAAATTCCACCCGAGCACAAACAGGAAAATAGCCGCCCCCGGCACAGCCACCGTGTACCAATACGCCAGCGGATTTTGCGCCGTACCAAGCACCCAGTTGCGGGCCATGGCAATCAACTGTCCCCAGTCGGCTGTTCCCGGTTGCGCGCCTAACCCTAAAAAGGATAATGACGCTGCCGTCAACACAATATATCCGATATCCAAACTAGCCACTACGACCGACGGATAAATAGAATTAGGCAAAATGTGCCGTAGTAAAATACGCGGGCCGCCGGCGCCCAAAGTGCGGGCAGCGGTTACATAGTCGCGCCGCTTAACCGACAAAATATCACCGCGAATAAGGCGCGCATAAGATGGCCACGCTACGGCCGTTAACGCAATCATCATATTTTTAATATCCGGGCCCAGCATGGCGGCAATGACCATGGCCAAAACGAGCGACGGCACCGCAAACACCACATCGGTAAGACGCATGAGCACTTCGTCCACTTTCCCACCGAAATAGGCAGCCACCGCCCCTACCAATAGTCCGATTAAAAATGCAAAAAAAGTAACCGTAATACCTATGCCAAACGCCAGCCGCGTTCCCCATATTACCCCGTAATATAAGTCATATTGTTGCTCGGTAGTACCGAACCAATTTTGCGCCGATGGCGGTTGAGGTGCAATTTGGTAACTCTTTTGCGGCATTTGGTAAGGGTTATTGGCATTATGCACCGGAGCCAACACCGGCGCAAATAAAGCAATTAACAAGAAAAATGCAACGATCAAAAACCCGGCGAGCGAAGTTTTAGTTGTGTAAATACGTTTGAAAATACGGTTTTTAAGCATAATTAATCTAACCGGATACGCGGATCCACCGCCGTATATAAAATGTCTGATAATAAATTTCCCAACACAAACAGTACCGCCACCATTAAAGAAAATCCCAATATACCGGCAATATCCAATTGTTGCGCGGCAAGTACCCCAAAACGTCCGATACCCGGATAATCAAAAATGGTTTCCACAATGACGGTCCCCCCCAGCAAACGAATAAACTGAATACTGGCCAGCGTAATCACCGGAATAATGGCATTTTTTCCGGCGTGTTTATACACGACTTGCCGTTCGCTTAATCCTTTGGCCCGTGCGGTGCGAACATATTCTTTATTTAATTCTTCTAACATGCTCGATCGCATCACACGTACCATCAACGCAAACGAACCGATACATAAAGTGACCGCCGGTAATACCAAATGGGATAATACATCGCCAAACACGCGCCAATTACCGTTAAGTATAGCGTCTATCAACAAAAATCCTGTATAAGTATGAAAATTCGGGCCGTGGATAATCATATCCGTTTGGAAGGAATAGCCTCCCGGCGCAAACCAACCGAGTTTGCCGTAAAAAATCATTAGTAGCAGTAAGCCTAATACGAAAATCGGCAACGAAAACCCGCCCACGCTAATCACGCGGGCCAAACTGTCTTGCCACTTATCCTTATGCACGGCAGAAAATACCCCAAACCATACCCCGAAAAACACCACCAATATCATGGTTACAAAGGCAAGTTGTACCGTCGCCGGCAGATATTCTTTAAGGGCTCTGGACACCGGCATATTGGCGCTGGGGCTATATCCCAAATCACCTTTGATTACTTGCCCGAGCCACCGCCCGTACTGCTTAAATACATTGTCACGCAGACCATACTGCCGAATTACTTCTTCAAGCGCACCCATTTGCCGCGGGTCTTTAACATATAAAGACGCGCGCATTTCGGGGCTTAACCGTTGGGTTAAAAAGAATAACAGAAAAGTTACTCCCAACACCACAAGCGGCAACAGTATCAGTCTGCGGACAATATAACGAAACATAAACTTCCTTATTTTCTATAAGATGTTACGGCAACCCAAGTGAGTTCTAACAAGCCGTAAAACTCTTTGAGTACGAGTTTTTCATGTACTGTATGGCAGCCATATACACCCACACTCAAATTCGGTACGGTAAACCCTTTACCCGACAAGATATTGGCATCACATCCTCCGCCGGACGAACGCGCATAAAGCGGAAATTTTAAGCGTTTAGCGGCAGCCAATAACGATTTAACTACCGGGTGTGATTTGGAAATTTGTACCGACGGATAACGTAAAGATGCCTTAAAATCAACGACCGGTTTGCATACACGTCCGTCAATTTTCTTGGTATAGTGTTTCACTGCTTCGTCAAAGGCTTTTTTCATATGCGCGGTTTGCTTGGCGAGTTTTTCCATTTTCAAACTGCGCGCTTCGCCGATAAGTGAAAGTTTTTCCATCACGACATTAGGCACTTCGCCCCCTTTTACCGCGCCGAAGTTCGCGACGGTTTCTTTGTCAATGCGGCCCAATTTCATGTGTGCAATAGCATACGAGGCCACTTCCAAGGCTGAAATACCTTTTTCCGGGCAAGCCCCGGCGTGCGCGGCAATTCCGGTAACATCCACCAACACATCATTAACCGCCGGACCTTGAATCAATAGTTCGTCGCCGCCTTCGTTATCTAAAATCATTCCTTCGCGGGCTTTAAGTTGCTTGTAATCTAAATTTTTAGAACCGTACATTCCGCGTTCTTCGCATAATGTAAACAATATTTCTACCGGCGGATGCGGGACTTTCGTTTCTTTAAGCGCGCGTAAAATTTCAAAAATGATAGCCACTCCGGCTTTATCATCGGCGCCTAAAATTGTTTTTCCGTCGGAAACAATACAATCTTTTTTCACAATCGGTTTAATACCGTTACCGGGTTTTACGGTATCCAAATGCGCCACCAACAAAAACGGTGCGCTTTTTACGGTGCCGGGGAAAAAGCCCATGACGTTCCCTGTGGCATTTGTATTAAATTTTTTACCGGCATTATCTACTACTACGCGACAACCGAGTTTTTTAAGTTCTGCGGCTACATATTCTTGCATCTTTTTTTCGTTGCCCGATTCACTATCAATACGGACAAGTTGTAAAAAGGTATCTACGGCACGTTTTTGGTTTACAGTCATGGTTATTTCTCCTTACTTAATTGTACGCACGCCACATAATGAGCGGACGTTTGTTCTTGTAAATCGGGTACATCTTGACGGCAAGCATCAGATGCTTGCGGGCAACGCGGCGCAAAAGGGCACCCCGTTACGTTATTATTTTGTTTTCCGGCCATAACCGCTTCTGCCACCGGCTTTCCCACTTGCGGAACAGCGGCAAGCAAGAGTTTTGTATAAGGATGAAGCGGACGATCCAGTAATTCTTGTGCGGGGGCTTGCTCTACAATACGCCCTTGATACATGACCGCGATATCATCACACAAAAAACGCGCTACGGCCAGATCATGCGTAACAAACAAAACAGATAATTGGCGTGTACGTTTAATATCACTGAGCAAATTCAAAATCTGCGCTTGTACGGAAACATCTAATGCCGAAACAGGCTCATCGGCTACTAAAATTTGCGGGTCTAATGCCAAGGCGCGCGCGATACAAATACGTTGGCGTTGCCCGCCGGAAAATTCATGCGGGTAACGGTCTAAATACGATGCAGCCAACCCCACCGATGTTAGTAATTCTTTCAAAAATTGTTCACGTTTTTTTGGATCCGTATGTAACCGGTGAATATCTAACGGTTCGGCTAAAATCTGCCGCACCGTCATGCGCGGATCTAAACTGGAATAAGGATCTTGATACACTACTTGCATTTGACGGCACAAATTTTTTCGTCCGACACTATTCAAACGGCTGACATCTTGTCCGTTAACAAGAACTGTTCCCGCCGTAGGTTTTTCTATACCAAGTAATACTTTACACAACGTACTCTTGCCGCAACCGGATTCCCCCACCAATCCTACGACACGGTCCTGCGGGATAATAAGCGACACATCTTTTAAGACAGGCACACGCTCGCCTTTTCCCAGTAACCACTTATGGCGAAAATACGTTTTATAAATATGCTGAAGTTCTACACGCGCACTCATTTGGCACTCTCCCAAAAACAACGCACGCGGTGTTCACCGGTTTGCGTGAGCGGCGGCAAGGTTTGACGGCATTTTTCCGTTGCATGCACGCAACGCGGCGCAAACGGACACCCGGTAAAATCTTCCCCCGCGGCAGGCGGTTGGCCGGCAATCGCCGGCAGATGTTCGGGCCGCTCGTGCAAAGACGCTAACGACGCCAATAATCCTTGTGTATAGGGGTGTTGGGCATGTGCAAACAATTCGGCCGCCGGGGCATGTTCCATGCAAAGCCCACCGTATAGCACAAGCACTTCATCGGCGACTTGACTGGCCAAAGCCAAATTATGCGTGATAAAAATAACTGCCATATGTGTCTGCTGTTGAAGTTGTTTAATCAACCGGATAATTTGTGCCTGAATCGTAACATCTAAAGCGGTAGTAGGTTCGTCTGCAATTAAAATATCGGGAGAAAGAGCCAATGCCATAGCAATCATGACACGTTGGCACATTCCGCCGGAAAATTGAAAGGGATATTCGTTTAAACGCTTTTGTGCGTCACTAATTCCTACACGCGTGAGAAGGGCAGCCGCCTCACCGCAAGCCTGCACTTTAGTCATTCTTTTATGTGCAATCAGTGTTTCGGTAAGTTGTTCTCCGATAGTCAAAACCGGATTCAAACTGGCCGACGGATCTTGAAAAATCATAGCGATTTTCTGTCCGCGTACCGTTTGGAGTTGACGCGGCGAAAGCGTCAACAGATTTTGTCCGTTATATAGAATTTCGCCGCTGCTGACTTTGGCCGCCGGCGGCAATAGATTAAGGATAGACAAGGCGTGTACGGTTTTTCCGCTACCGGACTCGCCCACCACCGCCAACACCCGCCCGGGTTCTAACGAATAGGACAAACCACGCAACACAGGATAAACTTTTTTATCTGCGGTAAAATCAACGTGTAAGTCTTTCACTTGTAAAACGGGCGTTTGGGCCATACTTATATTATACTTTGTTTTCGCTGCCAAACGCGCGTTCGTACAACCGCGTGGGAATTTGCTACACTAATATATATGAAAAAGATATTTATGTTATGTGCCGTTTTGGGGTTGGCAGCCTGCACATCCCCATCTACCGTAAAAATAACTTTACCCGATGGATTTGTCGTATCTGCCAAATTGGCCGACACCCCGCAAACCCGCGAAAAAGGCCTGATGTTTGTTACCGAGTTACCCGAAAACGAAGGTATGTTATTTGTATTTGATAAAGAAGACGATTTGCTGTTTTGGATGAAAAATACACTCATTGATCTAGACATGGTATTTATCGGAGCGAATAAACAAGTTACTTCCGTAGCCGAGGAAGTTCCGCACTCTTATACATACACACCCGAACAAGATGTAGCGCGTGCTTTGGGGTATGGGAAATACGTATTGGAACTGGCCGCTAAAACGGCTACAAAGCATCAGGTAACGCGCGGAAGTGTACTTGAATTTACATTGCCAACTAACAAATGAAAAAGAAATTCGCGTTATTTTTAACCTGTTGTTTATTAGCAGGAACAGCCGTCGCACAAGATGCGTCCGGTTGGGCCGTGCTTGAACAAGAGACTAAGCGCCATTTAATTAACCTTATCAATATTGATACTTCCCAACCCGACCCGCAAGAATTAAAGGCCGCACGTTATATTTATAAAGAGTTAAATAAACATCACATTGATTGGGATATTTTCCGCCCGGACAAACGCCATGCCAATTTACTGGCCCGCATAAAGGGGAGTGATTCCTCCTTAAAACCGCTATTGCTGATTTCACACTTGGACACGGCCCCTGCCACCGAAGGGTGGACATTTCCCCCCTTCCGCGCTACCGAAAAAGACGGCAACATCTATGGGCTGGGCGCAACGGATGCCAAAAATTACACTGCTGTTTATGTAGCCTTGTTAATTTGGCTTAAAGAACAAAATATCACCCCTAAACGCGACATTATTTTTCTCGCCACATCCGGCGAAGAAGTAGGAAGCGCCACCGGCTTACAATGGCTTAAAGACACCTATTGGGATAAAATTGATGCCGGCTATGCTTTAAACGAAGGCGGCGGCATTATTTATACGGACGATTTCCCCCTCGTTTTTGCCGAAGCCGCTACCAAAATGTATATGGATATTAAAATTACCGCGCACGGTACAGGGATTCATTCTTCTATGCCGCTAAATGATAATGCCGTTTTTACGCTCTCACAAGCACTGGCTAAAATTTCCGAATATCACCCCAAGGCCAAACTAACGCCGCCTGCACGTACTTTCTTCAAATCGATTTTACCCTTACAAGACGAAGACGGTAAAACCACCATCCAATTATTATTAGACGGCTCGCCGCAAAACCAACAATCGGCCGCACAAATTTTAGCAACAGATCCCTTCTTCCGCACTCAACTGCAAGATACCCTTAATCCAACGGTTTTATCCGCCAGTCAAGATACCAGTGCCACCAGCGATGAGGCCTCTGCTATTATTAACGTACGCTTACTCCCCGGCTCGGATCCCGATGAATTACTCGCCCAATTGCAAGCACTTTTTACCGAGCAAGACAATATTTCATTGGAAATTGTGGAACGCCCCCAATTACCTTTCCCCCCGATGATGGACGGCACAGACCTTCTGTTTGCTTCTATTGCCAAAACGGCAAATAAATTATTGCCCGGTGCAGTAACTGTTCCGGGGTTAAGTCCGGCATCGGGCGATAATGAATTTTTACGCAAATTAGGTGTCATTACATACGGGTTGGGACCGGAAATGTCCCCCGACACAGAAAATCGCGCCCACGAAGCAGATGAGTTTATCAGCATCACCGATTTGGCCCACCAACTGCGTTTTGTTGCCGGTGTAGTCTTTGATTTTGCTTACGAACAAGATTTGTTGCCGCTCG
Organism: Candidatus Avelusimicrobium luingense; assembly: GCA_900315845.1. Taxonomy (GTDB): domain Bacteria; phylum Elusimicrobiota; class Elusimicrobia; order Elusimicrobiales; family Elusimicrobiaceae; genus Avelusimicrobium; species Avelusimicrobium luingense. Next base: position 146,106 of record OOHK01000001.1, read on the forward strand.
ATATCGACACGCCTAAAGACAATGCGGCAAAATGATATAATATAGAAAACAATTTCCCCTCAAATTTAACTTAGGAGTAACAATATGATTAAACAAGGTACTTGTTTTTTCACTTCGGAATCTGTATCTAAAGGACATCCGGACAAAGTATGCGACCAAATCTCAGATGCTATTTTGGACGAGATTTTACGCAAAGACAAAACCGCCCGCGTAGCGTGTGAAACATATATCACACGCGGATTAGTTATCGTCGGCGGAGAAATCACCACACGCACCTGGGTGGACGTAGAACAAATTGCCCGTGACGTAATTAAAGACATCGGTTACGACAACGCCATCTACGGGTTTAACGGAAATACGTGTGCGGTTGTCAACGTCATCGGCAAACAATCGCCGGATATCAGCCAAGGCGTGGATGTAGGCGGTGCCGGCGACCAAGGACTTATGGTAGGATATGCGGTGAACGAAACGCCGGAATATATGCCGCTTTCTCTCGTACTTTCACACGAAATTTTGAAGAAATTAGAAAGCGTACGCAAAAGTAAAAAATTAGATTATTTAGGCCCCGATGCCAAAAGCCAAGTAACGGTGGAATATAAGGACGGCAAACCGGTGCGTATTGATACAATCGTCGTATCCACGCAACATACCGAAAAGATTTTGGATAAATCGGGCAATCAAATTACCGAGAAATCTAAAAAAGAAATTGCCGACGCCGCCATTTGGCCGGTAGTAAAAAAATGGGCCGATAAAAATACGAAAATTTACATCAACCCGACGGGAAAATTTGTTATCGGCGGGCCGCAATCTGACACCGGACTTACCGGACGGAAAATTATTGTAGATACCTACGGCGGACGCTGTCCGCACGGCGGAGGTGCGTTCTCGGGCAAAGATCCGACAAAAGTGGATCGCTCGGCAGCATATATGGCACGCTATATTGCCAAAAATATCGTAGCAGCCAAACTCGCTAATGAATGTACCGTACAAATTGCGTATGCTATCGGACGCGAAGAACCCGTCGGTTTCTATGTAGATACGGACGGAACAGGTATTTTACCCGACGAAAAACTAGCCCAAATTGCACGCAAAGTGTTCCCCATGACGCCGCGCGGTATTATTGAGCATTTCAAATTGCGTAACCCCATTTACCGCCAAACGGCGGCCTTTGGACACTTTGGAAAGAAAGAACTTCCTTGGGAAAAAACCGATAAAGTAAGCGCATTAAAAGCATTGGTAAAATAGTTTCATGCCCCGCTAACTGCGGGGCTTTTTACTGGGAGAAAACATGAAAAAAGTATGTTTGATTTTAGCAGACGGTTTTGAAGAATTAGAAGCGGTAGGCTCGTATGCCATGCTCAGCCGCGGCGGACTAGACGTAGATATTTACGCATTGTCCGACAAAGACACTACCGGGCGGTTTGGTTTAACATGCACCAAATTGCATGCATTTTCTATGCTTAATGCGTCGTATTATGATGCACTGGTATTGCCGGGCGGGCCGGGCTATGAAAAACTGGAAAACAATACTCGTGTCCAACAATTGATTAAACAATTTTTAGACGGAAATAAAGTAGTAGCGGCCATATGCGCCAGCCCCACTATTTTAGGCCGCCAAGGCTATTTGAAAGGAAAGAAATATACTTGTTTTACATCCATGAATGAAGATTTTGGCGGCACGTTCACCGGTGACTATGTAACCGTGGACGGCAATATCATTACCGGGCAAAGTGCGGCTGCTACCGTAGATTTTGGACTGGCCATTATTGAAAAATTGCTCGGCCAAGAAAAAGCCGAGCAAGTCAAACAAAGCATTTATTATAAGTAAGAAAAAGTATTTCTTATCCCCTAATAAACATATTCTCTGGTGCTTCCCGCAACAGGAGTAGAAGTATTTGTTTCTTGCTGACAAATTTTGTGCGCTAAATTATTGCCCGCAGCACAAACGTATTTGCCAGCCTGTGTCTTTGAAGAATGTAACATGTGATATCCATACAAGATATCTCCATCTTGTCCATTAGTTCCCCGAAAAGAACCAAACATCCGCGGCTCATTACTATCCGCCAAATGATCTATAAGTTGAACATAACCCCAACTGAAATAATACCCTTTACTGTGTCCGTTGCCTGTGCTTACAATGCGTGAAGGTGTTTCCGACCAATCAAGATCCAAATCGTCTATATCCGCTGTATAAGAATTTGTGGCTAAATAATATCGCTCTTCGGCTTCTGCCAATGCTTTGACCATCGGTTTAAGAGTGGCCAAATGACTTTTAAGTACTGCTTTTTGATATTGCGGCAACGCCACGCTGGCCAATATACCAATAATAAGGACAACAACTAATAACTCAATAAGTGTAAAACCTACTTTACCGGACACATTATATTTCATGCATGATCTCCTTTTATTTCTTTAATTTATTAAAACCGCAAGGACAAGGATGCTTCCGCGCCCAGTCCATAATGGGCGTAGTTGGCGGCTAAACTCAAATCTAAATACGACGGCAATTTGAAGTTAAACCCGGCCGTAGCGCGTGCGGTGGCGGCATATTCATGCCCGCCGCGAATATCGGCGGCTTGCGCGCCTACTCCGTTTCCGACAGTCAACGTGGTATAATCTACCCCACCGCCTACGTACGGCACAAAATACTTAAATTTCATGGAAAGCACCAAACTGGCGTTATAATGCGTTGCCGCAAAATCTTGTGCAGTTGCGCTGTGAGCGGAAAGTACAATCATCGGTTGAAATGCGCCCAACACTTCACTCGGGCGGGTAATACCCCAGCGCAGTCCGCCGCCGGCCACCGTTAACCCTTGATAACTGCTCGCGCGGATAAATCCGTCAATGCGAAACGGCATACCGATATCAGCCTGTATCCATGGGCTAAACATACCGCCCACTTCATCGCGATCGCCCAAAGCGATTTGATTACGCTCGGCTTCCGTTGAGCCGTTACCTTTACTCATCTTAAATAACATACCGGCACGCGGCCCGATTTGAAAGCCCCCCCAACCTAAAATACGTCCCGTGGTGTAGGTACCGGAACCAATCAACCCGCCTAAATCTTGCGTAAACGAACGCACATTATTAGCGGTAACATAGGTACCGAAATCGTCCCAATGTCCATGCGCCATAGCCGGAACAGCCAGCATACTGCATACTAAAACACCTAAAATCTGTTTGATATTCATTTCTTTTCTCCCTGTATATTGAAATGATCGGCAAAGACCAATTCATCTCCCGGGCGCACGCGCCCTTTTAGACTGCCGCCGGGCAATTCTAACGTATAATATCCGCCGCGCACATATTTTCCAAAACGCCACGGTTTCATATTTTCTTTTACATACAACACACGCCCTGTTCTATCGCAAAACACCGCATCAATGGAAAAGCGCATAAAACACGTGTGAATTTGCGGGCAGGGCGACAATAATAACCCACATTCCTCTGCCAAAGACGGACGCATCATCAGCCCCCACAACCGTGTAAAAAATGTATCGGCAGTTTCTACTTCTTTGGCTAAAATTTCTCCGCCGGGGCGGTGCATGCATTTCATCATTTTAATTCATCCTGCATAATACGTGTTTGAATAGATTGCTTAATTTGTTGAAGCCAGTTTTTATCAATTACGCGCATATTTTGCGGAACAATAAAATCAAACCCGTCTTTGTTACGAAATACTAAAAACGTTAACAACCATCTACTATCAACCGTTACATCCGCTATCCACATATTATCCCGCGTTTGGGCATGGCGCATCTGTGTAACGGAAATTTCCCCACCCAGACTTTCTTGTTTGCACAAGTTACCACACGTTTTTAATAAGCGGTAAGTGGCTTTATCTACTACGCGCACATTGGTATATTTTCCGCGCGTAACGGGAAGTATTACTTTTCCTTTCTTTTGCGTTAAATTCGTAACGCAAAACAACTCCCCATATTGCAAATCAAATGCGCGTAGCCAAACGGCACTCAAAAGCAACAACGCCAAAATGGCTACGCGTTTCATCTAAAACCTTAGGCGGCTACACGTTCCACATAGTTGCCCGTACGGGTATCTACGAGTACCGTATCGCCTTCGTTGATAAAGAGCGGTACTTTAATAACGGCTCCTGTCTCAAGCGTGGCTTCTTTAGTCGTATTGGCTACCGTATCGCCTTTGACACCGGGAACGGTGGACGCGATTTTAAGCGGTACTTTAATCGGCAATTCCACATTGAAAAGTTTATCGTTAATATAGATACCGGTAGCGTCCATATTATCTTTTAAGTATTTGGTCAAATCGCCCAGTTTGGAAACCGGTACTTCAATTTGATCATACGTTTCGGCATTCATAAATGTAGCCATATCGCCGGACATATACAAATAAGTGAACGGACGTTTTTCCACTTCCACTTCTTTGAATTTGTCTTCGGGGCGGTAAGCCGTTTCAATGACAGAACCCGTATTGATGTTGCGTAATTTTACACGCACTACCGCGCGGGCTTGGCTTTTGCGGTGGTGTTGGAATTCAATAATTTCCACCAATTGGCCGTTTTCATCTTCAAAGATGAGTCCTTCTCTAAATTCGGTCGTACTTAACATAAACTAACTCCTTATTTATTTTTGTGTCAATTTTTTGGCGCCGGTTTTAGTAACAAGGAAACTGTCTTCCAAACGGATTCCCCATTTACCGGCAAAGTAGATACCCGGCTCTACCGTTACAACGGCATTTTCTGGAATTTCTGCCGCCGAACCGGAGCGTAAAATCGGAGCATCGTGCACAATAAGCCCGATACCGTGTCCGGTCGTGTGGATAAATTCCTTACCATATCCGGCCGCTTCAATCACATCACGGGCGGCTTTATCTATGGCTCCTGCAGTAACACCCGGGCGCAATGCTTTTACGCCGGCGCGGCGGGCTTTATCTACTATGTTCCAAATCTGTGTATATTCAGCCGGAGCAGGCGTACCATGCCACCAACTGCGCGTCATGTCCGACGTGTAACCTTCATAAAAACAACCAAAATCCATCAGCACCGCTTCGCCTTTTTTGAGTTTGCGTGTTTTGGAAGGGGTATGGTGTGCATCCGCCGTATTTTCGCCAAAGCACACAATGTTAAACGGGATACTGTCCGCCCCGCGTTTATGCATGGCTACCGCCATCAAAACGCGCACGTCTTCTTCCGTCATACCTGTTTTGATTTTGGGCTGCACTTCGGCAAATGATTCCCACGCAATTTTGCATGCTTTACGAAGGCGGGCAATTTCGTCGGGATATTTGGCTTTACGCATTTCGTTTACTAAACCGTCGGCACGTACAAGCCCGGCTTTAGTGAGCGTTTCGCCCGTCATAAAATCAACTAAATTCGGGTCAAAAGCAACGCGTTTTAATCCTAATTTTTTAATTTTTTCCAACGCTCCGGCTAACATGGTGCCAAACGGAGCATCTTCCGTTTTCAAAAAGGCACGCGCCGGAGTCATTTTGCTGACAATCAATTTTTTTGTTACGCAATAGGCTTTAGCGGGCGTAATTAAAAACACGGCTTCTCCGTCAGACAAATCAATGCCCGACAAATACCGTTGTTCTACCGTAGAAACAGTTAAATAACCATCCAAATGCGCGTCTTTTAAGGTGCGGCGCAATAATTGCATACGTTTAGCAGGTAAATTTTGTAACGTCATATTATTTCCTTGTATAAATTTTCGGCCCTTTGACGGTAGCCACGACGGTGTCTTCCAACCGTACCCCAAATTTTCCCGGTAAATAAATTCCCGGCTCTACCGAAAATACATTCCCAGCCGTAAGGACGGCCGTGGACGTTTGGCTATTGCAAGGTTCTTCGTGATTTTCAATGCCGATACCGTGTCCGGTGCGGTGCGTAAAATAAACACCGTATCCGGCTTTTTCAATAACACCGCGCGCCGCGGCGTCCACTTGTTTAGTCGGCGTTTTAACTTGTGCCGCTTTGATACCGGTTTGACGGGCTTTATTCACAATGTTCCAAATTTTAGTATATTCGGCAGGTTCATTTTTGCCATGCCACCAACAACGGGAGATATCCGACGTATATCCTTTATAAATACATCCGTAATCTAACAAAATAGCATCTTCTTTTTGTAACTTACGTGTTCCGGTTTTATAGTGCGGGTTAGATGCCCCTTCGCCGAAAGCCACAATCGTTTGGAAAGGAGTTCCCGTGGCCCCTTTTAAGCGCATAAAACTTTCCAACATGGCAGCCACTTCGCACTCCATCATTCCGGTTTTAACGCGCGGGCGAATATACTCGTAGGCTTCGTACGCTATACGGCAAGCCACACGAATTTTTTTCAATTCATCATCGTCTTTGATTTCGCGAAGTTTTGAAATTAAACTGGGCAGTTCCACAAGTCCCGCCGCACGCATTTTTTTACCGGCTTCATACATTTCTTTGGCGGCATCAAACCCGGCCGGGCCGAGTTTCTTTTCTTTCACATAGGCCAAGGCGGCATCCAGTTGGTCCGTATCGTGCCCGAAAGTTTTGATATCCGGCGCAAATTTTCCAAACGGCCCCATATATAATTGACGGGTAAAACAGGCTATCCCTTTCGGCGACAATACAAAAACGGCTTCTTCCGGATAAAAAAAGAATCCCGAGATATAAAACTGGTCTATATTATGAGTTAATACCATGGCATTAACATGATACTTACGAAGTAAATTGCATACGGCTTTTAAGCGATATTTGCGGGTTTGTTCTAATGTCATTGTCTTATTCCTGCTATCAGTAAAAAACACTCTTTATATATCATAACACTTTTTCCCCTCTTGCGACAATACAATTTCCTTCCATTTTTTCATCTAAAAACAAAGCGTTCCAACCGGGTTAGAATTTACTATAATAATAAAATATGGCGCGTAAATTTTTATTTTTACTCGTATTTTTGGCAGCGCTGGTAACGGCTACTTCTTGGGGACGGGCGGCTTCGTTTACGTCCAAAGATGGGGCATTTACGCTAGATTTACCGTCGGGCTGGAAAGCCACCGCCAAAACCGATAAAACAAGTGTCCTTGCCGTAGAAAAAGGGGTATCTTCGCTGGAAATCAAAACAATTGATTGCCCTACCGAAACGTGTATAGAAACCCGCATCAATAACGATTTAGCCGAAATCAAACGCAAAAAAATGCAAGTTGTCGGCAATTCTTACACAGGGGAAGATATCAAACGCATTGAATTTTCTACCGGAGAACCTTTCTTTTACATCAGTTTTTATACGCCGAAAAATGATTTTGGCGCCGGATATTTTTTAATCAGCAATCAAGCCTATTCTATTTTAGCCAAAAATCTAACGTACGCAGAAACCGATTTGATTTTTTCTTTTATTTCCCCCCGCACGCCAACGCCCGCAGAAGAACCGCAAGCCTTAGAAATGGACGTTAAAGATCCGCGGGCCTATGATATTGCCGCCGTACCCGAAGTAGTCGAAGAAACCGTTTCCGCTCCGACCGAAACGACCGCTCCCGCGCCGAGCACTCCTGCTGTCAAAAAAACAAAAAACAACCGTTGGCAAGCCTTCAAAGAGAAACTGGCCAACCATCATATCAACACTTTAATTTCGCAACGCATGCCACCTTATGTACGTCAACTGGGACGCGGGTTTGATGCGCTGATGATATTAGGCACGTGCTATCTTCTGTTGCTTGCTGTCGGGTTAATTATCCGGCTATGCAAACGCACCCAACTGCCGACAGAAGCCGCCAACCCCAATTCGCTTTATCCGATCCGATTTGAACGGTTATATGGCACGCCGTCTCTCATTTTCCGCGCCAAAGACAATCAAGGCAATACTTTATTATCACTTTCCGGGCGGTGGGACAGTTTATTCTTGCTTGGCGGAATTTTGCTTATTGTCTTTACCTGTTTAGTATTAGCCACCACAGGCATTTGCGAACGCGGGCAACTATTACCGTTATCTGCTTTTGCCTATGATTCCATTTATTCTATCTGTTCGTTACTGATTCCGTTAGGCGCAATTATATTTTTCTGTGGGCTGGTGTGGTCGCAACTGGTACTGCGCGAAATCGGTTTATTTGACCGCACCGGAAAAAAAGCCGCTATCGTACTCCAAAAAGGATTTGGCCTTACCACAGAAAAATATGAAATCTATTTTGCCCGTTCCAAAGAAGTACGCGTTGCCGTACGCAAGCGTTTTTCCTTGCGGCGTAATTGGCAATTAGTAGGGCAAGACGGGAACATATTGGCCCAAATTACCGAGCATAGCACATGGCGTGCGGTGCTACGCAAAATTTGCGGACATTGGTGGGGTTTTTTACGTGCCGACTACGATATTGCCGGACAAATGGACAGCACCGGAACTATTTCCAATGCACATACGGCATTTAACCGATTTATCTGCCGCTTGGATAAACCGCAAGCCATCAATGCACGTGATTTACTCGTTTTATCGTTACTAATCAATATTCGCGACCGCGATAAATGGTACCCTTGGTTTAACTAATATGAAGCGACTACTGGCTTTGTACTTACTTTTTTGGCCGTCTGTATTGTCTGCCCAACCGCTGCAAAATTATGTGGAAGGAAAACTTCAACATTCTGTTTTTCAGGGGGGCTTATGGGGTGGTATGGCCATTTATAACGGCAATGATAACCCGCTCCTTTTTGCCGTACACGAAAACACCCGCTTAACGCCAGCCAGCACCTTAAAATTGCTCACAACTGCCGCCGCATTAGAAACGTTAGGGCCACATTACCGCTTTGAAACAAATGTCTACCAACAAGGCACTCCCAATGAGAACGGCACGTTAAACGGCCATATATATGTGCAAGGCGGCGGCGATATGACCTTAGGCTCTACCCGCGTGGTAGGCGGTGAAACCTGGCAAACGGTAGCAAACCGTTGGGCCGGTAAAATCAAACAAGCGGGCATTACCCGAATTGACGGAGATCTCATTGCCGACGTTTCCTTATTTGAAGGCCCTACCATAGCCCCCAAAGTTAATTGGGAAAATATGGGAAATTATTTTGCCGCGCCGGCCAGTCCGCTCAGTTTTAACGATAATTTATTTGAAATTCATTTTGCCGCCCAACCCCGCGCCAATGCCCCCGTTTCGGTAGAATATATCGTTCCGCAATTACCCGAAGTAAAATTACAATCGTTTGTTACTACCGACGGAAAATCAAAAAAAGATAATGCGTATGTGTATGGCGCCCCCGGACAATATGAATTAAAAATTTTCGGCACGATTCCTACCAATTCAAAAGGTTTTACAATAAAAGCCGCGTTGCCCGATCCGGCCTTATTTGCGTTGCAAGCATTTCGCCACGCGTTAGAAGAACAAGGAATTACGGTGACGGGCGAGTTAAAAAGCACAACACAAGCACCCGATTATACCACCATGCAACGGGTAGATAAATATCTATCGCCCGAGTTAAAAGATATTGTGTTAATTATCAATAAACGCAGTTTCAACTTGTATGCCGATATGCTTTTGCGGGCATTGGCTGTTCACGCCGGGCAAAAAGGCAGTATAGAAAACGGACTAATACAACTGAAAAAGTTTTTGACGCAAAAACATTTAGCCGGGCGCAACGATATCGTTTTGTACGACGGAAGCGGATTGGCGCGCGATAATTTAGTTACCCCACGTGTGCTTGCCGCCACGCTTAATTACATGACGAAAAGCCCGCACTTTGACTATTATTATAAATCACTCGCTACGCCGGATGACCGCGGTGATTTACTCGTCTTGCGACGGTACTTAAAAGGGCAAAAACGCGCAGGAGATGTTCGTGTAAAAGGCGGCACGATTGACAGCGTAAAAGCCGCCGCCGGATATGTAAAAGACAAAGACGGACGGCTCATCTCGTTTGTGTTTATGGCCAACAATTTAGCCAAAACAGATGAAGCCCTTTTCCGCATCCACGAAGATATTTTGAAAGAATTATTACAATAAATCTGTTGTTGTGTTACAAAAAAGGCGCTCGTAGCGAGCGCCTTTTTTTACCTTCAAACACGATTAAAAATTTAACTGCGTTGATTTTTCGCACTGGCACGTCCGCGTATCAACCGGTATTTTTTCAATCACCGCGAACAGTAATGCCTTCAAGTTTTCAATATTACTGTTAAATACCTTTAATACTTCTTCGTGCGATACGGGCGGAACATCGCCAACGAGGCCGGCATCATAGTCGGTAATGAGCGAAATGTTCAAGGGGCACATATTTAACTCTTTGACCAAATACGCTTCAGGGAATGCCGTCATGTTAATTACATGCCAACCTTGACTAGTAAAAAAGGCCGATTCCGCCTTCGTGGAAAACCGCGGCCCGTTAATGACTACTACCGTTCCTTTATCGTGTACCGGAATTTTCAGTTCTTTAGCCGTTTCTATCGTCAAGGCACGTAGTTGCGGGCAGTATGTTTCCGCCGGAGACGGATGCTGAACAGATTTTCCTTCAAACACGGAAACATTTTCAAAAAACGTACTTTTGCGGCCGTCGGTCCAATCCACAAATTGGTCGCAAATGACAAAATCACCGGGCTTGATATTTTTTTGCAAACTACCCGCCGCGCAAGGAGAAATTACGCGCGTACAGCCCAAGCGCTTCATGGCCCATACGTTGGCGCGGAAATTGACTTGGTGCGGCGGAATAGAGTGGTCGCGGCGGTGGCGCGGCATAAAGGCTACTCGGTGTTTACCGATAGTTCCCACAAACAAACTGTCACTCGTCTCGCCGTAAGGTGTGTAAATTTTAACTTCTTCCACGTCACTTAAAAATTTATAAAAACCAGATCCGCCAAATACACCAATATCTGCCTGATGCAAAATTTCCATAAACTACCTCCTTCCCTAAATTAGTAGTATTGTAGCAATTTTTTCGGAAAAGTAAACGTATATCGTTTTACGCATCATGTTATCAGGGAAAATGCAATCGGCGCATAAAAACACCCCCAACGAATCAAAAAAAAATGTAATATGTATATAAAGGAATAAGTTTATGAAAAACCAACAAGCTTTCACTCTTATAGAATTATTAGTCGTTGTACTTATTATTGGGGTTTTAGCGGCGGTGGCACTTCCGCAATATCAAAAAGTAGTGGAAAAATCCCGCATGGCAGAGGCCGTTACACTTGTACGCAACATTGCAAATGCCAACCAAGTATTTTATATGGCCAACGGACGCTATGCCGACATGACCGAGTTAAGCCTATTAGATATTGAAATACCGGGAACTTCTTTTTCACACGCAACTTATACCGGACGTATTGAAACAAAGGACTTCATATATTCTTCCGGCGGACATGGCGTAGAAGTGATGGCATTAGCGCATCATAAACCCTTTGCCAGAGTGTACTATATTTATGTTCCGCAAAACGAGCCGGGACGGATCCGTTGTACCTGTTATTCCGATAGAGATGCCACCGATATCCAGCGCCAACTGTGCGAACAACTGGATGCTAACGGAACTTTATAAAAATAAAACCCGGGCAACAACCCGGGTTTTCTATTTTGTTACTTCAATTGTTTTCCACTTGCCTTGTAAAAAACGTCCCAGCATTAAAAGAGCCGTCAGCCCCGCATAAAAGGTTAGCCAACTCCATACCCAAAAAACGGACAAATGCCACTTGTACACAATCAGCCATGTACCGGGAATCAATAACCCCCACGCACAAAACAACATAACATACATATAAAATTTAGTATCCCCCGCCCCGCGGATAGCATCGCCGAAAATTAAATACGTCGCATCCATAAGCACAAAACAACTTACCAATTTGATAAGCGGCTTTGTCAGCGCCACTACTTCCGCGGCGTGTGCCGTTCCGGCCGGAATAAACAAATGCAAAAATAACGGGGCACCAAAAAAGAACAAAACCGATATGGCTATTGCGTAACCATACCCCAACTTACACGCACTTTTGACCACCTGCATACTCAAATCGGGCCGTTTGAGCCCTTGGTATTTACTCACTAAAATTTGGATACCGCCGCCCAGCCCCACAATGACCATAAACACGACCGGTTGCATGGACATCACAATATTACTTGCTTGCAAGGAAAGGGTATCTATATTTCCAATCATAAAAGTAAATAATGTAAACGAAAGCACATCCATCAAGAACCCGAAACCGTTGGGCACACCGAAGCGTACCATCTGCATAAAAATCGGTTTATAAAACCCGGCTAACCGCGATATTTTGAACGTATAACGGTTTTGCCGTGTGTTTATAAGTGCACAAAAAAGCAACGTAGAACACGCACAACTAATAACCGTAGCCCACGCCGCCCCCTGAATTCCCATGCGGGGCAGGCCTAATTTACCAAAGATAAAAATATAGTCCAACACCATATTAAGGCAAATTCCCGCCAAAGAAATATACATCGGAATTTTAGTATTTCCGCGCCCGCTGAAGAAACTTCCTAGTGCGTTGTTAGTTACCGCAAACCCGCCAAAGATATTTAAGATAGTAAAATAAGCAAGTTCCAATTTCTGCACGGCAAGTTCATGCCCGAAAGACGTAATCAACCATCTCCCCAACGGTGTTAACAAGGCTAGTAAGGCCGCAGACAGAAGCGACAATAAAACACCCTGCCACAAAGAAATCGTTACCGAGGCATTTTTTTTCTTTGCATGAAATTGGGAAATAAACACACTGGTATAGCCGGCCAGTCCCATAAACAAACTGGCAAACGTAAACGCAAGCAGGCCCGCCGGAACACACGCCGACAATGCTTCCGGCGAGTGCCACGCCAAAAACATACGGTCTACAAATTGCATCACCATTTGCGCGCCCATCAGCACAATTAACGGGTAAGATAAACCCCATAATTCTTTTAATGAAGCGTGTTTGGCAGTTTGTTTCTTATTCATTTCGCTCACAAAAAAAGAGCCCCTTGCGGGGCCCTTTCAAAAGTCTGTCAGCCTTATAGTTTTACAACTTTTACGGCTTTCGGGCCTTTTTCAGATTCTACGACTTCAAATTCCACTTCTTGACCTTCGGCCAAGGTTTTGAAACCGTCGCCCTGAATTTCTTGATAGTGTACAAAGAGATCTTTAGAACCATCTTCGGGGGTTACGAAACCGTAACCTTTTTGATCGTTAAACCACTTCACTTTTCCTTTAGGCATTACTAATACTTCCTTACTTAATGAAATTAGGTACTCAAGTACCTGTTATTATTATACTATAAATTCTTATAAATAATGCAAGTCTTTTTTGAAACAGAAAAAGGTTATAATAGAAATATGCCACTTATAGAAGCCGTACCCAACATCAGCGAAGGGACTGATCAAAATATTATTTCGCATATTGTTTTCGCCGCACAAACAGCGGGCGCATGTGTGCTTAACGTAGACAGTAACGCCGATGCCAACCGCACGGTTATTACGTTAGCGGGCGAACCGCAAAAGGTAGTACAAAGTGCATTTGCCCTGATACAAAAAGCGGCGGAACTGATTGATATGCGCACACAAAAAGGAGTGCACCCGCGTTTGGGCGCGACGGACGTATGCCCGCTCGTGCCGGTACGGGATATTTCCATACAAGAAACCGCCAAATTGGCCGACGAACTGGCCCGGCGCGTAGCGAACAAATTAAACATCCCCGTTTATTTATATGAAGAAAACGCACGAGAAAAAACACGCCGAAATTTAGCATTTATTCGTCGGGGCGAGTATGAAAGTTTGCCTGAAAAATTGCGTACACTCTCCCCCGACTACGGCCCGCAAACATGGAATGAAAGCATAGCCAAAACCGGGGCAACGGTTATCGGGGCACGTAAATTTTTAATTGCGTTTAATATGTCACTTAACACGCAAGACGTGGCAACTGCGCGCAAAATGGCCGCGCAACTACGTGAAAAAGACGGCGGATTAAAATGCGTCAAAGCAATCGGATGGGATATGCCCGCGTATCGTTGTGCGCAAGTATCCTGCAACTTAACAGACTTTACACAAACCGGTCTAGCCGAAGTTTTTGAAACGTGTAAAAAATTAGCCGCCGCGCACGGCCTAAAAATTACCGCCGGAGAACTGATCGGCCTTGTACCGCAAGATGCGTTATTACAGGCGGGAAAATTTTATGCCCCAAACGAAAAAAATACCGCCGCGCTGTTAAACGCGGCAGTAGAAAATTTACTTCTTAACAAGTTGCGCCCGTTCAACACGCAAGAGCGTGTGCTGGAACAAGTGTTAGAAATTTAACGTCTTACACACTTTTTGACCAAAAGATGTGTTTCCCACACAAGTGCGTTCATTAGGCGTATCTGAATGTTCCAACCAAACCGTATAAATAAAATCCGAATTATCCCGGCAAGCAGCCCATGCACTCCCGCCCACCGTATTTCCGTTGGCTCTGATTTTTTCCGGGCAATAATATGCCCGCAACGTCGGGTCGGTATTGTGAAGCGGGTCTATCATAAAATAGGAACCGCATTGAACGACATCTATATAGATTTGCTTACAAGTATCCATATTGATCGTTAACACGTCCATATCGTATGTATAAGACCCTTCCTTCAAATAATATTCTTCTTCCGCTTTTTGAAGGGCCGATAACGCCGGAAAGACAGCGGCCAACCTGCTTTTGGCTACCGCCAATTTGTACTGCGGCAACGCCACAGAAGCCAATATCCCTATAATCAGTACAACCACCAATAATTCTATTAACGTAAACCCTTTCAGACGGCCCGATACTTGTTTCTTCATAGAAATACTCCTTTTATAAATTATATTCTTTATTAAAATTTAACAAAAAAAACAGTGTCAAGTAAAATTTATAAAGCCCCAAAGGCTACAACAATGAACCGATTTGAACATATCCGGCCGGCGAGATTTGCTCGGGGCGGATAGTTGGGGGCAAACCTAATTGGTCTAACGCGGCGGAAATTTTTTCCTTCTCATATCCCGCTAATATAAGCGCATTAAGTAGCGTTTTGCGGCGGTGCAAAAAGGCATTCGCTACCACGCGGTGTAGTTTTTCCCACGAGATATTGGGCGGTGTAATTTTCTCAAACGATAAAACGGCGCTTTCCACTTTGGGCGGCGGCGCAAATGAACTGCGCCCGGCCTTGCAAATAAGGCTTATCCGCGCGCGTAGTTGGCTGAAAATACTTAACGGGCCGTAAAAATCGTCCCCTACTTTAGCACGTATTTTTTGCGTATGTTCTTTTTGAAACATAAAAACAGCGGTTTGAAAGTGCGGCCACGATAGCACTTTATCTAAAATTTCCGCCGCATCAATATAGGGCAAATTACTGATAAATGAGGTCGGCACAGGAGGCAGTTGGGATAAATCAAACTTCAAAAAATTTTCTTGTACGATTTGCACGCCTGCTTCGCCGGGTAAATTAGCCTGCAAATACGCCACCATTTCCGGGTCAATTTCCACGACGGTAAAATCTTTCATACTGCGCGCGATAAGCGCACGAGTCAGCGCCCCTTTGCCGGGGCCGATTTCCACGATATTTTGTGCGCGCAACAAAAAAGCCGCATCCACGATTTGTGTGATTACGTTTTTATCTATTAAAAAATGTTGCCCGTATTTTTGCATGTCTAGTTATCCGTTAAAATTTTCAAATTGCGTTTAGCCGTTTTATTATTCGGGGCGATCTCCAGTGCGCGGTGGTAATAATTTTTGGCAGATTCGTCGTCATCGGCAATAACGGCAGCCGTGCCTAACCCTAATTGTGCCAGAGCATCCGTCGGGGCTTGTGTAGCGGCTTGTTCAAACGATTTCCGCGCCGCCTCTGCATTTCCTTTGGCAAGTGCGGCTAACCCGGTAAGAAGCGAACACATATTTCCCCCGCACGTCATTTCCTGCAATTCTTCTTCGGCCTCACTTACAAATTTAAGCCACGTACGACCCATCACCCATAACCCCATATCGTTGCCGACGATACGCGGATCATAAACGGCCTTGGGCGCGGTAGGACGGTTTTGTGTAAGGGCATTCGGAGCGGCATAATCGGCTGTGCGGCCTTGCAAAGATAAATTCACTTGATAACCTTGTGGGGCTTCGCTAACTACTTGGCGCACAGCCGCCGCGAAATTTTCTACTTGTTTAGCGCGCACATCCGCCGAAACGGCGGGCAACGTAAACGTGCGCTTAAACGCACGCGCGGCCGGAGCATCTTCTTTGAGCGTATTTCCCGACGACATACGCATTTTTTGATATTCACGCTCAAAACTAGTAGAGGCATGGCCTTTAGGTAACGTATTTTCTTGCGGTGGCTCATATTCCAAGCCCACCTCAATTTGCACCGGCTTTGACGCAGATACTTTAGATAAACTTTGTGTAAATTGTTCAATTTGTTTTTCAAACGCTTGAGCCGACGAGCCGCTTGCGCGGTAGGCCACGTTTAAGGCCAGCCCCTCTTGATTAAATTTAGCAATAGAAAAGGCTTCGTCTAACACGTCGCGCGCGGCTTTTTCGTTATTTTGCCGCACCAAAAGTAGCGCATAACGTAATCGTGCGACGTAATCGCCCGGTTTTGTTTTGACGGCTTTTTTGTAAAACTTGAGAGCGTCTTGGTATCTACCCATATTTTCATACAACGCGGCTAAACTAAGTTGAGCATCTTCGTAGGCGGAAAAATAGTGAAGGGCTTGCTTGAATGATGCTTCGGCTTGCGTGTCGCGCCCGAGTGCTTCATACAAGGTGCCTAACTGGTAATGATACAACGGCTCGCGCGGGGCGAGTTCACTGGCGCGGCGGAAGTGTTCCAATGCTTTTTCCAACTTGTTTTGCACCGCATAGGTAGAGCCTAAATTCATATTCGTATCGGCTTTGTTAGGGTCTAATTTATTCGCGGTTAAGAAGTGCTCTTGGGCGGTAGAAATATCCCCTTTCCACCCGGCGGCAATTCCCAAAAGTTGGTAAGCCATCGCATTGTTAGGGTCTAGGCGCAACGCCTCATTATATTCGCTAATAGCATCGTCCACTTTCCCGGCCCAGTATAAAGACGCCCCCAATAACAAATAGCCCATAGGATCTTTGGCATTTTTGATGACGGCTTTAGCAAAACTGTTTGACGCCTCTTGATAGCGGGCTTGGCTCATTTCGCCCATACCGCGGCGGATATCGCCGATGGCTTGGTCGTGCATGATTTTATCCCACACGGTTTGGGAATAATCGGTTTTAATGGTGGGTTTGCTAAAGGAAAACGGAAACCGCGCCCACCCCGGTAACGAGAGCGTGCAAAAGCACACCGCAACAAAAGTGATATGAAAAATTTGTCTGACCGTCATAGATATATGATAGAAAAAAGCGCGAAAGTGAGCAAATACAAAACTTATTATTTATAAACAACCACCCCCGGGTTTAACCCGGGGGTGGATAATAAATTACAACTTATTTTCTAATGTCTACTGGAACTTGCCGAACCTGGCCCGTTTGGAGCAATGTTCGGGGTGACATTACCAGTAGTGGCTACCGCTTGATCCGCAGCCGGATTACCTTTGTATTTACTTATAAGTCTCGGATCGGCTTTAGGCATCACATTATCACCGTGATCGCACAAGCGGGTAATATATTCCAACACCTTGGCATGCGTCACCGTTTCTCCGACTGCATACTTACACGGCTCGTAATTTGTTAAGTCGTCATAAATACGCTGGAATTCCAGACGGTTTTTGTTGTCGCTTTCTGTCAATTGAGTTTTACTGGTTGCTAACAATTTTTCACGCTCCAACTCATTAAGCGGCAAACCGTGCCACGGACTAGAAGGATCGTCAATTTGCTGCACATAGTAAGAACGATTTCCTACTTCCGTATAACCGCCCCACCAATACGGTGTTCTAATACTGAAACGCAGATCCCAAATACGAGTTCCGCTCTTGTCATAGGTTTTTTGGGTCGGGCGCGACGCAGCATCATACGTAATGAATGCCATAAACGCACCGAACAAGTTATCAAACCCTTTCTCTCCATTAGCCGGAGCCTTAGCGTAACCACCAATGGTTTTACCTAATAAGCAGACCGTATTTTTCGGTACTGTACCGTTATTAGGATCCATCAAGATAGCATCTACCAAGTTAGGTACAGTCAAACCGACGTCATTATAGGATAAAGCAATTCCATTCGGTCTGTTTTCTCTATCAAACTTTTCCTTGGCTGCTTTAAAATACGCTATTGTTTCACTATCTAATTTCAACAAAGGCGTACCGTCGGTAATTTTGCAATTATCCCACTTTTTGTTAGACGCCACACGATTCGGGTCTTCGGTGTCGGGACGCTCATTGGGATCCAACGGACGATTCGACAACGCCTTAAACGAGTTAATAAAGTAGGCCGATTTCGTTACCGGTGGGTTGCCCTTCGGATTCGGATTATCGTCCGGATTCGAATCATCGTCCGGATTCGGTTCCTGACAATTCGGATCCACCTTATAGGGTGCAGACCACTTGCCTCTTTCGCATTTTTTGGCCCATTCACAGACCTGGTCACCTTGTTTTGGCAATTTTACGATATCCCCGTCCGTGCAATCGTTTGTACCGGGGTTTTTCGTAACAACTTCGGCATCGCCATAGTAACAAGTGGCTTCACTGACCACGTTACCGGGTAAACTTTGACCGGAATATCCTACAAAATTACCATCTTTATCCGTTTTAACAAGTTTGCCGACGTTACAACCGCCTTTGCTTACGCCGTTACCACTAAAGAGCAAATCACCGCATTGGCGTACTTGCCAAGAAACGATGACCCGATCGTATCCTTGCGCGTGCAACTTTTCAACGGTATGTCTAGCCGCCACAGTTGCCGGATTATCTTTAGAGAACTCTTGGGTACCTAACGGGTACCATTGTGTCTTTTCGCTCGTGATGGTAGACTCTGTCTCATTGCCGGGGGCATTGTTTTGCCCTTGAATAGTATAAGATACCACGAAACGATCTTTCATTTGGTCATAGGCATGTTGGTCCGTCATATCGCCATATGACTTTAAGTAAGCGAGAGGACGACCCAGCCCGTCTTGGGAACCTTCATCCGTCTTTCCTACTAAGTCACAACTAATACGCGCTAACGGATAAGGACAGCGACCTCCGGTTACCCAATGTTTACCCGCTTTGCCACCGGATAATTCACGAGCTCTCTCCGGCGTATTCGCGGCAGCATCACGCGACACGACAATTCCGCCGTTACGCAATTTTTCCATAAAATCAACATAGAGCATTCCTTCATCTGTGGCAGGATTGAGTTGCGGTGCATCGTCATCACCCTGGCCGGAAGTCCCTTTTTGTTGATGTTGATCTCTACTAATTTGCGCTAAACGGGTTTGAATATTAGTAATCATTTGACGACATTGTTGTCGTTCTGTTTCCGTAGTAGCATGTATCAATTTATTTTCCCACATGCTCAAATCACTACGTAATTGTTTTTCCTCTTGCGTAGCACTACTATCGCCAGAAGATTTTTTAGATGGCGCAGAGGCGTCTTTGATTTTGCTTTGATAAATCGCCGCGCTTTCAATAAACAACGGAATGCCTTTGATATTTACATCACTGGCTTTCGCGTTATAAAGCGGCGTTTCACGCAAATACAGAATCGTCCACAAGGCAGCCTGTTCTGTAGGTTCGGTTGTGCCGTAATACTTATCTACTTTATTATGCGGAATACCGACCACATATACCCACGTCGTCCATTTATCTTCTTTACCTTCGGTACTTGTCAATTGCGGGCGATACAAGCCATCCATCTTGAACGATTCACAAGAAGTAGCCGCATCCAAATCGCCTTTTTCCGCAGTAAACATATTGCGTAATTTTTGCGACAACCACGCACCGTTTCCACCTAAACAAGAGAAACGTTGACCAAAGAATCCAAGACGGACATCACTGGCATTGCCTTTTGGTCCTTGCCAACCTCCGGCACATACCTCCGGGTGGCTAGCAGCAAATCCTTTA
This sequence comes from Candidatus Avelusimicrobium luingense, assembly GCA_900315845.1. Taxonomy (GTDB): domain Bacteria; phylum Elusimicrobiota; class Elusimicrobia; order Elusimicrobiales; family Elusimicrobiaceae; genus Avelusimicrobium; species Avelusimicrobium luingense. The sequence goes on from OOHK01000001.1 coordinate 165,987, forward strand.
CAAGCATCTTCTGAGAAAGGAATAGAATCGGAACCGATAAAACCAGCCCATCTCGCTTCTTTTTGTCCGCAGCAAGTAGCTTCCTTAATTGTTGCCCCGGCACCACTTCCTAAGAAGGCATCAACATCTCCACCGGAATCACCGGTCAACAGACAGAAAGCAAGACCTTTACCAACCGTCAGCAAGATTTCATCTAACGTGTCAATATACTTCCACATACGGTTGAAATGTCTTTCCCATTGCATTTGGGAACGGGTTTTCATCAAGTCCCACCACCACGGTTTTTCACCGCTGTAGTTGAACTCACGATGTAAGTTACCGTTGCCGCCGCCCGGGCCGCCGAAATCGCCACCCATAATACCACCGATTTGACCGGGTTCGGGTTGTCTCATTTGAGCGTCCATAAGGGCTTGCATGGCATTACCTTTAGACATGGCATCTTTGGAGCGTTGCGCTTCTTTGGCCCATTGAGTACCACCAAAGTATGAGCGCGACGGTTTCCCCGCCGCTTGCAACGGTTGTAAAGATACCGGTTTAGGGCTGTTTTGCGGGCCGGCATTGCGAACTTTATTCGCCGCATTTTTCATATTGCCGCCGTATCTTTCGCCCAGTCTGCCCCCGTTACCACGAGCCATACCGGCTGTACCTAATTTATTGATTTTGGTAGCCGCACGTTTAAAAGCAGCACGCGTAGCGGCTGGGGCTTTCTTACGAAGTTTGTAAATGTTCTTGATGTTGGTTTCTTCGTCCATATCATTACGGGCATATGAAGAATTAGCCGACGAATCAGACAGACCGCTACGATAAATTTCATCTAACGAATCCGTCCCTTCTTCTTCGTTGCTGCGGCGTTTACCAAACCCCACGATTAAATCCATAGAATCGCGGCCGGACAATTGTGCAATTTGACCTTCCGGATCCGTTCCTGTAAAATCAAAACCGGAGCGATCGGGGTTCAAGATGGCATCATCGTAAGACGGAGTAACCATAGTCGGTTCGTCTTCCACTTGTCCGCTGTACTTATACAAAAACGGCAGTAATAACAACGCCACTAACGCTGCAATAAAGAACGGCGCATCACGTTTGGTGCGCTCAAAGAGCGTTTGGTGGGGCTTGCCATCGCTACCGATTTTGGAGGTAATACGATTACCGAAAGATTTAGAAGCAGCTTGTTTGCTCTGCTTAATCTTATCGCTAAAGGTGAAACTCTCCTTCTTTTTTTCCTCTGGCATAAGTGCCTCCTAGTAAATTAAAAACTGCGTGTTTAGGGGTTTCTCCCCGTGGAAAACGGTTTTTTCAACTTCATCCGCTTCCCTGTTTTTACGTCCACTACCATAATAAAAAGTTCGCTGTTCAGAGATGGCTACCCACTCTGTAACAACTTACCCTTTTGATACTTCTTACTTTTATTATACAAATATTTTTCATTTTTTCAAGGGGTAATTTTGTGGCAGGTTACCACAACAAGGCGCCTCTGTTCACACGGATACTGCGTCCCCAATTTACACCGGGGAAATATTCGGTATTCAAACCACCCGTTTCGGTATATAACCGTCCTTTGATTTGGCCGTCATCCCCATCTAATTCGCTACTATTGTAGGTAGGGCAACCTTCTTCACATTCCGAATAATCATCCGTAGAAAACAACCCGTTTACCGCATTAATACAGGCCTGGGCCTCATCTCCTTCCAATCCATCACACTCGGCTAATTTGGCCTGACAATAGGCATCAAATACCGTATAATAAGCCGCTAATTGCTCAAAACGACATTGTCCGTTGTCCAACACCAGCGAAAGCGTACCGCATACCCGTTGGGCTGATTCATAGGCACTTTTCATTTGTTGGCAACCGTTTATAATACTTTGCAATTGGCTCATATATTCGCCGGGACGGGCACCGCAGGTTTGCGGAAATTTTTCTGCCAAATGATTAATTCTATCGGCTAATGCACTCGTATTCATTTGCTGTCCGGCATGTGTCAGTGCTTGTTGGCAATTTTTATCTTGGTCTAAATAATCTTGTACACCGGATATATCGGCATTCATTTCGTCTGCTTTAATTGCTACCCCGCCAAAGCCCGAAGCGGTAAATACCGTACGAGGCAATTCCGCCCCGTCAAAACTGGCAGATGCTAAAGTTTTTTTAAGTAATAATTGCGGAGTGCGCCGGGCCGCACGCCCCATCATCCATGCCCAATACATATCACGTTGGGCACGCGAATCGCCTACGCGGTTTATTGCTCCAATTTGGGCTAGTGCCGTACTAGTGCGGTCATCTTTTTTAATAAATTCCGATAAATCCACGTCACTACGAATAGCCCGATCCACCTCCCGATCAAACCAATCGGTTCCTTTAGATACCCCGGCAATCGGTAATTTCGTGGCTTTTTTTAACGTATTGACAGAATTAAACGCATCATTTTTATCCCGTCTGATACCGGATGCATCTTCTCCGAAGAACACATCACCATGCATGGCCGCCTCGTTGGCTTGAGTTTGTGCGGTAGGATTATCTTTTGTCAAACGAACGACAGTTTTATTCTGACCGGAACTATTACGACGTCCGTCTATTTCGGCCGCTAAATCTTCATACACACCTACTAAATGATCCCCTTTTTGTCCACGTTTGGCAAGGGCAGCATTAACGGCACGAATATCTATCAATTTATTCTTTGCGAGATCTTGCGTAGAATTAAAAGCCCCCCCGAGAGAACCAAACACATTCACCTCATCGGGATCCGGTATTTCTCCGCGCATCATTTTGCTGTGTTCATTCCAAGAGAATAAGGCTTTTAGAAAAGAAATCCGATGGGCTTCATCCGGGCTGTATCCCATAGCGTACACTAAATCACGCAACAAGGGAATTTTTCCTACCGGGACAAGTCCCCCCACCCCCAATAAAAGTAACAAAACAACCAACACGCTCCATAATTTTTTGGAGCGCAACCACGCACGCGTTTCTTGCGTTTGCGAAGATGTTGGAGTTGGAGAGGATGTATTCATAAATTAAAAAGACAGGGAAATGCGCCTTTAGGCGCACTTCCCAAATACTCATTATTATTTTCCGTTATTATTAGAATTATTCTGATTGCTTGTATCGGTTGTAGAGGAATTGGATTTAACAACCATCTTAAGAGCATTGGCGCCCATATCAATTCCTTTTCCTGCCACCGTTTTAAGCGCGCCACCGATATTTTCTTTAATAAAGGCTTGGATGCTTTCCGGTTTTAACATGGCAAATGCAATGCCGGCAGCGGTAAGTCCGCTCAGGATAGAACCCACCCATACAGACCAAGATGAATCGTCCGGAAAGTTATTATGGAATCTCACGGCTTTTGTCATCATAGCACTTGCAAACCATACCATTACACCGGCCACAAGCCCGGAACCAATCCATTTAACATACGGGTTCGGTATTTTTTGTAAATAAGCAATGGCTATCACACCCGCAATTGCCACTCCTAAGGTCAGGAGCATCCATTTGATAACTTCAGACATGGCATCATTCCGTGTCTTTAAGGAATTATTAATATCCGAAAGTCCTCTCTTTAGACCTCTAAGTTGGGGTGCTTCTGTAGATTTGAAATCAGCAGAACCGACTCTTTCGGCATCAGCCATTCCGCTATCCATGCTGATTCCACCCGAATTTTGTGCCGAGGCTAAAAAGGCGCGCCCGGCTTCGGTATTAGAGGCATTGCCTTGTCCGGCCAAACGGGCGGCATCCGCAGAACGCTTGGAGATATCGGCTAATTCGCCTTTGACGGCACCGGACTGGCTGCCCTTCGCTACGGTTGCGCGTGTAGTCCCCGCCATAAAGTGTGACGAACTGCGTCCGTCTGCACCGCTTAATGAAACAGGATTGGTACCGCTGGGCATAGCCCCGGAGAAATTATAAGAAGAACCACTTGATTTTCCGCCGGACGAGCGCGAAGATCCGTTACGGGAACCGCCGGACGAACTACCGGAAAAATTGCCGTAAGATGCATTAATACCACTACCGGAGGCACGCGTCATAGAGGCTGTTCCTAACGAGGCAATTTGAGTTGGCTCGGAAGAATGGCTTCCACTTCCTCTTGACGTAGAATAATTTGCATCACCCGATCCGTTTGCACGCGGAGAATATGAATGGCTGCTGACACTGTTTTGTCCACCTTCTGTTGAATTTCCTGACGAATATCCGGACAAATCCACATCAGGGCTTTTACCTAACCCTTCTGTTTCACCCAAAGAGGACCCTCTTCCCACAAAAGAAGAAGCGACCTTAGCATCCATATTATCCGCCGCCGACAAACCGAAATCACCCACTTCGGATGAATTTCTTTGCGAGGTTTGTATGGTGCCTGTCTCATCGGACACATTGATAGAAGTAAGCCCTGTACCGTTGTCCGTATAGTGCATACTTCCGTAATCAAAATTATTGGAAACAGATGATAAAGACCGTACCGCCATGTTTTGGGAATCACCGGGCTCTACCAAGTTTTGCATTACGGTTGCCCCGATAATACCCACACCGGCAGATATCAAGAGCGCTTTTTGCGTACTCATGGCCAATTTTCCGGCCTTGTTTTTAAGCAGATTAAACCAATTCATAGTTACTCTCCTTGTCTTCTAAAACTGTCCACTGCATTTTGGACGCCTTCCCGCGCCGATTGTTCTTCCAATATCTGCCGTTCATAAGCGGCTTGACGACGGATACGTTCTTGTTGCAAATAAATCTGCTGCTCTCGCTCTTGCCTTAATTCCCGCAAGATACGATATTCGTTATATATTGCAAAAATACTACCGAAGAACCATCCCAACACCAGTATAATAATTATTATACGCGGGATAACATTGTATTTATTCCAAGGTAAAATATTCCATTTTCCAATACGCATATCTTACCTCTACGGGAAAAACTTTTGCATAAAGATATCAAACATACCGCTGGAACTTCCACCGGCAGCACCTTCCGTCCCTGCCGCTTCAGCAAGTCCGGCCGTTTGGGCACCGTTTTCAACCCCAGCGAAAATTTTAGTCAGCGCATCAATGGCTTTTTGTACACCCTCACTTACGTTATACAGTAAGGAGAGTATCAAGGCCGCTCCACCGATACAACCTGTTAACCCGGCCAGCGTACTTAACCAACCGCCGCCATGATTGTTGGCATATTGCGCAGACTCATAAATCAGTTTAGCACACAACGCTAAACCGGCCGCCACGGCGATTCCTACCGCTACCCAAAGCACAATATTCCACGGGTACGGAGCCGCTTTGGCAGCATTGGACAACCAGAAAATAACTTTACATAAAGCATACACACCCGCCACGGTACCAAGCCATAACAGAATTAAATTATTCATATCAGTATTTAATTCATCTAACGGATCTATGATCGTCGGATCGGCGACGAAGTCCCGAGCCGCTTGTATTTGAGCGTTGGTGCTTGAGGAGAAATCTTTAGATCCTTTCCCTTCGCTTGTATTAATATGTTCGGCCCCAATCATTAAACCGCCCGAAATTTGCGTGCTGGCCAAAAAGACGTTCCCTTCCGTATTGTGACGGTTTTTATTTGCGGCCACGTCAATAGAACGCTTGGTAAAAAATTCCAAATCATCTTTACCTTTTTGAGCATTACGGCCACGCATAACAGTAGCATCTCTGCTTTTACCTAATCCTTCATTTTTACCAAAAGAGGCCTTGGCTTTGATTTGGGTGCCTTCCATCGCCCCATTCATCATATTTTGAGCGTGGGATAATATGCCTTGCACGTCAGAAGCATTCATATTTGCTTGGCCATTTTTACCGCTATTTTGCAAGACGAAAGAGGAACCGCCACCACCGGAACCGCCGCCGGAACTACTACCCGACCGCCAACCGGGGGTAGCACTGGCTAATGTAGGCGCCTCTTTTTTGGTTGCGCCTTTGCCTTCTTTATCTTTGGCTTGTGCTTGGGCTTGTTGTTGGGCATTGGCGATTGCACCTTTAATATTGGCCATCTGTGACGTCATGGCACCCATAGAACCGCCTGTCAAAAGTTGTTGGTCAACCGCATTAGCCCCCATACCTAATCCTTCGGTTTGGCCTAATTGGTAAGCCGAGCCATCAATAGGCGCAGCCATAGCCATTTCGGCTTCATTTTCGGCCATTTCTTGAGCGGCACGTTCGGCTAATTCTTGATTTTCTAACAATTTAAGCGTTTTAGCAGAGACGCGCATAGAAGAACCCGGTTCACCCGTAGAGCGATCCAATTTTCCCCGATATGCATTTCCGGCATAACTACCGGTATTTGCACCGGACACATAGACGACTTCCCCCGGGTTATATTGTCCCGCCGGGTTAAACGCCGTATTATCATCGGAAGAAGAGCCTAAAAACTGATAGGCGGCTACTGCTCCCGCACCGACAACGGCCGTTAACCCTACTGCCTGTAAGGCAGACAGGGCTATTTTACCGCTACGGCTTGCTAATTTTTTTAAGATATTCATAAAGTCCTCCTTGCTGCTTGTTACTACTTACTTATTAAAAACGCTGGCACTTCTTTTCGATTCTTTTCATTAAGCCAAATTATTCATGTCATCTCCATGCAAATCATCGGGGATCGTATCATCATCTCTACTATCTCCGCCAGGAGGGGTTGGATCATCCGGGACGGGATCAGAAGGAGGCGTGGTATGACTCGGAGTAGTGGACGGAGTAGTCGTTGGGGTGGATGACTTATTACCACCGCCGCTTGATTTATCACCGCCACTACTTGACTTATCACTGGCGCCGGAACTACTGGGCGTGACACCGAAAGCCTTATCTATGGCTCTGTTAGCCGTATTGGTTAAGATGGTCTTACCGACATCAATCGCCGCTAACAATAATTCTTCTCTCATTTTTTCCGGCCATGTTTTTTCATTGCGTTTATCCTCTTCCTCTTTTTCTTTTTGGGCTTTTTGAGTGGCATCTTTTAAATCTTGTTCTAAATTACTCAAATCAGGAGTAACAGGGGCTTCGGTATCAATAGCAAGGCCTTGGGCTTTACTTAAATCAATTGCCCCATCTTCAAAGGCTTCACTGCCTGCGATATCGCCCCCCATCAGTGCCCGTTTGGTATTTCCACCTTTACCGTCTTTCAGCCCGGCAGCGGCCTGACTTCCGCGCGCGAACTGGTATAACGCTTTGCGTGCATCTTGGTTCTTAAATTGAACGGGGCGTTCCGAGCCTTTATCTTGGCTTCTATACGGCGAAAAATCCCCACGAGGGGAACCCCAAGAACCATTTATTCCACCGCCACTGGCCCGTCCAACACTGCTTGAACTCAATTTATTTACTTGAGTGGGAGTGGCCGGGGAAGATTTGCCGTAACTGCGGGGACGATAACTATGCGAAGTAGGAGCAGGAGACGAACTTTCCCGAAATGATTGGGCCGTTTCTTCCTGTTCAATTTCTTCCTCGGCATCTTGGGCTTGGCGTTCTTCTTTTTGTTGGGAAGAATATAATAAAGTAGAATTGTTTCCTTGCATATCGGGATATTTAGAGGCCAGTAAATATTGTTCGGCTTCGTCGTTCACAAAGGGCATTTGGGCCAAATCGTATCCACGAGATTCTAACCCGCTAAAAGATTGGTCTTGCGCATCACCCATCAGCGAAGACAACGTAAAAAAAGCCACAATCAATACGACGGCTACGGCGCCCCACGTATAGGCTTGCTTATGGCTCATAGAATTGGCTTTTTGAAATACATTGCCCGGTTTTAACTTAAACATAATTTATCCCATTACACAATAATAAAAATTACTCTTGCTGACCCGCCTTTCACAAGGCACTCACGCACAGAGTTAAACACAATACTTCTTATCTAAAGTATAAAGAGATAATAGGGTTTTGTCAAGACCCTTTACAGAGCATATTGAGAAGAATAACAACAACGCAGAAACACTTGGAAAAGAGGCCCAAACGTTTTATTTTCCTTCCGGACGCATATACGGGGCAGGCCGTTCATTATGCCCGACATATTTTTTCACTTCAATCTGCCCACCTGTTTCACACAAGAAAGCATATCCTTTCAAACACATATTGTCTGTTTCACATACGCGATCTTTATTATAATTGCACAGAAAACGAACATGTGGCGGTTTCGTATTAGCCGTAAGCGTAATTTGTGTCCATGTACCGGTACGTATGATCTCCATCTTAAGTTTATTTAAACTTAAAAATTTACGCATACCCGGATTATCAAACCCTAAATAATTTTCTATCTTTTTTTGGATATCTTTTTCTAAAAACCGTTTATCCCACGTACGTTGGTAATAATCGGTTTCATGGGATTGCAGTTGAAAACGACGCGCCGCATAAAAACCCGCTACTTCCATTTTTTGACTCAAAACTAAAAGACCGAAAATTTTGATAATAAATAAAATAAATATAATAAAAAACGGAAACAGCAACACCACTTCCGTCGTGGCTTGCCCTTTACGTGAACGTAATGAAGATATTAACCTCATAGTTACGGCTCCAACCGCACATTATATTTGGGTAACGGATTAGGCCACACGCAGTTATTATTCCCGCGCGGACAAGTTAATTTAACCCGATTTCTAACAAACGGCTTATATTTTTGTTCTAAATTGATATTAAAAATATTACGCGGCAAACTAAATGATTGTTTAAGTAAAACACCCCGTCCCAACGTTTTAAGTTTACTACGGCTTGCTTGGTCTAAATAAGCAAATTGAAACAAGGGTTCTTTCAAATCCGCCTCTGCATGGAAAACAATACCCTGCGCACCGTTATGCCATCCGTACTTGACACTATATTGGGAAATATAAAACATTACATCTTTTATAGTCATGGGTTTTGTTTGAATACCTAAATACTTGCGAAGTTGCGCAGCACTCTGCCGCCCACATTCACTAGGCTTACAAGAGGACACATTAAAAGAATATCCTTCCCGAAATGTAACTTCATTCTTACTCAGTTCTTTATAAGCATAATCTTGTGATTTATAAATAGAACCTACACGCACATACGTCTCCAAATAAAAGGACATGGCTGGCAAAGCAGGAGAGTTATCCATATCGTTTTCATCAGCATAAAAGAGATAATCTTCTGCTAATTTTTTGCTAATCAGCGGCAGCGGTTCGTCCAAAGGTTTTGGATTTTCCTTTTCCCACGCCGCACGGGAAAATTTAGGGTCGGTGTGCTCCCCTACTTTTTCAAAATACTTTAATCCCCAGTTTGTAGATTCGGCTGCCGGTGGCTTGTTGGTCCCGGCCTTGTCATCATAATTAGGGCCGATAGCAGGCACCCCCCCACCTTTATAAAACAAATCAAATACCGTAATATCGGGCAAAACACTTCTTTTGGAATCTTTCGGCCTAATTTTATGGGCATCATCTGCCATATATTGCATAACACGGTAAGGTAACGGCCCGTTGACCATAGCCACGGAATTTAAGTAAGTGCTGACGGAAGATACCTGCGAATACGCCGCATTATCCAACGCAAACTGGTTACGTATTTTGGCCATGGACACTTTTGCCGTTTCAAACAATAAATATACTACTAAAGCAAAAATAGGGGCCAAAAGCACTGCAGGTAACAATACCTGTGCCTTACGCTCCCGCCATTTCCGATTCAGATAGTATATATTCATAGTTTTTATGATGTCAGCAATTTGCCCACAAAAATAAATAACCACCGTACCACATCGGTATGAAAAGCCGTAAAGAACGCCGAGATGACCACTACAATACTGGCCAGCATCAACACGTACTCTATCGTGGCTTGCCCTTTTTTAGCGGCCGAGCCCTTTTCACGTTGTAAGATACGAAACAAGTTATTCTCCGTCTTCTTCGGGTACGATCGTTCCTTCCGAAGAAATCAATCCTTTTTCAATGGCCTTAACCACCGCTTCCGTACGGCTGCTAACTCCCAATTTGTGGAAAGCACTGTTCAAATGATTTTTAATCGTTTTAACACTGCAATCTAATTCTTTGGCAAGTTCTTTATTGCTTAACCCTTTACCCAAATAATCTAATACTTTGATTTCCGTTTTAGTTAAGGTGGCCTGAGTGGGAAGGCTGCTATCGCCCATCTTGCGGATACCATGCAACAGTTTACCCATCAGTTGTTGGGGAATCATCAATCCTTCGCTTGTAAATGTTTTAATAGAATTAACGAGTTCCGCCGCCGGTAACATTTTAGACAAATAACCATTTGCCCCAGCTTGGATAGCATCTAATACATGGGCTTCATCTTCGAAACTGGAAAGCATGAGCACATTGACTTGCGGGCAACTTTCCCGAATTTGACGCGTGGCGTTAATGCCGTCCAACTTCGGCAAACGGATATCCATAAGTACCACGTCGGGTTTTAATTTTTTTGCCTTGGCTACGGCTTCAATGCCGTCAGCCGCTTCGCCGACTACTTCCATCCATCTTTCTCCCGACAAGACATCTTTAATGCCTTCGCGGAACAGTGTTTGGTCATCTGCAATAAGTACGGTTATTTTTTTCTTCGCCATGATTAAACTCCCTTATTTTTCAAAATCAACTATTGGCAATCGGCAACGTAAAATTAAACGAAGCGCCTTTGCCAAGTCCTTCACTATGTGCCCAAATACGACCGCCATGGTTGGTAATAATATCCTTGGCGATAGACAAGCCAAGCCCCAACCGGCCGACGCGGTCTTTGGCCCCTACTTGAATAAAACTGGTAAACAAATGAGGAGCCTGTTCCGGTTCAATACCATCCCCGGAGTCCGTTACCGACACTTTAGCATTTTTTTCATCTATTTTGCTAACTACAATTTCAATAGTACCACCATCCGGGGTGTGCCGTACGGCGTTTTCCAACAAATTGGAAATAACTTGGCGGATACGTTTTTCGTCGGCAATTACGGGCAATAAACCACAACTTTCAAACGTAACGCTAATACCGCGTTTAGCGGCTTTGGCCTTAAAAATTTCCGCTGTTTTCTTAAGACTTTCCGTCAGTTCAAAACGGGTTTTTTCAATACGCAGTTTCCCTTTTTCAATAGCCGCCCAATCTACCAAATCTTTAATCAGATGCTCAATTTGACTGATAGATTCTTCCATAAACATCATTTTTTTGCGCTGATCTTCATCGGGCGTCATTTTTTTACGCAACATATCAAAACTCATCTTCAGTGTCATAAGCGAATTGGACAAGTCGTGTGACACAATAGAGAAAAATTTTGATTTCATATTGTTTAACCGGTCCAAATCTTCGTTGCGGGTTTTTAATTGGGAAAGTAATTCCCGGTTGCTTTCTTCCAAGAAATACTTATCCAACGCACGGTTAATAGTACGTTTTAAGTAGTCAAAATCAACGGGTTTAATCAAGAAATCATATACAGACTCTTGCATGGCTTCCATAATAGCATTAAGCGATGCATACGCCGTAATCATAATAATTTGCGATTCTTTGTTAAACGCACGAATCTTACGGATTAGTTCCATGCCATTTTCATCAGGCAAGTTATAATCCATCAAAATAATGTTAAAAAATTCGCTCGCGCACAGGTCCAAACATTCCGCCGCCGTAGCCGCCTGATACACTTTATAGCCGTCCATCTCCAGCAAATCAACCAGCGTTTCGCGCAGGTTATTATCATCATCTACAACAAGAATTTTAACGGGTTTTTCCATAACGAGTATCTCCTATATTACGATAAATTTTAAGATAAATTTGAAAGCAAGAGCCAACCCCTTCTTGGCTGGAAATAAATATTTTCCCTTCGTGGCGGCCGACGGCTTTGCCGACTACGGCTAAACCGAGTCCGGTTCCGCGCGCTTTGGTGGTAAAGAATGGGGCAAAAATTTGCTCCCGTATTTTTTCCGGTACGCCGCTGCCTGTATCCGCCACATAAATACATACGACATTTCGCCCGGCTTTCGTGCCGACGGTAAGCGTCCCGCCGTTTTGCATGGCTTCCACCGCGTTAGAGAACAAGTTACAAACGGCTTGTTTCATTTCTTCCATATCAATTTTAACGGCGATTCCTTGGGCTTCCAACTTTTCCACCAACGTAATGTTAGGTGGAATCGGATAAGAAATAAGAATATCATGTATATACCGGTTTACATCTACTTTATTCAAAATCGGTTCACGGGAACGGACATAGCCCAACACTTCGCTGATAATACCATTGGCCTGTTTAATTTCCGCTTCAATAATACCGATTTGGCGAGAGATCTTAATATCCGGATTTTTAACTAACATTTTAATTAACCGTGTAGCATTACTGATTACGGCCAGCGGATTGCGAATTTCGTGGCTGATAATAGAAGCCATTTGCCCCATAGTAGCCAATCGTTCGTTACGAACTAATTGGGAGGTAGCGGCTTGCAATTCGCGGGTACGTTCTTCCACACGTTCTTCTAACTCTTGGTTGGAGGCTGCCAACTCATTTTGTGCCGCCAATAACTCGGCCCGACGCGCATGTAAAACTTCGGACATTTCCAAAAATACTTCCGCCAAATCACCGATTTCATTGTGCGGAATATCCACATCTTGACGGTGAATAACATCATCTCCTTCCCGCAAACGTAAAGCGGCTTTACGTAAACGCTCTAACGGACGGGTAATCGGAATAATCACCCAATAACTGACTCCTAAAATAAATAGCACCATGATGAGTAATAACCGCAACACCCCACCTAACGAATGAATGGTGCTTTCAAAAATCAGTTTAGAAGCCGTATTAGCCGGTTGAGCGACATACACTTGCCAAGACAACATATTGATATCGGCAGAAGCCACCAACCAATGACGGCCATTACTCAAATGGATTTCTCCTGTATTTTCTCCGGCCAGTTGCTCATGGATTTCACGCATTTCGTTTTGTAATTGCGGATTCGGCTTCGCCATTAACCCGGAAGATACCCCATTATAAGCAATCACACCTTGTTGGGCGTTCACTACAAACGCTTCCATTTCTAACGGAAACGATTGCATCAGTAACTGGCCCAAACTCTCTAACTGCAGTTGAACAGATAACACCCCCGAAACTCTTTTTTCATCTAAATTTTCATATACCGGGAAAGCCATAAATACCAACCAACCGCGTGTAGGCGAAAACGCAACCGGCCCAATATAATTAACCCGCTGCACGATACAAGTTTGCACAATCTGCGGCCATAAACTGTTATACGAGAAAACATCATCGGATTCCCCGGAAGATAAGACTTCCTGCCCTTGAACATTTAATAAACTAAGGGAAGATACCGTCGGTTCTTTTTGGCGTAAATAATCTAAATCTTGTTCATTTAAAAAAGCATGCCCGCCAAAGTCAGTATGCAAATCAATAAAAACGGTAAAAAATTCCGACGTATGAGAAATATAAGATTGCACGACAGATACCAAACGGCGGGCCACCGTTTGTTGTTTTTGGAAAATTTCATGCTGTAAAAGACGGCTATTCACCCGAGTCAGGTGAATGCCCACAAAAACGAACGGCACCAACGAAATCAGACTTAGTGCCAACACCGCATTAAAAAATAAACCGCGAAACCGTTTTTTACGCATATAGTATTTTGGGGAAAACGGGGGCCGGACAAAAATCCCAGCCCCCGCCATTTACTTATTAAAACTACCGGTTAGCAACTGCCGGACGGAGCGGCCGGTACACCGGAGGCTGCATTCGGGTTGAAAAATTCAAAACCCGGGATTTGCGAAGCCGTATCTAATCCTACTTGAACTTTACCTTCCCAAAGCAACGTCGGAGACGCACTGACGCCAAATTCTTTAGCATATTTGGCTTCTTCTTTAAGAAGTTCCAAGCCTTCGCTGTCAAACTTTTTCATGATTTTTTTGACATTGATACCCGCTTCTTCCATGGCTTTGTCCCAACGGCTGGAGCGGTAATCTTTATTACGGATTTCCAAATATTTCCAGAATTGTTCCGGATAGTATTTGGCAATTAACAATTGGCGAACGTTTTCTTCCCATTCACCCGAACCATGCAAACTGTCAAATCCGCGGTCAGCGGTATAGTTTACAATATAGCGCACACGGACAGTTTTGTCTTTGGGGAACGTCCCGTTCTTTTTGGCTTGGATAATAAAATCTTCAGCACGCACACCATAAGGGCATTGGGACATTACAAACAATTCCATAACGCCCGGTTTGGCCGGTTTATTATTATATACCCCTTGACGGGTTTGATGGGCTAAAACAATAAAATCATCTGTTTCTTGAGCCGCACCATATTGAAGCGGTTGCTCCATTTTGGCACGAATGGCTTTCGTTTTTTTAATTAAATAAAGCGGTAAGAAACTATAATCTAATCCCTTAAGTTTCGGGTCGTTTGTCACTTGAGAAACGGAAATACGCTTGACTTCCGGTTCTGCTTCTAAGAATTGCCCTAACCCTTGCGTAAGCAATTCGTCTTCTTTCCCGGCAGCATAATCGTCAGATTCTACAACGATCATTTCCGCTTTCGGTTTAGCCTGCGTTTTAGCAGGAGTATTTTTTTGAGCGGTAGCCGCAACAGCTACGCCCGCAATTACTAATGCGGCTAGTAAAACATATATTTTTTTCATACAGTCTAAACACTCCTAATTTATTTATCTTCCAATTCCACTTGGACACCACGGATACCAAGCGTACAAAGCGCATTATAAGTAAGTAAGAAAAATACCGCGGAAACCAAGAACAAAATCGTACCTTGTATCGCACGCAAAATAAGGCTAATCACATACGCCGTATTAAACACGACATCGGGATTGAATATTTCCAACAGCGCGCTAATGAGCATGACCACAAAAACGGCCAACGGAAATACCGAAAACAACACCGGCAAGACAGGAATTTTTTTAATTTCTACTTTCATAATCTTCTCCTAAAATTTATTTTTCCGGCTCTAAAACTATTACAATACGGTTTTTACCCGCATCATCAGGCAACTGAACCGCTTTCACTACACATTGTACATCTTTATTGACCACAGAGCCACGCAAAACTTTCGTCGGGTTTTCCATGGCTTCCCCCACCACTTGGATAATTTCCTGTTGGCGGCTATCAAACAAATCTAATAAGTGTACCCGTTGTTTCCCCGGAATATTAAGTTCAAAGTTAGAATAAAGGATGTTATTATTCTCATCCACAACCATCGCACGGGAACCTTTCGGCACGGTAACTGCCAAAATTGTTTTCCACCAGCGTTGTTCTTTTTCCAGGGACATAATTTCCCCATCCTCAAGGCCTTTTATTTCGGCGCGGATCTTATCTAACATGACCGATATGGAACGACCCAAATCGCCGATTTCATCACGACGTTGCGACGGCTCTAGCACTAAATTATTCATAGATACCGCATCTACATTATCTTTCAACGTACCTAAAGGACGAATAATTTTTAAGAGTAAGAACAAATAAAGTACAAATCCAATCAGCAGCATCATAATAAATGCGCCTACCGTATAACGCACCATAGAGGCCCCGATTAGTTTTTTCGCATTTTCACGCGAAACGGTTACGTTGACTACGCCCGCTACCACATTATCTTTGGCAAGTAACGGAATAGCCATATCATAATAATCCCCTTTACCTGCCAGCAATGCCCGAGGCAAACGGTCCCGTATGGCTTGCACGACCGCATTGGTTTCAAACCCGACAGACGTGTTATAATCAGAATAAGACATACCTAAAAACTTCGTGTTTTCATGCCAACGGATCGAAGCATCATAGTTCAAGTAAATTAAACTTTTGATACGGTCGTCGTTACGCGCCAACCCTTTCATCATTTCGGCTTCGCGGAACGTCGCTTCTTTCGGGCGAGCCGATAACATTTGTACCAAAGCAGGGGCACGATAACGCACCATTTCTACCATTTCATTTTGTAATTTTTTATCAAATACAAATTTGAACAAATTATAATAAAATAATCCGCCGATTACTGATGCATAAACGGCAACTAACACAAACCATAAAAGCCATTTTGAAGTTAATTTCATACAACACTCCTATTCTTTCAAAAGTTCTTCCACTTTAGTTAAACCCATTTGGGCTTCCACATTGTTAGGATCCAATCGCACCGCAACAAGCCATAGTTGACGGGCGGTAACATAATCATCTTGATTAAAATAGTTAAGCCCTTCTACATATTTGGCACGAGCGGCCGCTTGCGCCTCAAAAGGAACCTGTGTTTTTTCTTGTCCCAACGGTTCTGTCGGTTGGACTTGCGTTTGATTTTCGGCAACCGTATTAGGCATCCCTTCTTGCGCCGGAACAGAGTCATTTACACGTTGTTCCTCTACGGTTTCCGTTTGTTCTACAATTACCGCAGGAGACAATTGGGCTTTTACCGCAGCAATACGCGCATCACAACTTGCTCTTTCCTCCGCCACGGCCCGATCTATCCGATTTTGGGTATGATGTACTACCGAAAAAACTAATACCCACGAATAAATTATAATAAATGCAACAAATGTCCCAGTCAGAATAATCGCTTTCATAGTTTTTATTTAAGTAATTCTTCTACTTTACGAAGTCCCAAATCAGCATCGCTATTGCCCGGATCCAACTGTTTAGCCACAATCCATGCTTGGCGGGCACGTTCGTAATCGTCTTGGTTGAAGGCATCCAGCCCTTCAATATATTTAGCACGGGAAGCAGCACTGGCTTCCGCCGATACACGCGCCACCGTTCCGCCCATCGTCGGTAAGGTTTCATTGATTCCGCTACTGCTAGACGAAGAAGATGTCGTCGTCGTTGTAGTGGTAGTAGTCGTCGTCGTGGATGTGCTGCTAATCGGCGTCAAACCGGTGGCACCCGGAATAATCGTTTGAGCCCCAGGCACCGGACTATCAATGGTCACCGTTTCGATTTCTTCGGGTTTCTCTTCTTGGGCAGCTTGTTGTTCGGCTACTTCGGCTGCTTGCTCAGCGGCTTGCGCAGCGCGTTGCGCTTGAATAAGACGTTGTTGTTGCACATAACGGATACCTTCTTCTTTGGCATTACGTGCTTGCTTAATCAAATTGTCCATTGTGGCGGTATCTGCCCCCCACTTTTTGGCATTCGTCCAATAAGAAACGGCTTGGTCAAATTTTCCCGAATTATACGAACGGTTCCCCGCTGTATAATACCCGGCAGCAATTTCATTTTTAAGTTGAGACATATATTTTTGTACGCGCGGGTCACCGGGTTGAATTTTGGTAATGCGTTCAAATACGGCATACGATTCTACGTATTGCCCCTTGTTGTAGAAATCTAACGCTTGTTTCATAGATTCTTCTACTTGTTGTTTACGTAATTTGTTTTCGGCATCGGCAATTTTAGCCACTAATTGCGGATCATTTTTGCGCATCAATAAAGCGTTATACCACGAATCTAATGCTTTTTGATAGTCCCCGCTTTTTTCCGCTACTTCCCCACGGCGGGAATATTCTTTGGCAATATCGTAATCAATTTTACGTTTCCACGATTGCGCTTTGGCATTACCGGGTTGAATCGTTAAAATTTCGTTTAATTTATCGTTGGCTTCTACCAATCTGCCGCTATCATACAAGCGGGATGCTTCTTGAAATTTGGCTTCAATCACTTGCGCTTCGGAAGTCGTACCGTAAGTCCCCATATTTTGGGCTTGACGGGCCAACGTTTGTGCTTGCGTGAAATTGGGGTCAATACTTAAAATGGTTTGTGCCATCTCTTGGGCGCGTTGATAGTCGCCCTGTTTGTACAGTTGATAGGCATTATCATATACCATACGGAGCGTATAATTTTGGATACGTTGTTTTTCCAACTGTACCGTAGATAAATACTGTTTGCGTTCTTCTACGTCATTGAGCGTTCCCATGGAAATTTTGCCTAAATCTAAAAGCATACCCGCTTCTTTACCATGTTGGCGCACCGGGACTTCCCGGTTAAACGTATTGGCCGCCCACAACGCGGTGGCGGCGCAGGTAAAAGCAACTGTAAAAAGTATATATTTTTTCATAAGTAACCTCTAAAATCCTAATCCGCCGCTGACAAGGCCCATAATCATCGGCGCTAAAATTAAAATAAAAATCGTCGGGAAGATAAAAAAGAACAGCGGGAACAACATCTTGGTAGATGCTTGCGCGGCTAACTTTTCCGCCCGGCTTAAGCGGCGTGCGCGTAAGTCGGTAGAGAAGTTACGCAATAAATCTACTAAACTTGTACCCAACTCGTCCGATTGGATAATTAACCCCACCAAGGAACGTACTTCCTGCACCCCGGTACGCGCAGCAAAGTGTTCCAACGCTTCACGGCGGGAATAACCGAGTTTAATTTCGTTGATGGTTTTTTCCAATTCTTCTTCCAAAATCGTTTTTTCTTTGGCTACTTTGATAATACGCTCAAAAGCAGTCAAATAATCCAAACCGGATTCAATAATAAGTGCTGCCAAATCTACCGTCGTAGAGAAGTTGCCTAAAATTTCGGCTTGGCGTTTCTCAATTTTACTTTTAATAAATACGTCCGGCAAATAGAAACAAAGCGGTACTAAAATAACCGGCCAAAAGGCTTGAAATAATAACATCAATGCCGCCGGCACCAGTAACGCATACAAAATTTTACTATACAAAATATCTACCGGTTGCGGTTTATCCGGGCCGCCTAATTGCATGTGCATTTCTTCCAAGCTGTCTTCTATGTTGAAATTGCGCAAGCAAAATACGGCGATTCTATCCCAGAATTTATCTTCCGGCTGTAAGCGGGCAAAACTGGATGTGGACTTAAAGCGTTTGACCGCAATATCCACCACTTCGTCTTTTTTCTCACGAGGCGCCAGCAAGCCAAAAACCGTCATAAAGGTGGCGAATATACCGATTGCTAAAAGCAGTTTTAGCCCTACTGTAAAAAGAAATGTATTCATAATTACACCCGTACCTCGCCCATTTTCTTAAGCACTTGCATACCAATGCCAATCCAGATGATACAGAATAAAAATACGAAAATTCCAACCGGACTTGCATAGAATGAAATCATCTGTGTCGGGTTGAAAATGAACATTACCAGCATCATCACAAACGGCATTACACTGACCACAATAGATTGGATTTTCTGTTGGGCCGTCATGGCCTGTAATTTTTCTTCCAATTTACTTTCTTCGCGAATATTTTCAACCAAGCGAGAGAAAATAACGGTTAAGTTTCCCCCCACTTGCCGTTGAATAATAATGGCTTTAACAATATAAGAAAGCATACGGCTTTCTACCCGTTCAGTTAATCCGTCTAATGCTTTTTCAAAAGGAGTACCTAATTGGTAGTTTTTAACTACTAATCCGAATTCGTCGGCAATCGGCGGTTGCATATCGCGGCTGACCAGTTCAAACCCTTGCACAATATCCATACCCGAACGAAGCGAGTTAGACAGCAAAATTAAAGAATCCATCAGTTGGGCATTGATTTTGCGCCCGCGGCTCTTTTTCAAAGCGTCCAATACTGCCATCGGCATACGGATACTGACAACCCCACCCATAAATACCACGAGTAAAAAGACAAATACACCCAAAAATCCGCCCACGATTAAGCCCATAAACAACCCACCGATAGCAAATAAGGCAATCGTACCAAAAACAATATATTTAATATCAATAGTTACAAATTGGCGGTTAAAATCTTCGGCCCAGACCGTACTTTTCTGCTTATATTCTGCCCAAACGGCTAAAATGTTATCGCGTTTATTTTCCAGTAATAAAAATACCGCAAACCCGGCTAACACCGCCCCAAACAATGTCATCAAGAGTCTGGCCGAACGTTCCCTGGCATTAGAGTTGTAAATTTTAGGATCCGGCGGATAGGTAGGAATAGCCGTATTAAAGAATTGACTAAATAAATGGTTGGCTAATGTGACTACGGCCATGACCGATTTACGATATTTGTCTTCACGTTGCGAAATCGGGCTGGAAAACGATTCAATTGTACTGAAAAATTCGCTATTGATTAACTCAAAAGTGGCTAACATGGAACGAGCCCGTCCGTCCATGCTGTCTTTCATAACAAGCAGTTGCGTACCGCGCAGTAAATCTTTATTTAAAAAGTCTAATGCACGCACTAAATTCAGGCGGTTCCCCACATACCCGCGGGAAAGTTGATCTAACACGACCGGTTGGCTGGGATCTAATGATTTATCGGCCCGGTCTAAAAATAAATAGACGTTAGAAAATGCTTGCCGCCACAAATCCACTTCACTAGACGTTCCTTCCCCGGGTGTATAGACTACTTTGTTGGAATCCATACGAGTTAATTCTTCTTCAAACCATTTGGGAATTTTGCATTGTCCGTTTCTGCAACCGGCAGGCAACGGCCCGCATTTTGCAATGGGCGGCATGGGATATACTTTTTTATCATTGGCCAAATGCACATCAAAAATTTCAGCCAAAATACTCATTTTTTCCCGAGCGCATTGAATGCGATCGCGATCTTTAGTAGACAAGGCTTTACCATACCCCTGTCCGGCAGTTCCTACAAGAGTAACTGCCACGAGTACACATAAGATAAAAAAGTGAAATTTCTTTATCATAATCATTAAGCCTGTGGAGCAGCCGGCGGAGCAGGCGGCACGGCGGGCGGTTCAGGAGCAGTCTCCTTACTTGCTTTTGCCTGTTGTAATTGTTGCACCGCATGTAAATCAGGCTCGCCGTTTTCATCTAACGGAACGGCGCCATGCTTAAATACGGCTTCGTCTATCGGTTGTCCTTTGGCTGCAAATTCTTCATAGAAAGTCGGGAGGTTACCCGTCGGGGCAAATACCCCTTGTACTTTCCCGTTTTCATCTACCCCGGTCTGCACATAGCGGAACAAATCGGTAGATTGGATTTGTCCGTCTTTTTGTCCATGCATCTCGGTAATGTAGGTGACTTTACGCGAACCATCCGAGAAACGCGACAATTGAACGATCATATTGACCGCCGATGAAATCATTTCGCGGATAGCAAAAATCGGCAAATCGGCCCCTGTCTGCATGCACATCGCTTCCAAACGGGATAATCCGTCGCGCGGCGTGTTGGCGTGAATAGTCGTAAGTGACCCTTCGTGACCGGTGTTCATGGCTTGTAACATGTCTAACGCTTCGCCACCGCGGCACTCCCCGACTACAATACGGTCAGGACGCATACGCAAACAGTTTTTAACTAAATCTTGAATCGTTACCGCCCCTTTTCCTTCTACGTTTGGCGGACGGCTTTCCAGCGATACCCAGTGCGGTTGTTGCAACCGAAGTTCCGCGGTATCTTCTACCGTAATGATACGTTCATCATCGGCAATATAACCGGAAATAGCATTTAAGAAAGTGGTTTTACCGGTACCGGTACCACCGCAAACAATAATGTTTTTGCGGATTTTAACGCATTTCTTAATAAATTCCATACATTCCGGACTAATCGTACCGAAACGGTAGTAATCTTCCGGGCCGAACGGTTTAGTGGAGAAACGACGAATAGTAAGCGTCGGGCCGGAAACAGCGAGCGGCGCAATAATGGCGTTAACACGGGAGCCGTCTTTCAAACGGGCGTCCACGAGCGGCACAGATTCGTCAATACGGCGACCTAAAGGAGCCACGATACGTTTAATAACCTGTACCACCTGTTCGTTATTTCTAAATTTGTATTTGGTTAAGGTCAACTTACCTTTTTGTTCGATAAAAATCTTATCAAAGGCGTTGACCATGATTTCGGTAACAGCCGGGTCGCGCATTAAGACTTCCAGCGGCCCTAACCCTAAAATTTCATCTAGCAATTCCGAAGAAAAACGTTCCCGCTGTTCGCGCGAAAACTGTAAGTTAGGTTGTTTTTGCAAGATATCATCCACAATGGCGGCCACCCGTTTACGGGTTTGCGCGCTGGCGGCACTTTCGTCGCTAATAGCGATATGTTCAATTTCCAAGGTGCGCACCACGTCTTTGTGAATTTTCTGTTTCAAATCGTCCCAAAATGACAGTTGAGTCTTAGCCCCGGGGTCATCATCGGCAATATGGCTGACGGAAACAGTATCTTTGCCATCATTAAACAACACCGGCGACCAAATTTCTTTAGACGCTTGGGCAAATTCTTCGTCGCTAACCGACGCCACCCAATCTTTGGGGGCCGGTTGTAAATCACGAATTTTGGCAAGCACCAAACGCAGCCCTTTTACCCATTCCGATTGCGGATTGGTAATAATTTCCACTTCGCGACGGTTGGAGGTGGCCATTACATCGGCATCCCACGGTAAAAACACATCCACTTCGCGCCCAAGTTGGGAATAGAACCGTTCCATTTCTTCGTAAGGAATAGAACCGGGCATATCATATCCGTTACAAATCACGCTTACGCGGTCCAACGGATAATGTTGTTCTTTATAATCGTTGAAAAGTTGTACCGTAGAATTGATATGTGTACGGGTAGCATTAGATACCCAAAATACTTTGTCGGCAATATCAAAGGCAAACGCTTGCATCGGGAAACTGGAATCTACATCCAAAAAGATATCAAACGTTTGTGACAAACGAGATAAAATCGGAATTAAAATCTTCGGGCTAATCGCCGCTACTTGTGCGCGCGTATTACCCAACGGTAATAAGCCTACGCCCCATTGGGACATAGAAATTTTACCGCGTAACAGCCCCCCCACTACCGCAATAGAGGTATTGCCTAATACTTTAAGCAAATCGGATACGCTAACGGGTTTTTCAATATCTAAATAGAAACTGTGTTCTTGCCGCGCCAACGGATCAAGCGGCACAATAAGTACCGGACGTTTCTGTATGCCCGCCCAGCCCAGCGCCAAATTCAGCACGAGCGTGGTTTTCCCCGCGCCTTCTTTAGGCCCGGCGAAAGCAATTATTTTTGCATCCGTTTTTTGGGAGTCCTGTTCTGCCATAAATTACTCTACGATTTCTACCGTAATGAATAAGAAGAGCGAACGTTGTTCTTCGGTTACGTCTTTGCTCTTGAATAATAAACCAATAAGCGGCAAGCGGCCTAAGAACGGTACGCGGTCTTCAGACACGTTGCGGGCACTGCTTTTTAAACCACCGATCACTAACGTTTCACCGCTGTTAAGTTCCACATGGGTTTCCACATCACGGTTGGTAAAAGACGGCGCCGTGGCAGTACCAATTACTACGGTACGGGAATAGTCCACCGTAGAAACGGCTAATTGAACTTGCAAGTCAATAATATCATTGCGTTCGGGGATAATCGTAGGAAGTACGTTCAGTAAAATACCGTAATCTTCCATCTGCGAACCTACCCCTTGG
Source organism: Candidatus Avelusimicrobium luingense (assembly GCA_900315845.1). Classification (GTDB taxonomy): domain Bacteria; phylum Elusimicrobiota; class Elusimicrobia; order Elusimicrobiales; family Elusimicrobiaceae; genus Avelusimicrobium; species Avelusimicrobium luingense. The sequence continues at coordinate 189,180 of OOHK01000001.1, forward strand.
TTATTGACCACCGGTATCGGCACTTTACCGCCGACGGAAATTTTAGCCGGATTGCCGGAAGCGGTTACAATCTTCGGGTTAGAAAGTACTTGTGCGCGTCCTTCCGTTTCCATTAAGCGAAGGCGCGTAGTAACTGCCGTTTTGCGTTGGAATTCCCCTAACGATAAAATGCCGGGGATTTCCGCTTCTTCAAAGTCGAACAATTGGTTCCACGCAAAACCTTTAACGCTTTGCATCGTACCGCTGATTTCCACAACATCAGCACTAACGGCCACGAGCCGCGTCTTTTTAGCATGTGCCGGCACCACGCCAAGCACTGCTGCGAGTAAAACTGCCAAAGATATTTTTGCACTGAATTTTATGTTCATAAATTATCCTGTTTAGTTAAATAATTTTTCAAAGGTGGCAATTTCCATTAAGTAATTGTTCACATCACCATGAGAACGTAAGATGACGGAAACTTCGCCTTCTTTTTGGGCTAACGCCAAGTACTGCGCATCGCGCGGAGATAACGCGAGCGAGAGCGTGGAGTTATCCGAATAAGCGGCGGCTTCTTCGTCTTTGTTCTTCATAGCATTTGCCGTACGAGCATCCAAGCCTTGCCCTAAGTCAGCACCGACACCCAACACCTTTACGTTCTGCAAAAGCGTAACGGCTACGGTTTGGCGGGTACCGGTTTTCATAGTGGCTTCAAACGTGAGAAGCACGTCCACGTTATCATCCGGCTTAATCATACTGGCTGTCGCTACCGGGACGGAAATAATATATCCGCGCATCTGCACCGGAATTTTACTGGAAAGACCAGCCTCCGGTGAAAGCGACGTCACCGCATATTTAGAAATCTGGTTGCCTTTAGGAATTTGAATACGCGCCACAGCATTTTCAATAGCTTTTAGATCTGAATCTGTGGAATAAACAAATGCGTCTTTCTGCAAGTAGGCTGCCGGCACCGGTACAGGACGGATAATATCACGCTTAATTACTTCGCGCTCTTTAATATCACGTATAGGCACCAAGACCTGCTTGATATTTTTAGCCGCATTTAATTTCTTTTCGGCGCTATTTACAATCATTGCATAGATAATAGCCGCAAAAATGGCCACCATCAACGGCAAAAAAACTCCTTTTTTCATTTGATCTCCTTAAAAACAACTTTACTAATTTTTCAAATCTATTTTTTATCCGCACTCAAATATGCCTTTTCTACCGGCATGCGGGTAACTACTTTTATTTTACGGATACCTTTCTTGCGCGGTTCATCGGCAAGTACAAAACTTGTCCCCGGAAATAACAAATGCACCGGGTAAGTAACCGTAACAACTACATCTTCGTGGCGATGTTTGGGGTACATCGGGTCAACACCGGTATTTTCCACCTTTACATTGACACTTATACTCCCCGCCTTACTACCAAACACAGATTGTTTGGCTCGTTCAATCTTTTGTGTAATAATCGTTCTGTCCGACCGTCCGCTAGGTTTCTTTACTGCCACCAGCGCGCCGATACGTGCAAATTCGTAAGAAGCGTGATTGACAATTACCGTATGGTAAGCCAAATTGCCGTATTCCAGTACAAAGAAAATCATTAGTACGAACACCGGCATAATCAGCATGAGTTCCGCAGTAACCTGTCCCCCACGCTTCTTACCGAATTTGAACATAAAACGACCTTAATCCATCCCGGCGCCCAAACCACCGAAAATCTTGGCTTGGACTTGCTCCCATAATTGCGGGAAGAATTTTTTAATAGCCGCACCGGCCAAGCCAGCTACGCCGACGACGACTACGAGCATCAGCACGTATTCAATCGTGTTTTGCCCTTCTTTTCTTTTTACGCATTCCAACGCTTTGGCTTGAATGCTGTTCATTTTGTTTTGCAACGCGACGATAAACTTCATAGTTCATCCTCCTAATATTTTATAAAACTAATCTTCCGTTTTATATTCCTTCAAAATCAATTGTGCCCCTTGTTCAAATTGTTTAGGCACTAAATTAGAGTATAACACGTAAAAGGAAAGAAACGCGGTAAAAAGTCCACCCGCTACGATAATATATTCAATGGCGGTTTGTCCTTTTTTATTCTTTCTTAACCCTCTTACGTTAAACATACCTAAAATTGCACAGACACGGCAATCTGTTGCGACGTACCTAATGCCCCAAACGGAGTTACTGCGTAGTCAATAGACGCACCGTAACCAAACAGTTCGGAACTGTAAATGCCAAAACCGAACGATACACGGGATGTTTCTTGCAAACCTACATCTTTCACCCAAGAATCTTCCGTATTGATACCTGTATTTTCACGCGTATAATATCCGACGCGCAAATCAAACCGTGCTACTTGCAATAAATCTTCCGGAATATGGACGGCTAACCCTACACCATAGCGGGCATTGTCGTCTTTGTATTTCATATATTCACCGGAAATGGTGAAATAGCGGGTATCTAAATCAGCCCCTAAACGAAGACCGTTAGGCATTTCGTCTTTATCGCCGATGTTGACTAATGCACCACCCAAGCCGAGCCAATTGACTAAGCGGAGTTTAGCGCCCACATCAAACCCGATATTATCATAATGGTTATGGCCCGAACCGTTATACAAACGTTCCGTAATATACTTAGCCGTACCGCCGATTTGAAGTTTTTGGTTAATAAACCCGCGGGCGATAGAAATACCCCCCACAAAGTTTTGCACCGGCACGCCGACCTCCGGGAGTTGTTGCCCCCATTTATCGCGGAAATCGAAATTATCCATATCCATATAATTCAAGGATACGCCGATAATAGTTCTACCGATAGGTTGCAAGTAAGAAAGCGTACGTGCTTTATATCCTTGCAAATAGTCCATGTAAGTAAAACCGATTTCGCGCGTGGTGGCACTGGCCGCCCCGGCGGGGTTCCAATACAAGGCTTGCGGGCCGTCTGCGATGGACACATAGGCATTACCTAATGCCGTAGCGGCAGGAGCCCCAGCGCCGATTTTCAAGAACGAGGCCGCACTTGTACCGGCTTTTTCGTTAATACTGGCAAATGCATTTACTCCACACAAGCCAACGGCTAAACATACGGTTAAAACTTTAGTTTTGATATTCATAAATGTTTTTTCCTTTTGTTAAATGAAAATCTATTCTCCTTACGGGATTAATACTTTCACTACCTTTTGGCAGTGTTCGCGTCCCATGCGGGCCTTGAAATCTACCAGCCCGAAGTACACTCCGCGTGCCACTTTCTTTCCGTGTTGGTTCGTTCTGTCCCAGCGGCAACGTAATGCGGCGTTGCGTACGTTGGGATAATCGTCCAACTGTTGCGGAGTCATCACACTGGATCCTTCCGGCGTGTTATCCGGGTTGAACGCTAAACTATTGCCCATCGTTACCATATAATTGTTCGCGTCCACACACTCGTAGTTCCCTTCGCGCACCAAATCGCCTGCCAAGTTGAAGAACTTGATAGATACTTCTCCGGGCACCGGCATCTTGGTAATTTCAAGCGTACCTTTGCTGGCATCGGTTAACGGGTTCGGATAGAAGAACACTGTTTTCTCCCAATCCGCGCAAACGAACCGTCCGTCACCGATAGCAATGGTGGCTTTGTGTAAGTTTTGATACTCATACGTATCGGCTACGCGTTGAATCTTCCAATCCGTCGGGGTTGCGCTGGAATCGTCTCCAGCTAACATCTCGCCCGTTACAGAATCTATATCGGCCGAGTTCAAGGCCGTTACGAAGCGGAACGGATAGGTCCCGTCGGGTACTTCTTGACCGGCGTAGTCTGTACCATCCCAGATTTCTTCTATCAAGGTCGTTGCCGGGCGGATACCCACGATCGATTTAACTAATACTTCGCGGATATCTTTTACTTCCGTCCCCGTGGTCGGGTTACGTAAGGTACCCTTTTCATAATCGTAAATGGTCGTTCCCGGTTTGAAGATTTGCAACGCCACTTTCATCGGCACGGATATCTGATATCCTATGCGCATGGTAGTACCGCGTTGCGAAATGGAATAACCATCTGCCTCTAACAAGTCAAACACTTTTAACAAGTCCGCATTGAGCGTGATTTGTTTGACTGTCGGTTCATACAAATCCGGATTCGGATAGTTGCGCGCGGTTAAACGTACTTCATAAATACCCGGTTTGACATAGAAACCGTTATTATCGGTACCGTCCCAATACGCTTTGCGCACAATGTTCGGGTCAAAGTGTCCCGTATTGGCAATGGTCATCGTGGACAAGAACTTACAGACATCTCCCGGCGCGTTGTTCTTCAAGTCCTGATGGATAGCCGGGTCCGGGTTACAGACACCCGCCTGTAAGGCCACGATAGCAATTTCTACCGTCGCCGCACGGCTGACCGAGAAGTTGATTTCGTACGGCGGTACAAACACCGGGCCGGACGATACGTTAAAGAGTTGCGGCGCATTCGGATATACTACCGTTGAGCCGTCCAAGAAGTACACCGCTCCGCGCGTTACGTTCACTTTGCCCACATTCTTATCGGTGGCATACAGATACGATTGGGTGATCGTTTCAGAACTGTTCTTAAACGGAGCGCCCGGTAAATATTTCTGCACCGGGGTCGTACCCGGGATGGGTTCTGTACCATCGGAATAATATCTGTCAAACGGTTCGTTGGAGCGAGCCGACACGAAGAACGGATATTGTCCGTCCGGCACCATCTCATACGAGCATTGGCGCAAGTCGGTAGCACCCGCACAAGCCGCACTGACCGGGTTGCGGAAATATAACGCATCCCATTCTTCCGTGATTTGCAAACCGTCGCCAGGTTTTAACGAACTGCGTTCAAACGTTTTGATCGGTTGTAAGCGCACATCTACTACCCCAGAGGCCGCTATGTTAGCATTGGCCGGGTAGTTCGTGAAGAAGGCATCTTTTACATAGATACATTTCGGTTGTTTGCGCGGCGCCACAGCACCTACTGTCGCCGTACCCGCTGTTACTTCCGGATCCGTTGCTACATAAAATACCGTATTGGCCCCACCATCTGTGTTTTGGTCGCAGATTCGCGGCGGCCACACGGCGGTTGTCGTCGGCACTGTAATATATTCGCGTAAAATGTTGACACGATACGCACAACTCGACGGGTTGGTTACCGTGCAGACCGTAGACGTACCGTCATATAACGGGTTCGGACTGACCGTAATCGTATCGCGGTAAGTCGGCGGGTTCGCTGTATCCAATACCACATCGGCTGTTGCCGTTCCGTTAAAGGTGGAAGCGTCACTTAACGTAGCCGTTACCGCTACACCCGTGTTGGCCGCATACGTTACCCCCGTAGCCGTACCGGTTACGTTGGTATATTCGCCCGCGCCACTCGTGTAATCCGGGATGACGACATCCTTATTATATATATTGAGTTGTACGCTCATCGCTTTGGACAATGAGTACGATAACGTGGCTCTTGCTTCGCTATCGCCGTACACATCCGTGGTTGACAAATCTACTACGCGGTACATGTCCACCGGGAACACCGCACTCGCACGGTTGGTTACCGCCGGGAACATAGCGTCTTTCGTTTCCACAACAAACATATAGGTGCCGGGCGTTACCATGCGGCCCGCATCATCACGTCCGTCCCAAGACAGCGTGTTCATTTGTTGCGCTACTTGCGTTACGCCTTCTTCGGGCGTTAAGTATTTCACATCTACGCCGGCCGTGTTGGTTACTTTGGCGATTGCCGTAGCATCACGCGCAATAGAATATTTGAAAATGAACGGATCTAATCCATACGCCGTCGGGCTGGAGCCAACCGTTGCGTAACTGACCGGTTGTATCGTTACATCTACCACCCCGCGTTCTATGGCTATTTCTCCCGTGTTATATTTTAACGTCTTTACACCCGTAAAGCACTGACGGTTGATTTCGGCATCGTTGGCGGTACCCGTGACATTGGTCGGGTTGGCGCACTCTGCTCCGGCGGTGAAAGCGGGCGTTCCGTTGCCGCCTACCGCATTGACGTATTTACCGTTGTACGGGATTTCCGCCCATAATGCATAGACGTAGTTACCGTCGTTCATCGGGGCACCGTAAGCGAAGGTTTCTTCACATCCTGCCGCATCGGTACAAACCGCACCGGTGGATAATTTTTCACCTTGTGCATAGCGGCGTTGACAACGTAAGTAATACGAGCAACCGCCGGCGGTCGTACAAACTTGTCCGCTTAAATCTGTGCCCGTAAAAGTGCTGTTTGAATTGGCTCCGGGCGGGAAAATTTGGTTATGCGCCACGTGACGTTCTATCAGGCTGTTAATACCGCACGTACCGTCCCAACGGCTGTTAAAGTTCATGCGGCCCACGCGGTCTTCTTCTAATATATTGACTAAATATCCGGTAGGTTTGGAAGGCGTGCCACCATCCATGGTTACTTTCGGAGCCGTTCCGACCGGGGTGGCCGAGTTGGTCAACACACCGGCGGTAGAGCCACTGCCGTCAAACGTCGTGCCGGGCGTGTAAATGTACCAATAGACTTTAGAAGATTCCGTCGGCGTGTAGGCAATAGACGCATACGCCGTGGACTTTTTGGTCAAGCCCGACGATACAATATCCGTTAATTTCAACGGATCTAACGATAATTGACGCGTTACCGCGCGGGAGAAATCTACGCCGCTCCACTCATCGGCCGATTTGGCTTGCAACGCAACAATATAGTTGCCCGCGGGGAGGAATAACCCCTGGTCGTTGCGGCCGTCCCACGAGTCAAACGCTTGGATGTTGACGTCTTTTTCTACGCCTTTCATTCCTTCGCCTAACCGCGGTTGCCAATCTACTAAATTGCGAACGATTAAACCGGATGCCGTCGTCGTAGAACTACCAATAGCCGTATTGGTACCGTCCGTGTAGGCGATATCATCCCCGTTGGATGCATCAAAAATAGCAATGCGCACATCCGCATCTTTACTTAAGCGGTATGCATATGTATAAGGTTGTGCATCTACCTTAGTAATGTTACCTACTACGCTGGGCGTGCTGCGTACGGTATGTAAATTGGTTACATCTACCTGTATCGGTATTTGGTTCATACCGGGGTAAGCAATCGTGGAGTCAAAAGTAATTTTATCTACGATAACGTTATCGCCGGGCACGTCCGTTTTGACGGTCGCACGGAAAGCAAAATTACCATTGGTTTTACCGAATTCCCCGTTGATTTCGTACGAGCCGTCCCATGCGGCGCAGAACGGAATGGCGGCATTACCGTTGGACGACGTACCGTCGTTGTTCCAAACAGCATAGTCACAACTGTACCCACCCGAAGTAGTCGCCCCTGCAGGTTTAGTTCCCCCTGTACAGGTACAAGAGTGGGCAGAATTATCTGCAAAACTTTTACAATCTGAACGAGTACAAGTGTATACTCCGCTACTCTCAGAGCAAGTACCCATACCATCCGTCTCTACATAATACAATGCTCCGCCGCAAGTGTTACCGCTTTCCACACCGCCCGGGCATTTATATGAACCGCACTTGGCCGATTCTTGGTTCGGGTATAAGTCAATGGTGCGAATGGCCGGGGTTTCTTCGGGATTTTCCACATTTTTATTGTTGTAATATTTTACAACGTCAAATTTAATATTCTGTAACGGGAACGCAATAGAATAGGTACTGCCGCCAATCGGTTTATTGTTGCAATACACATTCATACAAAGCGCCAAACAATGGTTCGGATACTCATTTGTTCCGGGCGTTTCCGACGTCGGGAAGGGTTGGTCGTACTCAATCAACGCGGAACTGACCCACGGGTCATTCCCATGCGACGCACTGGCAGGTTGCGGTTCAAAAATAAAACTACGGTTAGACACACTTCCGTCCGCAACCGATATCGTGTACGCATTGGGCCCAAACGAGTTCACCTTAAAGCAATATTTTTTTTGCGTGGTGTAAACAGTGTTGTCAAATTCAAGATAGTAATATGTGTCCGATCGATAGGCGCCACCCGATGTACGCGGTGCCGCGGAAATAGTCGTACTACACGAGACTTTTGAAAGAGTCAACTCACCGTCATTAACCGATTCCGCTACAGAAGTAACGACTGTTTCACTTGTCATCGTCGGGGCCCATGTACTGCCGCTTGTTCCGGCTTTTACTACCGTGTAATACGTGTAATTTCCCACCGGACCACGTCTAAAACAATTACCTACGCTGTAACTATGATTTGCCACCCAATCTACGCCACAAAACCATCTTGTCGCTAGATTTTCAGTTGTCGTAATATAGTGGGCGGTTCCATCGTGATAAACGTTAAGAGTCTGACTGTAACTTAAACGCGTCAGCAAATCTTCATTCGTTTCCGAACCCGCATTGCGCGTACCCGTGCTACCGGTAGTATAATCGCAATACATGGCCTTTTCGCTACCCGGATTATTTTGGTAGAACACACCGGCGTAACGGACTTCGGCCGATTGGGCAAACGACGGTATTTCCGCCGCCACCAAAACAAACAGCAAGGCCGCCAACAAGGCCGCTTTGCCGACGATAATACGAATTAAATTTCTGTTATTTTTCATGTGTATATTTCCCTTTTAATTGGGTATCCTTTTTCAAATTTTATCACAGCGTTTGCGACGTAAAAATAATAGTACGCGCAAGGCGGCGCGTTTAGATTTCTCAAAAACACGCCGACATAGTACTATTACATTTTTACAACTTTTGAAAGGCTTGTCAAGTTTTTTTTGACGGAAAATTTGACGAAAAAAAGAAAAGCGAAAACCATATAACCGAAATATATATATATATAATTAAAAAAATCTCACCCAAGAGAGTGAGATTTTTTCTTATAAACAGATCTTCTTATTTATCGGTTTTTTCGTCGGTAGGTTCGTTTTGTTGCACTTGGTCGGCAACTTCGCGGTACACCGCAAAACTGCCCCGCCCGTGTTGCTTAACCACGTACAACGCTTGGTCGGCCTTTTCCAACAAATCTTGCGTGGTGGTAGCATCGGACGGATAAGAAGATATCCCTTGGCTGATACTTAAATGTTCCGGTTCAATAGCATCCCGGTCCGGCAAGGTAATATCGCAAATGCGCGATTGCAAACGGCGAGCGATTACTTTGGCTTCTTCACTATTGGTACGCGGGAGCATAATGATCATTTCGTCCCCACCGAAACGGCAAGGCACATCCGTCTGCCGTAAAGATGAGCGAATAATTTTACTGACCGCTTTTAATGCCCAGTCGCCGATTTGGTGCCCGTGTTTATCGTTAATTTGTTTGAACCAGTCAATATCCATGATAATCAGCGAGAGCGACAACCCAAACCGTTTGGCCCGGTAAATTTCTTCGGCAAATTTTTCGTTAAAATAACGGCGTACCGGCAGTTTAGTCAGTTCATCATAATTGGAAAGTTCCTGCACGCGCTCAAACAGACGGGCATTATCAATAGTTAACGCCAGTTGCGTAGCAAACTGTTGTAAAGAAATAAAGTCCAAATATCCTATTTTCCGACGGGATAAAATATTATCAAACGTCAAGAAACCCACTTTTGTACGCTGCACTTTAAGCGGCAGATAAATAACACTGCGTATCGCGCGGTACGTGGCGGGCGAATCAAATACTTCTTTTAAAATTTGTTTTTCTTCGTCGCGCAAACTATCGCCCGATTCATGCGTAACATTGCCCGAAATATCTACCCCAAGTACCGATTTAATACGCGAACCTTCGGAATTGGTCAAATATAAGTGTACTCGGTCAAAATGGAAATAGCGTTGTACCCCTTTCAAAATAAGTTCCAAACCGTCGTTTAAGCGTAATGACGAAGCAAAAATGGTGGACAAATCATTGAGTGCCGTAGAGATATTAAGACGTTGGTTTTTGGCTTGGTCAATTTCGGTATTATGTAAATTATGGGAAATCTCTTGCCCCAAATCTTTAATTAAATCAATTTCTTGCGATGTGAAAACGCGTTTTTTGCGGAAGCGCTCTAAACGAAGCACCCCTACTTTTTCGCGCATAATAGAGCGGACTTCGCCCGATTTTAATTCCATCGTCGGGCGTAACCACCGGATGAGCACATACAAGGCCGGGTAACTTAAATCCGTCGTTTCCGCTACCCCTTCTTGTAACAACTGACGTAAAAAGGAAGGCTCGTTGGCTACGGAAATATCTTCCTGCATATCCATGCAGTACTCTTTTTTGCACATCATCTTAAGTGATAAAATGGCCCGTTCCTGTTGCCAATCAAAAAAATACACCCGGTCTAATTTGAATAAATCACGCAAGGCAGGCAAGGCACATTCCAACAGTTCGCGTTTGTCTTGGAACGATTGGTTTAACTCTTTATGAAATTTATAAAGTGTATATGATTTCTTATCAAACATACCTTACCCCTTATAAATGGAAAGCAGAAATTCTATTTCTTTAGCGGTTAAATCTAACTCACGGTCTAACAAGGCCGGCGTAAAACGGTTTTCCACAATTTGCGTGGCGCACATGGCAAGCACCCGTTTGAGAATTTCCATTACCGTTCCCATAATGACCATATTGGGTAAAATGTGAGCGGTAGGTAAAATTTCTTTGTAAATCTGCAACCGGGGTGTGGAAGAAATTAACGGCTCAAACGCTTCTTCAAACGCCGGGAAAACTTCAATCATTTTAGCGTAGCGCAGTTGGATATCGGGCCGCGCGCAGAATTTAATAAATTTAAGGGAATCTTTTTTATGTTGGGAGAACGTACTGATAAACCAGTTCATCCCCGATAAATACGAGGCCGTTTTCTCCCCCGCCGCCGGAACAGGAAGCGTCTGCACCCGCACGCCGCGGCGCGCACTAAACGAACCGATACCTTGTTTGCGTGAAATCATCATACTGGCTTTGCCGGAAACAATCGTCCCTAACGAGCCGCGCTCGCGCAGAATGGGCATATACTCTTTTAATGCTAGCGTAATATAATCGCGCAGGGCATCCTTAAATTCTTTGGAACCCACCAGCGTAGCCGCATAATCTTCGGTAAAAAAGTTGAGGCCCCGGCTCCACACACAAGGCAAAGCACTACGCATAGAAAGCGAACCGCGCCAATCGCTATTTTGCATAGGATAATAACCGGGCACATCGCCGAAAGTTTCACGTAAGGCGGCACAAATAGATAATAAACCGCTCCATGTTTTTAAGTCTTCTTCCGGATGGGCGGAAACCAATTTCAAATGGTCCGCGCGGTAGTGAAGAGCACTTAAATCAAACCACCACGGATACGAATAAATATCTTTCGTACCGGGTTGATAACAATTTTCTTTAAGCGGTAATAAACAATCGGTCAGCGACAATCCCGGGTCTAACTGCGAGAGATTTTCCATAACCCCCGCACGTAATAACAAGGCTGTCCAATAATGGGGAATTTGTATCAAATCGGGTTTTTCTTCATGGGAAGGATCTTTGAGCGTAAATACACGCCGCCATAAAACGTTGCGCGTAAATACACGAACGGTCACATCAACCGATGGGTTCTCTTTCTTAAATAAAGAAACCAACGTCGCATAATCTTCCATCGTTCTCGCGCCCGAATCAGGCATTACCCATAACAACATACTGTACTCCTTACTTCCCCCAACTACGAACTTTCATGTTTGGATCAATGTTAATATTGTCCTTAAGCGGTTTTCCACTCGCTTGAGCGTATTGTATCTTTTTATACGCGGCTAATGCAATCATCGCGGCATTGTCTGAGGATAACTTACGCTCTACAAACCGTACGTTTATCCCTTTGGCTCCGGCGCGCGCTTGCATGGTTTCACGCAAGAGCGTATTGGCAGCCACCCCCCCGCCTACTGCAATAGATTTTACCTTATATTTCGTAACCGCTAACAAGGTTTTTGTAACCAGTGTATCTACAACGGCTTGTTCAAAACTGGCGCATACATCGGGAATATTAGGAGTTTGGTGATCGCGCAAGTAATAACTGACGGCCGTTTTCAAACCACTAAAGGAAAATTCCCAAGTACCGGGTAATAATGGGCGCGGAAACGCAATGGCATCGCGCCGCCCGGACAGGGCTTGTTTAGATACTTGCGGCCCACCGGGATACGCAAGCCCTAATAATTTGGCGACTTTATCAAAGGCTTCGCCCGCCGCATCATCACGTGTGCGACCCAATACCTTATAATTACCATAGCCTTTTACATACCACAATTCGGTATGCCCACCGGAAACAACTAACGCAATGAGCGGAAATTGTAACCGTTCTTGAGCGGTAGTTCCTTCAAAATCACACGCAAACAAATGGCCTTCCAAATGGTTCACACCGATAAGCGGCACTTGCTTAAATTCAGCCAACGTTTGTGCCGCCACACGTCCCACCATCAGCCCGCCGGGCAACCCGGGGCCGCTGGCAAACGCCACATAATCTAACGGGTGGTTGCCAAGAGCCTCGTTAATAACCGTAGCAATCTTGGCGGCATGGGCGCGGCTGGCCAGTTCCGGCACAACGCCATGGTATTTTTTATGTTCTTCTATTTGAGAGTAAATCACGTTACTGACAAGTTCCCGCCCGCCTATAAGCAGCGCGGCGGAAGTCTCATCACACGTAGATTCAATCCCTAAAATAGCCAACTCTTTTTTCATAGTTATTTATCGGTCTTATCAGATTTAGTATCGGTATCTTTACCCGATTTTTTGGCTTTTTCCGCCTTGCGCTTGGCTACTTCTTCTTGGGTTTTAGCCTTAGCCTCTTCTAATTTTTCTTTCCCCGTCAAAATAGCCACGGCTTTGTCTAATACCGGGTCTTTTGCCTTAAATTCCAAAACCGGGTCTTTTTGCCCGGGAGTATAGACAACTTCCCGATAAGGATCAAAAACTTTAATTTCGTCATCGGCTTTAACAATCACTTCCACATCCGGGAAAATGCCGCCTTCCTCCGATTTTTCTTTATCGCGGTAGTCGCGTTGGATCAGCCGACCAAGCGGTGTATAATACCGGGCAATCGTCAAGCGTAGCCCAGCCCCACCGGGAAGCGGCATTACTTGTTGTACGCTAGCCTTACCGAAAGTGCGTTGTCCCACCACAAAGGCACGCTCATGGTCTTGCAAGGCGCCGGACACAATTTCACTGGCACTGGCCGATCCTTGGTTGACCAAGACCGCCATGGGAATATTTATATATTCACCATCAGACGAAGTTTTAAATTCCTGGTAATATTCTTTTTTGCGCCCTTGCGTGTAAACAATCATTTTATCAGTGGCCAAAAAGAGTTTGGAAATATCAACGGCGCCGGAAAGAAGCCCTCCGGGGTTAAAGCGTAAATCTAAAATCAGGGAAGTCATCCCTTGTTTTTGCAAGGCGGTTAACGCTTTTTTGACTTCTTCCAAACTATGTCCCGAAAAATCTACCATATATAAGTAACCTACTTTTTGCGGTAACATACGGAAATACACCACTTCCGGAATAATTCGTTCGCGTTTCAACTTAAAATCAATTACCTTATATCCGCCTGTTTTTTCATCTTTACGGCTAATTGTCAATTTGACTTTACTGCCCAACGGTCCGCGCATAAGTTCTACGGCATCATCCAGTGTCATGTTAGAAATATCTTTATCATCTACAAACAAAACACGATCACCGGGCATGATGTTAGCGCGGTAAGCCGGAGTTCCCGGCACAGGCGTGACGATCGTAACAAAATCGTCTTTTTTCTGCAAACGCGCTCCAATTCCGCCAAATTCACCACGTGTATCGTTTTTAAGATTTTTATAATCTTTCGGATCTAAATACTGGGAGAAATCATCTAATTCCCCCACTACGCCGCGAATCGCCCCGGTAATGAGTTTATCGGTATCGGTTTTTTCCACATAATTCTCTTTGACAAATTCAATCACATCCACCAGCATACGGAATTTTTGCAAACTGCGCTCCGCTGTCCCATAGGCATAGGGGAATAAGGTTCCTATAAAAAATACAGATGCGGCTAAAATAGCATAACGATTTAATTTTTTATCCTTCATAATTTTACTCCTGTAGCCAACGTTGCGGATCTACCGCCGCTGTACCTTGGCGAATTTCAAAATACACAGCACTTTGGCCCGTGCCGGAGGAGGATTGCGTATCCCGCCCGGCCGTACCGATTACACCTTGCACACCTAATTTATCACCTACCGCCACTTGAATTTCCCGCAGGAAACCATAAATGGTGAAAAATCCTTTGGTGTGGTCTAAAATCACTACATTTCCATACGATCTAAAGGGGCCTGCATAAATAACACTTCCGGCCGCTACCGCACGCACCGGCTCACCGGAACGGGCGGCGATTTTAATACCATCGCGGAAAATCCATGTATTAAGATCGGCCCGATATTCTTTACCGAACTTACTAATGACTTGGCCCTTCACCGGCCAAGGCAAACTGTGCACAGGCACGCTAATTTGCGGCCCGGTGTTATTTTGTTTAGCCGACGACGTATTATTCTTTTTGGCGGCGGCTTTACGTTTTTTCTCAAACGAAGCAAGCAAATCATTTAAGGCGGCTGCCGATTTATTGAGTTCGTTAATCTCTTTACGCACCGCAGCAACTTTGCGTTTGGTACTGTCCAAATCTTGTTTTTTCTTATTAAACGATTTGGAAATAACTTGCCGTTCTTCTTCAATACGTGAACTTTGCGCCAATAATTTTTTGTTGCGTTCTTCAAACGTATGGATACGTGCTTTAGCCTCTTGTTTGGCGTGCTCCAACGTAACTGTAAAAGCGGCCTTGTGCGTCAGCATACGGTCTAAAAAAATATCTTGCTCTAAACTGTATCCGCCGGGACAAAACGAACAATCCGGCGTAAAATAATAATTTTCCAACTCTCCGGAAAATACGCCTTCCCACAACGGGATACTACGCTCTAAAGCGGCCCGTTTATCTTCTACGGAAAGTAAATTTTGCTCCAACGCGGAAATATCCGACTCTACTTTATTTTTAAGTTGTTGCGTACGAACTTTTTGGTTTTCCAACGCGGTCATTTCTTTGGAAATGCGTTGTTCCTGTTCGCGGTATTTTTTGAGTTCGTTTTCCTTTTGCGCGGTTTCTTTTTTAATACGTTCTATTTCGCGTTTATGGTCGGCGGCCTCATCTGCATAAACAGACGAGCCGCTCATCACTAACGCGAACAGTACGATTAAAATTTTTGCCATTTAGATAACGTCCATCCAAAAATTGCACAAAACACCGTCAACAAAATTTGTTGTGCCGGCGTAGTAAGCGTCCACAACGAATCATTCAAAAATCCGGTGGGATAAATAAGCAGTATAAAACATCCCCAGGCTATCAAAGCGGCTAATATCCCCGAAATCATCCCCCCCATAAAATGCGTGCGGGTTTGTTTGCTGGGATATGCCTCTACAAAGAACATAAATACTAAAAATACTAATAACGTCAGCCCCATGGATAAGCGCAATAATTTAAGGCAAAGCCCCGTCGTAAATAACAACTGGGCATGCTCATTATTATAGTGGGCCGTCAATCCCTTATACTCCGCCGTCAGATTGGCAATCAACGGTTCCACATTACGCACGGCCGTCGGCACCAACCGCAGTTCAAAATAAGCCGGCATTTTATTACGGCCCATTAACAATAACGATTGGGCCAGTTGCGGGTTTTGTTGCTGGACGACTTTAAGTGCATCTTGCGAGGAGAACAATTTAACAGAGGCAATATCTGCCTTTTGGTTAAGCGTCTCTCCCATTTGGGCCAAAGTAGCATTATCTGCCGGCATATCTACCGTCAAAATAACTTTGAAAGCACGGTTCATATCGCTATAATACTGTTCCAAACGGGTTTGCACCATCAGCAACGTTTGCCACAATAAGGCAACGGCAAATACTAATAAAAATAAGCGCCGGTGCAAACGTAATTTTGATTTTTCCGCCGGAGCAGTTTTAGGCTGATTATCCTCAAATAAATCGCGTGCCATACTTTCTCCCGTTACGTTATGCTAAAGTTTTGCGGTACAATTCCAAATAGGCGCGTGCCGATTTGTCCCACGATAAATCTTGCCGCATGGCATTACGCACCAAATGCAACCAGACTTTTTTATCCGCAAAAATCTTCAAGACATTATCCAAGGTTTGGGCCAGTCCTTTTTCGGTAAACGGATGAATAAAAAATCCGGTAGCCGTATCTTCATTCCGCCCGTTATAGCCACGCACCGTATCTACCAGTCCGCCCACATGAGAAACCACCGGTACCGTACCGTATTTCATTGCAATTAACTGCGATAAACCGCACGGCTCAAAGCGAGAAGGCATCAAAAATATATCCGCTCCCGCGTAAATACGGTGAGCCAATTCTTCATTTAAGGCACCATAGAAACTGACTTGTCCGGCGTGCGTACGCGCCAAACTTTGAAAGGCTTTTGCCAACATCGGATCGCCGGTGCCTAAAATGACAAATTGCGCACGATTGCTATATTTTTCTACTAAATTCGCCACTAAATCAAGCCCTTTTTGGTAATCTAACCGCGAAACAATACCGATAAGCGGCTTACCCGGTTCATCGGCTAATTTACATTGCTGGCGCAAAGCCTGTTTGGCGGCTGCCTTCCCTTGCTCCACTTCAGCAGCGTCATATCCGATAGGCAACACCGGGTCTAACTCCGGATCCCATATTTCGGTATCAATACCGTTGACAATACCGCAGAAACGATCGCTGCGGCTACGTAGCAATCCTTCTAAGCCAAAGCCCATGGAGTTATCTTGTTGGACTTCAAGTGCATAGTTGGGGCTGACGGTATTGATATTATCTGCAAAAACAATACCGCTCTTTAAAAAACTCATACCGCCATAATATTCAAATTTTTCCGGCGTATAATCTACCGGATGGAAACCCGCTTTGCGGAAAGAGGCATAGGAATAATGCCCTTGATAAGCAATATTATGAATCGTCAGCAAACTGCGTGTGCGCGTGTAGAACGCATCTAACTTATAGACGGTTTTTAAGTAGGCGGGAATTAAACCGGTTTGCCAATCGTGGCAATGAATTAAATCGGGCCGGAAACCGATAAATTTACAACCTTCCAACACAGCACGGCTAAACAAAATAAACCGCTCGTCATTATCCGGATATTCCCCGGTAGGCGTACGATACAGTTCGGGGCGGTCAAAATATTTACGATTGCCCACAAAAAATACGAGCACGTTGCCCCAGTTGATGTACGAAAGCGATACTTGTTCAATTTTATCACCTATGGGAATTAAATACACCCCGGGAACGACTTTAAGAGACGATACGCGCACAATATTGCGGTAGTGCGGTAAAAATAAAAGGACTTTATTACCTTTGCGCGAGGCAAATTGTTGGCATAATGCACCGACAACGTCGGCAAGTCCGCCCGTTTTACAAAACGGGAACGCTTCACTGGCGGCTATTACAATATTCATCTTATTTCTTCTCCTCAGGGTTTTCTTCCCCGGTTACCGGGGTGGGTTTGTCCGCCGCGGGGACTTCTGCGGCGGGCTCTGTAGGCAACACAGCGGATTCGTCCGATTCGGGCAAATCACCCGGTTGTTGCGTTAAATTGTCTGCAAAAAAATCACCGCGATTGTAACTGTTGCGTTTGAAGAACGGATCCACTTGTGTACCTAACGCTTGCAAACGTTCCTCGGGATCTAATTCTTCCAACGGGATAATCGCCGGTTCGCCCAACGGTGGCAACGGCTCGCCAAACGGCAAATCTTCTTGCTTTTCATGTAAATTCTTTGCGGCAAATACTTGCAAATCAGGCAGTTCGGACAATTTATTTAAGCCAAACATACGCAAAAATTCGTCAGTCGTTCCATACACCATAGGGCGCCCGATGGTATCCTTTTTTCCTACCACCCGCACGAGCGAGCGTTCCAACAAACGTTCAAGCGGCCCGGCGACATCTACGCCGCGAATGGCTTCCATTTCGGCACGGGTGATGGGCTGTTTATAGGCGATAATCGCCAGTGTTTCCAAAGCGGCGTTAGAGAGTTTAGTTGTCATTTTCTCGTTATACAACTTACGCACCCAACGACCATATTCGGGTTTGGTAGCCATTTGGAAACCACCGCCGATTTCCACAATTTGCACCGCACGGCCTTGCTTGGTATATTCGTCTTGCAACGCGGTAATAATTTCGCGCACTTGTTTAGCATTTGTATTATCAATGACATCGGCCAACCGGCTCGGTTTAACCGGGCGGTCAGTAATAAACAAAAGGGTTTCTATGATTTTTTTCAAATCGTCGGTTTGTACCAGTTCCGCCATAGGTTCTTGCACAGATTCCTGTGCAGGTTCTTGCGATGGGACGGTTTCCATTGGGGAATTATTTTCTTCTTGACTCATACTCTCACGTTAGGCAGTTGCCTCTCCATGCATTAAGGTTTGAAAATCTTTATCTTCGTTTTCGGGGTTCAAGTAAATACGAATTTGCCCCTCTTTTTCATCTTGCCGGGCGAGTAATTTTTTAATCTTAATTAACTCCAACAGCGCCATAAAACACGTAATAATACCGCGCTTTTTCGTTTCGCCCACAAAAATTTCATCCAACAATACCCACTTGCGATGCGCGAGCATATCCACCACTTTTTGCATTTTGACTTCGATGGGGAACTCCTCAATTTTTAACATCTCAATCCGCTTACGTTCTTCCAAGCGGTCAAAAGCCCGTTTGACGGCGGCCAGTAAATCAAACATCTGTACGTTAATTACTTTTTCGCCGTTATCAAAAATAGGCGCGGTGCGATAAAATTTATCTTTATTTTCTTCCAACTTTTGGTTTAAGTACACACTTGCTTCTTTGTATTTTTGATATTCTACCAGTTTAGCAATTAACTCTTTAGCCGGATCGGGCCCTTCGTTTTCCGACGTCGGGGCTTGGCTGGGCAATAATGTTTTGGCCTTAATTTGCATCAGCGTACTGGCCATGACTAAAAAATCGCCCGCCACTTCCAAATTCAGTTCCTTCATTACGTTTAAGTAATCTAAATACTGTTTCGTAATTTCGGCAATTGTAATATCACATACGTCTAAATTGTCTTTTTTGATAAGATGCAAGAGCAGGTCCATCGGACCTTCAAAGACGTTAATGTGTACATTAATTGCTTCCGGCGCGTTTATCATTTTGTTATCCGCATTACTTTTTTTACTTTACTCAACGTATCCGCTGCATTGGCACGGGCGCGTTCTTTGCCCGCTTTAACAATTTGCGTAAGTTGCGCGCTATCGTTTTCAATTTCTTTACGTCGCGCCGCAAACGACGTCAACTCCGGCTCCATAAGTGCAAACAATTCTTTTTTACATGCCACACACCCCAAGGCTCCGGCCTTACATTCTTCGCAGCGTTTGGCGGCTTGGGGATTATAAATTTTATGGAATGCATACACCACGCACCCTTCGGGGTTAGCCGGATCGGTGGCTTTTTTCTTATTCGGGTCCGTGAACATGGTCATCACTTTTTTACGCACACTATCCAAATCTTCCCCTAACGAAATAGCATTGTTATACGATTTAGACATCTTGCGTCCGTCGATACCCGGCACACGTGCTACCGCGGTGTATAGGGGTTTCGGTTCGGTAAAAACCTGTTGGCCGTAAATTTGTTCAAAACGGCGCATCAAATCGCGGGCAATTTCCAAATGAGCGGTTTGGTCTTTTCCTACCGGGACAAACGACGCTTGTTGAATAAGAATATCCGTCGCCATGAGCACCGGATACCCTAAAAATCCAAAGCAGGAAATTTCTTCGTCTCCCGCAATAGAAGCGAGTTTTTCACCTAAGGATTTTTCGTCTAATTGTCCGGCATATTTTTGCTTAAAAAGTTCTTGTAATTGTTCTTTGTACGTCGGGTTTCTAAGCAGCCATCCTAACGGGGTAATCATACCAAGTAACGTATTTAATTCGCTGACTTCCGGCACGTCCGACTGGATAAAAATGGTGCATTTTTGGGGATCAAGTCCGGCGGTAAGCCAATCGATAAGCATATCGTGCGAGTTAGCGGCTAAATTTTCCGTTTGTTGGTAAGCCGTCGTCAGCGAGTGCAAATCGGCCACAAAGAAAAAGCAGTTGTAATTATTTTGCAAAGATACCCAGTTCTTAAGTGCCCCGTGGAAATTGCCTAAATGCAATTTGCCCGTCGGGCGCATTCCGGAAAGTACGATTTTTTTATCTGTCATAACAACCCTCTTAAAAATTTATAATGCGAAGAATAACATTTAATACAAACGCGGCAGGCGGCCAAATTAAATATTTTACCGCTCCCGTCAAAATAAGTATAAGCACCAGCCACATACCAAAACGGCTGAAAAAATTATCGTAGGCAATAGCCGCTTTAACGGGGAGCAACGCCGTTACAATGCGGCCGCCGTCAAGCGGGGTAATAGGCATTAAGTTAAACACAGCCAACATCACGTTAATTAAAATACCGTATTGTAACAAAGAAAAAGCATTTTTTACCGTTGAAGCAGAAAGGGATCCTTGTGCAAGCAATACAATTTTTAACACCATAGCAAACACTACGGCCAATACTAAATTGACGGCCGGGCCAGCTATGGCTACTTTACCCATATCACGGCGCGGAGATGGCAAACGCAAGACATTTACCGGAACGGGTTTAGCCCAACCGAATAGCGGCAATCCGGTAAAATAACAAAATAGCGGCACGAGAATAGTACCGTATTTATCAATATGAGCCAGCGGATTAAAGGTTAAGCGCCCGGAAAGATAGGCCGTATCATCCCCAAGAGAATAAGCCACATAGCCATGGGCAACTTCGTGTACAATAATAGAAAAAAACAAAACTGGTATAAAAAGTATAAATTCCATACAGTATATATTTTACTATTTTATACGCGATTATGCACTATACACCGGAAGAATTTTTTAATATAAAAAGACTATATCGTTTTTCTTAAAAAACCATAAAAAAACAGGAGCAACTTTTGTTGCTCCCGCCAAAAACGATACAAAGGCCCATCTCTTATTCTTCCCCGTCTTCATAACAGGCCGATTCTGTGCCGTCTGAACAGCATGCAGAAACCGGATTTTCAATCCCGCAAAAATCGGCACACAAACTTTGGCCGTTTGGTTCCGGACTTTCACAAGTCACATATTCGCTTAAATAAAACCGTACGAGCGTATAATTATATGTCATTTCTTTATTGTAATTATAACGGATGGCTTCCGCATATCCCTCATCCGGCTCTCCATCGTAAATGGTGACGGCAAAACCATTACTATTGACGCCGGTAACTGGATCTCCTTGGGTATAATAAGTCGCCCCGGTCGCTCCTTGGGGGGCCACATCTAACGTGGCAAAATTCGTTGTAAACTTATTGTTTCCCATCCAATTGCGTTGTTGGGCTTTCGCAATAGCATCTAACAACATAACGGCTTCTGTCATACGAGCGCGTTCTACCGCTTTCATATATTGCGGCATGGCAAGCGCGGCCAAAATACCGATAATAAGCACCACCACTAATAATTCAATCAGCGTGAAACCCGTTTTGTTTGATTTCATTTTTAGTCCTTACATCAAACACATTCTTTTGAAATATATTATTATATTACCAAAAAATCACATTTCAAAAAACCCCTTTTTTAAAAGAGGTTTTTCATATTCATTTTTTAACTAATTTCAATGCATCCGACTTGTTTTTAACGCGCCCTTCCCATTGGGCTTGACGCACACGCGTCAAAGCAGAAGAAATATGCCGGCCGGCCAGTCCAATATCTTTCAGTTCCCGGCCCGTCAGCACGCAAGGCTCTAAAGCCTCCGGAGGCAGGTGGGTGGATACGGCTTGTAAAATTCTCTTTTTAGTCAGAGAAAGCGGCCCGAGCGGACTTTGTTTTTCCTGATTTACTTTCCAAGCGCCTAAAATTTCATGGGTAAAATCCGCCGGCACACGTAAACTGCGGATAAATTCTTCGCCGCTATCTTGCAATTGGCACGCCAAAATACCCAAACGTTCCACCACAGAATCCGTACGCAACAAAGCCGGGCTCCACGTGATACCGGGCCAGGCAAATTTAAGCAAATCGTATTTGTCCATCAGTTGAAAAATATCTTTTACGCGCGGTTCTTCTAAAATTTTCAAAAACTCATGGCTAAACCGATCGCGAGATACCAAAAGCGGATATTCCCCCTTGACGGCCTCACGCAACAACCGCTCGGTTTTGGGAGCCAGTTTCCACCCGAAACGTCCGGCAAAACGTACCGCCCGATATAAACGGGTAGGATCATCTAAAAAACTTTTTTCGTGCAAAATACGCACGAGGCCGCGCTCAATATCTTTTTTGGCACCAAACGGATCATACAATTGCCCAAACGTATTCGGAAGGATAGAAAAACACCAAGCGTTTGTGGTAAAATCACGACGGAATAAATCGTCTTTAATATAAGGGCTGGGCTCCACTTGCGGCAAGGAACCCGGGTAGGGATAGGTTTCTTTGCGGGTACGCACCATATCCAACTTAACGCCGCTATCCAAATCTACGCGGTACGTAAAAAACCGCGAAAATTTATGTTTATTTCCCCCCCATTGTTTGATACAAAATCCGGCCACGGATTCTTGATTACCGCTAAAGGCCAAATCAATATCTTGCGTATCACGTTTTAAGTAAAAATCACGTACGGCCCCGCCCACAACCCAGGCTTTTAAGCCCAACTTGCCGGCATAGGCACCGACTTTATATAAAGGTTCTCTATATTTTTCCGGTATCATCATAACAATAAAGGTATGGTTGCCCCCTCCTGACTCATTCGGTCTTTGAAGTGGAGTAACAGGGAACTTTTCAAGCCGCTCTTAAGCACTTTACTGGCCGCCACGGCATAATCGTTGGCGGTTTGACCGGAGGACGGAGCCGGCACATAATACGGGAAATGATGTTCCCGGGCGTAAGACGGTTTTAAGCGCGCCACATTAAACCCGGCAGCCGCAGCCGAAGCCGCCACCGCTTCCGACTCAAATGAGTTTTTTTCTTCTTGTTCCAACAAGTGCTTGAGTGCATCCAACCCAAACACGCACACCGGGGGATAATCAATGTGAAATTGTTTTGCTAACGTTTGGCGGATAATCTCGTAATCATGTTGCATACGAGCACGAAGTTCTTTTTCTTGAGAACGGTTTTTTTCGGAAAAGATAAAAACAAGCAGTTCGGCCGGAGCATCAAAATAAATAAGGTCTCCGTCGTGGTGGAAAAAAGCGCCGCAGGCCGGGCATTGGACTAAATTTAATTCGCCTCCCAACGCCGCATTTTTCAAATCGGGGTCTTGGTCTGCGCTGATGAGCGACCAATATTCCACATCAAATTCTTCACAACCGTTCGGGCAGCATACCGCCGCTTCGTTTTTAATAGATTTCATAGGTATATTATATCCCAAACAAGGTGCTTTTCTACCAAACGCAAGCCCTTATTTTATATTAGATTTTGAAATTTCACGTCTTATACTTATATTGTAGCCGATTTCGCCTTGGCTTTGCAAAAAGGTTATCCTATCGGGGAACACTCATTGGATAACAATATTTTAGGCCGAAAAAAACGCCCCGTACAAGATTCGAACTCGTATCTTTGGTTCCGAAGACCAACGCTCTATCCAGTTGAACTAACGGGGCATTATAGGTATTGTAGCAAATTATACCGCTTATCACCGAAATAGGCGATAAGCGGTATTGAACAAAATAACACTTTCTACCGGGAAATTAAATACATATCATAACTGGAGTTGCTCGGATCCACCATTACTTCCGTATCCCCATACATCTTTTTACAAACCTGTTGGGTTTTAGCCGTTCCCGTTAACGAACAATACATTTTCCCTTTATTAAGTTGATAAATCAAATACACGTAATTGGGCAGAAATTTCGCTCTTGTTTCTAAATGGGGAGCCGTTCCGTTGGTGTCCAATATAATAGCCGTCCAATTGGGGCTGAAAACGCTCGCGCCAACCCCCATGTCTAACGCATCCATATCCGTCGTATATTCACCGTTAGCCAAGTAATAGGCTTCTTCCGCTTTTCCCATGGATTCCAATACGGCCATAGCCTGCGTCATTTTGGCTTTATTAACGGCTTGTTTATATTGTGGAAGTGCTACCGACGCCAAAATGCCGATAATTAAAACCACCACCAATAATTCTATCAGCGTAAAACCGCCTAAACGACCGGATATTTTATGTGTCATAAAAAGGCTCCTTGTGTTTAACATAATCCACAGCGATAATTTAACAAAAAAAAAAACAATGTCAAGTTTTTTATCAAACAGGCCAAAAAATTTTTACGTTAGGCTATTCGCATCAACTAAAATTTGCTACAATAAAGTATCTTATGCAGTAAGGAGTAAACCCATGGGTGGACATTCACACTGGGCCGGTATTAAACACAAAAAGGCCCTCGTAGACGCCAAAAAAGGCAAAGTATTTACAAAAATTTTACGGGAAATCACGATCGCCGCTAAAATGAGCGGCGGCAACCCCGACCAAAACCCGCGCTTGCGCAAAGCCGTAGATGATGCACGCGCCGCTAACATGCCGTCCGATAACGTTAAACGCGCTATCATGAAAGGTACGGGCCAACTGCCCGGTGTATCGTACGAAGAAATCACGTACGAAGGATACGGCCCGGGTTCGGTGGCGATTATCGTAGAATGCACCACGGATAACAAAAACCGCACGTTCGCGGAAATCCGCAAAATTTTCACCAGCCACGGCGGCTCTATCGGCACGGCGGGTTGTGTGTCGTACATGTTTAAAAGCAAAGGCATGATCGTGGTAAAGAAAGAAGATATTTCCGAAGACGATTTAATGAACTTGGCCTTGGAAGCCGGCGCGGAAGACGTGCGTACTTCCGGTGATGTGTATGAAGTAATTACCAACCCGGATATGAACGAATTGGAAGCCGTCAAAAAAGCCATTGAAGCCAAAGGCATTACCCCCGAATCGGCCGATTTGACCATGTTGCCGGATACCGACGTCAGCATTACGGACGAACATACCGCCGAAACGCTGATGAAAATGTTGGAAGCGTTAGATGATCACGACGATACAAAGAACGTCTATGACAACTCCAACATTGACGAAGCCGTCGCGGCAAAACTCAATGCCTAACGGCGCGGATAAAACCGTTACCGTATTAGGGATTGACCCCGGTTTAGACAGAACGGGATGGGCGATTGTAACACGAAACGCCCGTTCCGTTCTTTCTTTGCGTGCGTGCGGTTTAATTCATACCGACGCCGGACAGGAATTACCTAAACGGCTGGATTATATCTTTCGCCAACTTCAGCAAATTTTAAAGACCTACGCCCCCGACCAAGTAGCCATGGAACAAAACTTTTTCTTAAAGCGCGCCACCACCATGGCAAATACCGTTATGACGCGCGGTGTAATTATTTTGGCGTGCGAACAAGCGGGCAAAGAAATTACGTTTTATCCCCCCCGCCGCGTTAAAATGATGATTTGCGGTACGGGCACCGCCGATAAAAAACAAGTCCAGCGCATGGTACAACTCACGCTGAACTTGGATAAAGCCCCATCGCCCGACGATACGGCTGATGCGGTAGCCATTGGAATATGCCACTTAAAAACGGCTCCGTTAGCCAGTCAAATCAATTTGAAAGCGGCGTTTTTAGAAAAACTAAAAGCCGCCCGCGAACAACAAATTAAAAAGAAACGTTAAAAGCGTACCGCACAATTTCTATGAGGACTTCCAAATGTGTTCGTTTGACACAAATACTTGCATAGTTTTTCTGACATGGCGGAAGTTCCCGGCCAACAATACATCTCACCGCCATAATACTTTTCTAAAGTTATAGCGTACTTACTTGAATAACAGGCAAACGAATTATTACCAAGTCCACCACTCGCGTAGCACGAAAAATCATTGACGGTAAGCGGAGTTTCAACGGCCAACAAACTGAAATCTGTAGTGTAATCTCCGTTTGCCAATCTAAATACTTCTTGTGCGTTTTCAATGCTTTTTATTACAGGTAACATCCGATTTACACGTGCTTTGGCAACGGCTAAATTATATTGCGGGAGCGCCACCGCCGCTAAAATTCCGATAATCAAAACCACTACCAATAATTCTATAAGCGTAAATGCTTGGTCATTTTTCATCAAAGTTCTCCTTATTTGATATTCAACATCCTTTAATATATTTTAACAAAAAAAACAATGTCAAGTTTCTGTTTATGCCGACGGTAAAATAATAAATAATGTAAAATATATATATGCAATTTATTGATTCTCATGCCCACTTAAACGATCCCGCCTTTAACGCTGACCGCGACGAGTTAATTACTACGTGCTTACCGCAGGCCGGCTTGTGCGCCAGCATTGAAATCGGTTGTTCTACCGACGAGTGGCAAGAAACGTTAGACTTATCTGCTAAATATCCCGGTTTTATTGGCGCGGTGCTAGGCGTTCATCCGGAATATGCGCCGAAATATAACGCTCAAGAAGAAGCCCGACTTTCCGCACTTTTACAAGATAAACGCGCGCTTGCGGTAGGTGAAACGGGGCTAGATTATACGTGTTTGGATAAAGCAAACAAAGATATCCAACACCGCACTTTTTTACAAATGATAGACCTAGCCAACCACACCCGAAAACCGCTCGTACTGCATGTGCGGCGCGCAGGCGAAGATTACAGCGCGTACGACGATACATTTACCGCACTAAAACACCATTGGGCCGGTAATTGTCAAACCATTTATCCCGGCGTGCTGCATTGTTTTTGTGCACGCTACGAAGAAGCCAAAAAGGCACTGGATTACGGATTTTTGCTCGGTATTAACGGTTGTTTTACCTACAAAAAAAATGAGTATATCCGCGAAGCCGTCAAAAAGGCCGGGGCCGATAAAATTATTTTAGAAACCGATTGTCCGTACTTGTCCCCCCAAGGCAAACGCGGCACCAGAAACGATCCGTCCAATATCCCTTTAATTGCACAATACGTAGCCGATTACTTGGATGTACCGTTGGAAAAATTAGCCGAACTAACTACGCAACATACAAAACAGTTGTATGGATTACCGTAAATTTGTTATATTGCTTATACGAGGGAATGTATGAAAAAAACTTATCTTTTTATATTATGCACCGGCTTAGTTTTGGCTGGTTGTACATCTAAAGAACAGGACGAAAAAATCAAAGTTTTTTGGGGCAATCAACTTTTTGATGTCATGATGAAAGCCTCCGCTAAAAACCCGGCCATGTTACAAAAAAACATGCCGCTTTCAGTAGTTCAATCGGCTTCGGTACGCCCGCAACACGTCATGTCCGACAAAACCAATCATATGACGGGCAATATATCCACGGTGAACACCCATGGGAATGTGACCACTCAAAATGCATCTAAAACGCCACAAGTTCAAGTATTAGACGTCACAACGGAAGAAGATATCTTGCCGGGCAAAGCCCCTTATGCAGAACGGGTGCGCATGACCAGCGCCTTGGGACACGTGCAAGAAAACAATCAAGCCATCTTAAAAGATTTACAATCTACCTTCGGTGAAGAAGTAAAAAATTCGGCATTCTATATTACTTTAGACACCGAACGTAAACTTAAAAAAGAAGCGGCCGCTGCCTTAAATTATAAGGCTTATGTAGCGCGTCAAACACAAATTTTGGCCGAACAAGACAAGGCCATCAAACAACTCATGCAACAAAACAAGAGCAGTTTGCGCCGCATCAAAAATACAACTGCTGTTAATTAAAAACAGTTTTATTATAAACTCCGGTTTCACCGCCGGAGTTTTTTATTTTTATAGCCGTAAAAGAGACTTCTCTTTTTATACCCAAAATGGTATGCTAATGTTTTCAAGTCGTATCAATAAGGAGATTAAAAATTATGCGCATGATTGATATTATTATTAAAAAACGCAGTAACAAACCGCTTACGCAAGAAGAATTTAATTTTGTAGCGCAAGGGGCGGCTAAAGCAACCGTGCCGGATTATCAACTCTCATCTTTTTTAATGGCCTGCTTTTTGAACCCATTATCCGATAAAGAAACCGCTATGTTCACTAAAGCCATGGCGCACTCCGGCGGACGATTAGATTTCAAAAAAATCACCAAACTTCCCAAAGTAGATAAACACTCCACCGGCGGCGTGGGCGACGGAATTTCGCTCGCACTGGCCCCGCTCGTAGCCTGCGCGGGAGCGGCCGTGCCGATGATGTCCGGCCGCGGGCTCGGTCATACCGGCGGCACATTAGACAAATTAGAATCTATGAAAAATTTTAATGTGCGTGTCCCTGTGAAAGATATTTACAAGCAAATTCAAAAACTCAATGTATGTATGTTTGGGCAAACAAGCGATCTGGCCCCCGCCGACCGGAAATTATATTCCTTGCGCGATGCTTCCGGCTCGGTAGAAAGCCGCCCGCTGATTGTGGCAAGTATTTTGTCTAAAAAATATGCCGAAGGCGTGGATAGCCTTTTAATGGACGTCAAATACGGTTCCGGTGCGTTTATGCAAAAACTGGAAGATAGCCGCAAACTGGCCCGTGCGCTTGTTACAACCGCCAAACTCTTGGGTATTAAATGCCGCGCCCTGATTACTTATATGGACCAACCGTTGGGCCACGCTATCGGTAACGCGAGCGAAATGCGCCAAACCATTGAAATTTTGAAAGGTAATAAAAATCTCGCGCCCGACTTCTACGCATTATTAGTAGAAGAAGCCACCCAAATGTTGCTTATCAGCGGCGCACAAAAAGACGCTAAAAAAGCACGTAAATTAGTAGAAGAAAAAATTGCCAACGGCCAAGCCGCCGCCAAACTGCGCGAAATGATTAAGTGGCAAGGCGGTAATCCGGCCGTGGTGGATAAACCCGCCGTTTATTTCAAAGATGCTAAACTCAACTACGAACTCAAAGCCGACAAAAACGGTTACGTGGAACATATTGATGCCAAAACCGCCGGTTGCGCGGCTGTACTTTTGGGAGCCGGCCGCAACACCATGGAAGACGCCATTGATTACGGCGCGGGTATTTGGCTAAATAAAAAAGGTGGAGAGCCCGTCAAAAAAGGCGACGTGATTGCCACTATTTACGCGTCTGACAAAAAGCGTTTAGAGGCGGGCGTAGCCCTGTTCAAAACGGCCGTCAAAATCGGTGCTAAAAAACCGGCCGCGTATAAGATTGTTAAAGAAGTGATTAAATAAAAATTAGTTTTCCTAAACCCCCGTTTATCAAGCGGGGGTTTTATAATGGACAAAGAGGCCCATCAACAGACCACTATCAAAAATGATAAAATGATGTTATGGTTTCGCCTTTCAAAATTCTCGCCAAAGATTCGTCTTGCAAAGCCCGTACCGGCATCCTTTATACCCGGCATGGCGCCGTTCATACGCCTGTATTTATGCCGGTAGCCACACAAGCGTGCGTCAAAGCGCTTACCGACGAAGATTTGGAAAACGCCGGAGCCGAATGTTTGCTTTCTAATACCTATCACTTATATTTGCGCCCGACGACAAAAATTTTACAAACGATGGGCGGTATCCATAAGTTTATGCATTGGGGCGGCAGCATACTGACCGATTCGGGCGGGTTCCAGGTGTATAGTCTTTCCAAATTCCGTAAAATTAACGAAGAAGGCGTTACTTTTCAATCTCACCACGACGGAAGCAAACATCTTTTTACGCCGGAAAATGTGATTCAATTTGAAAGCGAAATCGGTTCGGATATTTGGACGATGTTAGATGTATGTATCCACGCCAAAGATCCGTCCAAGCACGATGCGCGCGAAGCGTTAAATATCACCAAACGTTGGGCCGAACGTGCCGCCAAAGCCTACGCTAAAACCGTTGCCGAACAGCAAATTTCCCAGCAAACAGACGGTTCTTTTTCCGTCGGGAATTCATTATTATTCGGCATTATTCAAGGCTCTATCTTTCCCGATTTACGCAAAGAAGCAGCCCTGCACATGGCCTCCCTTCCGACGCACGGCTATTGTTTAGGCGGGCTTTCGTTGGGTGAAACATTAGACCAAATGAATGACTCTGTTTTAGCCGTTACCGAAAATCTGCCCGAGCAAAAACCGCGCTATTTTATGGGGCTTGGTACTCCCGTAGAAATGCTAAACGCCATTGAACGCGGTGTGGACATGTTTGATTGCGTATGGCCCACACGCGTAGGGCGCAACGGAATGGCCATGACCAGCACCGGACGTGTGAACATCAAAAATGCCGAGTACCGCACGCAAGAAATTCCGCTGGACCCGCAGTGCGATTGTTACACTTGCCGCCGTTTCTCACGCGCGTATTTGTGCCATTTGTACCGCTCGGCAGAACTCACCAGCCACCGCTTAATGAGTATCCACAATATCCGCTTTTTAATCCGCTTAATGGAACGCGCCCGAGAAGCCATTACAAACGGCACGTTCTTATCTTTCAAAGAAGAAGTTATCCGCCAATATTTAGCAAAATAAACGCATAAGAATAACATAAAAAAACTCTCGCGCGGAGAGTTTTTTATATAAGTCTAATTGGCTGTTGAATCAGATACAGGTTTTGGTTTAGACGTGCGCGGAAGCAAACTAAACAAAATAAACGCACTGAACATTTGTAACGTAAAGGCCAGCGATATAGAAACATACTGATAAACTTTCAAAAATTGCAAAGACGGGTCCGGCCATAAAGAATAAACTACATTTCCCAAAAAACGCACGAGTGGGAATAACGTAAAATCAGCATTGGTAAGCAAAGCCATCACACCTTGCAACACCGCCAAGGCCCACACTTGCCGTTCACCTAGCAAGATAAAAGCCACTTGTCCCGCATATAACACCAAAAATCCAACATGCAACCGCAACAATATACCACTGTGCGAAATATCCCGCCACACCAGTATCGTGT
Source organism: Candidatus Avelusimicrobium luingense (assembly GCA_900315845.1). Classification (GTDB taxonomy): domain Bacteria; phylum Elusimicrobiota; class Elusimicrobia; order Elusimicrobiales; family Elusimicrobiaceae; genus Avelusimicrobium; species Avelusimicrobium luingense. The sequence continues at coordinate 219,971 of OOHK01000001.1, forward strand.
TAGACAATAACCCAATCAGGCAAAAGAAAAATACTATTTTTACCCAAATGTTCAAGTCCCAAAAACGCTGCAATAGTTTTAACATATTAACGGTTTAACGATAAGGTTTTTTTGCATTTATAAATTTCTTGCGCTTGCTCAATAAGTCCATCTAAAATTTGCGGGTATTTTTCACCGCACGCTTCAAACAATTGCGGATATAAACTCGTTTCGCTCATACCGGGGATTGTATTGATTTCGGAAAAATAATACGCTCCGTTTTTATCCATCAAAAAATCAACCCGGGCAAGGCCGCTTCCGTTTAATGCGTGAAATACAGCCACACTATCGGCCCGCATTTTAGAGGCAATATCGGCAGGAATATCCGCCGGTACTTTCGTCTCACATCCGCCTTCTACCAGATATTTGGCGTTGTAATCAAAAAATTCTCCGGCTAGCATACGCAACTCACCGCAAGCAGAAGATTTAACATTTTCCCCTTGTCCGTAAAGCGCACAGAAAATTTCACGCGCATGGTCAACGCCTTTTTCTACCATGACATCCGTGTCAAACGACAAGGCAAAATCTATGGCGGGTTTTAATTCATCCAACGTTTTTACTTTACGCACCCCCACCGACGAGCCAAGCCGCACCGGTTTAACAAATACCGGCAAGCCTTGTTTTTCCACCCATGTTTTCAAAAAATAGGTGTTGTAAGGTATATTTTTATGTATGGGGAAAAACGGCAAAACGGGCACTCCGGCGCATTGGGCCAACAGTTTCGTAACCACTTTATCCATGCCGATTGCCGAAGGAAGCACCCCACATCCCACATAGGGAACGTCCAACGTTTCCAAAAATCCTTGCAAGGTGCCGTCCTCGCAATTAGTACCGTGAACCACCGGAAAAAACACATCTATTTTGGTTTTCCACGAACCGTCAAACGCCAGCAAATTAGCCGCCTGTGCAATAACGGGCGTGATAGGTTTATCGCTCGCTTGGTGCGGGCCACAGGCTTTTTGCAAAAACCAAAAGCCCTGTTTATCAATAAAAATAGGATAGACAGTATATGCCTGCGGTTTTTCGGCAAGTACCCGGCAAACAGTTTGCGCACTATGAATGGAAACTTCGTGTTCGGTAGATTTTCCGCCGTATAAAACAGCTACTTGTAAAGGTGCCATATTAGCGATCCTCGTTGAAAATAGACCATTTGATACGCCCGATAAAATTATCGGTTTTCTCTAAAAAGTCTTCCCCTTCCGACAAATCCGGATCCGTTTGAACAGGATCTGCTACTTTAATTTCGGGCAAGTCAGCCGAAGTTTGCACTTTAGGGGTAGCCGTCTGGGTAATTTCCATAGGGCTTTCTTCATGCTCTTTTACAGTAGGTATTTGAGCAGACGGAGCGGGAGGAACCGATTTAGCAGATGTATTTTGAGGCGCTGCCGGGGCCGGTTTCGCTACCGGTTTTTCCGGTTGCACATTGGACGCTTGCGTATTTTGCGCTTGTTTAACAGGCATGACTACCGGAATAACCGAGGGCGTCTGATGCGCGTCTAACAATTGTTGTTCCAATTGGGCTTGACGGGTGGACAGTTGGCGGTTTTGTTGGGAAAGTTGTTCATTTTTCTCAAATAATTTTTCTTGCCGATGTGTGAGATCGTCATTTTGGCGCGCCAATTGTTCGTTTTGCTCAAACAGCAACGCTTGTTTTTGCGTCAGTTGTGTATTTTGGAAAGCAAGTTGTTCGTTCTTCTCAAACAATTCGGCTTGTTTTTTCGTCAATTGAGAACTTTGTTGCGCCAGTTGTTCATTTTGGGCGAACAATTGCGCTTGTTTTTCCGTCAATTGAGTATTTTGGAAAGCCAGTTGTTCGTTTTTCTCAAACAGTTGGGTTTGCTTATCATTAAGTTGTGTATTTTGTTGTGCCAGTTGCTCATTTTGCGTACCAAGCACTTCAATCTTTTGTTTCAACTGTTCAATGACAGCATCATTACCGTTGATTTTTTCCACCAAGGCTTTGAAGTTTTGTTCCAATTGGTCTTTTTCACTGCGTACCGCATCCAATTCGTTTTGCGTGGCTTGCAGTTGGACGGTGAGTTCATCGCGTTGGGTTTCCAACGAGCGGACCGTTTCTGCATAAATAGCCTGTTGGTTTTGGCTTTGTAACGAACTGTTCTCTTGCAAAGAGGCTATTTCTTCACGTAACGATTGCAATTCTTTTTCTTTTTCTTCTAATTGAATAAGCAGTTGTTCTTTTTCCGCAGCGGCTTCGTGCAGTTTGATATTTTCGGTGCGCAACGTCTCAATTTCCTCTACTTGTTTCATACAAGTATCGGAAATTTCTTTAAGTTGTGTTTCCAAACTGTTTACACGTTGCTCATATTCCTGACGGATAGAAACAATACGTCCTTCAAAATCAAACGATTTGAATTTTTCTTCGGCCTTATTCAACTGGTCACGCAAGGATAAAATTTCTTTGGCTTGCTCGGCCGATTTTTTAAGGGCTTCCATTTTTTCCTGTTGCACTTTTTTGATTTCGCGATCAAGCGCGCTATTGACGGCTTTTAATTGGGAAGCCTTTTGGTGCAAACTGGAAATAATACGTTCTTTTTCGGCTTGTTCTTCCTGTCGGCGACGTTCTTGCACTTCACGGTAAGCATCCGGCTCGTATTGATAAATAGGAGCATGATTGACCGGACGGGACACCGTATCAAAACTGCGTTGCACATCGGGCTCGCGCCACGAGAACGGACGTTCCTGTTGGGCACGGGATAGATTTTCTACACTGGCACGTAAATTAGCAATAGAGAAGGAAAGATGTTGGATGAAAGCATCGCGGTCTTTTTGACGTTCCAAATGTTCGCGCGTATGGGCCAGTTCAGCCATGATCTTTTCGTTTTGCCGTTCGGAAACGTCAAATTTTTCTTCCAACTCTTGTACTTTTTGTTCTAATTTCTCAAAACTATGCGCGTACTGGTTAGATACGTCTTCGGACGCAACGTCCTCTCGCGCGGCAGTAGGCGTGAAATTAAATGTATTTAAGTTGGGGTCTTGAAACTTCTCTAAAAATTGGGCGATATCGCCTTGTCCGTTGGACGAATTGTTCTCTGTTGCCATAATGCTCCCGTATGCACGCGTATGCGCGTATATAGTTTATTAAACCACAATAGGCAGGCTGCTGTCAATGTTTTTTTAAGACGGAATTTCTAACGGAATTTTGACACAACGTATTATTGATAATTCGTTTTCTGATTTCGCCCGCGAGATAAAAAGAACCCGTTACCAGCACCACTTCGGCTTGTGCACGGATAAAAGCGGCGGAAATATCAGGGATAAATTGCCAACCGGGCGGTAATAAAGGGGTGATAAGATTTTTCCCCGCCGCCCGAGGCGAAGATACCGCGGTTACTGTCCCCGTCTTAAAACAGGCCGAAAGCATAGAGAGCATCTTTGGATAATCTTTATCTTGCATAAACGCGCAAAGCACCGTTGCGTGCTTTTGGGCAAACGGCGTTGTTTGCCAAAATGCGAGTAAATTTTCTATTGCCTGTGGGTTGTGCGCACCGTCTAAAATGATTGTTTTTTTGCCGCAAGAAAAAATCTCAAACCGTCCCGGCACTTTAACCGTTTCAACGGCGTGCGCGATTACTTCATCCGGAACTTTCAAAAATTTTGCCGCGCGGCACGCTAACTCTCTGTTTTGCGCTTGGGCATTTCCAAGTGAATTTTCCGCATGCAGTATTTCTAGCGGTGCCTTTCTTTCGCGCGCAATTTCTTCTACTACGCGCTTAACACCAGACGATAAATCTCCGCACAAAACGGGTACACCGGGTTTAATAATACCCGCTTTTTCGGCGGCAATTTTCGAAAGTGTGTCGCCTAAAATTTGTGTATGGTCTAACCCAACGGAAGTAATAATAGACAAAACAGGCAAGCAACTATTCGTCGGATCTTTACGACCGCCAAGGCCTGTTTCCAACACAACATACGTAACCTTTTGTTCGGCAAAATAAACAAAAGCAGCCGCCGTCAAAATCTCAAACAAATTAAGCGGCTCTTGTTCGCAAACAAGCACTTTTTCCACTGCATTTATAAAATCTTTCGGTGCAATTTCAATACTGTCAATTTGCAAACGCTCCGTCGGACTAGTCAAATGCGGCGAAATAAATAGTCCGGTTTTTTCCCCCGCGCCGGTAAGCGTGTGCGCAAGCAGCATGCACACCGTTCCTTTGCCGTTTGTGCCGGCCACGTGGATAATTTTGTAATTTTGTTGCGGATTTTTTAGACGCGCAAGCAGTTCCTTAAAAGCCGCCAAACCCGCTCCGCTATGTGACGCGGTGCGGGTTTGCAAAGCGGAAAACCAATCGTTAAAATTCATCTTTATCGGGGTTATAGCGGCGGATAGTCGCCCCGAGCGCGGTAAGTTTTTCTTCCAATTTTTCATAGCCGCGATCAATGTGATACACGCGTTCCACTTCCGTTTCTCCATCGGCACACAACCCGGCCATCACGAGGGCAAACCCGCCGCGCAAATCAGACGATTGCACATGGGCGGCCGATAACTTTTCCACGCCCGTAATACGCGCAACACTTTTTTCGGTAGAAATGCGCGCCCCCATACGCACAAGTTCCGGCGCGTGCATAAAACGGTTTTCAAAAACGGATTCATCTACTTCCGCTGTTCCGTTGCACAAGGTCATCAGCGTCATCCAAGGGGCTTGCAAATCGGTAGCGAAACCGGGATACGGCGCCGTGCGGACACCTAACGGTTTAATTTCTCCGTCGTAAGCGTGTACGTGCACAAAATCGGTACCGATGTCTAATGAAAAACCGGCTTCTTGCAAATCTTCCCATAAAATTGCGTTATGTTCCGGCACACAACCGGCCACGGTTACATCCCCACGGGTGGCGGCGGCCGCTAGCGCATACGAGCCCGTTTCAATACGGTCCGCCACTACGGTATGTTCGGCTCCGTGCAAGGCTTTCACACCGCGAATAATCAGGCGGCCTTTATCGTCGGTATGGATATCCGCGCCCATTTTATTTAAGAAAGCGATAACATCATCAATTTCCGGCTCTTTGGCTACATTTTCCAAAATCGTTTCGCCGCCAATTAAACACGCACACATGAGCAAATTTTGCGTGGCGCCCACACTGGGAAACCGGAGTACAATTTTAGCAGGTGAAAGTTTGTCGGCATGAATAAGTACGTTTCCGGCTTTTACTTCACACTGTGCGCCTAACTTTTCAAATCCTTTTAAGTGGATATCTACCGGGCGCACACCGATAGCACACCCGCCCGGCAGCGGAATATCCGCCTGTTTGAAACGCGCTAAAAGCGGCCCGGCTACCCAAAAACTCGCGCGCATTTGTTTGACAAGTTCATACGGCAAATCATTTTTAAGTTGGCCATTCGCTTCCACCGTAACGACGTTATTTTGATACGTTACTTGTTTGCCTAAATACTGCAAAATTTTAAGTGTCGTGCGCACATCACGCAAATTCGGCACGCGGTGTAAAACACATTTTTCGTCGGTAAGCAACGTGGCTACCAAAATAGGAAGGGCCGCATTTTTACTGCCGCTGATGTGTACGGTACCTTGTAATTTTTTTCCGCCTTTAATTAAAAACCTGTCCATAAAAACTCCTTAAAAAAATCTAAATTTTCTGCGCCAGTACAAAACGCGCTATCCCCACTATATCTTTTTTGACGTCCGTCTGCCAACCAATTTCGTTTAGTCCCCGCGCCACTGCTTCGGCCTGACCTTTACAAAGTTCCAAAGCAAGCCACCCGCCGGGGTTCAAATAATCGGCCGCTACCGAGCAAAGCGGACGCACGATATCAAGTCCGTCCTGTCCGCCGTCTAACGCTAGGCGTGGCTCTTTTAGTACTTCTTGCGTGAGTGTATCTACAATTTGCGACGGAATATACGGCGGGTTGGAAATAATTAAATCAAACGTTCCTGTTACGCTTTCCCATAAATCACTCTGTAACAAGTGCACTTGTTCATTAAGGCGGAATTTTTTGACATTTTGCGCGGCTACCGCGAGTGCTTTTTCGCTGATATCTACGGCTAACACTTGTGCGCGCGGAAAACGTTTGGCCAATGCACACGCAATACACCCGCTACCTGTGCACATATCCAAAAACGTAAGTGGTTGCTTTTTGTCGTATAACTTGCTGACAAGTTCCACCAGTTCTTCCGTTTCCGGACGCGGGGTTAACACGTCGGGCGTAACGATAATATCAAGTCCGTCAAACGGTTGGTAGCCTACAATGTGCGATAACGGCTCGCCGTTTGCTTTGCGGGAGATATACTTTTCGTACAAGGCGAGTTCTTTTTCCGTGGGGGTATAATCGGGATGGGCCAAAAGCCACGTGCGCGTAACGCCCAAAATACAGGCCAAAAGCCACTCGGCGTTAGGTTGCGGCTCGTCGGAGCCGGACGCAGTTAAACGCAAAGCGGCTTTTGTTACTAATTCGGATACGGTCATCAGATTTGCAAGTTTTTGAGTTTTTGTTCCACACGCCACGCGCGCAAATCGTCTAATATCGGCTCAATGTTTCCCGCCATAATTTCCATAATGTTATGATAGGAAATATCGGTGCGGTGATCGGTTACGCGGCTTTGCGGGAAGTTGTACGTGCGGATTTTTTCCGAGCGGTCGCCCGTTCCTACTTGGCTTTTGCGCTCGTCATAAATTTCTTTGTTGCGCTTTTCTTCTTCTATTTGATAGAGTTTCGCGCGAAGCATGGCCATCGCTTTTTCGCGGTTAGCGCCTTGGTGGCGTTCTTCACGGCAGGAAACGACAATACCGGTCGGTTTGTGCAAAATACGGACAGCGGTTTCCACTTTATTGACGTTTTGCCCGCCAGCACCGCCGGAGCGGCACGTTTCCATTTCCAAATCTTCGGGGCGGATTTCAATATCAATTTCTTCGGCTTCCGGCATGATGGCTACCGTCACGGTGGACGTATGAACGCGACCGGACGTTTCCGTATCCGGCACACGTTGCACGCGGTGGGTACCCGCTTCCATACGCAGCCACGAGTATGCCCCGTCTCCTTTGATAAACATACTGACGTATTTACACCCTTTAAGTCCGGTAGGGGTATATTCTAAAATTTCCGTTCCCCAGCCTTTGGTTTGGGCAAAGTGTTGGTACACACGCAACAGTTCAGCCGCAAACAAGGCAGATTCTTCCCCCCCGGCTCCGGGACGAATTTCCAAATAAATATTTTTGGAATCATTGGGATCGGGCGGAATCACTAAAATACGCAGTTCTTTTTGTAAAGCGGGCAATTTTTCTTCTAATTCGGCCAATTCTTCCGCCGCCATTTTAACAAGTTCTTTATCTTCCCCCGCTTCAATCATGGCGCGGTCATCAGCGATAGATTTTTCGATTGCGGTGATTTCTTGTTCTTTTTCAATAATCGGTTTGAGAAAAGCGTGACGTTTGGCTTTGGCCGCCAAATCAGCCGCCGATAAATTGCCGCTGGAAAGAGCACTTTCCAGTTCCTTAAATTCTGCTACGTATTTTGATGTATCCATATTGACCCCAATGTGTTACATAGAAAAAAGAGCAGACACCGAAAGTGTCTGCTCTTTTGAATCGGAAACGCTATTTGGCTGCTTCAGCCTTGGTTTCTTTTTTGGCCGCGGCTTTTTTAGCCGGTTTTTTAGCGGCTGCTTTCTTAACAGCGGCTACCGGTTTGCGAGCCAATTTGGCTTTGGCTTTTACTTCCGTTTTCGGCTTGCGTACCAAAGTTTTACCTTCGGTTTTAGCATAGCGTTTGTTAAATTTATCTACCATACCTTCCGTATCCAACAATTTTTGTTTGCCGGTAAAGAACGGGTGGCAAGCGGAGCAAATGTCCAATTTTAAGGTTTTGGCGGTGGAACGGGTCATAAATTTATTCCCGCACGCGCACACGGCTTCTACGAAGTCGTACGTCGGATGAATTTTTTCTTTCATATATTTTTCCTCTAAAAAATGGTTCAGCCTAAAAAGGCTTCTTGATTATTATAGCAAATTGTAACGGAAAATAAAAAGAAAGTTTTTTTCTTATTTCTCACTTAAAAACCGCCCCGTCAAAAACAGGGCGGCTTTTTAACATATCCAGGCCGTTTATCAGAACGTACCTAATTCCATTTGTTTGAAGAAGTCCTTATTGGACTTGGTGGATGATAATTTATCTAACAACATCGTCATTGCGTCCACCGGGCCGAGCGGGGCGAGCACTTTACGCATAATCCACACTTTATTAAGTTCGTCCTCGCTTAAGAGCAAGTTTTCCTTACGGGTGGAACTGCGGTTAATATCTACCGCCGGGAAAATGCGACGTTCGGAAAGTTTGCGTTCCAAACAAAGTTCGCTGTTGCCTGTTCCCTTAAATTCTTCAAAAATCACTTCGTCCATACGGCTACCCGTTTCAATCATGGCCGTAGCGATAATGGTCAGCGAGCCGCCTTCTTCAATGTTGCGTGCCGCGCCCAAGAAGCGTTTGGGCTTTTGCAGAGAAGTGGCTTCCAACCCACCGGTTAGCACACGTCCGGACGACGGAGCAACCGTATTGTACGCACGTGCCAAACGGGTTAAAGAGTCCAGCAAAATAACCACATCTTTACCTTGTTCGGCTAAACGTTTGGCCCGTTCAATCACCATTTCAGCCACTTGAACGTGACGATCGGCCGGCTCATCAAAGGTGGAGGCCACTACTTCACCTTTAACACTGCGGCTCATGTCGGTTACTTCTTCGGGGCGTTCGTCAATCAACAGCACCATTAAAACAGCATCTTTATAATTCTCCGCAATGGAGTGGGCAATCGCTTGTAAAATCATCGTCTTACCGCTTTTGGGCGGAGCCACAATCAACGCACGTTGACCTTTGCCGATAGGGGCCACAATATCAATCACCCGTTGGGTCAAGGAGTTTTTATCTAATTCCAACGTAAAGCGTTCGTTGGGGTGCAGCGGCGTTAAGTTTTCAAATAACGGACGGTTGTAGATTTTATCCGATTCTACTCCGTTCACCTTTTGCACTTGGAGCATAGCGAAATACCGTTCATTATCTTTGGGCGGACGGATAAGGCCTTCAATAGCGTCCCCTTTGCGTAGGCCAAAGCGTTTAATTTGCGAAGGTGACACATAAATATCTTCGCCGCCGGCTAAATAGTTATTTTCTTCCGAGCGCAAGAAACCGAACCCATCGGGTAAGATTTCCAATACGCCCCCGCCATATACCGAGCCGTTTTGTTTGGCTTGAACAGCCACAATACGCCCAATTAACTCTTGTTTGCGTAGGCCCGAAATATCTTCAATGTTATAATTAACGGCTAATTTCGTCAGTTCCGGCACGCTTAATTTATTAAGTTCGCGCGCGTCCATCGGTTTAGCGCCGTTAGGTTGGCGGGGCGGGTTTTGCCGCGTCATATTATTGGATCGCCCATACGAGCGTTTATCCGTTTGAGACCGACCGGAACGTTCGGCTTTGGCCGTCGGTTGCGGTTTGACTTCTTTAGTGGCTTGCTCGGCCTTGGCCGGAGCGGTTGTTTCTTCCATAGTAACTCCTTAATTTATGCGTACAAAGTTGATAGCGCCTGATACAAGCGTTTCATTTTTATTTCCAAATCGGTTTTTGTGCCATCGTTATACACCACCATATCGGCACGGCTGATTTTTTCCGCTTCGCTTAGTTGCGTTTGACGGCGTTCCCGATATTGTTGCAATGAAATTCCCCGCGCTTTTAACCGCGAAGTAATAGTTTTGGCACTGGCCGTTATTAAAACGGTTACATCTACCCGCTCATCCCATTTGGCTTCAAATAAGAGCGGTATTTCAAATACGGCCCACGAAACAGGCGCGGCGGTTAATTTTTTTTGCGCCAACTGCCATACAAGCGGATGTAAAAAATCTTCTAACTGTTTGCGCTTTTTAGGTGAAGAAAACACTTCCCGGGCAATCTTTTCCGTATCGGTGGTAGCAAACCATTTTTCCAACCGGCACCGTACCGGAGCGGTCTTATACAATTCACGCACCAATTCATCGGCACTTAATGTATAAGCCCCGCAAGAGGCCAAACAGTGCAAAGCCGTACTTTTGCCACTGGCCATACTGCCGGTTAGCCCAACAAGCCGTTTTTTCATAAGGGAATTTTTTTCATCTCGTACCAGTTGGCACCCGCCTTGGCGGCCGCTAACAGCGGAACGCGCAACTTAACGGTATTTTGCATCAACTGTTTAATATGTCCGGCGGTTTGCATAAGCGTGTCCGCGGGGACTTCAAATAACAATTCGTCGTGCACTTGCATCGTCATTTTTACGGCCGAATTACGGTAAGCATCAAACACATCTAACATGGCTTTCTTAATAATGTCAGCCGAACCGCCTTGTACAATTGTGTTAATAGCGGCACGTTGGGCAAACGATGCCATGGAACCGATACCCATATTAAACTCCGGCAGATACCGGATATGTCCCAACATAGTTTTTACATATCCGTTTTGGCGCGCTTTGGCGATATTGTCATCAATCCACTCACGCACTACCCGGAAGTTCTTAAAATAATTATCTATGTATTCTTTGGCTTCCCGTAAAGAAATGCCTAACGCTTGGGAAAGCCCCATGGGACCCTGCCCATAAATGATACCAAAATTGATGGCCTTTGCACTAGAGCGCATTTCGTCCGTTACCATTAGCGGCATGACTCCAAAAACTTGGGCGGCTGTTTGCGTGTGGATGTCCCCCCCGTCTAAAAATGCCTGCACCAAGACGGGGTCTTGGCTTTCGTGCGCCAGTACGCGTAAATCAATTTGCGAATAGTCCACGCTGAGCATCACATTACCGGGAGCAGCACAAAAGGCTTTGCGTAAATAGCGGCCTTTTTCCGTACGAACCGGAATATTCTGCAAGTTCGGGCTGGAACTGGATAACCGCCCCGTTACCGTACCGGTTTGATCCAAATACGAGTGAACTTTATGTTCTTCATCGGCTAACAGCAAGAGATTATCCACATAGGTAGATTTCAGTTTTGCATCGGCGCGGTAGTCCAAAATTTCTTGGGCAATCGGATAACTGGGCGCCAGTTGGGCCAATACTTCTTCATCCGTAGAATAACCTGTTTTCGTACGTTTCACAGGTGGAATTTTCATCTGCTCAAATAACAAAATGCCGAGTTGTTTTGGGGAATTGACATTGACAGCATATCCCGCACGGGTATCAATAGACTGTTGCAGTTGGGCAATTTCTTTTTCCAAAACCACTTGGAAACTTTCCAAAAAACCCGGGTCAACACGTAGCCCGTTGTATTCCATAGCCGATAATACCGACATCAGCGGCAATTCTAAATTTCGGAACAAATCGTATTGGGCGCTTTCTTTAAGTTTTTGCGTCAAAATCTCTTGTAAGGCAAACCCATAGCGGTTATACGCGCGTAAAAGTTCTTGCGGGTTTTCTTCCTGTAATTGAGCGGAAAAATACTCCGCGCAAGCCCCCGAAAAACTCAAATCGCCCGACGGATTTAATAAATAACGGGCCAAACGGCTGTCAAAACAATTCAACTTTTGCCCCTGTGCATTGATATCTAATTCACGCAAGGTCAATTTCAAATCATACCCCGATTTTTCCACCGCATCATTTTGGACCAATTTTTTGAGCGCATCCAATTCCCACGGTTGCACTTGAGCCATAGGCGTCAAAGAAAATTCATGCGCCGATAAGCCGAGCAAAACGAGTTCTTCTTGCGCATGTAAAAACACCCGTGGCAACGCGGTGGCTTTTTCCAACGCTTGCGACAACGTAAGTTGTTGTTCCGGTCCATCCGGCATTTTAACGGGCGAAACAGCAGGAGGCACATCTAAATACTCCCACAAATTTTTGAACTCGTACTGTGCAAATAAATCGTCTAATACTTGCCGTTGGGGCATATGCACGCGGTAATCTTCCAACGAAAAGGGCATATCTAAATTAGAATCAAATACAACGAGTTGCTTGGAAAGTAATGCTTCGCCTTCGCCGGCCAGTAATTTTTTGGCTAACGCGGGCTTGATATCGGGGTTATCGTTATGGGCGGCGCGCAAAATATCGGCCAAATGTCCGAATTTCTCTATAAGTTCCACGGCACTTTTCGGCCCTACGCCATGCACCCCGGGGATATTATCTGCCGCATCGCCCACAATAGCAAAATAATCCGGCAGAAAATTTACCTCTACGCCGAATTTTTCTTTAGCGGCTTCCGGTCCCTTAAAGCCGTCCTTGCCGCCCGCGGGCCAAATGTGAATATAATCGTTTAAAAATTGGTAGACGTCTTTATCGGTGGTAGCCAATACGCTGGGAACTTGTTGCTTGGCGGCTTCGCGCGCCAAAAAAGCCATCAAATCGTCGGCTTCAATGCCGGGTTTGGCTACTACGGCCAGCCCCAACCGCGACACTAAATCACGCGCGATATTTAACTGACTAATAAGCGCATCATCCGGCTTTTTGCGCGTGCCTTTATAGGATGGCAACAAGGCTTTTCGCCGCGCACACCCGCCGGGCGAATCAAAACAGACCGCCACATACGCCGGGTGATGTTCTTTGAGCATTTTAAGCAACCACCGCACAAAACCATACAATGCCCCCACTTCTTGGCCCGACGAAGTCGTCAATTTCGGCAACGCATGATAATTGCGGTGCAGAAAATTATGGGCATCTATCAAAAAAAATTGGGGTGAAAATTCGGTCATAAAATTGAATGAAAAAGAAAGCACCCCGGCACAAAACCGAGGTGCTTAAAGAAGATTAGCGTATGGCGCGTGTGTTATTGGAATTACCTGACGGAAATGCAGCCTTTTTAACGGCTTCAATTACTTCTATAACATCCGCCATGGACTGGGCAACTTTTGTTCGGTCGTATCCGCAGGCGATTTCGCTAAATTGTGTCACTTGTTTGTTACCATTGGCTGTTAACCAAGCAAAAACGGGAGCATCCCCGCCGGCCACACATGATTCCGGATGTTTTCTAGCATATTCGCTATACACATATCTCCCGTTTGTCATGGGAGTATCCTTGTAATAGGCAACATATACCCCAACCAACGAATCATTTTTGTAATATTGGGTTAATTGATCCAACAGTTCCCCCTCACCCTTGGCAGCTTTACAGTGTTCGCAACTCTTATCGTTTTTCACAAAGGCAATGATGTAAATTTTCTTCTTTCCGTTTTTCACATCTTCTTCATACATACTATGAGTAAATTTTGGGAATTCCAGTTCCGGTATATTTTCTGGTTCTTGTTTCTTGCCGAAATTCGAAAAAGGATTATTACGTTTTGATGGAAGAGAACAGTTTCCTTTGTCATCACATACTCCTCCAGTAATCTGTGCGTTAACCCATAGGAAACCTGCCGTAACAATCAGTATCCCTATTACAATTCCCAATATTTTTTTCATAAGGTGATCTCCTATAATAAAGCATCTAATTTTTCTTGCAAGGCAGATTTAGATTGCAAACCAACGGCTTGAGCCACTACTTCCCCATTCTTGAAAAACAAAATCGTCGGAACGGAAGAAATGCGGTATTTGGCGCTTGTTTCCGGACCTTGGTCGGTATCCAATTTGCATACTTTAACTTTTCCCGCATATTCACCGGCTAATTCTTCCACTACCGGGGCTAGCATGCGGCAAGGGCCGCACCAAGTAGCCCAAAAATCCACCATAACCGGACCTTGTGCTTTAAGAACTTCTTCTTCAAAATTGCTGTCATTGATAATTACTTCACTCATATTTCCCCCATTTTAGGCTAGTTGCTTATATACATAAAGGCTATCAAGTGAATAGGGAATTGTCAAGTATTATTTGTATAGCGTTCAAATGTGCTACAATTTTAACCAAGGGAGAATTTATGCCTACTACGCAAAAAAAGAAACTTATTTGTATTGCTTCACCGACTGATCGTACGTATTACCGCGCCACCGTGGTGGCTAAAGAATTTATAGACCGCGAACAAAATATCGTCAACACAACCGGTACATTGCCCGACGGAGAAGTGTACGAATTTACGGTTTCGTCGGCCACAGTAAAACATTTCCGCAACGGCAAATTGGATGGAAAGTTACAAGTCATCAACCTAACAGACGGCTCGGTATCTTTCAGTGAAGAATATACCAAAGGCATTTTGCAACAAATTCACGAAAAGGCCACCCCTGTTGCCCCCATTGGAGCCGCCCCGCGCCACGAAGGGACAACCCTGAAAACTTCTAAAGGCACGCACTCGTTTTATTGTAACGGGAAAGAAGTAGCCGAAGAAACGGTTTCTTCAAACGGGGCATCGTTGGAATTATTGGGCAATATTCCCGACGGCGAAGTAAAAGAATTTAACGAAAAAGACCAAATTATTACCTTGGCGCATTATAAGAACAATAAATTAAATGGCGAATTGATCCATTACACTGATAACGGACAAGAACTCTCCCGCGAACACTTTATTGACGGTTTATTGCAAGGTGAAGCCACCTATATTACACAAACCAACAAAGAACAGTTAACCGCCAAATGTACGTATCGCAACTCCCGATTGCATGGGGAACGCACGTTGACCCAGCAAGACGGCACTTTGCGTTGTTTGGAAAGTTATTCCGACGGGCAATTAAACGGCCCGCGTATTACTTATTATCCGAGCGGGCGCAAAAAAAGTGAAGAAAATTATACCGAAGGGCGCCGCCATGGAAAACGGGAACTTTTCTTTCCCGACGGAGCCTTGTGGTATGTGGAAAATTATTTAGACGGAAAACTGGACGGTCAACGACAATGCTTTTTCCAAAACGGTGAAGTATGGTTTTATGAAAATTATACCAACGGACGGTTAGACGGTGAACGCAAAAAATTCTTCCCCGACGGAAAATTGGAATTAGAAGAATTTTATAGTGATGGCTTATTAGAAGGCAAACGCAACTTGTATGATGAAGAAGGAAATCTCATCAGCCACGATGAATATCATTGGGGCGCTTTGGCCTATGCTACGGATGAATCGAGGAAAAAATGATATATACCCGCTTTTGTCCCGCCAAGGTTAATTTATTTTTAGAAGTTACCGGTAAACGGCCTAACGGATATCACGAATTGGCCACTTTGTTTGCCAAAATCAAATTGGGCGATACATTAACCGTTGCGGTTCAACCGGCTGACAAAACAGAAATTTCACTTACACTTGCAGGGCCGGTAGGTAAACGTTTACGTGCCGATGAAACAAATTTAGTATGTCGGGCCGCACGCGGTTTTTTAGAACATTTCGGTTTAACCGCCCGGTTAAATTTTAAACTCCAAAAGCGCGTACCGACCGGAGCCGGCCTGGGGGGCGGTTCCTCGGATGCGGCGAATACGTTGCGCGTGCTTTGCGATATTTTTCACAAAGATATTTCCGAATTATTACCGTTAGCCACCCAATTGGGTGCCGATGTGCCGTTATTTATGTATGATGATACATTTTTGCTGGGTGAAGGCATTGGCGAAAAATTAACCCCCATTTCATTTAACGGCCAATTGCCGTGGCTCGTGCTGATTTATCCCAACGCTTTTATTTCCACTAAAATGGTATTTGGTAATTTTCAGTTACCCAATCCGACAGAAATTCAAGCGAACACCACCCGCTTGGAGCAATTGCTTTCGTGTATTAAAGAAGGAAATAAATTGGACGCCTGGACACCGCTTTTGTTTAACCGGTTAGAAAGTGGCGTATCATCCATTTCTGCCCCGGTAAAACAAGCCCTAAACGATTTACGCTCGGCGGGAGCAAAAGCGGTACTAATGTCCGGTTCCGGCTCTACGGTTTTTGCGTTAACGGAGACGGAAGACGAAGCGCAACAACTGTCGCGTGAAGTCTGTGCCTACGGGCGCACGGTATTTTGCACCCCGTTTTACACGTCGGGCAAGTAAAATTTCTTTACACGACACGCTAAATTGATGTATAATAAATAGGTAAGGAAGATTTACTTCCGGATGGTGAAATGGTATCACTACTGGTTTTGGTCCAGTCATTCTAGGTTCGAGTCCTAGTCCGGAAACCATAAAAAAAGAAACTCCGCAAGGGGTTTCTTTTTTTATGGTCTCGGACAGCAACACCAACTGCTTGGTGTTGCGTTAGGACTCGAAAGCCGGAGCCTTATACGAGTTTGTGCGTAAGCACAAGGCGAGTATGGCGAGGCGGGGCCGCGAGCGCCGCACGTCAGTAAGGTGACTTGTGGCCGAGTCCGTAAGCAGCACCTGCGTGGCCTTCGACTAGGACTCGAAAGCCTTATCAATTTGCCAAACTAAAAAGCCCTTCTTGACAAATCAAAAAAAAAAAATAATAATATTTACATAATAGTAAAAGCAACAAGGAGAATTTTTATGAATCGGAAAGCCTTTACACTCATTGAATTATTAGTAGTTGTTTTAATTATCGGTATTTTGGCCAGTGTCGCCTTGCCACAATATCAAAAGGCTGTTGAAAAAAGTAGGGCGACACAAGCGCTTACACTACTCAAATCATTGGCACAAGCGCAAACAGTTTATTTTTTAAGTAACGGACATTATGCCACCTCTTTTTCTGAACTAGACATAGAAATTCCATGGACGGGAAATGAAAAATGGTTTACGAATTGGATAACAGACACCCGCTCCAATGGCGAGTGGTCCGTACAAATTTATCAATCAAACACAGAAACTCAACTTTTTGTGGGCCGCTTAAAAGGACGGTATGCCGGTGCAGGATTTTACCTGTCTCTTGCATTAAATGCTACAAGTATAGCAAACGAGCGAACGGAAAATGACATTTTTTGTGGAGAAGTTCTCTCTGGCGAAACCATTGCCTACAATGGGCCGGCCGGGGGATATTGCAAAAAATTATTTGGGGCAACCTTGGTACAAACTAACACATCCCGAATCTATAAAATGCCCTAATGCCAGAAGCGACAAACCGCAGAAATACCCCCGGCGGAGGTTGCCTTCCGGTCATTTTGCTAACACAAAATGCCTGCAGGCCGGGCTCGCGGTTTTTGCCTTTCGCGGCTACCGCACGCTCAAACAAAAACATCGCTGCGCCTTTCAACTCCCGACACACACCAAGCAGTTGGTGTGCTCCGGGACAAAAAATAAAAACCCGCCTAGGCGGGCTTTTTATTTTTACCCCCGGCGGGAGTTGAACTCGCAACCTCTTCCTTAGGACGGAATCGCTCTATCCAATTGAGCTACGGGGGCGTGAAATTATTTGTTAGAAGTACGGCGACGTCCCGTTTTACGAGCGGTTTTTTTAACCACTTTTTTAGTTGGCTTGCGGGTTGCTTTTTTAGCCACTTTTTTTACTGCCTTTTTGGCAGTTTTTTTATTCGGCTTTACTTTTTTAACAACCTTTTTAGAAGTCTTTTTGGAAGCAGATTTTGTTTTTTTGGCCATCGTCGTTTTGGCTTTCTTTAGCAATTTGGCCAGAGCCCCTTGCGGGCGTTCTTCACCTAAGATATTTGTTTTGATATGAGGTTTCATAGCCGCATGAAGTTTACGGGTGCGAAAGTCCGACGTTGAAACTTCTAAAATACCGGCCTTTATCGCTTCGCGGCGTAAAATACCGACGGCACGCTCTTCAATTTGGCGCACACGCTCACGCGATAATCCAAGCACGTCTGCCACTTCGCCTAATGTCTTTGGTTCGTTATCATCAAGCCCATAACGCATAATGATAATTTGGCGGTCGCGGTCATTTAAGTCCGCCATACTTTTTTTAATACGGTTATGATCTTCCTGTTTAACAAACACATCATGCGGGTTGCCCTTGCCGTCGTCACTAAGCACGTCTTCCAGCGTCATTTCATCTTCTTCATACACTACGGTTGCCAAAGAATCAATCCCTTTGGCCGCCTGCAACGTATCCATGATAGATTTGACTTGCCGGGCGGATAAATCTAATTCTTTCGCCATTTCTTGCAAGGACGGATCCCGTCCGTTGGCTTCTTTTAATTCATTCCACGCGCGGAACCACCTTTTCAAATTTCCCCACGCATGTGACGGAATTTTAATAGAACCCGACTGTTCTTCAATATATTTGCGGATATATTGTTCTATCCAATACACGGCATAGGTGGAAAAACGGTATCCTTTAGACGGATCAAATTTTTCTATCGCTTGCAACAACCCTAAGTTTCCTTCTTCAATTAAATCCATTAACTCCATGCCCGGACGCAAAAAGCGTTTGGCGGTCGGCACGACGAGCCGTAAATTACTTTCCAAAATTTGTTGTTTGGCGGCGCTATCGCCTTTTTTGGCTAACGTCCAAAGGCGAGAAGTTTCCGCGCGGTCAATTTCGCGGGTAATTTTACCAAGTTGCTTAAAATATTCGTTGGCACTGTCTAAAGAATCTGCTTGTTCCATATTCATATCATATCAAATTTTTTCCGCTGTGCCACCTTACCTTAAACACCCACAAAGCACAAAGGACAAAAAAAGGGCGCCGGCTTATTAAGTGGCGCCCCTATATTTGCAAGTTAAACCCGCCGGATGTTACAACGGGATATTCCCACGTTTGGGATGATTTTTCGGATCGCGTTTCGTACGCAAGACCGCAAACGCGCGGATAATTTTACTGCGCGCCTCGGCCGGCTCAATAATTTCGTCAATAGAACCGTTCGTCGCCGCTTGGTAAGGCGAGGCGAACTTGTCCGAATATTCCTGCGTCATTTTGATTTTGAGTTCTTCTTGTTTGGCGGGGTCTTTTTCCGCTTTGAGAGCGCGGGAATATAAAATTTCCACCGCGCCGCGCGGCCCCATCACGGCAATTTCGGCACTCGGGAAAGCGAAGTTAAAATCGCCTTTTAAGATTTTAGAACCCATCGCAATATACGCACCGCCGTAGGCTTTACGCAACACGAGCGTAATTTTCGGGATAGTGGCTTCGGAATAGGCATACAAAAGTTTTGCACCATGGCGGATAATTCCCCCATGTTCTTGGGCGACACCGGGCAAATATCCCCCTGTATCCACTAACGTCAAAAGCGGGATATTAAATGCATTTAAGAACCGGATAAAGCGAGCCGCTTTATCGCTGGCGTCGCAATCTAACGCGCCGCCCAAATGCGCCGGGTTGTTAGCCACCACACCGACGACGTGGCCCGCCAACCGAATAAAACCCGTTACAATGTTTTTAGCGAAATTTTGGTGAATTTCAAAGAAGCCGAAATCGTCAGCCAAGCGCCAAATAACGTGGTGGATACGAAATGCTTTTTTCGGGTCCATTTCGCAAATCCGCTCTAACACCGGCACACTGCGGTCGGTGACATCGCTGGTAGTTTGCAACGGCGAACTTTCTTCGCAGTTTTGCGGTAAGAACGATAAAAGTTCGCGCACTTGGCGGAAACAATCTTGTTCTGATTTGGCGACAAATTGGCACACCCCGCTTTTTTCGCTATGCGGTTTGCTGCCGCCTAAAGAATCAAAATCTACTTCTTCACCGGTAGCGGCTTTGACGGCACTGGGCCCGGTAATAAACATATGGCTGATACCGTCCACCATAAAGATAAAGTCGGTAAGCGCCGGCGAATAAGCCGCGCCACCCGCACAAGGCCCTAAAATTACAGAAATCTGCGGAATCACACCAGACGCTTTTACGTTGCGATAAAAGATTTCGCCGAATCCGTTAAGGCTGTCCACCCCTTCTTGGATACGCGCACCGCCGGAGTCAAAAAGTCCGATTATCGGGATTTTGGCTTCAATGGCTTTGTCCATAATATCGGCAATTTTGCGCGCGTGTGCTAAACCGAGTGAGCCGCCCAGTTGCGTAAAATCTTGCGCGAACAAAGCCACTTCGCGCCCGTTAATACGACCAAACCCGGTGACGACGCCATCCCCTTTGATGTGTTTATCTTTAACACCAAAGTCGGTACAAGAAGTTTCTAACAAACTTTGAATTTCAAAAAAACTGTCTTTATCTAATAGATAAGAAATACGTTCGCGCGCGGTCATTTTGCCCTTATCTTTTTGGGCTTTGATGCGTGCTTCGCCCGCGCCTTTAAGCGCATCTTGGGAAATTTGTCTGAATTTTATAAGGCTTTCCGGAGCCGGATCATTAGACGGTTTATCTAGCCGCGGGTCTTCAAAAAGTTCTATCATATTCCCTCCGTTACTATATTTATATTTTACTAAATAAAAAGGGAATACAACCAAAAACGCTTTCTATTTTATCCGGATAAATAAGAATATTGATATAATAGTAAAAACAGTAAGGAGCATTTTATGAATAACCAAGCCTTTACGCTTATTGAGTTATTAGTAGTCGTTTTAATTATCGGCATTTTGGCCAGTGTAGCCTTGCCGCAATATAAGGTGGCGGTAGCCAAAGCACGGATGACGCAACTAGTCACGCTGGCTAACGCAGTAAAACAAGCCGAAGAAAGATACTATATGGCCAACGGACAATATACAGCCAATTGGTCAGAACTGGATATTGATTTGGAAGGAACTGTAAATAATACAACCATTACAAATGCCGCCGGATGGGGCTTGAATTTAAATTCATATATAGAAGGATCAAATTGGGAATCGGTATCGGCCTGGGACACACGTTTAGCCTATGACGGGGCGGCGGCTTCCAAACATCTGTATTTGACTTTTTCTTTTGATAACGCCCATGCACATGCCGGAGCCAGACTTTGCTTTACTCCCCAAAACAGCGAATTAGGTATCACGCTGTGCAAACACGCCAGCAATAACGCTCCCCGGCAAAGCCAAACCGGGCAATACTGGTATAAGTTCTGATCTGATTAGCGCAAGGCGTAGCAGTTATAACCGCTTTCCGGACAAGTGACCTTGTCGATGCCTACGGTTTTGCAAAAGTCATTGGCTTTGGTATCGCTCGCCGCAGCCACACAATCATATGTTCCGCGTGCCATATAATAAATAATGTACCAACGTCCGGAATTTCCGAGTTTGCGTCGTTCTGCCTGAATATGCATGACAGAAGTATTAGTACTATGAATGGCTACGGCAAAATCCGGATTGGAAGGGACGGACAGATCTAACTCATCTACCTGGCCGGTATATTGTCCGTTGGCCAAATGATAAACTTCTTCGGCCTGAACGATGGATCTGACCATGGTAACGGCTTGCACCAAATGAGATTTTTCTATGGCTTTTTGATACTGTGGAAATGCCACCGCCGCCAAAATGCCGATAATTAAAACTACCACTAAAAGTTCAATGAGTGTAAATCCGCCTAAACGGCTTGATATTTGTTTCATATATTTACCTCTATAAAAATATAATACTAAAAAACATCAACAAACCGTCTATTTTCCCACCGCCACGGAAAACATAAACCCGGTAGGCCATTTATCGGTTTTAACGGTAATTTCCGGCTCGCCGAGAGATTTATAAATTTCCAACGCACGCCCCGCAAAGCGCGGCTTTCCGGCGACCATACACACTTCGTTACTACGCAAAGAAAGCCCGGTGCCCAGTAATTTAACAAGGGCTTCTTTTTGTGTCCATAACGCAGTTAAAAATTCGTCGCTATTTTCGGTCAGTTCGTCCGGATGGAAAAAATCGGTCGCCCATGCGGCAATACGGTGTTCTATTTTTTCCAAATCAATACCGATCAGTTTTTCATCCGCGCTGACAGCCGCCACCGCAAATCCGTTACTGTGCGTAATGCTATATGCCAAAGAAACCGTTTTTTCCCCCACTGTTAAAGTAGGTTTGCCGCTCTCTTGCGGTAATACTTCTATGGTATGCAAATCGGCCTTATCTAACGCACGCGACACCAGTTGTTTTAACGCAAACCGGCCCCCGAGCCATTCGCTACGCCGCTTGGGGAAACGTAACGTTTCAAAATACGTTTGCTCTTGCGGGCTTAATATAGCGTCTGCCGGGGGCAGGTGTGTTAAATCAACTACTTCTAATTGGTACGCCATGTTTACTGGCCGATAGCCTTGTACCCGTGGATTTCCACCCACACGTCGCCTTTTTCGTCAAAGACGTACGCATCGTGGGATGTTTTGCCGTCTGCCGTATAACCGCGGCTGACGCCATACAAATACAACTGCGCAGGCGGAAGTTCATTTTTCAAAATAGCCACTTCATCAATTGCATCGGGAAGCGTCATTTTGTTTTCTACCGTCATATCTTGGAAACCACAGCATTGGAACGCGGCTTCAATCAACATTGGGTTAGCCAGTAGCGTGCGCGGCCCGTCAAGCCATTGGGGGCGCGGTGTGGTATTATACAACGCCAAAGAACCCGTTGTATCTACCCGCAATATACCGCCCAACACTTGAAACGACGGCCCATGGAAATACTTTTTATAGATTTCTTCTTTACTTACACTGACTGGATCGTGTATGTTCGCCAACGCGGCGGCTTTTACATTATCCCACGTAGAAACAAAGTTTGCTAACGTATGGGCTGTAAAATGGCGGCGGGTGTTACCCATTTTAATTCCTTTGCTATTGATAAAGTCAGACTCAATTTCCATATTTACGTCTGCCCCTTGCACTTTACCAATGACGCGCACCGCTTGTGGGCGACGGCGCAAGAGTTTAATAGGCAAGTAGAAATGGACGTCTTTCAACCCGTGCGGGACATGGCCCGTTAATGCCGTAGCGGTTTGGACAAAGGTTTCAATGCCCATGACACCTGGCACATAAGGGGTGCCTTCAATAGCGTGGTCGGCTAAATACGGGTCGGACTCTAAATTAAATTCCTTTTCCGTATGGATTTCCGCCCCCGGAGTGACCGCAGTTACCGTTCCCAAAAAATGTGTGGCTTTGGAAACATCGGGTTTAGCAGACGCGGTAGGAGCCACCGACGGGGCCGGCGTATTGTTGACCGGAGTAGTTGCGGACGGAGTGGAAGTCGTCGGCGTAGGCGCAAGCGTGTTGCCGGCACCGGACGGCACGATTTCATCCATTTCCGTACGGAGTTGGTGGTCCCAATCCAAGTTACCGAGAGCGCCCGTCAGTACGATTTCCGGTACCGTTCCATAAACGATTTCGTCTAAGAAAATCTGCATACCGTCTTCGGGGTCCACAAAGTCCACGCCGTTAGCGCGTAAGAATTGTTCTACACCGGCGCGCACCCCCATACCGACATTTTTGTAAGCGCTCATGGCAATCGCAATGGCGCGGTAGCCTTGGTTGGTCAGCGAGAAGGCTGATTTGGCTAAATAGTCGTTGGCACTTGCATAATCGCTTTGACCGAGGTTACCGTATTTACCCGCAATAGATGAGGCAAATGCGAAGAACCCACCGTCACGCACGATATTATTAGCAAGGAACAGAGCAAAACTGGTGGCTTTTACGTCAAAGATACGGTAATATTCCGCCGGATCTTTATCGTAAATAAGTTTAGAGCGTTCCAACCCCGCAAAGTGGATAAGTCCGTCCACACGGCTGTTTTTGGCTTTGATTTTCGTGCAGACTTCTTTGACCATGGAACTGTTGGTTACGTCACAATGGTAATACTCCACTTCCGCGCCCAAATCGCGCAGTTTTTGCAAGTTGTTATAGAGAGTCACCGAATCTTTCACGCGCCCAAACGCCCGTTCTAACATCACCGGGGTAGCACGCTTAGTGGTATCGGCTTTCATTTCTTCCCATAACTGCTTTTTGAGCATCGCCAGTTCGGCTTCGTTCATTTTGGCCCATAACGGTGTTTTTTCTTGCAGTTCAATAATATCTAATACGATAATTTTGCTGTGATATTGGGCAGCGATTTTTTGAGCCAGCATTGCTCCGATACCGCGGCCCGAACCGGTAAATATAATCGTTTTTCCGGTTAAATCACACCGTTTGACACTTCTGTCCAAACGAACAGGAACGGATAAAATCGTCGTCCGTTCGCCACCGCGCGTACCGATCATCAGGCGCATATCGCCATGCAAGACTTCATCCATGGTTTTTTGAGCCATTTCATCGGGGGTGACAGTCGGTTCAAAGTCTAACAATTTAGCAATCGCTCCGGTGTGTTCGTACACGTCGCGGCGGAAACAGGTTGTGCCGCCACACAAGGCACCCGTAATGGGGTTAAACTCATCTTTGGTCGTGTAACCGAACGTACCGTCAATCTTGGTATTTACGGCAAAGAATGTATCGGCATCCGTGCGGTTGGCGAGTCCTTTTTCAAACACACGCAAGGCAATAAACAGCGGCATTACGTATTTAGTTAATTCGTTATGCGGGCTGACTTTTTTGTCAAACTTTTTGACGTTCGCGCCGAGCAAATACACAATACCTTGCACGTTGGGATCTTCCTGTGCGTACTCTTTGAGTGCGGCTTCTGTTTCTTCATACGATTCCCAATTTACAATAGTCGTATTTTTGCTGCGCGTTTTAAGAGTAGTGAAAATATGATATTTCACACCGAGTTCTTTACATTCTTCCTGATATGCTTTAATAAGTTGGGCATTATCGGCAAAGATAAGAACCGTGCGGTCTTTGGACAACCGGCGGTTTTCACGCACGGACAAAGGCGCAGGAGCCACTACCGTTACATGACGCAGTTTCTTTTCGTGGCAGTGTTCTCCGGCGTATCCTTCGCGCTCGGGCCGTTCGGCTAATGATTCGCGTACTTGCACCGGAGCGGTGGGATTAGTGGTCAACATTTCTTCCGTCGGTTTACCGATTTCTCCGGCAGACGGAACGGCTTCTTCCACTTTTTCCACATGAATTTCCGGGAGCGCCGATCCTTGCGAAACAGGGGTTTGTGTCACGGGAGTCGGCTCTACCGTTGCCGTTTGTACCGGGGTAACTACCGGAGTAGCCGGAGTTTCAACCGGGGTTTGCGCTTGCTCGACAGGCGCAGCCGTTTGTGCCGTAGGCGCGGCAGCGGTATGCGACAAGGCAAAATTGATACAGTGTCTAATCGTCGGGTAATCTTTGAGTTGGATACCTTCTTGCGCAACAATACCGTAATGCTCGCGCATCGCGGCAAACAATTCGGCTTGTTTAACGGTATCAATACCCAAGTCGGCCTCCATATCCAAATCAAGATCTAACATATCTTCCGGATAGCCCGTCTTTTCCGCTACCATTTGGACGATTTCTTTGGTAACCGTATTTTCATCTAACGCCGAGGTAGCAACCGGAGCAACCGCTAACGGAGAAACAGCCGGGGCTACTTGCACCGGAGCGGGCGTTGCTTGCACGGGTGTTTCAGCGACGGTTTCAACCGGAGTTTGAACAGGTTGTTCCGCAACCGGAGTTACCACAGGTGTAAGTGTTACAGAAGTAGAAACGGTCGGGGCAGATTGCGCGGAAGAGGCAGCCCCCATCGCATGCGTTAATACGAATTGGATACAATGTCTAATGGTCGGATAATCTTTGAGTTGGATACCGTCTTGCGCAACAATACCGTAATATTCGCGCATTGCGGCAAACAATTCGGCTTGTTTAACCGTATCAATACCCAAGTCGGCTTCCATATCCAAATCAAGGTCTAACATATCTTCCGGATATCCTGTCTTTTCCGCTACCATATTAACCACTTCTTTGGTAACGGTCGCTTCATCTAAGGATTTCGGCGCAACGGGCGCGGATGTAGTTGCCGGCGTTACGACCGGAGTCACCGGAGTTTGTACCGGAATCACCGGGGTTACTTGCGCGGGAGTTACAGGCGCAGTTGCCGCCGCTTGCGGAGTACCCGCATTGGCAATTACATATTTAATACAGTGTCTAATCGTCGGGTAATCTTTGAGTTGGATACCTTCTTGCGTAGCCGTCATGCCGTAGTGTTCGCGCATCGCGGCAAACAATTCGGCTTGTTTAACCGTATCAATACCCAAGTCGGCTTCCATATCCAAATCAAGGTCTAACATATCTTCCGGATAGCCCGTCTTTTCCGCTACCATATTAACCACTTCTTTAGTGACCGTGGCTTCATCTAATACTTTAGGAACGGAAACAGGTGTTGCAGACGGAGCGGGAGTCGGCGTGACAGGGGCCGCCTGCACCGGCGTTTCTACTGCGGTTTGTACCGGAGCGGAAACAGGCGCAGTTGCCGTTGCTTGCGGAGTACCCGCATTGGCAATTACATATTTAATACAGTGTCTAATCGTCGGATAATCTTTGAGTTGGATACCTTCTTGCGTAGCCGTCATGCCGTAGTGTTCGCGCATTGCGGCAAACAATTCGGCTTGTTTAACCGTATCAATACCTAAGTCGGCTTCCATATCCAAATCAAGGTCTAACATGTCTTCCGGATAGCCTGTCTTTTCCGCTACCATATTAACCACTTCTTTGGTAACGGTCGCTTCATCTAATGATTTCGGCGCAACGGGCGCGGGAGCAACCACAGGCGTTACCGCCGCAGTAACAGGCGTCGCAGTGACCGGAGTTTGTACCGGAGTCACCGGGGCTACTTGCGCGGGAGTTACAGGCGCGGTGTGAACTGTGTTAACTTTATCCACAAAGGCTTGCGAACCTTCCATTACTAAGGACGGTTTTACGCCATGGCGGTAATTGTCTTTGACGCGCAAGGTGTTTTGCACCACTTCTAACACCGGGCTTTCTTGACCTGAAATTTGTTTGAGCCAAGCAGCATGTTTGGCCTCATCGCAAATGCGCGGCTCGCCTTCTTGCCATGCTTTTTCTAACAAAGTCATACCTAATTGCGAGCCAAAACCTGCCGCTAAACGAAGCGCATATTTAAAATCGTAATGACCGCCTTTACTTAAGGTAATACCGGTGAGTTCCGGATCGGCTTCTTTAAAGTTGGCAATCGGCGGAACAAGTCCGGTACTTAAGCAACGCACGGCAATAACATCTTCAAGTCCGGCACCCATAGAGTGACCGGTAAAACCTTTTGTATTGCTGACGATCACTTTGCTGACGTTTTCGCCAAATGTAGATTTCAAGGCATATGCTTCGGCACTGGCGGAACCACCGCGTGCGGGCGTATAAGTTTCGTGCGAAATGAAAACGAGTTGTTTAGCAATATCGGCGCGGTTTAAGTTATATTCTTTTTCCGCAGTCGCCACTAAACGGTTCATCACTTTAGCCACGTGATTGACATCAATACGCGTTACATGGAAACCGCTGTTGGCAATTTCGGTAGCGAGTAATTTGGCTAACGGTTTCATACCGCGTTTGATAACTTCGCTTTCTTCTTCTACCACCAAAGAAACAGCCCCCATGCCGACAATCATACCGTTGCGGCGGCGATCAAACGGCAAGGCCGCTTTTGTCACGTCACCTTCGGTCGTGGCGGCACCGGAAGCCAAGAACGCGGTTAAAATCCATTCGGACACATTGTCGTTCGTGATATCATCTGCGCTAATGACAATGACACGTTTACAACGGCCCAGTCTAATCCAATCTTGCGCCACGGATACGGCTTGTGCGGTAGAAGCGCACGCCGCGCTCATGGCCGTCGCCGGGCCGCGGGCACGAATCCATTGACAGAAGTGACAATGGGCAATAATAATGGTCTTTAAGATAAATTCAGAGGTGAACGCTTGCGGTTCAATTTCTTTATCCTTAAAAGTGGTTTGATACCATTCTTCAATTTCCGCTTTTAGAGCCGGGTCGGCAATTTGGGAGATAAATTTGTCACAGAATGCGCGAACTTCTTTAGCCGTCTTATTATTAAGGAGTCCGGTAACGCGTTTAGTTAAGTCCCCCATCATGCTGTTGGCTACCGGGAAAGCCGAGGTAAAGATAACACCGGTTTCATCAATCATATCCGCCGGTAAGCCCCAGCGATCCGGTAAATAACCGCCCGTAGAAGTAGGTTTATAATATAAAACTAACGGAATGCCGGCGTCTTTTAAGGCTAACATTCCCGCCGCAATAGCAAGTTGGAAACTGCGGTCCATAGAGCGTACCCATTTAGCGGGCAAACCAAATTCTTTTTCCAAATCAAACGCTCCGCCTTTGGCCGATAATTTAATGGCTTGAGAAGCGGAAGTAAGGCGTTCAATGCGGTGATTTCCGTCCGGCGATTTGATGACAAATTCTACATGTTTATCAATTTGTTTTTGTTGCGTCTCGGACGAAACGGGCTCAATCATATTGCGACCGGATAAAATTTCATCCAAAATACCTTCGCGGAAAATCTTATCCCAACTGCCGGGGCCGCCTGCGGCAATACCGCTGATAACAACCGATTTGTGTAAATCGGCACGATCATTTGTATGGGCTGCTTGCGGTTTTTCGGCCGGAATTTCTGCAGCCGGTTTAGCAGGCGTTACGGCAAAGGAAACGGGCATTTCCCCTAAACTCTTTTCTACCGGTGTAGCATTGCCGGTCACCCAACCGACAAACGCCGGATTGTAGGTGGTGTTTTGCCCAAAGATATCGGTTCCCGTCCAATCGATGTGGATACCGGAAGAAATCAAGTTGGCAAACAAGTCAT
Organism: Candidatus Avelusimicrobium luingense; assembly: GCA_900315845.1. Lineage (GTDB taxonomy): Bacteria > Elusimicrobiota > Elusimicrobia > Elusimicrobiales > Elusimicrobiaceae > Avelusimicrobium > Avelusimicrobium luingense. The sequence goes on from OOHK01000001.1 coordinate 248,299, forward strand.
TAAATTCCACAATACCGCCTTTTTTGGGATGGTTGGAAGCGAGCACTTTAATATCTTTTTTATCCGCCAGCGTATTGGAAGCAAGTGCGGAAAGCACCCGTTTGGGGCCACATTCCACAAATAAACGTACGCCGGAATCGTAAGTGGTTTTAAGTTGTTTAATCCACTCCACCGAGTGCGAAATTTGCGTGACCATTAAATCTTTGATTTTTTCGGGATCGCTGGGGTAGAACTCAGCCGTTACGTTCGTGGTAATCGGCATTTTGGGCGAGTTAAATTTCAGCGTGTTTAAGAAGGCGCGATATTGCGGCATAGCCGGTTTAATAATATCCGAGTGGAACGCGTGCGAAACAGGAATTTGCACAGCTTGGATACCCATATCGGTAAACATCTTAATGGCGTCATCAATAGATTTAGATGCACCGGCAATTACCGTTTGCGTCGGGCAGTTTTTGTTGGCTACTGCCACATATCCGCTTACGCGCGAAAGTTCCGGCTCTACCCGTTCCACAGGAGCGGCGATAGAAGCCATTTTGCCGTTATCTTCTACGCGAATTTCGCTCATCACTTTTCCGCGTGTGCAAACAGCCTTTAAGCCGTTTTCAAAATCAAAAATTCCCGCGGCAATTGCGGCGGCATATTCGCCTAAACTGTGCCCCATGACTACATCGGGGCGGATACCAAACGAAGAAAGCAAGCGCATCATAGCGATGTCGGCCGTAAGCACAGCCGGTTGCGTCATTTCGGTCCGTTTGATAGCGGCTTCGCGCTCGGCAATTTGTTCTTTCGTTTCACCGGGTTTGCTCCACAAAGTTTCGGTCAAGGTTTGCCCAATGATTTCGGTTAAAAGTTTGTCGGCTTCATCAAAGGTATCTTGGACAATTTTGTATTTAGACGCCAAATCTTTCATCATGTCCACATATTGCGAGCCCTGTCCGGGGAACATAAAGCAGACTTTGGGTTTAATTTCCGTCGGAGTAAACGGATAAATACCTTTCATGCGCAAGTATAAGGATTCTTGCGTCCACACATCTTGCGAAGAAGCGGTTTTCTTAAAAAATTCAATTTTTTCTTTGAGTTTATCCGGGTTTTCTACGTTAATCGTTACCGCAAATTTTTGGGGTTTGGCGATATGATTTTTGTAGGAAATGCTGGGTAAATACGTCGGATCGCTTTGGACCGCCAACAAGGCGCGGTCTAAAACGCTAAATAATTCTTGTTTTGTCGGTGCGGAAAAAGTAAGTACATCACTTTGGATTTTTTCTCCGGGGACATGCAAGATATACGAATTATTCATTTTTACAGACTCCTGTTTGGGGGTTACCGCCGCTTGAACAGCGACCGGTTCTTTATGAAGTAAATTATCGTTCATTTCTTCCAAGGCTACGTGGAAGTTCGTGCCGCCAAAACCAAAGGCGGATACGTTAGCGCGGCGGATTTTTCCATCCGGCCATGCTTGTGCTTGCGTAATAACGCGGAACGGACTGGTGGCCCAATCTACCGCCGGATTGGGGGTTACAAAATTGACAGACGGCGGCAATACTTTGTGGTGTAAGGCGAGTGCGGTTTTAATTAAAGACGCAATACCGGCCGCCGCTTTGGCGTGACCGATTTGGCTTTTTACACTGCCCAGACCAATCGTGCCCGGTTTAGCATACGGCGCAAACAGTTCGTTAAGCGCGGTAAGTTCTACCGCGTCGCCTACGCGCGTGCTGGTACCATGGGCTTCTAATAAACCCACATCACCGGGGGTGTAATCTAATTGTTCAAAAGTTTTTTCTACGGCAATTTTTTGCCCTTTGGGGTTAGGCGCGGTAATGCCTTTGCCTTTACCGTCGGAAGAAGCCCCTACGGCGCGGATCACCGCATATACGCGGTCGCCGTCTTTAACAGCGTCGGACAAGCGTTTCAAGATGACCATACCCGCGCCTTCGGCCATCACAAATCCGTCGGCCTTGGCATCAAACGGGCAAGAACCGTTTTCGGACAGCGCCCCGATTTTACAAAATTTGATATAGGACGCCGGAGCCATCATTTGATCTACCCCACCGACAAGGGCCATATCAAAATTGCCCATACGCAGCCCGTTAACGGCCTGATCTACCGCCGCTAAAGAAGTAGCGCACGCGGCATCTACCGTAAAGTTGGTGCCGTGTAAATCAAACACGTTAGCCACGCGCCCCGCAATGACGTTAGCGAGTTCGCCGGGCATAGAGTCTTCGGTTACCGGCATAAAATTAGCATGAACGCCATCTTCCATTTCATCTAATAATTTCTTTCCGGTTTCCGGCGGCAAAGCGCGGTAGGTGGGCGTATTTTTCAAAATTTCATAATAGACCGGGCGGTTTAAGCGCAAGTTGGAACGGTCATTTTTCATACCGCCCATAGAGTTACCGATAATCACAGCGGTACGGTTGCGGTCAAATTCTTTTTGGGTATATCCCGCATCTTCCAAGGCCATGTTAGCGGTTTCAATAGCCAAATGTTGGACGGTGTCCATTTGTTTGGCAATTTGCGGCGGAATGCGGTATTTTAAGGGATTAAATTTGAAGGAAGCAGGGATAAAGCCACCGATTTTGGAATAGAGTTTGTCTTCGGCTTTGTGATCGGGACTGTAATAGAGCCGCCAATCCCAATAGGACGCGGGAATTTCGGTAATACAATATTTCCCGGTTTGAATATTATTCCAAAACTCATCTTTGTTAAGTGCCTCCGGCATTACGGCGCCAATACCAATAATGGCAATCGGTTCAAGGTTTTTATTTGTCATTTTTTCTCCCTGTTTCTCAAAATTCCAGTTAGATATATTTTATTAAATTTAGCAAGGACAAAACAATTTTTACCACATTTTTTCAGGTTAGGACTTGACAAAACCTAATTTGTCTTATTAGGTTTTTAATGCTTTTGAAAAAGAATTTTGCGGAAAAAAACTTAATTTTTGTTAATTTTCACTCGTAAAGCAGCAAAAAAACAGTAAAATTTTTGAAATTTATGATTAAAAGCAAAATGCCCCGCAAAATTGCGGAGCATGCTGATTTTAAAATAATAATCAATTTTGCATTTAATCAAAACGGTAACCGTTCATAGATCTGGTTTCCTTAAAAGTAGTTATGGGCTCCGTGACAAAGGGAGTCTTTTTACCGGTCATGGCCTGGCACAAACGGTTAGCCCTGTCACTTGTATCAGTAGTATGGGCGTAACAAATACGGGTTGTTCCGCTTGCTTGAATTAAATAATAATATGTTGCATTGATTCGGTAATCGGAACAGCGCGGATAAGATACTGTAGAATGTAAAGCACATCCCCATTGGGCCCCATTACAGGAAAGCGCCTGATTATGTCCCGTACAACCGGCGGGTAATTCCACATCTAATATATCAAAAGCCTGTTCCGTATTTCCCGCCAAATTAGCACGCACTTGCGCATCGGCGATTGCTTTGGTAATCGGCATTAAAGCCGAGTAACGCGCCTTATCCACCGCTAATTGATATTTTGGCAAGGCCACCGCTGCTAATATACCGATAATTAAAACTACCACCAATAATTCTATCAATGTAAATCCACCGAAACGGCCCGATATGTTGTTTTTCATTCTCTTGCTCCTTTTTTATTTCCTTGTTTTATTTTATAAAATCTAGCAAAAAAAAAACGATGTCAAGGCCGCCTTTTATTTCCGTCGGTAAAAAGCACCCGTTTCCAATAAGAAACGGGCATTTGGCATATCAAAAAAAACTTGTAATTTTAACAGACTTGAAAAATAGGACTTGACAAATCAAAAAAAAAAACGATAATAGTTGTAGCAGTAAAAAACGAAAGGAGAAATTTTATGAAAAACAACCATGCATTTACGCTAATTGAATTATTAGTTGTCATACTGATTATCGGTATTTTAGCCAGTGTGGCCTTGCCGCAATATCAAAAGGCAGTGGACAAAAGCCGTTTCAGTAATTTAATGGGCATTACAACCACGCTATCCCAAGCCGCCGAAGTATATTATTTAGCCAACGGGGCATATCCTACCCGATTTGACGTGTTGGACGTGGACGTACCGGCCACATCTGTCAGCGGAGGCACTGCCACTTTCCCATGGGGGTATTGTTATGTTGACGCGGCGGCAATTACGTGTTTGAATGATACCACCCTTAAAAACGGATATATTATTTATCATTCCAATATATCTGACTCTGCCGCCGGACGTAGAGTTTGTTATGCTCTTACAACGCAAGCCAAATCACGCTTTGACCGAGTCTGTGCCGCTTTCGGCCAGTTATACAACCCGTCGGCAGCGTGTTACGGCGGTTCGTGCCGCATATACACTTTATAGCAACCCGCACGCATGAAAAGACGTGCCCAAGCAGATACTAACGGCACATTATAAAACAATGGGCGGCTCAAATAAGAGTCGCCCATTTTCAAAACGTTCAAGCCGAATTTATTTTCCTTTTTCTTCGGCTACTTTCATATTTTCCAAATCTTTAATTAACCCCAACAACGTCGGTTGCAATTTGGTCATAAACTCTTGTTCAAACGTGCTCACACGCGTTTCCAACCGGGCAAGTTGTTTGGCAAGTTCGGCGTTATTTTTCTCGTGACCGACTTTCATTTCTTCCAATTGATATTGGAGCGATTTGATTTTTTCTTTCAAATCGGCCACTTCCAATGAAGCCGTCCCTTGTAACGAATTTAACACCGCCGAGCGCGGTTTATAAGAAGGCTGGCTGGAAGCCGCCACCGTTAATTCTTCCACGGCCGGTTCAAATTCCGTTTCGTGCGCTATCGTAGCGCGGTATTTGGCTGTAAAGACAAATAATAAGATGAAACAAACAACAAATCCGCAAATCTGTAAAATAAGTGTTGTATCTAACATAGTTTAATCATACCATATTTTAAGTTATCTGCGCCGAACAACTACAAAGCACGCAAAAAACACAAAAGCATAAAGAGCGCAGGAAATCAACGTCCGCACTAAAGACCCAAACCCCGGGCCGAAAGCATACACAATACTTCCTAAAATGACAAAGGCAATAAAGCCCGTCAGATTCCATTTCAAGTACATTATTTAATTACCGTCCCCGTTTTACCCGTTTGATAATATACAATGCGGATTTCTACCCCTTTTTCTTTGGCAAGGCGTACCGCATCCGGATGGAGTACACTAGCCCCGTTAAGAGCCAGTTTATACATTTCGTCAAAATCTAATACTTCGTATTTTTGGGCTTGTTGGTTTTTGTTGGGATCAGCCGAATAAACACCGTCCACATCTTTAATCATTTCCACGTGATTGGCGCCCAATTGTGCCGCCAAAAACACCGCCGACACATCCGATCCGCCGCGTTTTAAGGTGGTGATTTCTTTATTCTCGCCAATTCCCTGAAAACCCGCCACTATCGGCACGTGCCCTTCGTTAATTTCATGCACCAAGCGGTCGCCTTTGAGTGTTAAAATATCGGCGCCCGTATGCGAAGATGTTGTAATCAGCCCGATTTGGGACCCGGTCAACGATACCGACGGCACGCCTTTGGCCCGCAACGCAATGGATAAAAGTGCCACGCTGACGCGCTCGCCGGTGGTAATAAGCATATCCAATTCGCGTTTATCGGGTTCCCGGGCAATACTGTAAGCATGATCCAAGAGCACATCCGTCAAATTACCGTTGGCAGATGCAACTACCACCGGAATAAAACCGTCATCATAACGGCTTTTGATTAAGTCAGCCGCTAAAAGTAATTTTTGTTTATTGGCCAGCGTATTGCCGCCGAATTTCATCACACAGATTTTCATATTAGTTAAATAAGTTTATAACCCATCCAATGATAACAGGGCCCAATAAGATTCCACAGACAACTCCGAACGGAATCCATGCATGGGCTTTCCAAGCAATAAAACCGTTAACAAGTAATGATACTGCCAACGCACTTACCGTAGGAATGAAAAACGCCCACAAACCAAACTCATTCGGAATTCCGCCACCGGATTTTTCCATGGGAATCAATCCGGAAGAACAAATTAAAATGCCCAGCACCATAAAAATCAACTGAAAGGCAACAAATATACCCCCCATCAACAATATATACACCCACCAACTGTGCGGAGTATTAACGGTCCATTGAAACAACCTATTCATTGAAATTGTTCTCCCGTTATCAATCCCATTGATTCCGTAGTTTTTTGATAATTTTTTTTACTTCGGGTTTATTTTTCGGATCTATTAAATCAATAAATAATTTACCGTCTAAATGATCGACTTCGTGCTGAAACGCTTTGGCGAGCAACCCGCGCGCACGTTTGGTGTGTTCTTGTCCGTTTTCGTCCAAATACGTAACGGTAACGTCGGTAGCACGCGGCACATCGGCCCACAAACCGGGCAAAGAAAGGCAACCTTCTTCTTCTATTTTTTCACCGCGTTTGGAAATAATTTGCGGGTTAATGATTACATATCTTGTCGGCGGGTCATCTTCTTTTTCGCCGGGTAATAAAATCACGGCCAAACGTAGCGGCAACCCAATTTGGTTGGCAGCCAACCCAACACCGCGCACGGAAAGACACGTTTCTTCCATGTCTTTTAAGAGTTGCGGAAGTTGCGGAGCAATTTCGTCATAATTAACGGGTTTTAACTTTTGGCGCAATACCGGCTCGCCATATTTTGTAATGCGTAAAATAGCCATATATTTAATTATATCATTTAACGGGCAGATAACTGTTGGGCTTTGCGTTCATCGGCCAGTGCCCCTTTTTCGTCCCCTAATGCCCGTTTGGCTTCGGCACGAAGTTGATACCCTTGAATTTTATTACCATCTCGCTGCGTCAACTCAAGCGATTTCGTATAATCGGCAACGGCATTTTGGTAATTTTGCAATTTACTGTTGGAAAAACCTCTGAAAAAATAATACTGGCTCGTTGACGGGGCTTTATCAATAGCATTGGTAAGATACGCTATTGCTTCTTTATATTTTTTCTCTTTCATGCTTACCGAGGCCAAACCAAAGTAAGCATCGTCATTATTCGGATCAATTTCAACGGCCCGGGCATGGTCTTTCACAGCCCCTTTGAAATCTTTCAGAAAATTTTTACACCACCCGCGCTTGTTATAAATAAAACTTCGCATGGAAACGTCCGAAGCATGACATAACTCAAGGGCTTTGGTATAGTCGGCTATCGCCCCTTGAAAATCCTCTTGGTCTTCTTTGACGGCCGCCGCTTGCACATAAGCCGTTACCCCTTGTTCCGAGGACTGTGTTTGCGGTGCATTATCCGATGAACACGCTACGCCCAAAGCAACCAGTAAAATCATCACGAATAGTTTTTTCATTATTTTCTCCTTAAATAAGATGCTATTATGATATAAAATTTTCATGACACCAAAAAATCTTTTCTTTCCGTGCAGAAAAAAGATAAAATACATATAAATGACCGACACCGATTTGCAACAACTATTGGCAGAATTTTCCGGCGGGCGAGAGCCCGGCAAGTCCGATTTTAATGCTTCGCGGATGTTCTCGCTGTTAGAAGATCCTTTCAGTATTTGGTGTTCCTTTCACGCCCCGCAAGAAGAAGCCGTTGCCGAATTTAACCGCTACGAAACACTCAAAGTCCGTACCGACCGCCGCAGCCGCGATGAATGGATCAAACAAGAATTTCCTACGGTTGTTTTTATATCGGGCGAAACGGAAACCGACCGTTTCAAAAACACATTAACCGCTATGGCTGCCGGCAAAGATGCCATCGCCAACGCCGCCTTATGGAATTTACCGGAGTCGGTGTACGGCAATGTAAATTTACTCGTCAAAAAAACCGATTTATCCGGCCGTTTCGGTCCGTTTTATTACGAAATTTATCAGTTCAAACGCGCTCATGACTTAAAAGAACATTATGCTTTACAAGTCTGTTTATTAAATCGCATTTTGGGGCAAATTCAACAAGTTACCCCTGTTCATACGCGTGTACATTTAAAAGGACATTTTATAGAAGTTCCCTACGAGAAACACCGCGAACGCTTAGAGCGCGAACTGACATTTTGGCAAACCATACGCGACGGCAAAGCCAAACCCGAAGCGCACAAACCGCCCAAAGCCGCCAGCGCGCCGTGGCGCGTGTATGCAAATAAAATTGTTGCGCAAAGCAAAGATTTGCTGATGTTACCCGGTCTTAATACCGAAATGCGTCAATGTCTAAAAATCAACGGTATGTTTAATACCGACGATGTCGCCCATGCGGGACTTGCCAAACTGCAAGGAATTTTAGAAGAACCGCACGCCACCAATTCTTTTTACAACGCACAAGCATACTTACATAATAAACCGGTATTGCGTGAAGCAGGACACTTTCCCCCGCCTGAAAAAAAATATAATTTGTATTTTGATTTTGAAGCCACGGAAACGTTTACTAAAGATAATGTATCGTTTGTGTATTTAATCGGCATTTGGGATAAAGAAGAAAATAAATACGTCAGTTTTGTAGCCAAAACACCGCAAGAAGAATTACAGATTTTTGAACAGTTTTATAATTATGTAAAAGATTTCGCCCATACGGCCCTTTATCATTGGACGGAATATGAAGTTAAAAAGATGAAAAAATTAGCCGCCGCCAATCCGTCAAGCGCGGCCCACTTAAATGCCCTGTGCGGGATTTGTTATGATTTGAAAGTGGCCGTCAGCAAAGCATTTTATTTACCCGCGCCGAGTTTTTCACTCAAAGCCGCCGCGCCCGCGTTCGGGTTTAACTGGCGGCAAGACGATTGTGGGGCTATGGATAGTATGGTCTATTTTACCAATTGGCTTAAAACAGGTAATGACGAACTGCTCCAAAAAGTGCTAATGTATAACGAAGACGATTGTAAAGCCATGTTAGATTTGGAAGATAAACTGAAATCGGCAGAAGTATTGCGGATTTCTACTGACGGTAAAATAATTTGAAACTTAAAAGATACATGAGGTTTTTATGCCGCTAAGCGTTGTAAAACAGTATAGTGTGTTTTTAGTTAACGAGCCGGGTACGCTTAAAAACGTAGCCGAAATTTTGATGCGCGAAAAAGTCAATATTATCGCCCTGTCTCAAGGGGTACATTATGACGCCGCCACGTTCCGCCTGGCCATTACCCACGACCAAGAAATCAGCCATATTTTAACACGTGCCGGATTTACCAGCGTCAAGACGGAAGCCATCTGCATTGAAACGAAAGACCGCCCGGGCCTTATTTTGGATATCAGTTCCGTACTGACAAAACAAAACATCAACATCGCGGCCATTTACGGAGCAGTTACATCGGACGGGCAAAGCCGTTGGATAGCCATTGTCAACAATATTACTAAAGCATTAAATGCGTTAGAAGCCTCTAACTTATTTAATTAAATAACGCTTAATTTAATAAAAAAACACCCCGGTTTTCAGCCGGGGTATTTTTTGCAAAAACTACAATCATTTATAACGCAGGATCTTTGTAACCCGCTTCTTTGAACCCCTTGGCGCGCAATTTGCACGAATCACACTTGCCGCAGGGTTTATCGCCACCGGCGTAACAACTCCACGTATATTTAAGCGGTACTTTCAACTTCACCGCCAAGCGGACAATATCAGCTTTGTTCATGTCCATCAGCGGGGCGAGTACCTCAATTCCTTCGCGCACACCGCGGGTAGTACCGCGGTTTAAGGCTTCGCCGGCGGCCTTAAAAAAGCCCGGGGTGCAATCGGGGTAGCCCGAAAAATCTACGGCATTGGGCCCGGCGATAATTGCATCCGCACCGATAGCATCTAATAGCGAGCCGGCAATGGCTAAAAACATCAAGTTGCGCCCCGGCACATACGTAGAAGGCACCCCGGAATGGGAAATTTGCTCTACGGCGTTGTCCGGCAAGGGTTGTTCTTTATCTACCAACGAACTGGTAGCGAGCCAAGGCAATTTTAAATCAATCAAATGATGTTTAATACCCAAATGGCGCGTAATGGCTTGCGCAAAAGCGATTTCGCGGCGGTGGCGTTGTCCATAGGAAACCGTCAACGCTTCGCATTCATAGCCTTGCGAACGCGCCCAATATAAGCACGTGGTGGAATCTAATCCGCCCGAAAATAACACAATCGCTTTTTTGTGTTTAGTTTGTTTAACGGAAGCGGCAGGCGATACATGCGGTTGTGCCGTTTTTCGGACAACCGGTTCAGACGTTTGCGGCAGCGTTTCCGCATGCGATTTTTGTTGAACGGGTTGCGGCTCTTGCGCCACCGGCTCTGTCGTTTGATTTTCTTGCGGCTGGGGCTTAAGATGCGGTTGCGTCTTTCTAAGCGGCAATTTAGTATCCCCATGTTCAAAAACACTCAACTCTAACACACGCTCTTGCGGGCGGTTCGGGTTAGGGGCTTGGGTAATGGGGGCATCTTGCGGGATATCTTCATGTGAAATTTGTTCCCATTTAACGTGCATGGTTTCGTCTTCCGGTACTTGCGTAAACATACCCGGGCGCGGTTTACTGATATTCCACACCGTTTTTCCGTCAGAAAGGTCAATATGCGTTTTAGCGTTTTCGGCGGCAATTTCTTCCGGAGTTTCTTCTCGCTTCGGAGCATCTTTTGCAGATAATTGCTCCGGCTCTGTCGTCGGTTTTGATAATGACATCGGCTCAGGCGTTGAAGATGTTTCGGCCGGTGTGTCTGTTTTACCGGAATTGACCAAATTAGAGAAAAAGCCTTTTAACCCTTTCTTGGGTTCTTGCGGTTTTTCTTGTGTAGGAGTTTTTTCTTCCCCTAAGATAGAAACATTACGCAATTGGGTAGCAGAAGGCCCTTGCGTATTGGTTTTCGGTGATTTTTCCCCCTTCTTTTGTTGAGGGAATTGTTCATCCAACAAATGGGTAGCCAACAAAGTTTTATCTACCATAGGCCGCAAGTCCATTTTGAGCATAGTAGTAAACTGCGGGACTTCTGTAACGGTGCTTTCCAAGTCCGGCAACGAGGCCCAAGCCGGATTAGGCTGGGCACCATACGGAAAACAAACCGCCCAATGGCCTTCTGCCGAACAAACGGCACGCGGCGCTAGAGAAAAATTATCTAAAGTCAATGCTATTTCTAAATCTTGCAATGCCGTAGGAGAACCATTGCGGCGAAATTCCACAAAGCGCACGGTGGTATTAAATTCTTCCAAAAATTTTTCCGGGGTGCTAATATGTTCAACAAATTCCTTAAAGGCTTGGGCAAATAAAAAATCTTCTTCATCTTGTTTGCCCTGAAAAATCGCCGCGGGAACAAGCAGAATATCTTTCTTTGGCGCTAAGGCCGCTTGCACCACCGCACGGAAGTTACAAAATCCTCCCAAAAGAACCGTGGAGGCATTACGTAAGTATTGCAAAGCAAGCCCGGCATCATTAGATACTAAACAAACCGGAGTGCTGTCAGCCAAACGGCTGGCGATATAAGGGGAATCATCTTCATGTTTTAACGAAAGAGCATTCTCTGACAATACGACAAATCCTTTTTGTTTTCCAATAACGGTTTGGGCATTTTGCTCATCCGGGCATACCACTACCGTACGGGAACTGTTTTTAACCAACAAGGCACACACGGTAGTTGCACTGCGTAGCACGTCAATAACGACGGCGGTATCTTTCCATTTCGCACATTCGGCGGTGTTTTTAGCAATTAGTACGTTCATTGGATTGCCCCCAAGACCTTAAAGTCTTCAATGGCCTTTTGATCGGCTTCGGTTAGATTATCTACGTATTTAATAGCATAGATAAACAACGTGACTTGCGGCTCGGTGACACCTTCTGCGGCACTGTTATATTGACCGATTTGGATAGCATCCGCGCCTTTAGATGCAGCAAATTTTTTCCCTTTTTCAATAGCCATTAACAATGATTCGCGGTTAGGCTGTAAATTTTTAATACGAAGTAATCCCAAGTTACCGTACGGGCGTTTCACATCATCTCGCCCTTCTACAATCTCAATATCTTTCGCTTTGGTCGGCGGGAATTCCGGCCCTATCGGGATCCAATCCATATTGGTCTGTTGCAAAGCGGCACAACCGGTTAAAAATACAGCGGCAATCAGTAAAAACTTGATGTGTTTCATATTTTCTCCTTATCGGTGCTGGGCGGCTAATTGCCCGCAAGCGGCTAAAATATCGTTACCCATACTTTTACGGATAGTAACACCAATACCCATAGCCTTTAACCCGGCGGCAAAATTTTTAACTACGCGCTCGTCGGTTTTTTCGCCACGGCCCAAATTACACGCAATCAAATTGACGTGCAATAAGTAATTGTCCTTAATGGAATATATCCAATCGGCTAATTTACGGATATGTTCCGGGCGGCTGTTGATATTTTCTAATACCGAATATTCCAAAAATACTTGACGGCCCGTCATAGCGATATATTCTTCTAAGGCTTTTTTTAAGTCATCCAAATCGTATTTGCGATTAACGGGCATGAGTTTACTGCGCTCGGCATTGTCCGCATTGTGCAAGGAAACCGCCAAATTGGCTTGCGGCAAATCAAGCGCCAATTTATGCAATTTATCCGCAATACCCGACGTAGAAATAGAAATATGGCGTGCCCCGATATTTAAGTAATCGGGGTTAGACAAATCGTGTGCCGCTTTGACAACATTCAGATAATTTAATAGCGGCTCGCCCATTCCCATAAATACCACACTGGAAATGCGCTCTCCCAGTTTTTCTTTGTGAATATACTGATACCACATCAACACCTGATCGGTAATTTCTTCTTCGGTCAAATCGCGCTTGAAACCCATTTTACCGGTACTGCAAAAAGAACAATGCAGCGCACATCCTACTTGACTCGATACGCACACGCTCCACGTGTCTTGCGGCTTTAATAAAACCGTTTCAATTTGAAGTCCGTCGTTAAGCGTAAGCAAGGCTTTGGCCGTACGGTCTTGCCGGGAAACAACTATTTTACTGACCTTAAATGATAAAATCGGTTGTTCTTGGGCCAGTTTAGCACGCAATTCGGCCGGCAAGTTAGACGCTTCATTCCACGACGAAATACCACGCTTAAAAACAGCCTCTTGCACTTGCGCGATACGGAAGTTAGGAAGGCCGGCGTCTTTAATATATTGTTTAACACGTTCAAAATTCATAGTTTTATTTTACCATATATGGGTATAATTTTTATCTTGTTTTCCCCTTTTTCATACATTAAACAACCTCATAATTTGGACAAGTTACTAAATTATTCTTGACAAATCAAAAAAAAAAATGATAATAAAGTATTGGACAAAAAAACAAAAGGAGAATCTTTTATGCAAAACCAACACGCATTTACGCTAATAGAATTATTAGTAGTTGTTTTGATTATCGGTATTTTAGCCGCCGTGGCCTTACCGCAATACAATAAAGCGGTAGAAAAAAGCCGTGCAACGCAAGCCCTTACTATATTAAAAACCGTTTATGATGCGGCCAATGCTTATAAATTGGCCAATGGAGAATGGCCTTCTACATTTGACGAACTCGCAGTAGACATTCCATGGACAGGAACGAGAAACGGCTTAAATTTAGGTTGGGCCAAGCAAGGCAAATCCAATAATGATTGGTCTATACAAATGCGTCATGGAGGCGATACCATTATCGTCACTCGTATTTCCGGGCCTTACACCGGAGCCGCCTTTGTAATAAATAGCAAACCGGAGCATACCCAATATTCAGCCGATGAACTGTTATGTGTTGAAATAAAAAACGCCACAGATGCCGCAACCCCCTTTGCCAAAACCAGAGGCGACTATTGCCGAAAGATCATGAAGGGAACTTTTATTCCTACCGGTTCATCTTGGGACTTTTTCCGCATGCCATAATGTAGGTTATTTAGTAATTTTCCACTTATTTTTGCTATAATGTCTGCACTATGGAAGACATCAAATTTAGCACAGCCGGCTTTCGGGCCACAACCGCGGGCGGACTTACCGCCCAAGCGGTGCAACGTCTAGCGTACGGAATTTCCGAACACGTTTTGGAACATCCTTTTTATGGTTTCAAAGGAACAGGTTACCAGAATTTTTGCAAAGAGCAAGGCAAAAAATTCAAAAATCCGCTTGTATTTGTCGGGTATGATACCCGGTTTTTATCCAAGCAACTGGCCTATGTAGCCGCCAATGCACTCGTGCAGAACGGTATTACGGTACACATGGCTGAAGAACCGTTACCTACTCCGGTAGCCGAATGGGCTGTACGGAGCCAATGTGCGGTAGGTGCCATTGTAATTACCGGGAGCGAATCTCCTTATTATATCAACGGACTTAAATGGATTTCGTATTACGGCGGTATTGCCAACAACGAAATTACCGCTGATATTGAAAAGAATATTCCGGCCCCCAATGCTCAAATTTTGAAAGCATCTTCCATCGAATTTGGCGTACTTAATGCAGCCGTAGTCGTAACGAAAGATTTACGCAAAAACTATCTGGCGCATTTGGAAAAACTTATCAATGTGCGTGCGCTCAAAAAAGCCAAACTCAAAATTGCGGTAGATCCGTTATTCGGTTCTGCCATACATTATTTCCGTCCCTTTTTAGAAAAATACGGAGTAACGGTAGAAGGAATCCACGAAAACGATGATGCACTTTTCGGCGGAGTTACCCCTAACGCCGGGCCGGTCAGTTTGCAAGAACTCACCCATTTGGTAGTACGTAAAAAAATGCATTTGGGGATTGCTTGCAACTCGGATTGCGACAAATTCGGCGTGATTGATTCCGACGGTGAATGGGTTTCTCCTAACGAAATTGCCCCCATGCTTTTAGACCATTTGGTACGCAACAAAAAACAAAAAGGCCGCGTATGCAGAAGCGTTATTACTTCTAATCTTATTGACCAAGTCGCCAAAGTAAGCGGGCTGATGCTTCGTGAAACCCCCGTCGGTTTTAAGTATATTACCGAACTGATGACTTCCGGCCAATATATTATGGGTATGGAAGAATCGGGCGGACTGGCTATTGCCAATCACATTCCGGACAAAGACGGCCTTTTGGCCTGCCTGCTTGTAGTAGATATGCTTGCTACCGAAGGCAAAACGCTCAAACAACTGCGCAAAGATTTTTACAAAAAGTATAAACAACTTTTTGATCAAAAAGTAAGTATCCCCAAAACGGAAACGGAAATTAACCGCATTATGGAACGGTTGGATATCCGTCCGCCGTTATCTATCAACAAAACCTCTGTGTGGCGTATTGATAACACCGATGGGTTTAAGTTCCTCTTAAAAGGCGGTAGTTGGTTGGCGATTCGTCCTTCCGGCACCGAACGGCTGATTCGTATGTATGCCGAAGCCCAAGATGAAAAAACCCCCGCGGCGTTAATTAAAGAAGGTAAAAAAATTATAGACAGTATGCTATAAGGCCGCCTAATGCGGCCGAGGGGGTTGTATGGTTCGCATTGCAAAAATCGCAGCACGCGAAATTTTAGATTCGCGAGGATATCCGACGATTGCCGCCGAAGTTGTGTTAGACAGCGGCGCACGCGGTTGTTCTGCCGTTCCCAGCGGGGCATCTACCGGCTCGCACGAAGCCGTTGAACTACGTGACGGTGGCATACGTTACGGTGGGAAAGGCGTATTAAAAGCCGTAGAAAACGTCGGTCAAATGGCTACTGCATTAACCGGAGAAAACGCGCTTGATATTCGCGCATTAGATAAAAAAATAGGCGAATTAGACGGCACCGAAAACAAGTCGCGTTTAGGAGCAAACGCAACACTTGCCGTATCGATGGCCCTACTTCGCGCCGGAGCCGCTCATGCCCGCCTGCCACTCTATCAATACTTACGCCAAGCATACAACCTTACGCAAACCGATTATCTCTTGCCCGTTCCCATGCTTAATATTATTAACGGCGGCAAACATGCCGACTCGGGGTTAGATGTGCAAGAGTTTATGATTTTGCCCAATTTTGCAGATACTTTTTCACACGCGTTACAAAGTGCCGTTGAAACATATCACACGTTGCGCGCGTTATTAAAAGAACAAGGGCAAGTAATCGCCGTTGGCGATGAAGGCGGCTTCGCCCCGAAAATTGCGAAACACGAAGATGTACTAAAAACTATCTTACAAGCCGCCCAAAAAGCCGGCCACCCCCACATGGCGCTGGCATTAGATGCGGCCGCCAGCGAGTTTTTTCATGACGGAAAATATCATTTTGAAGGGCAAGATTTATCCGCCGACAAATTAAGTACTATCTATCAAAACTGGTGTGCTAATTATCCGCTTTTATCCTTAGAAGATCCGCTGCAGGAAGATGATTTCTCCAACTGGCAAATGCTTACGGCTCAACTGGGCGACCGGGTTAAATTAGTAGGCGATGATTTATTTGTTACCAACTATAAACGCTTGCAACGGGGCATTGAGCATAAAGCCGCCAATGCGATTTTGATTAAGTTAAACCAAATCGGCACGGTATCGGAAACGATAGACGTTATGCAACTGGCCAAACAAAACGGTTATGCGTGCATTGTATCGCACCGCTCGGGAGAAACGGAAGACACCTTTATCGCCGATTTAGCCGTGGCTACCAATGCAGGGGCTATCAAAACCGGCGCGCCCGCTCGTGCCGAACGTACCGCCAAATATAACCGATTATTACAAATCGAACAGGAACTCGGCCCAAAAGCCATTTACGCAAAGGAGATGATTTTTCACTAAATTATGCAAACATGGTTAGAAAAAATACAAGCCCACAAAAAGCCGCTACTTGTCTTGGCGGGGCTGATTCTTATTGTCGTGCTTTGGTTAGGAAATACCGTACGCAATTTAATACATAACAAAGCCGAAATGCAAAAATTGACGCATCAAAGTGCGCAGTTAGATGCAGAGTACGAACAACTGTTAAAAACCCGGGCCTTATTAGAAGCACAAGATCCGGCACTTATAGAAAAAATTGCCCGTACCGAATACGGACTGGCCAAACCGGGGGAAGTGGAATTCCGGTTTTCTACGAAATAATATGCAAATTGATGTATTAGAACTCGGCCCGATGGCCAACTGTACGTATTTAATCAGCGAAAAAAATGACGCGCTGTTAATTGATCCGGCGTGGGATATGAATTTTATTTCGCATACACTCACGCAAAAAAATTTAACTTTGCGCGGCGTACTTTTCACGCACGGACATTTTGACCACGTTAAATTTGCCCAACAACTCTTACAACAAACCGGCCTGAAAGGATATTTAGAAGAAAAAGATATTTCGTTAGCCGGCATAGATCCCCAATTTTTACATACTTATTCGGGCGCACAACAGTTCAAAATCGGCCCGTTTGATATAAAAATTACCCCCACTCCCGGGCATACCGCAGGGAGTGTATGTATCCAAATCGGTAACGCTCTTTTTACGGGCGATACGCTTTTCCCCGGGGCGTGCGGACGAACCGATTTACCTACGTCCGATCCGCGCGCCATGCGCCAAAGTTTGGTAGAACTATCCCGCTTGCCGGAAGATACCCAAATTTTTGCCGGCCACAGTTACGGCGGGAAATGCAGTTCTACTATTGGCTACGAACGCGTGAATAATCCGTTTATGCGAAATGCCCTTCGCGGTGGAGAAATTTAATGCATCCCACACTACTTACCATCGGTTCGTTTGAACTTGCCAGTTACGGCGTGATGACTGCGCTAGGCTATGGGATAGCGTCGTATTATCTGGTACGGCGGCTGCCTAAAAATTTGGACAAAGATACTTTTTGGAATTTAATTTTTATTTTATTTATGGGGGCACTCGTCGGGGCAAAATTATTATTTATTGCGTTGACGTGGCCGCAGTTAAACGGAAGCACTTGGGAAAAAATCTCGTATTTCGTGCAAAATTTTCGGTATGGGTTTGTGTTTTACGGTGGACTTATCGTAGCGGTAGCCGCGGTAATTACTTACATGAAAAAGAAAAAATTACCGTTACTTGCTACATCCGATTTTATTATTACCGCCTTACCGCTCGGACATGCATTCGGGCGCGTGGGCTGTTTCTTAGCGGGCTGTTGCCACGGCAAACCTACCACTATGCCTTGGGGAGTTACATTCACCGATCCGCACGCTATGGTTGCG
Source organism: Candidatus Avelusimicrobium luingense (assembly GCA_900315845.1). Classification (GTDB taxonomy): domain Bacteria; phylum Elusimicrobiota; class Elusimicrobia; order Elusimicrobiales; family Elusimicrobiaceae; genus Avelusimicrobium; species Avelusimicrobium luingense. The sequence goes on from OOHK01000001.1 coordinate 266,323, forward strand.
CCCGATTTACTCGGTGTACCCGTACACCCCGTACAACTTTACGAAGCCGTCGGCAATTTGCTGATTTTCTTTATTCTGCATAAACTTTACAACCACCCGCATAAAAACGGCACCGTACTTTTAGCGTATATTTTTTGTTACGGTACGTTACGTTTTGCATTAGAATTTTTCCGCGGAGATTTTCGCGGAGCGTATTTATTCGGGCTTTCCCCGGCGCAGATTATTACCTTGTTACTTGCGTTAAGTGCCGGCGTAATTTGGTGGCGTATTACTAAAAAAGGACAATCTCATGGCTGATAAAAAAACGATTATTTTCGACGGATATTCTAAACGCTTGGACGTATTTGTGGCGGACGAGTTGGAAAATTTGTCGCGCTCGCTCGTGCAAAAGTTAATCAAAGACGGGCACGTTACCGTCAACGGTAAACAAGTAAAACCGTCCTGGCCGCTCACAGCAGGTGAAACAGTAACGATTGAATTACCGGATGCACACAGCCAAACCAAACTAAAAGATTTAATTATTCATGACGGAAAAGATTTCTTTGCGTTGATAAAGCCCGCAGGCATGCTGGTCCACCCGCAAAGCCCCATTTGGGAAGAACACCCCGAAACGGTTTTCTCGTCGGAAGAAACGCTGGTATCTGTTATTTTGGCCAATCCCCCCAAAGGGTTTGATACCAACATGCCGCGCGCCGGACTTGTCCACCGGTTAGACCGCGAAACAAGCGGTGTGATGATTGTAGCCAAAACGCAAGAATTTCAAGCGGAAATGATTGCACAGTTTGCCGCGCGCGACGTACACAAGACATATCACGCGATTGCGTGTGGAACCGTGCCAGACGATGAAGGCACGATTGATGTGCCGATAGGGCGCGTAGCCGGCGGAAAAATTAAAGCATCCGACGTAGGGCGCGAAGCCGTAACCGATTACAAAGTATTAGAGCGCAAAAACGGTTTTACCTATATTGAACTGTATCCGCGTACCGGCCGCACCAACCAGTTGCGTGTACACTTAAATTGGCTGGGTTACCCGGTGCTGGGCGATTGGCTGTACGAAGGGGCCACGGCAGATCGGCTCATGCTCCATGCCCGGCGCATTGAATTTACCCATCCGCTAACGGGGAAAAAATTAAAATTTGAAGCCCCCGTCCCCCCCGACTTTTTAGCCGCATGGGAACGTGTAACCGGGAAATAATAAATTCTCTTATATAAACAAAAAAATCTTCCCCGTTTGAATAAACAGGGAAGATTTTTATATATTCCTAACCGTTAGCGCACGGCTTTGGCGTTTTTACTCATTAACGCGTTTAATTGGGTTTGTTGTTTGAGCATGATATCTTTAGCCGATGTAACAAAATCTTCATACGTAGGGCTTTTAGCCGCAATATCTTTTAATTTCTGCTCATTTGTATTGATAATAGCCATGGCTTGATTTCCCACTTTCGCACTAAAGATACTGTTTACGGAGGCCAATGTTTCGCCGTTTTCATCTTGCACTTTTTCTAAATACTGTTTCATTTGTTCAATGTCTTTAGCGGGCGCAATTCCTTTCAAATCATCCATTACAATAATACCAACCACCGACGGTAATTCTTGTTCTTTTTTCTTGGAAACTTTTTTAACAGCAGGCGCTTTTTGGCGTTCTTTTTGCAAGGCTTTCCCGGCACGCGAAAGTAAATTTTCCGAGTATCCCACAAAAACCTGTTCCCCCACGATAAGCACCGGAACACCGCCGTCCAAATTATGTTTTTTGCGCATGCGGGCAAATTGCTGGCGGCCTTGCGGCGTGTGCACTTCATATTCTTCTAATACCACTTGTCCCGCATATTTCTTGCTAAATTTGGCGGAGAAACCTTCTTGCTTTAATTTGCGGCACCACGGACATCCGTCCGATAAAAACAAATACGCTTTAACGGCTTGCTTATCTTCTTGCGGCACCGCCACGAAAGAAGACACCGCCGCACTTTGGCTATTGGCTGCTACCAATAAGCCAATTACGAATATAACTCTAACAATTATTTTTTTCATATTGTATATGATAACAAACTCTTTTCTCATGCACAAGATAAATAATGCTAAACAACGACTTATTTTAATATAGTAAAATATACTCCAACATCGTCGGGCCGAAAAGCCCACCCTTGACAAGTCAAAAAAAAAAACGATAATAGAGTATCAGAACAAATAACAAGGAGCAAAAATATGGCAAATACAAAAGCATTTACGTTAATAGAATTATTAGTAGTCGTTTTAATCATTGGTATTTTAGCCGCCGTGGCCTTGCCGCAATACCAAAAAGCGGTGGAAAAATCACGCGCGGCTCAAGCATTAACCCTTCTTAAATCGGTTTCGCAAGCAGCCGAAGCGTATTTTATGGCGAACGGAACGGAATTTAGGTCGTTTGACGAATTGTCGTTAGATATCCCATGGCCCGCGGGCACACGCGTTATCGGCGGCTCGCAAGATACCAAATCAAACGGGGAATGGGCCTTAGAAATTGAAGATTCCAGTTCTTCCGGTTGGACGGTCCTGTTTATGACACGTTTGCAAGGCAAATATCAAGGTGCCGGTTTCCAAATCGGGATACGCGGGCCTGACGGGCATGTGGGCGGTTCCGTCCCCGGTTGTTTTGAACGGAAAACGGCCTCCACCAAAACTTTTGATTCTTCATTAACACCCGGAGCCTATTGCACACAAATTATGAAAGGAACCTTGTCTGATGAAAGCCAATGGGGACGCTCCTATCGTTTGCCCTAATCGTGTAAAATATACAAGTTGACCGGAACATAGCAAACGTCCGTAAAAGTGAACACTTTTACGGACGTTTTGTTATACTAAACTTAACACCCGTCGTTATTCTTATTTCTTTTGGCCGGTGCGGTCTTTGCGGTCAAAGTAGTGCGTATGCAACAGTTCATGCGCTTTATGTCCGCCGATTTTATCAAAGATGGTGCCATACAACGCCATCACATCTTTGTTATCTTGGGACTTATACGCCATCTTTGCATCGTCTTCATACAATCCGGCCGCGCGGTTCTTGCGGGCTTGCCAACCTTCAAATTGGGGTTGTCCGGCACCTGCCACACAACCGCCTTGGCAAGACATGACTTCAATAAAGTCGTATTTATTCTTTCCGGCTTTAATGTCGTCCAAGAGTTTGCGCGCGTTTTTGAGTCCGCTTACTACCGCCACGCGCACCGTTTTGCCCGCGATGGTGAGTTCGGCTTCTTTGACAGTGCTGTTAGCACGCAAGACACTTAAATCTAATTTGCCAGCGCCTTTGGGGTCAAGTTCGGCCGCGGCAAAGCGTAAGGCCGCTTCCATAACACCACCCGACGCACCAAAGATAACACCCGCACCGGTTTTGGTACCGAACGGATGATCAAATTCTTCGTCTTGGAGGTTCGCAAAATCAATGCCGGCTTCTTTAATCATGCGCGCCAAACCGACGGTCGTGACCACATGGTCCGTATCCGGGTTGCCGTTGACATAGAATTCTTCGCGTTTGACTTCGCCTTTTTTGGCCGAGCACGGCATAATCGCTACGACCACGAGATCTTCGCGTTTGCCGCCTTTTTCCACGAAATCGGCTTTGATAACCGGGCCCATCATCTGCATCGGCGAGCGGGCCGTAGAAAGATTGGGGATAAATTCCGGCGTAAATTTTTCTACATAATTTACCCACGCCGGGCAGCAACTGGTAAGTTGCGGCATATTTTTACCTTCGGTGAAACGATGTAAAAATTCGGTGGCTTCTTCCACGATTGTTAAGTCAGCGGCGAAGGCCGTATCGTACACGTAATCAAACCCTAACAAGCGTAAAGCCGCGGCGATTTTTCCGTCAATGCTTTTGCCTTGCGGCAAGCCGAAAATTTCGCCCAAACCTACACGCACCGCAGGAGCGATGTGTACGGCTACTTTTTTAGCCGGGTTATTGATTTCTTTAAATACTTGTTCAATTTCGCTGTTGTTCGGCGTTAAAGCACCTACCGGGCAAACGCGCGCACATTGACCGCAGGACACACATTCGTGGCTTTCACCCATGCCTTTATCAAAAGCAGGGGTAATTTTAGCACGGTATCCGCGGAACGCAAAATCAATGGCACCGATACCTTGTACTTCGTTGCAGATGCGTACGCAGTTACCGCACAAAATACATTTGCTGTTATCGCGTACCAAGGCAGCAGAGGAAGTATCACGCACCGTTTCTTTTTGTTTGGCTTTGAAGCGGATTTCCGTAATACCCATTTCTTGGGCTAAACTTTGGAGTTTGCAGCGGCCCGATTTGGAGCAGAGCGTGCAGTTGTGATTACCGGACGCCAATAAGAGTTCCAAGTTGATGCGGCGCAAGCGGCGGATTTCATCGGTATTGATGTGTACTTTCATCCCCGCACGCGGTGCTACACAACACGAGGCCACAACGCCCATACCTTCTACTTCTACCAAGCACAAGCGGCATGCACCGTAAATTTCCAATTCCGGCTGATAGCAGAACGTGGTAATATTGAAACCCGCTTTGCGGATTAGTTCCAATAAATTCCGTTCGCCTTCAATGGCTACATTTTTTCCTTCAATAGTAACAAAGTTTTCTTTTTCCATAATTTAATTCCTTACGCGCCGATTTTTACTGCGCCGAATTTACATGTAGATTTGCAACTACCGCATTTGATACATTTTTTCGGATCAACCACATGCGGTTTGCCTACTGCCCCGGAAATGGCTTGTACCGGGCAGGCGCGTTTGCACATGCCGCAACCTTTACATTTGGCGGGGTCAATTTCGTACTTGGCAAGCGCTTTACATACGCCGGCGGGGCAGCGTTTTTCTACCACGTGGGCGAGATATTCATCCTTAAAGTATTTCAAGGTAGAGAGCACCGGGTTGGGGGCCGTTTTACCTAAAGCGCACAGCGAAGATTTTTGTACGGCTTTGGCTAAATCTTCCAACGTTTCCAAGGTTTTCATCGTACCGCGGCCTTCGCAAATGTCGGTAAGTAAGGATAACATTTGGTCGGTTCCTTCGCGGCAAGGCACGCATTTTCCGCACGATTCGCGTTTGGTAAATTCCAAGAAGAAGCGGGCCACGTTGACCATACAGGTTTTTTCGTTCATAACCACGAGTCCGCCCGAACCGATCATCGCACCGGCTGATTTTAACGAATCAAAATCAAGCGGTACATCATAATGTTCTTTGGTCAAGCATCCGCCAGAAGGACCGCCGATTTGGGCGGCTTTGAATGCTTCGGGATTGACGGTACCGTCGCTGTTGGTCGTACCGCCGGCCACGTCGTTAATTACTTGGCGCAAGGTCGTACCCATAGGCACTTCCACGAGCCCCGTATTGGCGATGTGTCCCGTTACAGCAAACGTTTTGGTACCCGGGCTGGTCGGCGTACCGATCTTGGCAAATTTTTCGGCACCCATTTCAAACACTTTGGCTACGGTAGCCAACGTTTCTACGTTGTTAATAACGGTGGGTTTACCGAAAAGACCACTGTGGGCCGGGAACGGCGGTTTAACTTTAGGCATACCGCGTTTCCCTTCTACAGAAGCGATTAAAGCGGTTTCTTCCCCACAGACAAACGCTCCCGCGCCTTCCATGACGTTAATTTTGAAATTCTTGCCGGAACCGAAGATGTTTTCACCTAAAATACCCAATGCTTCGGCTTCTTCAATGGCTTTGCGCACCCGTTTAATGGCGAGCGGATATTCCATACGAACATAGATGTATCCTTCATCCGCCCCGATAGCGCGCGCGGCAATCATCATACCTTCCAAAACGGCGTTGGGGTTACCTTCCATAACGGAGCGGTCCATAAAGGCACCCGGGTCCCCTTCGTCAGCGTTGCAGATAACGTATTTTTTGCCTTCCGGTTCAATGCGGGCAAATTCCCATTTTTTACCGGTAGGGAAACCACCGCCGCCGCGTCCGCGAAGACCCGATTTAATCATTTCTTGGCAGACTTGTTCGGGGGTCATTTCCAAATAGACGCGTTTGGCTTGAGCATAACCGCCGTGAGCGATATATTCATTGATATCTTCGGGGTTGATGCGTCCGCAATCGGCGAGCAAAATGCGTTGTTGTTTAGCATAAAACGGAATTTCGGCTACGGTTTTGGACTTTTGGTTATTGGCCGGATTGTGATATAACAAGCGGTCAATGACTTCGCCTTTGAGCAAGGTTTTTTCAATAATTTCCGGAACGTCGGCTGCTTTTACTTTGGTGTAGAAAATATCGCCCACGCTCACGAGCGGCCCTTGTGCACAGAAACCGCGGCAACCGCTTAAACTTAAATAGTTTTCACGGCAACCTTTGGAAACTTCTACACTGCACGCGATACCGCGTTTTTCCATTTCCGTTTGGAACGCCTTATATACATCCAGCGAACCGCCGGCAATACAACCGGTACCGCCGCAAATGACGATACGGTTTTTAATATTTTTATAGGCATCATTAAAATCTTTTGCGATTTTTTCAATATCTTTCGTTGCCATACTTATTTGGCCTCCGCTTTGAGGACTTCGTCAATGAGTTCTTCGGCTTTGGCCGGAGTCACTTGACCGTGGACAACTTCGTCCACCACCATTACCGGGGCCAACCCGCACGCCCCTAAACAGGAAACGCATTCCAATGTAAAAAGTAAATCTTCGGTCGTTTCTTGTCCGTCTTTAAGTTTAAGTTTCTTTTTGACAGCGTCAATAATGCCGGCCGAACCTTTTACGTGGCAAGCCGTCCCGTTGCAAACGCGGATAATGTGTTTGCCTTTGGGGGTAATAGCGAAATGGGCAAAAAACGTCGCCACGCCAAATACTTTAGCGGGCGAAATTTTGAGTTCGTTAGCAATATAACGCATGATATCTTCCGGAAGGAAGTGGTAGGCATCTTGCACTTTTTGCAAGATGGGAATTAACTTGGCGCTATCGTAATTATTTTCTTTTAAGATTTGCGCCGCGGGTGCGAATCTATCTGACATAAGTTCTCCTATAGAAGTTTACTACAAAAACAAATCGTTAGTTCATTAAGACGGAAAAACCGTCTTTTCTTATTATAGCAAAATACACAGGGCAATAAAATAGCCCCCCATAAGCAGTAATCCGGTCGGTACGGCTACACGCGCCCATTCACGGCTTTTGATACCCAGTTTTTCAGCCGCTACAATGTTGGGCAAATTACCCTGCACGAGCATACTGCCAAAGGCCGCCAATCCGATAACCATATACGTTAAATCGGTCGGGGAAATGGTAGGCACAATTTCAATTGCGGCAAGCGTAGCGTTATCAATGATAACCGACACCGCATTGGCAAAAAACAGTATTTTCCCGCCGAGATGGGCTATCGTACTTTGGGCCAGCGGCCGCAAGCCCGTGCTAATTAAATGCAACGCCGCCACGAACATATAAATATGCCAAGTACGACGTAAAACGGAACTGTATGTTTCTTTATCTTCCCGGATATACATTTGCAACCCCGTGCCGGCATGACGCGCAGTATATCCGGCGGCTATCGCCAATACGGCCACCCCGGGTAATATCCAACCGGCAAAATGGCGTAAGGCAAAAAAGAAATCGGCATTATAAGGTGGTTCGGAAAGCGCCTGTTTCATCACAAGGCCCATCGGTTCGGCCAGTGGGGTGAGTACGGCGCCTAACCCAATGGCATAGCAGGCAAAAACCGTAATAAAAACCGTTTGGCGGTGCTCCAAATTAACCACTTTTAACACTTCGGCCAACACGAGCGCCGACACCGTCACGCTTACTAAAGACGACGACAAACCCAACACAAAAATCAGTAATGCAAAACTATAGCGCGGCTCCAAGGCCTTAAAAAAGGTAAATAATACGCGAAAAATATAGCGTGAGTAATTATTAAAAATCACACTGACAACTAATACAATAAAGGCTACATTGACCGGATATTTTAAGGTTTCGTAGAGAAAATCAACACTCCACCCCCCACTGACGGTAACGGCCGTTGCCCCTACGCTAAGTAAAAAAATTTCCAAGTGGCTTTCTACCCATCTTGACGTAAGCGGCCAAACGAGCAAATTTATGACGATAATTCCTAACAATATATTTACCCACAATGGGGTTTGTGCAACTACAGTTTCCATAGATATATTTTACTAAATTGACGGAAATAACGCAGAAAAACACATAAATTTAGTACAATAAAAAGGTAGAAAAAATCTATTGCAAATTACAAAGGAGAAAAATCAGCATGAAAAAAATTATTGCTTTATTTGCGGTATGTGGTTTAGCCGCTGTTGCCGCGTATGCCGATGATTGCGGATGCGCCTCGATGGACGTTACCTGTGTAAACAACTGCACGTTGTCTAAAATTAGCAACTTGCGCAAAAATGTTCAAGCACAAAAAGCGGCCGCAGCCAAAAAAGTAAAAGCCGTTAAAGCCCAACAACAAGCCGCTCAAAACAATTCTGCGGTAGAAGACGTTAAAGCCCAAGCCAAGGCTAAAAAAGAAGAATTAAAAGCCAACGCTCAAGCCCGCAAAGAAGAGGCCAAACAACAAGCCGCGGCCAGAAAAGCCCAAGCCGAACAAGCCAAAGCCGACGCTAAAGCCCAAGCCAAACAAGCCAAGGCCGATGCTAAAGCCAAAGCCGAACAAGCCAAGGCTGAAGCTAAAGCCCAAAAAGAACAAGCCAAAGCCCAAGCCAAAGCACAAAAAGCAGCCGCTAAGGCTCAAGCCGAACAAGCCAAAGCCGACGCTAAAGCCAAAAAGGCCGAAGTAAAAAACAACGTCAAAAACGCTAAAGCCGATGTAAAAGCCAAAAAAGCGGAAGTCAAACAAACCGCCAAAGATGCTAAACAAGCGTTCAAAGACGAACAAAAAGCGTGGAAAGAATTAGCCAAATAAGTTAATTCAAATTCACTTTAAAAAACCCCCGGCCGCAAGCCGGGGGTTTTTATTGTAAGAAGTATGACTTATAAGTCTTTTTGATACACACGGTAGCGTTTATACAGGTGGCAACCGCATTCTTCTATGCCGCGAATCATCCCGGCGTTATCTTCTAACACCCACGAAAGTTCGGCCGCGTTCCATACGGCTACCCCGTGGGTAACGATATGCTTAATTAAAATTAAATCAAGACCGCGTTTTCTAAATTCCGGCATCACACCCAGCATAATCAGCCGCGCATCCTTAATATGTTTCCACGCCCACAAGGCTTTTAACACGCGCCACGGATTTTTCAAACTTCCGCGCAAAATTTTAAGCACGTGATTCATATTGGGAATACAAATATAAAAGCCGGCCGGAACACCGTTTTCTTCAATAACGCAAGTGCCTTCTATGCGGATAATGGGTTTTAATTCTTTGACGATATCGGCCATCCCTTGTTTGGTTAACGGCACAAATCCCCAATTTTCGGCCCATGCGGCATTGTAAATCTTGCGGATGATTTCGGCTTCTTCGTCAATGTTTTTCAAATTCAAACGGCGCAGCGTAATGCCTTTGGCGCGTTCACACCGGGCACACACTTTCAAAAACCGCTCGGAAAAGACATCGTCTTTGGTGCGGTAAAACGCCAACAAATCTTTTACTTTTGTTAAACCGGCCTTTTCTATTAAACCCGCGTAATAGGCAAAATTGTACGGCATCATAATGGCGGGCATACTGTCAAAACTATCTACGAGCAGTCCGTAGACGTGATTGCTGGACGGATTAGCCGGGCCGCGCATTTTTTCTACGCCTTGTTTTTTGAGCCAACCTTGTGCGGCTTGAAATAAAGCAGAAGAAACTTTCTCATCGTTAATTGAGTCAAAAAATCCGAAGAATCCGATATTTTCTTTATGATATTCGTTGTGCGCACGATTGACAAGCGCCATAATGCGCCCGACGGGTTTTTCCCCCTCATACGCCATAAAAAGCGCGCGCGAAGCAGACGCCCAAAATGGGTTTTTTTCATCCAATAAATGCCGGGTATCGGCTTTTAATTCCCCCACCCAATACGGATTATCTTTATATAAGGTAAAGGGGAACTCAATAAAGGCGTTTAATTCTGCCGGGGAAGAAATTTCTTTAATCTGCATAATTTTCGTAAAGAAAAACCCCGCACAAGGCGGGGTTTTGACAATCTATATTATTTAATAATACCAATCGCGCGGCCCGCTTGTGCAAAAGCGTCCACGATTTTTTGGACATGTTCATCCGTATGTGTCGCCATCAAGGTCAAACGCATCAGTGCGTGTCCGGGCGGCACCGCGGGACTAATGACCGGGTTAGCGAAAATGCCCAGTTCATGCAACGCACGCCACATCTTAAAGCAGTTTTCATTACTACCGACGTGGACGGGCAAAATCGGCGTAGTGCTGGTGCCCAAATCGTAGCCCAAATCTTCCAGGCCTTTTTTGAGTTTCGCCGTCAAACGGAACAGATTATCGCGCCGTGACGTATCGTTTTCAATCAGTTCCAACGCTTTTGTAATAGAAGCAATACAAGACGGCGGCATAGAAGCCGAGAAAATCTGACTGCGTGCGTTGTGACGCATATAGTGGATAACATCTTCATCGCCCACCACAAATCCGCCGACCGTAGCAAACGTTTTAGAGCAGGTACCGACGATTAAATCTACTTCACCGTTTTCCAAACCGAAATACTCGCACGTACCGCGCCCCGTTTTACCGATAATACCCGTAGCATGCGCGTCATCTACCATAATACGCGCACCGTATTTTTTACCGATTTTAACAATATCGGGTAGCGGGCAAATATCCCCTTCCATACTAAACACGCCATCTATAATAATCAGTTTTCCGGCATCGGCGGGGATTTTAGCCAACACACGTTCCAAATCGGCCATATCGTTGTGCTTAAAGCGAACCATTTCGCCTTCGGACATTTTAACACCGTCCAAAATGCTGGCATGGTCTAATTTATCCACAATAGCATAGTCACCTTTTTTCATTAAGCACGACACGACACCTAAATTCATTTGATAACCTGTGGCGAATAAAAGTCCGGCTTGTTTGCGTTTGAATTGGGCTAATTTTTTCTCTAAATTATCGGCGAGTTTTGTGTTTCCGTTGAGTAAGCGAGATCCGGCCACACCGGTACCGTATTTCTGCACCGCTTCCACAGCGGCTTTTTTCATCTCGGGGTCATTGGCTAAACCCAAATAGTTGTTAGAACCTGCCATGATATAGGTTTTGCCGTCTAAAATTACTTCCGGTCCTTGGGCCGATTCAATCGGTTGGAAATAGCCGTAAATGCCCATACGCATCGCAATTTTGGCGTCTTTGTAATTTCTGCACTTCTCAAAAATATCAGCCATACTGGTTATCCTCTCACAACGCATAAACTATGCTACTTGCTTACTTTTTTAATAATGTTTGTAGTAGAACGTCCTTTTAACAAGGCAAAACGCACTACTTTTTTTGCAAATTCACGGCCGACAATTTCACTCGGCTTGTAATCTCCGCCCTTGACGAGCACGTCCGGGCAGACATTTTTAATTAAATTATACGGCGTATCTTCGTCAAAAATACATACCGCACTCACGCTTTCCAAGGCGGCTAACACCAAGGCTCGGTCACTTTGCGTATTGACGGGACGAGTCGGGCCTTTCAAGCGGCGCACGGATGCATCACTGTTAAGCCCCACAATCAGCGCGTCGCCTTTGCTGCGCGCAAACTCTAATACGCTGACATGTCCGGCATGTAAAATATCAAAACAACCGTTAGTAAAAACGATTTTTTGCCCTTTTTTACGGGCATTTTCTACCCACGTTTTTAACTGACGCGGCCCTAAAATTTTACTTTTTGCTTTCATCTTCTTTAAGCATCCGTTCAATAAATCCCGTATCGGTATTTCCGGTAATAAAATCGGGGTTATTTAAAATTTTCTGATGAAAGGGGATCGTCGTTTTTATACCGCTAACCGTAAATTCTTTCAAACACCGGCGGCTGCGCGCTAACGCGCGGGCGCGGTCGGGCGCGGTAACAATCAGTTTGGCAATCAAACTGTCGTAATACGTCGGGATTGCGTAGCCTGTATAAACGTGGCTATCCAAACGAACGCCTAATCCGCCGGGTAATGTCCATTGGCTAATCGTACCGGGACAAGGAGCGAAATTGTGTTCGCTGTCTTCGGCATTAATGCGGTGTTCGATGGCGTGGCAGTTAATAACGCTGGCTTCTTTTTGGGTAAGCGGCAACTTTTCACCTTGTGCCAGTTGAATTTGTAATTTGACAAGGTCTTGCCCACATACTTCTTCCGTTACCGGGTGCTCCACTTGCAAACGCGTATTAACTTCCATAAAATAAAATTCTTTCGTGGGTGCCATTAAAAATTCCACTGTTCCCACGCCGCGGTACGAGGCGGCTTTGACGAGTTTGCATGCGGCTTCTTGCAATCTCACGCGTGTTTGTTCATCTACGAACGGTGAGGGCGATTCTTCCACGAGTTTTTGGTGGCGGCGTTGCAAACTGCAATCACGTTCGGCAAAGGCAACGACGTTTCCATAATTATCGGCAGCCACTTGCACTTCAATATGGCGCGGATTCAAAACGAGTTTTTCAAAATACATCCGATCGTCGCCAAAGTTAGCACGCGCTTCGGCCTGCGCGGTTTTAAGCATACGGTCTAAATCTTCTTCTTTATAACACGCGCGCATACCTTTTCCGCCGCCGCCGAGCGCGGCTTTAATCATCAGCGGAAAACCGATTTTGCGCGCTACTTCTTTGTAATTTTTACCGACGACGCCATCAGATCCGGGTGTTACCGGCACGCCGGCTTTTACCGCCATGGCTCGCGCGGTGGCTTTTTCGCCCAAGTGGGCAATAGATGTAGCATCCGGCCCGATAAAGGTAAGCCCCGCAACAGCAACAGCGTTGGCAAATTCGGCATTTTCCGATAAAAACCCATACCCCGGGTGAATTGCATCGGCGCCGGTAAGTTTCGCGGCCGTTAAAATAGCATCTATATTTAAGTAACTTTGCAACGACGGGGCGGCCCCAATGCAAACGGCTTCGTCGGCCAAACGCACATGCAAACTATTGCGGTCGGCTTGTGAATAAACAGCCACCGATTGGATATTCATTTCTTTTAAGGTGCGGATAATACGAAGGGCAATCTCGCCGCGGTTAGCGATAAGCACTTTTTGAAACGGAGTAATTTTCAAATCGCTCGCCATTTATTTCTCCTGCGGCTCAATAAAAAATAGCGGCAACCCAAACTCTACCACATTGCCTTCCTGCGCGGCTACTACACGTAATTTACCGGTAACGGGCGCCGTGATTTTATGTTTTTTAGAAAAAGTTTCCACAATACCTAACGGAGCACCTTTCTCAATGATTTGGCCTTCGGTAAGTGTAAGATTTTGGCCTTTTTCGGCGGCGTGATAAATGCCAACCGCCGGCGACGTTACCGCGCTAAGCGAGCAAGCAAATTGCGCCGGTTCGGGTAATGCTTCTTGCGTTTTAATTTCAATAGAATCGCCATTGTTTTCATAACAAAATTCGGCTAAATCGGTAGTTTTAAGCCAGTCGGTTACTTCTCTAATTAGTTTAGTATCCATATGGTTTCCTTAGTACATCTATAAAAAATACTTATGATTATTTTACCATTTTTTTACCGTTTCGGGCCGAAACTAATACTTTTTTCCCCTTTACGAAAGTTAGTGAAAAATTTACCATACCCCTATGAACATACTTTCTTTGATTAAATTAGTAGTTTGGTTAGCGATTTGCCAATTACCCGGCATAGTAGGAGTATCCTATGTCTTTAACAATATGACGTGGTACCGTTCTTTGATGCACCCAACGTTCTCCCCGCCCGAAGCGGTGTTCGGCGTTATGTGGAGTGTATTATATATTCTGTTGGGAATCAGTGCGTTTTTAACATTTCGCGAAAAATTACACGGCCGGGCAATGATGCTGTTTGTGTTGCAACTGGCCTTAAACGCGTGTTGGACGCCGGTGTTTTTCGGCGCGCATAGTTTGTTGGGGGCCCTTGTGTTGATTGTTGCCATGCTGATTGCGCTGGTTTTTTTGTTTCGCGCCTTGTGGCCCATTAGCCGCGTAGCCGCCTGGCTACTTGTACCGTATGGATTATGGCTTGCTTTTGCTACTTATTTAACCGCCGCTACTTGGTGGATGAATTAACCTATAACGAACCCGTAGCCGATAATTGCTGACACAATTTGCGTTGGATAGCCGTAGCCGTTCCATTAGGATAGGCAGAGCAATCCACGCGATTTGGGGAGTTGGGCATCACAAAAATATAATACACATCCCCACTTCCATTTTGAGCGACATGTTGGGCAACTGCCAGTTGTGCTCCTCCGTCACCTGAAGGCGAATAAATAAAATATTTCGTTTGGATACGTTTGCCACCCAAGCTCGTAGTAAGAGAGCCGGGCACCTCTATATCCAATAATTCCATTTCATCTTGCGTAGCATATCGTCCGTTGGCCATATAAAAAGCCTGATTGGCGTTAGCAATCGTCCGCACCATAGTAACCGCTTCCGTCATACGCGCTTTTTCCACCGCTTTTTGATATTGTGGTAAAGCCACCGCCGCTAAAATACCGATAATCAAAACTACTACCAATAATTCTATTAACGTAAAACCGCCTAAACGGCCCGACATTTGTTTTTTCATACTTTTGCTCCTTATTTGTCAAAATATTCCGACAAACAAAATCTTAACAAAAAAAAAAACGATGTCAAGTAAAACTTTTTCCGACGAAGAAATACAAAAAAAGAACCCCCCGGATTAACCGGGGGCTCTGTTACAAGTAGTGAATAATTAGGTAATTTATTTCTCTTTGTGGAAATGCCGAAATATCTCCATTCCCGTTTTAGCAACCTTAAATATTCCCGAATCTAAAAACGAGGACACATTGTCCAAAAGCACAAACGTGCTTTGCGTTTTATCCACTTTTTCCGCCGTGGAAATGGCCAAATACTCTACGGCTTGTGCCGTATGTAAAATTTGAATCAGCGTGCGAATCGCAAAAATGACGAGTACCACAAAAGCCACTACGGCCACGAGTACACAACCTTGGTATAAATCCATAAGTTTTCCCCCTTATATAATAAGTTTCTTACATTTAATCAGTTTGCGCTGGGAACGTCAAGCCCTTATTTTGCCTATTTTTTCGCTAAAATACTAAATTATATTGACAAACATTTCTTTATTAGTAATAATTACTAATAAGCAAAAAACAGCAAAAAAAAGAGTTGGCACATAAAAAATAATTTTTTCCCGACGGAAATAACTTTTTTATACAGTTGTCACAAATTATTCTATCGTCGTAATTTGCATTTTTTGTTTGTTTTTGTCAAAATCTTAAGAGCCGCGACTTATCCGCGGACATTTTTACCTAGGAAGACATTTATGGAAAACTCGGAAGTTATTACTCAAATCGTCAAGCGTGACGGTTCTGTTCAGCCCTTTGATTCGCGCAAAATTACAAAAGCTATCGCCAAAGCAGCAGAAGCAACCGGCGAATTTGATGAAGAAACTGCTAAAAAGTTAACGATTCGCGTCATTAACATTATCCAACAACTTTATTCGGATAAGATCCCCAACGTAGAAAACGTACAAGATATCGTTGAAGATGTGTTACTTACTTCTAACCACCACAAAACAGCCAAGGCTTACATCTTGTACCGCGACCAACACGCCCGCATGCGTGAAATTTCGTCCAAATTTAACGTAGATTTAGTGGACCAATACTTGCAACAAATTGACTGGCAAGTCAACGAAAACAGCAACATGGGCTATTCGCTCCAAGGCTTAAACAACTACATTTCTTCGGAAATCAGCAAAGTATATTGGTTAAATAAAATTTATCCGGCCAATGTAAAACGGATGCACTCGGAAGGGGATTTCCACTTGCACGATTTGGGACTTCTCGGTGCTTACTGCGTCGGTTGGGATTTGCAAGATTTATTGTTAAGCGGTTTTACCGGTGTCGTCGGAAAAGCCGAAAGCAAACCCGCCAAACACTTACGCACTGCGTTAGGCCAAGTAGTCAATTTCTTCTACACGTTGCAAGGTGAATCGGCCGGTGCGCAAGCATTTAGCAACTTTGACACCTTATTGGCTCCGTTTATCTATTACGATAAACTTACGTATGACGAAGTAAAACAAGCCCTTCAAGAATTTTTATTTAACGTCAACGTGCCGACCCGCGTCGGTTTCCAAACGCCGTTTACCAACTTGACGTTAGATTTAACCGTTCCTTCTTATTATAAGGACCAACCGGTTATCATCGGCGGAAAATTGCAAGACAAAACCTACGGCGAATTCCAAAACGAAATGGACATGCTCAACCGCGCCTTCTGCGAAGTAATGCTCGCGGGCGATGCCAAAGGCCGCGTGTTCACGTTCCCGATTCCTACTTATAATATTACGCGTGATTTTGATTGGGATAACCCCAAACTTTCTCCGCTGTGGGAAATGACTGCAAAATACGGTATCCCGTACTTCGCCAACTTCATCAATTCGGATATGAACCCCGAAGATGCACGTTCCATGTGCTGCCGTTTGCGCATTGACAACCGCGAATTGAGAAAACGCGGCGGCGGACTTTTCGGCTCGGCTCCGTTAACGGGTTCTATCGGCGTAGTAACTATTAACTTACCGCGCTTAGGATATTTATCCAAAAACGAAGAAGAATTTTTTGCCAACTTAAAAGACCGCATGGAAGTGGCCAAGACGAGTTTGGAAATCAAACGCAAAGTCATTGAACGCTTCACGCGCGGAAACTTATATCCGTATATGAGTTTCTATTTGCGCTCGGTACGCCAACGCTTTAACGAGTATTGGAAAAACCACTTCTCCACGATCGGTCTGGTGGGCTTAAACGAAGCATCCCTCAATTTAATCGGCGAAGATATCGGCTCGGAAAAAGGCCGCAAATTTGCCGAAAAAGTGCTTACGTTTATGCGTGAGACATTAGTTAAATTTCAAGAAGAAACCGGTAACAACTACAACCTGGAAGCCACCCCGGCCGAAGGGACTTCGTACCGCTTGGCTAAATTAGATAAGGAACGTTACCCGGATATCATCTGCGCTAACGAAGAAATGTATAAACAAGGTCACCAACCTTTCTATACCAACTCTTCGCAACTGCCGGTTAACTATACCGACGACGTATTTGAAATGTTGGACTTGCAAAGCACCATCCAATCCAAATACACCGGCGGAACGGTACAACATATCTTTACCGGTGAGCGCATCAAAGATTTGGAAGCAATGAAGAAGTTCATCCGCACCGTATGTGAAAAATATACGTTGCCGTACTTCTCCATCACACCTACGTTTAGCGTCTGCCCCAAGTGCGGCTACATTGAAGGCGAACATTTTGAATGCCCCAAGTGTAAAGCCGAACGTATGCAGGAGTTAGACCGTAAGGTGAAAATGCTGGAAGAACAACTTTACAGCAAATAACATACCTTTTTTGGGTTAGTTGTAATCTAAAAAAGCAGTTGCACCCGCAACTCTAAAAATACATAATAATGAAACGGGTAATCACGGGCCCGTTTCACCCGGCAAGACCGGATAAATACAATAAGGAGAATTAGTATGACCGCACAAGAAAAACAAGCAGTAGAAAACAAGATTTCCGAACTTAAAAAAGAAATGAACGACGTTCACGGTTCCAAATGTGAAGTGTACTCCCGCGTAGTAGGCTACCTGCGCCCGGTACAAAACTGGAACAAAGGTAAAAAAGAAGAATTCGGTATGCGCAAAAACATGAACGTCAACAACTGCAACTGCTCTTGCGGTTGCGATTGCGCCAGCGATAAATAAGTTTTTTCAGGGGGCACGGCAAGGTGAAATTTGGCGGACTTATCAAATTTACGCTGATTGATTTTCCGGGCCGGCCGGCGGCAGTAGTATTTACACAAGGATGTAATTTTCGTTGCCGCTATTGCCACAATCCGGAATTAGTATATCCGCATTTATTTACCGAAACCGTCCCCCACGAAGAAATTATGTCCTTTTTACAACGCCGCCAAGGAACCTTGGAGGGCGTTGTTGTTTCCGGCGGGGAACCTACCCTATTTGACGACTTGCCCGAGTTTATGGCCGAAGTTAAAAAACTGGGCTATAAAATCAAGTTAGATACCAACGGCTCGCGCCCGGCTATGATTCATCAGTTAATTGACGGCGGGCTGGTTGATTATATCGCCATGGACTTAAAAGCCCCGCTAGAAAAATACAGCCAAATCACCGGTATCATGACCAATCCGGAAATTATCTTGCAATCCATGGAACTTATCCGCCAAAGCGGGCTTGAATATGAGTTCCGCACCACCTACGACACTGAAGTCCTTTCTGAAAAAGATATTGAAGATTTGAAACAATTAACGCGCAATCAACACTACCGCGTGCAAGAGTGTTTGCCGGTGGCTAAAGAAAAAGCCACGTTAAAAGTTCTGCATAAAGAGATTTAAGTATTTGGTTTGAAGAAAAAATCCCCGCTCGTTGGAGCGGGGATTTTTATTTATCCGAAATGACTATCAATAACTAAACTCGCCTTTTTCGTACACGGTTACCGTGGTACCGTTTTTGAGTTTAGCGGTAACGCGTTTGTCTTCGGTATTGATTAAATCCCAATGTAATGACGAATCGTTAAAGCCGAGTTTCTTTTTGAATTCTTTAGTCATATCGCTTTGCGGCCCGGTGTAAGTATCGGCGTAACTGGCGCCGACGGCCACGTGGCAGTTACCGTATTTCCCGCCGAAGTTTTCATCGTACAAGATATCCGCCATAAATTTAGTGATTTTAGAGAAACGACGATCAGTAAGCGAAAACTCGCCGATTTGGCTGGCGCCGCGGTCCATGGCTAGCATCTTGCGCACAAAGTCGCCGCCTTTTTCGGCATCGGCTTTAATAACGCGCCCTTTCTTAAATTCCAACCGTACGCCTTTCACGTAATTACCGCTGCGATACGACGACAAATCGGCAAAATATACACCTTTTGTACCGCGCCAATCGGGTGAGGTGAAAATTTCAAACGACGGCACGTTGCACCCGCCACCGGCAATAAATTTACGTTTTTCGCCCACTAACACTTCAAAGTCCATGTGGGCCGATTCAATGTGCAGTGTTTCTATCGGAAGAGACGAAAGCCACAATCCGATTTCGGTAATTTGTTTCGTTACTTCCGCCCATTTTTTGACCGGATCTTTTTCATTTAAGAAACACGCGCGCGCCACTTGGTTAGCATATTCTTTGGCGGAAAGTCCGGCGCGTTTGGCGAGTTCTTCCGTCGGGTAATTGCACAACGTCCACGAAAATTGCCCCTTTTGTTCGCGCACGTCTAAAATTTCGCGCAAGGGTTTATGCGCTACGGCTGTTTGCGCAATGCGGGAAGGTTCTACTTGTTTCAAATACGTCAAATCTTCCGGTGCACGCAATGAAATGAGTCCGTTAATACCGCTTTGAAATTCTTTTTCACCGGGAGCAATAAATGACAGTTGTTTTTTATCAGCCGTCATATAAAAATTTTTCGCCATATTTTCAGGCGTATTAAAACGCAACACCGGCTGCAGGCGTTGCGCCAATAGTTGGTTATAAATTTCTTGGGCAAGCGGCATCGCGGCGATATCGGTGCGGAGCAAAACTACGTCGTAAGGTTTATATTTTCCGTTGCGACGCGCGGTCTTTAAGGCCCAAATCATTACTTGGGCATATTTTTCAAGTTGAGTTTTTGTCAGTAACATTTTGTTTCCCCCTTTTCTCTTATAATGTTATAATACAAAAAAAGGACGCTTTACAATGAAAAAATTATTTTTATCCCTTCTGCTGTTTCTTCCGTTAATCGCCTGGGCGGATGTATCACCCAAACCGGAAATGGAATTTTCGTTTATTTACAATACGCAAAATAAACCACTTATCGATCCGTTACTCAGTGAACAAATTCAATGTACGGATAACCAATGTTTAGAGAGCAAACCGCTGGGACATTATGGCTTGCAAAAATTATATTGCAAAGCAGGGAATTGTTTTTCAGTAGCGTACGAATATAGTGATTTCCAAAAATTAGTCATCGCATTTACCGACGGAACAAAACGGGAAAGTAATATCTTCCCCGCCGCGCACAAATTACGCGCACGTTATAACGTATATGTAGATAAAGATAAACTGACGGTAGAACCTTCCAATGTTACACCCGATTTAGGCGCTTGGGCCAGAGCCGATGCCTTATTCTCTTTATTTTTAGTTTTACTGTTAGAACTCATCGCCGCGGCGGCGTATTTGATGTACACGCAAAAAAGTTTTACGATTTTGTGGAGTGTAGCCGTAGCCAATGTAGTAACGATGGCAGTATCGTGGATATTGCTAGCGTGGTATGCGTCAGATACGGCGTTTTTATGGATATTTTATGTAGTAGCCGAAATGCTGATTATCCGGCTGATGAACATCCGCAAACTTGCCTTAAAAGATGCCTTTATGCTTGCCATCACCATGAACGTAACAAGTTATTCTATCGGTATGATTTTATCGTTCTGGCTGGCGGAACTGTTTTTTTAATACGGTAATAAATAGTAGCGCGCAGATCCCGAACTTCTATCATAGGGGGCTTGCATCACTTTTGTGCAATACGAACCTGCCGCCCCTGAAAAGACTATCCCGGCACTTGTTCTTTCGCCGCAGTAAAAAACATCTGTTTGTGTCGTTTGACCGTTGCCCAGCGTTTGGGAAGGGAGAATGAAAAACCCGGCTCCTTTATATTTCCCGCTAATTCGGCCCATCAAAAGATTTACGTTATCTTGCCCTTGATGCATTTGTAATGACCAATCCCCATTCGAACGCACTTCCCCTGTAACATCGGAGGCCCATTTGGTTGTGCCTGTCCACGGCACATCAATATCCAATTCATCAAAAGAAGAAGCGAACGCGCCATTAGCCATTTTATAAGCCAACTGAGCCTGATACACACTTTTGAGCAAGGTAAGGGCTTGCGTGGCACGGCTCTTTTCCACCGCTTTTGTGTATTGCGGCAAGGCTACCGACGCTAAAATACCGATAATCAAAACAACCACTAACAATTCAATTAACGTAAAACCGTTTGCGGGATGAGAGAAATTATTTTTCATAGGGTTATTCCTTTTATATATTTAACAAAATGTAACACAGAAAGAATATTGATAAATGATACTAAATTTTTACAGAGAGATTCGGTCACAAGTCGCTTCGCTGACGCTACGCTCTCGCGACCCCGGCTCGCGGTACTCGCCTTTGCCTAATGGCAAAACTCGTACATCGCTGCGCCTTTCGAATCTCTACGCGACACCAAGCAGTTGGTGTCGCTTTCACTCTCTCTTTATGAATTAAAAAAACACCCTTTCGGGTGCTTTTTTAATTCATACGGAGAGGGAGAGATTCGAACTCTCGATACGGTTTCCCGTATGCAGTCTTTCCAGGACTGTGCCTTCAACCACTCGGCCACCTCTCCAAAATCGGAGTGATTAAAACTACCTTTTTATTATAGCAAATTATAACCGGCTTGAAAAATTTACCGTCGGGATGAACCGAAAAGAAAACCAAACAACCGCCCTAAAAGCATCAGCGGTACTAAAATACATACGCTAAAAAGTATTACTGCCACCGTCGCCAAAAAACCTACGGTCAGGACTAACAGTCCCCCCAAAAGTCCGCCGTTATCACCTTGCACACGGGCGTGGTCTTTTGGAGCAGTGGGCGAAATCACTTGGCCCGTTTCATCAATAATTTCCGGCTCAATAATCTCCGACTGCGGCTGATTCATAGTTGTAAAATCAATTAGCCCGGCGCGGATACACGCTGTCTTGCGGTGTCCAATTAGCCAGCACTTCGGCAAAAGCACGCGCTTCGCGTTTGGCTCCGTCTAAATCATGCAAGCGGTAATTGCCGCATTCCCATGCGTATTTAGCCCCGGGGATTTCTCCCTCAAAATTAGCGATAAATAAAAATGCTTCGCACAGTAACGAAACCGCATCCGCGGCTTCCCATGTTCCGGCAATCAGTAAATCAAATCCGGTTTGGCAACCCATCGGCCCCCAATACAATACTTTATCAGCCCACGAAGAATGTTCGCGCAAATATACCGCACCTAAATGCTCCAGCGTATGAATAATGGCCGGAGTAAGCGGGGTTTGGCGGTACGGGGCTTTTAAGCGTACGTCAAAAGTAGTTACCACTTTGGGCCCCATTTGGTCGCGCCGGGCCACATAAATACCCGGGTTTAATTTTTCGTGGTCCACTTCAAAACTGGGAATTTTATTCATTCGCAAATTCCTCCGTTAACGCTAACAATAAGGCCCACGTCCGTTCAAAACCCGTATGAGCCATGGTCTGCCAAAAATTATCATATTGCGTTTGGTTAGTTTCGTGTTTTCCCGCCACATCACTAATCAGACGCATACATAAGAACGGAACATCATAACGATAACACACTTGGGCAATCGCAGTTGATTCCATATCACAGGCGAGTGCTTGCGGAAAATGTTTCAAAATTTTTGCAACCGGTTCAGCCCCGGATACAAATTGGTCGCCCGTACAGATAAGCCCCGTATGCACGGCATGCGGTGTTTTTTCATAGGCGCGCTCTGCCACAGATAACAAAACCGGTGAAGCCGAGAAATAAGTCGGCAAATCTTGCACTTGCCCGTACTCGTTACCTTCGCCGCACCACATATCGTGATATACATATTGCGTACCGATCACGCTGTCTAACGTGTTGAGCGCGGAGTTAAGTCCCCCCGCCACCCCGGAATTGATAATATAATCGGGGGCAAAATTTTTAATCATCTCCAGTGTACCGATAGCCGCATTGACTTTGCCCATACCACACTGCGATATAACAATTTCGCATTCGTTTAACTGACCTTTTATAAATTTAAACGGTCCGATTTTAACGGCCCGGTGTGTCTGCAAACGGGAAACCAGTTGCTCGCTTTCTTGGGATAATGCACAAATAATTCCTATTTTTGTCATAAAGCACCTCTTTAATATATTTTTACATAAATTTTCCCGCCGCGCAAGATTTAGTAAAATATATATAGGTTACGCGTGAAGTCACATCACGCAATTTCAAAAACCGAGGAAAAAATTATGTTACCCAAAGCGTATGAACCGCAGGAAGTAGAACAAAAACTCGCCGAAAAATGGCAAAAAGCAAAACTATTCGCCGCCAAGGCCGATAAAACCAAAAAACCGTTTGTTATTGTTATCCCCCCACCCAATATTACCGGGGCTTTACACATGGGCCATGCGTCCACCAACACGTTACAAGATGTGCTCATCCGCGCGCACCGCATGTTTGGTGAAGATGCCTACTGGGTGCCCGGCACCGACCACGGCGGTATTGCCACCCAAAACGTCATTGAAAAAAAACTTTCCAAAGAACAACATAAATCGCGCCACGATCTGGGCCGCGAAGAATTTGTCAAAACCGTTTGGGAATGGTACAACGAATGCGGTAACGCTATTTACACCCAATTTCGCAAAATGGGCTGGGCGCTTGATTTAAGCGATATTCGTTTTACGATGGACGAAAAACGTGCCAAAGCCGTTTATGAATGTTTCAAACAATGGTGGGATAAAAAATATATCTACCGCGGCAAACGCCTTATCAACTGGTGCGTGCGCTGCTCTACTGCACTGTCCGATATTGAAGTAGAACACGAACAGCACGCCGGAAAACTTTGGCACTTACGCTATAAAGGAGAGGATGGCTCGGACGGCATTGTTATTGCCACCACCCGGCCCGAAACCATTTACGCAGACGCCGCGATTGCCGTCAACCCCAAAGACAAACGCTTTGCGAAAATGATTGGTAAAAAAGTGATTATTCCCTTGGCTAACCGCGCTATTCCGATAATTGCCGACGAAGCTGTAGAAATGGAATTTGGTACGGGGGCACTTAAAATCACTCCGGCGCACGACGCGACCGACTATGAAGTCGGCAAACGCCACAACTTGCCCATTATGACCGTTATTAACGATAAAGGAAAGATGATCAACTGCCCCGAAAAATACTTGGGCATGGACCGAGATGTCTGCCGCAAAGAAACCGTCAAAGATTTAGACGCCGCGGGGCTGCTTGTCAAAGAAGAAAAATATACAAATAATGTTTCCACTTGCTACCGCTGCCACAGCACGATTGAGCCGTTTATGAGCGAACAATGGTTTGTCAAAATGGACCAACTCGCCGCGCCGGCTATCAAAGCCGCCGAAACGGGCAAACTCGCCTTTCACCCGGCCAACTGGAAAAATCCGTTTTTGAATTGGCTTAAAAACATACAAGATTGGTGCATTTCGCGCCAAATTTGGTGGGGGCACCGTATCCCCGTTTGGTACTGCCGCCATTGTAGCGAAAAAGGACTCACTTTCGCCACCGACCAACAAGGCCGCGAACAACTCACGAAAGTTTCTTTTGAAGACGGAGCCAAACCGATTGTGTCGTTTGACAAACCGGAGAAATGTCCGCATTGCGGCGGGCACGATTTAGTGCAAGATCCCGACGTGTTAGACACGTGGTTTTCGTCCGCATTATGGCCGATGTCCGTTTTCGGTTGGCCGGAAAAGACAACGGATATGGAACATTTTTACCCCACTTCTGTCATGGTAACGGGATATGAAATTTTGTACCTGTGGGTAGCGCGTATGGTAATGACCGGGCTTGATTTTACCGGGAAATTACCGTTTAAGGACGTATATTTGAACGGTATCGTACGCGATAAAAGCGGACAGAAAATGAGTAAGTCTAAAGGCAACGTCATTGATCCGTTGGATATGACCGCCAAATACGGTACCGACGCCGTACGCTTTTCGCTCTTAATGCAAGCGGTGCCGAGTAAAGATATTCCGTACGCCGAAGAAAGTATTACCGGTGCGCGTAATTTCTGCAATAAACTCTACAATGCTTCGCGCTTTATCTTAATGAATATGGAAGGGATCAACGGCCCGCTTGCCATGCCTAAAAACGTCACCGAACTGGCCGACAAGTGGATTATAGATCGCTTTACCAATGCCGTTAAAACGGCGCGCGAAGGTATTGAAAAATACAACTTGGCTTTGACCGCCAATACGCTTTATCACTTCTTGTGGGGTGATTTCTGCGATTGGTATATTGAACTGGCCAAACAACGTTTCCAGACGCAAGAAAAAGAACACGTTATGGCTTTGTGCGTGAACATTTTGTACGGTACATTGAAAGCGTTGCACCCGCTTATTCCGTTTGTAACGGAAGAAATTGCGGCGTCTTTGCGGCCGTATGTGGGAGAAAAAGAAGAATTTTTACTCAACCAAACCTACCCGCAATTTGAGGCCACGCTTTGCCACCCGGATGCCGTGCAAAAAATGGACGTTATCCAAGGGGTAACGCGTGTAATTCGCACGATTCGCAGTCAATTTAACGTGCCGCCGGGCCTTAAAATTTCTGCCGTTATCTCGGCTAAAGACGGAAACGATTTAACGATCGTGCGCGACTATGCCGCCTATATCAAGTTAATGGCAAAAATTGAGAATTTAACCATTGAAGTCAATGCCGCCAAACCGCAACAAACGGCTACCGCGGTATTTGAAAACTTGACGGTCTATGTACCGCTTACCGGCTTAATTGACTTTGATAAAGAACGCAAACGCTTGGAAAAAGAGTTAGCGCAAGCCAAAGCCAATATTGCCTCGCGCGAGGCGCGTTTATCGCAAGAGAATTTTATTAAACACGCTCCGGCGGAACAAATTCAAAAGACAAAAGACGAATTGGCCGCCGCCCAATTAGCACTTGCACAAGTAACCGCTTCTCTAGAGGACTTAAACTAATGAAACGCACCTTATTAACAGCACTGATTGTTGTATGTTTGCCGCTTATGGCTATCGGACAAGAAACCGATTGGAAAGTCTTGTCGCGTTATGAAAAAGCCCCTGTCAAAAAACAATTGGCTTCCCGTTTGACAGACTACGCCAAAATCAATACGCAAAGCCAATTGACGGACAAAGTCCCCAGCACGCCGGGGCAACTCAAATTGGCCAAGCAATTGGCGAAAGAACTGAAGAAAAACGGCGCGGTGCAAGTAAAAGTAGATAAATCGGGAATCGTCACCGCTCAAGTACCGGGCAACGCCGCCAACTATCCCACGGTTGCATTTTTTGCCCATTTGGATACAACGCCGTCCGTAAGTGCCCAAAATGTCCAACCGCAAACGCATACGTATAAAGGGGGAGAGATTGTCATCCATGCAGACAAAAAACTCGTTCTTAATACGTACAATGCCCCCCAACTGTTGCGTGCAAACGGCCACGAAATTATCACAGCGTCCGGCGATACATTATTGGGCGCGGATGACAAAGCCGGTGCCGCCATACTGCTTACCGCCGTACAATACTTATACGATCATTCGCAATTACCTCATGGTACGTTATATTTCGTATTCACACCGGACAGTTATTCCGGCAAAGGGATTGCCCAGTTAGATGCCGCGCAAATCCCCGCCGATTATGTCTATACGTTAGATGCGGGCGAATTAGGGCAGTTAGTTAGCGAAACCTTTAGCGGCAAACAGTTCAAAGCCGTTTTTGAAGGAGACCGTACCCCGCAATTATCTACGGCTATTCATTCGCCGTTTGCGGATAACATTTTAATGGCGTCCGATTTTCACACGTTGCTCCCGCGCCATAAACGCCCGGAAACAACCGCCAACAAAAACGGATTTATTTACGTGGATAACATCTCCACCCAAGGTAACCGCAGCGAAGTAACCGGTATTATCCGTGCATTTTCCGAAGCAGAATTGCAAACACTTACGCAAGAAGTAACCCAAGCGTTTAATACGGTAAAAAGCATGAACTATAAAGGGAAGAATTTTGCGCTCACGTTTGTCAGCCAAGATACCAATGTCAAAAATGCCTTGCCCGAAAAAACGCTCACCCGTGCCCAAACGGCTATGAAGGCCGAAGAAGTGACCCCTCTTTTAGCAGCCGCACGTCAAACAACCGACGCGGCCCGATTAGCCGTTAAAGGCTTGCCTGCCGCCGGACTGTTTACCGGATATTATCATCCCGGCACGCTGCTTGAATATGCGGATGTTGATGTCATGGAAGCCTCTTTCCGTACAGTACTGCGGCTGATTACTTCCCCTGCCAAATAAATACAAATTGGATAATATAGAACAGGCCGGAGCGTTTGCTCCGGCCTGTTTTGTTTTTAACAGAAGTTTTATCCGCGTGTACAAGTACAATTACCGCATGTACAATTTCTGTAGTGCCCACCAACGGCACAAGTATATACCGGATAAGAACCCTCCGGGCATGGGTTGGAACCGGGCAGTCCCGCATAGAAGAACGAATATCGTTTTCCGGTGTCGTTAAATGAATACCCCGGATCTATATGATCCAACTTTATCGTATGATTCTCCGTAATATTATTAGATACAGAATTCATGCAATAATAACTGGTATTACTGTATTCATAGCAACACCAATCTCCATTTGCAGGCCTTGTGGCACACCCCGGATTGGAAGCCGTACACGACGTACAACCCTGATAGACATACTGATAATTGGGGCTGGTGCAAGCATAACTTGTGACACCGTGATACCCATTAGTACATGTACAGTCGCTTCCACTCGGATTAGTTCCGCAGCAGGAACTCGTTGCTGAACATGAAGAATAAGCCTCACTCCCCGTTTTCCATTTGTGAGTAGACGTATTACAATAATGCGTCCGAGTACCACAGCCGGACGAATAGCCGCTTCCTGACGGGGTACAAGATTCCGTTGCATTCGCCGTACATTCTATTTCCACACATCCCGAAGTATCCCAATTGCCGCACGATCTGTCATACGAATTGGTACATGTACAAGTTCGGGTTTTTGTACCGGCATATCCACTAGGGCAAGAACCGGTTTCCGTTGTGGTTGCTCCCGGATTACACCGGCATGTCCAACTGGTGCTCCAGTAACCGTTTCCCTGACAGGTTTTAACTCTTGTACCGGCTAAACCATTATCAGAGCAACTATCTCCCTCAAGGAGGGTGTTTGTTGCCGTACAAGAACCGTAATCACCCCAAAAACCATTGGAACAAGTACGCGTTTGGCTACCGCATTGGTTACAGTCTCTACTTTGTTGCTGTCCACTAGTACATGCGCAATCCGCCACCGTACAAGAACCCCAAGCACCCCAAGTTCCGGTGTTGGTGTCGCAAGTACGTGTTTGTGTACCTGAGTTGTTACATCCGCAAGATCTCGTATTTGTATAACCACCTTCCGGAGCGCATTCGCAATGAACCCCTTGACAAGCACTCCAAGCGCTCCATTGACCGGTTGCCGTATCACAAGTACGTGTTTGCGTACCTGAATTATTACAACCGCAGGATTGTTCACTAGCCCCCGGACAAGGAATGGGCGGGTTGCAACTTTCTTCCGTAGCGGTATAATCCGCACGGGCAATCAGTTGGTTGCACGGCGGATAATCTTTATTTAATTTATCGCATTGGTTACCCGGTGCATCC